>NZ_CP094326.1:0-1346827 GCF_022760175.1 Zhouia spongiae
CATAACCACTCAAAAGGGCAGATGAACCAAAAGCATTCACCTCTGGGTCTTGCCCGGTATACTTGGTAAAGGTTAGCAGGTTGTTCCCTTGTATGTACAGTGTTAACTTACTTAAGAAATATTTATCCAACAACGTTTTTGGAAAGTTATAGGCCAACCTGATATTCTTTAACCTGATGTATGAAGCGTCTTCGAGAAAACGGTCTGAATCGCGCCCCACGGTATAATCCCTTACGCCGCCAAATCCGTTTTCATCAAGCGAAGCATTATGTATCTGAGGGATATCCGTCCTGTGCCCCGGAATCAACCAATAGTCGAGAATATCTGTAGAGAGGTTGTTTGCGCTGTTTTGGCTGTAGGTAAAGAGTTGTGCTTTAGCTCCGTTATACAATTGTCCGCCGTAAGCAAACGAAAAGAATGCGCTCAACTCGATATTCTTATACGAAAATGTATTGGTGATCCCCCCGAAAAAATCCGGCATGGCATCGCCCATAGGTGATCGGTGTTGGTTAGGGTTATCATTCAACGAAGCAGGCGGTGTTTCACTTTGTGTCCCATCGACATAATTCCACAACGGGTTTCCTGTTAATGGATTTACTCCTGCCCAATCATACAGAAAGAATTGTGCCGCAGATTCTCCTTCGGCAAAATACTTATACCCCAATTCTGCCCCTGATGCCGAGCTTCCGCTATAGTTCAGCTTTAATATTTTGTTGGTATTCCTTGCAATATTAAAATCTGTAGTCCATCTAAAATCCGGGGTGCTTATATTGATGGTATTTAAGGTCACCTCAATACCTCTGTTCTCCATATCGCCTATATTCTGTTGTTGGTCCGGGTATCCCATGTACCAGGGCACTGCCGATGAATAAAGCATATTGGTTATCTTTTTATGGTAGTAATCTACCTGTAGATCAACCCTGTTACCGAACAAGTTGGCATCGACCCCCAAATCTAAAGTTCTGGTCCTTTCCCATTTTAAATTCGGGTTATTGGGTTGTCTTGCCTGTAAAATAGATACTCCGTTATAATTCAATCCGTTCGGATGCGGTAAATACTGTCCCTGATTACCATAATAACCACTGGTTCCATCGATACCCGTAAATCCCATGCTCCCCCTGAATTTCAGGTCGTCTATCCAATTAAAGCCCTTCATGAATGCTTCTTCTGAAAGTCTCCATCCCAAAGAGAAGGACGGAAAACCGATATACCTGTTATTCTTGTTAAACCTCGAAGATCCGTCTACCCTGTAGGTAACACCGGCCAGGTATTTATTGTCGTATTGATAATTAAGCCGACCGAAAGCTGAGAACAAAGCCCATTCCTGGATCAAAGTATTCGAAATACCACGATTTCCAGCCCTGCCTATTGCCAACACATTATCGTTATCAAAATTACGCCCAAAGATTGAAGTAGCCTGCTCGCGTGATTTCTCAAAACTCTGTCCAATCACACTGTTTATAGCATGTTTATTGAAATTCTTCACATAGTTAATGGTATTGTTTACCACCAACTTTCTATTCTGTTTCGTGGTTTCCCTTGCGCTTCCCCCTTCTAAATCAGGTCTGCTTATAAGACGACTGTATGCTTCTGACCCAAAATAATCGATTCCTACTTCCGATTTTAAGGTAAGGCCGTCTACCGGTTCGTATTCCAGATAGGCATTACCAATGGTCCTGGAGTCTTTTACATAGTTAATATCCCTATAGGCCTGAGCAAGTGGATTGTCGGCAGATCCTCGGTAATTAGGTGCAGAACCAAAATAATAATCACCCAAGGCTGTTTTTTCGGCTACATTGGGCGCTTTTAAAACAGCATTTCTGTAAATACTCTGGGCGTTAAGGGCATTATTATCTGAAAAATTAACTGTTACGTTGGTGCCAAACTTCAGCTTATCGCTAAACTTATAGTCTGTATTTACCCGGGCACTGTACTTTTTATAATCCTGCCCAACAATATATGACTCCTGGTCCAACACAGAAAAGCTAAAATAATATTTCATTTTTTCCGTTCCGGCCGCCATAGATGCAGACAGGTTGTTTGCTACAGCTGTCCTGGTTACCCTATCCAGCCAATTGGTTTCAATACCAACAGGAAAGGGATTGTCTTGCTCGTCATAATACTTGTTATAAAAATCTGAATATTGTTGTGCATTCAACACATCCGGCGTTGCAACCGGATTGCTCAGTGTGGTTGAGTAGTTAACATTGATCCTCGGTTTTCCAACCGCACCAGACTTGGTTGTGATCAAGATAACCCCCGCAGCCCCTCTCGAACCATAAATTGCCGTTGCATAGGCATCTTTCAGTATTTCTATAGATTCTATATCGTCCATATTGAGCATGGAAAGCGGATTCCTTTCAAAATCGGATCTGGGATCCAGGTTATTTGAAACGGAACCTCCGCCCAGCATTCCTGGTATAACAGACGTTCGTGAAAAATCGGTAGTATTATTGTTTCTGTCCGTACCATATACCGGAACTCCGTCGATGACGATCAACGGGTTATTACTATTAGCATTTAATGAGGTAATTCCTCGAATGGTTATAGATGTTGCACTGCCTGGCACCCCGGAACTCGAATTTACCTGTACTCCGGAAATTTTACCCGCCAAAGCGTTGTCGAAACTAGCAGTTATGTTATCGAGTTTCTCTCCTTTTATAGAACCTATGGCTCCAGTAAGGTCGCGTCTTTCCTGTTTTCCATAACCTACAACCGTAATAGCCTGTAACGCTTCTATATTTTCCTGGAGCAGAACAACTATCTTTTTATTAATGTCTGTAACCTTATATTCTGCATTTTCGTACCCAATAGAAGATACTAACAATAGATCTCCTTTGTTTACCTGAATCTCAAAATTTCCGTCTAAATCTGCTGCCACTCCATTAGCACTCCCTTTCACCATAATAGTAGCGCCAAATACCGGAAAATCGTTTGCTTTATCTACTACTTTTCCGCTAACAAGTGCACTTTTTATTGGCTGTGCTTTGGTTACTTTTTGTCCGTAAGAGAACACTCCACACAAAAACAAAAACACGTATAGGATATGTTTTCTATTCATTTTCAATTGGTTATAAGTTTTGGTATTTTTTATATTGAATTTAACACTCTTTCAGCATTGCAACAAAGAAAGCGCAGGGATTTCAGAAACCCCAGCACTCTCTTTATCAATAAGAACAAAACCATTATAGTTTATTCAATTTACCTGTCCACACATCGGTAAGAACATGGTATTCCACATTTATATTTCCTTCTTCGTCTGTAGTTACCTCGGTATATTCACCTCCGATAATCAATAGATTACCATCTTCGTCTACCGTTACGTCGGCATTACATCTCGGAGTAAAGTTAGACGGTAATGCCTGATCTTCGGCCACCGGATCCCAGGTAATACCCCCGTCTTCAGAAACCAATATCTCTGAGGTACAAGTACCATCGGCCAGCAAGCCACCAATCATCCATATCTTATTGTCGTAAACCACCGTGCTTGCTTTATGTCTCGCCGCAAAGGCACCATCTGAGACCAAAGTCCAGTTTACCCCGTCTGAAGACGACCAAACATCGCTATATGAGGTGGCATCAGTACCGAGTCCGCCCACAAGATACATTTTATCATTGTATACATATGAAGCTGAAAAAGCTCTTCTGGGCATTTCTGCCGTATATTCTCCGCTTTGACTATAAACAATTCCGTCGGTAGACATCAATGTTGTAGAGCTAACCCCAGCCGGCGGATAGAATACGGCTCCTTGTGATTTACCTCCATTAAAGCTACCAAAAACAGCAGTATTACCACCTACTGCATAGACCGTTCCGTCTAATACATACGAAGGCGTATTAATTCGTCCGTAATACATTTTACTCCAGCCTTCGCCTTCTACCAAGGCTCCTTCCGTTTTAGTCCAGGTCATTCCGTCTGTGGTAACATAGGCATCAACCCCCAAGGTGTTCTGATAATATTGAGGGTCTCCCAACCCATATGGATCGGTCATCTCTAAATATCCAACAACATAGGCAACACCGTCCTGAACCACTATGTTATGGTTAAACCCAGAGGGGAAGTCGCCTGCAATTTCTACCTCTGTCCATGTCTTTCCGTCTTCAGAGCTATAGAGTTTGTTTTCCATTGTCTTTGTTTTCCCGGCAATCACATAATGTTTGCCTCCTGCATAGAAATACTCCTGAGTATCGTAGTTAGCGTCAAAGGCATTGGGAGTTGCCTGGTTCCATTGTAATGCTTCAGGATTGAGCCGGGCAACATTTACCTGAACGGAATAGTTTTTAAAAGTAACGCCATCCTCAGCTGTCAATACATAAGTTACTACATCCGAAAAATCATTTTGGGTAACTCCGCTAACCTGTTCTACGCCCCCCACTGTTACTGTCGACCCTAGAATGATCTGGAACTCAGCTGTCAGGGCACTGGCATCGTAACCATATGGAAGACTGTCCTTATTTTCAATTTTATAATTTACATTATCTACAGTAAAAGGATAGTTTTCTATCACCCCATCCTTGAATCCAAAAGCGGTAATACCTGTTAAATCATTTAATGACTCATCGTCTTTTTGACAACTTACGTTAGCTAGCAGTCCGGCCATTAGGACAGATAGCGTTAATCTTTTTAAATTTGTTCTGACAATCATAAGTTTTAGTTTTGGTGATCCGATTAATTCTTAAAAAAGTTTATGATTTGTTACATTATCCGTTAACAAAATATAATCTTCGTTGACAAACGTAGCTTAAACGTTAAAAAAAGAAATAGGGGGATTTCCTCATTTTTTGCCGGGAAAGAAAATATTAGTCATTAGTTATCATATATTTGACCACGTTGCAATGTAAAGATCAGAATGAAGAATTCAATTTTATACTTATGTTTAATCTTAATTTCCTTAAATGGACATACCCAGGTATTTAAGGAAGACCACCTGCTTTCTCAAGATCTTGATTCTTTAAATCTGAAATATTACGAAACTATTAATAAGAACCCCAGAATAGGGCTCACCTATGCCGAAAAGGCTTTTGAATTGTCAAAAACGACCTCCTCCCCTATTCAGTTTAAAACAATTACCAACTATGCTACTGCTTTATATATTAACGAACAATTCGATATCGCTTATAATATTATTCAACAGGCGGAGACTTTGGCAAATAATCCAGAAGAAAAAGCGCTGTACCTCACCATTAAAGGACTTATTGCTAACGACCTGAATAAGACTACAGATGCCGAAACTGCATTTAAAGAGGCACTCGAACTCTACACTTCATTAAATGATAAGAACAATCAGTTTGCCGTTTTAAACAATCTTGGGTTACTGTACAACAATAATGGAGAGTACAAAAAATCTCTGAAAGCCTATCTTCAGTGTTACGATATCATAAACGACATCAACGATGAAATAGACAGTTATAAGTACTTTTTGAACCTGGGAGCCGTAAGCTATAATCTGAATGATTACCAAAATGCCCAAAACTCTTTTCTAAAGGCCCTTAATGAAGCCAGGGAAAAGAACGATTCTTTAAGGATATACAAGGCCAATGAGAAACTTGCTCAAACCTATATGGCAATCGACAGTACTGCGCAAGCTCTTTCTTTTTATAAAAACACCCTGCCTTTTTATCAACGCTCCGGATTAAAAAAAGATGCTACCAATGTTCTTATACAACTGGGAAGCATTAACTATTCGCTTGGTCATAAAGAAAAGGGCTGGGAATACTTTAAAGAAGCAGAGATTCTTGCCCTGCAAAATGGTTATGTGCAAAACAAGGCACTTGTGTTTTTAAAAATCGCCGTTTATTACAAAGACAAAGGAATTCTTGAAGATGCTGAAAACTATCTCCATAAGGTTATCAAAATGGAAGGTCTGATCGCTAACCTCGAAATCTTAAAATTAACCTATACGGAATTATATGCAATTGCCAGACAGAGAAAGGACCAGGCTTCTTCTTTGAGTTATCTGGAGAAAGCCAGCTATTATCAAGATCTTATCAAGGAAAAACATTTAATCAGTGAATCCGATCAGATAGAAGCCCGGTTAAGCTTAAAGAAAAAAGAACTCGAGCTGGAAAATCTTAAGATCAATTATGAACTGAATGAATTACAGATATCAAATCAAAAACAGAAAATACAGGGACTTGTTATTTTTGCAATTCTTATCGGGATCCTGTTATGGTTATCTGTCGCCATGTATTTTCAAAAACGGAAATCACAAAAAAAATTATTTATTCAAAACAGTAAAATTCAACTCCAAAATAAAAAGTTGATCGATATCAATACAGAAATAAAGTCACAAAGACAAGAACTGGCATCCCTTAACTTATTAAAAGATGAACTATTATCGATTCTGGCCCATGATGTAAAAAGTCCGATCACCAATCTCTCCCATTTATTATTTATTCTCCGGAACAGTCTCGACCATTTAAAAAAGGACGAGTTGGAAAAGAACCTTGCAAATATCGAAGTGAATTCAGCCAATTTACTCAATCTCTTGAATAATATCCTGAACTGGATCATAAGCCAGTCAAAGGGCATCAAAGTAAAAATCACCGGATTCTCATTAACCGAACTCATTAAACAAAATATAAAGATAGTCGAAAGCAGTATTGTCTCGAAAGATCTGACCATTGAGTTTCATGACCATACAGACCATATTATACATTCCGACAAAAACATTATAGACCTTACGATTAGGAACCTGCTCTCTAATGCGGTAAAATTTACCCCGAAAAACGGTATAATTAAAATTGAGGCAGTGAAAGTAAACGATGAAATGTACCATATTAAGATCATTGATACGGGGATCGGTTTTGATGAAAGGATCCATTCCATGCTAAAAGGGAATATCGAAAAAGTTCCTGTTACATCAGGCACTTCTAAAGAAAAAGGCTATGGTATCGGGCTTTCTCTTTGTAAAAAGATGTTGTTAAAAATAAATTCTAAAATCGTCTATGAAAAAAATTCCCCTAAGGGCTCTGTTTTTATAGTTCATATTAATACCAAAACCATAGAAAATGAATAAAGAAAAGGTACTTGTTGCAGATGATCACTATTTGGTACGGTTAGGATTAAAAGTACTCATTGAAAGCTTTGATAATTATACAGTCTCTATTGATGTTGAAAACGGTAAGGATGCCATAGAGGCAGTTGATCTGGCGGATATATTTATTTTAGATCTGGAAATGCCTGTTTTTGACGGAATCAAAGCCTTGAAAATCATAAAAGAAAAGCACCCGAAGAAAAAAGTGGTCTTACTGACAAACTCCATGAGCATTCCCATATTGGTTACGGCCAAAAATTTAAAACCTAATGGTTTCTTATTTAAGGACTGTGTACATCAAGAAATAAAAACCTGCCTTGAAGAAATATCCAAAGGCAATTATTACCAGGGGAAAAACTGTATGGCGTTTTTTAATAAACACGCTGAGGAAATTGAATTCGTAGAAAACCTGCTTAGAAACCTAAGCTACCTTACCAAAACCGAACTAAAGATCTTATACAAGATCTCTTTAAACCTGACCAACCCGGAGATTGCAGAATTGCTGTATAACAGTCCTAAAACCATAGAGAACCACAGAACCAATATCTCTAAAAAGTTAGACATCAGCGGTTATAATAACCTGCAAGTCATTGCGGTCAAATACCGTAAATCCATAGAGTCGTTATATAATGATATTTGTAAATAATCAGGAAGCAAGAATAAATGACAGGACTGTCTGTTAAGGAGTGCCCATCGATATTATAGCAATGAAAAAGATCCGTGTGTGTTTTTTCTTGGGGCAAACCCTAAATTAATAAAACTACGGATTCAGCTGTAAGCTTCCTTAAAAAGTGAAATGTTTATAATCAGATAAACATATGAATTACCCGATCTATTTAGCTTTTAATCAGAGGCGACCCCAAAGTGACTTTCTTAAAAAGCTCTTATGAACCTAATCAACCATTTAAGTCTGTTAATTCAGGAAACCGTTTATATACCTTTTTTTTTGAGGCAATAAACCTTAAGGTACAACTTAATTATACATATATGAAAAGGCCATTAATCAAGAATTAAATATGATATTATAGAAATAATTTTAGTTTTGTATAATTATATTCTCTTTTGAATACCAACCATACCATATTATCGTCACTTTTTACCAGACATTACCAGGAATTATGTCTTGTCGCTTATTATTATGTTAAAGATGCTGATGAAGCCGAAGATATTGTTCAGGATGTCTTTGCCCGAATAATTGCTACCGGAAAAGATAGAAAAGTAGAGAACCTTAAAGCTTATATTTTTACAGCCGTTCGAAACCAAAGTCTGAATAGTGTCCAAAGAAAAAAGATCTCTTATTCGATAGACCACAATGCCTTTGAATTATCAGGCTCACAATCTTCTAAAGAAGAAGAGATGGTATCGGAAGAAAAAAAATCGCTACTCCACGCTATTGTCAGGAAACTACCTGAGCAATGCAGGCAAGTTTTTTTACTATGTGCCATAGAGGGATTAAAATACCATGAGGCAGCCGACAAACTCGATATCTCTATTAACACGGTAAAGGCACAAATGAAAAAAGCATATCGGATTTTAAGAGGCTCTCTGAGTGATGAGATATTTCTCTTTTTACTTCAAATGTGTTAAAAATTAAGAAATTATTAATTTTTTTAAATTTAGCGTTACCCTAAAATCATGTTTTTGGGTCTTTTAAGTAAACTACCTCGGGCAAGCCTACGGGGCATTAAAAGGAAAACCTAAAAAAACATTTCGACGTAAGTCCAATGAAATTCCTTTAGGAACATTTCACAGGGGCAAGCGTCGGAGCATTTAAATCTCGATGATCGAGTAAACAGCAGTTTGTCTACCCTATGAAAGATGACGCACTATATATGGATCTCATTACAAGAAAGCTCTCTGAATCACTTAACGATGCCGAAGAGAAACAATTTCAAGAATGGCTGGAAGAAAGTAAAGAAAATGAGTTGTTCTTTGAAGAACTGACCCTTCTTAAAAAGAACAAAAAAGATGTTTTGCACATCCTGAATCCTGATGCCGGCAAGGCCTGGTTAAATATTCAGAAAAAAAGTGTTCTTCTGCGTAGAAACGCACGAAGAAAAAAACAACGGGACTTCGTTTTTAGAATGGCCGCTGTGTTTTTGGTATGTATAGGCGCATATTTTTTCTTTAAACCTCAAAACAGGGTTACAGATACACTCGACCCGGTTCACGAAGCAGTTACTTTCCAGACAGAATACGGGAAAACTGAAATACTGAACCCGGAAAACAATAAGATAACCAATAACCAGGGGCAGCTGATAGGAACTAATAATGGTAATGAATTGATTTTCAGCGGCGACGGATCTACACCCGACACCTATAATGCGGTACATGTTCCCAGAGGGAAACGCTTTACTGTTGTGCTGCCCGACAGTTCTAAGATCTACCTGAACTCTGAAAGTTCATTGAAATTCCCCGCCGACTTCAAGGATAAACAGAACAGAATGGTGTTTTTAAAAGGAGAGGGGTATTTTGAAGTGACAAAGGATTCGTCGAAACCCTTTATAGTGAGTTCCCACGGGATTCAAACCAGGGTTCTGGGAACGAAATTTAATATTACTGCTTATAGCGAAGACCATTCGGTACGTACGGTCCTTACGGAAGGAGCCGTTGCCCTGTACGATGAAACAACCGGTTATTTACCTGAAACCTCTGTGAAACTAAACCCCGATCAGTGCGCTACCTGGAATGAACTGACAGATGAAATTGAAGTGAAGGATGTAGATGTTTCTCCTTATATAGCATGGATCAAGGGCGTACTGATGTTTAATAAAGAACCTTTCTCTGAGATTGTGAAACGAATGGAACGCTATTACAATGTAGAAATACAGAATAACAATAAGGAGCTGAACAAACAGGTGTTTACAGCCAAGTTTGTAGACGAACACATAGAGGATGTATTGGCATCGTTTAATAAAAGTTATAATTTTTCATATACCATTGAGAGCAATACGATTATTATAAATTAATTCAATGCCTATGATATGATTGCATTTTAAATAAATCGGGAAAGTGCTGCTACACTTCCCCGATGAAAACAGTTTAATTTTTAAGAGAATAATAACTAAACCATTACAAAACTATGAAAAAACTCTTTAGACCGGAAAGAGAATCCGGCTATTCCCTAAACTTAGGTTTAACCATGAGGATCACTTTCTTCTTTTTACTTGTCTGCCTGTTCAAAATACAGGCCAATAGTTATTCACAGAACGTAAAAGTTTCGTTAAACCAGACCAATACATCTATTGAAAAAGTTTTTAAGGAAATAGAAATGGCTTCTGGCTATCGCTTTTTGTATAACCTGAAAGATGTAAATGTATCGCGTAAGATTACGCTTAATGTAGAAAATGTTCCGTTAAGCAGGGTTCTTAAAGAACTGTTTAAAAATACCAATGTTGATTTTGAAGTACTTAACAAACAGATTGTACTTAAAACCAAAAAATTGATACCTGTAACTACTCCCCTTATCCAGCAGAAAAAGGTCAAGGGTATAATAACCGATAATAATGGTGTCCCTCTTTTCGGGGCGGCAATACTTATAAAAGGCACCCAAAAAGGAACTTCTGCCGATACAAACGGGTATTATGAAATAAGCGTTACTCCCGGCGATGAACTGGTATTTAGTTACGTAGGGTTTGCCGATAGTACTATTGTTATAGACGAGAAAACAACGACCCTCAATGTGAGCCTCAAAGAACAGTCGAGCAGGTTAGATGAAGTCGTATTGGTAGGGTATAGTAAAACGCGAAGGGAACAGTTTACGGGAGCTGCCACAAAGATAGATACCAAAGTATTGCAAACTACCCAGAATGTATCGTTTGCCGATGCTCTTATAGGGGTTGTTCCCGGAATGCTGGTACAGGAAAGTTTCAGCACCCCCGATTCGCCGCCAACCATCTTGTTGAGAGGAATAGGGTCTATAAATTCCTCTACCGAGCCACTTATTATCGTAGACGGGGTTCAAATGCCGTCAGGTTTGGGGCAGACCATGCTTAATGCCAATGACATAGAAGATATATCGGTGTTAAAGGATGCCGCTGCTACCTCTATTTATGGTTCCAGGGGGTCTAACGGGGTGATCCTTATTACTACCAAACGAGGTGAAAGAGAGCAGAAACTACAGGTTCAGATAAACTCCAGAATGTCGGTATCTTACCCAAGTCAGTCATTTACTTCCGATCTGATGAACACACAGCAGAACCTCGATTACGGAGAGTTAATAGGGGTTTACAACGGACGTGAAGATGTGCTTGCACAACGAAGAGCATCGGGAAACAATGTACTTTGGGCAGATCTGCTGTTGAAGAACGGCGATAATATGAATCACGATATCGCTGTTTTCGGGGGTACCGGAAAAGCAAATTATTACTCGTCATTATCATATAACGGAGAGAACAATCTCTACGGAAGTGCATACAACAGGACTGTAGCAACGGTTAAAGTAGACTACGACCTGTTTAACAATGTAACCCTGGGATTTTCCGGTAGCTACGGGCAGACTCGCCTGAGCGATCTGAGAACAAGTGTAGATCCGTTCGGGAACTCGTTCCTTCTTAACCCCTGGGAAGATGTGTATGATGAGAATGGGGAATTGATACCTGTTTTAAAGGAGGGTACAGGCAGGCCTCCGTACAATCCTTTGTTCCTTTCCGGGAATACCGAAGGTGAATCACACAGGAAGAACATAATGGGAAATATTTATATTACCTATACTCCTTTGGCATGGCTTACTTTAAAAGGGACCTGGGGCGGTAATTTTAATACGTCTAACAGCACCAATTTTGAAAAGATAGTCCTCAGCGGAGGGAAACTTCGGGTAGCCAATTCCGAAAGTGAAAATTATACGGCCAATATTACGGCAACGATCGATAAGAATTTTAACGACCACCATCTTACCCTTTTATTGGGTAGTGAGGTAGGAGAAGCCGAATCGAGCAGTTTTTCTGCAACGGCCAGGGGATACCTTAACAATAAGGTACGTACCATATCGGCGGCAACGAACGCCCCAACCATATTTGAGAACATGACCCAGTCGGGATCTGTATCCTATTTTTCCAGACTGGACTATGGTTACAAAGGGCTTTATAATGTGTCGGCTTCCATAAGAAGGGACGGTTCTTCCCGTTTTGGCGACCATAACAAATATGCAAATTTCTGGTCGCTGGGTGCCGGATGGAATATCCACAATAACTTTTTTAAAAATGCGAAAGGGATGAGCAGCCTTCGGTTAAGGGCCAGTATCGGAACATCGGGCAATGATTTTATAGGCGATTTTGATGCCTTGTCCCTTTACGGTTTCAGAAAAACCTACGATGGGGTTAATGTACCAACCCTTTCGGGCGGCGCAAATCCCGACCTTACCTGGGAAAAGAACAGAAACCTGAATATAGGCCTCGATTTCGGTGCCTTCAACAACAGGATAAGTGGTAGTGTCGATTATTATATAAGGGATACCAAAGACCTTATTAACGACAGGCAAATCTCGTTTACTTCCGGGTTTTCGGACCTTACTTCGAATATAGGGGAATTCAGGAACCAGGGAATAGAAGTTTCCCTGAATACGTTAAACATTCAGGCGAAAGACTTCTCGTGGTCTTCCACACTCAATTTTTCGCATAACAAAAGTAAAGTACTGGAGCTTATCGAAGATGCAGATCTCATACAAAGAGGATATATAGCTTATAAAAAAGGAGCCGTGATAAATGCATTGTATATGATTGACTGGCTGGGGGTGAATCCCGAAAACGGCTTAAACCGGTACCAGGATGCAGAAGGAAATGTCATAGAATACGATACTCAGAGTACGACTCCAAACCAAAGTGAATTGAGCCAGGCCCGCAGTGTAAGCGATAAAACCTCTGCTCCGGTATATTTCGGAGGGTTTACGAACAACATTCAGTACAAGAATGTGGAATTATCCTTTCTGATCTCTTTTTCGGGAGGAAATTACGTGATAAACGGCGGACTTCACGAGCTGTATAATACCCCTTACCTCAATCAGCATATCAATGCATTGAATGTATGGAGGTCGCCCGGAGATGAAACAGATGTAGCCGTAAGGGCGCTGAACCGGGAATCTGATTACGGGGTTTCTACCCAGTTTCTTCAGGATGCCGATTATATAAAGTTAAAGAACCTGACCCTGGCTTATAATTTCGACAAAGACCTTACCAAGAGGTTTGGCGTTGAATCACTGAGGGTTTTTGCTCAAGGACAAAACCTCTTTACGATCACCGATATTGATTATACGGATCCGGAGTACAGTACTCTTACAGGAGGAATTGGCTTATCGTCTTCTATTGTAAGGAAGATCTCTTTAGGAATTAATGTTACCTTCTAAAAAAGACAAAATGAAAAGATACATACAATACATATATATCACCTTTTTACTGATTGGGTGTTCAAAAGATTTTATAGAAAAAAATCCGTTAGACGGGGCAGCACCCGGCGATTTTTTAGATAGCAAAGAGGCTTACCGAAGTGCCTTAGACGGGGTTTATGCCGTAATGAAGGAAGAGCTCACAGCTTATAACATGAGTTTTTTAACGGTTACCGAATCGGTGTCGGATAATCTTTTAGGGACCAATGAAGGTTTTGCTTTTGATGGTGTCGACAGGGATATTTATCCTCTGGCCTATGGTAGTGATGCATTTCAACTGGAAGGTTTATGGCGTATTTCATATCAGGCTATCGAAAATGCCAATACCATTATCCGGGAGGCGAGAGGCGCTTCCAATCCCGATTTTGCAGCTTATCTGGGCGAAGCACTTGCTCTGAGGGCATATTTACATTATAACCTGTACCGTTTATTTGCTCCAGCATATGTGAGTGATCAGGAAGCCCTGGCCGTGCCTTACAGGTTCGAAACAGATGCTTTGCTCGATATTAAGCCAAGGAGCACCAATAAAGAGCTCATTGAATATGTACTAAACGACCTTGAAGAAGCAGAGCGCCTGGCAACTAATGAAGCGAATTCTTACCGTATATCCTTAACGGCTGTCAGAGCCTTAATGGGAAGGATCTATCATGAGACCGGAAATTACGAACAGGCCGTGAAATATACCGAGCAGGCGCTTACAGATACCAGATATAAGCTTGTGAATACAGTTGAGGCTCTGGAAGACGAGTGGTATTATGATGAGTCCGACGAGATCATTTTCAGGATCAGGTTCGACGATAGCGAAGGCAATGTAAATGCAGCCATGTTCGCTATTCCTATTTACTTTAGTTATCCGTTTAATGCCCCGCAGGAACTTCTGGATCTGTATGATAAAGATAGCGATATCCGTTTTCCCGTTTATTTTGGAGAGAACCCTTTGCAGCCGGGCGCTTATTTCCCTAAGAAATATGTGGGGTTGAGAACTGTTGATGAGGCCAGTTTTAATCCAGGAACAGCCGATTTAAAATTGATCCGCGTACCGGAACTTTACCTGATCCTTGCCGAAAGCTACGCAAAGCTCTCTGAGAATACCAAAGCCATAACAGCTTTAAATACACTTAGGACCAATCGCGGGATCGGGGCTTACGAATCGGGTAGCGAACCCCTGCTCGATGCCATATTAAAGGAAAGAAGAAAAGAACTGGTTTTTGAAGGTTTCAGGTTTACCGACCTTAAAAGGCTAGAGCAAGGATTTACCCGAACAGACGGTTCTTCCATGAGTCCGAACGATACCCGTTATGCTTTGCCTATACCACAATTGGAAATCGACAGGTCGGGAATAGAGCAGAATCAGGGCTATTGATCATAGATTGCTATCCGGTAACTGAAATATCATCCTGAGCTTTCTGATGGTTATTGTAAACAGACAGTAACACTTTACAGGTTCAGGATGGTATTGCTGATCAGATTTTTCACCCATTATTTAAACGAAATAAACATGAACAAATTACAGTACTATGTAATGTGCCTGGTGTTTGTAATGATATTACATACCAATATCAGGGCACAACAACAATCAGATCCCATATTATTGCGGAATGTATTTATAGTTGACGTAACATCGGTCTCTTCACCGAAAAAAGGGGCTATCCTGGTAGAAGGAACCGAAATTTCCGAGGTCTTTTACGATAAGGACAGTATCGCCGGTTTTAAGGGAACGGTATTCGATCTGTCGGGAAAGTATGTAATACCCGGACTGATAGATGCTCATGTACACCTGGCTACCGTACCGAAGCCTGACCTTTCCGAAAACCGGAAAGAAACCGAAAAAGTATTGCACAAGATGTTGTATGCCGGGATCACTACGGTACGGGATATGGCAGGAAATGCAGTGTTACTCGGATATTACGAGAGAGCATCGGCGCTACAGCAGATCCCTGCCCCGGAAATTTATTATGCGGCCCAGTTTGCCGGTCCCGGTTATTTTGATATGATAAATACACATTCGGATGACCAGCGTCAGGGTTACAGTCCGTGGAGCAGGATAATCACCGACACTACAGACATCCGACAGGTTGTAGCAGAAGCCAAAGGAGCCGGTGTTACCGGCATCAAGATATACAATGACCTTTCAGCCGGATTGGTAAAGAAGATTACAGCAGAAGCACACAGGCAACATTTACAGGCCTGGAGCCATGCAGCAGTTTTTCCGGCCATGCCTGCAGATGTGGCTGTAGCAGGAGTGAACAGTATGTCGCATGCTTTCGATATGGCCCATGAGGTGAATCCCGATATGTCGGCTAAAATGGAACCGATAGACGAAAGACGTCTGGATAAAGTATTCGGTATGATGAAGGCCAATAACATTATTCTCGACCCTACCAATTTGCTTGCCGAGAACAATGGGCTGGAAAACAGTGTTCGCATAACAAAAAGAGCTAAGGAAAAAGGGGTCGAAATAGTAGCAGGGACCGACTGGCCTTATACTATGGATAACAGTATTCCCTTGGTGGAAGAATTACAATTATTAGTAAATAAATGTGGTTTTACTCCCTTTGAAGCTTTAAAGAGTGCTACAAATACAGGTGCAAAAGCGATAGGTTTAAACGACAGGGGGATTATACAAAAAGGGAAAAGGGCCGATCTGGTTATTTTATCAGGCAATCCGCTTGAGGACCTGAACCGGTTACTGAATCCGGAGCTGATAATTAAAGGAGGAAAAATATATAAACCATAATAACGACACCTAATGAAACTAAAAACACAATACCTTTCGTTTATCGCCTGTGCCATAAGTTTAACCATATGGGTTGGATGCACATCCGAAAAGCAGCGCCTAGTAAAAATACAAGGAGAGATAAATGGGCTTAAAAGTGAGAAAGTGATATTGCTGAATCCTTATTTTCAGCCTGTAGATACGGTGATCTCCCGGGAAGGGCATTTTGAATTTGCAATACAAGCCCGGGAAGATGGTCCGGTATACCGGGAGATATATATCCCTTCACTCGGCAACCTCAATTATAGCCAGACAAGAAACAGGATCGGTTTTTTTACAGACGGAAAGGTCGTAGTCCTAAAAGCCGGGATAGACAAAGGAAGCCTTCAGCATATAGAAGTATCCGGTTCCCCTGCTTATGAGGAAATGAACCTCCTGGATAAGAATTTCCCGGCAAGCATAGCCCTCGATCGGTATAGCGAAGAATACAATGCAGCATTTAAAGCGTATAATGAAGTAGAACAATCGGAAGAGAATCGAAAACGATTAAACTATTATTCTGCCATCATAGATTCTCTTTTTAAAGTGAAACGCGAGAATATTATAGCTGCAATAGATCACAACAAAAACAGTACAGCCTTGTCCTTTATAGTATATAATAATTTCAGGAATGAACCTACCGGTTTTTTAAAGGACATTATAAACCGTTTTTCTCCTTCAGCCCAAAAACGGTTCTATTTAAAGGCACTAAACGATAAAGTGAAATTACAGGAAGCATCGGATGTAGGTGCAGCCGCTCCCGATTTTTCTCTTGAAACCAGTGAAGGAAAACAGTTGCAGTTGTCTTCTTTCAGGGGAAAGTTTGTTTTGATGGATTTTTGGGCATCGTGGTGCGGCCCCTGCAAAAAGGAAATCCCAAATGTAATTGAGAATTACAAGCGGTTTAAGGATAATGGACTGGAAGTACTTGCAATATCAATAGACGATAGTGAAGAAAAATGGGAGAAAGGCATGGCTGAAGCAAATATGCCCTACCATCAATTGCTCGACCGTAACAAACACACAATGGATATATATCAATACAGAGGCATTCCTTATATGGTGCTTGTAGACCCAAAAGGCGTAATAATAGCCAAGGGAGATGCGCTAAGGGGAGAAGCACTGGAGAAAACATTAAACAAATTTTTAAAAGAATAGATTGTATGAAACGAACATCAAGAAATTTAAAAATTAATTCATAAAAGGAAATGTTTAAATTTCTTAATGTGAGAACGGAGCACAGCAGAGTGGTTGCATACGTTCTTAAATTTTTAATTATTTCATTTTCAATCAATTACAAAATTTTAAACGTATGAAACGAACATTTTTGATGATATTAGGAATGGCAATTGCATGTTGTTCTTGTTCAACCAGGCAAAAAAAAGCTGTCATTAAAGGAGTTTTTGCTAATGAGCGTTTTAACGGTGCCCATGTAAAACTTATACATACCGACGGAGCTTATGAGGTAGCAGATTCCACGCTTGTAGAGGGAGGTGTCTACAGCTTTGAAATAGCATGCGGGAAACCTTCGGTATATGAGGTTAGGGTAGAAGGCAACTACGGGCAGCCGGTACTTTTTATAGAACCTTCCGGAAGTTATAATCTGAGTTATGGAAAAGAGAAAGGAGCCCCATCCTTAGAGATTAAGAATTCGCCCGAACAAGAAAAGTATGAACACTATGTCGATAATGTACTGAAGGTGTATGAGGAATCGGCTCATGCCGTACAGGCCGATACCACGTTGCCGGAAACACTGAAGAATGAAAAGCTGAGCAGTTTGTTTGAAGAACGAATGCAAAGATCATATCGGTTTATAAAGGAAAATCCGCGATCGCTGGTCTCGTTGTATGTATTGTATAGCGATAACAGAATGGGCGCCCTTAAATACAAAGACCTGGTAAAATGGATGGAAGCCGGCGATATTGCATTATTTGAAGACTATGATATGTATAAGGAGATCGTAAAGATAAAAGATCAACAGGCTGCTTTACAGTTAACAGGAAAGAATGCTCCCGATTTTACCTTAAACAGGCCGGACGGAACAGAAGTTAAATTGTCTTCGCTAACCGGAAAGTATGTATTGCTCGATTTCTGGGCATCGTGGTGCAAGCCATGCAGGAAAGAAAATAGGCATCTCAGGGAGTTGTATGCTCAATACAAAGACAAACCTTTTGAGATCGTATCCGTTTCTATGGATAATAACAAGGAAGCCTGGGAAAAAGCCATTGAAGAAGACGGGATTACATGGATCAATGTCTCAGACCTCAAAGGCTTTAAGGAATCGGAAGTGAGGGAAGCATACCATGTAAAGTATATGCCTACTACTTTTTTATTGGATAAGGAAGGGATGGTTATAGACCAGAACCTTGACCATAAATCACTGGGGGAGCAACTTGAAGAAATTTTTAAATAGTTTGAAAACAGGCTTTAAAGTAAACTACCTCGGGGCAAGCCCACGAGAAGGCCAAGCGTAAAGAAAAGGTCTGGCAGACCTTTTTAGCTATGGAGCCGGCCGGCACATGGCAAAACATTTCGACGCTTGTCCCGTGAAGTTCTTCAGAAACATTTCACGGGACAAGCGTCTTAGTTCACGTGCTATCGGGATAAACCTCGGTTCTCGAGTAAAAAAGTAATTATTTCTGTTTTTAATATGATTTTCAAATACAAAAGGTATACATTTATGTTGTTTATTGTTTTTTACAGTTTGTTGAATGAAAAAAAATAAAGATATTACATCCTTTGATGTCTATGACTATTTAAATTACACTTTTTTCAAGGACTCAAAGCTACCTTATTTAATGGTAGATAGTAATATTTATAAAAAAGCTTCCATTGATTTTCCTATTAGAAATACTTTCTATGGTATTGCCCTTACTAACCCGGGTAATGTCCGGGTAAAAATTGCCTGCCAAAATTACACTATTAAAAATAACAGTTTAATATTACTTGGCCCCGGAATTGTATCGCAATGGATGACAGATTCCGATGCTCCGACCGATACAATCCTATTTCAGGAAACCTTGCTGGAAAAGCTGGTATCCCCCGTCTTTTTAAGTTCGTTGCCTTTTTTTCAACCAGGAGGACACCATGTTTTTGAATTGAAAAATCAAGAATATAAAAAGATAAAGACGTTTTTTTTATTAATGAGCCGGTTTACGAAAGAACCAAATATTTTACCCGGCATTGTATATTCGTTATTAGAATACATAAAAACACTCTACTATAAGCATTTAATTAATAATCAAACTACATTAAATATAAAAGAAAATCAGGTTCTTACATTTAAATCGTTGGTAGCCAAATACTTTCGGGAGCAAAAACAAGTAAGTTTTTACGCTTCGAAAATGAATATCACACCTAAGTATCTTAGTGAATTTTTACTTTCAGAAACTGGAAAAACGGCAAAGAATCATATTATTGATGTTGTTATTCTTGATGCCAAAAGCTTATTAAAACAAACATCCTTAAGTGTTCAGGAAATATCTTTTATATTAGGTTATACCGAACCTTCGTATTTTTCTAAAATCTTTAAAAAGATAGAAAGTATATCCCCATTGGAATACCGTAGGAAGTAAACTACCCCGGGGCAAACCCATGAGAGGGGCAAGTGTCGGAGCATTTAAATCTCGATGATCGAGTAACCTTTTTAAGCATGGATCAAAAATGTCCCTTCTATTTTTTTGATCAAGCTGAACACCATATCCGTAAAGGCTTACAACGAAACCCTGAAAGAGGCTTCTACAAGAAATATCTATAAAATTGTAGCTTCCATACGAACCCATTGTAAAAGTGCAGATCTTCTAACTTCATCAGTCGATATTTTTCCAACAACTTGTGTCCAACATCATAAGTCCGGTATGTTTGTTGGTATATAAATATTAAATCCAGTCATAATTATTTCCCCGGCAGTGATAGAAACACACCATAACCGTCCCTGTAATGTGTAATGAATCAAGCCTGCCCTATATCGGAAACAATAAAGGCCAGTATGTGCTTTTGTGGTCCAGTCCAATCTCAATCTATCAGGAAACCTGAGCCGGTTAAAACACCTTCCCCACGCAATGGGAATGTTATTTTCCCTGGCTAAATTGTAAAGAAAAATGTACCATTTCTACCGAAAAACAGACATCTAACCTATTGATTACAAATGTAAATTCGCTAATGAATGATTTGTGAAAATATATAAATACACATGATATTTCCTATTTCGGAATTAAGGAACCTTTCAAATCTATAATATTATGAAAACACTTTTTATTATAATGAGTCGGGCTTTTAGACTTAACAGCAGTATTCCCCCACTCATCTTAAGAGTTAGTCTAGGAATCGTTATGTTACCGCATGGTTATAGCAAAATAACCAATATAAATGGCGCCATAGAACATCTTATTCAGGACTATAACTTGCCCTTGGCTATAGCTATCACAATAGTAATTATAGAATTCTTTGCTTCCTTATTCCTATTGGTTGGACTCGAGAGTCGAATAATGGCATTTTTAATTTTTATTGTTATGACAGGTGCCGTGCCGTACCATTGGAACAATGGCTTTTTTATGAATTGGTTTGGGAAACAAGAAGGGGAAGGTTTTGAGTATCACTTGCTTGCAGCAGGTATCGCCTTGACGATTATTTTTTTAGGCGGAGGAAAATACTCATTAGATGCAAAATTGCTCAAAAGAGAAAAATTGTAAAATGTTGATTATGATTAAAAATCAACACCAAAACACCATTTTTATTGATATTAATATTCATTGTTTGTTCTGCTGGTAAAAAACATAAAATTATGGACACTACGATTTCTAAAGAAGAACTGACTCAAACAAGAACTTTTTTCAATACTTTGGAGACTATTTACCCGCCTTCAGAAGGTGTTCCCTTCAATAGAGAGAAAATTAATGGCGTGGTTACCTATACATGCTGCCCGCAAGAGACAAAACGAAATAGAATATTACGCTATGTACACGGTGGTTCATTTGCTTTGGGGGGCATTGAATCTCATAAAGCATTTATAAGTCATTTTTCCAAAAAAACACAAACAAAAATAGTTTTTGTTAAGTATGACACACCCCTTAAACACCCATATTCCAATGGGTTAAAGGATTTTAAACCTGTTTATCAGGAAATATATGTTCGAAACAAGGAGAGCCGTATGATAACAGGAGGCGACAGTGCGGATGGTATAGACATCAATACTTTAACGCCATCAAACTTATCTTTTTCAACATTCCCACCAAGCCTGATTATGGTTGGGAAAGATGAAATACTATATGACGGTGGCAAAAACCTCGTTAAGACCATAAAGAAAAATCAACCTGATTTAATTTTAGTAGAATTTGAAGGAGTGTCCCATGTTTGGCCACTAACCGATATTTCTTCAGGGTCCTCTCAAAAGCTATTTCAAAAGATCAATAAATTTTTAAATCACTGAATCTAATTTCATCATTGCATCTGGCTTCGTTTAAGAAAATAAAACATGGTCTTTCATAACTGTCCCAACACTAAAAAATATGGAATCAAATCAAAAAAAACTGTTTTTGTTATTGCTATTAATCCAATTATTGCATTCGGCAAAGGCCCAGGAAAACATAAACCATTTAAGACCTATAACCATGGAATCAAAAATTAAAATACAAAATCAGAACAAAGAACTTATCAAACACCTATATAATGTGGTAATAAATGGAAGAAAATGGGATGAGTTACCAAACATGATATCAAAAAAATATACCAACGAAAAGGGACATAAAGGAGTCAGAGCATTTAAAAAAGACATCAGTGATGTTATTAACATTTTTCCGGATGCTTTATGGGCTATCGAAAAACTAATCTCTGAAGATAACAATGTTGTTGTCAGACAAACAATAAAGAAAACTCATAAAAAGATCCCCGGTAATAATTCAATATCACATGATACCATGTACAGCCAGGGATATGTTATTTATACTTTGGAAAATGGAAAAATTTTTGACTCTGAAATATTGATGAATGCACCTGCATTTTCGCAACAGCCTGCCCATATACCCAAGCCGTTGGATGAACCAAGTTCAAATGTATATTTCGTTGACAGATTTATTGTTCCTATAGAAGCATATTCTGAGTTCATGAAGAAGATGTCTCTCAGCAGAAATATCATTAAAAAGCTTCCAGGCTTTATCAAAGATGAAGTAATGATAAATGATGAGAACGACAACACAGTAAAAGTAATTACCATAGCACTTTGGAAAAACTTAGAGCATTTTGAAAACGCAAAAGAACGTGCCTTTGAAGAATACAAAAAAGTGAATTTTGACCCAAAAACCTTTACTCAAAGATTGGGGATTCAAAGAGTAAGGGAAGTATACAAATCTTATGAAGAATAACTCTTTTCCCGGGTTTCCAGCAGTTATGGTTTATAAAAACCTAAAACATTTTGACAAGGTATTACCAATGATATTAATGGTATTTCCCCAACAAAGTACAAGTTACCTGCAAACTTAAAAAACGAAATGAAATACTTATTCCTTACAATACTACTACTATCGTATTTCGAATCGAAAAGCCAAAACATTATGGAAATAAAAAAAGAACGGACAATAAAAGCATCGCCTACGGTGGTCTGGAATGTCTTAACAGAACCCAGGCATATTAAAAGATGGTTGGGCGTAGAAACAGAATCGAACTGGAAAGTCGACAGCGAGCTGCTCTTCAAATTCTCTTGGGACGGAAAAGAATATGTCGATAAGGGGAATATTATCCATCTTGAAGAAAACAAACTCTTTGTTTATACCTTTTGGAGCAACTTTTCAAGACTACCGGACAAACCTGAAAACTATTCAAAAATTCGGTTTGATCTCGAAGAAAAAGGTATAATAACCGTGCTAAAACTAACACATTCCGAAATCAAAAACCGAACGATGCGCGAACATTCAGAAAAAAACTGGGAAGAGACATTGGATCAAATAAAAAGCATCGCGGAATCGATAAAAAATAACTAAAACCAAAAATTAACAATACATCATCGAAATTACGGCTGATTTGACTATGTCAGAATCTACTCGGAAAGAGTATAACTCAAAAAGGGAACTGTACGGGAAATAATCGTTTACATATATACAGCAGGGCTTATTGATTTCTGTGTTAAACATCAAGTAAGTCCTCTTGTTTTATTAAAAAATCAGGAAGATAGAGCTGGGATTGCTATAGAAGAAGCTTTTGTACTGAAAAACTGGAATTATTATGAGCTTATGACCAAAGTACAAGGTTGAGAAAGATGGTATTAAACTTATTACAGGTTAAAGAATTTATCAAGGGTGCGTACACCCGTAAGGTAAAATTGATAATAATACTCACTAAATATGAGTAGTATATGCAACCGATTCACATTAGATAAATTAGTCAATTCTAAATCCGACAGTCGCACAGCAATAATAAGGTAGTATCTCCCCAAACCAAAAAAGAAGCTGACTCTTGGCAGCTTCTTTAAACGAGAGCTTTCCTTTTTGAAAATTCCTTAAATCATCTCTTATAACAAAACTTCTTGCAATAAAATTTAAATGATTAACTTATATCCCCCCGATACAAAAGCTATCCATCAAATATAAAGTCAGCATCATTTACATCTCTACTATCAAATAAACCTGTTATCTGAAACATTTATTATTCTTTGCGTTAATCCATAATCGTTATTTCCTGACCAGGCTTTGTTTTAATTATAATAACTCCGTTTTTAATTTTGTACGCTGTATTAATTTTTAAATCCTTACTGTTAATAGGGTCTTGCAGTTTTAAAACACCTCCTTTTTCAGAAAGAACAGTAACCCTTACAACTTTACCTTCTTTCTTTTGTACAGAAACCAAAAATGCTCCTTCGGTCCTTAATTGTTGAAATCCAATATCTTTCCAACTTTCAGGAACGGCTGGAAATATTTTTATGACCCCCGTATGGCTTTGAATCAACATTTCCTGAATGGCTGCTGCAAATGCAAAATTACCTTCTAAGGTGAAGGGACGATACTTAAACTTGGAATATCCTCTATTGAATTGCTCTCCGTTTACATGAAAAGAATTGGGCAAACAGAAATTCTCAGCAAAAATTCTCAAGGTCTTTGCTGCCCCTTCCCCATCAAAAGCTCTCGCCTGTAAATTCCCCAACCAACTAAACGAATATCCTGTAAAATAATCGGTTCCGGCTTTAATCAACTGGCCTAATGTATTATTTATCAATTGTTTATCCTTATCGCCACCCGAGTAATCAATCAATCCATACGGATGGAACGCCATTAGATGCGATAAATGCCTGTGGGATTGGGTATAAGGATTATCAGGTGCTACCATTAATCCGCTTTGGTCATCGATAGCAAAATAAGGCCATTCTTTGAGTTGTTCCTTCCACTTCTTTGCTTCTTTATTCTTACCCAATTCCTGGGCCAATTCTGCAGCCCTCCCGTATGTCCATCGAATAGTAGCCAAATCAAAATTAGTAGTTTCGCCGAACCAGGCTTTTCTGGAATTGTTATGTATTTCCGGACTTGAACTAATGGGTAGTTTACGTAATCCTGATTCATCTTTAACAGAAATTTCCTGAAAAAGAATAGCTACATCTCTAATCCAGGGATAAGCATGTTCCTTTAAGAACTCTCTGTCCATTGAGTAACGCCAATGCAAATAAAAATGCTGTCCCAACCAACCTGAAACTGTGGGCCCAAAAGCGTACTGTATCCATCCTCCCATAGGCTCTCCTGTTAAAGTAGTAACCCCCGGAACGGCTAATCCGTCAGATTCAAAATATGTTTTAGTATATTTTTTAAAACTTTTTTTATTGGCTACCAACCATTCTAAAAAGCCGATCTCTAGATCGAGATGATTTCCTGAATAAGAAGGCCAATAGCTTAATTGGGTATTTAAATCGTGATGAAAATCTCCTTTCCACGGTGGTAACTTTCCATTGTCGGCAGTCCATACGGCCTGAAGTGAGATAGGAGGTGCTCCTGATCTTGCCGAAGAGCCAAATTTATATTGCTCCATATACCACTGTTTTTCCAAAACATGATCTGGTAATTGTATTGACGATTTACTCCAAAAATTATCCCACCATTGTGAATGATCTCGTAATGCATTTTCAAAGCTTTTTTCATTATTCATTGTCGACACAACATCTTCTGTTCGAAATAAATCAATTTTATTTTTGGAGTTTGTGATAATGCTCCATTTACCTATGATGGTTTTATCTACATAAGTCCACGCTACGCTAACCTTATATTTAAAACCTCCCCAGCCTTCCTGAATATACTCCAGCCGGTTATTACCCCCAATCTGTTTTCCATTTGAATAACCAAGTTTACGCAGGTCCTGGCCTTTAACCGGAGATGCATCGGTATCCGATCCTTTATCATAAACCGGAGGAATTAACATCGGTTTAAAATCTTCATCGACCCCCTTAAACTTAAACCAGCCTTCATTTTTGGATGCGTGAACAAACGATGAAAACTCTATATCCGAGTCCCATTTCACCTTACACAGCGCATTATTTAAAGAAAGGCTAACTTTTTTAACATCACCAAAAGAGCTGATATCAAACTCTATAGCTGCTCCCGGGATTTTAGAAGGAGCCGGGGACCTGTCGTAGGGAACATCAAATTTATCCTGTACATCCTTGTACTGATCAGACTTCCATTTCTCGTAAACCCATGAGAACTTAAATTCAGGGCTATTTAAATTTTCCATTGGCCTTAAATCCCATAGATAAACATTGTCTAAGGACATTCTTAAATGGTCGTTCTTTTGCCAAATAAGCGCCCCTATAAATCCATTTCCCAAAGGAACCCCTTCATCCCAACTTTTAGCCAGGTTGGCAAACTCTAATAAATGGTTGTTTGTCTTAATAGTTGTACTATTCTGTGATTGTACGTGGAAACTAAAACACATTACCATCAAGGATAAAACGACCTTCCTTAAACCTTTATTCATTTTAATTAAATTTTTATTTTTTAATCATTCTTTTGCCAGAAAAATGATTCGTGCGATTTCTTAACTTTTCAAAAATTATTCTGCCATAATGTCGATGATTCAAAAAGACAGACCTTCATTCTTCCTAACAGATGGATGCAATTATATTTTGTTTTATATAAACATCTCTTTCACTAATAGTTTGCTCTATTTTATATAGATAAAGTTCCTACTATAACTGATTGAACCATTTATTAAGTTACCGTCGCATTTTTGAATCAATTCAGATTTTAATGTTTCTACTTTTTCAGGATACTGTTTTGAAAGGTCGGTGGTTTCTTTATAATCATCCGGCAAATAGTATAATTGGTATATTTTTTTAGGTGCGAAGTATCTGAGTTTCCACCCGTCCTTTGTTATTAAGGCCGGTCCCATAAAAGAAGCAAATGCTATAGAATTACGATCTTTAGTCTTCTTGCTTTTCTTACCCAAGAATTCATTAAAATAAGAGACTCCATCCTTTTTTTCTTTTATTTTAATGTCAAGCATATCTGCCATTGTCGCCATAAAATCGTAGTTAGCTACCAGCTTTTCGGACTGTGCCCCCGATTTTACTTTTTTCGGCCAGTAGACGAACAAAGGGACTTTAACTCCTCCATTCCAATTACTACGTTTGAGACCAGCCTGTCCTTTATTACCATTAAAAATATCACCGCCAATTTCACTATAGAATTTATCGGTAATATTGTTAAAAGGCTCCCCGGTTTTCATGTTCTTATATGGCTTGGCAGTGCGTCCTTCATAATTATAATAGAGTTCATGACCGTTATCGGATGAAAAAACAATCATTGTATTTTCGGCAATCCCCAGCGTTTCCAACTCATTAAAAATGACCCCTAAATCGTCATCCAATCTCTTCACCATTGAGGCATAAGCCTTTTCTATTAGAGTAAGTGAGTCGCTAAAGGCTACTTCAGGATGAATAGCAGGTATCGCTACAGGACCATGAGGAAGCTGTGTTGGATGATATAAAAAGAAAGGTTTCTCTTTATTTTCCCTAATGAACTCTAACATTTTACTCAAAAATAAGTCCTGAGAATAGACTGTTTTGCCATTCATATCCCACCGATCTTTTTCCTGTTGCTCATCAGATCCGGACTCTCCTGTTTTGGCTGCATCCGGATGTGTGTTTCCCGGTATAGAAACGCGCTTGCCATTTTCGTGTAGGAACATAGGATAAAATCCGTGACATTGTGTATGGTCGTAATAGCCGTAATGGTAATTCCACCCATGATTATCTATTTGTTTTGAAGTAGTTACAAAACCATAGTCCAACTTCCCTATTTGTCCTGTTACATAACCGGCAGCCTTGAATATTTGCGGGAGATAAGTAATATCCGGTTCTTTTCCAATTGCGGAGTTAATTGCATTCTGAATCACCTCGTCTTTTGATTCATCTACAGCAGCTTCTTTATAACTTCTTCCCGTGGTTAACACATATTTATTTTCGCGGCAGTCATTATATCCGGTAAGGAAAGTAGCTCTTGAAGGGGCGCAAAAGGTACTGGAATATGAATTATTAAAAACAATTCCTTGTTGAGCCAGCTTATCGATATTAGGTGTTGTAAAATGTTTTTGTCCGTAATAAGAAAGCAGACCTTCTCCCAAATCATCTGCCATGATATAAATTACATTGGGTTTATTGATATCGCGTGACTTATTTTTCTGCGCATGTATAACATGAATGTTTACAAATACCAGAACCCAAATAATTTTGGAGATAGATTTCATAAAATTAGTTCTCATAAGTGTACTTAAATGATTTTTCAACTGGTTGTTTGGTGTCTATATTTAGATGCTTTATTATGATAATCAAAAGGATGTCAAGCTATTTTAAAACTTGTCCTTTCCCTACCAGAATACTCTCTGTCTGGCCGGTATCAGATCGGGTAACCAAGAACTTGTCCCGGTGAAGTATTCCCGAAGGGCTTTCACAAGAACAACTCCGGGATTATTTATTAGTTATGGTAAACACGACGTTTTTAATTTGATTATGTTTCAATTTATGATTGAACCCGCTTCAGACTCTATATGTGAATATGAAAGTTCCTTTTTTTCAACCAATTTAAGGAAAGTCCAAATGGGTTCAATCTGTATACTGATTAACTCGATAATTGAGACTTATCCCGTATAGCTACGGGGATATCAAATGTCCATTATCATTAAATACTTCTTTACGATTATTCCCATAGAGGATTCTGCTCCAAATTAGGGTTGAGTGTTCTCTGATTCAAAGGAACAGGATATAAATAATAATGCTCTTGCCAACCTAATCCCATTTGAACAACGTCATCAACGCGGTAGCAACGACCAGCATCATCGCCTGACTCTACCCATTTTAGTGAGCTTGGATTGCCTTCACGCGGTATTCTTACCCCCAGTGGTTGCTGATTTATGAAATAGTCAGCCTTTTTCCAACGTCTGATATCATCAAAACCAAAACCTTCTCCCATTAATTCTACCATACGTTCTCTTCGTATTTCCCAAAGTACTGCCGGAACTTCCGGGTCTCTGTTTGGATCAAAAGCATCAGAGATATCTGCCACAATCATGTTTGTCACTCCTGCTCTTGGCCGCAATTTGTTGATTGTTATATCCGCTACTTCCTGATTGAATTTGCCCAATTCGAACATGGTTTCTGCATAGTTTAACAACACTTCTTCGAGATGAAAAATCGGAGAGTCTGTAGTAGAGAACGCTGCACCTCCTGTTACATTGGTAGCCACATTATAAAACATGTTTATATAATAACCACAATAGTTAGATACAGGTGCTAATGAATTTGCCGATCCTTTGATATGCGGCATCCTGTCAATAGTAAAAGGTTGCCAGCTCAAAACAGGAAATGGTCTGTTTCCGGTTACATCCAGATTATTCATTAAATCTATGTATTCACGATCTTGAGGATTACCTGTATGCTCCCAATCTACATTGTTACCATTTATTCTATTTACTTTATATGGAGGAAAAACACGATACAATAATCTAAGATCCCTGTTTCTGAATTCATCATATATGGTGGTATCCCCATCATACACTTCACTGGTTGCTATTGGTTTTCCGTCTGTGCATAAATAACGTTCTAAGGTGCGGGCATGCATTTCTACAACCTGTCCGCCTCCCCTTTCGTGCCTGGAAAATGGTTGCATTATAATATTTGTAGCGTATTCTTTGTATAAAATTGTACCCGGGTATGTACTTAAGTCTTCTGTTGACCAACGATGCTGAAAGTTATTGCCGACAGAAGGATACTTATCTATAAGCATTTTAGACACTCGTTCTGCCTCTTGTAAATAGGTAAGCCCATCCTGAAGTCCATGATAATTACGCCATGTACCTTCACGAAGTCCAAATCTTGACAACAAAGCACGAACACAATCCTGATTTATGGTATTATTACCATCGCCGGCAATTTTAATATGCTCTTCTGCATATTTTAGATCTCTCAAAATATTTGAAGCTACAAGATCGCGTGAATCACGTGATCCGTAAATAATGTCTGTCTGATTTTCATTTACAACATGTTCGATCCACGGAACTCCTCCAAAACGACTTAATAATTCCATATAATGATATGACCTAAAAAAGAGTCCTACGGAACGCCAATGCTCCTTTTCACTTTCAGTCATTTCTGAATTGTCAATATTATCAAGCATGACATTAACGGTTCTTATATATGAGTAATCCCAGCCTCCCGGTGCATTTTCAACACTTACTGTTTGCCAGGCCCATCTGTTTCTTCCGTTAGGTCTGTAGAGATAATTAGCTTCCACATCACCAGCATATACAGACCCGCTGTTTTGAATACGTTGTAAATGACTTCCAGCGGAAAAAATATCGTATAATGACCATGCATAGGTTTTAAAATTATCGTACGATCTGAAGGCTGTCTGCTCCGTATACTTATCCTGAGGAAGTTCGTTAAGAAAATCATCGTCACAACTTGCGGCGATTAAAACAACAAGTATGAAAAGTGTTGTTTTTAGTAAGCGAAGTTTTTTTATGGCTTTTTTATTTTTATTGTGAATATTCATATTTTTCTCGTTTAAAAATTTACATTAATACCAATAGATGAAGTCGTGTAGTTTGGATAAGACCAAGCCGTTGACTCCGGATCTACCCCCTGAACCAGATTTGTAAATGTAAACAGGTTTTCACCGCTATAAAATATACTTAATTCGCCCAATCCTAATTTTTCAATTACGTTTTTAGGAAGCTTGTAGCTTAATGTTACATTTTTAACCCGCAAGTATGATGCATCTTGCAAAAATTTAGTTTGGACTCTTTGGTTAACTCCATGTGCTTCTTGTGTATTGGCATAAATACGCCCGTAATACGCATTAGTGTTTTCAGGAGTCCAATAATCTAACTGGTGACTTTGAAGTGTTGAGAAGTACCCGGAGTGTGGAAACATTACATCTCCTCCAACCCATAGATTTCTTTTGGCAACACCTTGTAAAATGAATGAAAAGCTAAAATTTTTATAGTCTAGAAAACCATTAAATCCATAACTATATCGAGGTGTTGTATTACCTATAATTCTTCTATCTCCAGAATTCTCCAGAGTGTTCTCTCCTGCATCAATAGTATTAACAGAAGTTTCAGAATCTCTTAAGTTCTTATATTTTATATCTCCTTCATGTGATATAACCCCATTAATTCTAACAACCTCCTCTTTTAAAGTACCATCTGAATTAAAATCAGATGCAGTATAGAAGCCATCTGTTTCATACCCCCATATTTCACCAATTTCCATTCCTATATAATAGTTATTTAAGCCTCCGCTTCCACCAATCATAAGTGCATTATTCTCATTTCGATATTTGGTAATCACTGCCTTTGAATCGCTTATAACCACACCTAATCCATACGATAATTTCTCGGTATTTCCGCCTTTCCAGTTCAAGGTAAGTTCCCAACCGGTGGTTTTTAAGTCAGCAGCATTCTGTAATGGTGCAGGCGCACCTGCTACCGCCGGGAAGTCAAGTCCGGGTGCCAGCATACCTATAGTTTGACGTTTAAAAATCTCAAAAGCTCCTGTTAGCCTATTCCTGAAGGCGCCAAAATCAACCCCTCCATTGAGACTCTCTACTTTTTCCCATGTATAGTTAGACCTTACCAGACCAGGGGTTGTCAGACTTGTTGGTTGCTGATCATTGTTGATCCAGTTTGCATTGAAAGGATTCATCGTTGCCAAAAAGCCATAATTACCTATATTCTGATTCCCTAAGGATCCAAGCGAACCTCTTATTTTAAAAAATGACAGGGTATTTTCTACTGGTTTAAAAAATGGCTCTCTCGAAATAACCCAACCTGCAGAAACTGATGGAAAGAAACCATTTCGGTAGCCGTCAGGAAACTTAGAGCTCAGATCATAACGTCCGTTAAAGCTTACTAAATACTTTTCCTTATAGTTATAACTCAACCTTCCAAAAGCACCCCTGAGCGTATATCGATCATAAGCATCGTCTGTTTCCGGTGGTGTAGCTCCTGTTGTTCCTCCTAAAGAGGGTTGCTCATTACTGATTTGAAGAAATGAACGCGACCAATGAGACTCATAATTACGCTCTTCCTGGTTAAATCCGACAAGAGACTCAAAGTTGTGTACGTTTTTGAACGATTTATTATAATTGGCAAAAAGGTTTAATGTTTTATAAGTTCTTAATTCATTTGCCAAATAAAACGTTGTATTTTGATCTGATGGATTCAAGGCATCTTGTAGCCCTTGTTGAAGTAGAAAATAGTTATTGTACCTTCTGTTTTTCTGACTATTTTGCTGATAGGAATAATCGAATGTTATTTTTAAATCTTCTATGAGTTTTATCTCCGTATGTGAAAACAGACGAATATTATTGTTTTTCCAAGTTTGCTTGGTTCCGTATTTTATGGCATTTTCCGGGGTTTGTACCGGATATTCCTCCCCTTGGTACGGAATTGTACCTTCAGGGTGATATGACGGGTAGTCGGTTCGGAAAAGTCCAAAAGAACCGGTATTGGGATATCCTCGATCATCCGCAGCATATTTAACATCCAGTGATGTAGTTAACCAAGGCGTTACATCGGAGCTAACATATGATGAGATATTCGTTCTTTTATAAGAGTCTTTATCCGTAATTAAAACACCATCTTCATCTAATTGCCCAAATGAAATTCTGTAACTGCTCTTTTCTGAACCACCAACAATAGATAGGTTATGCATACTTTTAAATCCTCCGAAACTTTCAAACATATCTTCCACCACATTTGTTTCTTTTAAGAAGTACTTGGTCCCGTTTACTTCTGTCCATCCTAGCGGATATTTTGAAGGATCTGCAATATATTCATTAAGGAGATCTAGCCATAAATCTATATTTTGCCCGGACCAGTATGCGTCATATCCCATATCTTTTAAGGCTGTTACAGTCTCGAGGGGTGAAGCTGCTTCTAAAATATTGATAGGTTTAGATACAGAAAAATTGTTGGTGTATCGGATAGACGGCTTTTGATTTGATTTCCCTTTTTTTGTTGTAATCAAAACTACTCCGAATGAGGCCCGGGCTCCATAAATAGCTGCAGCCGAAGCGTCTTTAAGTACTGTAATACTCTCTATATCATTAAGGTTTAGCATTTTCAGGTTTTCCATTACAGTATTATCTACAAGTATTAATGGTCCTCCTCCGTTTATAGATGTTATCCCTCTGATATTAAAACTATTATCTCCTCCAGGTAGTACGGAAGTCGATGTTGTAAATCCAGACATTGTACCTTGTAATGCCGAACCTAAGCTCGTTACCGGCCTGCTTCCAAGTACTTCATCCATTTTAACCTGACTAACAGCTCCAGTAAGATCTTTTTTCTTTTGTGTTCCAAACCCCACCACAACAACTTCATCTAAAGCTGCCGCTTCCTCTTCTAAAATTACTTTTATATGCCCTGAGCTTGTAGCCTGAATCTCCTGAGTTTTAAACCCAATAAAAGATATTACCAAGGTTACCGGCTGATTTGATACAAGGAGTGTGAAATTACCATCAAAATCAGACTGTACTCCATTAGTTGTCCCTTTTTCCAGAATGTTGGCTCCCGGCATTGGTTGTCCATCTTTATCTACAACAATCCCATTAATTTCATGCTTTTGAATAGTTGGCATCAACAATGTTTCACTGATAACTATCACATTGTTTTCCATTAAGTCCAGTTTGTATTTTTTACTGGAAATAATACTCTTTAACAATTCGTTAGCTTCAATTTTTCCTTTTTTAAGGTGTACTTTCGGAGTATTCTTAAACAGATCTCTTTCGTAAAGAAAAGAATAGTCTGTTTGCGTTCTTATAAGGTCAAAAACCTCATCGATGGTTAAAACTTTGTCTTCATTAATTGTAACTTTTGTATTTTGAGAAAATACATTGTGTGTAGTAAAACTAAAGACGGTGGTGCAAAATAAGAATATAAAGGTTCTCATCATTAAAAGTAAAATCCTCTTCCACTTACCAGAAGAGTAATTGGTAAAATTTAAATTCATAAATTTGTGTTTTAGTTAGTTAAACTATTTAATTAATTAAGGATTCAGAGGGGATAAAGAGTAGTACTGTGGCGGTATCATCTTTACTCCCTTTTTTATTTTATTATTACTTTATCTTCTTTTATCTCATAAGCGCTGATTAGATTTGTTTTATTAATGGCTTTTAATAACACTTCCAGTGATTGGTCTTTTTTAAGTACCCCATTAAACATGGCATTTTCTAACTCTGAATTTTCAAAAATGACCTCTACATCATACCAGCGAGAAATTACAGTCATAATTTCTTTAAGAGATTTGCTCTTAAAACTGAAAAGTCCTTTTCTCCATGAAGTTTCTCCATAAACATCTACGTTTCTGACTTCAATATCTTTTTGATCTATATTTGTGACAGACTGCTGATTAGGAAGTAATTTTTGTTGTTGATCACCAAAATTAACAGTTACTTTCCCTTCTACCAGTGTTGTATAGATGTTTGTTTCTTCTTTATAAGCTTTTATATTAAACTCAGTTCCCAAAACTTCAACTTCCTGAGACTGATTGAAAACCTTAAACCTGGCCCCTTTATGTGCTGTACTTGGAGATACATCGAAGTAAGCTTCTCCATAGATCAATTCTACTTCACGAGATTCACCATCAATAAAAGCAACCGGATATTTTAATTGCGATTCAGAGTTTAGCCAAACTTCTGTCCCGTCTGATAAAACCACATGAAACTGTCCGCCCCTAGGAATAGTAAGGTAGTTATACACCACCTCTTTTCCCCTTTTTTTATCTGCTTCATATACAATCTCTTCTCCATTGCTATTGGCATTTTGTGTTTGCAAAGAACTTCCTTTTTCCAACGCAATTTGCGAACCGTCTTCTAAAGTCAGGGTTGCCTTGTCGGTACCCGGCTCTATTTGACTGTTTACTACAGTAGATGTACCATACGCTGTAGCTTCTTTAAAAGCAAATTCATTTAATAGATAAACAGATGCAAAACCTATTGCAATGACAGCGGCTGCATTTCTTAATGCATTGTATGTTTTTAACTTACGATCTCTTCGTTTCTTCAACCGGATTTTTTGCAGATACTCTTCTTTGGCACTTACAACATCAAACTCATTGAAATTGCTATCCATTACATAATTTATTTTAACATGGTTTTTAAATATTTGTTTGTTCTCCTCTTTCTTTAACCAATTTGATAATATCTCCAAATCGTCAATATCAGCTGCATTCATCAAATACTTAACCAGTATTTTTTCTATTTTTTGATCCATTTTAAAGGAACCCTTTTTTATTATTACGTATGTCAAATCTACCCACCCACAAAATCGAATAAAAAATTATTTTCTTAAGTTTACCATTACATTAAATTTTAATTAAACTATGTCTTCAGATTTCTCAGATAACGATATTCTGGTTAAGTATTTAAAGCTGGGGCATGAAGATGCTTACGCTTATTTAATGGATCATTATTATGAAAAATTATGTGTCTATGCCAAAAGCTTATGCAAAGATGTTTATTTATCTGAGGATATCGTTCAAAACATATTTATGAGGGTTTGGGAAGGGAGACAAAAATTAAAGGATAATTACTCCGTAAAGAATTATCTATATCAAAGTGTCTATAATGAGTTCATCAATCAATATCGCAAAAAAGCGCACCTACTGAATCTTGAAAAAGAATATATTAATACGCTAAATACGATATTGGAAGAAGAAGACACTCATGAGCTTGCCAGATTAATAACTTTGGTAAAGCAGGAAATACAACACCTTCCTCCGAAATGCAAAGAGATATTTATCATGGGTAAAGAAGAAGGACTTACTTATGGTGAAATTGCAGAACACCTAGGAATATCTTTTAGAACAGTAGAAAATCAAATGAGCAAGGCTTTTTCAATTATCAGGGAAAAAGCAGGAGAAAAACTAGACATTATTTTATATTTCATGTTCGGTAAACATGTATTGTCTGCAAATCATAAAATGAAAGATTGAGCTCGTGTCTTCATAATTGGGCATTATTTTAAACCAGTTTTTGACTATATTTTAAAAAGGATTCAACTGTAGAAAAGTCAAATCCTCGATGAATTTTATTTATACACTTTACGGGATAGTATCGAAATCTTCTCTCAAACGATTCTTAAATGTTCAAATTCAGTTTTTGTGTACTGTTGGCTCTTTTTTGATTTCATTTTTAGCTGCCTCATATCCTTGCTGATCTTCTTTTCTATCACCCTGGCATACTTTTGTGTCGTAGATAATTTTGTATGGCCCAACATCTTGGAAACCGTTTCTATAGGTACATCATTTAAAAGTGTTACTATAGTAGCAAAGGTATGTCTGGCAATATGGAAATTCAGATTCTTTTTGATGCCGCAGGCATCGGCAATCTCCTTCAAATAAGAATTCAGCTTTTGGTTGGATATTTTAGGAAAGAGCCTACCCTGAGCAACGGCTTTATAATTGTTCCAGTATTTTTCAATTTCAGGATGATGAAGGCATTCTAATGACACTCCCTTTCCTAACATCCCTGTAGACCCGGTTATAATGACTTTTTTCATCTCAAGCTTAATTTAATAAAAAGCTGGTTGATCACCTTCGGTTCCTGGTTTGTTTATACCCACGCTTGCTTTAATATCTATCTCTGGATGTTGGATAATTTCAGCTATATAATTCCCTACACTTTTACGAGATACTTCGGTTCCTTTAAAATCTTCACCTTTTTGAGTCTTTTCAAAATTCACCTCATCTTTATTGGTTAACCAGGCGGGTCTAACAATGGTATAGTCTAAATCGGAAGCTTCAATTATATCAGCAGCTTTTCTATAGGTTTTTAAAGCTCCTCCAATCATTTTATCATTCCACTCTCCAAATTTACCTGGTATTTCATTGTAAATACCCAATGAGGTTACAAAAATCAATCTTTTGGGTTTACTTTCTTCCATTTCATTAATGATTGCTTGAGCCAAATCTTCCATTGGACCAGAAAGATTTGCATATACAATATCTTTGTCCTTTAAGGCTTCTTTTAGGTCTAATGTATTCAATACATCGCCTTCGATAATTTGTATATGTGAATTTTTAAATCGCTTTATTTTATTAGAACTTCTCACAAAAAGGGTTAAATTGATATTGTTATCGTTTTGTAACTTTTCTATAGTATGTTGAGCAATTGCACCACTAGCTCCTAATATGAGTACATTTTTCATAATTCTGTTATATTATAAAGCCGAAGCATAACTTCGGCCTTATGGTTAATGCTATTTTATTTCATATGTGAATCAAGGAAAGCCAATACTTTCTCTGGTGTTCTACCAAAATAGTTATAACCATCTTTGAAACGGTGTGTTGTTCCTTCAATCCAAAACAATTCTTTTTCTTTGCTTGGAATGGTTGCAAAAGTGGCTTCAGCATCACCCGGATTTTCTACCCACGCATCGTTTTTTACTTGCCACATAAGCAAAGGCATTTTGATGTTTTTGGTGTATAATTTTGGATCCATTTCATCACGAGTAAACCCTCCAGCTCTAATCAATTCAAAATCTAATAAATCTAAATACTCACTTACTCCTAATAATTTAGAGAATGCATTATAAATAGACCGCATAGAAGGCACTAACGGACTGCACATACATTTTACATTCTCAAACAATTCAGGTTGTTTATCGATAGCTACGTATTGGGAACAGCCTCCCATACATTGACTATAAAGAGCTACCTTCATTTTGTTTAATCGAGGATGTTCATCGACATATTTTTTTACACCTACACAATCTCTCCACTCTAACAATCCGATACCACACATACCATCGTTGGCAGTACCGCTTTGACCGTGATTACGAATATCGTAAGCCAATACATTGTAACCTGCATCGGTTAAATGTTTCATCTGTATTACGAAGTCTATTTCTACCGCTTCAAAACCACTCCAAGGCTCTCCCATATGTCCTTGAAAACCTGCTCTGCTCATTGGTAGTGCATGATTGAAAATAACAAGTTTATCGCTTTCGCCTCCTTTGGCAGGAATATACCATCCGTTTAAAGGTACGCCATCATCTGCTTGAAAATAGATATCTTCCCATCCTTTCATTCCGTAATCATCCGGAGTTTTGTGCAATAAACTTCTCCATTCCCTTTTGCAAACTTTTACCATACCCATAATTTTGGCATAGTCTTCTTCTGAAATTTTGTTCATCTGGTCAACAGCATTTTCCATCATTTCTTTTGACATTCTTGCTGTACTTGTTGGCTGATTTTCGATACCAGCTAAATTTATTTGATGTTCCATTTTATTTTTTATAAGATTAGAAAGCCGAAGCAAAACATTTCTTCGGCTTATTGAATAATGTGTTATTAAGCTTCAGCGAGTTCTGCGACTCCTAAATGCTCTTTAAAGAAGGGTGCTAATTGAGCAACTGCCTCATCTAAATATTGAGGGATATCATATAATTTCATGTGGTTTGCACCTTCAACAATATACATTTGTTTGTTGTCAGTTCCTGCTCTTTCCATAAGGTCATCACTCATCCATTTAGATTCAGCAATGCTTCCTGCTACTACAAATAATGGTTGTGTAAGGTAAATTTCAGCCATATTGTATGCATCATATGTAACCAATTGTGTTAGGCTTCTCGCTGTACCGTAACCTGGTGATGTAGAACATTGTGCTCTATCTGTATGGTAATATTCCCAAGCTTCTTTCAAATCAGTATAAGGTGTATCGTCTTCATTTAGAGGTGCCATAGGCATTTGAACAATATCTCCACTATTAGCTTCAATGGTACGGGCTTGAGCACCAAATTGCAATGAGCCTATAGCATCTTTCATATCCTGGTCGCCCAACCACCCCTTGCTAATCATATGACCAATATTTACAGCACTTACAGTACCAACAGCTTTGATACGCTTATCATTGATAGCAGCATTTACCGTATAACCACCACCTGCACAGATTCCCCAGGCTCCAATTCGCTCGTTATCTATATAAGGTAATGTAGTTAAATAATCAACAGCAGAACTAATATCTTCAGTTCTGATATAAGGGTTTTCCAATTGGCGTGGTTCTCCACCACTCTCTCCTTGGTAAGATGCATCTGTTACTATGGTTACAAAACCATGTTCTGCAAATTTACGTCCATAAATACCAGCTGTTTGTTCTTTTACACCACCACCCGGGTGTGTAATTACTATAGCTGGATAAGCTTTGTTTTTATCAAAATCGTTTGGAAGGTCTAAATAAGCGGACATTATTATTCCGTTATTCGTGTTCTTGTATGAAATTTTTTCTTGTGACATAATATTGAGTTTTTAGAATTAACAATTAATTGCAACTCAAAATTACCTGATAACAAGAAGTTTACATGGTGATTTTTACAGACAAAAAAGAAACATTTTACTGATACCTACTATTTTCAACTATTCTTAGTTTTTTGCTTTACTCTATATTGCCTGGGGGTTAATTGCGTTTGTTTTTTAAAAAACTTAGCAAAATAGTTAGGATAATCAAACCCTAACTCAAAGGCTATTTCAGCATTGGTTAGGTTCGTTTCAAGAAGTAATTCCTTTGCTCTGTTGGTGGTACGCTCATGAATGGTAGCAATAGCAGATTTCTGCGTATAGGTTTTTAAAACATCACCAAGATAATTGGGTGTGAGTTTCATTTTATTGGCAAAATAATGTACGGTAGGGACTCCTTCTATCGGTCCATTATAATAATCGCGAAGCAATTGCTGAAACTCGCTAACAATGGGACTATACATCTTGATCTCTGTTTTAAACTGGCGTTTGTAATAAGATTCAACCATATTTAAAATGAGATTCACAGAGGCTCGAAGAATGTTCTTTTCTTTAAAGTTACGCTGGTAGTGTTTTAAAAGAAATTGATAAAGACGGATTACTTCAATTTCTTCCTCTTTGGTTAAAAAAAGTGCTTCGTGATAGCCGTATTCTAAATAATTTTTGAAGAGATAACGGTTTGCTTCTATAAGTTCCTTAGATAACTGAAGATAGTAGCCTTCAAACTTTTCCGTTAAATTCCACTCATATAAATTGCCTGGACTATTAAAAAAAACGGCCGTTATCGGCTCCGTTTTTTTCGAGTCGTAATCAGGAAAACCAGGATTTACATAATTGGTTTTAAACGATATACGGTAAAAATCGATATAAACAGCTTCAGATTTCAAACGTGTTTTTTCAGGATAAACACCAACATCTATATGTTGATCCAATGGCTCTGACAAACCAATGTACTCATTAAAGGTTTTAAAATTCGAAAATGTATTCATAAGGTAAAAATGAACTGTTAATTTAATGATTTAAATTAAAATCGTTTGAAAAGAATCCCAATATCCTCCCTAATCTTACGCTCTACTCCCCTAATACAAGTGCGAATTATTGGGAGTTGAATGCCTGCTCCGTAAAGGTTTCGGACTTAGCGGAACAGTCATTCTGCTCAGTATACTTCCTAGGCAAGAGACTTCAGAGAGCAGAGGTGTGGCCTCTTAGCATTCCTAAGTATATCAGTACCTTTCAATGCAGTAAGTTGAGTCGCGTATTTATTTAACAATAACAGGCACTTCTCAACCATTTTCATAGTTTTCTTCTCTGGAATTTTATCAGGACCCGCATTGCTCAAAGAAATTGTCACTTGAAACCGCATATAACTAATGGAAAAAGAATAGTTTTGGTTAGTTCCTCTTCCCCCGTGCTTTGATTTTAACTGAAACCAATTACCTTCTATTAACACCAATTTTATTTTACAAAGGTGGAATTAGTTATCTCTTTTGATTCTTTTCAAGTGACATAGAATATTTTACATGAGAACTTTAATACTAAATGGTTTTGTTTAAGTCCAAGCCTTTTACAATTACATGCTTTTGTATAGTTTTATGTGTCTCGTTATCTACTAATGTATCAAGTCCTGTTTTTTTAAAATGTTCATTCTTTATTTTTTAACAAAAGACTGTCCAACCTCAAGAGATAGTCCTCTAAAATAAAATTAATCCAAGAGTTCAACTTATTCCTTTTGATAATAATAAATCCCTAAAACATCAAACGCTTTTAAATGACGATTTAAACTTCTTGTAAATCTATCCCAATCCTTATTTTGTTCGTCAGACCAGCCAACTTCGGCTAATGCTAGAATTCTCGGAAAAATTTGCCTGTCCATTTCAGGTTCGATTCTATTGATATGTGACCAAAAATTTGCTTGTACACCTAAAACTTTTTCCGATTGTTTTTTATTGAAAATTGACGGTACAGGATTGTAAGAATATACCTTCTCTATGGTAATGGTTTCGTTACCATAATCAAAATAACAATGAGAAGTGGGAGTCATGATTAAATTGTTTCCCTGATTCACAACGAACTCTGGAACTTCGTTTTCCCATGCCCTCCAATACATTACTGTAGCATTCGGGCTTAATCCTCCCTCTACAATTTCATCCCAGCCAATAAGTATTTTACCATTTGAGGATAAATAGTCTTCTATTTGACTGATAAACCAACTTTGCAATCCATGTTCATTTTTTAAATTTAACTCTCGTATCCTTCGTTGACATTTATCGCATTCTTTCCAATGCTTTTTCGGTGCCTCATCTCCTCCTATATGAACATATTTTGATGGGAATAATTCAATTATTTCTGAAAGTATGTTTTTAAGAAATACAAAGGTTTCATCATTACCGGCACAAAATATTTCGTTATGGATGTTGGGGCCATCAGTAAAAGGATGTATTTTCATAGCTTCTCCTTTACAGGTCAATTCAGGATAGGCAGAGAAAACCTCCGAAGAGTGACCAGGCATTTCTATCTCTGGGATAAGATCTATATTCCTTGCCTGTGCATATGCAACCAGCTCTCTAATATCAGATTTCTTAAAATACCCTTCCCTTTCTTTGGGTTCATTATAAATAGTATCAAATTTAGAAGCAACGTCAGTCAATTTTGGGTAGTTTTCAATCTCAACACGCCACCCTTGATCATCTGTAAGATGCATATGTAGTTTGTTAATCTTGTAAAATGCCAGTGCATCGATATATTTTTTTGTCGTTCTTATGTTCCAAAAGGTTCTACTGTAATCAATCATCAGTCCTCTCCAGGCAAATCTTGGTTTATCAACTATTTTACAATTTGGTATGTTCCATTTTTTTGAGTCGACTTTTGCTTCCCTTAATATGTCATTTGGGAGAAGTTGAAGAAATGTCTGCAATGCCCAAAATATTCCATTTGAGTTGTAAGCCTCAATTAGAACCAGGCTTTTAGTTACTTTCATTGTATACCCTTCTTCTCCAAGATGGGGTAACTTTCTGTTTAACCGTAAAACTATAGAGTTAGTTTTATTTTTTGTTGCCTTTCGGGTAGCAAAGGAAAAACCTGTAGCGCGCTCAAGTGATTCCTCATACTGTTTTGCCTGTTCAAATAAATCATTTTCATAGATTATTGATGTGTTAGGTTTTAGCTCGAAAAAACCTTTATCCTTTTCTACTTTATTTGGATAAGGAATTATATTTAAATCTTGACATTGTATAGTATAAGGCAAAATAATAATCAAAAGTAACCTTAGTTTTTTCATCAGTTATTAGTTTTTTATCGTTTATATTACAAAATTTTATTACCAGTCAGTTATATGAGATTAACTCGTTGGTATTAATAATCATCCATTAAAAGTTGAGTCATTCATTTTCAAGCTCAACTTCTTCCAAGATTTTGTTTGTGGTTTCAAGCAAAAATCTTTTGAAAAAAGCAAGAACTATAATCAATCTCCTGTCCATCTTTAAAGGCTCTCGATAAAAAGGTGATTAATCCATTCACAATCCAAATTGAAAAAGAGCCAATAGCTACATCGCGAGATCTAATGTTGTTTGGAAAAATCTCTGCCAATAAATAAATACAACAGCACAATTTCAGAAATGTAAATAAAAGTACAGATGTAACAACAACAGCTAATGTTCCTACTATACAGAACTAACTGTGCCCAACCTGTCATGACACCCTTTAAATGGAAAAGGGGTTTGAAAAAAGGTAGTGCTCTACTAGTCACTGCTGTATCAAAATCGTATTGTAGACCTCCTGTTCTGGCTACCTATGTCTATAATATCCATTTTCCTCTCATTAAATTACTATTCATTTATAACAAAATTAAAATGCTTTATTCAGCACCTCACCATAAGCTTCACCCAGTATTTTCCATACCCTTTGAGGTTCAGGTGCAGATAAAAATGTTCCTTGTCCGGCACGATAAGTCCATGAGAAAATAGAATTAACTCCCTCCTTGGCATAAATCTTCACAATGTCCCTGATGGTATTTAAATCTTCAGGTGACCTAAAGAAGGATTGAATCCATCGCTGTGATGGTTTATTATTTTGTTTAGCCAGATCCACTGTCTTAGCAGCAATATTTCGATGTGCAATCATCGGATCGTTCCCGTCCACTAGAATAGATGTAGAAAACACATCATAATCCGGATTGAATGCTATCTTTTCCCAATTATCAAAACCCCGGGCCTGAGTTGCATAAAAATGGTTATCGGCCGGTAATGAACATTGTGTTACTGTTAAATTGGGATTAATACTTTTAACAATTCGGCTAGCCTCCGACAAAATTTCATTGGCTTGGTCAAACCTAAATTTAAGCACCGTTTTGGTCAATGTTTTAGGCATCTCATAACCATACTTTTCCTTAAATAGCTTTTGTGTTATGGGGTTTCTACAAGTAAAATCCGTCGTACTTTGATAACTTATCGGATAAACCGGCATCGCATAATGAGGTTCATCCCAAAAGAATCCATCGGCATCACAAGTACGGGCCAAATCTTCTAAAACCCCCCAAAAATATTCTCTGAAAGCGGGAGAACTAGGGGAAGCTGCTGCTAATGGTTCCCCCGTTAAAGCAGACCACTGTTTATCATATATACTACATTCCTGTAAAAAGACCGATGGCGGTTCGCCCCCAAAAAACTTACCGATACCCCATGTATTCAAATATACTTTTAAACCAGCCTTTTTGGCTTCGTCCACAATTTTAGGTATTGTAGGTTTCCAAAAAAATAAATCAAATTCTGTAAGAGCCAGCAATACTGCCGTACAATTATGAGCCTTCATTTCCTGAAAATCCTTTCTGGCATGTTCAGAATAAGAAATACCGTAATAACTAACGCCTGTTTCTGTTACCATAACAAAATGGATTATAAAAATTTAACTCTAGGATTGTACTTGGCCCTCAAGGCTTTATTTTTTTCGTCTCCTCCAGGGATATTGGCACTTGACCATACCGGTGCTTCAATACCGCGATCAACACAGGTCTTCACACATTCCATTTCCAAACGGTGAGCGATATAAAAATCAATGGTACTGGAAATTCCTGTAATAGGTTGTTCCATACCTTCAATTTCGATCACCGTATCTCCATAAGGAACAAAGTTTTCTATAAAAATTTCAACTACATCCGATAGATGATAACCACTTTTATGTCTTATCGGAAAGTCCTTTGGTATATTTTTATTCCAATCTGAAGAAGAAATACCAATAGTATGGGCCCCTCGCTTTTTGGCTTCAAGAGCACAATCAATGGTTGGTGCATTAAAACCATAACTATGAAAAATTAACACCACATCATCCTTACCAATACCATAGTAATCCACCATAGCATCTCCCACACCATGCATACGTTCATGAGAAAGGTACATATAAGCCGGCGTTGCCGGATGAATTGAAAAATCAATCATAGGGCATAAATTTGCCAACCCCCCTGCCCTCCAAAAAAGCTCCTGCATAACCAAGCAGGTGTGACCGCCACCTCCAAAAATATAAATGAGCCTATCCTGTTCAATAGCATCGGCCATTAATCTTGCTGCTTTTTTCAAATTACTCTGTTCTTGCGTTTCAAAACTGTTTGCAAGCGAATTAAAAGCATTTAATAATCTAAGATCCATGTTTAAGTTTTTTAAATGATTCTTTTTTCAAAGGAAATAATTAATTAAAAAAATATTATTAATTTTAATATTATAATACTTTTTCAAACATGCAACAATTAGACAGGACCTCCACAAATGAACGTCATATCATTGATTTAGAAGCCTTGGGGTTTGAGTGTATCAAGGTTTTGGGAACCTACAATTACAGGCAAATGAAAAAAAGTCTGGAAATGCATATTCATGATAATATGATTGAGATATGTTTTCTTGAAAAAGGGTCACAATATTATCATATACAAGGCAATGATTACCGCATTAACGGTGGAGACCTGTTATTGACATTTCCTGGTGAAGAACATGGAACCAAAAGCTTTCCAGAGGAACGAGGCCGTTTATTTTGGTTAATTATGGAAGTACCTGATAAAAATCAAAGACTTCTAAATTTAACTAAAAAACAAACAAAGTTATTTTTTGATGCCTTTTTTGAACTAAAGAAAAACAGAGTGTTTAAAGGCTCTAACAGGCTCAAATATGATCTCAATACTATTTATAGAATTTGTGAATATCCATTAGACGGGCTCAATAAAATAAAAATAACCAACCTGTTAATACATTTTCTATTAAGCGTCCTGGAATTTGGAAATAAGTCCAAACATAAAACTATAAGCAAGGATATTATGGAAACATGTATCTACATTGATAAGAACTTGAATGAACCCCTTTCTCTGGAGGAACTGGCGAATTTTAATAATTTGTCTTTGTCCCACTTTAAGTATAAGTTCAAAAAGGAAATGGGATATTCTCCCTCTGACTACATTTTAAGGCAAAAAATAGAAAGAGCAAAGGAGTTACTAAAAATCCCAAAAAATAGTATCCAGGATGTAGCCTATGATTTAGGCTTTAGCTCCTCCTCCTATTTTGCCACTGTGTTTAAACGCTATACGGGTAAATCCCCATCTTCTTATTATCTCCTGTGAATTATCTGCGGATAGTAAAAGCTTAAAGAAAATATTACTTTATTAAACAAAAATACAATTCAAATTCTAGCCAAAACTATCTTAAAAGGCAAGAATAGTTCATTATATTTATCAAAATAAAAGTAATGGATAAGCTAATTATTAAGGATACTTCCCTTTCAGCTTACGAGGCTAGAGTTAAATTATTGGTTTTATCTAATTCAGTAAATTTTGAAAACCTAGCAAGTAGTTGCTTAAGAATAATTCTGAACTTAGATGAGAATGCAATTTCGATTGGTAACTCTAGTCATGCATTATCAATGAATCAAAAAGTCCAATTGTTGTTAGATACAAAATTTTTTGATAAAACGAATAAAGCAAATACTCAAGTTTTCATGTCAATAAGAAACCAATTCATGCATAATTCGGCCGCAAAATCCTTTGAAAGTTGCTTGTCATTTTTATCCGGAACTGATACGTTCATGGAAAATGCATACTGGAAAAAAAGAAAGATGAACCAGAAGATTGGTGGTGAAATAGCCGCAAAAGATACAAAGGACGAAAAAACCAACAATCATGAGCTTCTTCCTTTTAACATAACTGAAAAAGAAAAACTATTATATAAAAGTTGGATCTCTTTAACTGAGGATGTAATATGGAGTTTTGAAAAAACTATTAAGAAAATTTTCAAAGAAAGAAAAACAATAAAGCTTGATAACAACAAATACATATATTTAAACTTCCCCTCCGAAGAGGAAATTTAATTACATCTAAATTCATTCAACTTCTTATACTAAACACCTTCAAGCTAACTAAATGTTATAAGTTGATCCAAGAACTACCTCTTGCCCTACTCCTATGACTATCCCAATCTTTAAGGTGAATAGAGGATCATTTCCAATTGTTGTGTTTATGCAAAGATTGGGAATGATCCGTAGTTATTAAGTGCTTTTAAAAAAGCAGCGAACTCTACGGTCATACGAGTTCCCTGCGCTACCAAATCCCAATTTCGATGCACTGTAAGGCTCCCTAAAAAACGAAGCGTTATAAATTAGAAAAACGTTTAAATTTAGGGTAATGAAAAAAACAAGACACACCGAAATACAGATCATCAAGATCTTAAAGTCCCAGGAATCCGGACAATCCGTGACTGACCTATGCCGGGAACAAGGGATCAGCCAGGCCACTTTTTATAATTGGAAGAGCAAATATGGAGGTATGGATGCCAACCAACTTAAGAAGATGAAAGAGATGGAGGCAGAACTGTCCCAGTTCAAACGGATGTATGCCGATCTTGCTTTTGAAAACAATGCATTAAAAAACCTAATCGAAAAAAAGCTCTAAGGCCTGTCGATAAACGAGCAGCAGTTGGATATTTAGTCAAAGAGGAACACTTAAGCATCCGGCGGGCCTGTACAGCACTCAGTCTAAGCATATCGGTTTACTATTATCGTTTTAAAGCCAAGACAGAGGATCGGCATATCATAGATGAATTAGAGAAATTGGCGGAGGCTTATCCTACATATGGTTTTAAAAAGATGTATTATTTGTTACGGTCCAAAGGATATCTGTGGAACCATAAACGGGTTTATAGGGTTTATGTGATGATGAGCCTGAACATTCGGCGAAAACGCAAGAGAAGGCTCCCTGCACGTATTAAAACACCACATATCATACCGGTGGACTGTAATATTACCTGGAGTATGGATTTTATGCAGGATACCTTGATAAGCGGGAAGAGTTTTAGAACTTTTAATGTGATTGATGACCATAACAGGGAAGCTCTTATGATAGGGATTGACACCTCACTGAGTGCCAGACGTATTGTGAGGGATCTGGACAGACTCATTAGTTGGAGAGGGGCTCCTAAAGTAGTACGAGTGGATAATGGCCCAGAGTTCACTTCAGCTGTATTCGACTCCTGGGCACGCAAACACAGTATCAAAATTTGTTTCACACAACCCGGTAAACCAACTCAAAACTCTTTAATTGAGCGATTTAATGGCTCTTATAGAAAAGAGGTTTTAGATGCACATTTATTTTTTGAATTAAATCAGGTAAGAGATCAAACACAAACATGGCTATGGAATTACAATAATATTAGGCCACACAAGTCCTTGGGATATAAAACCCCAGTCAATTTTGTAGAGCAAAGAAGCAAAACGCGTTTTGCATCCCTTATAATCGACCAACACTTAATGGAAAAATACTATATTTGAAAGTGCTTCTATTTAGGGGAGTCTTACAATAACAAGTATCTTGAATTGGATATCCGCAAGACTCTGGAATTAGCAAGTAGTCTCATGCCCTTTGAGGAAGGAGAGTTTTTAGATGAAGCCTATAAAATGTTAGTTAAAAGTGAGAAACCTAAATGAAAACGATACCAAAAACAATATTTTTTTGGCTTAATAATGAATTTCCTTTCAATGCGCTCCTCGTAAAACGACGGGAGTGTATTGAAAGGAAATTTTATGTTACAAATTATAATTTATGCTAAAAAATAATCTTGTATTTAATTAGGCTTTCATATATGAAATGTACCTTTTAAAAGATATCCTGAAAACGTTTTTCCGTGATTTTTGCTGCAAAAAAATGCCTGTTTTCGGGGCTTCCGAAGGTTTTTGCTGCAAATTCCGTGAAAAATAGAATTCACAAAACTACACAATAATCTGTTTTTCAATGAATTAACAAAAGTAACGTCGCTTTAGCGCGTTACCCTCTTGCTCTTCATTCGAAGAGCATGTTTTTCAAATTAATAGATAAAGAATAATGGACGCTAGTTGTTGGATATCGGTTTAAAACTTTTCTTATAGAGAAACTCGGAGTATTTTTTACTAAACTTTGGTTCTATAGAATTTATATAAAGTAACCATCCATTAATTTTACTTTGTAATTCAGAAATGGCTAAATCCACTTTATTTTTCACATCTTCATTTGTCTTATAATCTTTATTTTTCACTTTTAATTTATGCATAACATGGCCTTTATAACCATATTTTTTTATATAATAGATTTCTTGTCGTATTTTTTTCTTAATTCTTTTAGCAATCCTTGGATAATCAGGATCAAAAACGGTTAACCCTGTTACATATTGTTTACTTCCTCTTTTCATCATCCTAGTTTTACTTTCATTAACTTCAAATCCAAATTTCTTTAAATTTTCAACAATAAAATCATGAATTTCAAATTCTTCATCAGACGAAAAATATAAATCGTCTGCATATCTAGTATAGGTTATGTTTTTAGAAATATTAGAGAAAACATTATCTAAATCTATAAATACAATATTAGCCAAAGTCGGACTAGTATGAAACCCTTGGGCAAGAGTATTATTAATCGTAACTATTTTACATAAACAGTCTAAAACAGCTTTGTTAAAACCTAATCTCATAAAAGCTTTTTCAAGCATATCAGAGTTTATACATTCAAAATAATCTTTTAGGTCAACTTTGTAAACATATTTCTTTCCAAGATGTTGAGACGCATTAGACTGGACACTTCTTCCTTTAATAAAACCAAAAACATTTTTAGAAGGAACATAAATCTTACTTAACTTTTTATTTAAAACTTTCAAACAATTTATTACGCTATCAGATACTGGCGAATATACAGTCCTTATTCCTCCATTTTTTTTATAAATCTTAATTTTTTTTATCACTAAAGTTAAATCACTATTATCTGCTCGATACTTTAATATTTCTCTAGCGCTTAACCCTATGTAATCATTCTCACATATAGTTTTCAATAAGTTTTTGTCTAACTTAAGATAATTAGCTAATAAGTTTAAATTGTTTATATCCGATACTTTCATATAAAAAGAGGCAGTGACCAAGGTAACAAGTTTGTGTTTTTCCAAATCGAATACGACTCGTATCCGTTAATTTATCCTCGGTCTCCTGCCATTTTATTTCTAATATTTTTAATTTCAACTAAATGTTCCAAATCGCCTTTTCTACTATAAAAAGAATTATCATCAAGCACATTAATTAGTGCTATTTTATCCTTTAATATTTCAAAATTCTGTAGAGTCCTTTTTTGAGGTTTATCATTTGGGTTTAAAACAGAATATAAATTATAGTTAACATAATCTATAACAGCCATATTTACATTTTCTTTCCCCACTATCTCATACTCCACATCATATTTTTTACTAAGACCAGAAAACAATTCATCCAATATATTCTTCAAAGACTTTTTTTCAACCTCTAAAGTCTCAAAAATAAAACAATTTTTATCTTCTCTATTTTTACTAACTCTAGGTTTAATCAATTTTCTTAACATCAAATCAATTATTTCATAATCCTCTTTTTCTTTTTTAAGGTTTTTAAAATACGAAGACATCTTGTTAGTAACCACAAAGTAACCTCTAAAATTTAAGTAAGGTAAAATTTTATACATTTCAGCTCTAATATCAAAATGATCATCAACCGCATGGAAATTCCTTTCAATCAAACTTTTTCGGAAATCTTCATAATAAACCTCTTCAATTATAGAGCTTTTTAATTCTTCAATACTCTTTTCGAGAGTAGAAGGAGTATCTGTTTTAATACAGCCATACAAAAATATAGCGGAATCATTATTAACATGTCCCGCTTCATCAATATAGAAATAATTAGTTTTTTTCACTTTTTAAAAATAAGTATTAATAAATGAAAATTCTAACGGACTTACAACAAAAAGGTCGACAATTGTTTGAGTTGGAAATGATTTATTTTCCCCCTCCAATTTTTTGTAAAGAATATCTATTTTAAATATTACTTTAATTCAATTTTAGATAATATTCCATACCTTTTATTTTTATCCTTTAACTTAAACCTATCCAATAAATCGGAAATATCTTCACTTATTTTAGTCTCCACAACCCTTGCATATAATTGTGTGGTGGTAAGCTTGGAATGACCCAATAATTTTGATACCGTTTCAATAGGCACGCCATTAGAGAGCAATACGGTAGTGGCAAAGGTATGTCGTGCCACATGGAATGTAATATTCTTATGGATGTTACACATTGCTGATATCTCTTTCAAGTATTTATTGGTCTTTTGATTGGAATTTACAGGTAATAAATATCCCATTGAATCCGTCGCCTGTAAAATTCTATATTTTTCAATGATTTCCCAAGCTTTTGGCAGTAACGGTACTTTAACACGTTCGTCTGTTTTTTCTCTTTTAGTAAATATCCAATAGTTCCCATCGATCCCCTGTACGATATTGTCGTCGGTTAGTTCCTTTACATCCACATAAGACAAGCCTGTATAGCAGGAAAACACAAAACAATCCTTTACCCGTTGTAAACGTTCACTTGTAAACTCTGTACTTTCTAACAGTTCCAATTCCCTTTCGCTCAGGTAAGCCCTATCGTATTTCTGATACTTCAATTGGAATTGGTTGAACGGGTTTTTGTGCATCCATTCCAATTTAACAGCAAGGTTTACCATTTTTTTGAAACGTTCCAAATGTTTCATAACTCCGTTGTTGCTTAACATGAGCTGTTTCCGGGAATTCCTGTAATTGCGAAGGAAGTGTTCAAAATCGGTTACAAATTCGTAGTTCAATTGCTTTAGATAGATGTCCTTTAATCTTCTTTTCTTTAGCAGGAATTTGTACAGATATTTTTCAGTTGTATAATAATTTTTCATTGTCCCTCTTTTAAGAACAAATGCCATATTTCCATAATGGTAAGCAATGAGTTCCCGTAAGGTCTTACTGTTATCATCCTCTCCAAGATACCGAGCTTTAATAGCTTCAGAGGATATAAACTTGTCTTCCTCTAAAATCTCCTTATGGCACTCCAAAAGCCTGTTATATACCTCGTCTAAATAGGTATTTAACGTTCTTACCTGTTGGGAATTGCCTCTGCCTCGGCTTTTGTTACTATCCCAATCTTTAATTGGAATTACTCGTTTTAAACTGATTTCTGCACGCTTTCCGTTAATTGTGATGCGTACATAGATGGAAAGTTGTTTGTGATTACTTCTTGATTTTCTAGTAAAGAAAATTACCGTAAAGGTGTGTTTTGTCTTCATTTTCAATGACTTTGAGTTAAACAATATTGTTAAATCGAAAGTCAAATCATACCCGAAGGTTCTCTAAAGATAGTACAATTTTGATGAAACATTGCACACCGAATTGCACACCTTTTATATGGTTTTAAATGAATTAAAATAAGTGTATAAAAAACGAAAAACACTGAAAATCATACGATTAACAGTGTTTTGATTCTAGTTGATACTAGGTTCGTCGGGGTGGCAGGATTCGAACCTGCGACCTCCTCGTCCCAAACGAGGCGCGATAACCGGGCTACGCTACACCCCGAAAAATCATAATCTTGTCGTGTAGTTTATCTCGAACTTGATGAGAGACTACAACCCCCCGAACGATTTTCGGAGTGCAAATATAACATATTAATCCACAAAACAAACTTTTTTTCTTAGCTTTTAATAAGCATTATTTGTAAATTCCCTGAAAATCATTGATTATGAACAAGTTTATCGTATATATATTTTTTTCTTTCACGCTCTTCTCCTGTGCGCAAAGTAAGGACAATGAAATTAAAGCTCCTGAAAACCTTGAATATAAAACAGAACTGGTAGTTCCCGATCTTTCTATTCCCTGGGGAATGGTATTCTTACCCGACGGGTCAATGCTGATTACCGAAAAATCCGGAACCTTGATTCATTTTATAAATGGAGAAAAAAAGATTATTAAAAATACTCCGGAGATATATAACCGCGGACAGGGAGGGTTTTTAGACATAGAACTACATCCTGATTACAAAAATAACGGCTGGATCTATTTTTCGTTTGCCTCGGAAACAGGAAATGGCTCAGGAGGAAATACAGCAATAATGAGAGCCAGACTCTCAGGAGACTCGCTGGTTGAAAACGAACTGCTGTATAAAGCCGAACCCAATTCTACCCGGGGACAACATTTTGGTTCGAGAATAGAATTTGACCCTCAGGGATATTTATACTTCTCTATTGGAGACAGGGGAGACAGGGATGTAAACCCACAAGACATTACCAAAGACTGCGGAAAAATATACAGACTACACGATGATGGAAATATCCCTGCTGACAATCCGTTTTATAATGAACCTGATGCAAAAAAAGCCATATTCAGCTATGGTCACAGAAATCCCCAGGGAATGATCAGGCATCCTTCTACAGGCGACATATGGACTCACGAACACGGTCCTCAGGGTGGCGACGAGATCAACATCATAAAAAAAGGAGCCAACTATGGCTGGCCTGTAATTACATACGGTATTAACTACAGTGGTACTCCCATTACTGAAACCACAGAAAAAGAGGGAATGGAACAACCGCTCTATTATTGGGTACCTTCTATAGCACCCAGCGGTATGGATTTCGTTTCTTCTGATCGATATCCGGACTGGAAAGGAAACCTGCTGGTCGGTTCTCTCAAATTTCAATATCTGGAACGAATGATTATAAAAAACAATCAGGTAACGGAACGTATAAAATTATTTGACGGAATCGGCAGACTGCGCAATATCAAGCAAGCTCCGGATGGCTACATCTATATAGCTGTAGAAAACGAAGGCATCTTTAAAATTGTTCCAAAATAGTTTATTTGTTAGCATCAATAGCTGCCTTAACAGACCCGTGCTTTTTCAATAAAGCCAATGCTTTATCCATATCGACATTTAACACTTCCGTTATAAAACGGGCGCCTCGGTCTACAAGCTTATTATTGTTTAACTGCATATTAACCATCTTGTTCCCTTCTACCCTTCCGATTTTAATCATTAAAGCGGTACTTATCATGTTAAGAACCAGTTTTTGAGAAGTCCCGCTTTTCATCCGTGTACTCCCGGTAACAAACTCGGGACCTACATTTACCGCAATCGGAATATCCACAGAACCGGCCAAAGGCGATCCCGGATTATTGGTAATACAGGCCGTTAAAATGCCGTGTTTACGTGCATCCTTAACACCTCCTGTAACATATGGAGTCGTTCCTGAAGCTGCAATCCCTACCACCACATCATTCTTATTTATATCATGCTCCTTTAAATCTACCCAGGCTTGCTGTGTATCATCCTCGGCAAACTCAACGGCCTTTCTGATAGCGGTATCTCCTCCTGCAATTAAACCAATTACCCTCTCATGTGGCAAACCAAAAGTAGGAGGAATTTCCGAAGCGTCTAAGATCCCCAATCGTCCACTGGTCCCGGCTCCTATATAAAATAAACGTCCGCCATCAACAAATCTAACAGCCAGTTCATCTACCAGCCTGGAAACAGCCGGAATAACTTCCTGTACCGCTAACGCTACTTTTTGATCTTCCTTGTTCATATTGGAAAGAATCTCATCTGTTGTCATATTTTCCAAATGATCATACAAAGAAGTCTGCTCGGTTATTTTAGTGAATTCGCCCATCAGTTATAAAATTAGATTCATTAGCCACAAAGTTATAAATTTGGAGAACGTACATATATAAATTTATTTCCTTTTGAAAAACACCTATTTCGTAATCGGTTTAATGTCCGGCACTTCATTGGATGGTCTCGATATCGCCTGCTGTAAATTTCAACGTCAAGATGACAAATGGAGTTTTGAATTGCTAAAAAGCAGTAGTATAGACTATAAGGATGCTTTTAAAGACAAATTAAAAAATACTGTAAACTTGTCTGCTCCTGAACTATTAGATTTTAATAACAAATATGGAACCTGGCTGGGAGAACAGGTAGATACTTTTATAAAGAAACATAACCTGTGTGTTGACTTTATTTCAAGTCACGGACATACCGTTTTTCATCAAACAAAAATCGGTTTAACATATCAGATCGGTTCTGGTCAGCATCTTGCAAATGCCTGTGGGATTAAGGTGATTTGCGATTTCAGAACTAATGATGTGGCAACCGGAGGCCAGGGAGCCCCTTTGGTTCCGATCGGCGACCTGTTCTTATTTTCAGAATACGACTTCTGCCTTAACCTGGGAGGGATCAGTAATATTTCCTTCGACAAAAACGGAGAAAGAGTGGCATTCGATATCTCCCCGGTAAATATGTTGCTGAATCATCTTAGCAATAAAATTAATATGGCATACGACAAAAACGGGAAACTCGCCAAAAAAGGAACCCTCAACAAAAAATTACTGGAACAATTAAATAACCTCGATTTTTACAAACATTCATACCCTAAATCATTGGGTTTCGAATGGTTTTCAGAAAATGTACTCCCCATCATAAACAGAACAACCGATTCCATCCAGAATCTCTTACACACCTCAGTACATCACATTACCGATCAATTGGCTTTCGTTATTAATCAAATCGGTTCTCGCTCCGGCAACAAACTGCTGATAACCGGTGGTGGTGCCAAAAACACCTTCTTCATTGAAACTTTGCAAGACAAGTTAAAGAACACAGAAGTTATTATTCCTGATGAACATATAATCGATTTTAAAGAGGCCATTGTTTTTGCTTTTATGGGGGTGCTCAGGGAAAGAAATGAAATAAACTGTTTAAAATCTGTAACCGGGGCTGAAAAAGATTCCAGCTCCGGAGTAATCTTTTTGCCAGGGTAATTATTAACCTCATTTTTTTACATTTGCAAAAACTAATCATCATATGCTCATCATAGGTATTGCCGGAGGTACCGGTTGTGGAAAAACAACCGTAGTCAATCAAATTATCAATGAACTACCCGAAAAGGAAGTCGGGATAATTTCACAGGATTCGTACTATAAAGACACATCTCACCTATCATATGAGGAACGTACCAAAATAAATTTCGATCATCCGAGAGCAATCGATTTCGATCTTTTGGTAAGCCATCTGAAGGAACTGAAAGAACACAAAACAATTCATCAACCCGTCTATTCTTTTGTTAAACACAACAGGACACAAAACACCATTTTAACCCATCCCAGGAAGGTTATGATCGTTGAAGGCATCCTTATCTTTACCAATAAAGAACTTCGCGATATGTTTGACATAAAAATATATGTACACGCTGACTCCGATGAACGTTTGATAAGAAGGGTAAAAAGAGATCTTAATGAACGGGGAAGAGACATCGAAGAAGTTCTTAACCGTTATCAAACAACCCTGAAACCAATGCATCAGCAGTTTATTGAACCAACAAAGGAGTATGCAGATATTATTATTCCAAACAATAAGTACAACACTGTAGCAGTTGATATTGTAAGGACGATCATTAACGAACGGATTTCCTTGTAAGCCCGGGAAGGTTCTCAACTTAATAAGATTGCTTAATTTTATATCGATGAAGCTTAAAGAGTTAAAAAAGAAAAAATGGTTTGCATTCATAAGTAATATTTATGTACTTATACTAACTGTATTCGTAGTTTGGATGCTGTTCTTTGATGCTAATTCGCTGTTAACTCATATCGAACTTCAACAGGAAATTAATAAATTAGAGAAACAGAAAGAGCATTTACAAAAAGAAATTGCACGCGATAAAAAAACGATCAAAAAACTGAAAAACGAACAAGAGCTGGAACGTTTTGGAAGAGAACAATATTATTTAAAACGGGATAATGAAGAGATCTATATCATAGAAAACGCAGACAGCTTAAAGAACATAACTAATGAATAAAAAGCTTTTTAATGAGTTTAGTGAGGTAACTTCTAAAGAGTGGAAACAAAAAATACAGTTTGATCTTAAAGGTGCGGATTATAATGAAACCTTAATCTGGCATACCCCTGAAGGCATTAATGTAAAACCCTTCTATCATTCCGAAGATCTGAATCAAACATCAACCACTCCCGGTAAAGCTACTTCTCGATGGAATATTGGTCAACGTATTTACGCAGGCAATGAACTGTTAGCTAATAGAAAAGCTATAGATGTATTGAACAGAGGTGCCGAAAGTTTAATGTTTTGCATCCCTTCGGATAACACTGATATTAATACGCTTCTGCAAGATATAGACTTCTCCTCCGTTCCCCTGTACTTCGAATTTGAGTTCTTATCCGTGAACTACATTAAAAAATTAAAAGATTTTTTTGCAGGTAAGAATGCACGGATATATTTAAACATTGATATTATCGGGACTTTAGCGCGGACAGGGAATTGGTATCAAAACCTGAGTGAAGATTTTAATTCACTCGGAGAAATCAGCTCTCTTAATCAAAAAAGGGTTTTTGAAAGCACGCTGAGTATCGACCTTTCTCTATATCAGAATGCCGGCGCAAACATAGTTCAGCAATTAGCCTACAGTATAGCACATGCCTGTGAATATTTAAACCGGTTTCCGGATATTCATTTAACCTTCAATGTATCTGTTGGAAGCAATTACTTCTTTGAAATTGCCAAGCTTAAGGCCCTCAGGGTACTCTGGTCTTCATTAGTTCCGGAATTTAACAACCAATCTGCCCCCCACATAATCGCAACCCCTTCCAAAAGAAATAAAACACTATACGATTACAATGTAAACATGCTGCGTACTACTACAGAGTGTATGAGTGCCATATTGGGAGGAGCTGATGCCGTATTCAATAGCCCGTATGACAGCATATATCACAAGGATAATGAATTTGCCGATCGGATAGCCAGAAATCAATTGCTTATCCTTAAATCGGAAAGCTATTTTGATAAAACAGGAAACCCCACTGATGGCTCTTTTTATATTGAAAGCATTACAGATCAGTTGGCAGAGAAAGGACTCGAATTGTTTAAAAAGATCGAAGAAGCCGGTGGCTTTTTAAAACAACTGAAAAACCATACCATCCAGAAAAAAATAAAAGAAGCTGCTGAAAACGAACAAAACCTGTTCAACGATAAAGAGGAAGTATTAATAGGCACCAATAAATACCAGAATCCTGATGATAGAATGAAAAACGAGATCGAACTGTATCCGTTTATGAAAAAACAATCCGGTAAAACCCTGATCGAACCGATTATTGAAAAGAGACTGGCCGAATCTCTGGAACAGGAAAGGTTAAAGACCGAAAATTAACTCCCTTTCAAAAAGAATTTAACAGACATTCTGTATCAAAGAAGCACACACAAAAACAATGAGCAGAAAAAATATTCAACATATTATCGTTAAAAAGTCTTCAGAACCTAAAGCTGATAAGGGTATTACATTCCAAACAGCAGAAGGCATTCAGATAAAAGAGACTTATAATGCAGACGATATTAGCAATGCGGAACACTTAAACTTTGCCGCCGGTATCCCTCCATACCTCAGAGGTCCGTACTCAACCATGTATGTCAGAAGACCCTGGACCATCAGGCAGTATGCAGGTTTTTCTACAGCAGAAGAAAGCAATGCATTCTACAGAAGAAATTTAGCTGCAGGTCAAAAAGGACTATCCGTAGCTTTCGATCTTGCTACACATCGGGGATATGACTCAGATCACGACCGTGTAGTAGGTGATGTTGGGAAAGCAGGGGTTGCAATCGATTCGGTAGAAGACATGAAAATACTATTCGATCAGATCCCTCTCGATAAAATGTCCGTTTCAATGACCATGAACGGTGCCGTACTCCCCATAATGGCATTCTATATCGTAGCTGCCGAAGAACAAGGCGTTAAACACGAACTGCTTTCAGGAACTATTCAGAATGACATCCTGAAAGAATTTATGGTCAGAAACACGTATATCTATCCGCCCAAACACTCAATGAAGGTGATAGCCGACATCTTTGAATATACAAGCAGGTATATGCCGAAATTCAACAGTATCAGCATCTCGGGGTACCACATGCAGGAAGCCGGAGCTACTGCCGATATAGAATTGGCCTATACCCTGGCAGACGGTTTGGAATACATCAGAACAGGTCTCAGGGCAGGTATGAAAGTTGACGATTTTGCCCCTCGCCTCTCGTTTTTCTGGGCCATCGGAATGAACCATTTTATGGAAATTGCCAAAATGCGTGCAGGCAGAATGTTATGGGCCAGGCTGGTAAAACAGTTCAGTCCGAAAAATCAAAAGTCTCTGGCATTAAGAACACATTGTCAAACCAGCGGATGGAGTCTAACCGAACAGGATCCATTCAACAATGTGGCAAGAACATGTATTGAAGCTGCCGCTGCTGCCTTTGGAGGCACGCAAAGTCTTCATACAAACGCTCTGGATGAAGCCATCGCCCTACCAACAGACTTTTCAGCCAGAATTGCCAGAAATACGCAGCTCTATCTTCAGGAAGAAACAAAAATCACCAAAACGGTCGACCCGTGGGCCGGCAGCTATTACGTCGAAAGCCTTACTGACGAAATTACTCATAAAGCCTGGAAACTCATCGAGGAAGTAGAAGCCTTAGGCGGAATGACAAAGGCTATCGAAGCGGGAATCCCTAAAATGAGGATTGAAGAAGCCGCTGCCAGAAAACAGGCCCGTATCGACAGCGAACAGGATATCATTGTCGGGGTAAACAAGTACAGGCTCAAACAAGAAGATCCGCTACAGATTTTAGAAGTCGATAACCAGGAAGTTCGAAGACAACAAATCGAACGGATCAATCAAATCAAAAACAGTCGAAATAATGAAGCCGTACAAACGGCCCTCGATAAATTAACCGCATGTGCTAAAACCAGTAATGGAAATTTATTAGCTTTGGCAATAGATGCTGCCAGAAACAGAGCGTCTCTCGGCGAAATCAGTGATGCGCTCGAAAAAGTTTACGGCAGGTATAAAGCAAGAATTCAATCTACCAGCGGCGTGTACAGTAAAGAAATAAAAGACGACGAAAACTTTGATAAGGCACGACAGCTAGCCGACAAGTTTGCCGAAACAGAAGGGCGAAGGCCACGTATAATGATTGCCAAAATGGGACAAGACGGACACGACCGCGGAGCAAAAGTAGTCGCTACCGGTTATGCAGATCTGGGCTTTGATGTCGATATTGGCCCCCTTTTTCAAACCCCCCGGGAAGCTGCAAAACAAGCCGTTGAAAATGACGTACACATACTTGGTGTTTCATCTCTTGCCGCCGGACACAAAACATTGGTTCCTCAGGTAATTGAAGAATTACAGAAATACGGTCGGGATGATATTATGGTAATCGTAGGAGGCGTAATACCTCAGCAGGACTATCAATACCTTTTCGACGCAGGCGCTGTGGCCGTTTTCGGACCAGGCACCAAAATAAGTGAAGCAGCCATCAAAATCCTTGAAATCCTGATAGACTAGACTCCCATTTTAAAAAGAATCCCTTAAAATTATTTTTTTGAAATTTTATTTAGGACAATTTTGTCCTTTTAATGTTTTGTTTATACCTTTGCTATGATTTTTAACGTAAAAGATGCTTTCAAAAACATGTGAATACGGGCTCAAAGCAGCAATTTTTATAGCACTTCATTCAAATGATAATAACAGGGTCAGTTTGAAGGCTATTGCCGAACAGATCAATTCACCTGTTGCTTTTACCGCAAAATCTTACAGAAGTTGGTAAAGAGTAATATTGTTTGTTCTGTAAAAGGTAAGCATGGAGGATTCGAAATTGAGAAAAACAAGTAAATGCGACGACACACATCCTTGTCCAATCCATCTCAAGTTTATTTTTATCAGAGACCACTTAAAGTTTTTGCTTGAAACAACTCGTCTTGAAAACTTGTCACAAAGTATTAAAGATGGCCCCTCGTACTTAAGAACATAATTTTTTTAAATATAAATAAGATAATTTTATCCGAATTGATTTTACTATGAACAGAGAACGAAAACTATGGATTGGATTTGCATTGGTAATGCTAATTTCCTTTAGTGTATTGGGCTACTACGGTTATCAGATCTATCAGGAATCTCCCCCCGTACCCAAATCAATTATTACAGACAATAACCAGGTAATATTCACCGAACAAGAAATAAAAGACGGTCAGAATATCTGGCAAAGTATCGGTGGACAGGAAGTAGGTTCCGTCTGGGGACATGGAGCATATGTAGCACCGGACTGGACAGCCGATTGGCTGCATCGTGAAGCGCTTTTTATACTAAATGTCTTTGCCCAGAATGACTTTAATACTTCTTATGAAAAATTAAATGATGAACAGCAGGCAGCACTACAAGTCCGCTTACAGAATGAATTAAGGCCAAACACATACAATGAAGCATCTCAGACAATAACCATATCTCCTGTACGGGCAGAAGCAATAAAATACCTGAGTAAATACTACAAAGGCCTCTTTACCGACGATCCGGAATTCGACCAGCTGAGAAAAGATTACGCCATTCCGAAAAACAGTATCAAAGACGATGCCCGGATGCATAAAATGAATGCCTTTTTCTTTTGGGCTACCTGGGCAACAGTAACAGAACGTCCCGGCAGCGATATTTCATATACACACAACTGGCCCGCAGACGAACTGGTTGGTAATAAACCAACACGCGATCTGCTCGCCTGGTCCGGTGTAAGTATCATTCTATTAATTCTATGTATAGGAATTATGGTCTTCTATCATGTAAAATCGGGCGAAGACGAGAATGTACCGGCACCTGCCGAAGACCCTTTGCTCAAGCAAGGTATAACCCCCTCAATGAAACTCGTAAAAAAATATTTCTGGGTAGTCAGCCTGCTAATGGTATTACAAATGCTATTGGGAATCGTCACTGCTCATTACGGCGTGGAAGGTGACGGATTTTACGGAATTCCGTTAGATCAGATTTTGCCGTATTCAGTATCGCGAACCTGGCATACGCAACTGGCCATTTTCTGGATAGCAACAGCATGGCTGGCAACAGGACTTTACATAGCTCCGGCAGTTTCAGGAAAAGATCCGAAATTTCAAAAATTCGGTATCAATTTCCTCTTTATCGCTTTACTGATTATAGTGCTGGGGTCTATGGCCGGACAATGGCTTGGAGTAATGCAAAAACTCGATCTTATCGATAATTTCTGGTTCGGTCACCAGGGTTATGAATATGTCGATCTGGGAAGATTCTGGCAAATATTCCTGCTTATCGGTTTATTCTTATGGCTTACCTTAATGGTACGTCCGTTAATTCCGGTACTGAAAAAGAAAACTGCCGAAAAGAACCTCATCATCATGTTCCTGGTATCATGTACTGCAATAGCTACATTCTATGCAGCAGGACTCATGTGGGGAAGGCAAACCAATATCGCCATTGCTGAATACTGGAGATGGTGGGTAGTTCACCTCTGGGTAGAAGGCTTCTTCGAAGTATTTGCAACTGTTGTTATTGCTTTTCTCTTTGTTAGATTAGGATTATTAAAAACAAAAACAGCTACCCTGAATGTATTGCTGGCCACCATTATATTCATGTCCGGAGGAATATTAGGAACTTTCCATCACTTGTATTTTTCAGGAACTCCGACTGCGGTAATGGCCTTGGGTGCCACTTTTAGCGCCCTCGAAGTCGTGCCCCTTACCCTGATCGGCTATGAAGCCTACCATAATTATAAATTGTCAAAGGCCACCAAATGGCTCGAAGATTACAAATGGCCTATATACTTTATGATTGCAGTGGCCTTCTGGAACTTCTTAGGAGCAGGGATTTTCGGCTTCATCATCAATCCTCCTATTGCATTATACTACGTACAGGGACTCAACACAACTCCGCTGCACGGACATACTGCTTTATTCGGTGTGTACGGTATGCTCGGAATCGGATTGATGCTCTTCGTCCTCCGAAGCTTGTACAGAAATACGCAATGGAATAACAAATTGTTAAGAATTAGCTTCTGGACCCTCAACATAGGCCTGTTGGCAATGGCCCTTCTCAGTTTATTACCTATAGGGGTGTGGCAGGCCGTAGAAAGTATCGAACACGGAATGTGGTATGCCCGTTCGTCAGAACTTATGCAACACCCGACAATGAACTTTTTAAAATGGTTACGCTCTATAGGCGACATTATTTTCGCCATAGGCATTGTTACCATTTGCTGGTTTGTATTTCAATTAACATTAAAGAATAAAAAAAATTAGATCATGGAAACACTGGAAAAAAAACAAATTGGAGAATTTGTAGCAGACGATTTCAGAACCGCAGCTGTATTCTCAAAACATGGAATCGATTTTTGCTGTAAGGGAAACAGAACAATCGATGAAGTATGTTCTAAAAAGGGAATCGACAAAGACCTTCTGCTACATAGCCTGGAAGAAGTACTGAACAACAAGTCCGAACAATCTATCGACTACAAATCGTGGCCTTTAGATCTGCTTATAGATTATATAGAGAAAAAGCATCACAGGTATGTAGAACAAACCACCCCCGTACTGTTGCAGTTCCTCGATAAGTTAAGAAAGGTACATGGCGAAAGACACCCTGAACTGTTTGAGGTATATGAATTATTTTCCGGATCCGCAGGAGACCTGGCACAACACATGAAAAAAGAAGAACTTGTTTTATTTCCATTTGTAAAAAAAATGGTAAAAGCACGACTAACCGGAGAGGCGATTGAAATGCCGCACTTCGGAACTGTCGAAAACCCTATTGAAATGATGAAACACGAACATGACAACGAAGGGGAACGATTCAGGGAGATCGCTAAAATAACCGGTAACTATACCCCGCCTGCTGACGCTTGTAATACCTACCGGGTTGCATTCTCGATGCTTGAAGAGTTTGAAAAAGACCTGCACCTCCATATTCATCTGGAAAACAATATTCTTTTTCCGGAAGCACTAAAACTTGAACACCTGTTCTCACAAGAGTCTTGATTATGATTGGTTTTTAATGATCCGGGGGGAAATCAGACAGTTCCTCCCGGATTTTTTGTTTCTAATAACTACCTTTATCAAACAATCTATATTTTCCATGCTGAAAAACCTGACCCTTGTTTCTTTATTGAACTTTCTCGTAGCTGCCTTGATGGGACTTACACTGCGCTTTGCTTATGTGTTGCCCATTGATATTAATTACAGGTTTCTGACACATGGTCATTCTCATGTTGCCATGTTAGGCTGGGCATACTTGATGCTTTTCACTTTCATTATTCATTACTTTATCCCACACCCCCGAAAAGTGTATAAAAACCTGTTTTGGGTTACAGAACTTTCCGTGATAGGCATGATGATCAGTTTCCCCCTTCAGGGATATGCTGCGTTCTCTATCAGCTTTTCAACCCTGCACATTTTTTGCAGTTACTTCTTTGTTTACCTCCTTTGGAAAGATCTGGGCAACAAATCGTTTTTTAGCACAAAACTCTTAAAAACAGCTCTTATCTTTATGCTTATATCTACTATAGGCGTGTGGTGCTTAGGTCCGGCAATGGTTTTTTCTGGTCCGGCATCCGCTCTGTACCAAATAGCCATCCAGTTCTTTCTGCACTTCCAGTTTAACGGATGGTTTATGATTGCAGTCATCGCCTTGTTTATAAAGCAATTTGAAAAAAAGGGGCTCGTCATCAACAACAACCTGTTCTATGTATTTTATAAGCTACTCGTTCTCGCAACTGTTTGTACCCTGGCTCTCCCGGTAAGCTGGTTTATAAAACATCCGGCCTTTCAATGGCTGAACAGTTTTGGAGTCCTTATCCAACTGCTGGCATTATGGTATTTTATAAAATTGCTCCAACCCGTTTTAAGAAGGTTCCGGATACAGACAAATACTGTCACCATTCACGCTTATAGGTTTGCTTTGGCATGCTTCATCATCAAAATACTCCTTCAGTCAGCCTCTCTTTTTCCGGAAGTCGGAATACTCTCATTTCAGATCAAGAACTTTGTTATCGGATTTATCCACCTTTCAATGCTTGGAGTTATAACCGGGTTTTTATTTGCTTTTATCTCACAAACAAGCCTGATACAGCGATCGCAGAACTGGTTTGGATTCGGCTTTTACCTTTTCTTATATGGTTTTATCGGAACTGAAATCATATTATTCATACAAGGAATATTATTTTACCTGGGTATCGGACTCATCCCCTCGTATTACGACATCTTGTTTGTCTTAAGCGGCTTTTTACCGGCAGGCATCATTTGTATCATCGTTAGCGTGATTAAAAACAAGCTCCATCCGCGCTTTTAAACTCTGATATAAGTCAACTTAAAAACATTAAATTATGAAACGTACTCCCCTAAAACGGCATAAAGCACTGCAACCCCTAAGCAGAGAACACCATCATGGGCTCCTTCTGTCATGGAAAATAAGAAGTGGCTTTAAAAAAGGAATTGCCCCTGAACGGATTAAAAATTATGCCGACTGGTTTTATAAAAATTATTTAATCCCGCATTTTAAAACAGAAGAAGAACACATATTCCCTGTTCTTGGAATAGATCACAAACTTGTAGAAAGAGCCTTGGAAGACCATCAGGAATTACACTTACTGTTCGAACAAATTACCGATTTAAGCAATGTTCTCCATCGGATTGAGCAAAAACTCGACGATCATATTCGTTTCGAGGAGCGCATTCTTTTTCCGGAAATTCAGAAAACAGCTGGTGATGAGCAAATGAATGAGATAGAAAAAATTCACCATGCAATCCCTTTTAAAGACAATCTGCATGATGAATTTTGGAAATAATAACTATCGTTTTATTTTTTTTTTGAATTAAAGATGGCAGGATTGAAGTTTACACTTATCCACGCCCAGTTTTGAGTATTTCCGGAGTCTCCTCCTTTCAATATTTCCATCGAATCAGTTCCGAACATTTGCGAATATCCCATCGCCAAACCTATATTCTTATGAATTTTATAGTTTGCCGCAACATCTATTTCAGTCCCCAGATACTTATCTGCTTCTGATGCACCATTCATCATATTCGCAGCAGACCAGAACAGGTGTGGCTGTACCGATACATTAAATTTATCCTTTTTATAAAATATTTTGGCATACACATCGGTTAACCCTACCGAATTAATATGGTTCCCTACATAAAAATAATCCATAAAACCATTAAAAGCGTGGTTAGTACCAAAAAGCGGGTTAAATGCATTAACGTCTCCTGAAGTTTCGCCCATGTCTGTGCCGGAAAGATATTCTCCTCCTATTCCTGTTGTCCAGGAATCAGAAATATTAAAATATACATTCGCACTAAAGTTCCACGCGCTCACATCTGAGTCGTTACGCTCCCCAAACTGTCCATAGGCCCCTAAATCTCCATACCATGAATTGTGTTTAAACTTATAAAAACCTCCGATGGTCTGCATGTATTGTGTATTCAAATCACCGGTTACACTATCTTCAAATTCAAACCCGGTATTCAATGCCAGCAAACTTAATTGTGATGCATTAAAATTTATATGATACCACAAAAACTGCATGTTCTTAAAGTTATTAAGCGTATAAGGCGTTTCTGCCAGGACCTCAGCTTCTGAGCTCACCGAGATTGCAAAATCCAGTCGGCTTTTTTCATTCGGCTTGAAAGTAGTTAAAAAAGCATCATGTGAACGCCCCTGTTGTGCCCAGTCTACCGCCCCTAAAATCCGCTGATTATCATACGAAAGCTGCTGGCGACCCAACTTAAAACTCCATTGGTCGTTTAAATTATAAACCCCGTAAGCCTCGTAAATCATCACATTATTTTTATCGGTTGATGTTAAAGTCGGCACATCCCCCCAGACCCTTATATTTTGCAGCGATAGTTTTAGCTCAATTTGTTCCTGTTTAAAACCAAAATTTAACCGGGACCTTTGAGAAACAAGAGACGCTGAGCCCTGATGATCGTCTAATAATGTTTTAAATCCGTTTCTGTATTCAAAACGGGGTCTTAACTGTAAATCCGCTTTAAACTCTTGCGCCGACAACACTTGACAAAACAAACATATTAATAACGTAGTAGTTAATAACCTCATACTTAAAGTATTTAAAGTGAATGGTTTTATAAATCTATAACTCTTTTTTCAATGTACCGACAGCCTTATTGATATGGTTCACCGTGTTATCTGAATTTACCCCTAAACCTTCTTGCTGAAATAACATTTCTCCGTTATGACTAAAAACACTTATAATATTTGAATGTGAAAAATCGATCGGCGAAATTTCTTTATAACTGACAGCCACTACGGCCGCAAACTCCCTTGTATTCTCTTCAGTCGACCTTAAAAACATCCAGGGAGCATCATCCATAAAGTTTTCTTTGGCAAAGCTTTTAAGACGTGCCGGCGTATCGGTTTCCGGGTCTATGCTGACAAAGATCATTTTTATATGATTTTTCGCCTCTTCAGACAACCGGGCTTCGATATTCCTCATATCAGCTACCAGGCGCGGGCATGCAGCTTTACAAGAAGTATAAATCATGACCATGACAAGTACATCACCCTGTAAATCCTTAAATTTAATTGCTTTCCCGTTTTGGTCTGTCCAGGTAGAACTCAAGTTAAAAATAGACATCTCAGGTATCACAGCTTGGGATAATTTTTCTGTTTTGTCCGGTTTTACACGCTCCAGATCCATTTTACATACAGGACAGCTTCCCTCTTCCTCATACAACCTATCGCCTTCACAATGCATCGGGCATTCGTAAAGTACCATATTATCTGCCCCCGTTCCTGAATTTGATTGTTTACAGGAAACAAAAGCCAATAAGACCGTAAGTATTACAATTGCTTTTTTCATAATCATTCAATATTGTTTATATCTTTAGCACACCTGAATCCCAGGTTCCTGATAGCATACCTTGCCTTTACACTTCCTCTGAAAGCATATCTCATAAACGCAGCATAATTCATCAGGTCAGTAGCTCCTATGGCGGCACTGCCGCAAAATAAATTGCTGTCCTTATCGACATCTTTTCTCGATTCCCCGGATATTAAGACGGAATTAAAATCTAATGTCCACTCCCAAACCAGTCCGTGTAAATCATACACCCCCCAATAATTCTTTTCTGTTTGTCCAATACTGTTTTTATAGGTTTTAGGTGCTTCATACCAGGACAAAATCTGCTGATTGTATGACTCATTAATCCGGGCATCACGCATTTTTTTATCAGCCATCGCAACATACTCCCACTCATCAATAGTTGGTAATCTTTTACCCTGGCATTCACAATAAGCTTTTGCTGCAAACCAGGAAACATAGGTTACAGGACTTCTTAAATCTACATCTTCCCTAAGTTCAAAGTCACCCTTCCAGTTATACAGATAGTTCCCTTCTGCAAACAACTTCTTTACTTTTGTCTTTTGCCATTGTGGATGCTCTCTGACAAAATCGATAAAAGCCGCATTAGTAACCGGATATACATCTATTTCAAAGTCTTTCACTTCTACTACCGTAGAATCTCGTCCGTATAAAGGAATATACCTGCTTCCCTCTATGAATGCCATGCCTTCAGACTGACCATAGCCAAAACCATTCATCAGCAAAAAACATAAAACAAATATTCTGAAGGCAGTGGAATCCATAGCTGTCTGATTTTATAAATTCGGGTTATTTCTCACTTTCTCAACCATCTGTGGCGTTACTACTTTCTTAGAGTTACCCCAGCTGTTGTACACATAGGTTAAAACATTCGCTACTTCCTCATCCGTTAAATTCTGACGGGTCATGATACTGTTGTACTTTTCCCCGTTAACCGTGATCTCCCCGGTGAGGCCATTTAACACAATCCCGATGGTTCTGTCTACATCTGCATTCAGGTAATCAGACTTCGATAACGGCGGAAAGGCTCCGGCGACTCCCTGTCCTTCTGCCTGATGACAGGCAAAACACGTTTGCATATAAGTCTGTTTTCCAAACTTCATTTGTTCCTCCGGGGTTTTGGCCGTTTGATCAGCCTTTACCAATTCGTCGGTAGTCGGCATCGACTGAATTCCTCCCCCTTCCGGCAGGTATATATCATCTCTCAGTTCTCCTGAGTATATGGTTTTATCTTCCTCTCCCTGAACTTTTAACATTCCCAGGGCTCCTTTGTTAAACGCCCTGAAAATAGAGTGGTCGACCAGTATAAACGTTCCCGGCACGTCCACCTTAAATTCTACAATTGCTGCTCCTCCGGCAGGAATTAATGTAGTTTGAACATTCTCATTTATCCGGTCTCCCCCTTCTATATGAACTTTATCAAAAATTTCACCAATAACATGAAAAGAAGAAACCAGATTAGGCCCCCCGTTACCAACAAAAAGCCGCACGGTCTCCCCTACATTTGCCGTAATGGCATTATCGCCGGTGAGTGCCCCTACCTTTCCGTTAAACACTACATAATCGGCATTTTCATCAACAGCTTTCTGCATATCAAAGGGCTGTAAACCTCTTTCACCGTTTTTCCCTTCCGTATAAAAATCACCTTGCATGATATAATACTCCTTATCGACCAATGGCAATCCGCCCTCAGGCTCCACCAAAATCAGCCCGTACATACCATTCGCAATATGCATCCCCACCGGAGCCGTTGCGCAGTGATATACATACAACCCGGGATTTAAGACCTTAAATGAAAAGACTTTTTCATGCCCCGGCGCCACAAAAGAGGATTCCGCTCCCCCTCCTGGTCCTGTAACGGCATGAAGGTCTATATTATGAGGTAATTTATTATCAGGATGGTTCTTTAAGTGAAATTCAACTTCGTCTCCTACACGGGTTCTGATAAAACTCCCCGGAACAGTTCCTCCGAAAGTCCAGTAAACATAGCTGACCCCATTGGTCATCTCTCCTTCCTTTTCCAGAATCTCCATATCAACAATGAGTTTCTTGGCCTTTCTTTCCCCTACCGGCCGGGGCACATTGGGCGGCGATGTTAATTCTGCTTCCATCTCCTGAAATACGGGGATATCTACCGCGCTTGCCAGTTCCTTCTTCCCGTCATCAGCACATGAAAAAAACAGGATACAGATCAAACCTAAAACTCCAATTCCCTTAAAATAGTTCGCAACAGCTAATTTGATGTCTAGTTTCATAGTATATTCATTTTATTACTGAATTCATAAAATACGATAATAAGACCTTTATATCCTTTTATTTTTTATGATATTTTACTTATTCTTATTTACACAGGTAAAGATATTTCGTTTAGACGTGCTTACACATGATATTTATCAGCTACCCCAAAAACATAAAACTTATACCTCCCCGTATTGAGTTGTAAACCCTCCTTTGTCTTCGGGCTGGCTGAACCGAAATATTTTCATACTTTTAGCTTACTAAAAACGATCTACATGAATTATACGGATAAAATGCTTCGCGATGGAGCTTTAGAAGGAAAAAGCATTGTTGTTACCGGCGGTGGCAGTGGTTTAGGGAAAGCCATGACCCGATACTTCCTGGAGTTGGGAGCAAAAGTAGCCATCACCTCCAGAAACATTGAAAAACTTGAAAATACCGCCAAAGAGCTGGAAACAGAAACCGGAGGAACATGCCTGCCCCTTCAATGCGATGTAAGGCATTACGACCAGGTTGAAGCCATGAGAGATAAGGCTATTGGAGCATTTGGTAAAATAGATGTACTTTTAAACAATGCGGCAGGAAATTTTATTTCTCCTACTGAAAGGCTTTCTGCAAACGCCTTCGATACTATTATTGATATTGTTTTAAAGGGCTCTAAAAACTGTACACTGGCATTCGGAAAACATTGGATCGATACCAAACAGGAAAATACAAACATTTTAAATATCGTTACAACATACGCGTGGACCGGTTCTGCATATGTTGTTCCTTCGGCAACTGCCAAAGCCGGTGTACTTGCGATGACAAGGAGTCTGGCGGTAGAATGGGCTAAATACGGAATTCGCTCCAACGCAATTGCTCCCGGTCCCTTCCCCACAAAAGGAGCATGGGACAGGCTGCTTCCCGGAGATTTAAAGGAAAAATTCGACCTTTCAAAAAAAGTGCCTTTAAAACGTGTCGGCGACCATCAGGAACTGGCAAACCTCGCTGCCTACCTGGTCTCTGACTATTCTGCTTATGTTAACGGTGAGGTCATAACCATCGATGGAGGTGAATGGTTAAAAGGAGCAGGGCAATTTAACCTGCTGGAGGCCATTCCGGAGCAAATGTGGGATATGCTGGAAGCCATGATTAAAGCGAAAAAGAATAAATAGCATTCTTTTTCTGCACATTAGCAGATCCTAAACCAAAGTGTTAATAAAATACATTTTCAAAACTCGCAAATAGTTGTATTTTTACTGCTATAAATGAAAAAATCCATGGGCAAAATTATTGCTATAGCAAATCAAAAAGGAGGAGTAGGTAAAACCACTACTTCCGTTAACCTGGCCGCTGCATTGGGTGTTCTTGAAAAGAAGGTTCTTCTGATCGACGCCGACCCCCAAGCCAATGCTACTTCAGGACTGGGTCTCGATGTGGAAAGTATTGAAATTGGTTCCTATCAGGTATTGGAACATACCCATACCCCTGAAGAGACTATCGTCAAGACAAATTCGCCTAATGTAGACCTGATCCCGGCCCACATAGACTTGGTGGCTATAGAAATTGAACTGGTCGATAAAGACAATCGTGAATACATGCTGAAAAACGCCATGGAAAGCATTAAAGATGCTTACGATTATATTTTAATAGACTGCGCTCCGTCTTTAGGGCTTTTAACATTGAATGCGCTTACATGTGCCGACTCTGTTATCATCCCGATCCAATGCGAATATTTCGCTCTGGAAGGACTGGGGAAATTGCTGAACACGATTAAAAGCGTACAAAAACTACACAACCAGAACCTCGACATCGAAGGCTTGCTGCTAACCATGTATGACTCAAGGTTGAGATTGTCAAATCAGGTGGTGGAAGAAGTTCAGAAACACTTCAGCGAAATGGTATTCGAAACCATTATCCAACGAAATGTACGCCTGAGTGAAGCTCCTAGTTTTGGTGAAACCATTATTAATTACGATGCGACAAGCAAAGGTGCTTCAAATTACTTAAATTTGGCGCATGAAATTATAAAAAAGAATAAGGAAACCGTTTAATGGCAAAAGCAACAAAAAAACAAGCATTAGGAAGAGGATTGTCTGCATTGTTAAAAGATCCTGAAAACGATATCAAATCGGCTGAGGATAAGAATGCAGATAAAGTAGTTGGTAATATTGTAGAATTGGATGTCGAAAGTATTGAGCTTAACCCATTTCAGCCACGTACAAATTTTAACGAGGAAGCACTCGCTGAACTTTCTGTTTCCATTAGGGAACTGGGCGTTATCCAGCCTATTACAGTTCGTAAAATTGATTTTAATAAATACCAGCTGGTATCGGGAGAACGCCGTTTAAGAGCTTCCAAACTGGCAGGTCTCGAAACAGTTCCTGCATATATCAGGATCGCAAACGACCAGGAGTCTTTAGAAATGGCCCTAGTCGAAAACATTCAGCGACAGGACCTGGATCCCATAGAAATTGCCATGTCTTACCAGAGGCTTATAGACGAGATTAGCCTCACACAAGAACAAATGAGTGACAGGGTTGGTAAAAAACGTTCTACCATCACCAACTATTTGCGTTTACTTAAGCTCGATCCCATTATTCAGACAGGCATTCGCGACGGGTTCTTGTCAATGGGACATGGACGTGCCATTATCAATATAGAAGACAAAAAGCAACAACTGCTTATCTACGAAAAGATCCTTTCAGATTCATTATCGGTCAGACAGACCGAAGAATTGGTTCGCACTTACCAGAACAAAGATGCTTCCCGGAAAAATTCCAAAGCAACATCTGACAGTGTCCCCGAATACATCTCAGAAAGCATGGAAGGTCTTACCGAATACTTTTCTACTAAAATAGACGTTAAAGTAGCTAAGAACGGTAAAGGTAAATTAATAATCCCTTTTCACTCGAAAGAAGATTTTTTACGCCTTAAAAAACTATTTGACTAGTGCCTAAACAGCTTTTTTTTTCAATATTCCTTCTGTGTGTTTTAAATACTGTATCTGCACAAGAGAAAGAAACCGATACATTACGGGTTTCCATCGATACTGTGCAGAAAAAACTAAGTAAAAGAGAGCTTCGAAGACAGCAACGGGACAGCATTAAGAATGCTAATTACAAACTGGATCCGCTATCTCCGAGCAAAGCAGCATTTTACTCGGCAATTTTACCGGGTTTGGGGCAGGCATACAATAAACGGTATTGGAAAATCCCCCTCGTTTACGGGGCCATCGGAACCGGATTGTATTTCTATATCGACAACTCTAATCAATACGACCGGTATAGAGAAGCCTACAAAAGCAGGCTCGCAGGCTTTAATACCGACGAGTTCTGGGGTACTGACGAAAACGGAAACCCAAATAGCTCGCCGGATCTCAGTGTAGATGCCTTAAGGGATGCCCAGGAATTCTACCAAAAAAACAAAGATCTGTCACTCCTGATCACCGTCGGTTTATACGCATTGAATATCATCGATGCCAATGTCGATGCGCATCTGAAACAATACAACATGAGTGATGATCTGACATTAAAACCATACATTGACATAAACCAGGTTAACTTCCAGCGAAACTATGGATTAACCCTTACATTCAAATTTTGATCAAATGAAAATTGCATTACTAGGATACGGAAAAATGGGAAAAATGATAGAGCAGATAGCGTTGTCCAGAGGACACGAAATTGTTCTGAAAGTTGATGCAAACGATAACGATTACGAGATTGCCAAAGCAGATGTAGCCATCGATTTTAGCGTTCCGGCATCTGCCTACAATAATATCACAAACTGTTTTGAGAATAACGTCCCTGTAATTTCAGGAACCACCGGTTGGCTCGACAAATACGAAGATGCCGTAGAAATATGTAACAAGAACAACGGAGCCTTCATTTATGCTTCCAACTTCAGCCTTGGGGTAAATGTCTTTTTCCAACTTAATGAATACCTTGCCAGACTGATGAAAAACCTTGCTCAATACCAGGTGAGCATGGAAGAAATTCATCATACCCAAAAGCTTGATGCCCCTAGCGGGACAGCCATCACCTTGGCCGAAGGAATCATTAACAACACATCAAGATCTGCCTGGAAACTGGATGCAGCAGACGAAAATGAAATTCCGATTACAGCCAAAAGAATAGAGAACGTTCCCGGTACACATACCGTTACTTACAAAAGTGATGTCGACACAATCGATATTATCCATACCGCTCACAACAGGGAAGGCTTTGCACTGGGAGCAGTCATTGCCGCTGAATGGATTATCGGCAAACAAGGAATCTTTAACATGAAAGACGTGTTAAACATCGGTTAATACTGTAACAATACACTTATAAAGCACACTAAGAAATACAAAACATCTATATCATGACAATGACTCAATGGTTTATATTTTTTCTGATCATACAGGTAATCCACTTTCTGGGTACCTGGAAATTATATGTTAAGGCTGGAAGGAAATCATGGGAAGCTTTGATCCCCGTTTACAATGCCGTTGTATTGATGAAGATTATAAACCGGCCGTGGTGGTGGGTTATTTTATTATTTATTCCGATTATCAACCTCATCATGTTCCCTGTCGTATGGGTAGAAACCATCAGAAGCTTTGGAAGGAACAGCACTACCGACACCTGGTTGGTTATTATAACCCTGGGGCTTTATATCTTCTATATAAACTATGCCACCGAGGTAAATTTTATTAAAGACAGAAGCCTGAAACCAAGAACCGCCGCAGGCGAATGGATCAGCTCCATCCTTTTTGCCATTGTGGCAGCAACCCTGGTACACACCTATTTTATTCAGCCATATGTAATCCCCACCTCTTCATTGGAGAAAACACTATTGGTAGGCGATTTCCTTTTTGTCAGCAAGTTCCACTACGGGGCCAGAACCCCCATAACCACGGTATCCTTACCAATGGTACACGATACCATCCCAAAATTAGGTATCAAATCGTATGTTCATGAAAATGATACTGATAAAGCCGGTAACTCCATACTGAATAAATTCCAGCTGCCATACTTCAGGTTACCTGGATTTCAAAAGGTAAAACGCAATGAAATTGTTGTTTTTAACTGGCCGGCAGATACCGTTGAACAGTTCTTTAAACACACGAATAAAAGCATCCGTAAACCGATAGACAAAAAGTCTAATTATGTAAAAAGATGCGTCGGTATACCCGGTGACTCATTAGAAATCAAGGATGGATTCATATACATCAACGGCGAAAGAACCGTATTACCGGAAAGGGCAAAACCTCAATTCACCTATTTCGCAAAAGTAAAAGAAGGCAGCAATATCAATCCGCGGTATATGTATGAAAGGTACGGTGTTACCGACCCGATATTCCCTCAGCAAAATGGTATTTATGCCTTTACAGCGCTGACTGAAGAAGCTGCCGAACAACTAAAGAACAACCCTAATGTAGAAAGTATTCAACGCTATGTAGAACCTAAACCGGGAAAAAACCAGGGCGTTTTCCCCGGCGAAACTCAATTTGCATGGAACCAGGATCAATTCGGACCCATATATATTCCGGAGGAAGGAAAAACGATCAACCTCTCAATGGAAACCCTGCCACTTTACAAAAAGATCATAGAAGAATACGAAGGGAACGAACTTAAAGTTTCCGGCAATCAAATCACTATTAACGGACAACCAGCCTCACAGTATACGTTTAAACAAGACTATTACTGGATGATGGGCGATAACCGCCACCGATCTGAAGACAGTCGTTTTTGGGGATATGTACCGGAAGACCATATTGTAGGAAAACCGGTTTTTGTATGGATGAGCTGGGATACTAATGCATCCGGATTCGATAAGATCAGATGGGAACGGCTCTTCACTACCGTGAACGGAGATGGCCAACCCGTATCTTATTTTAAATATTTTATCATCCTACTTTTCGGATGGATTATTTTTGCAGAAATCAGAAAACGCAGGAAGAAAAAGGCATAATTTTTAACCGACCGTGAAAACACTATTACATCCTACATATTTTCCTTCAATTTCTCATTTTGTTGCTATTACCAACAACAATACTATTTTCGAGGTACACGATAATTACCAGAAACAAACCTATCGCAACCGTACCTTTATATACAGTCCAAACGGGAAGCAACTGCTGGGTATCCCTGTAAAACACTCAAAAGGAAGTGGCAGACAAAAATACAGGGAGGTACAGATAGACAACAGCTTTAACTGGCAAAAACAGCACTGGAAGTCACTTGAAACAGCCTACCGTACTTCGCCCTATTTTGAATTCTACGAAGACGAAATAGCTCCTGTTTTCCAGAAAAAGCACCAGTTTTTAATGGATCTGAATTTCGAAACATTAGAACTTATGTGCGAATGTCTGCTACTGGAAACAGAACTCATAAAAACAGGTTCATACCAACGCTACCCCGGTGAGGGCATCAAAGATTTAAGAACTTTAGCCGAATCGAAAAAAGACCCTGTTTTTGGCTTTGAAAACTACATTCAGGTATTTGGCGATAAACTTGGTTTTATCGAAAACCTGAGCATCCTGGACCTGCTATTTAACGAAGGCCCTAACGCCCTTTCTTATTTAGAATCACAATCCCTGTAACTAAATGCTTCGGTTTATAGTTCACTACGGAATCCACTTTCTGGTACCAATACTAATAGCACTGATAATATACAGGAGATCGTGGTTAAAAAGTTCCCTAATCCTCTTAGGCGGGATAATTATCGACATCGATCACATCTGGGCTGATCCCATATTTGACCCAAACAGATGCAGCATAAACTACCACCCGCTCCATACCTACCCTTTTATAATACTCTATACACTCCTATTGTTCCGGAAACAAACACGAATCTTTGGCATTGCCCTGCTTATTCACATTATAGCCGATACCACAGATTGCTTAATGCTATAACCCGATATCACTTTTTACCGGATAATGATCAGAAAGCTTCTGGTCGTAATTCTTATGAGACAATACCTCCAGCCCTTCATCAACCAATATAAAGTCTATACGCAACGGAAAAAACTTAAAAACAAACGTTCTCCCCAAACCAGATCCCTGCTCCTCAAAAGTGTCCTTCATATCCCCCCGTATCAACTTAAAAATATTTGATGAAGCCGTATTATTAAAATCCCCGCAAATAATTTTTTTATAACGACACCCCTTTTTGTGAACCGCCACCATTTCAGCCTGGGTCTGTTGCAATGCAAACGTATTTCCTATCCGTTTAAACAAACGCTCGGAATTCTGCTTGGTAAGTGCTTCCTTATCCGGATTTATCCGGTGTGACTCAAGATGAATATTATAAACCCTTACAGTATCCTGCGCTTTTACAATATCGACATACATCCCATTATTACCCTTACTCGGAAAATCAAGAACTCCTTTATTTATGATCGGATACTTTGAAAAAACAGCATTTCCGTTACTGTTATTCTTTTGCTTATACACATAATGATGATAGGGATAATCTTTAAACGCACTCTCCTTGTCTTTATGAAAATCCTGAAAACAGACCACATCCGGAGACTCCTCTCTAACAAAGTCGATAATTTTCTGATCAACGTCATCGTCCGGTATCCATTTATACACATTAAAATGCCTGACGTTAAAACTCATAACACTTAACACACCCGCTTCCCGTTTCACCTGATCGTTACCCGAAAACCTGTAAAACGCCTTCAGATGCCCATAACCTGCAAGCAAAATGATAAACGACAACAGGAATTGCTTTTTAAACCGCAACACCCAATAACAAAGAAATACTATATTTAAAGTAATTAAGATCGGTACCGAAAGGCTGAATACCGATAATGTAGGGAAACTTCTGGGAAAAACATAAGGCAAGGCATACGACAGCAACAAAAGCGTCGCAAAAAAAGAATTCAGAAGGAAAATAAACTTATTAAACCAACTCAGCTTTTTCATAGATCATTCTTTTCCGGCCCTGAATAAAAAATCCTTTTCTTCTTTGGTCAGACTGTCATAGCCACTTTTACTGATCTTATCAAGAATCTCATCTATTTTACGCTGGTATTCACTTTTACTGATATCAGAACCGGCTTTCGAAGTGTTCTTATTCTTATGAACCGTCTTTAACGGAGATTTTTTATCTCTCTTAAAGAAATTAACCATAGCGTCAACGCCTTTCTCAAAACCACGCCCTATATCTCTTCCCTCTCCCAGTTTTTTTGCATATATAAAACCTAATAAGGCACCTCCCAAATGCGCCAAATGCCCTCCGGCATTCCCCATCGGGATCTGGATCAGGTCAAGCAGGACAAAGAAAGCCCCCAGATGCCATAACTTAATATTAAAGAATATAACACGTACTTCCTGATAAGGCATATAAGTACAAATAAATATCAGTACCGCCATTACCGCTGCCGAAGCCCCGATCAATGCCGTGTTGATCCCGGAAAATGCAGGGAACAGGTTATAACTCAATAAAAACAGGATACCGCCCGCTATAGCTCCGAGAAAATATACATTAAGAAACATCTTCGGGTTAAACAAGTTCAGGAAAATCCTGCCTGTAAAATACAACAGGATCATATTCCAGAAGATATGCATAAAATTAGCATGAAAAAAAGCATAAGACACGATAGACCACGGCTGCAAAATAAAGTCTGAAAAGCCCTTGGGCAATTGAAACCACTGAACGATCACATCTTGCCGTTGTTGCATCAGAAAAACAAACAACGCGTTAACGATAAAGACCCCCACATTGATAACAATTAGCTTTTCCGCAACCGTTAAGGTTTTAAACTTGTATTGAATGTCCCTGGTTATACTCATCGGTCCCACCTGTTTTTGTTAAACTGATTACGTTTCCAGTACCACATCATAATAAAACCGAACAAAGCCCCCCCTACATGGGCAAAATGAGCTATCGGTCCGATGGAGTACTGTGTAAACCCAAAGAATAGGTCTCCCAGTATCAAGATAGGAACAAAATATTTAGCTTTAATAGGAATCGGGAGGAAAATCAACATTAATTCGGCATTCGGGAACATCATGGCAAATGCTACCAATATCCCGTACAAGGCTCCCGAAGCTCCTACTGCTACAGAATTGAATGCAAAATATCCTTCGTCATATATCTCCTGGATGCGGTCTAACCGGATGCCATCATACACACCCGAATTAAGTGTAGCTACCAGCTGGTCATGTGGAAGGCTCAACAACGATCTGACCTGAACACTGTTAAACCCTAAGCCGTTTAAAATTTCCGAAGCCTGAAAAAACTGGTAGAAGTTAAATGCTGAATACACTATTGCCGAACCGATGCCTGCAAACAGATAAAAGAAAAGGAACTTATTCCTTCCCCACATCTGCTCCAGGGGCGTACCAAACATCCACAATCCGAACATATTAAATAAGATATGAGCAAAAACAATCCCCCCGTTGGCTGTAAAAGTGGCATGCATGAACATATGCGTTATGATTTGCCACGGTTTAAAAGCTTCATTTAACGGAAAGTGCAATGCCAAAACAGCTTCAAGATCTATCCCGGACTTCCTGAGCACTATGGTGGCTACCCAGAAAAGTACATTAATGATAATAAGATGCTTTACAGTATCTGAAATTCGTCCCATGTACTAAATAAATTTTTTATCAAGGTCATCAGCGGTCATAGTCACATAGGTTGGCCTGTGAAAAGGAGAAATATGAGGCTCCTTACACGCAAACAGGTTGTTCACCAATGCCTCCTGAGAAACCTTGTTCAATGGCTCTCCGGTTCTTACCGACAAGGTCTTACATAAGGTTTTTGCCAACAGGTCCGTTTGTGAAAAACCGGTTTCCGGAACCTCCTCTTTAAAATCTGATAAAAGCTGGTCGAGCACCCCGCCTATCTCGCTTTCGGATACATTCACAGGGACACCGCTGATCTCAACGCTGTCGTCTTCAAAGTTCGAAAACATAAAACCGGTACTCTCCAGGCTCTCCCTCAATTCCTTTAACAAATTGATCTCTGATTTTGAGAAATTCAAATTCAGCGGAAACAACAATTGCTGACTGACAGCTTCTTTAACGGTTATATCTTTTAAAAATTGCTCATACAATACTCTTTGATGCGCCCTCGACTGGTCTATAATCACCATTCCGGACTTTATCGAAGTAACTATATACTTTCGTTGCAACTGAAAAGTTATGGCAGAGGTGGTTTCCTCCGCAGCCTCATCAAAAAGAGATCCGGTGACTTCTTCCGATTCCAGTTCAATCGATGAAAAATCATCCTGATCCTGCTCCTCGTCGAGACCTGCATACAAACTCTCCCAGCTGCCGGCACCTCCCTTTTTGTAAGAAGGAGTTGAAAAACCCGAATAAGATGAAGGTTTCTTAACATCCTCCTCAAACGGGTTAAAATTAGCATCCACTTCAATTGTAGGTACATCGGCCTTTTTATCCTGATAGTTATAAGGAGTATCCAGGTTAGGGTCTCGGTCAAAATCCAGAACAGGAGCCACATTAAACTGCCCCAAACCATGTTTTACGGCCGATCTTAAAATCGCGTATATAGTATGTTCGTCGTCAAATTTTATCTCAGTTTTAGTAGGATGGATGTTGATATCAATTGTAGACGGCTTTACATCGAGATAAAGAAAATAGCTCGGGTGTGCCTGGTCCTTCAACAAGCCTTCGAATGCCGAAGATATCGCATGGTTTAGGTAAGAACTTTTAATAAACCTTTTATTCACAAAGAAAAATTGTTCTCCCCGTGTTTTTTTTGAAAACTCCGGTTTAAACACAAAACCGGAAAGCTTTACCACCTCCGTATCCTCTTCAACAGGAACCAGCTTTTCATTGGTTTTACTGCCAAACACATGAACAATACGCTGACGGATATTGGTAGCCGGTAAACTAAACACCTCGCTCCCGTTATTGTAAAGTTCAAACTGGATGTCCGGATGCGTTAATGCAACCCGGTGAAACTCATCAATAATATGCCTTAGCTCTACATGATCAGACTTAAGGAAATTTCTCCTCGCCGGAATATTAAAGAACAGGTTCTTTACCGCTATAGAAGTACCCTTCGGAGTTACGTTTACGTCCTGGGAAATAATCTTCCCCCCTTCGATCTTAATACACACCCCCACATCATCGTCTTCCTTTCTCGTATTCATCTCAACATGGGCAATCGCTGCGATCGAAGCTAAAGCTTCTCCGCGGAATCCCTTGGTATGTAATTGAAATAAATCCTCTGCTGATGTTATTTTGGAAGTGGCATGGCGCTCAAACGATAACCGGGCATCTGTTGCACTCATCCCTGCCCCGTTGTCGATCACCTGGACAAGTGTTTTCCCCGCATCCTTAACTATCAGTTTGATTTCAGTCGCTGTGGCATCAATCGCATTCTCTAATAATTCCTTCACTACAGAAGACGGTCTTTGAACCACTTCCCCCGCAGCAATCTGATTGGCAACATGATCTGGTAAAAGCTTAATAACGTCTGCCATTAAAACAATGTATCGAGGTTAATATTCTTCAGGGCTACATAGGCAAACATCAGTAGCAATATGAATATAACTACCAATCGAAGTTTTGTATTTTTATCTGATTTCGCTTTTCTGGTAGCTTTCCAGTCCTCGCGAAAGCTTTTCCTCCTATAACCCTCAAAATATTCTCTGTCGGATCTTTTGGTATGTTTGTCCTTCAGCTTTTCCAAACGCTCCTTGCGTTCATCGTAATACCGGGGAGTATATGAGTATGATTTATTACCTTGTTGTTTAAAAAGAGTTGGAAGCTTCATCTTCTATCTGCTTATAGTATTCTCAAAAATACTTAAAATGAAGAAGAATACCCGCTTATATCTGCTAAAAATTGTTAACAAACAAGAGGCCGCCTGACAACTAGAAGCTTAACACTCTATTTCCCCAGCGCAGCCATTTTAATGGCAGCTATCGCAGCTTCAGTTCCTTTATTCCCATGTTTCCCACCACTTCTGTCAATAGCCTGCTGAAGCGTATTATCTGTCAAAACACAAAAAATAACCGGAACATCATATTTAACATTGAGGTCCTTAATACCGTTCGCCGTAGCATCGCAAACGAAATCAAAATGCTTGGTCTCTCCCTGGATAACACTACCGATGGCTATAACCGCATCCACATTCTGCGTCTCTATCATCTTTTTTGCCCCAAAAGTAAGCTCGAAACTTCCGGGAACATCCCATTTTACAATATTTCCGGCAATAGCCCCACAATCCAGCAAGGCTTCCTTTGCGCCCTCACACAAAGCTCCCGTTATCTGCTCGTTCCATTCTGAAACAACAATCCCAAACCGAAATTGCTTCGCGCTTGGGATTGCTGTTTTATCGTAATGTGATAAATTTTTATTTTCAGTAGCCATTATTTTGCACTTTCTACTTTACCGATAAAGATATCTATAGTTCTTCCTTCTTCAGAATTAGGGTACTCCTCTTTGATCCTGTTAAAGAACTTTAAAGCCTTTTCATTATCTCCACCGCCCATAGCCAATGTACCGGCTTTAAAAAGAAAACGCGGTGTCGTAAATTCATTCGCATTATGAGCTATGGCCTTTTCATAATACCCCATGGCATCACCGGCCTGATCAAGCTGCACAAAAGCATCACCGATACCACCTTTAGCCAACGCTCCCAATATAGGGTCTTCAGATTTAAAATGCTGCAAATGTTCGATCGCCTCCTGGTACTTGTTCATATTTAAATAAGCCATACCGGAACTATATTGCGCAAGGTTAGCTGCCTTTGTCCCCTTATACTTGTCAATGATATCCAACAACCCGTATTTACCATTTGCACCCTCTAATGCCAGGGTAAACAACGAATCTTTATCTGTTGCATTTACAGCCTCGTCAAAATACTGCTGGGCAAAGAACATCTCATTTGATGCTTCCGCCTCCTTTGGCGCATGCACAAACTGCTGATACCCCAAAACTCCTAAGGCAATGACCACCAACCCTACAATACCTCCAAAGATATATTTCTGATTCTTCGCAACCCATTCTTCGGTCTTTGAAGCACTCTCATCCAGTGTGTTAAAAACTTCTGCCGTTGTGCTTTCCATTTCTTCTACCTGAGCTTCTTCTTCCTTGTTTTGCGGTTTGTATCCCCTTCTCTTATAAGTTGCCATAATTTTTATTTTTCTTCTGAATGCAACCGATCTCAATCGGTTAACAAAAAATGATCTTATTATATAAAATTAATCGCAGTTAGCGACGTGCGGCAAAAATATAATTTTTATTCATATGTAAAAGCGATTTTATTTGATATTTTTTGAATAATTTGTAGCATATTTGCAAGTTCCTACCCAATAATTTGTTGATACGATATACATGCATTTACGAAAACTCACGCTCATTAATTATAAGAACTTTTCGAGTCAGTCTTTTGAACTTGACAGTAAAATTAATTGCTTCGTAGGTAATAACGGGATTGGAAAAACAAATGTGCTGGACGCTGTATATCACCTCTCATTCGGTAAAAGCTATTTTAATCCGATAGCAACACAGAATATCAGGCACGGAGAAGATTTCCTCGTTGTGGACGGCCATTTTGAAAAAGAAGGACGTGAAGAAAAAGTAATATGCAGTTATAAAAAAGGGCAAAAAAAGGTCATCAAAAGAAACGGTAAAATTTATGACAAAATATCCGATCATATCGGTTTTTTACCACTGGTGATTATCTCTCCCGCCGACCGCGACCTCATCATTGAAGGAAGTGAAACCAGAAGAAAGTTTATCGACAGTGTAATTTCACAAAGCAATAAAACATACCTCACCAGGCTGATCAATTACAATAAAGTACTGACACAGCGAAATTCACTCTTAAAATATTTTGCTGTAAACAACACCTTTGACCCGGAGACCCTGAGCATCTATAACGAACAACTCCACGGACTGGGTACGGACATCTTTGAGACCCGAAAACAATTCCTCGAAATATTCATCCCGATATTCAGAAAGCGGTACATTGCCATATCGGGAGGCAAAGAGGCCATCAATATCAGCTATCAAAGTCAGCTCTTCGAAAGGTCGCTGCCCGAACTTTTCGAAACCAACCTCAAAAAAGACCGGGCCCTGCAATACACCTCTGTAGGAATTCATAAAGACGACCTTAGCTTCGAAATACAGGACTATCCCATAAAGAAATTCGGAAGCCAGGGACAACAGAAATCATTTTTAATCGCCCTGAAACTGGCGCAGTTCGATTTCATTAAAGAACAAGCCAGGGTAACCCCTATCCTGTTACTGGATGATATTTTTGACAAACTGGATGAAGAACGGGTAGGTCAGATCGTAAAACTGGTGGAAAATGACCACTTCGGACAAATATTTATCAGCGATACCCATGCCGAACGGACCGAAGATGTAGTTAAAGAAACACATCAATCCTATAAAATTTTCAGACTATGAAACCATCACTGATAACCCTCATCCTCATATTGGTTTTCAACAGCTGCTCTACACCGGTTGCAGAACAGGTGAAACAACTAAACGGATACTGGGAAATTGAAAAAGTAGAATTGCCTTCCGGAGAGACCAAAACATACGGCATCAACAGAACTGTCGACTATATAGAACTGAAAAACGACACCTCGGGGATACGCACCAAACTATCGCCTAAGATTGACGGTTCCTTTATATCAAATAACAATTACGAAATATTCTCACTCATCAATAAAGAAGGGAAATTATACATGATATACAATACCCCTTTCTCTAAATGGGAAGAAGAAATCTTAAAAGTGGATAAAGATCAGTTAATCGTGATCAACACCGAAAAATTGAAGTATTTTTACAAAAGATATCAAAAACTATCTATTGATTAATGGCTCGACGTAACGAACATATATCACTGGCAGATGCGCTAAAAAGCTTTGTTGAAAACAGCAAACTGGAAAAAGGCCTCGATAAACACAATGTTGAAGACGCATGGGTAAACCTCATGGGGCCCGGTGTAAACAACTACACTACCAACGTACAACTCAAAGGCTCCGTACTTTATGTTACACTCTCTTCATCAGTACTCCGGGAAGAACTAAGCTACGGAAAGGAAAAAATCATAGGAATGATCAACGAAAGCCTCGGCAAAAAGATTATCGACAAACTAGTACTGCGTTAAAGCTTGTAGTCTTTAAAATCCAATTCATTAAAATTTTTAAAATGACCATTCATCTGGATGCGCTCTTTGGTCAGGTTCAATTGCCTAACAACAGGAATAACCATTCTCAGGTGGGTCCTTAGAAAGTGTAAGCGCTGTCTTTCCGTTTTTATTTGTAACAACCTGTATTCCTGAGAAAGGCTCAGCCCTATTTTATGAGCATATAAAAAACTGTTAAAGCTGTTAATATCAATAGAATCTATAATAACTCCCAGGTTTTTATACAATTTATTGATCAACGCCACCACGTTTTCTTTCTCTTCATCTTTCACATCATTATTATTCTCCCGGAATTCCACCACCCCGCCGGAATACATTTTTCCCGGCAACGGATTTTCAAAGCTCTTGAGTTCAAAAACCCGGTGTGCATTGCAAATAATATCCAGTTCCCCGTTGTCGTACTCTTTGATTACTTCTTCTAAAACAACCTCGGTTCCCAACCGTAATTTCTTTTTGTAATAAACAGGAATCCCAAACGGCTGCCCCGTAGCCTGACAATCGTATATAAGCTGCTTGTACCTGTCTTCATACACGTGTAACAAAAGTCTTTCCCCCGGGAAAACGACAACTTCTAAAGGAAAATATGGAAGTGTGGTTTGCATGATCCTTTTTATTAAATTTACAAAAAATATTGATTACAGGAAATAACGATTGTTATTTTTATAACAACTTGTTGTATTTTTATATTTTTTCTTGATTTTATTTGCCACCAACACATCTCTGAATAGATTTGTACCCTGAAAAAACTAATCAGAAGTATGAGATCACAGGATTTATTAAACATTGCAAAAGAATTTGGGAGTCCGGTGTATGTTTATGACGCCGAAAAAATTGTTTCTCAGTACGAGAGGCTCACTTCTGCTTTTAAAAAGGTAAAACATTTAAAATTAAACTACGCTGTAAAAGCACTAAGTAATATATCGGTTCTTAAATTGATGAATAGTTTAGGAAGCGGTTTGGATACAGTATCAATTCAGGAAGTACGTTTAGGAATACTTGCAGGCTTTAAACCTGAAGATATCATATATACTCCTAACGGGGTTTCCCTTGAGGAAATAGAAGAAGTAGCCGCTTTAGGGGCACAGATCAATATCGACAACCTCTCTATCCTCGAGCAATTTGGCAGCAAACATCCTAATGTACCGGTATGTATCCGTATCAACCCTCATGTAATGGCAGGAGGAAACACCAACATCTCTGTTGGTCATATCGATTCAAAATTTGGCATAAGCATACATCAGATACCTCATCTTTTACGGATCGTAGAAAACACCAATATGACCGTTAATGGCATCCATATGCATACAGGAAGTGATATTCTTGATATTGAAGTGTTCTTGTATGCATCCGAAATACTTTTTGAAACAGCGAAAAATTTTAAAAACCTGGAGTTCATCGATTTCGGAAGCGGCTTTAAAGTCCCTTACAAAGACAGTGATATTGAAACCAATATAGAAGAGCTGGGTAAAAAACTGAGCAAAAGGTTTAACGACTTTTGTGCAGAATACGGAAAAGATCTTACACTTACCTTCGAACCGGGTAAATTCTTAGTAAGTGAGGCCGGCTGTTTTCTGGCTTCGGTCAATGTAGTTAAACAAACAACTTCTACTGTTTTTGCAGGAGTCGATACAGGGTTTAATCATCTGATCCGCCCTATGCTGTATAATGCACACCACGATATAGTAAACATCTCAAATCCTAACGGAAAGGCCAGGTTTTATTCTATAGTGGGATACATCTGCGAAACCGACACTTTTGCAAACAACAGGCGTATTACCGAAATATCAGAAGGCAATATCCTTTGCTTCAAAAATGCAGGCGCCTATTGTTTTACCATGGCCAGCAATTATAATTCAAGGTACAGACCCGCCGAAGTATTATGGTACAAAGGACAGGCGCATTTGATCAGAAAGCGAGAAACCTTTGAAGACCTGACACGTAATCAGGTTGAAGTAAATTTCAGCAACTTAAAAAAGCCAAACAAAGAATTGGTTAAATCTTAATTTTAATTAGCAAACTACCTCAGAGCAAGCTCACGAGAGGATCGAGCGTAAAGAAATCAAGGATTGGCTTCGCCGAATTTTAATTTGGCAAGCAAATTTTCAATTTCACGAACAACCTATGCTAAATAATAATGTTTTGTCCGTAATAAAAGGGCTGGCAGACCCTTTTAGCGATGGAGCCGGCTGGCGCATGGCAAAACATTTCACAGAGACAAATGTCTGAGTTACCGATAGTTATACGGAATAAATCTCGATGATCGGGTAACCAGATAAACCCAAAGCGCCGAACTTACGTTGGCGCTTTTTTGTGACGAACAATTCTGAAGCATTTTAGTATCTTTGAAAATCTATAACATATCTGCCATGAAAGTAAAATTTATCTTAACCGGGCTCTTCATCTGTTTGATCGCCCTTACTACATCTTCTTTTAAAGAAAAAGACACCGGAATAAAATGGATGAGCTGGGAAGAAGCCATCCGGAAATCCGAATCAGACCAAAACCCGAAAAAGATATTCATAGATGTATTTACCGACTGGTGCGGATGGTGTAAAAAAATGGACAAAGACACTTTTAACCATCCCGATGTAGCTGCATATATGAACAAAAACTTCTATATGGTAAAAATGGACGGTGAAGGAAAAGAAGATATCGAATACAAAGGAAACACATTTAAATATGTCGCATCCGGAAACAGAGGTTATCACGAATTGGCAGCCTCACTTTTACAAGGAAAACTAAGCTATCCTACAGTAGTATTCCTCGATGAAAATCAAAAAATGCTTTCTCCCGTTCCCGGCTACAAAAAACCTCAGGAATTTTTAATGATCGCTAAATATTTCGGAGATAACATTTACAAGGACAAGACCTGGGATGAATATCAAAAAGAATTGAAATAATACTGAACAGCCGGCAACGGTGTACTTTTTCAATCGGCAAAAATTTGTAACTTTATGTACCTCCACTATTTTGATTTTAAAAACATCCGGTTATGAAAAAACTATCTTTCGATCAATTTACAAAACGCATTTACATCAGGTCTACCCCGGAAAAACTATATTGGTGCTGGGCTACCGAAGAAGGAATTACCTCCTGGTTCTTACGTGCTGCAACTTTTTCGAGAAATGGCGAACGTCTTCAACCCGATAAGCCCGTAAGTAAGGGAGACTCATATACATGGATGTGGCATAATTGGGATGGGGAAGAAAAAGGACAAATTCTGGAAGCCAACGGTTCTGACTTCATTGTTATCTCCTTTGCCGGCAATTGCAAAGTAACGGTTTCTTTAAAAAAAGCAGACGAAGCAGTGCTGCTGTCACTTACCCAGTCCGATATCCCAACAGACGATGACAATAAGCTAAAAGTTCATTACGGGTGCAGCAACGGATGGACGTTCTGGCTCGCCAACCTTAAAGCATACCTTGAATACGGTATCCGGCTTAACGAAACTGAGTTTGATCTTCGGAATGAAGAACTGGCCGGTTACGAATTTGTTAATATGTAACAAGCAATAATGAATAACCCTAACGTTAAAATCAATAGTGTACAGATACTCTCTAACGACTGGTACACTTTGAAAAAAGTAAATTTCGATTACAAAACCCTCGACGGAAATATTCAAAATCAGAGCCGCGAAGTATACGACCGGGGTAATGGAGCGGTCGTCCTGCTCTATAACGAGGAAAATAAGACCATCGTATTAACCAGGCAATTCAGAATGCCCACCTACCTAAACGACAATACAGACGGCATGATGATCGAGGCTCCTGCCGGATTACTCGATGACGACAATCCACAAGATTGTATCATAAGGGAGATCGAAGAAGAAACAGGATACAGGGTAGAAAAAGTAGAAAAAGTTTTTGAATCCTATACATCTCCCGGTGCCGTGACCGAAATATTGCATTTTTTCATGGCCTGCTACACACCGGCCATGAAAGTAAGCAAAGGAGGTGGAAAAGAGGAAGAACACGAAGACATTGAAGTTGTTGAAATGCCGTTTGAAAAGGCTTTACAGATGATTCATTCAGGTGAGATAAGGGATGCCAAAACCATTATGTTACTGTTGTACGCCAAGGCATACGACCTGTGTTAAGAACGGTTTAACCTCCCTAACCTTATAAATACCGGAAACCTCACTTTCCGCCGTTCTTTCCATAAAGACCTTAAAGAATCTATAATAGCTATGGTAGGATCGCTATGATTTTCATCTATATACCTCTGTACGGCTGACCAGGAATAAAAATACCCTTGCAGATCTTTAATATCCCAATGGTATTCAATTTCAAACCCGGGGCACTCTGTTTCATCAAAAGGAAACCGGATGTTCCGGTACTCATGTTCAAGAAGCTTTCTGTTAGCCGTATAATAATTTGCAAACATGGTCCTGTAAAACTCATGTATCTTCACATCAATTTGTTCTTCTGCCATAATTCTGCCATACCCCATAATTGCAATAACACCATCGGGTTTTAATACCCTTGTCACCTCCCCAAAGAACTTATCCGTATCAAACCAATGCAAAGCCTGCCCCACTGTTACCAGATCAAAGAAACGATCCGGAAACGGCATTTCCTCAGCCTTCCCCAAACTATACTCAATATTTTCCTTTTGAACAGCATTTCTTAATTGTTCGGCACTCACATCAACAGCATAGACCATTTTAAAACGTTCCGCCAGCCGGTATGCAATAGTTCCGGTTCCCGTTCCGCAATCATAGGCATTATCCCTTCTCTTTAAGTGCCTGTATAAAAAACGAAACATCTCGTCAGGATATTCCGGCCTGTACTTCTTGTAGTAATCACTCTGCTTTGAAAATATTTCAGAATCCATATTATAAATATACGCTTTACTATAATTCATAACTTTATACATCGCTTTAAACTGGCATCACTACTTAATTAAAGACTAAAATGAATGATCGTTCGCTATATTATATTGCCGTAATTCCTCCGGTAAAAGAATCTAACTCCATTCAACAAATTAAAGAGGACCTGAAAACGCGGTTCAATATCTGTCACAGCCTGAGGTCTCCCGCCCATATCACCCTGCAAATGCCTTTCCGAAGGAATATCAGGGATGAAAACGATATTATGAATTCACTTAAAGAATTCGCAGCAGCACAACCCGGTTTCGATGTTTTCCTGGATGGTTTCGGCCACTTTTCAAACAGGGTGATATTTATTAAAATTCAGGAGCACTCTCCGTTCATCGACCTGCGCCAGGCTTTGGTATGCACCTTAAGATCATCCTTAAACTTTACTGAAAATGAAACCTCAAGACCTTTCCACCCCCATATAACTATTGCTCACAGAGACCTTTCTCCGGAAATATTCAATATTGCCTGGAGCGAATTCCGGTTCAAACAATTTACAGCTACGTTCCGGATAACCGGCCTCAGCCTGCTGAAACACGATGGCAAAAAATGGAATATCTACAGATCTTTCCCCTTTAAACTACTATAAAGACACACAGGCCATAATCAAACACCAAGACGAAAATTACCTTTTCGGCATATTCCGTCCCCCTGCTATGTAAACCATAACGCATCTCTCCTAAACAGCCAGACTATTTTATTAAAATAATTATTTTATTTTTGATACGGAATCAGAGGTTCAGCTTAATGTTAGTTGATAAGGAATTGTGTGAAAATCACAAGCTGACGCGCAACTGTAAGTAACATCACGACGAAAACGGGCCATCGATCAGTTTAACACGATGGCCGAAAAAAGTTACAAGCCAGGATACTTGCCGCTGTATTTTTAACCTTAAGTGCTTTCGCGAATTAAAGCCGGGTCTTGACCTTGTTTGCTGCAAACGCAGTGCTTTATTCCTCGTGGCACATTATAAAACAAACAAATGACATCAATCAAATCGTCAGGTGCCCCATTGGTTTGCTGGGACATATACGGATCGTTCCTCCAAGAACAGGCTACACATACGGGTAAGAAATCTGATCTGGAACTCTTAGCAGAACTCAAACAAAAACATCATTGGGATATCGATTTCCACGCCCTTTTAAAAAACTCCTTTTACGATGCTTTGGTACTGACCAATCTGAACCAGGAAATAATTTGGGCGAGTAAAGGGTTTAAAAAAATGACCGGGTATTCCATAAAAAGTATTGTCGGGAAGAAGCCCAAGTTCCTTCAGGGAAAGGAAACTTCGCCTGATACCTTGAGCTTTATCAGACAAAACATTCAACAAGGGAATGCCTTTAGCACTCAACTCATTAATTACAGAAAGAACGGGGAAACGTATCTTTGTGAAATCAATATCGCCCCGATAAAAAACAAACAAAATCAAATAACTCACTTTATAGCTTTAGAAAATGAAAGACCGCTCCACAGAAAATAGAAAAGCCACCTCGGAAACAAGAATTTTCAAAGCCGTTTTTCCAAATACTACCAACCATTACGATACACTTTTCGGAGGTACTGCCATGCAACTTATGGACGAAACAGCATTTATTACAGCCACCAGGTTCAGCAGACAAAGGATGGTGACCGTCAGCAGTGACAGGATTGACTTTAAAAAGCCGATCCCGGCGGGAACTATCGTTGAACTCATCGGAAAGGTCACCCATATCGGAAATACCAGTCTGAAAGTTAAAGTAGATATTTATACAGAAGAAATGTATTCGGAAAAAAGAGAAAAATCAGTTTCCGGTGAATTTACGTTTGTCGCCATCGATGAAAATAAAAAACCTACAAACATTCTTTAATACTGAATGGTATTATAACATCAGAACAATCGACATCCCGAAAAAACACCTCATAATGAACAACTTAATGGTTACTAACCGTTTTGGAGGCTCCCTTTGGGTATCGTATGCTTTCTACAATTTCACCGATTTCTTCAGGTGGTTTTTTGGTAAACTTCGATACAATGACAGCTACCGTAAAATTCAGCAGCATTCCTACTGTCCCGAACCCCTCCGGGGAAATCCCAAACCACCAATACGCCTCCCCTGACGTTGCCGGGTCGCCGATCCACTTCAGTTTAAACCTGGCTATGTAATAACAGGTAATCGCCAGTCCCAGTATCATTCCAGCAACGGCACCTTCTTTATTCATTCGTTTGGAGAAAATCCCGAGCACTATGGCCGGAAAAAACGAAGCAGCCGCCAAACCAAATGCCAGGGCTACTACCGAAGCCACAAAACCGGGCGGATTAATTCCGAAATAACCGGCTACACAAACCGCTGCTACAGCCGAACCTCTGGCGGCCCACAGTTCAGTCTTTTCATCAATATCCGGTAATAACATTTTCTTTAACAGATCGTGAGATATTGAAGACGATATAACCAGAAGCAAGCCCGCAGCAGTAGATAACGCTGCTGCCAGCCCTCCTGCCGCCACCAAAGCAATAACCCAGTTGGGAAGCCCCGATATCTCCGGATTGGCCAGCACAATAATATCCCTGTCTATCATCAATTCATTGGTTTCCGGATTGGCCAGATATTGTATCCTGCCATCACTGTTTTTATCTCTAAACTCCAGCAATCCGGTTAACTCCCATTTCTTAAACCAGTCCGGCATCGCTGAATACGGCTGTCCGCTGACAGTTTCTATCAAGTTTGTTCTCGCAAAAACAGCAATAGCCGGTGCGGTTGTATACAATACACCTATAAAGATCAGGGCATATAAAGCCGACTTTCGGGCATCTCTTACCCTTGGTACCGTAAAAAACCTTACGATTACATGCGGCAGCCCGGCAGTACCCAACATCAAAGCCGCTGTGATAAAAAATACATCTACAGTTGATTTGCTTCCGGAAGTATACTCATGAAAACCCAATTCCCTGTGCAAACCGTCCAGCTTATCCAACAAATAAGTTCCCTCAGGAGTTACACCTCCAAAACCAAACTGTGGTATGGGGTTACCCGTCATTTGTATAGAAAGAAAAAAGGCCGGTACCATAAATGCAAAAATAAGCACACAGTATTGTGCTACCTGCGTATAGGTTATCCCTTTCATCCCGCCAAGAACAGCATAAAATAACACGATCGCCATTCCTATATACACACCTGTATCCACATCGACCTCCAGGAACCTGGAAAAAACGACTCCTACCCCTCTCATCTGCCCGGCGACATAAGTAAACGACACAAACAATGCACAGATAACCGCCACCAGGCGTGCTATATTAGAATAATATCTGTCTCCTATAAAATCCGGCACTGTAAACTTCCCGAATTTTCTTAAGTATGGTGCCAGCAAAAGTGCCAGCAATACATAGCCTCCGGTCCACCCCATTAGGTAAACAGAACCGTCATATCCCGCAAAAGAAATGATGCCGGCCATCGATATAAAAGAAGCAGCAGACATCCAGTCAGCTGCGGTAGCCATCCCGTTCGCTAAAGGAGACACGCCTCCTCCTGCCACATAAAACTCTTTGGTCGACCCGGCCCTGCTCCAAATAGCCACCCCGATGTAAATGGCAAAAGTAACCGCAACCAATAAGTAGGTCCAGATCTGAACACTCATAAGATTTAGTCTTCGTTAAGTCGATATTTTTTATCCAGCTTGTTCATCAGGTATACATAAACCGCGATTAGTACGATGAACACATAGATAGACCCTTGCTGGGCAAACCAAAAGCCCAGCTTAAAACCCCCAAGGCGTAACGCGTTAAGTTCATCTACAAACAGTATCCCGCATCCATAAGAGACCAAAAACCAAATGATCAAAAGAATAAAGAGATACTTTAAATTATGCTGCCAGTATTTTTTTAAAAGCAATTTCCTGCGGTTCATCAAACGTATGTTATTTTCAATCTTTTAACAATAATAAAAAACAATCATCAAAAAACCGCCTTTAACCAAACATTTTTAATCAATTAAAACACAAAAAGCAAGTTTTCAAAAACACTAAACACAGGTTGATTAATTCATTGATATAATGTATCTTAATGAACGATCTAAAAACACAGCGTATGATCGACAGGTTTATGGAAGAAGCCATTAAAGAAGCCCAAAAAAGCTTAAGTGAGGGAGGTATTCCGATAGGTTCGGTACTGGTATTAGACGACCAAATAGCAGGCAGGGGATACAATCAGCGGGTTCAAAAGGACAGTGCAGTACTCCACGCCGAAATTGATTGTCTGGAAAACGCAGGAAGACTAAGCCCGGAAGAATATCAAAGAGCAAAGCTCTATACAACACTCTCCCCCTGTTCCATGTGCAGTGGCGCTGTTTTATTGTATAAGATCCCTGAAGTTATCATAGGCGAGCATATTACATTTTCAGGGGCCGAAGATCATCTCAGAAAAAACGGTGTCAGGCTTTATGTTTTTAACGATGAACGCTGTGTAAAAATGATGAAAGATTTTATAACAAATAATCCCAGCCTCTGGAACGAAGACATAGGAGAAAAATAAATATATTATGATACGCCAATCCTTACTATTGTTATTGTGTATAGCCGGTTTTTCAGGTTGTAAAAACAATGCTGAAAAGTTCTCCGACAAAAAACCGGGAGCTACACAGGAAGTCTCCTCTCAAACCAGGATCATCGATCTTACCCATCCATTTTCAGACGAAACAGTTTATTGGGTCACTGCCAGGGAATTTGAACTTGAAGAAGTCGCCAAAGGCCAAACCGACAACGGGTATTTCTATGCTGCCAACAATTTTTCTACAGCTGAGCATGGAGGAACTCATATTGATGCTCCTATCCATTTTTATGAAACCGGACAAACGGTCGATGAAATCCCACTGGATAATCTGATAGGACAGGCGATTAAAGTTAACGTAACCGGTAAAGCAAAAAACAATCCCGATTATCAGGTCAGCATTGAAGATTTCAAAAACTGGGAACAAAAGCACCAAATGCTTATACCCGATAAATGTATTATCATTTTAGAAACCGGGTTCGGATCGTATTATCCCGACAAACAAAAATACCTCGGAACCCTTAACAGGGGGCCTGATGCAGTCAAGGAACTTCATTTTCCCGGCCTTTCTCCGGAAGCAGCGACATGGTTAACCGATAAACGGAATATAAAAGCCATTGGTCTCGATACACCAAGTATCGATTACGGACAATCACAAGACTTTAAAAGTCACGTGGTGTTAATGAGTAAAAATATTCCTGTTTTCGAGAATGTAGCCAATGTCGACAAGTTACCTGAATCAGACTTCCAGATTATTGCATTACCTATTAAAATTAAAGGAGGAAGCGGAGGACCACTACGCATTATCGCCTTATTAAGACAATAAAAATATCCCGGGCCTTATAAAGCCGGCAAGCTGTGCCGTACAATTTGTTCAAAGTATCGCCTTCTTGTTTCACTTCTTATTCTCGCAGGATATCTTTCTCCCTGACGTTTAAGCTCAACCGTCTGTTAAGGTATAATATTAGTCAACTAACGCGAAGCATTAACCTGGTACAAAAAAATTAACACCCTGACTATCTCTGAAAATAAACAGAATTCACGGTAAGACAGTTAATCACCTTAATTCCGCCGGGAGACTTTCTTTCGGAATATATCACCGGATAAAGCCTCATCAAAGGCTTCCCATACACCCCTTTAATCATTAAAGAACGAATACCTCATTTTTAAACCAAACGAAGAAAGCCTCATCTTTTCAGCATAAGGGGTATTGCTTAAAGAGTTATATTGTAAATCAACAGGATACTCATCAGAAGGGTATACGATGAGCTGCTTTGCCGTTGGTTCATTATCAACAATATAGTTCATACCTACATCAAAGAACAACCCAAAATAAACAGCGTTCTTTTTATTTAAAAAGCATTTGATTCCCGATTCAAACGTAGCAGACCAGGCCATTTTGGCATCCAGATCTTTTTGGGCAGATTTAACATTATTAAATGTCCCGAATCCCATAAACTTTGGATTAAATAATTCAGCATTGTACTGAGGATAATAGCCACTGGTAACGAGTGAGCCTATACGGGTCTGGGTAGTGCCATTTATAACGAACCCAGCCTTGACCCCTGTTAGAGCGTAAAACCTGACTTTCCTTCCATCTGTTTCATATTGCAGCGTTACAGGAACATTTATATTCTCTATTCTTTGAACTTCATTGTAACTATTGGCCGTATATCTGAATTCAAACGGTTCCTGGTCAAAATCTGTAGTATTATAACTGTCCCTGACATTGTTTAAACGAACATCAGATCTGTATGACTGATATTCGACTTCCAACCCAAGGCTCCAGTTATCATTCAGGTATAAAGAACTTCTTAAACCAAATAAAACCCCGTTTTTATTCTTTGTTTCTCCGACTTTTAATTCCTGAGAAATCCAACTGACAGTACTACCGGAGGTTACTGACAGTTCCAGTTTTCTTTGCTGTGCTTCTGCATACCGACAACCCAGCAAACATATCGCAACTCCTGTTAAATATTTTATATGATATATATATACTTTCATTATTATATTATTTGATGTATTCTGGTTTTTTAATAACTATGTTCCCTACTTATCAATTATCAGTTTAAGCGATTTATTATAATTAGGAGTTTCGATCCGTACAATATAGGCTGATGAGGCCAGGCTGCCGGGAACCGTTATCTGTGTATTTCTGAAAGAAGACTTCACCTGTTTGATCATATAACCGGAAAGCGTATAAAGACTAATTTGCATCTGTTTCAATTCTTCCTCCGGAAGGTCAACCCTAACTGTTACTACCCCACCGGTCTCAATAGGATTAGGATACAGCATAGCCTGATGAGAATATTCAAGTTCTATTTTCATCGAACATGTTTCAAGAACATCTCCATCAGCGGTAGTCATTCTTACATAATACTCAGAGGAAGTATCCAGTATATTGTTTACGTTATCTCCGGCAGAATAATATTGGTCTGTACCAACGAGTTTTCCGTTTTTATACCATTCATAAGCTACAAACTCATAACCTCCGTTGGTCGAACTGTTATTATTAACCAAAAGTATATTGTCAAACTTCTGAACAACGATATCAGAAAAATCAAAGCGTTTTTCTATAACAACAGTATATGTTTTTACATTACTCCCGTCTGCTGATGTAACAGTAACCGTTCGGGTATAAATCCCTGCTTTAGGTATAGTCATGGTAATGTCATGACCGGGTACTACCATAGCATTATAAGAAATTATTGAAACGTCTATAGTGGTATCATTATTTCCGCAATCTATTAGATAACGTATGGTTTCTTCAGGGTATTTATAAACAGTGTTTCCAATGGTAATACTCTTTATGGAAGCGTCTCCGGTTCTATCTTCCACAATCACATTTTGTGTTTGTGTTGATGAATTTCCATTTCCATCATCATACATCCAGTTAATCGTATAAGTTCCCGGATTTGTATATGTTAACGGATCTGTCGTTATAGCCGTAACCGAACCTGCACAATTATCAGTAGCCGTAGGAGGGCTTATTGTAAGAGGAGTACTTGTATCACCGGTTACATCCGGTAACGGATCAACATCCGGGATAGGTGCTTCTGTATCGTTTACCGTTACGGTAAAACTACATCCGGCGGTATTTCCGGCATTGTCCGTAATAGTCCATGTAATGGTAGTCCCTCCTGGTATCTGCTCATTAGCAAGGGTATTCGAATTGTTAAAGTCATTTATTACCGAGACAATCCCGCAGTTATCATAGGTTGTTGTTGGATCAAATTCTGTTCCTGCTACAGTATAATAACACTGTCCGGTCTCTGCATCTCTTGTCTGATCACCTACACAACTGATGATAGGATTTATTTTTTCTTCTACCGTTACTGTCGCCGTTCCTGTATTGGAATTTCCGTTGACATCCGTTACCGTTAAAGTAACAGTTACCGGTGTACCGATATCAGAACAATCAAAACTAGTGATATCTAAAGTGCGGGTATCAATAGTACAGTTATCCGAACTACCATTGTCTATCTGAGCCGAGGTTATGGTGGCATTACCCGAAGCGTCTAATGGAACGGTGATGTTTTGAGTAACCACAGTCGGATCAACAGTATCTTCTACCGTTACTGTCGCTGTTCCTGTATTCGAATTTCCGTTGACATCCGTTACCGTTAAAGTAACAGTTACCGGTGTACCGATATCAGAACAATCAAAACTAGTGATATCTAAAGTACGGGTATCAACAGCACAATTATCCGAACTCCCGTTGTCTATCTGGTTTGGAGTAATGGTCGCATTACCCGAAGCGTCTAATGGAACGGTGATGTTTTGAGTAACCACAGTCGGATCAACAGTATCTTCTACCGTTACTGTTGCTGTTCCTGTATTGGAATTTCCGTTGACATCCGTTACCGTTAAAGTGACAGTTACCGGTGTACCGATATCAGAACAATCAAAACTAGTGATATCTAAAGTACGGGTATCAATAGTACAGTTATCCGAACTCCCATTGTCTATCTGAGCCGAGGTTATGGTCGCATTACCCGAAGCGTCTAATGGAACGGTGATGTTTTGGGTAACCACAGTCGGATCAACAGTATCTTCTACCGTTACTGTCGCCGTTCCTGTATTGGAATTTCCGTTGACATCCGTTACCGTTAAAGTGACAGTTACCGGAGTACCGATATCAGAACAATCAAAACTAGTGATATCTAAAGTGCGGGTATCAATAGTACAATTATCCGAACTCCCATTGTCTATCTGAGCCGAGGTTATGGTGGCATTACCCGAAGCGTCTAATGGAACGGTGATGTTTTGAGTAACCACAGTCGGATCAACAGTATCTTCTACCGTTACTGTCGCTGTTCCTGTATTCGAATTTCCGTTGACATCCGTTACCGTTAAAGTAACAGTTACCGGAGTACCGATATCAGAACAATCAAAACTAGTGATATCTAAAGTGTGGGTATCAATAGTACAATTATCCGAACTCCCATTGTCTATCTGAGCCGAGGTTATGGTGGCATTACCCGAAGCGTCTAATGGAACGGTGATGTTTTGAGTAACCACAGTCGGATCAACAGTATCTTCTACCGTTACTGTCGCCGTTCCTGTATTGGAATTTCCGTTGACATCCGTTACCGTTAAAGTGACAGTTACCGGAGTACCGATATCAGAACAATCAAAACTAGTGATATCTAAAGTGCGGGTATCAATAGTACAATTATCCGAACTCCCGTTGTCTATCTGAGCCGAGGTTATGGTGGCATTACCCGAAGCGTCCAACTGAACGGTAATGTTTTGGGTAACCACAGTCGGATCAACAGTATCTTCTACCGTTACTGTTGCCGTTCCTGTATTGGAATTTCCATTGACATCCGTTACCGTTAAAGTGACAGTTACCGGTGTACCGATATCAGAACAATCAAAACTAGTGATATCTAAAGTGCGGGTATCAACAGCACAATTATCCGAACTCCCGTTGTCTATCTGGTTTGGAGTAATGGTAGCATTACCCGAAGCGTCTAATGGAACGGTGATGTTTTGAGTAACCACAGTCGGATCAACAGTATCTTCTACCGTTACTGTTGCCGTTCCAGTATTGGAATTTCCATTGACATCCGTTACCGTTAAAGTGACAGTTACCGGTGTACCGATATCAGAACAATCAAAACTAGTGATATCTAAAGTACGGGTATCAACAGCACAATTATCCGAACTCCCATTATCAATCTGGTTTGGAGTAATGGTCGCATTACCTGTAGTGTCTAATGGAACGGTGATGTTTTGAGTAACCACAGTCGGATCAACAGTATCTTCTACCGTTACTGTCGCAGTTCCTGTATTGGAATTTCCGTTGACATCCGTTACCGTTAAAGTGACAGTTACCGGTGTACCGATATCAGAACAATCAAAACTAGTGATATCTAAAGTGCGGGTATCAACAGCACAATTATCCGAACTCCCGTTGTCTATCTGGTTTGGAGTAATGGTAGCATTACCCGAAGCGTCTAATGGAACGGTGATGTTTTGAGTAACCACAGTCGGATCAACAGTATCTTCTACCGTTACTGTTGCCGTTCCAGTATTGGAATTCCCGTTGACATCCGTTACCGTTAAAGTGACAGTTACCGGTGTACCGATATCAGAACAATCAAAACTAGTGATATCTAAAGTACGGGTATCAACAGCACAATTATCCGAACTCCCATTGTCTATCTGGTTTGGAGTAATGGTCGCATTACCTGTAGTGTCTAATGGAACGGTGATGTTTTGAGTAACCACAGTCGGGTCAACGGTATCTTCTACCGTTACTGTTGCCGTTCCTGTATTGGAATTTCCGTTGACATCCGTTACCGTTAAAGTGACAGTTACCGGAGTACCGATATCAGAACAATCAAAATCGGTAATGTCTAATGTGCGGGTATCAACAGCACAGTTATCCGAACTCCCATTATCAATCTGGTTTGGAGTAATGGTAGCATTACCCGAAGCGTCTAATGGAACGGTGATGTTTTGAGTAACCACAGTCGGATCAACAGTATCTTCTACCGTTACTGTTGCCGTTCCAGTATTGGAATTCCCGTTGACATCCGTTACCGTTAAAGTGACAGTTACCGGTGTACCGATATCAGAACAATCAAAACTAGTGATATCTAATGTGCGGGTATCAATAGTACAGTTATCCGAACTCCCATTGTCTATCTGGTTTGGAGTAATGGTCGCATTACCCGAAGCGTCTAATGGAACGGTGATGTTTTGAGTAACCACAGTCGGATCAACAGTATCTTCTACCGTTACTGTTGCCGTTCCTGTATTGGAATTCCCGTTGACATCCGTTACCGTTAAAGTGACAGTTACCGGTGTACCGATATCAGAACAATCAAAATCGGTAATGTCTAATGTGCGGGTATCAACAGCACAGTTATCCGAACTCCCGTTGTCTATCTGGTTTGGAGTAATGGTCGCATTACCCGAAGCGTCTAATGGAACGGTGATGTTTTGGGTAACCACAGTCGGATCAACAGTATCTTCTACCGTTACTGTTGCCGTTCCTGTATTGGAATTTCCGTTGACATCCGTTACCGTTAAAGTGACAGTTACCGGTGTACCGATATCAGAACAATCAAAATCGGTAATGTCTAATGTGCGGGTATCAACAGCACAGTTATCCGAACTCCCGTTGTCTATCTGGTTTGGAGTAATGGTCGCATTACCCGAAGCGTCTAATGGAACGGTGATGTTTTGGGTAACCACAGTCGGATCAACAGTATCTTCTACCGTTACTGTTGCCGTTCCTGTATTGGAATTTCCGTTGACATCCGTTACCGTTAAAGTGACAGTTACCGGTGTACCGATATCAGAACAATCAAAATCGGTAATGTCTAATGTGCGGGTATCAACAGCACAGTTATCCGAACTCCCGTTGTCTATCTGGTTTGGAGTAATGGTGGCATTACCCGAAGCGTCTAATGGAACGGTGATGTTTTGAGTAACCACAGTCGGGTTAATAGACTCCTTACCGGTTATAAAGGTAAAAACAGCCCCGTTAGGAAGCGTTACACCATCGAATGTTACAATATTTGAAGTGAAACTTGTAGCAGCTATTGCAGATGCTCCAGAGGTGAAATCCCCATCTCCGTCAGCATCAACCAATAATTTAAAATCCCCCAGTACAGAACCTCCGATGGTCAGTCCGTCCAGATCAAAAGCAAGGGTAACCGTTCCCGGGTCGTTGGTCCTTGTTACTCTCCATTCCCTCGCTAAACGGGCAAAACAGGTTTCGGAAGCCGGTAAATCTGACGATTGTTCGGTTAAAGCACCTGTATCATGTCCAATCATTAAAAAGTCACCATCGTCTAAAGAGGAAGGGTTGCTCAATACGATATTTCCCATGCCACTTTGGCCGGTACCATCTCCAGAGCCGGTATTGATACTGTTGGATGAATTTTGAGTTAATCCATTTCCGTCATCTTGTCCTATTCCGAAGATATCGTATTGATAAGTAGCATCCGCAGTCCAGATTGTCGTGTCATCTGACGAAGTATAAGCTACAGCACTTGAATTGTCTCCAAGACTGATTCCATATTTTTCTGCTAAATATGATTCGACTTTATTTTGATCTGAAGTTGAGACAGCTGTCGGAAAATATATGAGTTCAGGAATCTCTCCAAAAAACGAAAAATTTAAAGCATTTGTAGAACCCGATCCATGCCCCATTCCAATCCTGAATTCGGCTACATTATTATATACAGGTGCTACCGTTTGTGGTGTTCCGACCTGTACACCATTTATGAACAAGGTACTGGTGGTACCCTCAAATTTAGTAGTTATCAGGTTCCATTGATCCAGTTCTATAGATCCTCCATTAACAATCTTCCATGAAGTCCCACCTTCACCGACCCAAAATTCTAATTCATTTGAAGCATTTATATAAACAACATAACCACTATAAACCGTTGTTTTACTGGAAACAATTGAACGATATCCACTACCTCCTGTTACTTTAAAAACAGTATTAATAGTAAAGCTGGTCGTGTTCAGGTCGTTCGTATATGGTACTGATATATAATCGCCCGTTCCATCATAAGTTACACTTGAGTTAAAATTCAGACCATTAGTCCCAATCTCCGGATTCCCATTTACCGTTACTGTCTGTAATCCCGTTTGATCTGTCCATGTTGTTAATGTACCTGTAGAAGGAGTTGTACCAGCATCCGCTTTGAGCCAAAGACTGGCACCAGCCATACTGCTTTGTGCAAGTGTCGCTGTAATATTGACTAAAATTAATAAAGCTGTAAAAACAATGACCTTTATTAAAAAGCAGTCACTCTTTATCTTTTTTGAAGTTTGGTTAAGTAAAGTTCTTGCCATATGTAATGGTAATAATTTGGTTTAAACAGGTTTCTATGTATAAGTCTCTTAATGATTCACAACTACTCTTTCCTAAATATAAAAATATATGTTAAAAGAAGCTAAAAAAATTGCATGCAATTTAACATTTAATACACCTAAAGAAACCCTCTTATATAGAAAAAATCCGTTTAAAAAATTAAACCCAAACTATTTTGCGGACTCTGCAAACAATGAAATTTATCTGGTATGGTAACAAGCGGATGCTATGGAAACCTGATAAAATGGCATCGCCTTCTCATTACCCCTATACTCTATTAACAGGACCAAACCTTGCTTAATGAATAGCAACAAAACAATAAGCGTTCGGTTTAAACCGAACGCTTATTCAGCCTGTTATCACTGATACAGGATGTTAATAGCTGTCATTTTTCAGCTTCCACATTCCTCCATTCTTTGTTGTTATTTTTCTTAATCTTCCATCAACCGCAAGTCCATCCAATAATTGTTCACTTCCGGTTCTTGACATCCCTGATAATTCTGAGAACTCCCGTGCTGTCAATGAGGGGTAATTGGCAAAAAGAGTTTCCCAATCTTTACTGTATTCACTTTTATTGATGTTTGGGAGGATCTTTAGAACAGCCGTTTCATAAAATGCGTACGCTTTTGAACCATAAACGACCTCTCTCTTATCCGGACTACCCATAAAGAACATGGTCGGGAAACCCCGCACTCCGAATTCCCCGGCTAATTTCAAATCTCCCTCAAACAACATTTTAGCTTTCCCTTCAAAGTCAGTCTTTAATTGCTCTACATCTAATCCTGTATTTCTCGCAGCAGTAGCAATGTGTGCCCATTTGGCTATATTTTTCTTTTTTAAGAAAACCATTTCACGCATTTCCCGTAAAAATAAAATAGCCGCATTTTGGTCTTGTAATTGAGCTGCTTTAAATGCAATCGAAGGCGGATAAGACGAATGAAGAGGGTCTTCCAACCAAACATCACCATCTATAGGCATATCGTAAAAGCTACTTACTTCATCCCAATGGTGTGCAACATCAGATGGTTTGCTGATCCCTCCGCTGTTATAGCTCCAATCAGGCAACAACCCACCCATTCTATACTCGATTTCGATATAATACCCATATTCAAGTTTTAGTTTCCGTAATTGCGGCTCTATACCCCAACAAGACGAACAAACAGGATCGGTAAAGTAAATTACTTTTATTTGCCCTCCTGTTGTCCTGGCTTTTCTTTCCGCTGATTCTACGGCCTCATTTCCTGGCATTTCACACATCCCTGTCTCAGGATCACATAATAGCCGATTTGTATTCGATGTTTCTTTATTCATATTGTTTTTTTATCAGAACTAACACCATTGTTTACTATATAGTTACTCCTATATTCTTATTCATAAAGATGTACCGATTAGCGCCCTACAATCTTTTTTATAAATTCCTTAAATGATTATTATATAATAGATCGGACACCTGATTTTATTGATTTTTCCTTTGTTTTAGGAAATAATGACACAAAACTATGGTAAACTAATTATAAATTTGCCACGACTTTCCTTTCGGAAAGTGCTTTCCAAAAGGAAAGCAAACTACCTCGGAGTAAGCTCACGAGAGGGCCAAGCGTAAAGAAAAGGCCTGATAAACCTTTTTAGCGATGGAGCCAGCTGGCGCATGGCAAAATATTTCGACGCAAGATCCCTGAAATTCCATTAGGAGCATTTCACAAGGGCAAGCATCGGAATTCCAGCGCTATCGGGATAAATCTCGATGATCGAGTAAATGAGTATATTAATAAGTTCGTTTATCAATGTGAATCAATGAAAAAGAAAGCAATAATTAATAATTCGCCTGCATGTCAGACAAAAATGCAGGCAATAAGAGATGCTATGAGTGTACTATCAGGAAAATGGAAATTTCATATTCTGGGAACACTGATTAAAGGTAGTAAATTAGGGTTCATGGATTTAATGAGAGAGGTAGATGGCATAGGATCAAAAATGCTATCCAAAGAATTACAAGATCTGGAAATGAACCATTTAATCAGCCGAACGGTTATGAATACGAAACCTGTAACTGTTGAATATTCAATTACTGAATACGGAAAAACACTTTCTCCTTTGATTGATGCCCTGGCTAATTGGGGAATAGAATATAGACAATCAGTTCACGGAAAAGAAGCATCCGGTTTTTGTCGCAGCTAAAGTAAACTACCCCGAAACTCTTCTCGTGTATGGACAAAACATTTCGACGCCAGCCCTATGAAATTCCGTTAGGAGTATTTCACAGAAACAAGCATCCAAGTTCCCGATAGCTATACGGGATCAATATCGAAGTTATCAGAATTACGATACCTAATTCTGTATTAACAGAAATCACATTTCTTCCACCCCCTATAGTTGTGTAGCATTTACTTTCCTTATTTTCAATTTTCCGGAGGTTCGATGTCTAATGGCAAAAATAGATTTTCAGTTGCAAAGTCAGGTACAGATATTCCTGTTGCGTTCACTAGAGTCCCGGATAAAACCTGCAACCCTATTTTCATATATTTAAAATCACCATTTAAAACTTTGCCTCCCGGCAAGTCCAGCACTGATGTAGTCCGGTCATCACTATAATAAACTTTAGTATAAGGTTCAGACGTGTACTTGCAAGGTGCTGTCATTATTAACAAATACCTTAAAGTAACATCCCGAAGTATTTTTCTCTTTTTTAACTACATATGTAGGGAAAAAATCTAACACTTTTTGATGAGTGCTTTTAATCAACCCTTTGTTAATAGCAATCCCAATAAGGACAGATAGAACACTCTTGGTATCACAATCACAAGCTATATGTAGGGTATCACTCTCTTTATAACCGTGAAAATAATTCTCTAAAACGACTTCATTATTTGAATAGAATTACAATTCCTGCAATATTGTCGTAATCCCGTTGTATGAGTTCTGTTAATTCCTTAGAAGGCATCTTGATCATATTTGACTCTTAAATTCAGGACATGTATAATCTCGATTACATGTAACAATCGCTCACACAAGTAACAGTTTAACTATACAATACTTTACAATCCTATTACTCCCAAATATATTAAAAACAACAACTGCTGGTTTAGAACTCAATTTGAACCATCACTGGTATTCATGATTTTTCTTGCACAGTCTGACGCTATCAACAAACCACCTGCCATCATAATAACATCTTTTAAAACCAATCTTCCTGCTCCCGATAAAAACGGGAAACCAAAATATGGCGTATCTGAATCACCTCCCAGATTAGGCACATAAACTTCAGGAGTTGTCACAAGAAATGATAAAGTTATTATCGACATCCCGAAAGTTAACAACCCTCCCCAAAGTCCGGTCTTTGGAAACCATATCCCCAAAAGAACTAATAACCCGATAATTACTATGACTGTACCTAATCCATATGAAAAAACATAAGTCCCATTCGATTTATGCCATTTAATATTTTCAGCCACCATCTTGCCTTCAGGGTTTTTATGTAATTGATACTGAGCTACAGTTTCCCCCTTTTCATTAACAGCCGTGTCTGCCGAATGTTTATAGAAGAAACTCATAAACGGACTGTTAGTTACAAATGACACAATACCGTCTGCCTCATACTGAAATGCTTTTAACCCCCCAATCCAGGCCATTACGATGAAAATGGCAATACGAATAAAGTGTATAAAACTTGATTGCAAATCACTTAATAAAACTAATAGTCTATCCATTATCAATATATTTTACAACAAAAATAAAAGCTGTATTTGGATGAAGAAATGGATAATAAAAGATGTATAATGGATTATTTTGCCACAATTGAAATCCCGACCTCTTCTCGAAATTGTGTCGGTGACAATCCGACTTCTCTTTTAAAATATCGACTGAAATAGTGCTCGTCATCAAAATTAAGCTCGGCAGCAATTTCCTTCACCGTTTTATGAGTAAGGTGTAATAACTTTTTAGCCTCTAAAACAACACGCTCCTGGATGAGCTGTGTGGGCGTTTTTTCAAACTGCTGCTTTATCTTTTTACTGAAGGAAGAAGTAGACATCGATAAAGCACAAGCATAAAAAGATGCGCTACGCTGATGTATGAAATGCTTTTCTAATAACCCCCGAAAGCTTAAAATCTGGCTATTAAATGGCTTCTGAATTAGAGAATTATCTATTTGTAATATTTTTTCTTTACTGCAAATTGCCAATATCAATTGTAAATAAGACTTAACAACTGAATCAGAAAATCGTTTATCACTTAAATTTTCCCTTGCCATTTTACCTGTCAACCCTTCTATCTCCGTAAATGTAACTTCATCAAGCAATATATAAGGCTGTAAATAAATGTTATTAAATAACAGGCCGTTGCAGGAAACCTCTTTTTTATGATACTCTATACAATAAAAATCACCATGAAATTCTATCTGCCTGACTTCCGAAGAGTAATTTCCCTCCCATTTCAGATTTTGATATGGCGATAAGAACAATATGGAATTCCGTTTAGCTTTGTAACTAACAAAGTTTACAGAAAATTTGGCCTCTTCTTTTAAAAAAAGTACAACGTATCTCGGAATATTAAAACTTTTGGCTTGCTTTAATTCTACTGTTAACAATATTACTGTTGGTTTAAAATTATTACAATGGTAAAATATAAAAATATTAAAAAGACTAAAGCATCATGTACTATATTTCAACAACACCTAAACACTCAATCCACTTAACCATACACCCTTTCCTCTAATCATCTTATTGATTACGTTCACATACATCACAATTCACCTCCAATAAAATCGATATCAATACGCTAAGGTACTATCCAGGGATGCTCAAGATCTGAAAATAAAACAATCGCCATATCTCATACCTCAACCTGTTTTGCCCTTATACACCGCCTTACATACGCTTCTTTATATTATACGTAAACTCAAGTACATTTAAATTCCATAAAGTCAATGATTGTGCTGCTGTAATCCTTCCGTTTGTATCACTGACTATTAATTTATCTTTAAAAGATTTAATATACTTGGTCCACACCCCCCCCTTTGAGTCATTCAGTAAGAAGTAAAATCCACTGTCACCAATTTTTCTGCCGGATGAAACCAATATCAACGCTCCGTTTGCTCCAACACTAGGTTCTAGTATAACGGTCGCATTTCCGTTAGGCAGTGGAAAGATTGCTTTAATACAAATTTTCCCATTTGGGATGACACACGTTTCATAAACACCTGAATATACTATTTGTCCATTAGCTTTATAGCTTCTTAACCATACAGTTCGCTTTATTTCACCGGTTTCTGGGTCTATCAAACTAATTATTTCATTCTTTAAAGTATTCGTATCATTCATTTTCCCCGCTGGAATGTTTAGCTGTTCAATACGATTACTGAATAATACTTTTAATAATGATCCAAATACTTTGAAAAAAGGATTCCACTTCACTTTAAGGTCAAGATAATAATTAGATGTGTTCTCATAAAAATCAATAATTGCTCCTGATAAGTTCATTACCTCTTTTTCAGATAAGCCTAGCGCTTCTACAGATTTAATCAATCCTCTGTTTTTACACCCTCTTTCAATAATTAAATTTTCTCGGGCTGCTAATTGATCAATAAAATTTGAACCTGTACCGCTTAAACTGCCAAATGGACCTAACAACCATTTATTTTGATTTGGAGTTATCCTCTTTCCAAAGGTTATAACCCACTGTTGAGTTATCCAGTCCTGAAATTTTTGAATCGGATAGGCAAACCTCATTGATGCTGTTGTATATTTAGATTGGGTATAAAGTTCCGTTGTCCCTGCCACTCTCCGGATTCTGAAAGTGGTTTGAACCGTAAAGTAGTAAATTCAAAATGAAAATCTTTGCGCGCTCTTTCTTTCATTGCCACGGAATGGCGTTCAGGCTTTGGCACGTGACTATGACCATGAACCATACTCAACATTTCTTCTTCTGTTTCCCATATAGAGAACGTAGAAACAACATTCGGAAATCTGATCGATGCCAGCGATAAGGTAGTTCCGGGATGGTCTCTGACAAGCTTTTCAACAGGCCTCCCCCAACGAATGAATCTCGGAATCTCAAACGGTCTCATTTTAGCAATTGTTATAGCTACAACCGCTGAATTCCGATTTTCAATTGCTACATTTTTTTCAGGAATCTCAAATTCACTATAATTTCCCCATTGTCTTAAAAAATCTAGACGGATATGCCACCCTTCATTCAAGATTCTTCCAAAGCTATCTTCTGCTAAAAAATCATCTATTGCTTTTTCATCTTCCCATTGAGCAAAAACAGCTATTTGCCCTAGTAAAAACCTTGAAGGAGAAACAAGAGCAGCACCTAATGTCATCAAAGTCGTATATTCTGAATGGATCAGCCCTTTAGTATATTTCGGTATCGGGTTTAAACATATTCCTTTCATACCTGATAAAAAAGTTACATCCGCCAAATGATAAGAGAACACACTCATTAACAATCCATTAATTTAAACACCAAAACACGACACAGTGGATGTGTGACAAGTCCTTAAAAAGCTTAAAATTAATATTTTCAATTTCGTATTTACAATTTTCTAAACTATGAAATTTATAGTCAATACCATTCATATCTGCCGTTCTATGCAAACTCGTAAATTCTACCTGGAGGTTTCAACAATAAAAAACTATATAATATAGCTGGACGCTATGTTACTTTTTTTTCCCTTATTCCGGTGGCACAACTAACTAAAGAAACTTATGGTCAGTCATTTTAAAAAAGACTTTTTCCTCTTTGTACTTCATCGTGTTATAACATCAGAACTTGTCAGGCTCTTTCTTCTTACGGCATTTTTCAGCACATGGCGCATCCGCGCAATCTGCCCTTTTGTAAATGTATTCATACATTTATCAGATGTCAGGTTCATATAGTTCGATACAGGAGCAGGCTGTCCGTCACAGGCTAATTGTGAATCATCACAATTAAAAAGCGGCCCTGCTACGGGAGGAGTATCTGCTACAAAATCATCTTGCTCCAGGCAGGGTTTTCCTTCAACATGCCCCCAAAGGTGATACAAACCGAGAAAGTGCCCCATTTCATGGGTGAGCGTTTTTCCCAGGTTATCATCATCAGTCGCACCCGATTTACCAAAATGATGTGCATTGATCATGATCCCGTCACCATTAACCTGCAACTCTTTTTCAAGTCCCGGCAGATCGGTAGTAGGCAAAGTTGCCAGTCCAAGATTTTCATTGGGATTAAAGCCTCCATATACCCAGATATTAATATACTTTTCCGGATCCCAGTATCCCAATTGAGGAAGCCAGTCGTGCATATGGTCATCATCTCCCTTATCAGGATTAACATCAAAATAATTAACCCGGCGTATCCCGTTTGTAGGATCGCCGTCAGGTGTTCTTTCCGCAAGTTTAAATCGAATAAAAGCATCATCACTATAAGGAAAATTATTCTCCCCCAAAGTTCCGGGAACCCTTCTGAAATCATCGTTCAACGACTCTATCTGCTCTTTAATACGTGCCGTAGATAAATTTGAACCTTCGCCTTCAGATTCCCCGGAATGTATCACATGAACCACCACCGGAAGTGTATACAATATTGATTCGTCAGGAGTCTCCGGCAATGTATCATTATTTTTGCTACAAGAGAATAACACCATTACTATAGCTAAATGCCAAAATTTATTTTTCATCTGCAATTTTAATTACTAATATGGCTGAGTACTGAACAAAATATAGCCCGGAAGACGAAAAAACACTCCCCCTCCATTTATTCATAGTCAACATTTTTTTTAAGTGATTGTTTTCATGACAATAGGACATATATGCTTTAGCAAACATACCCCGTACCTGTTTACACAGCCTGGCTTATAAATTATATGCAAGTCCCAGATTGAATACAAACGATTTAATATCATCGTCCCGTTTTATAAGTCCGGTATAAGACCGTAAGTTTAAAGATAGTTTTTCTGATAGCTTTTGGCCAATTCCCAGGCATACGCCAAAATCAAACGAATCTCCGTCCCGGATTACAAAACTGTCATCTTCCCCTTCTAACAATTCCTGCGATGAGCTTAACCGCCTGTCGACAATAATCCCGAATTGCGGTCCACTTTCGAGGTAAAAGTTTTTAGAAAGAAAAACTTTTATTGCCAACGGTACGGATATGGTCAATTCGTTAACTTCGTATGTAAAGTCATAGGTATTGGAGTTGGGCAGTCGGTTCCCGTTATAATCGAAGCTGGGAATATCCAGTCCCCCGATAAATATCCGGCTGCCATGAAGGGCAAAAAGCAGCTCGGGCTGAAACTCCAGTTTTTCCTCTAACGCAATGTTAAAGAATCCGCCTGCATAAAACCCAACCACATGTCGATACTCGGTTGATCTTTTATCAGGGACATATTTTCCATAATTAACACCTGCCTTTATACCAAAATTCGCCTTCTTGTCTTGTCCGTAAAAATCTGATATAATGAAGACTAGAAAGAAAATCATTAAGAGTTTCTGCATTTTAATCATCCGTTGCTTTTTCACATTGAGGATATCCGGCCATATTGCCATATTTATCATCTCGCGAATTTAGCAAATCTCTTACAATGATGACAGATAATTATGTCTAAACTTTCTTTAAGCACATCGTTAATTACACCACTCTATGAGCCAACAGTTGAAGAGCAAAATTTTTCTCTCCATTTAACTTGTATAAAACATTGGCTTCTTCTTTAAGAGCACTACAGCACAAAAACACAAAAGTCAGATGAACCGGTTCTTTAATTGAACTACAGTTTAACTGTATTGCCTCTGCTTCTCCTTCTTGCTTTGATAAATTAATGGGGGCACTTAAAGAAGTCCTGAACTTCATTTCCTCCAGATTAAGCCCCAGAAACAAAGCCCTGAACTCAATATGCGTAGCATTCTTTATCCCCGATCCAACAGACATAATTTCCTTAAGATCAACAACAGATTTATCATGGTCAAAAGCAATAGAAGCCCTGTAAAAATCTGAAGGTTTACTGTCGGGAGTGAATCTGAAATTCTCTAATAAATCCTTCCCCTCCGGATGTAACAAACCATTCTGAATAGTACGCTTACCATGCTCATTCATCAGGTCTTTGCTCATTATCACCTTGAAAATCCCTGCCATCCGCTGATATAAATAACCACGATCAAAATCCCGGAACAACATTTTAAAAGCATTATTAATCAGTATAGCCACATTTCTTGCCGTGCTGAACTCACTGTTATTTCTTCTGACCGGAGCCATCGTCGGACTCTTCTTATAATAATCTTTGGACATCTTCTCTTTCTTCTTTCTAATCACCAGTTCTTTTCTATGCTTGTATTTACATGCTGTTATATCTCCGATACTACCCCTGAACTTTAATACCCCCGTTAGTCTTGCCATATTATCTCTTATTTAGCGCTACAACAATATAAAGATAAAACTTACATAAACAAGTAATAAAACTTAATTTTAACATAGTTATCCCTATATAATCCCCATATTATCTTCATATTTTGCTTATAATATCCTCATTTGAATATATTTCATAGCCCATCCTAAAACCCGTTCTAAAATAACTGTACAGGTTACTCCCTTCTTTTTAGAACAGAAAAAAGCCATTCTTTAACAGAATGACTTTTTTTACCATAATAAGCCTTAGTAAATATTTTATACCGCCACAGGGATCAGGTTTTCTGATCAAACCTTATAAGTATCAGTCACTAAAAAACCGACAAATGTGGCACCGCATCAGTTGCTGTTTTAAACTCAGCCAACATATCAACAATAATTTGGGCCGCAGGTTTTATATCGTGGATCAGGCCCGAAATTTGCCCGATCTCCAATTCTCCCTCATCCAGATCACCTTCAAACATTCCCCGCTTTGCCCTGGCTCTTCCCAAAAGTTCTTTAAGCTCCTCTACAGAAGGTCCGGTTTGGTACAAAGCCTCTACATCCTGATAGAATTTATTCTTTAACATCCGCACAGGAGCCAGTTCTTTCAATGTTAATTTAGTATCACCTTCCTTGGCAGCGACTACCTGTTCCTTAAACTTCATATGAGAAGAAGCCTCCTCGCTAGCCACAAACCTGCTTCCTACCTGAACTGCATCAGCCCCTAAAACCATAGCTGCCAGCATCCCTCGTCCTGTAGCTATACCCCCGGCAGCAATTAAAGGAATCTTAACCTGCTCCTTTACCATCGGTATTAATGTAAATGTTGTCGTCTCTTCCCGTCCGTTATGCCCCCCGGCTTCAAAGCCCTCTGCCACCACGGCATCCACACCCGCTTCCTGGGCTTTCAAAGCAAATTTCACACTGCTCACCACATGAACGACCGTAATTCCTTTTTCTTTTAAAAACCCTGTATACGTCTTAGGGTTTCCTGCCGAAGTAAACACAATCTTCACTCCTTCCTCCATAATAATCTCCATGATTTTATCGATATCAGGATACAACATGGGTACATTAACTCCAAAAGGCTTGTCCGTGGCCTGTTTACATTTCCGTATATGTTCCCTGAGAACTTCAGGATACATCGACCCTGCCCCTATAATTCCCAATCCCCCGGCATTAGACACCGAAGAAGCCAGACGCCACCCACTGGCCCATATCATACCGGCCTGGATTACAGGGTATTGAATTTGAAATAACTTAGTAATTCTGTTTTGCATTACTGCTTGATTATTTTTAGTATTCTTTTTGTGTTCTTTGAAGATATTTTAGCAATATAAACACCACTGTTCAGATGTCCAATATTAACCTCATTATTTATTGATGATATTTTTTTACGGTAAACCCACTTTCCCAAAACATCGTAGAGATCAATATCGGCATAAAAGATATTTTCAGGAAAAACAACATGGAACTTTCCCTTTGTAGGATTAGGAAATATATTGAATTCTCCTGAATAGGCTTCCTCATTTAACGGTGCTGTCGTTACTAATAAAGAAAAATCGGGAATTCCATAGCCATATTCATTATTGGGATCATCAAACAAGTGACCACTTTGCCGGATCATCTTCATCATCTCCCTGTTGGACTTCGACAGGTTTGCCTGCCATAAGCATGCCGTTGCACCAGCCATAACGGGTGAAGAAAACGAAGTTCCGTTTAAAAAACGAATGGAATCATCCGGCAATACAATTGCAGTTCTGACGCCCCGTGCCATTACATCAGGTTTTATCTTTCCGCCGGTAGCAGGCCCAACTGAGCTAAAAGAAGCATAAGTCCCTTCCGCATCCACAGCCCCTACGGTCAGCCCGTCCACATCAGCAGGAGCCGTAATTACTTTCCAGTTACGATTGTTTCCTTCATTCCCGGCAGAAGTTACAACCAACATCCCTTTGTCCAATGCTATCTGTGCTCCTTTCGAAATAAAAGTCGTCTCTCCATCCATATCCCCTGGATGGTAATTATAATTAGGATTGTCAAACGTGCTATATCCCAATGATGTATTAAGGATATCAACACCCAAGCTGTCCGAAAGTTCGGCCGCTTCAACCCAATAACTCTCTTCTGCCGGGGTTTCCTGTCCGGCTTCTTCTGTCCGGAATAAAAAATAGCCCGCATCTGGTGCAGTTCCGACATACTCCCCCTCAATAAATGCTGCCATAACAGATAAAACCTGAGTTCCGTGGCTATTTTGATCGTAAGCAAAAACATCATGACTCCGGTTTACGAAATCATATCCGCCCAACAAATGATTATTGTTTCTCATATATTGGAAGGCCTTCATCGTATTCACTTTTGTAAACCCGGCATCTAAGACAGCGATCTGCATCCCCTTGCCGGTAAAACCGATACTATGTAATGCCTGAAGGTTTATCTGACCGTTTTGTGCTGTTGTTGCCCCGTAGTCATATAATACTTCCTCTTCAAATTTATTCTTATGGATTCCTTGATGCCGTTGCTCCTTTCTGCCAAGTCCTCCAGCATTAAATCGGGGGTCGGCAAAAAAGATATCGGCAACAAAATTAAAATCCGCCAATGTCCTGATGTTCTCTACTGAACCCAAAACATGTATGCAGTTAAACCATTTTGACCGGGCCTTAACGATTATGCCCTCCTGTTTTCTTATTGCAGAAACGTAATCATTATAAACAGGCACATCCCTTTCATCAATGGGAATTCCATGCAGTTTCTTTTTCGAAATACTCCGCTCTGAAAGTATTTTGACCGGATTGGTTAATAAATTGGCAGCATGTGGCTTATCGACAAAATACACCCTGGCATGTTCCTGAAAAGAAAACACTTTGAATGATATAAACAGAAAAATAAGTAATATCAGTCTCATAAACAAAAGTGTTTTATACCCCTCCTCAGAGAAACCCTGAGTATGTTTACAATACAATATGTGAATAAATCACATTGAGTGTATTCTCTGTACAGAGAGCGAAAATCAGCAGCACACTTTAACCCGGGCTCTCCTCAATATCAGCCGACTCATAAAATCACGAAATCACTCCGGAACCTATCAGTTCATCTTCAATATAAAAAGCAACGAACTGCCCTTCCGTAATAGCACTTTGAGGGTTTTCAAAATCTACATACAAACCTCCGTCTACCATATGAAGCACGGCCTTTTGCAATGGTTGTCTGTAACGGATACGCGCGTGTACCACTAACGATTCATCTGCCTGGAGCGACAAATCCTCACGTATCCAGTGTAACTCATCCATACTTACAAATAAAGTACGTCTGTACAAACCCGGATGATCTTTACCCTGCCCCGTATATATAATGTTTTCATCTACATCTGTTTCAATAACAAACAATGGTGCTACCGTACCACCCACACCAAGTCCCTTACGCTGTCCTTTTGTAAAATAATGTGCGCCCTGGTGTTTCCCTACGACCTTCCCGTCGGTTAATTCATACTGTGGTTTTCTGGCGTAAAATGACAATTCCTCTGTTTTATCTACAAACTCGGGAGTCTGCTCCTGGTATTTTTGACTCGCCGATGATACTTCGACAATAACTCCTTCTTTTGGCTTTAATTTCTGCTGAAGAAAATCAGGCAAACGAACTTTTCCTATAAAACAAAGTCCTTGAGAATCTTTTTTTCCTGCTGTTATCAGATCGTTCTCAGCAGCTATCCGACGTACTTCCGGTTTCAGCAAATCACCTATCGGGAATAAAGCCTTGCTCAACTGTTCCTGAGAAAGTTGACATAAGAAATACGACTGATCCTTGTTTCCATCCTTTCCAGCCAAAAGCCTGTATACTTCCCGGCCATCTTTTACAATAGTATCTTTTCTGCAATAATGTCCTGTTGCCACATAATCAGCACCAAGCCCGAGAGCGATCTTCATAAAGACATCAAACTTAATTTCCCGGTTACATAATACATCCGGATTAGGAGTCCTTCCCTTTTCGTACTCGTTAAACATATAATCTACGATGCGCTCTTTGTACTCCTCGCTCAGATCAACAGTTTGAAAAGGAATACCCAGCTTTTCCGCAACAATCATGGCATCGTTACTGTCTTCCAACCACGGGCATTCATTAGATATGGTAACCGTATCATCGTGCCAGTTTTTCATAAACAACCCGATAACATTGTATCCTTGTTCCTTTAAAAGATAAGCGGTAACACTGGAATCAACACCACCCGACAAACCTACTACAACTGTTTTATCTCTATTCATTTCAATATACTCCTATTAAGTTTCCTGAGTCGTCCGTAAACTTAAATCCTTTCACCAGATAAACCCAAAGAATTCAGAATACAAAATTAATAAAATTAAATTCTAAGCTTCATAATTATTCAGTTCCCTCAAAAACATACCGCCAAACGGCTTTAAAAAAATATTGTCTAACTTATTTATATTTTAATAAAACAATATAAAGTATCGACAAATCGCGCTAAAAACATAAAAAATACACACAAAACATTATGTTAAAAGTATATTAAAAATAAATTTTGAATTTTCAAATATTAATTTTGTTTAATACTTTTATTAAAATGTTAAACAAAAAATTATAGCGTGATGAAACATTTATTAAAAATTCTAAAGATTTGTATGTTCTCTTTCTTGCTTCTGATCACAGCGTGCAACGATGATGACGATGGAAACGGAGAAATGATGACCGACCTTACGATTGCAGAAATTGCTGCATCCACACCTGAATTCAGCGCTCTCTATGCTGCATTAGTCAAAGCAGGATTGGCTGAAACTCTTGACAATCCCGGAACTTATACAGTTTTTGCCCCGACAAACACTGCTTTTAAAAGCTTTCTTGATGCCAACGGTATTGCATCCATCGATGATGTACCCGGCAATGTACTTGTAAACTTGTTGTTAAATCATGTGCTTGACAGCGAGATCACTTCGTCACAAATCACAACCGGATACATCAATTCACTGGCTACAGGTCCAGATGAAAATAATCTCAGCCTGTTCCTTAATACCTCTTCAGGAGTAGAGATAAACGGAATGTCTGCTGTTATTAACGGTAAAGCTGATGTAATGGCCAGCAATGGAGTAGTGCATGTTGTAGATGCTGTGATCCCCGAACCTTCTATTGTAGACCACGCCCTTGCCAACGACAACTTCTCCTCCTTGGTAGGTGCCCTAACCAGACCTTCTTTTGGCTCGACGTATACAGATTTACTCTCTGGAACTGCAGGCAGCCCTTTTACCGTATTTGCCCCAACAAATGAAGCTTTCGAAAACCTGTTAATGGCATTGGGCACAAATTCACTGGATGAAATTGACGATGAAACCCTGCAAGAAGTTCTCAATTATCATGTCATAGCAGGTAGTAATGTTACTGCCGGTTCTTTAACTGACGGACAGATGGCAACCACTTTTCAAGGGGAAGATATTGTTTTTGACCTCTCAGAAGGGGCTAAGATCGAAGATGCATCTGACACTGAAGCCAATATTATAGCCACTGATGTTCAGAGTAACAATGGAATTATACATGCTGTTGACAAAGTATTAATCCCTCAAACAGTATGGAACAGTATAAACCCGACTATAGCCGGTTTTGTAGCAATGAATGAAGACTATTCTTCTCTGCTGGCAGCAGTTCAAAAAGCCGGATTGACCGATGCATTAAACGCAGATGGTGCTGACTTAACCGTTTTTGCACCAGACAATGCTGCTTTTGAGGCCTTTTTAAATTCTAATGGTTTTGCTTCATTAGACGATGTGCCTGTCGAGCTGTTAACCCAGGTATTACTGAACCATGTTATGAGCGGCGTTGCCCTTTCAGCCAACCTGTCAACATCTTATACCGGTACTTTAGCAACCAATGAAGACGGAGATAACCTTAGCCTTTATATAAACACGCAGAACGGTGTTAGTCTCAACGGAATATCGGAAGTTACTACAGCAGACATTGAAGTACGCAACGGAGTAATACATGCTGTTGATGCGGTTATCGCTTTACCGACCATAGTAACCTTTGCCACGGCAGATCCTGACTTTACCTCACTGGTAAGCGCCCTTACCGCTGAGGACCAACCTGATTTTGCAGGAATACTTTCCGGTACAACCAATGCCCCGTTTACAGTATTTGCTCCGGTCAACAGTGCCTTTGACGCCCTGCCCTCAGTACCTGTCGGGTCAGATTTAACAGCTGTACTGCAACATCATGTTATCATTGAAAACAACATACGATCAGAAGACTTGTCTGACGGAGCCTCTGTAGCGACCCTTGAAGGCGACAACGTTACAGTAACACTTCCCGGTTCGGGTAATAATATAGCAGATTTAACCGATGGCGCAGGGAATACCGGAATTGGAGTTATTGCAGTAGATGTTCAAGCTACAAATGGTGTCATTCACGCTATAAATACAGTACTCATTCCGGACACTACGAATTAATTATGAACTGGTAATTTTTAATTTATTCGTAAAAAAAAAGCTCCGTGAAATTCACGGAGCTTTAAATTTTTATTTTTTAGCGTTTTTTTGAGCTTCTGCCTGCTCCATCATTTCACGCATTTTCCTTTGAAACTTACTTTCCTTTTTAGGCTTCTTTTTATTCTCCTGAATCTGCGCATGAATTTTATCTTCATCGATTACATACTTCTTAATAAATAACATGATGAGGATTGTAATGAGGTTCGATATGAAGTAATACAAACTTAATCCGCTTGCGTAATTATTAAAGAAGAACAACATTAATAGCGGTGAAATGTATATCATCACCTTCATCATTTTCCCCATATCAGGCATTCCCTCCTGAGCAGGTTGCTGCATCATTTGCTGCTGACCGGTGGTCATCCTCATATAGATAAAAATTGCTATCGACGCCAGAATCGGAAACAAACTCACGTGGTCTCCATAGAATGGGATTTTAAACGGAAGTTTTGCTATTGCATCATACGATGATAAATCGTCCGCCCATAAAAAACTCTTTTGTCTCAATAAAAATGCTGTCGGGAAAAACATAAACAATGCATAAAATATTGGCAGTTGCAACAAAGCGGGAATACAACCGCTCATTGGATTTACACCGGCCTTGCTATAAAGCTTCATTGTTTCTTGCTGCTTTTTCATTGGCTGATCCTTATACTTCTCATTGATCTCTGTCACTTCCGGACGAATAACTTTCATCTTGGCCTGTGACAAGTATGATTTGTAAGTAATAGGAGACATTAGAAGTCTTACCAAAATGGTCATAACTATAATAGCAATACCATAAGGAAGGAAAGAACTTAAAACATCATAAAGCGGAGTAAAGACATACTTGTTGATCACTCCGAAAATTCCCCATCCGAAAGGAACTGCATCAGCAAGTTCTAAATCTTTATACTGCTTTAATATTTTAAAGTCTGTTGGCCCGTAATACCAGTTTAGGTTCTGGTTGATTTCACCACCTTGCCACTCCAGTGGTATAGACGCCGTATACGCTTTTGTATACTGTGCCTCGGCACTTTCTTCCTCTACCAAATCTTCTGATGTAATATCAGCTGTTTTAAACGGAACATTAGAGATTAAAGTAGCCATAAAGAAATGATGTCTGTAGGCCAGCCACTTAACAGTTTCAATAGCTTCGTCATCATTTCCGGTAGGACTCAGTTTACTGGTTTTATCGTCTTCATGCTTGTATGTAAGCCTGGTATACCTGTTTTCATAAGTAATACTTTTTGAATGACGGATCGTTTTCATATTCCAGTCGAGTTTAACAGGCTGACTGGAATTAACAACACCACCAAGCCCCTGCGACCTGATGGTAAAATTTACCATATAATCATTGGGCTTCAATTCATAACGATACTCCAGATATTTATCGTTAGAAACCTTGAGTTTCATAGACAACACCTGGTTTTCACCACTTTTGGTAAGCGTAGGCTCGAAGTACAGGTCTTGCGTATTTAAATTTCTGTTATCTGTAGTTGCAAAGCTTAAATTGAATGAAGCGTTACCGTCTCTCACCAAATAAACCGGTATCGAGTCATAGGTAGTAAAATTCTTCATTCTGGCTTCTACAATTTGCCCTCCCTTATTGTTGATTTTTAATTCAACCAGGTCATTCGCTATTGTTGTAATATTTTCTGTTGCCGAAGGTAGTGCAGCCGAATAACCAAAAGCTCCTAAAGCATCTTTGTATCCTGCCAAAGCCACAGAGTCTGTAAGATCGACCGCTGCCTGCTGACCCGATGTTACGGCAGTAGCTTCCTGATTCTCCTGTTTAGCTTTTTCTACTTGTTCTTGTTTTGCCTTTTCGGCTTGTAATTCTTCTTCTGTAGGCTTATTGTTATAAAGTACCCACATTAGTATAGCCCCGATAAGAACGAAACCTACTATAGAATTAATATCAAACTTTTTTTCTTCCATTTAAAATGAACTTAATTTTTACACAACGAACGCCGAACCAGGTTCAGCGTTAACGAATACACAAAGATATATCCAAAACTTTTATTTATGCCATAGTGGCATGAGCTTTATCATTTTTGTATTTCAATGCAGCCTTAACAAATGCTACAAATAAAGGATGCGGGCTGGCTACCGTACTTTTATATTCCGGATGATATTGAACTCCCACAAACCAAGGATGTGATTCTAATTCAACAATCTCTACCAAACCTGTTTTCGGATTAAAACCTGTTGCCTTTAATCCGGCTGCCTCAAGCTGCTCTTTAAACTTATTATTGAACTCATAACGGTGACGATGTCTTTCCGAAATTATGCTCTCCTTATATACCTCCTTTACTATGCTACCTTCTTTCAGCTCACAGTCCCAGGCTCCCAAACGCATTGTTCCTCCTTTATTCTCTACCCCTTTCTGATCTTCCATCAGGTTAATCACCGGGTATGCCGTCTCGGCATCCATTTCTGCTGAATTAGCCCCTTTCAGGCCAAGTACGTTTCTTGAAAATTCAATAACAGACATCTGCATCCCTAAACAAATTCCAAAGAACGGAATCTTGTTTTCACGGGCATATTTCACGGCATCGATCTTACCCTCAATCCCTCTTTCTCCAAAACCTGGTGCGACCAGAATACCGTCTAAACCTGCTATTTTTTCTGCGATCACCTTATCATCTATAAACTCAGAGTGAATTGGCTCGACATGAACTTTTACTTCATTCTCAGCTCCGGCATGAATAAAAGCCTCCAAAATAGACTTATAAGAATCCTGAAGCTCCACATACTTACCTATTAACCCGATCTTCACCTCATTTTTAGGGTTTTTATGACGCTGTAAAAACTGATTCCATCTTGTAAGGTCAGGTTGTTTTACTGACGACAAGGCCAGCTTCTGTAATGTAACCGTATCCAACCCTTCTTCCAACATTAAATTAGGAACATCATAAATGGTCGAAGCGTCAATCGACTGAATAACAGCTTCACGCTTAACATTACAGAACAATGCAAGTTTTTGTCTTAACTCATCGGAAAGCTCGTGCTCAGTCCTGCATACCAGTACATCTGCTTTGATCCCGCTCTCCATCAAGGTTTTAACTGAGTGTTGGGTAGGCTTTGTTTTTAACTCTCCTGCAGCCGCCAAATACGGTACCAGGGTGAGATGAACCACAATAGCATTGTTATCCCCCAACTCCCATAATAACTGACGTACAGCTTCTATATATGGCAACGATTCAATATCACCAACAGTTCCGCCTATCTCAGTAATTACAATATCGTATTCCCCGGTATTCCCCAGAATCTGTATCCTGTCTTTAATTTCATTTGTAATATGCGGAACTACCTGCACCGTTTTACCTAAAAACTCACCACGTCTTTCCTTTTCAATAACACTTTGATAAATACGCCCTGTTGTAACATTATTTGCCTGAGAAGTCCTTACATTCAGAAAACGCTCGTAATGTCCGAGATCCAGATCAGTTTCTGCACCATCATCAGTAACATAACATTCACCATGCTCATACGGATTTAAGGTTCCGGGATCGACATTTATATAGGGATCTAATTTTTGTATCGTTGTTTTATAACCACGTGCTTGGAGTAATTTTGCCAATGAAGCTGCAATAATTCCTTTTCCTAATGAAGAAGTTACACCACCCGTAACAAAAATGTATTTGGTATCTGCCATTATGAATAAAATGTTGTGTTGTTGTATTACGGCGGCAAAAGTACAAATTGCAGATGGAATTTAACTAAATAAATCCTTAAAAAATACAAACCGGTATGAAGAAAACAAAAAATACGTAAAAAACTGTAAATCAACCTTTTTAAAGAGAAAATCGATCTAATATCGCTTTTGAATCTCCCGGATCAACCCCTCTAAACCGTTTACTTTTATCTCGTACATAGCCTGCATCTGCTCGCCCAGTTTCCCCTGGGGAAATCCCTTCTGTCTGAACCAGGTATAATAAGGCTCCGGCAAGTCTATCAAGTACCTGCCTTTATACTTTCCGAAAGGCATTTTAGCCCTGGCCAGTTCAATTAAATATTTATTATCCGGCTGCATGTTCACTATCCTATCTTTTTCTGCTATTAAGTTTTAAATACTTCTTGAGCTTGCCTTCTATTTTACTTTGCCAGAGTACCTGTGCCGACTCATGAACGGATGATTCCGTTTGCTTATCATAAGCTTTTTGAACAGAATCCATCTCTATAGTAATCCTATCGTGCATTTTTTCCAACTCAAGTTCCACATCGTCATTAAAACTCAGTTTACCGATTTCGTAAATCAGCTTCTGAGCATACAAAGCCGTTATATCGAAATGAAGCTGCTCATGAGCCAGAACATTGTCATTCACATATTTCGGTTTATACCAGCTGTCTTGTGTAGAAAAATAAGCAAACACAACCACCTCATAATTACTGTTTCCCTGATCAGTCCTTGTAATAAGCTTATAACCTATGCCACTTGAAGTTACGGCAACAGCATTTGAATTGATTTTAGGAGTTCCTTTAAAATCTGCCCATGCTAATTTTTGCCCTGCCTCCCAGATAATAATTTCTCTGGGGGTTCTTTGCAGAAAAGCCAATGCCATCAGGAATGATAATACCAGGGATTTCATTTTTTAAACATTTATCCCCTAAAATTAAACAAAAGGCATCAGCCGCAGCCTATTTATTTTACTTCTTTAATCTCGAGATTGTCGTATTTCACAATATACACGCCTGTATTCATATACCCGCCTGCATATTGCTTTTTATAGGCAAACTTGTTTTCAAGATACTCGGTCTCACCTACCCGTGAAGCTACCCGGTAGAGATCCTTATTATACGACAAACGCAACAAGATGTCCATCATTAAATCAAAACCCCTGATAGCATATCGGTTCGGATAACTACCAAAACGTTCCTCATATACTTTATGAAAAGTATTGTCAAGTGAAGAAGGCTTGTCTACTGTAGGATAATGAAATTGCAATGCAGACAAATACGAGTTCTTAATATCATCGCTGGTTTCATAGGCATCTCCTTTATTTGTAGTAAACATTACGATCTTCCGATGGTCTGTCCTGAGTGAATTTAGAACGTTCGCTATGTTTGTCAGTAATGGAATACGATTAGACTCAACAACAACCCAGTTCTCTTTTTCTTTAGAAAGACTTCTTTCAAGGTTAACCATTTTCACATAGTTGTCGGATTCTGTTGTTACAATGCTGGCTGAAGGAATTCCGGCCTTTAATTTATTCTTCACTATAGCATTCTTACTGTCGGCTATAATAATAATATGCTTGTCCTGACCTTTTTCGACAATAAAATCGATCATCTTATCTACCAAAACTTCATCCGACGGCAATGTCTGAAATACATTTTGGTACAACTCTATATTCTTATTCGTAAAAGGAGCAAAAACAGGAACATTATGTCTTCTAAGGCCATAGGATAATTTATTGAACGATCTGTATGTAAACGGTCCGATTACAGCATTGTAAGCCGTAAAATCAGTATTGTTCAACAACTTCGACACTCCCACTTCAGTTCCTTCTGTATCTAATATCTTAATATCAGCATTAACTCCCAGCTTTTTCACAGAGTCTATAGCCACCAACATTCCTGAATAGAAGTCAAGAGAAATGTTAAGTAAACGATCTGCTTCAAGTTTTTTTCTCGCATCATTTGATGATTCAAAATCGATCTCATTTAGCTTTAAAGGAATAGCTACAGCTATCTTAGATATCAATTGAGAATTAATACTATCCGTCAATGTAAACTTAGGCATTAGCTTGCCATCTTCCTGCACATTGTACGCACCAAAAGTCTCTTTAGGAAGCTTTAATATCATCCCTGCTTTCAAACCGTCCTGAGCCTCAGGATTCAATGCCAGAACAGAGTCTTTCTCCAGACCAAACTTAACTTTTAACCTGAAAAACCCTTCCCGGGGCTGAACTACATAATAGTTATAGTTCAGATTATCGACCGTCTTTACACTATCCTGATGGATATCCGGAACTAAAATCTCATCGCCGTCTTTAAGCACTTCTCCCATATCAGGATTCAGCTTTTCCAGTTCCGGAACAGAAATCCCATGTTCATATGCTATTCGCCATTTACCTTCTTTTGGCTTTACTACGTATTCAACAAGACCATCAGGTATAGAGCCTGCCTCTTCCTGTACAGCAAGATATTGTATTTGAGGGATACGGATTTTTTCGCCTTTATCCAGCTGTCGGCTGTAAAGCTCCTTATTATACCTCTTGATATCCTCTACTTTTACATTATAACGCTTGGAGATACTGAAGAGGGTTTCCTTCTTTCTTACTTTATGAGTAATGAAAGTGACCTTCTCCTGAAAATTTTGGTCGTTCTCAACTGTAGAACTTGAAGGTATGATCAAGACTGTATTTTTTCTAACTCCCGTTTTAGCCTCAGGATTTAATTTTAAAATAGCGTAAGGGGTTACCCTGTATTGTTTAGCTATACTTTCTATCGTTTCCCCTTCTTTTACCTGATGTGTCTTAAACTGGTTTTGTGCAAAAACCGAAACACTAAAAATAAAAGCTAAAAAAAATACAATCTGTTTATTCATACTTAATTTATTTATTCCCATTCAATGGTTGCAGGTGGTTTTGAACTAATATCGTACACTACTCTATTAACGCCTTTTACCTTATTTATTATCTCATTTGACATTTTTTGTAAAAAGTCGTACGGCAAGTGTACCCAATCTGCAGTCATTCCGTCAGTACTTTCTACTGCCCGCAAAGCTACACATTTTTCATAAGTACGTTCATCCCCCATCACTCCAACTGAATCTACAGGAAGTAAAATTGCTCCTGCCTGCCATACCTGATCGTATAAGCCCCAGCTCTTCAACCCGTTAATAAATACCGAGTCCACCTCTTGTAATATACTTACTTTTTCAGGTGTGATATCTCCCAGGATCCTGATTGCCAACCCCGGTCCCGGGAACGGGTGTCTTCCTAACAGCTCCGGGTCGATTCCCATAGAAGCTCCCACTCTTCTCACCTCATCTTTAAATAGCATTCTCAGCGGCTCAACCACTTTCAGTTTCATAAAATCAGGCAAGCCGCCTACATTATGATGACTCTTAATAGTTGCCGACGGCCCGTTTACCGAAATAGATTCAATAACATCCGGATAAATAGTTCCCTGCCCTAACCATCTGGCATCTTCAATCTTGTGTGCTTCATCGTCAAACACTTCTATAAACACGCGTCCGATGGTTTTTCTCTTTTCTTCAGGATCAGAGATCCCTGCTAATGCATCCAAAAAACGTGCCGAAGCATCTACTCCCTTCACATTAAGCCCCATACCTTCGTATTGATCCAATACGCTTTCGAACTCATTTTTACGAAGCAGTCCGTTATTTACAAAGATACAGTGAAGCTGGTCTCCGATTGCTTTATGTAACAAAACAGCAGCTACTGTTGAATCGACCCCTCCTGAGAGACCAAGAACAACCTTGTCTTTTCCAACTTGCTCCTTCAATTCATCGACCGTAACATCTACAAAATTAGCCGGTGTCCAGAACTGGTCTACTCCTGCTATTTTTACAAGGAAATTCTCCAACAATTGCTTTCCGTCTGTTGAGTGGTATACTTCCGGGTGGAACTGAATCGCATAGGTTTCTTCTCCTTCTATTCTGTATGCAGCATTTTCTACATCATGAGTGCTCGCTAAACGAACCCCTCCTGTCGGAAGTTCTTTGATGGTATCGCTATGGCTCATCCATACCTGGCTCCCTGCTTCTATCCCATCAAAAAAAGTTTCTTCTTCTTTAATGTATGACAAATTCGCTCTACCATACTCGCGGATATTAGACGGAGCTACATTCCCCCCTCCAAAATGAGCAAGGTATTGTGCACCGTAGCATACTGCCAATATTGGTACTTTTCCTTTTATCCCAGAAAGATCAGGGTGCGGTGCTTCTTCGCTTCTCACGGAGAATGGACTCCCTGATAAAATAACAGCTTTAAAGCTTGAAATGTCTTCTGGTAAATTGTTGTAAGGATAAATCTCGCAGTAGATATTAAGCTCTCTGACACGACGAGCTATTAGTTGAGTGTACTGCGAACCGAAATCTAAAATTAATACGTTGTGTTGCATGCGCAAAAATACTACTTAATGCTAAAAGCAAAAGGGATTATTTAACTTTTTTATTTTACATCGAATCTAAAATGGCCTTAATATCTCCTTCTGTCGTATCAGGATTGATAAAACAAAACCTGGATACCGTTTCATATGTATCGCCATTCTTCCATTTGGTTGGTGTAACCAGTGCAAATCCATCTCGGTGATTTCTAAAGGTCCATTCTCTGTAATCTTCCGGAGACCATCCTTTCCTTCTATATAATACACACGAAAGTCCGGGTGCTCTTACCAGCTCCAGATCAGGGTGTTCTTCAATCATTTCAGCCGCCGATCTGGCTAATTCGATACCACGTTCGACAGCCCATTTATATTTATCGGTTCCATGCATGGCCAGAGAAAACCACAAAGGCAGGCCTCTTACCCTCCTGGTAAGCTGGATCTGATAATCTGCCGGATTGAATCCCCGGGCTCCTTCGTCCTTAAAAATCTCCAGATACGACCCTTCCTGCGAATGTGCCGCTTTGGCCAATTCAGGCTTTTTGTATATTACTGCACCGCAATCGTATGGCGAAAACAGCCATTTATGCGGATCTATGGTAATACTATCGGCCGCTTCGATTCCGTTAAACAAATGCCTTACTGAATCGGCTGCCAAAGCACCTCCTCCGTAAGCGGCATCAACATGAAACCACAGCTTTTCTCTTTTACACACTTCAGCGATACCATCAAGCTCATCTACAATCCCTGCATTTGTAGTTCCTCCGGTAGCTACTACCGCAAACAACCGCTCTCTTTGATCCGGCGACAATGCATTGATCGCTCCGGCAAGATCTGTCCCCAGCAACCTGTCTTCTGAATCTACCAAACAAACGTCTACATCGATCACCTGGGCCATTGCTTTTATTGATGAATGTGCACCGATAGAGGTGATGATCAGTCCTTTTTTTCCTTTGTTTTTCTCTTCCCTTCTCCAGGTTTCCCTGGCTGTAACCATGGCTGAGAGATTCGCCGCAGTTCCTCCACTGGTGAATACCCCGAAAGATCCTTCCGGTAGCCCGGTTAACGATACCAGCCATTTCATCGCTTCATTTTCACAGAAAATTCCTCCGGCACCTTCCATCCAGTATGCACCATGGATACTCGAAGCAGAAGTGACCAGGTCAAACATTATCGCTGCCCTTGTCGGCGATGCCGGGACAAAAGCCAGGTGTCTCGGATGATCGATCGGGACTGTCGCCTTTACCAGCACATCCTTAAATAACTGTAATGCTTTTTCGCCCCCTATACCTTCAGCGGTAACCGTCTCCCCAACTATGGTTCTAAGGTCTTCTTCCTTCATTGGCTTGCCCAATTCCGGTGATGTATTTGTAATTCTGTTAATGACATATTTAGCTATATCCAATGTCATTTCAACTACATCAATATCTATATTATGCATATTTTGATTTTTAAAACCACAAAGGTAAGGTTTTGCAAAACTTTAAAATCCCTTTTTAAAACTGATGTTAAAATTTAGTAACTTTATAGGAAGTAACGTATTATGATACCGGATATCCTAGAAAATATTAAAACTGAACTGGTAAAAGGTACCACCGTCAAAGGGCACCCTTTCAGACTTTGTGTCATGGCTACTGTCGGCATTAACAATTCTGCCCGGATCAGAACCGTAGTGTTAAGGGATGTCGATGAACACTTCAACCTAACCTTCTACACCGATAAACGAACTAAAAAAGTCACGCACATCAGAGAAAACAGAAATGTAAGTCTCTTGTTCTATCACCCTGACCTAAAAACGCAGGTCAGAATAGAAGGTTTTGCCAAGGTGGAAGAAAAAGAAAAAGCGATAAGAGGTTTATGGGATAAATTACACGACGATGCCAAAAAAGATTACACTTCTGCAGAAGCCCCGGGAACAAAAATAGGCCATCCGGACTTTATCACACATCTTAAAGACGAACATTATTTTACAGTTATCAGGGTTTTATCTCAAAAAATAGACTACTTCGAGCTTAAACCCCACAAGCACGTAAGGGCTGCATTCTCTCTGGAAGACAACAACAAATGGAACGGTACATATTTGGTGCCATAGTCTTTTAACCTGTCGTTATTGGGTTACTGCATCTGACACTCAAATAAAGATCAAAAACATTCTCCTTTTCCATCTTCATTACCCGTTTCCCCTATACCATCAGACTTCATGTCTGATGAAAGCCTGTGTGCTACAACGAAACGAGCCACCGAAACTCCGGCTCACCGTAAAATCGATGTATTCTACCCTTATTCCTTCTTCTTCAATCTGTTTTCCGATATGTTCAAAAGCAGGATCAGTAATATACACTTCTTCCGAAACAGGCAATCCGTTCACTGCCAGCTCCCTGGCTTCTTCTAGTGTTACGGAAATCCTTTTCCAGTTTGCCAGTTTATCCGGTATTCCATCTAAAAATGCATCTTCACATACCACCATAAGGTTTTCTTTTACCAAACCTAATGCACAGTCGAGGTGAAGGATGTCAGGATGCAACCGGACCGTTTCTACCGAATAACCGGAAGGTGCAAGCAGGTTATAAAGCCATTGTATTCCGGAATCATTGGTAGCCAATCCCGAATTCCCTACAAATATTTGCTTGCCCAATACCAATACATCTCCCCCCTCTATAAAAAGGCTATTCTCACCGATCAGACCATCGTTGGAAACCATATCCGGTTTTGGAACGGATACATAGACACAATCACCGAAACTGACTTCTTTCAAAAGAATATTTCGTAACGGCAATATTTCATTTCTACGGTGTAAAAAACGAAGAGCCCCTTCAATAACAAAATTGCCTATCACAAAAAAAGGGTCGCGCGTAAAGAAATTGGAGTATCCGTCTTTCGGACTTAACCGTTTCTCTGCTGAGGTCAGTTTTCCCGGAAGCAATACTTCAACCCCGTATTTTTCCAATACCTCCTTTAGTTTCTTCCGCTCGCATTCCCACCTTAGCTGCAAGTCAGGATGGGCTTCCGAATAGTCTTTTCCTCTATTCCTGATACTGTCAGTTATAGCAGATCTCTCCAGAAACCTTAAATCTTCCTTACGAACTTCTTCCGGATAACCAAACTCGGATTCAGCTAATACCACTTTCTGTAAGGGGGCAAATTCACTCTCAACAAAAATCATATGCAAACTGATTTCAGAACATAAAAATACACACTCATTTTCAAATCGCCTCCAACCGAAAATCATTAAGAAAACAACCTCACTCTGCCGGCGCAAATTTGAAGGCTCGTGATATAAATCAGGTGGTTTATAACTCATCCGTCAAACCTGAAAAAGCCTGTTAATGGCGATTATTCTTCCATAAGAAGTATAGCAAACTCCAAATGCAACGGATCCAGATTTGCAAATAATCCGTCCAGCAAGCCCGATCCATACTCGTTATAGAACTCAGAAAAGTTTTTGGTTCTTTCCTGAAGAGATCCATTAGGGAATAACATTTCCTGAATTGCCGTCATTCTCTCCACTTCATCGGACAACTTTCTTTTTTGAGCTTTCAGCAAACGTTGTTCCAGCATGTCCAATCCTTTCAATTGTTTAACTTCTTGTGCCTTTACAGCGTTTAAAAAAGTCTTATCCGTCAATTCTGCCAACCGATACATTTCTTTAAACTGTGTTGTAAGCTGTTCCCGCTGGGAATCAAAGTTTATATCTATATTACTGATCTCTCTGACCCTTCTGTTAATAAAGTTATGCCTTTTTAAAAACAAAGACTTGTATGAAATATGAAGCCTCTCCAGTTTTTCTGCTTGCTTTTTTTCGACCAATAAAACTGAATTCCTTAAAAGCAGAACCGGAAACACCACATCAACCCTTTTGAAAAATGTTTTTAATTGCAACCAATATGCTAACTCGCCCCCGCCCCCTATATAACAAAGATTTGGCAGGATCACTTCCTGATACAATGGCCTCAATAACACATTTGGGGAAAATCGTTCCGGGTACGCCTGCAATTCTGCCAGAATCCCGTCTTCAGAAAAACCTATCTCCGTATCATTTACAGCAAAACCCTCCGCTGTTTTTACGATCCGCTCTCTTAAGCCCTCTTTTAAATAAAACAGATTGATCTCTCTGGGGTTAACCTGAACTTTATAGTCTTTAGATGCTAATTCAGCAGCCGTCTTACCGACTTCCTCATACGAACACTGAAACTTTAACTCTTTTTCTACATAAGGAATAAAAAGCCTTTTAAGGTTCTTATCATTCCCGTCTACAATTACCAGACCACAGGCTCCGAAAAGCTCATTTGCAAGATACCTGGTAGCATCGGTCAGGTTAGCATGCTCCAGATAAGCTCTTTTGAACAAATCTCTCAACTTATCCGCGTCTTTCCCCACGCCCAGTTCGAGATTCAATAACTCAAAAACATCCTGAAGCCCTTCTGTAGACAACTCTCCCACCGCCCCCGAAACTTCTTTGTTCCACTGAAACTTTTTCCCTTTGAAATTAAAAAAGTTAATTTCATCAAAATCATGGTCTTCTGTTGCCATCCAGTATACCGGAACAAAATCATATGACGGATACGCTTCCTTAAGTTTTTTAGTGAGATTGACAGCAGAGATGATTTTATATAAAAAATACAACGGTCCGGTAAACAAATTCAGCTGATGTCCTGTTGTTATGGTAAAAGTCGATGCTTTCTCAAGCAAATCAATATTCTTTCTCGTATCAACCGACAACACAGTTTCCTTATATTGCTTTTTCAAGGAACTAACCAATACCTTTCTGGTTTCAGGACGGTATCCGGATTGTTTCTCAACTATCTGATCCTTAAAATTCTCTATGGAAGGGTAGCGATTATAAAGGGGATTTACGTTTTCATTTTGCTCTAAATAATCTAAAATAAGATTTGAAAAATAGCCGGTATCTTTAAAAGGTATACAGTCTGCAAGCATATATAGTTCTTATTTTTGAAAAATGATTAGTTCTTCCTGATCATTCCCGGTAAATAAAGTCGCCAAACGGAAGAAAACCTTAATAAAAAGTAAAGATAAAACTCTTTAACATTCTAAAAACTAAAAATTCGTTAAGATTGTCCGGGTGTTTATTTATTAGTAGTTTTATACACTAACACCTCATTTTAATGAAACCGACACTACTCATTATTGCCTTCTTAAGCGCCTTAATAGCAACCTCTCAACCGGTTAAGTCTCCTTCAGGGTTTTTAGGATATGAATTGGGAAGTTATTTCTCTCGGCATCATCAGGTTATCGATTATTACAAACATCTGGCCAGGACATATCCGGAAAAAATAAGGCTGGAAGAATACGGAAAAACATATGAAGGCAGAGAGTTGTTATTGGTTTTTATCTCATCCGAAGAAAATATCAACAACCTTGAAAATATCCGGAAAACCCATTTGAACACTGCTAAGGGGAATGATCCGGGCAATAAGGTTATTGTCTGGTTAAGTTATAACGTGCATGGAAATGAAGCTGTCAGCACCGAAGCATCGATGCGTACATCCTACGAACTGCTTACCGGAAAACAGGAGTGGCTCGAAAACACAATCGTGATCATCGATCCGTGTGTAAATCCTGATGGCAGGGACCGATATGTCAATTGGTATAACCAATTCAAAAACTCGCCATATAATGCAGACCCGAACAGTAAGGAACACCATGAAGAGTGGCTGTCGGGCAGACCTAATCATTATATGTTCGACCTCAACCGCGATTGGGCATGGATCACACAAAAAGAAAGTCAGCAGCGCCTTAAAATGTACAATAAGTGGTTACCACATGTCCATGTGGATTTCCACGAACAAGGCGTCGATGCTCCATATTATTTTGCTCCTGCAGCCGAACCGTTACACGAAGTCATTACCGACTGGCAAAAAGAGTTCCAGGCTACTATTGGAAAAAACCACGCAAAATATTTTGATGAAAAGGGCTGGCTTTATTTTACGAAGGAGATTTTCGATCTATTATATCCCAGCTACGGGGACACATACCCTACATACAATGGTGCAATCGGCATGACCTACGAGCAAGGCGGCAGCGGAAGAGCCGGTCTGGGGATCATAAACAGCAACGGGGACACCTTAACCCTTAAAGATCGTATTGCCCATCACAACACAACAGGCTTATCTACGATAGAGATCTCGTCATTGAACGAAAAAAGACTTAATGAAGAATTCAAGAAGTTTTATCATAAACAGGATTTCAAATACAAAAGCTATGTGCTATCAGGCGATCCAGGCAAGATTCAGCTGCTTACAGACCTGCTCGATGCACATGAAATAGTATATGGATATGCTGACCGCCCTTCAACTGTTAAGGGCTACGATTTTTCCGAAGGCAAAAACGGATCTGTAAAGACAACAAAAAATGATCTTGTAATAAGCACAAACCAGTTAAAAGGTACTCTTGTCAAAGTTCTTTTTGAACCCAAAACAAAACTGAGTGACTCCCTCACCTACGACATCACCGCCTGGTCATTACCTTATGCATATGGTTTAAATGCCATCGCATCGGAAAACCATATTCCCGCAACCGAAAAGAACGAAAACTTTTCTTCAAGCATTCATTTCTCGGCAGATAATTATGCTTATGTCGGAAACTGGAAAAGCATGAATGACGCCAGGTTCCTCGCTACACTTATTAACTACAAGGTCAGGGTACGCTACACTACGGAACCTTTTGAAGTAAGGGGACAATTGTTCGACCGTGGTAGTCTTATCATAACCACAGCCGACAACAAACATAATCCAGCTTTTTTATCACAACTAAAAGAAGCCAGCGACAAACATAAAAAAGAGCTCGTTGTTGCCGAAACCGGTTTTGTAGATTCGGGAAAGGATTTTGGTTCTAATGCCGTTAAAATGATTCCTAAAGTTAAAATCGGAATATTGTCAGGCCCTCCTTTTTCCACACTAAGCTTTGGTGAGGTATGGCATTATTTTGAACAACAGTTAAAATACCCTGTCTCCGTACTCGGTTTAAGTTATTTTAATCAGATAAATCTTTCCGAATACGATGTCTTAATACTCCCGGAAACAAGAGATCAGATCAACGACAATGTCGTGAAGCTTATTAAAAAATGGGTTGAGAACGGGGGGAAGCTGATATCCATAGGAAGTTCTGTTAACAACCTGGCAGACGACAGCGATTTTGGTATCAGCCATAAAAAAGAAGACAATGATAATGAAGTTGACGAAGGTAATTCTGTCGATTTAACCCCTTTTAGCGGCCATGAAAGGGATTATATGAAGAAAATGATAACCGGTGCGATCTTTAAAGCTAAAGTTGATAAAACCCACCCTATGAGCTTTGGATATGATGATCATTACTTTACTTTAAAATTGAACAGCTCTGCATACGAATTCCTGAAAGGAGGAAATGCCGTTTATATAAACGAAAAACACTCCCCATATAATGGTTTTGCAGGAAGTGACGCTATCGCCAAACAAAAGAACACAGTGGTTTTAGGATCAAACCCTCTCGGAAAAGGTCAAATTGTAATCATGGTTGACAACCCTCTTTTCAGGGGGTTCTGGGAAAACGGAAAGTTATTCATAGCGAACTCCGTATTCTTTTTAGGCAACTAATCCCGCTGTAGCGCAAAGCGACAACCATTTACTGATTTTCATATAATTAGTATTTTTTTGTTTATTTTTTTGTATCTTAACATGAAGAATTCACATGATACTACACCTACGATTCAGTAACCAAACATCATACTAAAATGAAACTGAGATCCGTATTCCTTTTCGTTTGTGCTTTCGTACTCAGCACAACCCTTTTTTCCCAAAATTCATTATCCGAAAAAGACAAAGCCCATGCCGTTAAATACCTCAATGAAACAGAAACAGAGCTTGTAAAAGCCGTAAGCGGCCTTAATGATGAACAATTAAATTTCAAACCCTCTGAAGAATCGTGGTCTATAGCCAATTGTGTCGAACATCTGGCTCTCTCAGAAAACAACCTGATGGCTGCCATTAAAAAATCTATGGAAGAAAAAGCCAGTGCTGAAACCATAAAAGAGTTACAAATGAGTGACGGCGACCTTCTGACAATAATCACCGATCGGTCTAACAAGGTAAAAACATCCAAACCTTTTGAACCGTCGGACAGTTTTGGATCTTATAGCGAAACCCTCAAAGCGTTTAAGGATCGTCGCAAGAACAGCATCAAATTCGTTAAAAGCGACAATGTTAATTTAAGGAACTATGTTCTGAATTTTCCCTTTGGAAAAATTGATGCCTATCAGGCTATATTATTTATGTCCGGGCACACCAACAGGCATGTTCAGCAAATAGAAGAAATAAAAGCCGATCAAAACTTTCCAAAATAACCAGCCAATAACCACTTACAAACAACCAACCAAAAGGAAGAGCCTTGTAAGATTACTTACAAGGCTCTTTTTAAAAACTTTATCCGGATAAAACTCTTATCTGCTATAATTAGGCGCTTCTTTGGTTATTGTAATATTATGAGGGTGGCTCTCCTTAATACCACTACCCGTAATCTTCACAAAACGTCCGTTTTCTTTCAATGCATTTATATCCTTAGCACCACAGTACCCCATCCCGGCCCTCAAGCCTCCGATAAACTGGTGCATACTCTCATTTAGTTCACCTTTATAAGGTACACGACCTACTATTCCTTCCGGAACCAGCTTCTTAATATCATCCTCTACATCCTGGAAGTACCTGTCTTTACTACCCTTATTCATGGCTTCTACCGATCCCATCCCTCTATATGACTTGAACTTTCTACCTTCATAGATAATGGTCTCTCCCGGAGATTCTTTGGTACCGGCCAAAAGTGATCCAAGCATTACACAATCGGCGCCTGCTGCTATCGCCTTTGGTATATCACCAGTATAGCGGATACCTCCGTCAGCTATCACCGGAACGCCGGTTCCCTTTAATGCCGCCGAAACCTCAAGAACAGCAGAGAATTGTGGAAATCCTACACCTGCAACTACTCTCGTTGTACAAATCGACCCGGGCCCTATCCCTACTTTAACTGCATCCGCACCATTTTCGGCTAAATACAGTGCAGCCTCCGGGGTAGCTATATTACCAACCACTATATCTAGTTCAGGAAAAGCCTTCTTCACCTCTTTCAATACAGTAACCACTCCTTTCGTGTGTCCATGTGCCGTATCTATAACAATGGCATCTATACCGGCATTAACCAGTACTTCGGCTCTTTCCACGGCATCACCGGTAACACCTATAGCGGCAGCTACTCTTAAACGACCGTACTTATCCTTATTTGCGATTGGCTTCTGGGTCAGCTTGACTATATCCCTAAAGGTTATTAAGCCCACCAGCTTTTGGGCTCCATTTACTACAGGTAATTTTTCAATCTTATTTCCCTGTAAAATATGTTCGGCATCTTTAAGCGAGGTCCCTTCAGCAACCGTTACCAGGTTTTCACTCGTCATCACTTCCGTAATAGAGCGGTCTTCTTGTTTCTCAAACCTTAAGTCCCTATTGGTAACAATCCCTTTTAAAAACCCATCCTCATCTACTATCGGAATACCTCCAATACTATGCTCTTTCATGCATTGCTTTGCATCTGCAACCTTAGCAGTGAGTGGTAATGTAACAGGATCTATAATCATACCGCTTTCAGCACGCTTCACTTTACGAACTTCTAAAGCTTGTTGCTCTGCAGTCATATTCTTATGCAGCACTCCGATTCCACCTTCTCTGGCCATTGCTATTGCCATTGCCGATTCGGTTACAGTATCCATAGCAGCAGCTACGATAGGTACATTCAGAGTGATGTTTTTAGTAAATTTTGCCTGAATATTTACTTCGCGGGGGAGTACCTCTGAGTAATTAGGTACGAGAAGAACGTCGTCGTAGGTCAGACCTTCGCCAACAATTTTAGCATCGTGAGCTTTCATATTGCAACTTGTGATTTTGTTGCACGCAAATATACTGCTTTTTTATAGAAAATTAAGTGCTTTAACTATTATTTAATTCTATCCTTATGAAAACAAAGCTGATAGAGAACAATAATAGCAGAAGTAGTATAAACCAAAGTCATTAAAACACCCGATAACACTACTATATACTTCATCCAGCTTACACCTAACCACATTAAATATATTCCTCCAAAGGTGATAATAATTGAAACAAAGGGTTCTACAAGTAAAAAAGATTTTACCCTTTTTGGAAGTTTTGCCAAAAACAACAGAATTCCCAATAAAAAAAAGATAAATGACATAGAAAGTACGTGAGTATGTATGATCGTAAGCATCTCTCTGGATCCCTTTTTAAATTTCATAACCGGAGCTTCTTCATCATTTTCGTTCCCCATATAGTTTTCTTCAATTCCATGAGGCGTAACTGAATCTGTTTGAGAGACAAATAATAAACCTGTTAAATACCCAACACTAAGCACTAATACAAAAGCACTTAAAAACATTCTGAGTTCTTTTGGAAACGTAAGAAGTAATCCGTTATAATTCATTCAATTATTTTATTATCATACAAATAGCCCAGTGAAGCCAAAAGATTATTCACTGCTTTGGTCATCGAATTTACTGAAATTGTTGCACCGGAAATTGCGGCTATATCATTGAGATTTTCATTTTTTTTCTTTCCTTCAAATTGTCTCAACCAACGCTTACTTCCTATTTCTCCTCCATATTCCTCACGATAAACCAGCACCTTAGTTCTTTTAACAACCAGATTCTTATCAAATAAAACCATATAGTCAAACTGAGCTGTCTTACTTGGGGCCTTATCTACAAAAACATAACCTAAAAGCTCATCTCCTTTTTGTATCCTGTATAAATTTTCTCCAGTTATCTTAGTCGACAACTGACTGTTTATCTCTTTATCAATCTTTACCGCTAAAAGCTCAAATGTTTCTTCTTGAAAAACTTCTTTTATTTCTTTGTACACTTTTTTCTGGATTCCCTTTGGAAAATTAAACCCCATCAAAAAAAAGGCAAACACGCAAGCCAATATTGTTAATCTCCATCTCATATTACAAAATTATCAATTTTACGAACTCCATAATTCTTTAAAGCAGTAAAAGTTGAGGCAGACAAGCTACCCCAACCCATTATATCAGATAAAATATCTTCATACTTTTCTTTAAAACCAAACCCCTACACCGAAGTTCAATCTGTTTGTTACATCTCCGCCGCTAACTGCATTATCTCTAATTTGGTAATCTCCTTTGAACACAACTCCCGGAGTTATATGATATGACAATCCAAGAGTCCAGTCGTTTCTATTATAAGCATCATTTCTAACTAAAGCCCCATCTGTATCGGCATGAGTATCATATTGCTCATACCTGGCAAAAGCAAACAATTTTTGCTTGTTTTGCTGAGGAAGCAAATTATATGCTCCTTCTAAATACCACCCTTGTAAAGCACTTCCTAAATCAGCTCCATAAAGAGTATTGTAATCTTCGGTATCAGATAAACCAGCATAGATAAACTGCCCCCTGGCCGTGAAACGATTATAAGCATAACGAGCATCTAACCCCACCATTGAAATAGCTATATCTGCCCCATCAATCATATCAACATCATCTTCAGCCTGCGTACGACCAAAATATCCTGCAAACCCTAAACGTAATCCGGGAACTCCATAATAATCAATCTTTGCAGATACGTTAGGCGTATTAATTGTAGACTGAATTCCTTTTTGGCGACCATTTCTTAATCCATTTGCGCCACCTAAATATTTATCTCCATTTACAGATGCAAATCCGTTAAATAAATATGCTTGGTAACCTAAGTTCAACTCATTGAATCTACCAGTAACCCCTACTCCGATTTCTCTCCAGGTAGATGGCACTATAGATCCGTCAACAGCGGGTCTTTCAGTTCCATTAAATGTTGTAGGTTCATGAAACTCATTAACAATCCCCATTGGCACAAGCATTAAACCTGCTCTTAAGTTTATATTATCAGCTACATTATAGTTAACAAATGCTTGCTCAATATAGACTTCCTCTACATGTTCAAATTCTACTTCGGTTACAAACTGCACCTTTTCACTAAACTTGTATCCTACTAATAAAACTAAGCGCTGAACATCCAGCTCTCCATTATCACCCTCCGGTTGATTATACAAAACTTCACCATAACCGCCCACTGTTACAGCTTTTCCATAATTTCCAGATAAAATACGCTGAGCAGCATTTTGCTGTTGTTGAGGATCTAAACTTTGAGATGAATCCTGAAGTGTCTGAGCTATAGTTGTTAAAGTTAGAGCTCCAAAGACTAATGAAAGTATTACTTTTTTCATTAAATTATTATTTAGACTTAATTTAAATAAATATAAATTTGTGAGGCAAAAGTAAAAATGAATTTGAAACCGCCAAAGCTTATTTAGATTAATTTTAAGTAAATTTTAAGAATTTTACAGAGATGAAGATTTTTCCTAATGATAATTTCTAAATATCTTTAACGATTCGTTATAGGCACTCTCAAAACTCATTGCGCCAAGACCTGTATGAGCTTTTTCTGTATTAAAGTATGAAAGCAGTCTTTCTGTCGGCATATTACCAGTCAGCTTATCTTTAGCCATCGGACATCCGCCATACCCCATAATAGCTCCGTCAAACCGCTTACACCCGGCTTTATATGCTGCATCGACCTTTTCATACCAACTGCCCGGTGTTGTATGCAAATGTGCTCCGAACTCAATGTTTGTGTATTGTGGAATCAGGTTGGAAAATAAGTATGTAATAACATCTGGCGTTGAAGAACCGACAGTATCGGACAACGAAAGAATACGAACGCCCATAGATGATAGTTTCTCAGTCCAATCACCAACTATATCAACATTCCACGGATCACCATAGGGATTTCCAAAGCCCATTGACAAATATGCCACAACCTCTTTATCAGCCTTATAAGCTATTTCTAATATCTCTTTGAGGACATCAATGCTTTCTGCGATGGTTTTATGCGTATTACGCATCTGGAAGTTCTCCGATATTGAAAAAGGGTACCCTAAATAATTTATGGCCTCAAATTTTGAAGCATCCACAGCTCCTCTTACATTGGCAACAATAGCCAGGAGCTTACTCACGGCTGAAGAAAGATCCAGCTTTTGCAGAACATCGGCCGTATCCACCATTTGAGGTATGGCCTTAGGCGAAACAAAGCTACCGAAGTCAATAGTATCAAACCCTACCCGAAGCAGAGACTGAATATAGTCTGCCTTTTTCTGAGTAGGAATAAAATCTTTAATTCCCTGCATGGCGTCACGCGGACACTCTATAATTTTAACTTCGCTCATTGCATCAAAGATAGAAACGTTTTTCTTTAATAAAAACAATTTTTATTCTGATGATCCTTCATTATTATCCCGTAAAAAAATTCAGAAAATATGTATCTTTAAGAACATCCAACCAACAAACCAATGCTTACCAGAGAAGAAAAGCAAGAATTCAGATCCGAACTTTTTAAGCATCTCGACGGAATCGTTATTGCTCCGACGGTATACAGTTTATATCAAAACAAAGTGATAGCCTGTATAAATAATTCAGGTGTCCCCGTATCAGTCATCGAGCTATCTGCTGCCTTCAATGCAAATCCCGGTTATCTGAATGTTGCCCTCAGGCTCTTAAGTTCTCAAGGATGGATAAATTACCAGGTAAACAACAAAACGGGAAACATCACAATCCGGAAAAACGAAAACACCGGTCATCTTATGCTTTATACTGAGCTCTATATGACAGCTGTCAGTCTTATGAAGCTGACCCGGAAAACAGGATTGGATGAATTGACCCAGGAGCTTGTTTTAGCTATGGAAAAACTTTTTACCACCCTTCAGGAAGCAAAAACACAGCATGATTTTACGGATGGTAAAAACAAAAAGGTATACCTGCAGGTATTGTCGCATATCGAAGGAGTCCTAATCGGCCCCCTGATTGTCATTCTGGGCAGAGGTGGCATGTTCCACAAATACTTTATGGAAGCATCATTCAAACCTGAAGAATACCATAAAAAACCCCAAATATTTAAACAGGTATTAGACATCCTGACGAAACTAAACTGGTTTTCCAAAAAGAATGGTACATACCGTTTCACCGAAAAAGGCTTATTCTTTGCGAAACGGGCCAGCGCATACGGAGTAACTGTGTCTTACACCCCTACCCTAAGAAACTTAGACCAGTTAATTTTCGGCGATTACAAACCCTTAAGGAATATCGAACCTAACAAACCTGAACCTCATATATACAGGGAAATGAATGTATGGGGAAGCGGGGGAGCACATGCCGTTTATTTCAAAAAAATAGATGAAATCATACTTGACATCTTTAACAAAGAACCTGTGACCGAACAACCTAAAGGGATTTTGGATATGGGATGCGGGAACGGGGCTTTTTTAATTCACCTGTACAATCTGATTGAAAAACAAACTAAAAGAGGAAAACACCTGGATGAACATCCTTTATTTTTAGTAGGGGCAGATTATAACGAAGCAGCCCTGAAAGTTACCAGGGCTAACATGATACAGGCTGATATTTGGGCAAAAGTCATCTGGGGAGATATCAGCAATCCTGTATTATTAGAACAGACCCTCAACAAAGATTATAATATCCAGTTAAAGGAACTTCTTAATGTCCGTACTTTTTTAGATCACAACCGGATCTGGAAAAAACCAGATCATCAGCCAAAATTCATAAGCAAATCTACCGGAGCTTTTGCACACAAAGGAGACATCCTGATGAATAATGATGTGGAGCAGAATCTTACAGAACATTTAACCCTATGGAAGCCTTATGTTAAAAAATTCGGGCTACTGGTTATTGAACTCCATACCATCCCCCCACAATTAACTGCCGGAAACATAGGAAAAACGGCTGCTACAGCCTATGATGCCACCCATGGTTATTCCGATCAATACATTGTAGAGATAGAGGTGTTTGAAAATGCAGCAAAGAAAGCCGGCCTGTATATCGACAAGAAAAACTTTGCCAAATTCCCCGATTCCGAACTGGCTACTATCAGCATTTGTTTATTAACAGGTAACTAAGCGAGTAAGGCTTTATTTATATCCTTTATCAACTTAGGTCCCTGATATATAAATCCGGTATAGACCTGTACCAAATCTGCTCCGGCCTCTAACTTTTCTATGGCATCCTGTGCAGAATGAATTCCTCCAACACCTATGATCGGGAAAGCTTTATTGCTTTTTTCTGCTAAAAACCTGATCACTTCCGTAGATCTGTCCGTCAGCGGTTTGCCGCTTAACCCTCCCGCTTCTTTTTTATTCTCAGAGACCAGTCCATCTCTTGAGATAGTCGTATTGGTCGCTATCACCCCGGCTATCCCGGTATCTTTAACTATATCTATAATATCGAGCAACTGATCGTCTGTTAAATCGGGAGCTATTTTGAGCAAAATAGGTTTTTGAACAGGCTTTTTATTATTAAGTTCTTGTAAGGTGTTTAACAGTAATGTTAACGGTTCTTTATCCTGGAGCGCCCTTAAGTTGGGTGTGTTTGGTGAACTCACATTCACCACAAAATAATCAACAAAATCATATAGCGCTTCAAAACATACCATATAATCAGTAACGGCTTCTTCATTTGGAGTAACCTTATTCTTTCCTATATTTCCACCGATAAGCACCCCTTTATTCTTTTTCAACCTTTCAACAGCCTCATCAACCCCGCCGTTATTAAAGCCCATACGGTTAATTATAGCGCTATCTGCCTTCAGTCTGAATAGTCTCTTTTTGGGGTTACCAGCTTGAGGTTTAGGCGTGAGGGTTCCTATCTCTATAAATCCAAATCCAAAATTTGAAAATTCATTAAAAAGACGGGCATCTTTATCGAATCCGGCCGCCAACCCTACCGGGTTCTTAAAATTCAGTCCGAAAACCTCCCGCTCTAAACGTTTATCCTCTACCTTAAAGACTCCCCTGATGAAAGCCGGCACTCCCGGAATCTTATGTAGTGTACGAATTGCAGAAAAAGTAAAATAATGTACCTTTTCAGGGTCGAAAAGGAAAAGAACGGGACGAATAAGAAGCTTATACATGCTGATTTTGTTTGGGCAAAAATACTCTAAAAAAACAGGAATGAAAAGCAAGTCTTCCTGTTCTTTTTCAGAGAAGGGAGCATACAAGCAAAACAATAATCATCACCATAATAAAACTGCTTCACAGGCCCTCAATATTTCTTCAAAATAATACTAAAACTAAACTATATAACTTATTTTTGATGAAAAGTTATATTCATGAATGAGATTATTGATCGTTTTATCAGTTACGTTACGATAGATACACAATCTGATCCAGATAGCAATACAACTCCCAGCACAAAAAAGCAATGGGATTTAGCTAATAAACTGGTTGAGGAATTAAAAAACATGGGGATGCAGGACGTTTCCATAGACGAAAACGCATATATTATGGCCACGCTGCCTTCTAACGTGGAGCACGAAGTGCCTGCTATTGGTTTTGTAGCACATTTTGACACGACTCCTGATTACAGCGGTACTAATGTCAAGCCTCAAATCATAAATAACTATGACGGAAAAGATATTGTTCTGAACAAAGAAAACAACATCATCCTGTCTCCCGATTATTTTGAAGACCTTTTGCTCTATAAAGGTCAGACGCTCATTACTACCGACGGGACTACACTTTTAGGAGCCGATGATAAAGCCGGTATTACCGAAATCATGGAGGCTATGAAATACCTTATTAATAACCCCGGAATAAAGCATGGAAAAATAAGGGTTGGTTTTACACCGGATGAAGAGATCGGAAGAGGAGCGCACAAATTTGATGTAAAAAAGTTTGGTGCCGACTGGGCCTATACCATGGATGGAAGTCAAATTGGAGAACTCGAATACGAAAACTTCAATGCTGCCGGTGTGGTTGTAAAGCTGAGCGGAAAAAGTGTTCACCCAGGGTATGCTAAAGGGAAAATGGTTAACTCCCTGATCATTGCCAATGAGTTTTTATCATTGTTACCGCCTAGAGAAATTCCTCAGTCAACCGAAGAAAGAGAAGGTTTCTTCCACTTTTACGGAATTAAAGGTGATGTAGAACTGACCCAGATAGATGGAATAATAAGAGACCACGATCGAAATAACTTTGAAGCCCGTAAAGAATTAATACTTCAAATTGCAGACGATTTAAAAAGTAAATATGGCGATGATGCCGTATCTATAGAAATAAAAGACCAGTATTACAATATGCGCGAAAAAGTTGAACCTGTCTTTCATATTGTAGAGATTGCGGAAGAAGCGATGAAACAATTAGGCATAACTCCTATCATCAAACCCATCAGAGGAGGCACAGACGGCTCCCAACTTTCTTACATGGGACTCCCGTGTCCAAATATTTTTGCGGGCGGACATAATTTTCACGGTCGCTACGAATACATACCTGTTGAGAGCATGGTAAAAGCGACAGAAGTAATTGTTAAAATTGCTGAGCTTACGGCCAACAAATACAAAAACTAGCACACTATGGCTGTTTTTTCAGTAGATGAGTATATAAGTAAACATCCCGAATGGAACAAAGAGCTGGTTCTTTTACGGAAACTCATGCTCAATACTGAAATGGAGGAAACCATTAAATGGGGAGCTCCTACATACACCGTTAACAATAAAAATGTGATCGGACTGGGAGCATTTAAAAGTTATGTCGGTATTTGGTTTTTTAACGGGGCACTTTTAAAAGACACCGGAAACAAACTTATAAATGCTCAGGAAGGAAAAACAGTTGCCATGAGACAATGGCGGTTTACTACTATAAATGAAATAGATAGAAAACTTGTAAGCTCCTATATTTCAGAGGCCGTTCAGAATCAAAAGGATGGAAAAACCATAACTCCACCTAAAACTGAAAAGCCAGGATTCCCTTCTGAATTAACAGACGCATTATCTAATGATTCCAGCCTTAAAAAAGCATTCGGCGAGCTGACTTCTTATAAACAAAAGGAGTATGCAGAATACCTGTTAGAAGCCAAAAGAGAAAACACCAAACTCAAACGATTGGAAAAAATTATTCCAATGATCAAAAAAGGCATCGGGCTAAATGACAAGTACAGAAAATAAAAGAGGGTCGCCTGAGCGACCCTCTTTTATTACGTACTTATAACAGATAGTAACCTATTTCTTTTCCGGAGCATTTAATCGATGAGACATTTCCATAGAAATCGCAGAACGATCAAATTTAATTTTACCCGCTAAAGTTTCGATAACACAAGTATTATCACTTCCAAGTTCTAAGATCTTACCGTGCATTCCGCTTTTGGTAACCACCTTATCACCTTTCTTTAACTCACTAGCAAATTTCTTTTCTTGTTTTTGTTTTTTAATCTGTGGACGGATCATAAAGAAATACATCACTGCGAAGATTAAAATAAACGGGGCAAATTGATTTAAAATTTCCATTAATTATTTTTATTATTCTTAGTTAGACACTTTTACAGGAGATCCGGCTTGTGCTTTAGGAGTTACAAATGCCTTAATTCTTAAGGTCTCTTTCCCGTTAGCAGTATTTGCTGTAACTGTAATAGTTTTCATCACCTGGTTCGAACCCGAACCGTTAAACTTAACCAATAACTCTCCGGTTTCACCCGGTGCAATAGGATCTTTTGGCTTTTCAGGCACTGTACACCCGCAACTAGATTTTGCATCAGTAATAATTAACGGTGCTTTTCCTGTATTTGTAAACTTAAATATTGTTTCAACCTGGGTTCCTTGTACAATATTACCAAAGTCATGTTCAGCTTTTTCGAAGGTCATTACAGGCAAATTCTTTGCATCGGCATCGCGCTGAGCAGCAAGATCAACATTCTCAGTTTTTATTTTATCAGCAGCATTGTCTTTACATGCAACAAAAGACATTGCAGCTACGGCAACTAATGTTAATACTATTTTTTTCATTTTTTATAGAATTTTAATTGGGGTAAAATTACTAAATATTAGGCGCAATATAACATTTATCGGTAAGTGTTACATGAGTCCGCGTCCAACTTTATTCAATTTATTATCATTTTGGTATTCCTTCACCAGCTTATCCAAAATACCATTTATAAACACACTGCTTTTAGGGGTAGAGTATTCTTTGGCTATTTCAACATATTCGTTCATGGTCACTTTAACCGGAATTGAAGGGAACTTAAGAAACTCACATATCGCCATTTTCAATAAAATAGAATCCATGTCCGCGATCCTTTCCACATCCCAGTTTGGAGTCTTCCCTGAAATCTCTTCCTGCAACTTTTCGTAATTAAGAACTGTTTTCTTAAACAGGTCCAGGGCAAACTTCAGATCGTCATCGTCCTTATAGAGAGAAGGAAGAAAATAGTTAACTTCTGAATTCTTCTTAAGTCCGGTAATCATTTTTAAAATAAGGGTATTCACCAAAGGCAAATCATCTACCCAGGTCAAATTATGATCCTCGATAAATTCGTATAATTTATCGTTTGGTGCTATTATATTTTTATATATGTCTGCCACGAATTCTTTATCTTCCTTAAAAGACGATTCGGTTCCGGACATATAATTCCGGTAAATGTCGCTTTCAAGAATAGCATCATAAATGATCTCTACATATTTATCGTCCAGATCCCACGACAATTTCCGGTTAGACAACTCTTCCTGTAGCGGTTCATTAGCCACTAAAAGCTTTAAAACATCATTATTTACAAACTTCTTATTTGGATTTTTCTCTTCCTGCGTGGCAAGATATTTCTTTTGAGATAAACGTTGCTGCTCATCTGCTTTTTTCTGGATTTCGATTAGCAACGAAATCAAAGTCAAATAGAGGTTGTACATATTATCCATGCTGAACTTCACGAATTTCACTTCTTTATCAACATTAGAATTACCTCCAGACTGGGCTAATGCATAAATAGATTGCATTACTTTTACCCGAATATGTCTCCTTGTTAACATACTATAAAGAACTTACTAAAAAATTAAGGGCGGAAGGATAATCCTTCCGCCCCGCAAAATTAAAATTATTTATGTAAAGTCTCTTATTTTTTTGACTCTAATTTACGGGCATCGATACGTGCCTGAGCCATTTTAAGAGCTGCCTGATGTGTTGTGATCTTTTCAAGTTCAGCCTTGGCAAAAATTTCTAAGGTTGTATTATAGATATTTTCGGTTTTCCTGATGATTTCATCCTTACCGTATTTTTCAATCTCTGCATACACATTAATAATTCCTCCTGCATTAATTAAAAAATCAGGTGCATAAACGATTCCCTTCGCTTTCAACATGGCACCATGAGTATTTTCATTTGCCAGCTGATTATTTGCTGCACCGGCAATTACCTTAACCTGAAGTTTATTAATCGTCTCATCATTTACTGTTGCCCCCAAAGCACATGGAGCATATATATCGGCCGATTCCTTGTAAAGGTCATCTCCCTTATATATTTCTGCACCATACTTGGCACTCACCTGGTTCAATCTTTCTTCATTAATATCGGCTATAACAACCCTGGCATCCTCTTTTGTTAGATATTCAACCAAAGTTTCACCTACGTGACCTATACCTTGCACCAATACTTTTTTACCCGATAACACATCACTCCCAAATTGGTATTTGGCAGCAGCTTTCATTCCCATATACACTCCATAGGCAGTTATAGGTGAAGGGTTCCCTGCTCCACCCCTGGACTCGGAAATTCCGGTTACGTACGGAGTTACATCATGCACCAGATCCATATCAGACGTCTCCATACCTACATCTTCTGCAGTTATATACTTTCCTCCAAGAGAATGTACATACTCTCCAAATTTTTTCATTAGTTCAGGAGTCTTTTCCGTTTTGGCATCTCCGATTATAACTGCTTTTCCGCCTCCCAAATTCAAGCCACTGATCGCAGATTTAAAGGTCATCCCTCGCGACAATCTCAATACATCATTCAAAGCCTCCCATTCATTATGGTATTTCCACATTCTGGTTCCCCCAAGCGCGGGCCCCAATACTGTATTATGAATACCGATAATTGCCTTTAATCCTGTATCTTTGTCGTGACAGAACACTACTTGTTCATGATTATCGAAAGAAAGCTGACCAAATACCGGGTCTACTTTTTTAAGATCATTTAGGGCAACTACTTCTGATCGCATATTATATAGTTTTAAATTAAAAGCTATTTAAATTTTCAATTCGTCAAAAATAAACGAAAAAACAATACCAAAATTGAATATTTGGCAAAATTAACTTTTTTGATCCAACATTCAATCAAACACAAATAATCTCAAATAGAACATGAAAGAATTAAAGTCAATTCATAAATTCTTTTTTAAATACAAATGGAAGCTTCTTGTTGGAATAATCATCACAATAATTGCCCGTATATTCTCTTTGTTCCTTCCTCCTTATATCAATAAGTCCATAACAGCAGTCGAAAATTACTTAAAAACACCCGGAGCCGGTATATCGGCTGTAAAAGAGGAATTAATACTGTATATATTTATTATTATAGGAACCACGCTTCTGTCTGCATTCTTTACATTTTTAATGAGACAAACCATTATCAATGTATCCAGATATGTTGAGTACGATCTTAAAAATGAAATTTTCAAACAATACGAACGGCTTTCTTTAGGTTTCTTCAAAAAGAACCGGACAGGAGATCTGATGAACAGGATAAGCGAAGATGTAACCCAGGTAAGAAACTATGCAGGTCCTGCCATAATGTACAGCATCCAGACCATCACCTTATTTATATGTGTCATTCCCATTATGATATACAAAGCGCCTACAATGGCCATGTATACGTTAATACCGCTTCCTTTCCTGTCTGTTTTAATCTACAAAATAAGCAAAGTCATTCACGAAAGGAGTACAGCTGTCCAGGCATACTTATCCGACCTGTCGGCTTTTTCACAGGAATCATTCTCAGGGATATCCGTGATCAAAGCATATGGCATTGAGCCCGAAACAAATGCTACGCTGGCAAATCTTGCCAATGAAGGGAAGGACAAAAGCATGAATCTGGCTAAAGTCAATGCCTGGTTTATGCCCTTAATGATCTTAATGATAGGTTTGAGTACCACTCTGGCAATATATGTTGGCGGTATGCAGTATATAAACGGAAAGATTCACAGCATAGGGATTATTGCCGAATTTATCATGTATGTCAACTTTTTAACATGGCCTGTAGCCATCGTCGGATGGGTAACATCTATTGTACAAAGGGCAGAAGCTTCCCAAAAACGTATCAATGAATTTATGAGCTTAACTCCGGAAATACAAAATGAGACAGAAGAAAACTCTCTGATAAACGGAAAAATCACTTTCAATAATGTGAGTCTCACTTACGACGATACCAATATCACTACCTTAAATAATGTTTCCTTCACACTTCAAAAAGGGGAAACCCTGGCACTAATAGGTAAAACAGGATCGGGAAAATCAACCATTCTCGATCTTATAGGAAGGCTGTATGATGTAACTGGCGGAGAAATCCTAATCGACAACACCCCCATAAGACAAATTAATTTATACGACCTGAGAAACAGCATCGGAGCCGTTCCTCAGGATGCCTTTTTATTTTCAGATTCTATAAAGAACAATATCAGGTTCGGAAAGGCAGATGCCACGGATGAAGAAATTATTGAAGCTACTAAAAAAGCTGCGGTACATGAAAATATCCTTGGTTTCACTAAACAATATGACACCGTTCTGGGAGAAAGAGGAATTACATTAAGCGGGGGGCAAAAACAAAGGGTCTCTATTGCCCGTGCAATGATAAAAGATCCGAAAATATACTTATTCGATGATTCATTATCGGCTGTAGACACGGAAACAGAAGAGCAAATTCTAAATAACCTTCGTAAAATATCTAACGAAAAAACAACAATTATTGTAAGTCACCGTATTTCATCGGTCAAAAACGCTGATAAAATCATTGTTTTGGAAGACGGAAAAATAACCCAGCAAGGAACTCATAATCAGCTGATAAGCCAGGAAGGATACTATAAAGAACTATACTTAAACCAGTTGTCAGAAAAAGAAAACTAACTTTTTTTTGTTTCGTTGCGATTTTTTTCACATTTTTGATTTGTTGAAAAAACTAATTTTAAGACTACAAGAGGGATTATGAGCGAAAAAGATTTATTAGAGAAAGACGAAATTTTCTCTAAAGTTTTAAGAGCCGGAAGAAGAACTTACTTCTTTGATGTACGTGAGACTAAGGCTGGAGATTATTACCTAACCGTGACCGAAAGTAAAAAGTTCACTCACGACGACGGTTCCTTCCATTACAAAAAACACAAAATCTATCTTTATAAGGAAGATTTTGATGCCTTCAAAGAAATTCTTGATGAAACAACCAGCTTCATCATAAATGAAAAAGGAGAAGAAGTGATCTCTGAGCGCCATCAGAAGGACTTTAAAAAAGAAGAATTTTCATTAAATGATGAATCAGAATTAAATGCAGAAGAAGTAAACACGGAAAAGTTTACCGACATTAGCTTCGACGACATTTAAAAAGTTAGAACATCATAAAGTACACACCGCCTTTGTTAATTCATAGGCGGTTTTTTTATATTTACTTTTTAAGAAAAATCAACACCTATGAAAAAAATCACTTTTCTTGTTATTGTTTTTACTCAATTCATATCAGGACAAAACGATATTACACTGGATTACTACTTACCACAAAATGTTTCATACAACGCAAACATACCAACCCCTAAAGAGATTATCGGGCACGAGGTTGGCGAATGGCACGTAACCCATGATAAACTGGTAACATACATGAAAAAGCTTGCCGAAGCATCGCCAAGGATATCTATTGAAAACAGGGGAACAACATATGAAGGGAGGCCGATTCTTCTGCTAACCGTTACCTCCGAAAAAAACCAGGCCAATATCGAACAAATAAGACAAGACCATATCCGGCTCACCGAGAACAACAGCAACGCTCTAAACACGGACAATATGCCTATCGTTGTGTACCAGGGATTTTCCATACACGGCAATGAGCCAAGCGGATCTAATGCGGCATTGGCAGCTGCTTATTATTTGGCAGCTGCAGAAGGCAATGAGATAGACAACCTGTTAAACAATACGATCATTCTGTTCGATCCTTCATTTAATCCGGATGGCCTGCAAAGGTTTGCCTACTGGGCTAATTCAAACAGAAGTCATGTTCTGAACCCCGATCCGAACGACAGGGAATACGACGAAGTATGGCCGGGAGGCAGAACCAACCATTACTGGTTTGACCTGAATCGCGACTGGCTTCCGATTCAGCTGCCTGAAAGCCAAGCCCGTATTGAAAGCTTTCATCATTGGATGCCCAACATACTGACCGACCATCACGAAATGGGCACGAACTCCACTTTCTTTTTTCAACCGGGGGAACCGTCAAGGGTTAATCCGCTAACCCCAAAGATGAATCAGCAACTAACTAAAGAGATTGCCAAATATCATGCAAAAGCCCTGGATAAGATCGGCTCTTTATATTACTCGGAAGAAGATTATGACGACTTCTATTATGGTAAAGGCTCAACTTTTCCTGATATAAACGGCAGTATCGGCATTTTATTCGAACAGGGCAGCTCAAGAGGACACCTACAAGAATCAGAGAACGGGATCCTTACCTTCCCCTTTACTATCAGGAACCAGTTTACTACAGTATTATCAACTCTTGAAGCTGCAAAAAACCTAAGAGTTGACATATTGAACTATCAACGGGATTTTTATACAAATGCCAGAAGCGAAGCTTCCAAAACCAAAAACAAAGCTTATATTTTTGGCGATGAAAAGGACGCCACAAAGGCCTATCAACTTGCAAAAATCATGAAAAGCCACCTTATCGATTTATACGAACCGACAGGTGATATTACAATTAACGGTAAAGATTATAAGAAAGAAAACAGCTATATAGTTCCGAAAAATCAAAAAAACCATCGCTTAATAGAAGCTATGTTTGACATCAGAACAAAGTTTGAAGACAGTCTCTTTTATGATATTTCAGCATGGACATTCCCTTATGCTTTTAACCTCGACTTTACCGAAACCACTACCACCGGAAACAAAATAGATCATCTTTCTATAAAAAAGGGGAGCATTAACAAAGAGAGCAGCTATGCTTATCTTTTTGAATGGCATGAATACTATACTCCAAAAGCCCTGAATATGATACTGAGCAAAGGCATCAGGGCGAAAGTCGGAAAAACACCTTTTTTTGTAGAAGGCAAAGATTACGACTATGGAACCATCATGATTCCTGTCCAAAATCAAAAACTGAACAAAACAGCACTATACAATTTCCTTAAAAAAACGGCTGACGTATCACATATAGATATAACTGCTGTTTCAACAGGCTTAACAACAGGGATCGATTTGGGGAGCAATGATTTTGAAGCTTTAAAAAACCAAAAGGTAGCATTAATAGTAGGCAACGGAATAACATCATATGACGCAGGAGAAATATGGCATTTGTTCGATCAGCAATACAACATGCAGATCTCCAAATTAGATACAGACAACCTGAACAGAACCGACCTGGACAGGTACACAGCTATTATATTGCCTAATATGCGGGGGAATGCGCTAAGCAGTTCCATCATAAATAACCTTAAAGAATGGGTAAGAAACGGAGGCACATTAATAGGCTTCCGGAATACTGTCAACTGGTTAAAGAATAACGATCTTCTTAAAATCAACCTTAAAGAAAAAGAAATGACCGCCAGGAACATCTCTTTTGAACAAAAGGAATCCTTCTCAGGTGCCCAGGTTACAGGAGGCGCTATTTTTGAAGCAAGGATTGACAGATCACACCCCATCAATTTCGGCTACAAGAACAAAACACTACCAATGTTCAGAAATACCAACATCTACATAGAGCCCAATGAGCAAAGCTATAACAACCCAATCCAGTATACTCCGAAGCCCTTATTAAGCGGATACATCTCTGAAGAAAACTTAGAGCTTTTAAAAGGTTCTGTTCCTTTTCAGGTTCAACGTTTGGGACGAGGACGCGTAATTGGGTTCACCGACAACACAAACTTTAGAGCATTCTGGTACGGGACCAACAAATTATTAATGAATGCCGTATTCTTTTCTAAAATTATGTAGTACGACCGTTGAGTAAAAACACATATAGACACATTCCGAAAATTATCAAAAATATGTCTAAACCTCAATTATGAAGCAAACACTTGATTCATATACTGTATGAACTCTGTTTCATAATATCTCAACACAGAAATCAACACAGCTCCTATAATTGCATACCACCAGTTATAGGAGTTTCTTTTTATCGCCAGAAAACCAACTCCACTAACGATCAATAACCCCAGTGCAATGATAAGATTAGGAATCAGCCACATACCTTTCAGGATTCCAAATATCTTAACACCAGCGTAAAAAAGACAATAAAAAGCAATGATTTTTGTAATTGTAACGGATCAATCTCAAAAGTTGTGTGTAAATTGAATTTATAGTATGATCTTTGTTTTAAAAACTGACTTTATTGGATCCATACATTGACTTACTAAAGGTTCTCTTACCTGAACTATTAATTACTCATTTCGATATTGCTAAGCATGAAATAAACAAAGATGTTCTTCATCTTTATTTTGAGGAGAAGAATGATATTCCAAAAGAACTTTCCTCTGAGATACTTATTTCACACGGTTTTCATAAAGCAATCACCATTCAGGATTTCCCTGTTCGTGGCAAGCATGTTTATTTACATATCAAGCGCCGTCGATGGCTAGACAAAACCACAGGGCAAGTCGTGCATCGAAATTGGAATTTGGTAGCGCAGGGAACTCGTATGACCGTAGAGTTCGATGCTTTTTTAAAAGCACTTGGTCAGTACCAAGACTAATGATTGCCACACCATAGGTGGGTTTTATGGAGTTAAAGGCAAGAAGTTACAACGACACTATCGAGATTATCTAAGTGATTTTAAAGAGTGGAAAGATAAGCCCCACGCTAAAGACTGGTTAATCTTTCCTGAGAATATGGGTAAGTATTTATCTATTGATGAGACTGCTCTATCCAAAGGAGAACTCTACACTATTATTACTAATAAAAAAGCTAAAGGTAAGAAAGGTGCTATTGTAGCTATACTTACGGGAACCAAAGCTGAACCTATTATAGAACAACTGCTTAAAATCCCGAAGACACTTAGAGATAAGGTAAAAGAGATTACTTTGGATATGGCACATTCAATGAAAATGATTGTCAAAAAATGCTTCCCTAAAGCCATACAGGTAACAGATCGATTTCATGTACAAAAACTAGCCCTAGAAGCACTACAAGATATTAGAATCAAACATCGATGGGAAGCTATTGACCTAGAAAATGAACAAATTAAACAAAGTAAGAGTACACAAAAAGTGTTCATTCCAAAAACCTTTCCTAATGGGGATACCAGAAAACAACTCTTGGCTAGAAGTAGGTATCTACTCTATAAAGCACCCAACAATTGGACACAAAATCAACACATACGATCCAAAATCCTCTTTGAACAATACCCCGACATCAAAAAAGCATATGATTTAGTACAAGGATTAAGAAACATATTCAATACAGCTACCTCTATACAAACTGCTTACACCAAGTTAGCACACTGGTATAAGGATGTAGAACAAACAGGGTTTAAAGCTTTCAACACCATAGCTAATACGATAACTATGAACTATAAATCGATCTTGAATTATTTTATAAACAGGAGCACCAATGCTTCGGCTGAAGCTTTCAATGCTAAAATAAAAGCGTTCAGAGCACAGTTTAGAGGAGTGAAAAATGTAGAATTCTTCCTTTATAGATTAACTACAATTTTTGCATAAACACAACAATTGGGTATGATCCATTGTAACCAAGGGTTTCATCTGACAAATTGTTAATTAAAAAACTCCGGTCCCTGTTAGAAACCGGAGTTACATATGTTAATATTATCACTTAAACTGTTGCTTTACTCACCGGATAAGACACAAATACCCAGCTAACCAACTCACAAAAGCACCTCCGAAAGAATCTTCGTCTTCTCCTGCCCGGCTGTTATCCCGACCCGGGTGTTTATTTAAAAAAAGAATCTACAAATTCATACTTATTGAACACCTGAAGATCTTCTATACCTTCCCCGACCCCAATGTATTTGACAGGAATCTGAAATTGATCGGAAATACCTATAACCACACCACCTTTGGCTGTACCATCCAGCTTAGTAACAGCGAGCGAAGTAACTTCCGTCGCTTTTGTAAACTGCCTGGCCTGCTCAAAAGCATTTTGACCGGTAGATCCATCCAGCACCAACAATACATCATGGGGCGCATCTCCCACGACCTTTTGCATTACCCGCTTCACTTTAGAGAGCTCATTCATCAGGTTCACTTTATTATGCAGGCGCCCTGCCGTATCGATAATAACAACATCAGCATTTTGTGCAATGGCAGATTTCAGGGTATCGAAAGCAACAGAAGCAGGGTCGCTTCCCATTTCTTGTTTTACGATCGGCACATTTACCCGTTCGGCCCAAACCTGTAACTGGTCTATAGCCGCAGCCCTGAACGTATCTGCTGCGCCCAGAACCACTTTCTTTCCTTGCTTTTTGAACTGATAGGCCAACTTACCGATAGTGGTCGTTTTCCCGACTCCATTAACCCCGACAACCATCATCACGTACGGTTTTTTATCTTCTGGGACAGCAAACTCGGTTGCTACCCCCTTATTGGTTTCCGAAAGCAAACCTGCTATCTCTTCTCTTAATATCTTGTTCAACTCATCGGTTCCAAGGTATTTATCACGGGCAACACGTTCTTCTATTCTTTCGATAACCTTCAGGGTAGTATCCACACCTACATCACTGGTTACCAGAACCTCTTCCAGGTTATCCAGAACCTCATCATCAACCTTGGACTTTCCTGCAACTGCCTTACTTAATTTGGAAAAGAAACTGGATTTGGATTTCTCCAAACCTTTATCTAAGGTCTCTTTTTTATCCGAAGAGAAAATTTTCTTAAATAAGCTCATTATAAAAAATTATTTTTAAACCCATCCTTTACCTGCTTATTTTGGTTTTTACATACATAAAATAACCGGTATCTAAGGATCAATATTCAAATATAAAAAAAGAAAAAGCTACTTCCCTCAGAAAGTAGCTTTCAAATATAAAAAATATTGTGAACTTATTTTTTGTTTAACCAGTCGTTAACTTCTTCCGGAGCCATAACAGACTCAACAAAAGTGTAGGCACCAGTTTTAGGAGACTTAACCATCTTAATGGCTTTCGTCAACCTTTTTGATTTAGTTTGTAACGTTGCTACTGTTTTCTTTGCCATGACTCAAATATATTATTTAATTTCTTTGTGAACTGTCATTCTCTTCAGGATAGGGTTGAACTTTTTAAGTTCTAATCTATCAGGAGTATTCTTTTTATTTTTGGTAGTAATATAACGAGATGTACCCGGCTTACCAGACTCCTTATGCTCTGTACACTCTAAAATAACCTGAACTCTATTACCTTTCTTTGCCATCTTAATATCTTTTTAGAGGATTACTTAATAAACCCTTTTGCTCTAGCTTCTTTTAAAACCGCTGATATTCCTTTTTTATTGATTGTCTTAAGAGCAGATGTAGACACCTTTAAAGTAATCCACCTGTCCTCTTCAGGAATATAAAAACGCTTCTTTGTTAGGTTAGCGTTAAATCTACGCTTGGTTTTGTTCATCGCGTGAGAAACATTATTTCCCACCATTGCTTTCTTACCAGTAAGTTCACAAACTCTTGACATTTCTTCTAACTTTAATGTTATTTCAAAACAGGGTGCAAATTAACGAATTTTTCACCTACTGTACAAGTGCCTGACATTAATTTTTTAAAATTTCTTTCTGAATCAGTTCGAAAGCCTTATTCACAGCTTTGTTTACCACCTTTTCCCGATGATTTCCAAAATTATACATCTTGCTAAAAACGGTATTCGGAGTAGCAATAGCTATAAAAACGGTACCGACATCTGCATCAGAGTCTCCTTTGGTTGGCCCTGCATTTCCTGTAGTTGCTATAGCATAATCTGATTTATACAACTTTTTCACCCCTGATGCCATGGCCTCAGCCACCTCTCGGCTCACAACAGAATATTTATCTATAATAGGCTGCGGCACGCCAAGAACATCTGTTTTTGTATCGGTAGCATACGTAACCACCCCCCCTCTGAAATATTTAGAGGCTCCGGGAAGGTCCGTAATAGCCTGTGCGATTTTACCTCCGGTACAACTCTCTGCCAGGCTAAGTGTTTTATTCTTTTCTGTAAATAAATCGGCTACCAACAATTCAATGGAATCTTCTTCTTCGTATCCATAAATTACATCCCCGATCAAATGATGTAAGGCTTCCACCTGTTGTTGTACTTCCAGCTCAATCGCATCCTTTCTCTCTCCCCTGGCAGTTAAACGCAGCCTTACTTTGCCCAGGTTCGGCAGGTATGCCAGTTTAATAAACTTTGGAAGGTGATCTTCCCAGTCGGCAATCCTGTCAGCCAAAGCACTCTCCCCGACACCATAAGTTAATATGGTTTTATGCAATATATATGGCGTATTAAACTTTTGCTGAATTCTAGGAACCACCTCATTCGTAATCAGGGCTTTCATCTCAAAGGGCACACCCGGTAAAGAGATAAAAACCTTTCCCTTTTTCTCAAACCACATTCCGGGGGCAGTTCCATATTTGTTATGCAGCACTTTTGACGACGAAGGTACCAATGCCTGCCTTTTATTGACATCTAACAAGGGTACTGAAAGGTATTTACTGAAAAGGGCCTCTATATGTGACAAGACTTCAGTATCTTCAATCAGTTCATCATCAAAGTATTCACACAAAACATGTTTGGTGATATCGTCTTTTGTAGGACCTAAACCACCTGTGAGAATAACGATATCCACTCTCGCTTCAGCCTCCTTCAGCGCATTCAATATGTGGCAACGCTCATCCTGAACAGAAGTCATTTGATATACCTGAACCCCGACCTTATTGAGTGCTTTGGCTATATATGAAGAATTTGTATCGACAACCTGGCCGATAAGGATTTCATCGCCAATTGTAATTACCTCGGCATACATTAAAGATTGAAATCTTTTTTAAGCTCTATAATAGCTTCATCTACATAATTTGCAGCATCCGGCATCAGCGATTTTATCAGATTGATATCCCGTCCTCCTTTTGCTTCATTCTCAATAGTGAGGATGCTATTTTTAGCAAACTCCATCCCCAGCAAGTCTAAATTCGGTTTAAGCTTGTGGGCATATTGATAGATACTCTCAAAATCCCCTTGTCCGATAGCCAGTTTAAGTTCATTTAAATCCTGCGGGACCTCTTCAAGAAAAGCCACAACGATGGTTTCTATGAATTCCTGATCACCTGCTGCCAGTTCGTTTAGTTTATTTAGTTGGTATTTCATCATTTTACATTTAATGTAAACATTTTTTTATTTTCCAGATATCCCTCCAGACAATCACCTCTATCCACCTTCCCCACACCGGCCGGTGTTCCGGTAAAAATAACATCGCCGGTTTTTAACGTAAAGAATTGAGAGATATAAGAAATAAGTTCATCTGTTTTCCAAAGCATATATTCCGTATTTCCGCACTGAACCACCTCTTCATTCTTATGGAGCTTAAAATTTATTTTGTCCATACTTCCAAATTCACTTTTATCAATCCATTCACCTATTACAGCCGATCCGTCAAAAGCCTTTGCTTTTTCCCAGGGCAATCCTTTCGCTTTAAGCTCTGCCTGAACATCTCTGGCTGTAAAATCCACCCCCAGACTGACCTGATCATAATATTTATGGGCAAATTTTGTTTCGATATGTTTCCCAAGCCTGTTGATCTTAACAATAAGCTCTGCTTCATGATGAATTTCATTTGAAAACCCAGGAATATAAAACCCTTGTTCTTTATTTATCAAAGACGTGTCAGGTTTTAAAAAAAGAACCGGACTTTCAGGCTTTTCATTATCAAGTTCTTCAATATGTTCTGTATAATTCCGTCCAACACAGATGATCTTCATCCCTTTAAAATATTAATTTAGAAATCTTAAAACCAACCTGATTACATCAGGTCGCTTAAATTAAAAGTGAAAGCTGTCCTAAGCTTACCTTCAGCAAAAGTTACTCGATCATCGAGATTTAAATGCTCCGACACTTGTCCTTGTGAAATGTTCCTAAAGGAATTTCACAGGGCTTGCGTCGAAATGTTTTGCCATGCGCAGGCCGGCTCCATCGCTAAAAAGGGCTACCAGACCTTTTCTTTACGCTTGGCCCTCTCGTGGGCTTGCCCTGCCCCGCGGTAGTCTACTACAGAAGTTTATTATTCAACTTTCTTAATTTTATCCCGGTAAGCACCTTTTTGGTATAAAGCGGAAAATCTGCATTCAGTATCCACCCAAAGTAACCCGGCTCCTGCTCCAGAACCTCTTCTACCTTTTTCCCTTTATGTTTACCAAACGAAAAAACTTCTTCTCCATCCTTATCGAATGTAATGAACCCTGCAAAATCTGCCGTTTGTTTTCTGGTTGTAAAAGCAGACAAGAACTTAACATCATTCTCCAGTTCATCATATCTTTCCACCTGAGCCTTCAATACCTCGTAGGTTGCCAATGTATCTGCTTCAGCACTGTGCGCACCTTCAAGGTCTTTATTACAATAGAATTTATAGGCAGCAGTCAGTGTTCTTTGCTCCATTTTATGAAATATGGTCTGAACATCGACAGAAACCCTGTTTTTCATGTCAAAATCAACATCTGCCCGAAGCATTTCTTCTGCCAGCAAAGGAATATCGAACCTGTTTGAATTATAACCTCCAAGATCGCAGTCTTTTATCATATTATAAATCTCTTTCGACAATGCTTTGAAAGTAGGCTCATTTGCTACTCTGTCGTCTGTTATCCCATGAATGGCAGACACATTTGCCGGAATAGGCATTTCGGGGTTTACCAACCAAGTTTTACTTTCTTTGTTCCCGTTGGGATATACCTTTAGGATTGATATTTCAACTATACGATCTTTTGCAACATCCGTTCCCGTTGTTTCTAGATCAAAAAAACATATTGGTTTGGTGAGGTTTAAATCCATTTAAATTATTTTTTCATTGGTAAAGATACATTATCAAAAAAAGAAACCCTGAAAAATTCAGGGTTTATTCTTAATGAAGTTTTTTATTTTTAATCAGATTTCTCTGTTTGAATCCCAATTTTCAAGGTATTCAGCCACACGCTTGACAAATTGTCCTCCTAACGCTCCGTTTACCACTCGATGGTCGTAACTATGCGATAAGAACATTTTCTGTCTGATTCCTATAAAATCACCATCCGGTGTCTCTATAACTGCCGGCACCTTTCTGATAGCTCCAAGGGCTAAAATACCCACTTGGGGCTGGTTTATAATCGGTGTTCCGAACACACTTCCGAAAGTACCCACATTTGTCACTGTATAGGTTCCGTCCTGAATTTCGTCCGGTTTCAGCTTATTAAAACGGGCTCTATTTGCCAGGTCGTTAACAGCTTTGGCCATTCCCACCAAATTTAGCTGATCGGCATTCTTTATTACAGGAACAATTAAATTTCCATCCGGCAATGCCGCCGCCATTCCCAGGTTAATGTTTTTCTTTTTTATGATCTTGTCTCCATCAACAGATATATTGATGAGAGGAAAATCGCGGATAGCTTTAGCAACTGCCTCCATAAAGATCGGAGTAAATGTTAGCTTTTCCCCTTCTTTTTGCTCAAAGGACTTCTTTATTTTATTTCTCCAGTTAACAATCTTAGTAACATCTACCTCTATAAAGCTCTGAACATGTGCCGAAGTCTGTTTGCTTTGAGTCATATGATGAGCGATGAGTTTCCCCATCCTGGTCATTTCTATAATCTCATCCTGACCGTTCACAGAAATTGGCGTCGCTTGCGATTGTGCAGCTGCGACAGCCTTGACTGCCGGCTTTTTAATTTCAGCATGAACAATCTTACCTGATTTCCTGTCTTCTATATAGGCCAGCATATCATTTTTAGTAACGCGGCCATCCTTGCCTGTACCTGCTATAGTGTCCAGTTCTTCCACACTGATCTCCTCCTCCCTGGCCATGTTCTTCACCAAAGGGGAATAAAACCTTTCAGAAGAAGTATAATCAGCCTGAGTAGCGGCGACAGTTTCCTTAACAGATTCAACTGACTTTTCTATTCGTGCTACAGCTTCCTCAACCTCCGCTTCGGCAACTTCCGTTTTGGCAGCCGGGACATCTCCTTCTGTTTCAATAATTGCCAACACCTGCCCCACCTGAACCACATCATCAGCTTCAAAGAACCTCTCAACTAAAACACCATCAACCTCACTGGGAACCTCAGAATCAACTTTGTCGGTTGCTATCTCCAAAACTGCTTCGTCTGCTTCTATAGTATCTCCAACTTCTTTAAGCCAAGAGGTAATTGTTGCTTCAGCAACACTCTCTCCCATTTTAGGTAATTTCAGTTCAAATTTTGCCATATTATTAATCTAGTAGTAATTTTTGTTAGTTGCGTTGCGAAATTAATCAAAAAAATAGTGTTTTACTGGTAAATGTGTAAAATATTTACCTGAGCACTTCTCCGCAATATTATTCCTGAGCATAAAATTAAAGCTTTTCACATAAATAGCAGGGCTGTCGGGAAACGAATCCTTTAACTTTTTAACGAATTCTCAAAAGGAATACGGTTCAAGATACTCCTTCCGAGAGTCACCTCATCTGCATATTCCAGCTCATCACCAACTGCAATACCCCGTGCGATAGTCGATGTTTTAACCCCGTATGGATGAACCTGTTTATAAATATAGAAATTCGTTGTATCTCCTTCCATGGTAGAGCTTAAAGCAAATATAATTTCTTTAACCACTCCCTTTTCCACCTTCCTGACCAGAGGCTCTATATTCAACTCACCGGGTCCTATACCGTCTAATGGCGAGATTTTTCCCCCAAGCACATGATAATGCCCGGTGTATTGACCTGTATTTTCAATAGCCATCACATCCCTGATATCTTCCACCACACAAACCAACGACTCCTCTCGCTTGGGGTTTGCACAAATTTCGCACCACTCGACATCTGAAATATTATAACAGTTCTTACAGTATCTGATCTCGTTTCTTAGGTTCTGTAATGCAAAAGACAAACGCTCGGTCTGCTCTTTCGGCTGCCTCAAGAGATGAAGGACCAACCGTAATGCTGTTCGTTTTCCTATACCTGGCAACTGAGATATTTCGTATACAGCATTCTCTAGTAATTTAGACGAAAATTCCATGCTACGAAATTACGATTTTAGATCCAGCTGGATGAAATTATAATCGAGTTTTGTATTTTGGCATGTAAATTTCAAAAACACCTATGAAGCCTATACACATCCTCATACTCATAGCCCTATATTTTGCAGTACTCATAATCATATCTTATTTTACAGGAAAAGAAGACTCTAACGATGCTTTTTTCAAAGCCAACAAATCATCTCCCTGGTTTATTGTTGCCTTCGGAATGATCGGCGCTTCCCTTAGTGGAGTTACCTTTATTTCCGTACCTGGAGATGTAGGTAACGGAATGTTCAGCTATATGCAGGTTGTATTCGGGTATCTTTTCGGGTATTTTGTAATTGCATTTGTGTTAATGCCCATTTATTACAAACTTAACGTTACATCCATTTATGAGTACCTGGGGAATAGATTCGGCATAGTAAGTCATAAAACCGGGGCTGTTTTTTTCTTCGTTTCCAGAGTATTAGGAGCCTCCTTCAGACTGTTCCTTGTTGCCAGTGTATTGCATGAATTCGTTTTTAAGTTCTGGAACTTTCCATTTGCCCTGACAGTAGTTATTTCGGTATTGCTTATCATGATATACACCTTTAGAGGCGGTGTAAAGACGGTTGTCTGGACCGATACCATACAAACCTTATTCATGCTGACCGCCCTTATTGTTACCATCGTTCTGATATACCAGCAAATGGGATGGGGCTTCGGGGATTTCATGGAAAGCAAAGAGCTTAAACAGTTCGACAAAATATTCTTCTTCGATGACTTTTTAGCCAAGAACCATTTCATCAAACAGTTTCTGGGGGGTATGTTTATAACCATTTGCATGACAGGTCTGGATCAGGATATGATGCAAAAAAACCTCACCTGCAAGACGCTGAAGGATGCACAAAAAAACATGATAAGCTTTAGCGTAATCCTGGTTTTTGTAAATTTCGTCTTCCTGTTGCTAGGTGCATTACTCTTCATATACGCCGATACAAACGGCATCGGCATCCCGACTGTAGACGGCACCCCAAAAACCGACCTATTATATCCTGAAATAGCGTTAAAATCCAATTTAGGCATCCCGGTTGCCATATTTTTCACTTTAGGACTAATAGCTGCTGCCTATTCCAGTGCCGATAGTGCGCTAACCTCTTTAACCACCTCCTTCTGTATCGATTTTTTAAATATTGAAAAGAAGCCCCTGAATACTCAAAAAGGCACAAGAAAAAAAGTACATATCATTATGGCCGCACTTCTAGTACTTGTCATTATCAGCTTTTACTATTTGCTCGACCAAAGTGTTATCAGCGGGTTATTGACAGTTGCGGGATATACCTACGGCCCCTTGTTAGGTTTGTTTGCCTATGGTATTTTCACCAAACAAAAAATCAATGATAAACGGGTTCCCTGGGTCGCTATCATATCAGTCGGGGCAACCTACCTGATTGCCAGTCTGCCACCGGCATATTTAGGCGGCTATCAATGGGGGTATGAATTATTGATATTAAACGGGCTTATAACTTTTACAGGACTTTCAATAATCAGAAAAAAACAAACAGATAACCAGGTAATATGAAAAAAATAAAAAAACAACTTCTCATTTTAATCAGCATCATAACAGGCTTTTCCTGTTCGGATAAAAAAATAGAAAAGGCGAAACCCGAACCTGCTGATATCACCGGAACCTGGAAATTAATTTCAGGAACCATTATTAATGATCAGGACACTGTTGTAACGGACTACACCAAAAATCAGGAAATGATCAAAATAATCAATGACACTCATTTTGCTTTCTTAAGACATGATCTTAACGGAGGGAGAGACAGTTCGGCTGTATTTGTTTCCGGAGGCGGCCCTTATACCGTTAAAAATAATATTTATACAGAATTTTTAGAATACTGCAACCACAGAGAATGGGAGAATAATAACTTTTCCTTTGAATTCACCATAAAAGAAGATACCCTCACCACAAAAGGAATCGAAAAAATCGATGAGATCGGAGTTCATCATATGAATATCGAAAAGTTCGTCAGGCTAAAAAGTCGCGATCAGCAGTAAGCTCCTCCGGAGCAAGCTCATAAGAAGGTAGTCAATACAAGAAAAACAGAGGGTTAATTTGATCATTTTGTGATATAGTTGTAAGCTAACATTGAATGGCTTAAAAAGGAGTAAAATATGTTGTATAATTTCTTTTAAAGAAAGACTCGCACCTTGTCATACTTCCCGCTTTACTTTTAGTGTATTTTTCAATGAATGTAGCGTGGGGAAAGCCAGCCGCTAATATCTTTAACAATAACAGAAAAAGATAATATCAATACTGATGTGTAGATAATAAAACCAAAGTACAGGCTTCTTCCCACCCAATTCCATTCGATTCCAGTATGCTGTAAAATTCTTTATTTTCAGTACCCGGATTAAATATAACCCTTCTCGGTCCGAGAGACACTATATAATCGTAAAAGTCCTTTTGGGCATTCGAGTTCAGGTATAGTGTCACTGTATCTATATCATCGTATTGCTGTAGTTTATTAACAATATTCACATCGGCAACCATGCCTTCTTTTTTACCAAAAGCCACTACCGGTTCATCCGAATTTCTCAGTTGATGAACCGCTAAATAACTATACCTATCCGGTTTTAACGAAGCTCCCATAACTAAGGTTCTACCCATCCCGTGTATTTGTTAAAAAATGTTAATTGTCCTTAAAAGCAGTAACACATTACCCATATCATCGTCAATTAGGTACTAAACTAAAACATTTATCATCAATCAAAAAACAACTAACCAATGAAAAATTTTATAATAACACTTACGCTTGTAATAAGTGCCTGTTTTCAATCATTCGCACAACCGTCTCCGGAAGCGAAAATAGGCACTGTTAGCGGAAAAGTTATCGACAAGACCCTTAATCAGCCTATTCCGTACGCATCGGTTGTAGTAAAATCAAAAACTGATGGAGCCAACCTCACCGGAGGCATTACAAATGACGATGGAACCTTTGAACTAAAGAATATTGAAGAAGGCACCCATCTTTTTACGGTTCAGTTTATAGGCTACGAAACCTTTTCTAAAGAGATCACCATCTCGAGACAAAACAGAAAAATTGCCCTGGGAACTATAACCCTCAGTGAAAATGCAATCGAATTAGAAGGAGTTAACGTGGTAGGTGAACGCACTACCATAGAACAAAAAATAGACAGAAAAGTTATCAATGTAGGGAAAGACCTTACCACCGCCGGAGCCACTGCTTCAGACATTATGAACAATATTCCGTCTGTTAATGTGGATCAGCAAACCGGTAACATCAGCCTCCGCGGCAATGAGAATGTACGTGTAATGGTAGACGGAAAGCTTTCTAACGTTCCTATAGCTCAGTTATTGAAACAGATCCCCTCATCGTCGATCAAAAGCATAGAACTCATAACAAACCCTTCTGCTAAATACAACCCTGAAGGTATGAGCGGTATTATTAACATCATCCTTCATAAAAATGCAAATATCGGCTTTAACGGTAATGCCAGTGTTGGTTTAACTTATGATGAGAATGCCAAATTTAACAGCACCGTCGATATGAACTACAGGAACGGAAAATTTAATGTTTATGGAAATGTCGGTACTAACATCGGGAAAAACAACAATCATGGGAATATCATTAGAGAGGTTGAAAACTCCGAACAGTTATTTCAATTTAAAAACAACGACAAATCATACCTTTATAAGGTTGGAGTAGATTTTTTCCTCAACGACAAGAACACTGTTTCATTCTTTACCAATCAAAATATTTATGATGGAAAAGCCAATGGAAACACAGGTCTTGTTTATTACAACGACTTATCCAGGAATTTTGCTCAAAGAGCTTACAGCAAAAGTGGAAATAGAAGCGAACAGTACAATTTTGATTACAAACACGACTTCTCGAAGGAAGGTCACAACATCGAATTGGAAGTAGATTATAATACGTTTAATAGCGATAGTGATTTTGATTTTAAATACAGCGGAAATACCAATTTAATTAATTACTCTGATTACGTAGGCTCTGAAAGAGATCAGCTGACTGCTAATCTGGATTACATTAACCCACTTTCAGAAAACTCAAAACTGGAACTAGGTTTAGAGCTCAGACAGTTTGATTCGGATATCGATTATTCATCTACAGGCTTGTCGTATGACCCTGACATTGAAGACTTCGGACCTACGCCTGACAGAAATTTTAAATACGATATGGACATCTACTCCGCATATGCCACATTTGGGCAAAATTTTGAGAAGTGGGGATACCAGTTAGGCGCAAGAGTTGAAACTGTAAACGTCGATGCTATTACCACGGAACAAGAAGAAGCGGGGCCAGATTCTGTTGAGACTTTTAAAGACGATTATGTGCAAATTTACCCTTCGGGATTTCTTACTTATACACCAACTGAAAAAAATCAATATCAGCTAAGTATAAGCAGGAGGGTAGACAGACCGGGACTCAACCAGGTAAATCCATTTAGGGAATGGAGCACACCCCAGATCTCATCCCTGGGCAATTCAGAACTGGTACCTCAGTTTACCAACTCAATCGAAACCAATTATACGCGCAGACTTAAAAGCGGTAGTATAACCGCAGGCGTTTTTTACAGGATTATTGAAGACGAAATTAACAGAGCTGTATACATAGACCGGGTAGACACCGAGCGGATCATACTTACTTTTGACAACTTCGACAGAACAACTGCCTATGGTATTGAAATATCTTCCAACTACAGGCCGACAAGCTGGTGGAACTTCAATACAAGTTTTGATCTTTTCTCTCAAACCCAGAAAAGCCTGACTGAACTCTCTACATCTCCGGACGAAGAAATAACTGAAGATGAAATCATTGAAGACGAAATTGAAGTCGACAACACGCAATGGAACTTTAGAATGAATAACAACTTTAAAGTAACAAAGAAACTCACACTTTCGTTATTCGGTATGTATCGATCCAGCGCAAAGGGCATCCAGTTTGAAAGAAAACCAATGTACTTTGTCAACACAGGTGCCCGCTATAGTTTTGCCGAAGGAAAAGGTACTGTAAGTTTAAACTACAACGACATCTTTAATACGATGAGATTCGCTTTCGACGGAGATAACCCATACCCGCAAGAAGGCTCATTTCACTGGGAAAGCCAAAGCGTGTACCTGGGATTATCGTACAGGTTCGGAAGCGGAAAAAACAGGGCCCTGAAAAGGAAGAACAGAGACGACAACACCAAAGAATCCGGTGGAGGAATCTTATAAAACAGGATACCCCCGCGATTATTTCAAAGTCAATGGTTAGTGTTTTATTGCGGGGCTATTAAATCCGGGGTTTTTCTCCGGATTTTTTTGTTCACAATTATAATAATCGTAATATTGCAATATAATAATTCATTAAATGGGAATCACTAAAACAGACATCTTCACAGAAGAACAAAATCAAATTGCCAAAATAGCCAAGGTAATCGGTCATCCCGCAAGGGTTGCTATTATTCAGCACCTCATCAAGGTTAACCAATGTATTTGCGGAGATCTTGTCGATGTAATCGGGCTGGCACAGCCTACCATATCACAACATCTCAGGGAACTAAAAAACATTGGCCTCATTAAAGGTAATATTGAAGGCACCAGTGTTTGTTACTGCATCGATTCCGAAAACTGGAATCGTTTTAAATCCTTGCTCTCCACTTTTTTTGATACTTACAAGAGTGATGATCGCAGGGACAGTTGCTGTTAAAAAAATTTAATTTCATTAATCGTAATATTACAATAAATATGAAACTCTCTGAAATAAAAGAAATCCTTAAAAAAGTAAATACTATTGCTTTTGCACTGCCTGATGGCAACCTTGTACCCGAGCATTTTCACGTAACTGAAATAGGAAAAGTAAAAAAAGACTTTATCGATTGTGGCGGGACAACCCGCCATGAGGAAGTTATAAATTTCCAGCTATGGAGTGCTGACGACTATAACCATCGGCTCCACCCTGAAAAACTGGTTCACATCATAGAACTGTCAGAAAAAACATTGCAGCTTGGTGACTCACAAATAGAAGTTGAATATCAAGGTAAAACAATAGGCAAGTACGGCCTGGACTTTAACGGACAACATTTTTTACTTACCAGTAAGCAAACCGATTGTTTGGCAAAAGACAACTGCGATGTCCCGGCCAATAAAAAAAGAAAGGTTAATATATCGGAATTGCAGGCCTCGTGTTGCGAACCCGATTCCGGATGTTGTTAAATAATAGTATCATGCATTTCGGTCTAATTACGCCCGGCCATTATCCTCAGGTTGCTGAAATATACCTCGCCGGGATCAAAACCGGCAATGCGACCTTTGAAACGGGAGTACCATCATACGAGCTATGGGATAAAAAACACCTTCCGTTCGGACGAATTGCTCTCTTTACAGGTAACAAAATGCTTGGGTGGGCTGCTTTATCAAAAGTATCAGACCGCTGCGTCTATAACGGCGTTGCAGAAGTAAGCATTTATGTTGCTCCCGGTTCAGCAAGAATCGGGATAGGCACACAATTACTCATAAAGCTTATTGAAGAAAGTGAAAAAAACGGGCTATGGACATTGCAATGCGGAATTATGAAAGAAAATACAGCCAGTATTAAACTCCACCAAAAATGTGGATTCAGGAAGATCGGATACCGAGAAAAGATCGGAAAATTACACGGTGTCTGGCGCGACAACATCATTATGGAACGAAGAAGCAGAAAACAAATATTCAACTAAACAGCTATCAATTATGAACAAAAAATTATCCTTTTTAGATAATTACCTGACGTTATGGATCTTTCTGGCCATGGGAATAGGTGTCGCTCTTGGTTATTATTTCCCGGGAAGCGCAGCTATTATCAATTCATACAGCTCCGGCACTACCAATATTCCGATTGCCATTGGTTTGATTGTTATGATGTACCCTCCCTTAGCCAAGGTTAACTACAAATTATTGCCAAAAGTATTCAGAAACACCAAATTACTCTCACTATCCTTGGTTTTGAACTGGGTTATAGGTCCGGTTTTGATGTTCATCCTGGCCGTTATTTTTCTCAGGGACGAACCTGAATATATGACCGGGCTCATATTAATCGGTTTAGCAAGATGTATAGCCATGGTATTGGTCTGGAATGATCTTGCTGAGGGGAGCAAAGAATATGCTGCGGGCCTGGTTGCCATGAACAGCTTATTTCAGGTATTTGCCTACAGCTTCTATGCCTGGGTATTTATTACAATCCTCCCCCCTTACTTTGGCTTTGAAGGAGCCATCGTAGATATTTCAATCGCTACCATTGCAGAAAGTGTTGCCATATACTTAGGCATCCCCTTTCTTTTAGGCTTCTTGAGCAGGTTGTTTTTGGTAAAATTAAAAGGAGAAGAATGGTATATGGATATTTTTATTCCTAAAATATCCTGGCTCACCCTTATAGCCCTGCTTTTTACTATCGTGGTCATGTTCAGCTTAAAAGGAGAGCTCATTGTAAGTATTCCGATGGATGTCGTAAAAATAGCCATTCCGTTGCTTATTTATTTTGCATTGATGTTTCTTATCGGTTTTGGCATCAGCAAATGGTTTAAAGCTCCATATGACGAAAATGCTGCTGTTTCATTTACCGCAGCAGGTAACAACTTTGAGCTGGCGATTGCCGTGGCAATCGCCGTGTTTGGCTTAAATAGCGGACAAGCCTTTACCGGTGTTATCGGTCCGCTGGTAGAAGTACCCGCACTGATCTTACTGGTAAGAGTCTCTTTTTGGCTAAAGAAAAAATATTACACTAAGAAATTAAACCCGCAAAAAGCTTAACAATGAAAAACATACTTGTATTATGCACAGGTAATTCGTGCAGAAGTCAAATGGCACACGGTTATTTAAAACACATGGCAACCGGTAAGGCCAATATATATAGTGCCGGTGTAGAGATCCACGGTTTAAATCCTTTTGCCGTAGGCATCATGGCAGAAGATGCAATAGATATCAGCAAGCATACATCTAATCACGTAGACGAATATGCCAATATTGATTTTGACTATGTAATTACTGTATGTGATCATGCCAGTGAAAGCTGCCCACTCTTTACGCGGAAGACACAAAAGATACATCATAATTTTACTGACCCCAGCAAAGCCAGCGGTACCGCGAAAGAACTGATAGAGGCTTTTCGTTCTACACGAAATGAGATCAAGAGCTTTTGTAAAAGATTTGTCGAGGAATACCTTTAAATAAAAAGTCCGCGGCCTGAAGGCCGCGGACACCCTTAAAACCAATGAATCTAAATCGCCTTCTTTTCAAAAAAATACATCCACAGGCTTCGGGACACCCTAAAGTTGAATGTACTCAAAAGTACCGCAACGATCACTACTCCGCAGAGCAATACTATATTACTCATCCCTAATATAAACTTTATAACCACCAACATTGATATCAACTCAGCTACAGCCAAGGCATAACTAACATACATCGCTCCGAAAAAGAAACCCGGTTCTCTTTCAAATACATAGCCGCACTCCTGGCAGGAATGAAACATTTTCGGCATCCTGAACAAAAGTGAGTTCCCATTACTTCTAAACACTTTTCCTTTTTCACATTTAGGACATTTACACTGTAGTGCTTTTACATACCTGCTCATACATCGTTTATTTGATAAGGCAAATATCATAATCAATTCACTATCATACCCTATATCATAATTGCATTATTTTGTACTTTTGAGACATAATATAATACGTATGCAACTACTAAACATATTACATATTAAACAGTTTGACAGTGCTGTAAACAATCCTGATTTTTATAGTAATACATTTAAAAACCACAACAACACACACCATAAAACAATTACGGCTCCGCACAAGCACGATTTTTATGTAACCATTTTATTTACAGAAGGCACCGGAAAACATGAAGTTGACTTTCACACATACCCCATAAAGCCAGGGGTCGTATTTTTATTAAAGCCGGGGCAAATTCATCATTGGGAACTATCAGACGATATCGACGGGTATATCTTTTTTCATTCAAAATCATTCTTTGACCTCAATTACACCAGCAGATCGGTAAATGATTTTCCTTTCTTCTACTCTTCTCAAAACCCGCCTTTACTTCAATTAAAGGACGAGGAACTGAACCATATATCCCGATACTTCATCGACATCAATGAAGAATATTATGAAAACCGGCTTTTAAAACGGCTGAAAATCATTTCCCTCATCGACATCTTATACACAGATTTATCAAGAATATATCTATCTCTCCAACCGGAGTATACCGAACCATATAGAAATACGGAGCGCGTAAAACAACTGGAACAACTGATCGACGATCACTACAAAGAAGTTAAAATGGCTTCGGCATATGCTGAAATGATGCACTTGAGTCCGAAACACTTAAACCGTATTGTTAAAAGCGCATTAAATAAAACCACCTCCGACCTGATAACGGAACGCATTATTTTAGAAGCGCGGAGAATGCTTATTCATTCCGGCGGTTCTTTAAGTGATATTTCACTAGAGTTGGGTTATGAAGATTATGCCTATTTCTCCAGGGTCTTTAAGATCAATACCGGGCACAGCCCCAGTCAGTTCATTAAAATCTATAAGTAAAATACCTCGGAGCAAGCTCACGAGAGGGCCGAGCGTAAAAAAGACTATCTCCGATGTTTGTTACGAGCAAATGCAGGAGACAGCCTGCTGACATTTTCTCTCAAAAAATCATTACCATTTCATAATCACACTGCCCCAGGTAAATCCACTGCCAAAAGCAGCCAAAACGACAATATCACCCTCTTTCACCTTTCCTTGTTCCCATGCTTCAGTTAAAGCAATCGGAATAGAAGCAGCAGTAGTATTACCGTATTTCATAATATTATTAAAAACCTGATCGTCACTCAACTTAAACTTATGTTGTATAAACTGAGATATCCTGAGGTTCGCCTGATGCGGCACTAACAAATCGATATCAGAAGCTTCCAGATTGTTGGCTTTCAGCCCTTCATCAATTACTTCACTAAATCTGACAACTGCATTTTTAAATACAAACTGACCATTCATATACGGGTAGTAAGAAGTGTCGTCCGGGTCATTGTCCGCAATAATATCCGTCACCCATCTTTTACCCATTCCGGGTGCTGTCAATGACAACTCCTCAGCATGTTCCCCTTCAGAATGTAAATGAGTCGATAATATTCCTTTCGTAGCATCTTCTTCTCTGGTTAAAACCGCGGCACCGGCTCCATCGCCAAAAATTACAGAAACTCCTCGACCCCTTGTCGACATATCTAAACCTGTTGAATGCAACTCAGAACCAATCACCAGAACATTTTTATACATGCCGGTTTTAATAAACTGGTCTGCCACTGAAAGTGCATACACAAATCCTGAACATTGATTTCTTACATCCAGGGCTCCAACCGTTTTAAGTCCCAGTTCTCGCTGCACCAATACTCCGGGTCCCGGAAAATAATAATCCGGACTCAACGTAGCGAATATAATAAAGTCTATATCTTCTTTGGCGACTCCTGCCCTTTCAATTGCTATTTTGGCAGCCTCGACCCCCATGGTTGTCGTTGTTTCACCACTCCCTTCAACTACATGGCGACGTTCTTTAATACCTGTTCGCTCTTGAATCCATTCATCATTAGTATCCATTACCTTAGACAGGTCGTTGTTCGTCACAACATTTTCGGGCACATAATATCCAAGTCCCGCAATTCTCGAATTCCAAGTATTCATTAAATATTAGTTCGTAACAAAATGCTGTATCCCAACTCTAAATCAGCTTTGCAATTTAAGTATTTCTAATAAAAACACCCCTTAAAATGATTTATTCTTAAGACAAGTGTCATCTTGTCACTGTTTTACCGGTCTGGTATTTTTTTTGCCATACTCCAAACCGAAAAGAATAACTTGTAAAATATAATTCTATGACAACCGGAAATATTAATGTATCTGTTGAAAACATTTTCCCGCTGATAAAGAAATTTTTATACAGCGACCATGAGATCTTTTTAAGAGAGTTAATATCAAATGCAACTGATGCAACTTTAAAATTAAAACACCTGACCAATATAGGTGAAGCCAAAGTTGACTATGGGAACCCTATCATCGAGGTTAAAATCGACAAAGACAACAACAGGCTTCACATTATCGATCAGGGTATCGGGATGACTGCTGACGAAGTAAAAAAATACATCAACGAAGTAGCTTTTTCAGGAGCAGAGGAATTTTTGGAAAAATATAAAGACTCAGCTAAGGACAGTGGTATTATCGGTCATTTCGGGCTTGGTTTCTATTCAGCCTTTATGGTGGCCGATAAAGTTGAAATCATTACCAAAAGTTTCAAAGGAGAATCTGCTGCACATTGGAGTTGTGACGGATCGCCACAATACAATCTTGAAGCAACCGATAAAACCGAAAGGGGAACGGAGATCATCCTGCATATCAATGAAGACTCCAAAGAGTTTTTAGAAGAAAGCAAGATCAGTGAATTATTGAATAAATACAATAAATTCAATGCAATTCCTATTAAGTTCGGCACCAGAACAGAAACATTGCCGAAACCGGAAGATGCAAAAGAAGATGATCCTGCCCCTACACAAAAGGTAGACAATATCATCAATAATACAGACCCAGCCTGGACCAAACAACCTGCTGATCTCAACGATGAGGATTACAAGAGCTTCTATCGCGAGTTGTATCCAATGCAATTTGAAGAACCTCTGTTTAACATTCACCTGAATGTAGATTATCCTTTTAACCTGACAGGAATACTTTACTTTCCTAAATTAACCAATGAAGTAAATCTTCAGAAAGACCGTATCCAGCTATACCAAAACCAGGTATTTGTAACAGATAACGTCGAAGGCATTGTACCTGAGTTCCTAACCATGTTAAAAGGAGTTATTGATTCTCCCGACATTCCGCTTAATGTTTCCAGGTCTTACCTTCAGGCAGATGGAAATGTAAAGAAAATATCGAGCTATATTACCCGTAAAGTAGCTGATAAACTTTCTTCATTATTCAACAGTAACCGTGAAGACTTCGAACAAAAATGGAATGACATTAAGATTGTGATCGAATACGGGATGCTTTCCGAAGAAAAATTCTTCGATAAAGCTCAAAAATTTGCTTTATATCCAACAGTCGACAATACATATTTCACTTTTGAAGAACTAAAGGAAAAAGTAAAAGATAATCAAACCGATAAAGATGGTAATACTGTAGTGCTTTATGCCGGCAACAAAGACACTCAGCACAGTTATATAGCAGAAGCAAAAGAGCGTGGTTATGAAGTATTACTTTTAGATTCTCCAATAGTTTCTCACCTTATCCAAAAGCTGGAAACTTCTAATGAAAAAATAACTTTTGCAAGAGTTGATGCCGATTCATTGGACAATCTTATCAAGAAAGACGAAGAAAAAATTTCTAAATTATCTGACGAAGAAAAAGAAAAACTCAGCACCGTTCTTGAAGAAGTGGTACCAAAAGAAAAATACACCGTTAAACTGGAAGCATTAGATAGTGCTGCATCTCCTTTTGTTATTACACAGCCTGAATTTATGCGGAGGATGAAAGAAATGAGCGCTACAGGTGGTGGCGGAATGTTTGGCATGGGTAATATGCCTGAAATGTACAACCTGGTAGTTAACACCAATCACGACCTGATAAATCAGATTGTCAATACCAAGACGAAAGCAAAACAAGAACGATTAATCAGACAATCTTTAGACCTGGCCAGGCTATCACAAGGTTTATTACAAGGCGAAGAACTCACCAACTTCATTAAAAGAAGTTACGATATGATTAAGTAATTAAATCGACTACTATTATCATTAAGCCATTCTGAATCAGAATGGCTTTTTTTATTTATACCTCTAAAAGCAGCTACTTGGAACGGATGATCTTTATCCGTATCTTAGTAGGTGTGTTCTTTAATTTATTTTAGATATATGAAATCAATCATAAAGAAATTAGGTATTAAAGGCAAATCCGAAATACTCTTGTTAAATGTTCCGGATGAGTTCGATCGTGACTTTCATACCCTCGAAGATATTGAAGTCTTTGAGTCTTTGATACAGATCACCCAGATTGATTACGCCCTTTATTTTGCTCATGATATCAATGAGATAGAGCGGCAATTTGACACCCTTCGCATCAAACTTAAGGAAGATGCTACCCTATGGATTGCATTCCCAAAAAATTCTGCTGAAATAACCAAAGAGTACAACTGGAAACCTCTCAATAACAACTGCTTCATCTCGGTTGAAAACCTTTCGATAAACGAAAACTGGAAAGCCAAACGCTTTAGAAAACTAGAATACACAAAATGTAAGGAAATCAAAAACAGTTAAAACCCTCACTAAAAACGAATCTGAAAACATGAAAAAATCTTTGTTTGCACTATGCATCATAATGCTCCTTGGTGCTTGTAAAAAAGAAAGCAACAAAAATAACGGATTAGCTGTCGATCTACCCCCGATTAACGATGTCTTTGAATCTTATTATCAGCAAAGCCTCAAACTCAATCCGATAAACGCAACCTTTACGGGCGACAATAAATACAATGACAAACTCCCAAACAACATCACCAAGGACTATAGAGAAACTGCTCTCAATGTTTTTCAAACATACAAAGACTCATTAGCCCTGTATGAAGACGAATTTTTAAATGAAGAAGAGAAATTAAGCAAAGCGGTTTTGCTTTGGGAACTCAATCAAAACATAGAGAACCTGAAATTTAAAACCTACCTGATGCCTGTTAACCAGTTCTCTTCCATGCATCTCATGATAGGGCAATTAGGTAGTGGTAGCAGCGCCCAGCCATTCAAAACGCCTGCCGATTACAACAACTGGCTGTCAAGACTGGAAAAGTTCTCGACTTGGGTTGATTCGGCTGTCGTAAACATGAAACAAGGAATCAAGGAAGGATACATAATCCCAAAAACATTAATTGTTAAGACCATTCCTCAGTTTACAGACCTGACCAAAACCCCAATTGACGAAAACCTGTTTTATTCGCCAGTTAAAATAATTCCTGATCATTTTTCTGAAGAGGAGAAAAAACGGCTAACTGAATCTTACACTCATACTATTTCTGAAAAAGTAATCCCTTCAATGAAGAAAATGGATGACTTTTTAAAGAACGAATACCTCAACGCAGGAAGAAAAACTTCCGGAATAAATGATATCCCGGAAGGAAAAGAACTCTACAACGCTCTTATCAGACTATACACTACCACAAACCTGACCGCCGACGAAATTCATAAGCTGGGATTAAGCGAAGTAGCCCGTATAAGATCAGAAATGGAAAAAGTAAAAAAAGAAGTAGGGTATAAAGGTGATCTTATTTCGTTCTTCGATTACGTGCGGAACAAAAAAGAACTGATGCCTTTTACCGAGCCCCGGCAGGTCATAGATAATTTTAATGCCATCCATGAGAAAATGAAACCTAACCTGGAAAAACTTTTTGACCTGACTCCGAAAACAGCTTTTGAAGTTCGAAGGACTGAAGCCTTCAGGGAAGTCTCAGCCAGTGCCGAATACAACCAGGGATCATTAGATGGTACCAGGCCAGGTATCTTTTATGTTCCCATACCGGATGTTACTACATACAACATCTATTCTGACGAAGATCTTTTTTTACATGAAGCAATCCCGGGACATCATTACCAAATCTCTCTTCAACAAGAAAACACCAAACTCCCTGATTTCAGAAAAACACTATGGTATTCAGCATACGGTGAAGGATGGGCTTTATACACCGAGGCTTTGGGCAAGGAACTTGGACTTTACGAAGATCCTTATCAATATTTCGGGATGTTAAGCGCTGAAATGCACCGGGCTATCAGATTGGTTGTAGACACCGGATTGCATGCCAAAGGATGGACACGGGAGCAAGCCATACAATATTCACTAGACAATGAAGCGGAAAGCGAAGCCAGTATCACTGCCGAAATAGAACGCTATATGGCCATCCCCGGTCAGGCACTATCCTACAAAATAGGCCAGCTTAAAATCCTTGAATTGAGGGCAAAAGCAGAAAAGGCTTTAGGAGAGCAGTTTAGTATAAAGGAATATCACAATAAAGTGCTAGAATCCGGATGTATTCCGCTTCAGTTGCTTGAAAATAAAATTGATACCTGGATTGCTTCAAAAAAATAATCCAACCTAAAAAGAAAAAGACCGTTGGGCCACGGTCTTTTTCATTAATTAACTCAAAAAAATCAAATCGCCTAAGCAATTCACTTATAAACAACCACTATAAGCTTCTTCTACAGGTTAAGTTCGCCTTATTATCTAAGGAAATATCGTTATTCTCTACATACATCATCAAGCCGGTAAAAAAGGTCAAATAGTACAGGCCATACATTACTTCAGACGAATTTCCTCCCATCATCATTACAAAGGTAAACAGTCCGAACAAGAGCAATCCTGCCAGCAGACTTTGTTTAGTAAAAAAACCAAGCAATATAAATAAACCTAATCCGAATTTGATAAAAGGAAGACAGATCAACAGCGTTTCTATAATGCTATTACCTGAAATTTCCATTCCCTCCGCAGTACTTATAAAATGAGATGAAAAAGCATTTAATGCGAATGTTTCATTATATCCTGCAAACATTAATTGCAGTCCAACAAAAATCCTAATTCCGGCATAAAACAACTTCATCAACAATTTAAATTTCAGCACATTACCTTTTTCCGAGCGCAAAAATAATATGCCCGGGCTATAAAACAAGTTTTTTACCGGAAATTTTATAAACTTTAACACGGAATCGTGTTATTAACTGATAATCAACATACTATTGATTGATTTAAAGATTCTCATTCAAAACCTTTGCCAAACGAATCCCTCCCTTAAATAACTGGAGGCGGACATTCTGAAAATTATCGTACATATACCTATAGCCCAGTTTTTCTCCGGTTTCTGCAGAATTATACACCTTATCTGCCAATTTTTGTGACTCATATGTCCAATCCAATACAGTACCGGTTTCAATAGCCCTTATTTCCTTTTTACTCAAACGAGGCAGGTTTTCAGCAAGTTCCGAGTAACTCATTTTAAAATGATTGATCATCTCACTATCCCAGACCTTGTGCAAATTTGTACCTTTGTTAAACCATCTTACCTGAAATTCATTTCCTCCTTTATCTTCCACTCTTCCGACATGCAGAGGTTGATGCAGATCACCCATCAGATGAACCAACATCTTTAAATAAAATACTTTATCATCGTCTGATGCCCGTTCATTTTCTATAACTGAAATACACTTGTTTATTCCTTTTATAATATCTCCGTGTTCAGATTTATCGTGTGTATCATACAATTGTCCTGATGGGATGTTTACGTAATGCCACGAATTAAACTCTCTATATCGGCTATCGGACTTGATATCATCGCCAAAAGTAGACACCATTGCCAGGCTTTGCCCGTTCAATAGTTTCTTCAATTTTCTTTTAGTACTGCTCTTTAAATACTGTGTCGCTACTTCCCCTACAACTCTATGACCTGTAGAACCCCATAAAGCGGTATCTGCTAAACAAATTTGGCTCGACAATAATAACAGTAACAATAATTTCTTCATTCTTTAGTATTTTTTTTCAAATGTAATTATATCAATGAAATCTATATGTTAAATATCCAAAGAATCAAAAATTAATTTGATATATTTGTGATATCATTTTAATATCATATAAAATTATCATTATGACAAATGAAAAAACAACATCAGGTCTTAACGGATATATCATTCTGTTTGCCGCTTTAATCCTTTTCTTTGGAGGATTATATATGGTGATCTCACAAGGAAATGTAATTTTTATTATGGCAATTGTAATTGCATTGTTTTTACTTCCTGGTTTTACGCTGGTTAACCCTAACAATTCGAGAGTTCTATTGCTCTTTGGTAAGTACGCAGGTACTATTAAGAAGAATGGATTTTATTGGGTAAATCCTTTTTTTACCAAAAAGAAAATTTCATTAAGAGCCAGTAATTTTGATAGTGAACGCTTGAAAGTAAATGATAAAATTGGAAATCCTGTAATGATAAGCACCATTTTAGTATGGAGGGTAACCGACACTTATAAAGCTGCTTTTGATGTTGACAACTACGAAAACTTTGTCAGGGTACAAACAGATGCTGCAGTCAGAAAACTTGCCAGCATGTATCCGTACGATAATTTTGCCGATGAAGGGCTTGACGAGGATATCACTTTACGTTCCAGCGTTAATGAAGTAAGTGAAGATCTTGAAAAAGAAATTCAGGAACGTCTTTCTATGGCAGGAATTGAAGTCCTTGAAGCCAGAATAGGATACTTAGCTTATGCGCAAGAAATCGCCAATGCTATGTTAAAAAGACAACAAGCTACTGCTATTGTTGCTGCACGGCATAAAATTGTCGAAGGTGCCGTCAGTATGGTTGAAATGGCTCTCGATGAATTAAGTAAAAAAGAATTGGTAGACCTCGATGAAGAACGTAAATCGGCTATGGTAAGTAACTTAATGGTCGTACTTTGCTCCGATAAGGACGCTGCTCCTATCGTTAATGCCGGCACCTTGCATCATTAAAATTTCATTATGAAAGAATACAAGATTATAAAACAAAAGACAAATCTATTTTCTAATTCAGACAAGAGCTTTGAAGATGCATTAAATTTACATGCTCGTGATGGTTGGCGGGTAATCTCAGCCGTTTTTAGTGAAAAAAACTATGCGCTTAAAGCCATACTCGAACGCGATAAAAACTAAAGATCATGAAAGTCTTTACCGAAGAGCAAAAATTTAACCAATGGTGGATGTATGCTGCTTTAATTCTGGTCTTTACAGGAGCTCTAACACCTTTCGTCTTAGAAAAAGATAAATTACGAAGTGGCGATCATGAATCTGTGATGACCTTGGTGCTTATCATAATTACACTCGGGCTCACATTCATATTTATTCGCTCTGTAAAATTAACAACCAAAATAGACGAAATTGGTATTCATTACAAGTTTTTCCCTATACACCTCAATATGAAAATCATCAAATGGGAAGAAATTAACTTTTGCGAGGTAAAAAAGCATCTCCGTATAAAAAATTTTGGCGGCTACGGAAGGCATATAAACGGCAAGTCTGTAAAAATAAGAGGTTATAAAGGCATTCAAGTCATACTCAAAAGCAATAAAAGAATGTTAATAGGCACTCAACAGGCTGAATTAGCAGAAAAGACTATTGAAACTTATCGAAACAGAATAACAACAACATGAAACATGTTATTTTTTACATATGCATTTTTACAAGTCTTTTGGTTAAAGGACAAAATGTAATAACTGAAGAACTATCGCTTTCCAATGGCGCTATTTCTCTACCAGGTACTTTAAGTTATCCGGAATCAAACAAAAAACTTCCGTTGGTAATTTTTATTCATGGCTCTGGAAATGTAGATAGAAACGGAAATCAAAAAATTTCTGTTATGGAAACCAAAGCCAACTATATCAAGTTATTGTCGGATAGTTTAAATACCAGAGGCATTGCCTTTTATCGCTATGATAAAAGAACATCAGTCCCTGAAAACCTAAAACTAATGCTGAATGATCTGGTTTTTGACGATATTGTTGACGATGCTAAGATTGTTATCGATCATTTTAAAAACGACAAGAGATTCTCTAGTCTTATTCTTATCGGGCACAGTCAAGGTTCACTAACTGCTATGCTTGCAAAAGATAAGGCTGTTAAAAAATATATTTCCTTGGCTGGACCAGCAGCTAGCATAGATGTTATGCTTACAAATCAGATGGCTAAGAAAAGTGAAGCCTTTGGCCCTATTGTACAGGCTCATTTTAAAGAGTTAAAAGAAACGGATACCATACTTAAGGTTAATCCATACTTAGTGAACTTGTTCATCCCTAAAACCTTTACTTTCATCAATAGTTGGATGAGATATATTCCGACAGAAGAAATTAAAAATGCAAAAGCAAGTACTCTAATTATACAGGGAGATGCCGATATACAAGTAACTGTAAAAGATGCAGAAAGCTTATATAAAGTCAAACCAGATGCTACATTAGTCATCATAAAAAACATGAACCATGTACTAAAAGAAGTACATACTGAAAAAGAAAATCAAGAATCGTATTATTCTGCTAATTTTGCACTGTCTTCAGAACTAGTGGAAACCGTAGCTGAATTTATTAAACAATAGTATGTCTAAGAAAAAAGCATTTGCATTAAGAATCAATGAAGATATGCTCAAAGCTATCGAGAAATGGGCTGCTGACGAATTTCGCAGTACCAACGGGCAGATTGAGTGGATGCTGATGCAAATTCTGAAACAAGAGAACAGAGTACCTAAACATAGTAAAGACAAGGAATAATGCCGCACAAAATTATTTTTACCGATATCGATGGAACATTACTGGATAAAAACCGCGATGTATCTGAACTGACCATATCTGAAATCAACCGGATTAAAGACGCCATCCCCATTGTTCTGGTTTCCGCGCGAATGCCTAAACAGATGTATTATATACAGGACAAGTTAGGGGTAAAAGATCAGCCGCTTATTTGTTATAACGGGGCTTTGGTTATCGCCGGCAATAACATTATCCATAACCTCGAAATACCTAACAATCTTATAGAAGCCATCATCCACTATAACGAAGCCATTTCAGAAGAAAAGTTTCACATCAGCCTGTTTAACAACAATGAATGGTATGTTGAAACGTACGACTACTGGGCCAAAAGAGAAGAAAACAACACCAGGGTCAGTCCGGATATCAGATCTAACACAGAAACCTTAAATAGTTGGAAAACGGCAAACAAAGGAGCCCATAAAATCACCTGTATGGGTGAAGCCCGTCTCATAGAAGAGGCCTTCAGGTATTTTAGTACCGAATTCGGCAATCATTTACACCTGTACCGATCAAAAGACACTTACATTGAAATTGCTCCCAAACAAGTTTCCAAACTAACAGGCATCCAAAAATTACTAGATCAACATTTTAATATTTCCATCGAAGACGCTGTAGCTTTCGGAGATAATTACAACGATACCGAAATGATAAATGCCGTAGGTCATGGCGTAGCTGTAGCCAATGCCAGGGATGAAGTTAAAGCCGTAGCCAATGCCGTAACACTTCATCATAAAGAAGATGGTGTCGCAAAACATATTGCCGAATTATTCATCGACTGAGACAGACACAGCTGAACCCCTATATTGACACCATCACAAAAAGGAATTCGTTTAAAACATCAAACACATTTTCCTCCTTGCATGAGGCTTAAGACGCTTCATGGTAATTTACTTAAAGGAGTGTTAAATACTGTAACAATATCGACCAGACTAACACTATTATACTAGAACACTAAAAAGACACAAATGAAAAAGGTATTCATTACTGTTCTCGCGGCTTCCATTCTGTATAGTTGCGGACCGAAAGTAAATGACTTAGCAACAAATCTTCCTGTAAATGCAAATGTAGATTTGGTAAATGTACAAAACGATAAAATTAAAGTAGAGGTAGATCCGGGAAGGTTCACATCGACAACTGTTAATTTCTACATCCCTAAAACCGTTCCCGGCACCTATAGTAATAACGACTATGGCCAGTTTATAGACAACTTCAGGGCTTTTGATTATGAGGGGAACCTGTTGCAATCGAACCGTATTGATAAAAATACCTGGCAAATCCCGGATGCCGCCAAACTCGACAAGGTCACCTATTGGGTAAACGATTCTTTCGATACGGAAACTCAAATGGATGAAGCCGTTTTTTCTCCCGCAGGAACCAACATAGAAGCCAATACCAACTTCTTTTTAAACCTGCACATGCTGGTTGGTTATTTTGATAACCTGGAACAACGTCCGTACCAGATTTCTTTTACGCATCCGAATGGATTCGTTGCTTCCACATCGCTACCGAAAATAGCTTCCAAAGACGAAAGAGCCAATACCGATACTTTTTACGCAACCCGTTATTTTGAAGTTACTGATAACCCGGTGATGTATTCAAAATTAGATAGCGAAACCTTCACGGTCAATAACATCGAAGTTACCTTGTCTGTCTATTCTCCTAATAATATCTACAAGGCATCAGACATAAAAGATGACATGGAGCGCATGATGAAAGCCCAAAAAACATTTTTAGGGGACATCAATGCTACTAAAAACTATCACATCCTTCTTTATCTTAGCACAGGAGAAGATGATGATGCTACGGGATTCGGAGCATTGGAACACCACACCTCAACAACAGTAGTACTACCTGAAGCCATGCCGAAAGATGCTCTTACAGAATCAATGATCGATGTGGTGTCGCATGAATTCTTCCACATCGTAACACCTTTATCGGTACACTCGGAAGAAGTTCACTATTTTAATTATAATGCTCCGGAAATGTCTGAACACCTTTGGATGTATGAAGGAGTTACTGAATATTTCGCCAACCTTTTTCAAATCCAGCAAGGACTTATTTCCAACGAGGAGTTCTATAACCGGATCAACGAAAAAGTTGAATCGGCAAAAAACTACGACGACAATATGTCCTTCACGATGATGAGTAAAAACATTTTAGAAGAACCTTACAAGAGTAACTACATTAATGTTTATCAAAAAGGAGCTCTTATAGGTATGTGTGTCGACATCATTATAAGAGAACAAAGTAATGGCGAAAAGGGTATTCTCTGGCTTATGAAACAGCTTTCTGAAAAATACGGAAAAGACCGGCCTTTTAAAGACGATGCCATCATTGACGAAATAGTTTCCCTTACCTATCCGGAAGTAGGACAGTTTTTCACTAAACACGTTATCGGAGACACCCCTATTGACTATACGGAGTTCTTAAACAAAGTGGGACTTGAATTTGCATCCAGGATGCAAGAAACCGGATATCTGATGAACGGACAAATACCATACATCGATGTAACCCCGGGCTCTAAAGAAATTTTTATCCGAAAAACAAAACTTAACTCTTTTTTAACCGACCTGGGAATACAAGGTGGCGACATCATTCAATCTATCAATGGTACTGCTTACAATCTGGACAATATACGTGAAATGGTCATTGGTTCATTTGGATGGCAACCGGACCAGGACATTACTTTTGTTGTAAAAAGAGATGGTAAAGAAATTACCTTAAAAGGCAACACAAAAACACCAATGGCTGAAGCAACTTCAATTGTCGAGGATATAAAAGCCTCAGAAAAGCAAATAACCCTTCGCAATGCGTGGATGAAAAACTAAATATCAGAAATACAGTTCTAAAAAAGAGGCCGAACTACCTGAGTTCGGCCTCTTTTTTTCTTACACACTTGGTTAAACCAAAACTACCTGAGCATCCGAAGGTAGTTTATTTATAATCTTACTCTTCTCATTAAGTCCCAGTGCTTTTCTCAGCCCGGCTTTCTTTTCCTCAGTAATGGCCACTATGTCTATTTGATATGTTTCTACCGCCTCTACAATGGCATCGTATTTATTCCTGTAGCAAGAATCGGTAATAATCGTAAATTCAGGCAGGTAGCTATATTCTTTCAGCAGTCCTTTCTTCAAAGGCATTAACACTTCCAGCGCATCATCCTCAAAAGTATCTTTCAAAGCTGAGATCATTAATTCTGCAGGCCTCTCTTTACATCTGGACACATAGAGCAATACGACATTCAAAGCTTCATTTCTATACCTGTCTACAGTATTTTTCAGGTCAGCTATCGTTATTTTTTTATCTGTTATCGGTATCAGTACGTTTTTCATTCTTTTTCGTTTTAATGGATATAAAAATTGGAAAATGCGAAGAGGATGACCCCCTACTGCCCCCTCTTCGCCATTGTAATTAATAAACTGCCGTTTTATTAATTATACTAACTAACCAACTAACTATATTAAATTTATGCACTCTTCTTGTAATTCCCTACCAATCTCTTGTGAGGCACTTCCAGTTTTGGTTTCTGCTTTATTTCTCCATTCTTACCAAACTCAGGAATGTCTTTAAAATGAACTTTAATATTCTTTTCGTGTGCCGTATTCTTAAAATTATATATCACTTCCAATGCGTCATAATCTATCTCTTTAGTTCTCGATCCGTCGACCAAAACCTCCCTGTTTTCCGGCAAGTGCTCAAATGTAAGCTGTAAGCTTGCTTTGTTCAGGAAAGAGACATGCTCACTGAGCTCAATCCTAATAAGCGGTTCTTTTTCTTTTTCTTTTTCTTCTTTCACTTCCTTAAAGAAATAAGGCACTTTATAATTAGCTCTTAATACGTAGAAGATCCCAACCGACATCCCTATCAAGATCCCGACCAGCAGATCCGTAAACAAAATACATGTCACCGTCACAAAGAAAGGGATAAACCTGTCTTTTCCTAATAAGAACTGTGCCTTATACAATGACGGTTTAGTAAGCTTAAACCCTACCATGATAAGAATAGCAGCCAGCGCAGATAAAGGAATCATATTCATAACCATAGGGAAAATAGCAACAGCCACCAACAATAAAATACCGTGATATACTGCTGACATTTTGGTTCTCGCTCCGGAATCAAGGTTTGCTGAACTTCTAACAATTACGGCTGTAATTGGCAAACCACCGATTAAACCTGAAACTATATTACCAACCCCTTGTGCTTTAAGTTCTGCATTCTGTGGTGTCCTTCTTTTTAATGGATCAAGCTTATCAATAGCTTCAACACTTAATAGTGTTTCTAAACTCGCTACAATGGCTAGTGTAAACGCCGTTACATAAACAGCAGGATTTGTCAATATCGCAAAGCTTGGCGTTGTAAATACCTCCTTAACCGATTCCATCTCTGAAATTATAGGAAGGCTTACCAGGTGAATAGGATCGATGGCTAAATTAGGGGCTAATAATCCGAACAACTGATTGATAACAATAGCCATAACCACTACCAAAACCCCTGCCGGTATTCTTTTTAAGAATCCATTATTTTTAATTATTGGTCTATCCCAGAATATCATCAGCAATAGCGAGAAAATACCAATTAACAAACTTCCAACTTCCATATGTGTGAAAGCCGCAAAGAAATCAGAAAATGTATTACTACCATCTGATTGTAAAAACTTCATTTCTCCGAATGCATCAGCTGTAAAACCGATTAAATAAGGAAACTGTTTTAAGATTAAAATAAGTCCGATAGCTGCTAACATTCCTTTAATTACCGATGAAGGAAAATACAGTCCTATTATACCTGCCTTAAGAAAACCTAATGCCAGCTGAATAACGCCGGCCAAAACCACAGCCATTAAAAAAGCTTCATAGCTACCAAGACTATCTACTGCATTTAATACAATAACCACTAATCCTGCAGCAGGACCACTCACACTCAGGCTCGATTTACTCAACAACCCGATAACAATACCTCCTACGATACCGGAAATTAATCCGGCAAACAAAGGAGCTCCAGATGCTAATGCAATTCCCAAACACAATGGGAGTGCTACCAAGAAAACAACAATACTCGACGGAATGTCGTACTTAGCTGCCTTTACATAGGTTCCAAAAAGATTCTTCATAGTTTATTTTATTTATTCGCGTTCAAAATGTGGCATAACAAGCAGTATTTGTACTTAAAACAATGATATAGCTCGTTTTGAACGGCAAGAATAGACCGAAGAATTAAGAAGTGGTTAAAAAAGAGATTAGAGCGGGATTAGAAATTTATTTCCTCACTATAATATGCTGATTCTGATGCGGTAAGACAACCTCAACCCTGGTACCTGTATTTACTTCTGAAGTAATATGTAATTGTCCGCTATGAAGTTTTATAATTCTGTAAGTAAGCGGCAACCCTACTCCAAAACCCTTTACCCCCCTAACGTTGGATGCCCTGAAAAAGGGTTCGAAAATATTTTTGAGTTCATCCGGGGGAATCCCAACCCCTTCATCTATAATGGTTACAACGACATTCTCGCCTCTGGCCGAAATTTTAATCACGACCCCTTTATTCATAGAGAATTTAGCGGCATTGTCTATAATATTATTAAAAGCTACACTCAACAAGCTTTTATTGCCCTGCACTACCAGGTCGTCAGGATCTGAGGGAAGCTCCGAGAAGTCAAAATTTATTTTACTTTCCGGATGAATATTATCAAAGTCCCTTTGTACCCCTATAACAAGTTCATCTATTCTGACAGCTTCAATGATCAACCCTTTATCGTCAAACTCGGTTTGTGCAAGTTTCAACAAACCATTCACCAGTATATCCAGACGAATAGCCTCCTTCTCAACCTTGATCAGGGAATTCTTATATTCCTCTCCCGACCTGTCGCGGTTAAGGGTGATCTCTATTTCTCCCAGGATGGCCGTCAACGGGTTCTTAAACTCATGGGATGCACTGCTGATAAAATTACTTTGCAGATCGAAGGATGTTTCCAGCCGGTCGAGCATATTGTTAAAGGTAGATGCCAACTGCCCCATTTCATCTTTACTGTCATTTTCCTCTAACCGCATGTGCAGGTTCGTTGCCGTAATCTTATTCACCTTACGGATCATTTCAGATATGGGATTAATGACTTTGGATGCATAGTACCTGCCAAACAAATAGGTAAGTAAAATACCTATCATGAAGCATATAGCCAGCGTTTTACGCAAATTGGTCAGTTTCGCCTCTCCGTAAATATCCTTGGCGCTCAAGACGATCAAAAAATGTGCGCCCTTGTATTTCCTTAACAGGGCATAATAAAAGACCTCATTGGGGTGATAATGATATTGTGCAAAACCTTTTTCAATAGCCCGCCTATAAAAAGAATCATCCAGATCGAATGTGTTCTTGTCGATTAACCGCTTGCCAATTACATCGACTTTTAATACCGTTTCTTTTTCTTCCGGCAATATTTGTAAATGTTTAAGTCTGATCTCGTTGTAAATGGTAGCGTTTAGTTCATCTTCCTCAAACAAAAACTGCGAAGCTATGGTAGCTCGTTTACTCAATCGCAGATAAAATTCATTATGAGTATATTTTTGCGCAAAGAAGTATATCAGTATAAACACACTAATAAGCAACAAGCTGGTAAGCATCGTAAAGTTTCGTGTTATTCTATCGCGAACCTTCATAATCTTCTTTCATTATATACCCCATACCAATAACGGTATGTATCAGTTTAGACCTAAAGCCTTTTTCTATTTTATTACGCAAATAATTTACGTACACGTCCACCACATTGGTTCCCATATTAAAACCTATATCCCAAACACTTTCCAGTATATCGATACGTGACAGCACCCGCCCTTTATTTGTCATAAAATATTCAAGCAAGCGATATTCGGTGGAGGTAAGTTTTATCTCCCTGTCTTCCCGTTTAACCGTTTTGGCATCCAGATCTAGCTCAAGGTCCGAAATAGTAAGTACCTGATCTGTTTCGGCCGAAAGATTTTTTCTTCTCGATAAAGCCCTCAACCTCGCCAGCAATTCTTTAAACTTAAATGGCTTTACCAGATAATCATCAGCTCCGGCATCTAAACCGGTAACAATATTTTCGGTTGTTCCCAACGCCGTTAACATTACAACCGGAACTTCGACAAAACCCATTTTGCGGATTTCTTTAACCACCTCCAGGCCATTAACTCCAGGCAGGATAATATCGAGTACCGCCGCATCTATTTTCTTTTGTTTTAACAACGCCAAACCCGTAGTACCGTCATATGCCAGAAAAACGTTATAGCCTTCTTCCTCCAATCCTTTTTTTATAAAGGCAGCCACGTTTTGTTCGTCTTCAACTACTAAAATGTTTTTCATATGCTACACGTCGGTTATTCTCAGGGCAATTTAATATTAAAATGCAGAATTAGACAAAAATAGTTTTTATAGCTGTGTACTTTTCTGAAGATTTCTAATATTTTTGTCGCAAGACACCGAATTAAGAAATATTTAAGAACCTAACAACAGCTTGTTGAAACTATAAAACAATGAAAAAGATATTCGCACCTGTTTTTGCAGCCATTCTACTGGGGGCATGCGGCAAAGAAAAGACCAACCTGCATATAACCGGTAACATAGAAGGCCTGAAAAAAGGAACCCTGTATTTGCAGAAAATAGACAGCAGTACATTTGTAAAGATAGACTCCATGGTTATAGACGGCGATGCACATTTTAAATTTAACACCTATATCGAAAGCCCTGAAATGATATATCTATCGCTTGAAAAAGCTGACGGGATTGCGAACAATGATTTGCTGGAGGTCTTCGCCGAACCGGGAGAAATGACGATCAATACCACCCGTAATTATTTTATTGCCGAAGCAAAAGTTGAAGGATCCGAATCGCATAACAAGTTGATTGAGTACAAAAAAATGATCTCCAAATTCACCGATCTAAACCTCAATTACTTAAAAGAAAGCCTCAATGCCAGTAAGAAAGGTGACTCCGTTACCTTTGACTCTCTGCAAGACCTTTCGGAAAAGAATGCCAAAAGAAGATATTTGTACACATTAAATTTTATTCTTAACAATAAAGACTCGTACCTGGCACCATATCTGGCGCTTACTGAGACATACAACGCCCGTTTAAAATATTTAGACTCTATCAACAACACCCTTACAGAAAGAGTGTCCAATTCTAAGTATGGGAAAGAGTTAGACGATTATATTAAAACCATCCGAGAGCAGGAAAAACAAAACGATAGCATACAAGAGTAAAGACCTCAGAGTAAGCTCGCAAGGCATTAAAATGGGGAAATCGCAAAACGTTCCGACGCAAATCCAATAAAATTCCTGTAGGAACATTTTACAAGGGCAAGTCCAATGAAATTCCTGTAGGAACATTTCACAAGGATAAACGTCGGAGCATTTAAATCTCGATGATCGAGTAAATTTATTCAATACAAAGAAATTGGAAAAAGAAAAAACAGCAGTTTATAAACAGGTGACTCTCTTCCGCACACCGGATTATACTGCGAAGCTACACATTCAATACGCTCTAAATTAATTTCTATTACATAGAAAATCTCCTGCTTATTTTTATAAATACATAAAAGGTTCGTATTATCCGCTTTTATGTATCGTTATAAATATCACAAGCATAAACATAAAAAGAACAAATCTTCCAAGCGCGAATATACTTTCTTTGCCCCATAAAAACATGTAATAATGAAACACTTAAAAAAATTAACAACAGTCTTTTTCATGACATTAACCGGTGCGGTCCTTCTTAGTTGTAGCAATGATGATGACAGTACCACAGAAAAATTAACTCCAAGTGAAAAATTAGCAAGTACCGCCTGGGAAACTACCGGGGCTGTAAACAATGAGGGAGAAAATATAGCACTGACAGATCCCAATGTTGCTAACTTTGTAGGTTTTGCGTATTTCAAAACCGATGGTACCTTTACAATGTTTAATCTTGACGATTCACCAAAACTACAAGGCGATTGGTCTGTTTCTGCAGACGGTTCCACCCGTACCATTATAGCAAAAAATGATGCCGGGGAAGAATTATTTACTCGTGTAGTTGATATAACAGTATTAACCATGGAAGAGTTTACATATAGAATTTTTCCTGATAGTGAGGATGAAGGTATCTATTTCGATATTATACATACACCTACCAATCATGTTGAACCATGATGACTTCAGGTAAATAACCTATGGTTTTAAATTTAATATGGATTAAGCAGGATTCTTTCTGTTTAATCCATATTTTTTTTATAAATTCCACAAGCATACCTCTCTCAGAGAAATCTTATGAGGCATTTATATAAAACATATTGGTTTCTAGGTAATCTCAAAGCCTCTAAACCCGGCTAGCTTTTTAAAGAGTAAACAACCTCGGACAAGCCCACGAGAGAGCCAAGCGTAAAGAAAAGGTCTGGTAGACCTTTTTAGCTATGGAGCCAGCTGGCACATGGCAAAACATTTCGACGCAAGCCCTGTGAAACTCCATTAGGAACATTCCACAAGGGCAAGTCCAATGAAACTCCATTAGGAACATTCCACAAGGATAAACGTCGGAGCATTTAAATCTCGATGATCGAGTAAAAATATGTTTGTTTTGTATTAAACACTACCCGCAACATTTAATTTCCGGCTTATGCAAAATCATAAAGAAGGTTCGATACCTATCATAAATATCGAGGCGTTTCGAAAAGGACAGTCAGCCGGAAGGGATGAAATTTTATTTAATGAACTGTACGGTGAAAGACATATAGAAAAACCTCATAAGCATGATTTCTTTATCATCATACTTTTTGAACAGGGTCAGGGCTTTCACAATATTGATTCTATAGATTATCCCATCGGCAACCACGAAGTACATGTATTATTTCCCGGACAGATGCATAAATGGTCGATCAGAGCCGGAACAGTAGGCTATCAGCTCATGATAGAAAAATCCTTTTTCGAACACTTTGCACCTTACTTCAGGTTTTCATTTACCAACTATCAAAATCATCCGGTAATACAACTAACCGATAACGCCTTTCAATTGCTGCTTTATGAGTTTCACGCAATTAAAAACGAACTGAAAAAGGAAAACTCCCTTGCACAACTCATTAGTGCCCGTGCAGCAGTCATTGCTACAATAGTAAGCAGGGAGGCCGAAAACATCTTTACTGAATTCAAAGTTTACCAATCCAATCCCCGGCTTGCAAAGTTCAATATGCTGATTGATGAATTCTTCAAGGAACAAAAATATGTTAGCTTTTATGCCGAAAAACTACATATTTCTGCCAATTACCTAAATATTTTATGCAAAAAACACTTAAAAGTGTCTGCTACACACCTGATACAGATACGCTTGTGTACTGAAGCCAAAAGACTACTCCATAGCACCACACTCTCCGTTAAAGAAATTTCCTTTCAACTTGGATTTGTAGACCATGCCTATTTTTCCAATTTTTTTAAAAGCAAAACCGGAATGTCGCCTACCTCATTTCGAAAAAAAAGATAAATTTTACAAGTATTGACAGGAATCTTTCATCAGTTCGGAGTGAATGTCTATGTATTTTTGTACCAGGTAGTTTTCGATTCAAGACTGCCTTAGGGAAAAACAAATCAACCTAATAACAAATATGAAAGAGTACAATATAACACGGAAAGAATTCATCAGGAGTTCAGCATTGAGTTTTGCAGGATTAACCCTTACACCAACACTAATGAATGCACAATCGGACAGTAGGAACCAAACGGCAAATAGCATAAAAACAAAAAAGCGTTATACCTTAAAAAATGTACGTTTAGAAACAGGTTTTGAGTATGAAGATGGTGAAGTGATTGCGACAAGAACCAGACTTTTTACCGTAGAAATAGAAGACGGTAAAATTAAAAAGATCAGTCCAAACAATAATGACACGAATGCTATAGATGCCAAAGGAATGCTTATGCTCCCCTCTTTTAAGGACATGCATATCCATCTTGACAAAACTTTCTATGGAGATAAATGGCAAGCTGTAAAAAGAAGAAGAGGCGGTGTAAAAGGTATGATCGCATTAGAACAGCAGATGTTGCCTGAAATGCTAAAAAGCTCTACTTACAAGGCTGAAAAAATGATAGAACTGTTGCAATCTCAAGGTTCATCATTTGCCCGTAGTCATGTAAATATTGAGCCAACATCAAAACTGAAATCTCTCGAAAACTTACAAAAGGCTTTAGAGCATAAAAAGGACGTTTTCGGAGCTGAGTTGGTAGCTTTCCCACAACATGGCGTATTTTATACCGATTCTGTTTCTTATATGAAAGAAGCGGCCAAAACCAATATTGATTTCATAGGTGGTCTGGATCCATACAGTATTGACGGAGCCATCGAAAAGACAATGGATTTTACGGTACAACTGGCCCTGGACAACCAAAAAGGAATAGATATCCACTTACACGAAACCGGTGAATCTGGATTAAAAACTGTTGAATATCTGATCGATAAGGTTCAAGAGAATCCGGAACTGAAAGGAAAAACCTACTTGAGCCACTGCTTTGTCCTGGGAAGATTGGATAAAGCTAAACAGGAAGAGATTTCTGAAAAACTAGCTAACGCACAAATAGGTATTATTTCTACCATTCCTTTTGGTGGTTTGATTATGCCCATCCCTACCTTAACTAAACACGGGGTAAAGGTCATGACCGGAAATGACAGTATTGTAGATCATTGGAATACTTTTGGTACCGGTAGCGTTTTGTACAAAACTAATCTCGCAGCACAATTATACGGGCAGGTTACCGAATTCGGACTATCCAGAATGTTAAAACTGGCTACAGCCGGACCGACACCCTTAGACGACAAAGGCGTACAACAATGGCCCAAAGCAGGTGATGCCGCTGATGTGGTACTGGTAGAGGCCGGTTGCTCGGCTGAAGTGGTTTCACGGATGTCACCTGTCCGATCATTAATCTATAAGGGGAATATTGTTTTTTAATTTTTTTAATAAGAAAATGTATGAAGACTATCTTGTTCTTACTGATATTCACTGCTACAACTTTTTCGTATCATTCAACTACAAAAGAAAATGAAATGAGCATACAACAAGAAAAGAATATTATCAATCTGGTGATCAAAAACGACGTGCAAAGTGTAAAAAAAATGTTGGAAAATGGCGCTGAAGTAAATACTGAAGATAATAATAAACGTTCTTTGTTATTGATAGCAACCAATAAAGGATATTATGCAATGGCCAGGCTACTTGTAAAACACGGCGCAGATGTTAATCAGCAGGCTGTCAATTTGGACAGCCCTTTTCTCTATGCCGGTGCCAGCGGACAAACCGAACTGGTTCGGTTATTTTTGGAGAATGGAGCAAAATTCGATGTCTTTAACCGCTATTACGGTTCGGCTTTGATACCTGCCTGTGAACGCGGTCATGTGGAAACAGTCCGTTTATTGGCAAATACCAAAAACTACCCAATAGATCACATAAACCGTTTGGGCTGGACAGCATTGATGGAAGCCGTAATTTTGGGAGACGGCAGTAAAAAATATCAACAAATCGTCCAAATATTGAAAGAAGCCGGAGCGAAACCGGATATTCCCGACCATGATGGCGTTACCCCTCTCCAACATGCCCAAAAAAGGGGCTTTAAAGAAATTGTGGATTTACTAAAACCATAGGCTTATACGAAAACCGGAAACGGAGTCGATTAGTCTACCAGCTTAGAGCAGGATCGCCTGGCTTTAAAAAGAAAAAGGATTAATGATCCGGATTAATCCCGATTGTCGGGTAATTGGTTTGAAAACAAAAAAGCTTCCCTGTTTTGGAGAAGCTTTTTTAGTATTTAATGCTTGAGCCGATAGAGGGACTCGAACCCACGACCTGCTGATTACAAATCAGCTGCTCTAGCCAGCTGAGCTACATCGGCATTGCGGCTGCAAATATAAACCTGAATTCCATATTTGCAAACGCTTTTTATATTTTTTTTAGCTCAGTTTATTGATTTTCTCAACCAGTGTATTGGCCTTTTCTTCCAACTCCTTGTTAACCTGCTTTAAATGAGCTTTTCTATTTTCTACCGACTTGTCATTCACCTTGGCAATTAACGCATCGAATCCTTCTATTGCTTCGTTAATTATTTCATCCCCGGCTTCAGAGTTTGACTTATTAGCTGCTATTTCCCATATGTAAACAGCTTCAATAATATCTCCGAATACAAAATTGATATCCTTCTTTAAATTTTTAATACTCGCCATAACTACTTAATTTTATATTGGTTGCAAAAATACGCTAATTTCTAGATATATACCTCTAAAATTTTTGCGTTGTCTGCTTTTAGATTAACTTCAGCAATAGCAGCAGGAATTAAAACAGTTTGTCCTTTTTTAACGATTTCTTTAAAATCTCCCACGCTTATTTCCACCTCTCCGTCAACACACATATATATAGTAAACGAATCTCTGTCTAGTTGATGCTCCAGTTCCCCTGACACATCTATATAACTGGTCGTAAAATACGGACAGCTAACCATATCGTTCGGAACGTTCTTCTCTTTGGTATAATGTACTTTAAAATCGGCCTTAGCTTCATAATCTATAGCATCTAAAGCCAACTCAGTATGCAATTCCCTGGTATTTCCCTCTTTATCCCTACGGTTAAAATCATAAACCCGATATGTTACATCTGAAGTCTGTTGAATTTCGGCCAACAGGATTCCGGCTCCTATAGCATGTATTTTACCTGTATTGATAAAGAATGTATCTCCTGTATCAACTTCCTCATAATTAAGCAATTCCAGCAAGGTGTTTTCTTCAAGATGTTTAACATACTCATCTTTTTCCACATCTTTATTAAACCCTACGATAAGTCTCGATCCGGGATCAGCCTGCATTACATGCCACATTTCGGTTTTTCCAAAAGAATTATGACGCTGTTGCGCCAATTTATCATTCGGGTGTAACTGAATTGACAGATCTTGTTTTGCATCTATGAATTTGATTAGTATCGGGAATTTTTTTCCGAAACGGTCCATCACACTCCGCCCGAGTAAATCTGTTCCCATCATCTCAATAGCTTCCGTTAAGGTTTTACCTGCCATAGAACCATTACTGATTACAGACACATCTCCTTCTACATCGCTTAATTCCCAGCTTTCACCAATAAGATCACCTTCAGAATCTTTCTCTAAAACATCTTTTAACTTGGTCCCTCCCCATAGTCTTTCTTTAAAAATCGGGGTGAATTTTATAGGATATAACGTATTCATTATTAAATCAATTACTTTTTATTGTTTTTAATACTTCTTTAATATGTCGTGAAGCCCTGTTGCTGACAAAACGGGTTAATAAAATCCCCTCTTTATCAAAAATAAATGTTTCCCTTCCCGGTATCAATCCAAACAAATGGTTCTTAACACCAAAAAGTCTGCTTACCTCTTTAGCAGGGTCTGATAATAATGTAAAAGGCAGCTGATACTTCCTGGCAAACCTTTCATGTTTGGCCACATTATCAGCGCTAATTCCGATTACTCGTATACCTGCATCTGTAAATTCTTCGTAATGGTCTCTAAAATAACAGGCCTGAGCAGTACAACCCGGCGTAAAATCTTTAGGATAAAAATATACAACAAATACCTTCTTACCCATGACCGAATTAATATCAAAATGATTCCCGTCCTGGTCTTCAAGGGTAAACAATGGTATTCTATCTCCAATATTAAGGCTCATTATGCTCCTGTATAAGACACAAAATTTCGGGGTGTTTCGTATAAAACAACCTCCAGGTCCAATTCTGTTTTAATCCGCTTTCTCAGCTTATTCCAGATCACAACAACAATATTTTCGGCGGTCGGGTTCAAGTCTTTAAACTCCGGACAATCCTTATTAAGGTTTTTATGATCGAACGCAGTAACGACCTCTTCTTCTATCAGGTCTTTCAGGTCCTTAATATCCATCACATATCCGGTTCTCTGATCTATTTCACCTGTAACACTCGTTATAAGTTCATAATTATGGCCATGAAAGTTCGGGTTGTTGCATTTTCCGAAAACACGTTCGTTTTTTTCAAAACTCCAGTCTTTCCTGTATAATCTGTGTGCGGCATTAAAATGGGCCCTCCTGCTTACTTTCACTCTCATTTTGAAGTGTTTTGCAATAAGTGTGTATAGAACTTATTAAAAATAATCTTAAACCATTCGGTATAAATTCCAGGATTCGCCAGGATATCATCTTTAACATCCTCCAGTGACATCCATTTCCAATCAGCAACTTCATCCGGAACAATACCAGGTTCTTCGTCATAATACCCGATCATTACATGGTCCAGTTCATGTTCTGTCAGCCCGTTGTCGAACGGAGCCTTGTATATAAATGAGAAGATTTCTTCAAGATTATCAACTTCAAACCCCATTTCTTCCATCAACCGTCTTTTACCGGCGGCGATATTACTTTCACCTTCTCGCTGGTGACTACAACAGGTATTTGTCCAAAGTCCGGGAGAATGATACTTGTGCAAGGCCCGTTGCTGCAACATGGTTTCTCCTTTCTTATTCATAATAAAAACGGAAAAAGCACGATGTAACAAAGCCTTTTTATGGGCCTCGATCTTCTCCATCGTACCTATCGGTTCATCATTCTCGTTTACTAAAATTACGTATTCCTTCTCCATAGCTTAAAGATAGGAAACAAAGCTACAAAATAGCTTAATGCTTTCCTAAAACTGTTTGTACAGAGATTCGAAATGTATTTTAGGGCATAAGTCTGCTATAATTATTAGTTTTGCAAACCAATCAAATACGACTCCCTTTTGAGGGGCTGTATTTTGAGCAGAAGCTAAAAAATAACTTTCGGTATTCCAGCCGAATATATAAAAGCTCACTTCATGAGCTCCATACAATTATGAGTTTGATTAACGAGATTTCTAAAAGGCGGACCTTTGGGATCATTTCCCACCCGGATGCCGGTAAAACAACATTAACCGAAAAGCTTTTACTTTTTGGTGGTGCCATACAGGAAGCCGGAGCCGTAAAAAGTAATAAAATAAAAAAAGGCGCTACAAGTGACTTTATGGAGATTGAACGTCAGCGCGGTATCTCTGTAGCTACTTCTGTATTGGCATTTAATTACAGGGATAAAAAAATAAATATCCTGGATACGCCGGGACACAAGGACTTTGCCGAAGATACTTTCCGTACGCTTACTGCAGTAGATAGTGTCATTGTAGTCATTGATGTAGCAAAAGGGGTCGAGGAACAAACCGAAAAACTTGTAGAAGTTTGTAGAATGCGAAACATCCCTATGATCGTTTTCATTAACAAACTTGACCGTGAAGGTAAAGATGCTTTCGACCTTCTGGATGAAGTAGAGCAAAGGCTGGGGCTTACTGTTACTCCTTTAAGCTTTCCTATTGGAATGGGATTCGATTTTAAAGGAATTTATAATATCTGGGAAAAAAATATCAACCTCTTTACCGGAGAAAGCAAAACCAGTATAGAAGACACCATCGCTTTTGATAATGTTAACAATCCCGAATTAGAAGAACTTATTGGCGATAAAGCTGCAGAAACATTGAGGGAAGAACTGGAACTCGTTTATGAAGTATACCCTGAATTTGAAGCCGAGGCATATCAAAAAGGAGCAATACAACCTGTTTTCTTCGGTTCAGCCTTGAATAACTTCGGCGTTCGTGAATTATTAGATTGTTTTATCGATATCGCTCCTTCCCCGCGTCCGAAAAATGCAGAAGAACGTGAAGTAAAACCCAACGAACCTGCATTTACCGGTTTTGTATTTAAGATTCATGCCAATATGGATCCGAAACACAGGGACAGGCTGGCATTTATTAAAATAGTTTCGGGTACTTTCGAAAGGAACAAACCCTACCTCCATGTCAGGAACAATAAAAAACTAAAGTTTTCCAGTCCAAATGCTTTCTTTGCTGAGAAAAAAGAAATCGTGGATGTTTCTTATGCCGGAGATATTGTAGGCTTACACGATACGGGAAACTTTAAAATCGGAGACACCCTTACCGAAGGGGAAGTACTAAGCTTCAGAGGTATTCCAAGTTTCTCTCCTGAACACTTCAGGTATATCAATAATGCGGATCCCATGAAAGCAAAACAGCTCAATAAAGGGATCGATCAGTTGATGGATGAAGGGGTTGCACAGCTATTTACTTTAGAATTGAATGGCCGAAAAGTAATCGGAACTGTAGGCGCTCTTCAATACGAGGTTATCCAGTATCGCCTGGAACATGAGTATGGGGCCAAATGTACTTACGAGAACTTTCCGGTACATAAAGCTTGCTGGGTAGAACCGGAAGATCCTAAAAATGAAGAGTTTTCTGAATTTAAAAGAGTTAAACAGAAGTTTTTAGCTAAAGACAAACAGGGGCAATTGGTATTCCTGGCAGACTCAGCTTTCTCAATCGAAATGATGAAACAAAAATATCCTACGGTTAAACTACATTTCGTTTCTGAGTATAAATAAATGAGGGGTATTCTGCTTACCCAACCCCATGAACCATTCTTTATAGAGAAAACAATATAAAAAAGACATCCCGCCATTACAGCAGGATGTCTTTAACTAACCCAAAACAATAATTAAAATTTACTTTTAGCCGATGCCCTCAAGGTTTATATATTTAAATCGTTAAACAAGGCTATTAATTCATCGTCTGACGGTCTTGGGGCATTAGCAGACACAATGTTTCCGTCGGGATCAATTAAAATAAACCGGGGGATGCCCTTTACACCATAATTCTTTATAAAATCCAATCCATCTTTCTTATTATTAGCAAACAATTGTACACCGCTCAACTCTTTATCCTTTACCATCGTTTTCCATTTATCGTGATCTTCAACTTTGTCAACAGAGATACTTACAAATTCAATATTCTTCCCATGATATTTTTTCTCTATTGTTTTTAAGAAAGGGATCTCTCTTTTACAAGGCCCACACCAGGTAGCCCAAATATCGAGATAAACGTACTTCCCTTTAAAATCAGCTAATGAAGTAGTCCCACCGTTAAAATTCTCATAACCAATAAACTTTGGAGATGGGTTTCCTTTAACCAAGACATTCTTCATTAACAGCTTATGCTCATACCTGGAAGCCATGTACTTAATCATTTTTTCAATATCAGCCGTTTGTTCCTTTATAAAGACGGAGTCAACGTTTTTAGTATCTAATAACAGTTCTTTAAAATCCTCGTATACATATATCATTTTCATATAGAAATCTTCCCGCTGTAGAGCAAAAAGCAAACTATCTTGCCCTACCCTTTCGCTTAACAAAAAACTTTGAGCCAGGTAATTATTCGGTTCTGCTCCGGTTCCTGAAAATTCAATAGATTCATCAAAGGTTTTTGTGTCTAATGTCAGTTTTAAATCGTACCCGTTTTTTAAATATATATTGGTGTTTTCCGTACCATCCAATAAATAGTAAGTTCCGTCTTTAATTTTTACTGTATCTGAAAATGTGCCATCAGGGTTCACTGAAATTCTTTTTTTAAATCCTTTAGAACTAAAGATCTGCAAAGAATCAGAATTTTGGTTACTAATTACTCCCGAAAAGCTCATATAGTCTTTAGAAGATTCTTCCTTACATGAAATAAATGTCAGAAGGATAATGGCAAGCGTATAAATAAGATTTTTCATTGTTAAATTTTTATTTTTATTATTTAAGAAATTAAGGTGTTTGAATTTAATCACTTACAGCCCTGTCTATGGGTTTGGAACTAAAAGTTCGTTTCCTAATAATGCTTCATTGGGAATTGGATAAATAAGCTTAGATGACGATGTTACCGATGGTTTTATACTAGATATATTAATATCTCCAAGCCTGTCATACCTTACCAAGTCAAACCATGTCTCTCCTGTTTCGTAATAAAGCTCCAACATTTTCTCATTTCTGATATCCTCTAACAAGGTTGCTTTATCGGTCAATGATTTTGGAGCAATACCAGGCACCCTATTCCGGACCGTATTTAATGCATCCAATGCATCACTTAAAGATCCCCCATTTCGTCTTGCTTCAGCTTCCGCATAAATTAAATACACTTCAGGCATTCTCAAGATTTTTATCGCGTTGCCACTACCATCACTGGCATTTACAGCAAACGGATATTTCCGTATTAATCCATTAGGGTTTGAATCATCGAGATAATACCCGAATGAAAACCTTGGATCATAACCAGAAGCATAATCATTACTTCCATTACCAACGATTCCGTCCTGTGCATCTGCCAGAGCGATGAATGAATCTGAAGGTGCCAAATCATTCAACGAAAATCTATGGGCCTGTGCTCCCTCACTTAGCATATTTACATAGGAAGCCAATAGCGTTTCTGGCCCCCAGCGATCGCTAAAAACAGTATTATAGGCAGATTCTAATACATAACCATCAGCATTATTGATAACAGCCATGGCATTAGTGGCTGCGTGATTATAATTCCCCATGTAAAGCTGTACTTTGGCTAAAAATGCCCTGGCCACTGTAGCTGTTACATAAAAATGTTCTCTTCCGCTTGACCCGTATTCCGATGCAAACTGTAAGTCAGATAAAATTACGTCATAAGTCTCCGAAACGCTGTTTCTCGGATGTGCTGTATCGCTTTTTACAGGTTTTGTACTAATTACAATACCTAAATCAGAATCCAGATCGTAAAATTCTCCAAATACTTTTAATAAATTAAAATGAGACAATGCCCTGAAAAAACGAGCTTCTGCCAGCAGTTCGTTTTTTCTGGCTTCACTAACATTGGCATCGCCTCTTCCCACCAATGCTATAAAGTAATTCGACAGGTTGATATTATAATACATGTCTGTATACAGCGATTTAAGTATAGGTTCATCATTCAATACATTATTGGTACTAAAAGGGATGAAAGAAGAGTATCTGTCTGAAATCGGCTTTGCTTCAGTTCCCGCTAATGTTAATTCTACTACAATCCCAGCTCCCGACATACCACCAATTCCTTTACCATATGCCGCATTCCTTAAGCCGGAATTATAAATTCTATTCAAAACATTTTGAGCAGTTGTTTCATCTGTTATAACATTCTCTTCCAGCAAAATGTTGTTTGACTCTACATCTTCTATACTACAACTGCTTAAAACTAAAAAAGAAAAAACCGCTAATATTAATTTTATATTTTTCATTTTCCTTCAAATTAAAAGTTGAAATTAATTCCTAAAGACCACGCTTTTGAGTTTGGATATTGCAAACCGCTTAATTGATTTGGGCTTGCACTTCCGTTTCCATTCTCAGGATCCATTCCCATAAAATTTGTCCAGGTAAAAAGGTTAGAACCCGACACGAACACCGAAGCTCTTTTAATAAAAAGCATCCTGGCTATTTCCGGTGAGAGATTATAGGTAAGCTGAATATTTCTCAATCGGAGATAAGATCCGTCATACACGTTAGCCGTAGAAGTTTTCATATTTATATCAGATGATCCGCGATAGACCAATTGTGGTAATGTTGCTCCGGTATTTGTAGGCGACCATCTATGCTGAACATTATATCTTTGGATAGGATTGAAATTGGGGCTTCCATTAAGATATGTACCATCATTTACTCTTATTTCAGAACCATATGAAAAATTAAAATAGGCTGCCAGCTGAAAAGATTTATAACTGATACTACTATTGAATCCTCCAAAAAAATCTGGTTGAGAACTCCCTATTATGCCATAGCTGTCTTCTATCGTTAACTCACCATCTCCATTCACATCCTTGTACCTGTAATCTCCCGGACCAACGGTTCCTATAGTGCTATATATACCTGTTGGAGAGTTTGTGTTTAGATCATCTATTTCATTTTGCGACTGATAAATTCCTTCAACCACATATCCACGAATAAGATTGATTTCTTTACCCGTTTCATAAGGTGAGTTTACGTTTAAGCCAATTGCAGAAGTCAATCTGTCAATTTTATTTATATTCTTCGAAATATTAACGCTTGCCCTCCACTGCAGGTTATCAAATTTCAGGATATCGCCTCCAAACTCTAATTCAAACCCTTTATTCGTAAGATCTATAAAATTGCTGGTGAAGTTACTAAGCCCTGCTTCAAGAGGAATAGGTGTATTTACCAATGCCCCTGTAGTTTTTCTGTTGTACAAATCTATGCTTCCGCTAAACCGGTTTTTGAACAGTTTAAAATCTAAACCAATATTGACTTCATTAGTAGTTTCCCAACCAGCATTCTCATTAGCTAATTGATTCCCTAGTCCTATAGCTGTATTTCCATTATAAAATGCTTCTTCCCTGATACCGGCAGAAAAACCTTGCAGAAATACAAAATCGCCCAGGTTGGTGCTCCCTGTTTTTCCGATACTTGCACGAAGACGTAATAAATTTATCGTTTCAGAATCTTCAAGAAATGTTTCTTTACTAATATTCCAGCTTGCCGCTAAGGAAGGGAAAAAAGCTTCTTTATTTCCGGGAGCAAACTTAGAAGACTTATCCATCCGCATGGTAGCTGTCATAAAATATTTGGAATCATAATTATATGACGCACGTGCTAAAAAAGAGTTCAGTCCTGATTCAACAGCAGTAGCATCAATACTCGTTAAATTCGCATTGGAAGCATTGGTCAGTACGTAGTCATCCGGAAAACCGGTTAAATCTGTATAGCTTTTATCTATATTATTTCTCAACCACGAATACCCGATAAGTGCGTCTACCTGGTGTTTATCAAACTTGTTCGAATAATTGGCTGTAAGGTCAGTAGTTAGATTCGTGATAAGAGACTTGCTGTCAAATGCATAAGACTCAGAGGGTGTTAAGGTAAATCCATAGGCAGGCAACTCAATTCCTACCAGTGAATAAGGCGTATATTTATAGCTTTTAGTATACATATAAGACCCGTTAACACTGGCTTTAACACTAAAATTATCATTGATATTTGCTTTAAAATAATAGTTGCCGATAACATTGTAAGCATTTGTAGTGTTGCTATGAAGAGTTGACTGCCCATAAGGATTAGCTGTTGTTCCTACGAGACCGGGGCCATATACCATAGGCATACGTGTAGGTTTTCCATTCTCATCAAAAACAGGAATATCTGGTCTGGCATGTAAAACAAAATCATAAAAATCATCATATGCCGTCCCTCTAAACCTATCAGAATAGCCTAAACTAATATTGATCCCCATGTCAAAAACCTTATTAAGTTTTGTGTCTAATCCAAATCTCAGACTATAATTATCAAATGTGTCATTTTTAACAATTCCCTCCTGGTCAGTATACCCTCCTGATACATAATAAGACGTTTTCTCACTCCCACCGGTTATAGAAAGATTGTAGTTTTTGCTGTAAGCAGGGTTTCTGTATACCGCTTTATTCCAATCTGTATCGGCATTACCAAAAAAAGACTGTTTTAAACCGGCATATGTATTGTCGGGGTTTAAGTTGTACATATCCCTGTAATTATTCAAAATTGTTGGTGACACCAATCCCTTATTAACTGCTTCAAAAGTATTTGCGAAATAAACATCCAGGTAATTTTTAAACTCATCAGTATTTAAATAGTCCTGAGTATTTATAGGTGTCGACAATGTAATTGAGGTCGATAAGTTGATATTAACCATATCATTCTTTTTGCCTTTTTTGGTATTCACTATGATAACACCATTAGCCCCTCTGGATCCATAAATGGCTGTAGCCGCAGCATCCTTTAAAATGTCTATCGTTTCAATATCGTTCGGGTTTATTGACAACAAAGGATTTTGAACTTCTGTATAAACCGTTTTATCCGTATAGATTGTTGTAGGGTTTGTTTGTATAGGCACTCCGTCAATTACAAACAATGGATTATTGTCACTGCCTGAAAATGGTGAAGTATACCCCCTGATATTGATATCTACACCGGCACCCGGAGCGCCAGAAGTAGTTTTTATATTAACGCCCTTTGCCAATCCCGACAAAGACCGGTCAAAGCTGGTTACTCCAACAGTATTGTCCGCTAACTGCGTACTGTTTATTGTAGATACTGCGGAGGAAATCTCTTCTCTTTTTTTAGACCCATATCCAATAAGCACCACCTCGTCCAAAGAAGAAGTTCCGGGCTCCAGTTTAATATTAAACTTTGTATGGTCACCTACTTTTATTTCTACCGTTTTAAAACCTATGTATGAAATTTCAATAACTGAATTTTTATTAGCCACAGTAAAGCTGAAATTCCCGTCAAAATCTGTTAAAGTTCCCCGTGTAGTCCCTTTTTCAATAATATTAGCTCCGGGTAAAGGCACATCATTTTGATCTACAACATGTCCGCTTATTTTAAAATTTTGCTCTATAGAAAGGAGTGACTCATTGTTTTGAAATGCTTTGGCAGTATCTTTTTTATTTTTTAATATGATCTGTTTATCCATCAGGGTATAACTGATGTTTGAATTAACAAACAACCTTTGTAACACAGACGGCAATGGTTCTTCTTCGGCATTAATAAAGACAATATTATTGTAATCCAATTCACTATCATTATACAGAAACTTGAATTCTGTTAAAGACTCTATTTTAGTCAGCACATCTTCAATACTAACATTCGCCATATTTAAAGTGATTTTACTTTTTTGCCCAAAGGATTCAGAGGCTTGAAGCTGAAATAAAGAAACCATTAAGAAAAGTAAGGTCAGTTTCATTTTTAAATCAAATTTTAGGGAAAGTGAATTGATTCCCCTTAACTTAAACGCTTTTTTCATATTTTTGAGTTGTATTAGGTGGTTAAATAATGATTTAGTCACTGTTTATAGTCGGGGAATGTTGGAGCATTTCCCGATTCTTTCTTTTCCAGAAGAAAAAATATTCCCTGGTAAGTGACTTCACTTAAACTCTATACCATAAGCAGGTGAATTATATGTGTTACTGAATTATTATTTTATTATTTTCAATTATAAAATCAATATTATAATTGACCTTAAATGAATTCATTACTTCTTCTATGGTCTCGGTATCAAATCTTGCAGTAAATTTCTCTGAACCGATTTTTTGATTATTGTTTATAATTTCAACATTGTAATGACGCTCTAATTTTTTTATAATAGACTCAAAAGGCATATGTCTGAAAACGAGTTCTCCATGCAGCCATGCCGTATACAACCCTGTATCGGCCTCGCTCAGATCAACTTGATTGGTAGCTCTGTTCCATGTTGCCATCAATCCGGGACTTAAAACAGCTGATGACTCCGGATTATAAATAGAATCTTTATGATATATGCCTATAGAACCTTCTAACAACACTGTTTTAATATTTACATCTTCTTCATAAGATGACATATTAAACTGTGTGCCGAGCACTCTTACATCGACTTGACGGGCATTTACGATAAATGGGTGTTTTTTATCTTTCGCAACATTAAAAAAACCTTCGCCCTGTAAATAAACTTCACGGTCCTGGCCTTCAATAAACTTCACCGGATATCTTAAAGTACTCCCCGAATTCAGGTTTACAATACTTCCATCAGACAAAGTCACTTCAAACTTTTTACCATAAGGAACGCTGAGCGTATTAAACAGAAGTGACTCTTTAGCACGATCTGAATTATATACTAATTGATTTTTGTTCTGTACCCCTATAATGTTTCCCTGATTATCTACAAGTTGTTCTTCAAGATGAGTATTTAAAATTCTGATATCTCCATTATCCAGTTGTAAAGTAACTTGCTTCTCTTGCACTGTAAGTTTGGGTTCGCCAGGATGGTAAGTCTTTAGGGTAAAATAACCGATAGCCATTATAATTGTAATTACGGCAGCATACTTATAAAACTTTTGAATTAAAGCTATTCTAGGGTTTTTCTTGGAGTTTATTTTGTTCATGGTTGTTTCATAAGCCTTTAGCGAATCAAAAACCGTGTTCTTCTTCAACGAATAATTAATACTCAAATAATCTTTAAATATTCTCTGATTGTCTTCATCTTCTAACCATGTTGCCAAGTCATTAATTTCTGAATAGGATGCTTCATTATTAATAAACTTGGTAATAATAATTTTCATTCCTTTTTTAGTCATCATCACTATAGTCTTTAATGAGTGTTATCATTAAGACGGATTCTTTTTAAAAAACCACTATTATATTAAATAATTTTATTTCATTTGTATTGATTCTTAAGAAAATCAATGTTTTTGATAAAAAATAAGCACTTAATCGTCATGTTTTATCATTATTTATCAAAAAACAAAACATTATTTAACATAAAAAAACTAAAGTTTCATTGAAGGAATACTCATTAAAGCATAAATTGATAGCGGATTTTAAAAAAGGTAATGTAGAAGCGTATAAAGAAATTTATCTAACTTATTATCAGGATCTGTGTATTTATGCATGTAGCTATACTAATGATCATTATGCCGCTGAAGATTTGGTGCAAAATGTTTTGTTGAAATTTTGGGAAAACAGGGCTAGTATCAATATCGATACAGCGCTTAAGAGTTATTTGTACAAGTCTGTCCATAATTCATTCATAGATGGATACAGAAAAGAAAAGAATCAAAAGGAAAATTTAGAAGATCTAAGATATAAACTTCTGATTGACTCTATTGAAGAAAATACGGATATTCAAGATAGTCGTTTAGCAATATTGAGAGAAGGTATTGGGGAGCTCCCGCAACGATGCAGGGAAATTTTTATGATGAGTAAATTTGAGGGTATGTCGTATAAACAAATTGCTGAGAACCTGAATATTTCGGTAAACACCGTTGAAAATCAAATTGGCAAGGCCTTTAAAATACTGAGAACTAAATTAAAGACCGGCAGGTATGTAAATCTATTTATTGATTTTTTTGTAAAAAAACTAGCCTGGCGTAAAACAACACAAAAAAACCTGGTTACAAAATAGTTTAAGCTTTTGTAATAACACCATTACAGGGCATAAAAAAGTCCTCATTTAATGAGGACTTTTTTATGCTTCGCCGGTTGGTCCAAAATTCATTGGTATCGGCGGTTGTTCATATTCTTTAATTTCTCCATGAGCGTTCTCAAATCGGGTTACGTTATCCTGTAATGCTTTTAAGAATCTTTTCGCATGTTGCGGGGTTAATACAATTCTACTCCTCACTTTTGCTTTAGGCACTCCGGGCATTACACTAATAAAATCAACGACGAACTCAGATACCGAATGATTGATTATAGCCAGGTTAGAATATATTCCTTGAGCTACATTATCATCGAGCTCAATATTAATTTGTCCTTGTTTGTTTTTATCTTTTTCACTCATATTTTAAATATACTATAAAAAACAAAACCCCGGGCTTTACACCCGGGGCTTTTTTTATTTAAACTGAAATTATAGATTCACTTTAGCTTTGCTGGCCATAATTTCGTTGTACTCTTCTTTAGATCCTACAATTATATTATCATAATCTCTCATACCTGTACCGGCCGGAATTCTATGACCTACAATTACATTCTCTTTTAATCCTTCTAAACTATCCACCTTACCGCTTACAGCTGCTTCATTCAGTACTTTAGTAGTTTCCTGGAATGATGCCGCAGAGATAAATGACTTCGTCTGGAGTGATGCCCTGGTAATACCTTGTAAGATTGGTGTTGCCACTGCCGGCACCGCATCTCTGGCTATTACCAAGTCTTTATCGTTACGTCTCAGAATTGAATTCTCATCTCTTAACTCACGCGGTGTAATTATTTGTCCGGCACGTAGACTCTCTGAGTCACCGATTTCTTCAACAACTTTCATTCCGAAAATGCGATCGTTCTCTTCGATGAAATCGAATTTATGGATCAATTCATTTTCAAGGAAGTTGGTATCACCCGGATCATTGATGATCACTTTTCGCATCATCTGACGTACAACAACTTCAAAGTGCTTATCATTAATTTTCACACCCTGTAAACGATATACTTCCTGTACTTCGTTTACCAGGTATTGTTGAACTGCAGAAGGCCCTTTTATTTTAAGGATATCTTCAGGTGTAATTGCGCCATCAGATAATGGCATCCCTGCTCTTACGTAATCATTTTCCTGAACCAGAATCTGATTCGAAAGTTTAACCAGGTATTTCTTAATGTCACCTAATTTAGACTCGACGATAATCTCGCGGTTTCCACGCTTGATTTTACCAAATGATACAACACCATCAATTTCAGAAACAACGGCAGGATTAGAAGGGTTACGCGCTTCGAATAATTCGGTTACACGTGGCAGACCTCCGGTAATATCACCCGCTTTAGATGACTTACGAGGAATTTTAACCAATACCTTACCCTCTTTAATCTTATCGCCATCATCAACCATCAAGTGAGCTCCCACCGGCAAGTTGTATGAACGCAATGTAGTACCTTTAGCATCTTTGATCAATAAGGTCGGGATCAGTTTTCTGTTTCTTGATTCAGAAATTACCTTTTCCTGGAAACCTGTTTGCTCATCAATCTCTACCTGGTAAGTAACACCTTGTTCTATATTTTCATAAGCGATTTTTCCGGAGAATTCAGAAATAATAACTGCGTTATACGGATCCCATTGACAGATCGCGTCTCCTTTGGCTACTGTCTGACCATCTTTAACAAAGATAGTTGAACCGTAAGGAATGTTATTAGTTGCTAAAGTAATTCCGGATTTTTCATCGATGAATTTAACTTCGGCAGTACGTGAGATCACAATCTCAGAAGCATTTCCTTCGGCATTTTCACCTGTAACTGTCTTAAGATCGTCTATTTCAACTCTACATTCATATTTAGAAAGAACTTTGTTCTCTTCAGAAATGTTACCGGCAATACCACCAACGTGGAACGTACGCAGTGTTAACTGTGTACCCGGCTCACCGATCGACTGTGCAGCAACAACACCAACAGCCTCACCTCTTTGAACCATTTTGCCTGTAGCCAGGTTTCTACCATAACACTTGGCACAAATTCCATGCTTGGCTTCACAAGTCAATGGAGAACGTACTTCTACTTTTTCTACCGGAGAAGCATCTATTCTTTTCACATGTGCTTCCGTTATTTCCTCTCCTGCGCCTACAAGCAATTCACCTGTAAGTGGATTATGTACGTCATTAAGTGAAACACGTCCTAAGATTCGTTCTCCAAGAGATTCTACGATCTCCTCATTCTTCTTCAACGGTTCTACTTCAAGCCCTCTAAGCGTACCACAATCTACAGAATTTACAATGACATCTTGAGATACATCGACAAGACGACGTGTTAAGTAACCTGCATCGGCCGTTTTAAGAGCCGTATCCGCAAGACCTTTACGGGCACCGTGAGTAGAGATAAAGTATTCAAGAATCGAAAGCCCTTCTTTAAAGTTCGAAAGGATCGGGTTTTCAATAATTTCTCCACCGCCCGCAGTCGATTTTTTAGGTTTCGCCATCAGACCACGCATACCTGTTAACTGACGGATTTGTTCTTTTGATCCCCTTGCTCCTGAATCTAACATCATAAATACCGAGTTAAATCCTTGCTGGTCTTCACGGATTCGCTTCATCGCCAATTCCGTTAACATGGCATTGGTAGATGTCCATACATCAATTACCTGGTTATAACGTTCGTTATTGGTAATAAGACCCATGTTATAGTTCATTATGATCCCTTCCACCTGCTCATTTGCCTCTGCAATTAAGCTGGACTTTTTGTCCGGGATAATAATATCTCCTAAACTGAATGATAAACCTCCGCGGAATGCGAAGTTGTATCCCATATTCTTGATCTTATCCAGGAAATCTGAAGTTGTCGGAACATCTGTGGTTTTCAGGACATGACCGATGATATCACGAAGTGATTTCTTGGTCAGTACAGCATTGATATATCCTGCCTGCTCCGGAACCATTTCATTAAATAATACACGACCTACGGTAGTTTCGATAATCTTAGTAACCAAGTCTCCGTTTTCGTCTAAGTCTTTTGTTCTGACTTTAATGTATGCATTCAAAGTAACTCTCTGCTCGTTGTAAGCGATATTCACCTCTTCAGGAGAATAGAATGTCATACCTTCACCCTTAACCCCATTCTCCGGAGTAGCTTCTCTACCTTTGGTCATATAATAAAGACCCAGTACCATATCCTGAGATGGTACGGTAATCGGAGATCCGTTAGCAGGGTTCAAAATGTTATGAGACCCTAACATCAACAATTGAGCTTCCAAAATGGCCTCAGGTCCTAACGGAACGTGAACCGCCATCTGGTCACCATCGAAATCCGCATTAAATGCCGTACATGTTAATGGGTGCAACTGAATAGCCTTCCCTTCAATAAGTTTAGGCTGGAAAGCCTGAATCCCCAGACGGTGAAGGGTCGGAGCACGGTTAAGTAATACCGGGTGCCCTTTAATTACGTTATCAAGGATGTCCCATACTACCGGCTCTCTTCTATCTATAATTTTCTTAGCAGATTTAACTGTTTTTACAATTCCTCTTTCAATCAGTTTACGGATAACAAAAGGCTTGTAAAGCTCTGCCGCCATGTCTTTCGGAAGACCACACTCGTATAATTTAAGTTCTGGTCCAACAACGATTACTGAACGTGCTGAATAATCTACACGTTTACCTAACAAGTTTTGACGGAAACGTCCTTGCTTACCTTTTAGTGAATCAGATAATGATTTTAAAGGCCTGTTGGATTCAGTTTTTACCGCAGATGATTTTCTCGTGTTATCGAATAATGAATCTACTGCTTCCTGAAGCATCCGTTTTTCGTTACGTAATATTACCTCAGGTGCTTTGATCTCAATCAGACGTTTTAAGCGGTTATTTCTGATAATTACACGTCTGTAAAGATCGTTCAAATCTGAAGTAGCAAAACGACCACCGTCTAAAGGAACTAACGGACGTAATTCTGGCGGTATAACCGGAATTACCTTCATGATCATCCACTCAGGTTTGTTCTCTCTGTTCTTCTGGGCCTCACGGAAAGCTTCTACAACCTGTAAACGCTTTAAAGCTTCAGTTTTACGTTGCTTAGAAGTTTCTGTGTTAGCTTTATGACGAAGTTCGTATGATAATTCGTTTAAGTCTAATCTGTTTAAAATATCGATTAAACATTCCGCCCCCATTTTAGCGATAAACTTGTTAGGATCAGAATCATCAAGATATAGGTTTTCCTGCGGAAGGGTATCTAAAATATTCAGATATTCTTCTTCCGTTAAGAAATCCATTTTATTTAGCTCTTCTCCTTCCGGTCCTTTTGCGATACCTGGCTGAATTACTACATAACGCTCGTAGTAAATAATCATGTCCAGTTTTTTAGAAGGCAAACCAAGAAGGTATCCAATTTTGTTTGGCAACGAACGGAAATACCAAATATGTGCAATCGGCACAACCAAATTGATATGTCCAACTCTGTCTCTACGTACTTTTTTCTCGGTAACCTCTACACCACATCGGTCACAAACAATTCCTTTATATCGGATTCTTTTATATTTTCCACAAGCACATTCGTAATCTTTTACAGGTCCAAAAATACGCTCACAGAAAAGACCATCGCGCTCTGGTTTGTGAGTACGATAGTTGATGGTTTCTGGCTTCAGAACTTCACCATGCGATTCTGCTAAAATTGACTCTGGAGAAGCCAAACCGATTGAGATCTTATTAAATCTCTGTACAGTATTCCTATCTTTTGTCTTTGCCATGATATAAATGGTGATAATGTAATTTAATGTAAAAAAATGGTAGTGGGCAAAACACCCACTACGTTTATTCCTCTAATCTGATATCTAATCCAAGTCCTTTAAGTTCATGCATTAATACATTGAACGATTCAGGTAATCCTGGTTCCGGCATAGCCTCTCCCTTAACAATAGTTTCGTATGTCTTGGCTCTACCTATAACATCATCAGATTTAACTGTTAAGATTTCTCTTAAGGTACTGGATGCTCCATATGCCTCAAGTGCCCAAACCTCCATCTCACCAAAACGCTGACCACCGAATTGTGCTTTACCACCTAGTGGTTGCTGCGTGATAAGCGAGTAAGGTCCGATAGAACGTGCGTGCATCTTATCATCAACCATGTGACCTAGTTTCAACATATAGATAACTCCAACTGTTGCAGCTTGGTCAAAGCGTTGTCCTGTTCCTCCATCATAAAGGTGTGTGTGACCAAATCTCGGCACCCCTGCTTCATCGGTATATTTATTGATCTCATCAAGTGAAGCCCCGTCAAAAATAGGAGTAGCAAACTTTCTGCCAAGCTTTAACCCTGCCCATCCCAGTACAGTTTCATAGATCTGACCAATGTTCATACGAGAAGGTACCCCTAGTGGATTCAATACGATATCTACAGGTGTACCATCTTCTAAGAATGGCATATCTTCCTGTCTTACGATACGTGCAACGATACCTTTGTTACCGTGACGACCTGCCATCTTATCCCCTACTTTAAGTTTACGCTTTTTAGCAATATAAACTTTAGCCAGCTTCATAATACCTGATGGTAGCTCATCACCAACTGAGATCGTAAACTTATCTCTACGTAACGCTCCCTGAAGGTCGTTTAATTTAATTTTATAATTATGCAGAAGATCATTGATAAGCTCATTTGTCTGATCATCGGTGGTCCAGACTCCGCTTACCAGGTGAGCAAAATCATCAACAGAGTTTAACATCTTAAGGGTATACTTTTTACCTTTAGGCAGGACTTCTTCTCCTAAATCATTATATACTCCCTGGCATGTTTTTCCGTTAACCAAGGTGAATAGTTTTTCGATCAGCCTGTCTTTCAGACCATCGAATTTAAATCCGTAATCTGCCTCCAACCTTGCTATATCTTCCTTGTCTTTCGCTCTCTTACGTTTATCTTTTACTGCACGTGAGAACAATTTCTTATCTATTACAACTCCGCTTAGCGATGGAGAAGCTTTAAGAGAAGCATCTTTTACATCACCTGCTTTGTCACCAAAGATAGCACGTAATAATTTTTCTTCAGGAGTAGGGTCAGACTCACCTTTCGGAGTAATCTTTCCGATCAAGATATCTCCCGGCTTAACTTCAGCACCCACTCTGATCATACCATTTTCATCAAGGTCTTTTGTTGCCTCTTCAGAAACGTTCGGAATATCATTAGTCAGTTCTTCAGCGCCTAATTTGGTATCACGAACCTCCAGTGAATATTCATCGATATGAATGGATGTAAAGATATCTTCCCTAACAACCTTCTCAGATATTACAATTGCATCCTCGAAGTTATATCCTTTCCAGGGCATAAAGGCTACCTGTAGGTTTCTACCCAAAGCAAGTTCTCCTTGCTGCGTGGCATAACCTTCACATAAAACCTGATTTCTGATAACTTTATCACCTTTTTTAACGATCGGTTTCAAGTTAATAGAAGTACCCTGGTTCGTTTTTCTGAATTTTACCAAGTCGTAAGTCTTGTAATCATCATCAAAGCTTACCAACTGTTCGTTTTCAGTTCTGTCATATTTGATAACGATCTTGGTCGCATCAACATAATCTACCTCACCTGCACCTTCAGCATTGATCAACACTCTTGAATCAGAAGCTACCTGACGCTCCAAACCAGTACCGACAATTGGCGACTGAGGGCGTAATAAAGGTACTGCCTGACGCATCATGTTTGATCCCATCAATGCACGGTTTGCATCATCGTGCTCTAAGAATGGAATTAAAGATGCTGAAATAGACGCTATCTGGTTTGGAGCAACATCTGTATAATCTATAGCTGTTGGCTCAACAACAGGGAAGTCGCCTTCTTCACGTGCAATAACACGATCTTTATCAATAGTTCCGTCGTCTTTAAGCGGTATATTTGCTTGTGCTATTTTCTTTTCTTCTTCCTCTTCTGCACTTAAATAAAGAATTCCACTTAAATCTACTTTTCCTTCTTCTACCTTACGGTAAGGTGTTTCGATGAATCCCATTGAATTCACCTTTGCAAAAACCCCTAATGATGAAATAAGTCCAATGTTTGGTCCTTCCGGTGTTTCGATCGGACACAAACGACCATAGTGTGTATAGTGAACATCACGAACCTCGAAACCTGCTCTTTCTCTTGAAAGACCACCTGGTCCAAGAGCTGAAAGACGACGTTTGTGAGTGATCTCTGCTAATGGATTCGTTTGATCCATAAACTGAGATAACTGGTTGGTTCCGAAGAATGAGTTAATAACAGACGAAAGTGTCTTGGCATTAATCAAATCGATCGGCGTAAACACCTCATTATCACGAACGTTCATACGCTCGCGAATAGTACGTGCCATACGTGCCAGACCTACACCGAACTGAGTAGATAATTGTTCCCCTACAGTTCTTACACGACGGTTAGACAAGTGGTCGATATCATCAACTTCAGCTTTTGAATTGATAAGCTCAATCAGATACTTAACAATTGTGATAATATCTTCTTTCGTTAATACCTGCTTATCCATAGGGATATCAAGTCCTAACTTTTTATTCATTCTATAACGACCCACACCACCCAGGTTATAACGCTGATCAGAGAAGAATAACTTATCGATAATACCACGGGCAGTTTCTTCATCTGGTGGTTCTGCATTACGTAACTGACGGTAAATGTGTTCTACAGCTTCTTTTTCAGAGTTTGTAGGGTCTTTTTGTAATGTATTGTGAATGATCGCATAATCAGCTGTCAAGCTTTCCTCTTTATGAAGAAGGATAGACTTAACATTAGCATCCAGTATAAGATCAACATGTTCTTTTTCTAATACAGTATCCCTGTCTAATACGATTTCGTTACGTTCTATCGAAACTACTTCTCCTGTATCCTCATCTACGAAATCTTCATGCCATGTATTTAATACACGTGCGGCTAATTTTCTTCCTAAGTATTTTTTAAGTCCTGTTTTAGAAACCTTAACTTCTTCAGCCAGATCGAAAATCTCTAAGATATCCTTATCCCTCTCAAATCCGATTGCTCTGAACAAGGTTGTCACAGGAAGCTTTTTCTTTCTATCAATATAAGCGTACATAACGCTATTGATATCTGTAGCAAATTCAATCCAAGATCCTTTAAAAGGAATTACCCTTGCAGAGTAAAGCTTGGTTCCGTTTGCGTGGAATGATTGCCCAAAGAATACCCCTGGAGAACGGTGTAATTGAGATACAACAACCCTTTCTGCTCCGTTTATAACAAAAGTTCCACTTGGAGTCATGTAAGGAATCGTACCTAAATATACATCTTGAACTATAGTTTCAAAATCTTCGTGCTCCGGATCTGTACAATACAGTTTTAAACGTGCCTTCAGGGGCACACTGTAAGTAAGACCTCTCTCAATACATTCTTGGATACTATAGCGGGGCGGATCAATGAAATAATCCAAAAATTCAAGTACAAATTGATTGCGGGTATCAGTTATGGGAAAGTTCTCCATGAAGGTATTGTATAAACCTTCATCGGTTCTCGCTTCCGATTTAGTTTCAAGTTGAAAGAAATCTTGAAACGATTTAATCTGGATATCTAAGAAATCCGGGTATTCCGGGGTATTCTTAGCAGAAGCGAAATTAATTCTATCAGTCTGATTTGTGAACATCAATGGACAAAATTTTGATTAAAGTACCTTATGTAATATACGCATATATTTATATACGCAAAAGGGTTTAGGTCTTGAGGACATTTCTCCTAAGACCTAAACCGTTAGTTTTTCGCCTGGTGAGCTTACTTAAGCTCTACTTCAGCACCGGCTTCTTCTAAAGACTTCTTAAGACCTTCAGCCTCATCTTTAGCAATACCTTCTTTGATAGCTTTAGGAGCGCTATCTACGATCTCTTTAGCTTCTTTAAGACCTAAACCAGTTAATTCTTTAACCAGCTTAACAACTGCTAATTTAGAAGCTCCTGCCGACTTAAGAATTACGTCAAATTCCGATTTCTCTTCAGCAGCACCAGCATCACCACCGGCAGCACCACCAGCAACAGCAACAGCTGCAGCAGCAGGCTCTATACCATATTCTTCTTTTAAGATATCAGCTAACTCATTTACTTCTTTAACTGTTAAGTTAACCAATTGTTCTGCAAAATCCTTTAAATCTGCCATTTTTTCTATCGTTTTAAAATTTTAAAATATAAATATTATTAAGTGCGTACTTATTCTTTTTCTGATAAAGTTTTAAGGATCCCGGCCAACTTACCACCACCAGACTTAAGACCGCTGATAACGTTCTTAGCAGGCGACTGAAGTAATCCGATGATATCTCCAATAACTTCTTCTTTAGATTTAATACTCACAAGAGCATCTAACTGATCATCCCCAAGATATACCGCTTCCTCTATAAAAGCACCTTTCAACAAAGGCTTATCAGACTTCTTTCTAAACTCTTTGATAAGTTTAGCCGGAGCATTTCCGGTTTCAGAAATCATTAAAGAAGTGTTACCTTTCAATACAGAAGGAAGATCTCCAAAATCTTTATCAGAACTTTCCATTGCTTTAGAAAGCAATGTATTCTTTACAACTGCAAGCTGTATATTAGCCTTGAAACAAGCTCTTCTTAAATTAGAAGTCGTTTGTGCATCTAATCCAGAAATATCTGCTAGATAGATAATCGAGTTCTCAGCTAACTGTGCAGTTAAATCTTCTATTACTGTTAATTTTTCTTCTCTTGTCATGATTGAAAAAAATTTCTAACTACCAATTAAACTGCTTTCGGATCTACCGGTACACTAGGACTCATAGTACTAGAGATATTAATACTCTTAATATAAGTACCTTTAGCTGCAGTTGGCTTCAATTTGATTAATGTTGAAATTAATTCGTTCGCGTTACCAGCTATTTGCTCTGGAGTAAATGAAGCTTTACCGATAGCTACATGAACGATCCCAGTTTTATCAACTTTAAAATCAATCTTACCAGCCTTTACTTCCTTAACTGCCTTTGCTACATCCATAGTAACGGTCCCTGTCTTTGGGTTAGGCATTAAACCACGAGGCCCTAAAATACGACCTAGAGGACCTAATTTCCCCATTACGCTTGGCATAGTGATAATCACATCAACATCTGTCCAACCGTCTTTTATCTTTTGTAGATACTCATCTAAACCTACATAATCCGCTCCTGCCGCTTTAGCCTCTTCTTCTTTATCGGGAGTTACCAACGCAAGCACCTTAACATCTTTACCTGTACCGTGTGGAAGTGTAACAACACCTCTTACCATCTGATTGGCTTTACGAGGGTCTACTCCTAACCTTACAGCTAAATCTACCGATGCATCGAATTTAACATTAGTGATTTCCTTAACTAAAGCTGAAGCTTCTTGTACAGAATACAATTTGTTTCTGTCTACTTTCGCTAAAGCCTCTTTATGCTTTTTTGTCAATTTTGCCATTTCTAGATTCTTTTAAGATTAAAAAGGCTTATCACCTGTTACCGTTATACCCATAGATCTTGCAGTACCCGCAACCATACTCATCGCAGATTCAACTGTAAACGCATTTAAATCCTGCATTTTGTCTTCTGCAATAGTTTTCACCTGATCCCAAGTGATCTTAGCTACTTTTTTACGATTAGGCTCTCCCGAACCACTTTTAATCTTAGCCGCTTCCAATAGCTGAACTGCCGCTGGCGGTGTCTTTACGACAAAGTCGAACGACTTGTCACTATAAACCGTGATAACAACAGGTAATACTTTACCCTGTTTGTCCTGCGTACGAGCATTGAACTGCTTACAGAACTCCATGATGTTAACTCCGGCAGCACCTAAAGCGGGTCCAACCGGCGGCGATGGGTTCGCTGCGCCTCCCCTAACTTGTAGTTTAACTACTTTACTTACTTCTTTTGCCATTGTTATAGTTCAATTTAAAACAATTATGATCGCCTAATAAGGAAGCTAGGCGAATCTATATTTGCGTAACAAATTAAATTTTCTCCACTTGCATATAACTCAACTCCAATGGCGTCTTCCTTCCAAAGATCTTTACCATCACCTCGAGCTTACGCTTCTCTTCATTAACCTTCTCTACCGTTCCGTTGAACCCGTTAAAAGGACCATCGATCACTTTAACAGTCTCTCCAACCGTATACGGTATTGCCACATTATCAGTCTTAACAGAAAGCTCATCAACTTTTCCTAGCATCCTATTTACCTCAGACCTCCTTAAAGGAACCGGATCTCCTCCTTTAACTTCCCCCAAGAAACCGATTACCCCTGTAATCGACTTAATAACGTGCGCGACTTCACCTCCCAGGTTGGCCTTCACCATAACATAACCTGGAAAATAAACCCGTTCTTTATTTATTTTTTTTCCATTTCGTATCTGCACCACTTTTTCCGTTGGCACCAACACTTCTTCCACATAATCTTCGAAACCAAGGCGCGCCACTTCATTTTCAATGTAGTTTTTAACCTTGTTTTCCTGACCACTTACAGCCCTAACCACATACCATTGTTTCTTCAACCCTTCTGCCATCTCTCTTTATGGTTTAACCGATTAAATCAAAATAAAAACCAATCAACCTGGTAAATACAGTATCAACACCCCAGGTTGCTAAAGAAAACAAAATAGAAAAAACAGCAACAGTAACCATTAATTTCTGAGCATCCGCCCATGTAGGCCATGTCACGTTTGTTTTTAATTCCTCAAAAGATTCCTTTATGTAGTTTATTACTGTCATAGCTTAAGTCTTTCTAGCACGGGTGGAGAGATTCGAACTCCCATCAACGGTTTTGGAGACCGCTATTCTGCCATTGAACTACACCCGTATTCAAGTCTTAAGGCATCCCGATGCTTCGGGACACCTCAAAACCATATATATTGTGAAATTAGTCTAAAATTTCAGTTACCTGACCAGCACCTACTGTTCTACCACCTTCACGGATAGCGAAACGTAAACCTACGCTACAAGCAACAGGGCTTAATAGATCTACAGTGATTGTCAAGTTATCACCCGGCATAACCATCTCAACACCATCAGGAAGTGAAATAGTACCGGTTACGTCTGTTGTTCTCAAGTAGAACTGAGGACGGTAGTTGTTATGGAACGGAGTATGACGACCACCTTCTTCTTTCTTAAGGATATACACCTCTGCTTTAAATTTAGCATGCGGCTTAACAGAACCTGGCTTACAGATTACCATACCTCTCTTAATATCGGTTTTCTCGATACCTCTTAAAAGTAAACCTACGTTATCACCAGCTTCACCTCTATCAAGTATTTTACGGAACATCTCAACCCCTGTAATCGTAGAAGTCAATTTCTCAGCTCCCATACCGATGATCTCAACAGGATCTCCTGTATTTGCGATACCAGTCTCGATACGACCAGTTGCAACTGTACCACGACCTGTAATTGTAAATACATCTTCGATCGGCATTAAGAAATCCTTATCTACGTCACGCTTAGGAAGTTCGATCCAGTTATCAACAGCATCCATAAGCGCCAATACAGTATCAACCCACTTTTGCTCACCATTAAGAGCACCAAGAGCAGAACCAGAAACTACAGGACCATTATCTCCATCATAGTCATAGAAAGAAAGCAATTCTCTAACTTCCATCTCTACCAACTCTAAAAGCTCCTCATCATCAACCATATCAACCTTGTTCAAGAAAACAACGATTCTTGGAACACCTACCTGACGACCTAAAAGGATATGCTCACGAGTTTGCGGCATAGGACCATCAGTAGCAGCTACCACCAAAATAGCACCATCCATCTGAGCAGCACCGGTTACCATGTTTTTAACGTAATCGGCGTGACCTGGACAGTCAACGTGTGCATAGTGACGATTAGCAGTTTGATATTCAACGTGTGAAGTATTAATTGTAATACCTCTTTCTTTCTCTTCCGGAGCGTTATCGATTGAATCGAAAGAACGCGCATCAGAAAGTCCAGCATCTGCCAACACTTTAGTAATAGCAGCAGTTAGGGTAGTTTTACCGTGATCTACGTGTCCAATAGTACCAATATTTAAGTGCGGTTTGGAACGATCAAAAGTTTCCTTTGCCATGATTTAATAATTTTAATCTTAGTTATATATTAGTGTTCAAAAATAAACAACATATGAGCCAACGACGGGATTTGAACCCGTGACCTCTTCCTTACCAAGGAAGCACTCTACCCCTGAGCTACGTCGGCTTGAAAATTTAAAAGAGCGGGAGACGAGGGTCGAACTCGCGACATTCAGCTTGGAAGGCTGACGCTCTACCAACTGAGCTACTCCCGCTTATTAAACAAACAACTCAACAATAGAGTCGTTAACAGTACTCGTGGGGAGAGCAGGATTCGAACCTGCGAAGGTAAAAACCAACAGATTTACAGTCTGTCCTCGTTGGCCGCTTGAGTATCTCCCCAAACCATTAATTATATGAACTTTTACTTTATTTCCTATTGAGCCGATGGAGGGACTCGAACCCACGACCTGCTGATTACAAATCAGCTGCTCTAGCCAGCTGAGCTACATCGGCAAACACAATAAAAAAGCCCGCTATTTCTAACGGACTGCAAATGTATATATTTTATTTTTTTTTCAAAACAAAATATCTAAAATTTTTATTCTAGATATGTGTCCTTAACTTTTCTTTGCGTTTTACCAATACACGCTCCAACGAACTGGCGGCACTGTCAACAGCCTCTTCAAATGTCTTACATTGCTTTTTCACTATAAATTCATCTCCCGGGACATGCACCTTAACCTCCACAACTTTATTTTCCTTTTGACTCGTTTTCTGCACTTTCAAGTATACATCGGAATGTATTACCCTGTCATAAAAAACCTCTAGCTTATCCATTCTCCTCTGAATGAAATCGATCAACTTTTGGTCTGCTGCAAAATTCACAGATTGAGTGTGTACTTTCATTACGCTTATTTTTTAAGGTTAAACAATTAAAACGGCAAGAATGAGGATTAATTGTTTCTAGGATGGTTCCCGTAGGCTTTTTTCAATTCCTCCATACTATTATGAGTATACACCTGAGTAGAAGCTAAACTAGAATGACCCAACAATTCTTTTACCGCATTTAAATCTGCACCATTGTTCAGTAAATGAGTAGCAAATGTATGTCTGAGTATATGCGGACTCTTCTTTACCTTAGTGGATGCTCTACTAAAATAATTATTTATTACTCTATAAACAAACGTTTCATAAATTTTATGACCCGACTTTAACAAAAACAAGAAGCCCTCCGGATTCTTATTTTCAAGCTCCTTCCTATACCTCAAATACTTATGCAAAGAATCTTCTACAAAAGGCAATAAAGGAGCTAGTCGCTCTTTATTTCTCTTACCAAGGATCCTGATCGTTTTATTGAAAAAGTCCACATCCCTTTCTTTCAGCCCGATCAATTCTGCCCTCCTCATCCCTGTTGCGTAAAACATTTCCACCAACAACCTGTCCCTGCTCGACTCAAACGTATCTTCTGCAGACATTAAAGCAAACACACTTTTCATTTCATCTTCAGAAAAAGGCACTTCAAGCTTCTTAACCGTTTTTAAAGCCTTGTGTTTAGACAGGGGATTAACGGCAACGACACCTATTTTCAACAAAAACCTATAATACGCCTTAAGAGAAGAAACCTTTCTGTTCACCGACCTGTTACTTATTCCACTTTCTACAAGGCTAATGATCCACGATCTGATCTGCGCATAGTTCACATCATCGATCACACCGTCATCATACTCCGCTTCACAATAAGATGAAAACTCCGTTAAGTCATTAATATAAGCTGTAATCGTATGCGAAGAATAATTCTTTTCCAACAAAAGATACTCCTGAAACTTCTGAAAAGACATAAAAAAACCGTTATTAAACAAAGTTATAAAACTTTATCCAATAACGGCTTTAAAATTATTTACATCCCGGAACTATATCTCTTCCTGATCTCTTAATCCCTGAATGTATTGTGCTTTCTGAATTTCAGCTCTTCTTTGAACAGAAGGTTTCGTAAACTGCTGTCTGCCTCTCAGCTGACGCATAGTCCCTGTTCTGTCAAACTTACGCTTGTAACGCTTTAGCGCTCTATCTATATTTTCTCCTTCTTTTATTGGTATAATTAGCATGCTCTACACACCTCCTTTCATTTGGACGGCAAATATACTAATTAATAAAAACCGAACAACTAAAAATCACAAAAAATCACTTTCTTATTTTAGTATATGCCGAGAGATCACTAATTTTTGGATCTCAGTAGTTCCTTCTCCTATGGTACAAAGCTTAGAATCCCTGTAAAATTTCTCTACCGGGAAATCCTTGGTATAACCATACCCTCCATGAATCTGAACAGCCTCATTGGCTACCTTCACACAAACTTCTGAAGCATACATCTTGGCCATCGCCCCGATTTTGGTCATCCTCCTTCCCGCATTCTTTTCAAAAGCAGCCTTGTGCAACAATAATTCTGAAGCCTCTATTTCGGTTGCCATATCCGCCAACTTAAAAGAAATCCCCTGAAACTCAGAAATCGGCTTTCCAAACTGAACGCGTTCTTTCGAGTATTTTAAAGCTGCCTCATAAGCCCCCCTAGCAATACCGAGAGAAAGAGCTCCTATCGAAATCCTCCCCCCGTCCAACACCTTCATTGCCTGGACAAACCCGTCTCCAACCTCTCCCAACCTGTTGGTATCGGGAATTCTGCAATCCTGAAAGATCAGCTCTGCGGTTTCACTGGCTCTCATTCCCAGTTTATTCTCCTTCTTACCGCTGGAAAACCCCGGAGTTCCCTTTTCTACAACAAAAGCCGTCATTCCATGCGAATCGCCTTTTTCTCCGGTTCTTACGATCACTACGGCCATATCTCCCGAAATACCGTGCGTAATAAAGTTCTTCGCCCCGTTAAGCACCCACTCACTTCCTTCTTTAACCGCTGTAGTGTTCATCCCTCCGGCATCAGAGCCTGTATTATGCTCCGTCAGACCCCAGGCACCAATCCATGCTCCGGAGGCTAATTTAGGAAGCCATTTTGCCTTTTGTTCCTCACTACCGAATTCTAAAACATGATTCGTACACAACGAATTGTGTGCAGCAACCGAAAGCCCGATTGCCGGATCAACTTTAGAGATCTCTTCTATAATAGCTATGTACTCATGGTACGACAGTCCAGACCCACCATACTGTTCAGGCACCAGAACCCCCATAAAGCCCATTTCACCGGCTTTCTTAAAAACCTCAACGGGAAACAGCTGTTCTTCATCCCATTCCAATACATTAGGAGCTATATATTGTTTTGCAAAATCTCGTGCCGAATTTGCAACCATTTCCTGCATTTCAGAATAATCAAAATTCATTTTTGTCACCAATTCTGTATTCATTATTCAATAACTTTTAATCAACCGTCAAATATACTTGAATTAGATTTATTTTATCTGAAGGAAATCCCTGAATTTTTGTTAATTCTGCCAAATCCTTTATTTCCCCTTTCTTCGTTCTGTACATTACAATTGCTGTCGCAAAATCTTTATCTATGTACACATGCGATGTCAATTGTTTTACACTCGCTTCATTTACATTCATTTTTCTGATTGCAGACAGATCATCTACTTTAAATTTACGAAATATCCGGCGAACAACCAGGCTGTCTAATCCATATACCTCGTATAGCTGGTTCATCTCTATATACCCGCCGAGCAGGCCCCTGTATTTCAAAATCCTGTTTGAAAATACTTTTCCTACTCCTTTGATTTTCATTAATTCGCGAGATTCCGCTTTATTTATATCCAACTTGCCCTCTACACCGCTTTCTTCACCGTTTAAATGTTGATGTGTAATCTGCGGGGATACTCTTTTTAGCTCCGGAAACCGGAAGTAAGGACTTATAATCTTCAATAAAGAATCGGAGAGCTCCGTCACCTCTTTAAATTCCTTAACCGAATTCACATACATTCCCTTTTTCCTATACTCATAGAGTCTGTCCAGTTCTGCCGGAGCCATCCCCAGCGAATACCCTTTAAAATCATCTATATAATTCGGATTAAACCTGTATACCTCATAAGCCCTTTCCTGTTTCAGGTCGTTCAGGGAATCCAGACCGTTTTCGGCTTCCAAAAGACTCCAGAATCTGGATTCGTATGACCGGTCCGTAAAAAAAGAGAACAACCGGACCGTTAAAATAATTACCACCAAAAAAAACATCCCATTTCTCTGGCTTCTGTTAAACCTGAAATGGGATGTAGCTTTCATTGTTTTTTGATCCGGTTAACTTGTCGCTTGCTGCGTGTCTGTAGTTGCAGCTCCCTGACGTTCTTTTTTAAAGAGCTTATTGTTTTTTAATTTACTCCAGTATTCATTAAGATCTTTACGGACTTCTCCACTCATCATATAGAGACCTATAATATTAGGGAACGACATTGCAAGAATCATCATATCAGAAAAATCCAATACCGCCCCAAGGCTTACAGAAGCTCCTATTACTACAAATACCAAAAACAACATTTTATATACAAACTCCGTACGCTTGCTCTTTCCGAAAAGATAAGTCCAGGCTCTCATCCCGTAATAAGACCATGATATCATCGTTGAAAATGCAAAAAGAAAAACAGCTACGGCAAGCACATAAGGGAACCAGCTGATAACACTTTCAAAGGCATCAGAGGTTAATTGCGCTCCTCCTAATCCCTGCACTTCGTGCATTCCTGTAAAGATCAGCACCAAAGCAGTTAAGGTACATACGACAACAGTATCGATAAACGGCTCCAATAAGGCTACAAAACCTTCTGAGGGCGGATGATTGGTTTTAGCCGTACTATGCGCAATCGCAGCCGAACCAACCCCAGCCTCATTCGAAAATGCCGCACGTTGAAAACCGACTATCAATACACCTATAACACCTCCTTTTAATGCACTTGGAGTAAAAGCCCCATCTATAATTGCTGAAAAAGCAGGGATAATATTTTCAATATTCATAAAGATAACGACCAATGCCGCCAATACATATATGGAAGCCATTACAGGTACCACCTTACCTGTTACCCTTGCTATACTGTTAATTCCACCAATAATTACAACCCCTACCAATACAGCAGTAATAACACCGAACAAAGGTCCGTTACCCTGTAGCATCGGGAACTGGCTCGACAACTGTTCAAAAGACTGGTTAGCCTGAAACATATTACCGCCACCAAAAGAAGCACCGACAGCCAAAACCGCAAATAATCCTGCCAGCACCTTACCCAGTCCTTTTAAATTTCTTTTTTCCAAACCATACCTCAAATAATTCATCGGCCCTCCGAATACCCTTCCATCAGGAAGTATATCCCTGTACTTAACACCCAGAGTACACTCAACGAATTTTGAAGACATCCCCAGCAATCCGGCTACAATCATCCATAAGGTAGCTCCTGCTCCTCCCAATGAAATTGCAACTGCCACTCCTGCTATATTCCCCAAACCGACTGTTCCGGAAACAGCTGTGGCCAATGCCTGAAAGTGAGTTACCTGCCCCGGTGCATCAGGGTCGTCATACTTCCCTTTTGCCAGGTCTACCGAATGCCTGAATCCTCTTATATTGATAAAGCCCATTCTGAGAGTGAAGAATGTGGCTCCAAGTAAAAGCCATACCACTATAAAAGGAATATTCTTTGTTTGGGGGTCTCCGTTAGGGTGCAACAAGACAATCTGCTCGTCATATTCAATTTCTGCCAGATAATGAGCACCTTGCTCAATCACATGTTTAGGATTATCTGAATTATATATTACTCCTCCTTCTTTTACAAGGTAATTAAGCGTACCGCTTACCGATGACACAACCTCTTCTTCTGCCCCTGAGGCTCTTGACACAATAGCTATGGGCTCTCCTTTTTTAACTTTAGCCCCTTCCGGTTTCAACCATTTTTTCAACACAAACTTATCGTCTATTTCAGACGACCAACCCGGAGCACCCACAAGTTTTACATCGGCATAAACCACCGGATCGTACAATCCGGTCGCCGCAAAAGGGTCCCAGAACAAAACTGACCCGATAGCTGCCACTGCCGGGGTCATCGTACCATTAAAAATTTCAGCAATCGCCCTGGCAGGAACTTCGTACTCTTTAGTTACAGTCAGTCCGTTTGCATCGGTAACAGTTACCGTATACGGAATACCTTCAACCAATCCCGATGCTATATTCGAATTTAGCGGCGTAGATTGATTACTCCACTTATATGTATAAGGTTCTTGCCCGCCTTCAACTTTAATCGATATTTGTCCGTCATTAATTACCCTGGAAGGATTATCTATCGTCTCCTTTACTACGAGTTCTTGCGAATAGGCAACAACAGATATAGCCATCATTAATAGCAAGAGAAAAGGTTTCTTCATAATATACTTTTTCGTTAATTTTAGGTTAGGTTATGTTTATCAGGACGCCAATATCTTAAAAATTATCAATCAAGACAAATTTTATGTATTATATGTAACGTCACTTGGTATTGAAAATCAATCAGTATAGCTGTTATTATTCCAGACAAGAAGCATCTGTTTATATTTTGTCTGAAGCTGACTCATACTTCAGAGGAGGGACAGGTATTTTGTTCTTCTCATTCTTTTGGTTTTGGTTCATTAACTGTTTGATTGCAGAAAAATGTTTAGTTATGCATAACTTTCTTTTATATGAAACATTTCATTCAATCTTTTAATTTGTTCGGGTCTTCCCAATACTACCAACTTGCAGCTTGGAAGTAACCTGGTATCGCCTTCGGGATTTATAATAAAATCTCCGGAAGCCTCTTTATACCCAATAACGGTACACCCGGTTACACTACGCAAATTAAGGTCTATCAGTGATTTATACTGGTATTTTTCAGGAAGATCCTCCATAGACACCTCTTCAAGGGTAATCGTATCTCTCCCTTCAATAGCGAGTTGCCTGACGAATTCAACCAAATCCGGGAGCACTACCAATGAAGCCATATGATCTCCTCCTATCTTATCCGGCATAATTGTTTTATCAGCACCTGCAAGCTCCAGTTTCCTTTGAGAAGATTCTTCCGAGGCCCTGCTGATGATATTCAGGTTCGAATTTAGCTGTCTTGCAGACAAGACAACAAAAAGGTTATCTGCATCATTTGGCAATGCCGATATTAACACCTGAGCGTTTATTATTCCGGCATCGAGCAGTATTTCATCTTCATTCGCATTTCCGTGAATAAACAGGATATTTTCGTCCATCTCCTTTTCGATCACCTCCTCGTTACTTTCTATCACCACAAAAGGCTTTTTATAACGCAATAACTTAAGCGCTGCTTGTTTTCCGTTTCTTCCGTAACCACATATAATAACATGATTATCGAGCTGATTAATTTTTCGCTTCATCCTTCTCAATTTTATTTGCTGAACCGTGCTTCTGACCAATAAATATTCCGTTATAATCGATATTGCAAATGCAAATATGAAAACACTCGATATGATTAAAAAGATCGTAAATATTTTCGCATCACTATCTAAAGGTCTCACTTCACTAAAACCAACAGTGGTTACCGTGATAACGGTCATATAAGTAGCATCGATCCAATCGTATTCACCGAAGTACCTGTATCCAAAAACCCCAAATAGAAAAACAAACACCAGAAGTGCTATGGCAATATAGAATTTTGACCTGAAGAGTTTAAACATAAATTCTATAAATCAAAGACAGACGTTCGCTTCGTGTAAACAAGATCTTTTAACTTTAACCAGAATGCAAGATTTAAATACACTATAAACCAAACTCCCAGGGTAGCAAAAGATGCATAGATAAAGAAGAGGCGGACATTTTTTGCCTTTACCCCCATCTTTTCAGCTAAACGGGATGACACTTCAAAACCGTGCTTTTCAAAAAAGTAACGTAAGTTGCTAATTTTATTCATCGTTGTAAATATAATAACTATTCATTAATTAACTTGTTTCCAATTTCACATTGAAGACATTTATTTTTTGAACAATAGTTATTATACAAATGCAATAATGATTGACTGCCAAATGCAGAGGAGACATCAATTCCTGATTGTCTAAACCCTGTAATAATGGAATTATCCTCAGGTTTCAATGCCCCGATCATGCTAATAATTTCTTCATCAAAAGACGCTCCTGTATACTGGGCATATTTAAACTTAACGGGAATTACTGTATTAATGACTATAAGGTCGATAAAAGATCTGGTTGTTTTCTTTTTCCTTTTCAGGGCAGACTTTTTACCGAATGTATAATGAGAATCCCAATACGAGGATGCCACAGCATGAAAAAGTTTATAACACGCCTCCATCGAGTTTAATTCAATAACTTTTGAGAACAAATGCTCTTCATTACTGTATAGGCTGCAAAATTGTGATAACCTGATGGTCGGGAAATTGTTCGGCCGCAGTCTGAAGAAAGAAGGGGCTACAACTGATTCATTGCTCAGATTGAACTTATTTTTCAGAAAAGCGTATTGATCCCGCAACGCTATAAAATAAGCATCCGGAAGACCGGCATCTAACAATCCTGCCATACCGAACAATAAAGCCTCAAACGATTGCCGGCTCGCCTTCACCTTCCTTATTACCCCGTATGGTATAGCTCCGGCTATACTTGCAAATGAATCTGCATTTATTTTAAACCCGAAATTGCGGATTAAAGAACTGAATACAATGTCATCCCAGTCATTATTATTTAACTGCAACTCCTTTTCTATTTTCTTGGTTTTATGCTGTAAGCGTTCAAAATACAAACGCTCTGACCAACGATGCCTCAACAAAGGATTTATATCCGATATACTGTCTTCACAATTGATAAATTGTTTTTTAGCCGACATCAGCTTCTTATAATTTGTCAATGCACTACAAGAAACATATTTTCTGATCTCAAAGGCAGGGATCAGCCGATTATTAGCAGAGAACACTTCCACATCATCTTCCCATACCACATGCAGAATAACATTCTGGTAATTTTTATCTTTCTCATGTCCGTGCAGATACCAGTCTGATGCTTTTATATGTATCTCCACATTACCGGCCCACAACTGCCCTCCTATTTCAATCCTCGCATTAAAAAAATCCGGTCCGGCATTACCATTATGAATTCCTGTCGATACCACCCTGATCAACTCACCATTAGTACTATACAGTTCATTAAAGCCGAACTTTCTGAATTTCCATAAAAAATGCATCAACTGTTCATTCATGCATTGAAAATAAAAAATCCCGCTTAAAAAACGGGATTTTTTGTAAGATATTTTTTTATTTTTTTGTCTTATTCCATAACGTCACCTTCCCAGTCATTAAATCCTCCGAGCAGGTTATAAATGTTTTCAAAACCAAGTTGCCCCATTAAAGCACAAGCCTGACCACTTCTGTTTCCGGAACGACAATAGACATAATAATTTTTAGACTTATCAAGTTTTTCAACCTCGTCCAAAAAGCCCTGTCCCAAATAAATATCAATATGAACAGCATTAGGAATATAACCTTCTTCAACTTCTTCATCAGTTCTCACATCTAAGATTACTGCATTGTCGTCATTTTCCAATTGTTCTGTCCACTCGTGTTGTGTTAAATCTGCCATTTTTATTTTTTTTCAAATGTATTATTTCTCTATAAAAAAACCGAGATATAACACCTCGGATCTTTCTCAAATTATATTTTTACAACTATACCTTAATAGAGCAGCCGATCGCTTTGGTTGTGGTGATCTTGATTTTTTCACCTGCCAGCATAGCATCTACCGCCTCTTCAACATACTTTGTTTCCACTAACGATGCATCCTGATAATTGTCATCAATAGCACCTATATATTTTACCTGATAGCCTTTTGCCGTATGCTCCAATAAAAACACATGCGGGGTCCTGGTGGCTCCGTACTGTGGAAAAATATCCTGATCCTCGTCCAACAAGTATGGAAAAGAAAAACCCTTTTCCCTGGCTCTCTGCTTCATCTGTTCGAAACTGTCTTCAGGCTGAAGATCGGGATTGTTAGGATTAATAGCTATAACCGGCACCCCCAATGCCTTATACTTTTTATCCAGATCTATAATCCGGTCTTCATAAGCCACAGCATAAGGGCAGCTGTTACAAGTAAAAATCACCATAAAGCCTTTTGCATCTTTGTAATCTTTCAAAGACACTTTTTTACCATCTATATTCTTCAGTTCAAAATCGGTAGCATAATCTCCAATATCATAGCCTTTGTCCGGATCAACAAAAGCACTGGAAATCAAAGCTACAAAAATAAGTACCAAGGTTTTTAATGAAGTTTTCATAATTGTATCTGTTTACTCTGTAATAAGTTGGTCTATATTTTGTTTGAGCTCGTCATAAGTCATACTGTTTTCAAAAAACAACCGTTGATCTTTGGTGTAAATCACTGTCGCTGGTATTGCACCGCTCCACTCCTCACTCACTTTCGGAATCCATTTATTTTGCTTCGGATCATCCAGCAGTACAACTTTAGATTTCAAATCGTGTTCCTTTACAAAAGGTATAAGATGAGTCTTCAACATTTGTGGAAAATCCAGACTAACCAAAACAACTTCTACACCTTTATCTGTATACTCTTTTAAAACCTTTTCAAACCCGGGTAATTCCTCCACACAAGGTTTGCACCAGGTAGCCCAGAAATTTATAACGTAAATTTTATCGTCTTTAATATGTAAATAAGGCTCTAATTCATCAAAATTATACGATTTTACGGCAAGACTGCTTCCATCTGCGTCTAAATCTGCAATGGCAACATCCTTATTTTGATATTGTCCAAACCCATTGTAACCTATTAAAATTACAAAAAATATAAAAGCTACAGCATTTTTCATCAATCCTCAGTTTTTGTATGTGTAATCGGAACCTGTAAATCAATCCGCACCGACCGGCATCCCGCAAGGCCTTTTGAGAGCCTTAAATATCGGAAGATAGGTCAATTACAAATCCCTGCGATTATTAAAATTCATATACAAAATAAAGATATAGGACACCAACCCCCAGTCCCTTTAACAAAAATTTATCACCCGGACTCTTGTATCTACAAATATTTAAATTACATTTGTACCAACAAATATTGTAAACACAATTGAAAATAGAAGACATCATAAAAACGAAAGCAATGACCGATCATAAAAAAGCGGTCATAAATTTGGTATATACTGCCAATATCATTAGTGAGAAGATTACCGATGCACTAAAACCATTTGATGTTTCTACCCCTCAATTTAATGTGTTACGTATACTCAGGGGACAAAAGAACAAACCGGCAAATCTTTGCACCATCCAGGAACGTATGATCCATAAAATGAGTAATACGACCCGTTTGGTCGATAAACTGATCGACAAGGGTTTCGTAAAACGCAATACTTGCGAACAAAACAGACGAAAAGTCGAGATTTTTATCACTCAAAAAGGACTGGATGTTTTGGTCGAAATGGATGAAGCCGTATGTAATGCCGAACAACAAGTCATAAATGAACTAAGCAGGGAAGAACTGATCCGGCTTAATGTTCTGCTTGACAAACTAAGGAAATAATTTTTTTGAACAAATACTTGTATATACAACTATAGTAAACACAAATAAAATGAGCACTATTATTGAAAACCTGAAATGGAGATACGCAACTAAAAAGTTCGATCCTTCAAAAAAGATAAGTGAGCAGGACCTCGAAACGCTGAAGGAGGCCATTCAATTATCGGCATCTTCCTATGGCCTGCAACCTTATCAGGTACTTATTATCGAAAACCGCGAAATCAGGGAAAAATTAAAACCGGTAGCGTGGAACCAGTCACAGGTGACAGATGCCTCTCACCTTGTCATTTTTGCCAATAACATAAACTTAGGTCCAAAAGACACAGAAGCCTACATGAACAACATAAGTAGCACCCGCAACATCCCTTCGGAAAGTCTTAACGGCTTTAGCGAAATGATTAACGGCACGATCAATAACCTGTCAGAAGACGCATTAGCTGTATGGACCTCAAAACAAACATACATAGCTTTAGGCAATCTGTTGGCTGCTGCCGCCGAACTTAAAATAGACACCTGTCCGATGGAAGGCTTCGATGCTGCTAAGTTCAATGAAATACTGGGACTTAATGAAAAAGGGCTTAACACTTCATTAATTGCCCCTATCGGCTACCGAAGTGAAGAGGACGATACTCAGAACCATATCAAAGTCAGAAAACCAAAAACAGAATTATTCACAACCATATAACAATTAAAACAAAAACAATGAGAAACTTATTTGTAGTCGCTTTAGCTTTAGTCGTGGGGACAGCTTCGGCCAATAACGTTGAAACAGAAAAAAAGGAAGTAAAGACCGAAAAGAGTACAGTTACCTGGAAAGGATACAAAGTAACCGGATCGCATGAAGGTACCGTAGCACTCAAATCGGGATATCTGGAATTTAAAGGAGATAAATTAACCGGTGGAGAGTTTGTAGTGAATATGACAACTATCGGGTCTACAGACCTCGAAGGTGAGTGGAAAACAAAATTAGACGGACACTTAAAGTCTGATGATTTCTTTGGTGTTGAAAAACATCCTGCCGCTACCCTGGTATTCAAAAAAGTGAAGGCTACCGGAAAAAACGCTTACGAAGTAACCGGTGAACTGACTATTAAAGGAATTACAAACCCCCTAACCTTTAATATTTCTGTTTATGGAAGCAAGGCTACGGCCTCGCTAAAAATAGACAGGAGCAAATACAATGTCAAATATGGCTCAGGAAGTTTCTTTGACAATTTAGGAGACAAAACCATATACGACGAGTTCGATCTGGTTGTTGATCTGCAATTCTAATCAATTAAAGGTGATTGGTTTGAAAGCTCCACCAATTCAACATAGTGGAGCTTTCTCTTTTCTAACACATTCACATTTGATTTGTTATTTTTTTTAAAACACGTTTGAAAATTAAAATTTCATTTCTATATTTGGCATCATATTCAAAAACAAGAATGAAAAATATAATAAACAATACTTGGTGGTGGATCAGCTTACGTCAGAAGTCGTGAGGGGCACCGCTATAGTATTATTTAAATCAAAATACGAAAAGGCTTGTCGGACACGACAAGCCTTTTTTCATTTTAAAAACTTTTGAAATTCATCATAAGAAATGACAACATACCAATTAAAAACGCATTACAAACAAATATTAGCCGACACCATTACTCCGGTAAGTGTCTATCTAAAAATCAGGGATCGCTACCCTAATAGCATCTTACTGGAAAGTAGCGATTATCATGCAAACGACAATAGCTTTTCATACATCTGCTTTAACCCCATAGCATCTATTAAAGTTGAAGCTGATACGATTACCAGACAATACCCTGACGGTACTTTAAAAAGAATTCCAACAGAAAGCAAGGTAAACGTTCCCCTGGCCATAGAAGAATTTGCACAACAGTTCAAAGCAGACAAAAATGGGTTTAAATTTATCAATAACGGCCTGTTTGGATATATTGCCCATGATGCGGTGAGATACTTCGAACAGGTAGAGGTAACAAAAAAAGAGGGGCACCTTGATATCCCCGACATATACTATGCCGTCTATCAGAATATCGTAGCTATCAATCATTTTAAAAATGAGGCCTATATCTTTGCTCATTGTTACGATTCAGAAAATAATATTTCTCAAATAGAGCAGCTGTTAAGTTCTAAAAATTTCGCTACTTATAACTTCCATAAAGAAGGGGAACCTGTTTCGAACCTTACCGACAATGAATATAAAGAACATGTAGCCCTGGCGAAAAAGCACTGTGCGCGCGGCGATGTATTTCAATTGGTATTGAGCAAGCGTTTCTCACAAAAGTTTAAAGGAGACGAATTTAACGTATACAGGGCCCTAAGGAGTATCAATCCTTCTCCTTACTTATTCTATTTTGATTACGGGAACTTTAAAATATTCGGAAGTTCTCCCGAAGCGCAACTGATCGTTAAAGAAAACAAAGCAGAGATCCACCCTATAGCCGGCACCTTCAAACGTACCGGTAATGACGAAAAAGATTCCGAACTGGCAAAAAAACTGGCAAAAGACGAAAAAGAAAACAGCGAACATGTAATGCTGGTAGACCTCGCCAGAAACGACCTGAGCCGCCACGGAAATCATGTCAGTGTAGACACCTACCGGGAAGTTCAGTTCTTTTCACACGTAATTCACCTGGTGTCGAAAGTAACCGCCCGGAAAAAAGCTGAAACACCGACCATGCAGGTGGTAGCCGATACATTCCCTGCAGGTACCTTAAGTGGCGCTCCCAAGCATATGGCACTACAATTAATAGACAAATACGAAACCGTGAACAGGAACTTTTATGGAGGAGCTATCGGTTTTATGGACTTTCACGGAAACTTCAATCATGCTATCATGATCAGAACATTCTTGAGTAAAAATCATGAACTGCACTATCAGGCAGGAGCCGGACTAGTCTCTGCTTCCAATCCTGAAAGTGAATTACAAGAAGTATACAATAAACTGGGAGCCCTTAACAAAGCGCTCGATATGGCCGAAAGCATTTAACAAACTACTGAACATTCATAGAAATGAAAAAAATATTAGTTATAGACAACTACGACAGCTTTACCTACAATCTGGTTCATTACCTCGAAGACCTCAATTGTGAGGTGGCCGTAATACGTAACGATCAACTTACACTGGATGAAGTTGAGCCATTTGATAAAATAGTATTGTCGCCTGGACCGGGGATACCGGATGAAGCCGGGCTGTTAAAGCCTATCATCGAAAAGTATGCTCCTACCAAAAGTATATTCGGGGTGTGCCTGGGTATGCAGGCTATCGGTGAAGTTTTCGGAGGAAAATTAATTAACCTCGATAAGGTATATCATGGCGTAGCAACAAAAGTAACAGTCACCGAAGAAGATGTTTTGTTTAAAGACCTCCCTGAAAAGTTTGAGGTTGGTCGCTACCACAGCTGGGTAGTAGACACCAACCTACCCGAAGTCTTAAAGGCAACCTCTTATGATGAGAACGGACAACTCATGTCCCTCCGTCATATCGTATATGATGTCTCGGGAGTACAATACCATCCCGAATCGGTTTTAACACCTTATGGAAAAAAAATATTGGAAAACTGGTTGAATAATTAGCCTTTGGTACTGAGCACTTAGAATACTACCTGATTCTATTGCAACGTACTCAATACTTATTACTCACATCTCAATACTGGAATAAAATGAAACAAATATTAAACAGACTCATAAACCACGAAACCATCTCGAAAGAAGAAGCTAAAAATGTGCTTGTGAATATTTCTAAAGGCGAATACAACAACAGCCAGATAGCGGCTTTCCTCACCGTTTATATGATGCGAAGTATTACCATAGAAGAACTGGAAGGATTTCGTGATGCTTTACTCGAACTATGTGTCCCGGTAGACCTGAGCGATTTTAATACGATCGACATCGTTGGCACCGGTGGCGATGGCAAAGATACGTTTAACATCTCAACGCTATCGTCTTTTGTTACTGCCGGGGCAGGGATCAAAGTAGCCAAACATGGTAACTACGGGGTATCGTCTAAATGTGGATCGAGTAACGTAATGGAATACCTCGGTATTAAATTCTCAAACGACGGAGATTTTATTAAAAGATCGGCCGACCGGGCCGGCATTACCATACTACATGCACCGCTCTTCCACCCGGCCATGAAAAATGTGGCCCCTATCCGAAGAGAACTTGCCGTTAAAACCTTCTTCAACATGCTTGGCCCAATGGTAAATCCTTCTTTTCCTAAAAATCAGCTACTGGGAGTTTTTAATTTAGAATTGGCCCGGATGTATAGCTATCTATACCAGAATACCGACAAGAATTACAACATCATCCATGCACTCGACGGCTATGATGAAATTTCGCTTACAGGCGCCACGAAAGCAATAGGGAATAAATCAGAACAAATGTTGCTGCCCGAAGATTTCAAGGTTACTACCGTTGCCCCATCTGATATATACGGAGGCGGAAGCATTGAAGAGTCGGCTAAGATTTTTGTAAACATCCTGAACGGAAATGGAACAGAAGCACAAAATAATGTTGTATGTGCCAATGCAGGAATGGCTATTGCTACGGTAAACGATATAACTCCTGTTGAAGGTTTTAACATGGCCAAAGAAAGTTTGCTCTCAGGAAAAGGATTACTCGCATTAAAAAAGCTTCAGGAACTTAGTAAAAATTAATTTAAAAACAACTGATGAATATTCTAGATCAAATAGTAAATGATAAAAGGAAGGAAGTAACCTTAAAAAAGAGCCTGATTCCAATTAATCAACTGGAAGCTTCTGTGTTGTTTGAAAGAGAAACAATTTCCCTGGCAGAAAAACTGCGAAACAGTAATACCGGCATCATTGCCGAACATAAAAGACGCTCCCCGTCGAAATCGGTTATTAACCAAAAAGTAAGTGTTTCTGAGGTAGCCAGAGGCTACGAAGCAGCAGGAGTATGCGGGATGTCTGTACTAACCGACGGCAAGTATTTTGGCGGGTCATTGGACGATTTACTGTTGGCCAGAGCTTCAGTGAACATCCCTTTACTACGGAAAGAGTTTATTATTGATGAGTATCAACTCATAGAAGCCAAAGCCTATGGGGCGGATGTAATACTGCTTATTGCCGCCATTTTAGACAGGAAAGAGATTGAATCATTATCAAAATGTGCAAAAAGTTTAGGCCTGGATGTACTTTTGGAAGTACATGATGAAGAGGAACTACATAAGTCTATTATGCCTGGTCTGGACATGCTGGGGGTTAATAACAGAAACCTGAAAACCTTTGAGGTAAGTATCGAAACCAGTAAAGAACTATCAACGTTGATTCCTGATGAATTTATAAAAGTCTCAGAAAGCGGTATCAGCGCCGTGAACCCTATTAAAGATTTACAATCCTACGGATATAAAGGATTTTTAATTGGAGAAAATTTTATGAAAACTGAAAATCCGGGACAAAGTGCCATCGATTTTATTAAAGAATTAGAAAAATGAAACTGAAAATATGTGGAATGAAATATCCGGAAAACATGATAGCTGTTGCAGACTTGCAACCAAACTATCTTGGATTCATTTTTCACGAGAAGTCGCCCAGGTTTTTAAATGACAAAATACCAACACTTCCGGACGATATTATAAAAACAGGAGTCTTTGTAAATGTATCTGAAGAATTTATCGTAAAGAAAGTTGAAGAATATAAACTAGCTGCGATCCAATTACACGGCGAAGAATCACCTGGGTTTTGTAGTGCTTTGAAAAGCAAATTGTCATCTCGGGCACAGTCGGGAGATCTCACACTTATCAAGGTATTTTCTATAAAAGATGATTTCAATTTCGATGTTTTAAAACCCTACGAGAAAATTGCTGACTATTTTTTGTTTGACACAAAAGGACAATTACCTGGTGGAAACGGATATACTTTTGATTGGTCGATATTAAAAGGCTATCCTTCCAAGACTCCTTTCTTTTTAAGTGGCGGTATCGGGATAGATGAAGTAGAAAAAATAGTTGAAATATCTAACACAGACCTGCCTGTTTATGCCATTGATGTAAACAGCAGGTTTGAAATAGCCCCGGGTCAAAAAAACATAGAACAACTAAAAGAATTCAAAAATAAATTAAGCGGTCTGCTAAAGCATCGCTAAATTGAAAACACAACGCAATGAGTTATCACGTAAACGAAAAAGGATATTACGGAGAGTTTGGAGGAGCTTTTATTCCGGAAATGTTATATCCAAATGTTGAAGAACTACGTCAACAATACTTGAAAGTAATGGAGGAGCCTTCATTTAAGAAAGAGTTCAATCAACTTTTAAAAGATTATGTAGGCAGGCCATCCCCTCTCTATTACGCAAAGAGAATGTCTGAAAAGTACGGTACAAAAATCTACTTAAAAAGAGAAGACCTCAACCATACAGGCGCACATAAAGTCAATAATACCATCGGACAAATATTGATGGCAAAACGCCTCGGTAAAACAAGGATTATTGCTGAAACAGGGGCGGGTCAACATGGTGTGGCAACTGCCACAGTGTGTGCGCTTATGGGAATCGAATGCATTGTTTATATGGGAGCGATTGATATTGCCCGTCAGGCTCCTAACGTAGCCCGTATGAAAATGCTAGGTGCCGAAGTACGACCTGCTCTTTCCGGCAGCCGCACACTGAAAGACGCTACCAACGAAGCCATTCGCGACTGGATCAATAATCCGGTAGACACACACTATATTATCGGTTCTGCCATAGGTCCACATCCATATCCGGATATGGTAACCCGTTTTCAAAGTGTAATTTCAGCAGAAATCAAAACACAACTCAAAGAAAAGGAGGATAAAGAAAACCCGGATTATGTGGTGGCATGCATTGGTGGAGGAAGTAATGCTGCGGGTACATTCTACCATTTCTTAGATGAAAAAGAAGTAGGTATTATTGCTGTTGAAGCTGCCGGTAAGGGTGTAAACTCCGGTGAAAGTGCCGCAACTTCAGTTTTGGGACACAAAGGAATCATACACGGATGTAAAACCTTATTAATGCAGACAGATGACGGACAGATCACAGAACCATACTCTATTTCAGCAGGATTGGATTACCCTGGGGTAGGACCGATGCATTCACATTTACATACAACCGGCAGAGCCGATTTTATGGCAATTACAGACGATGACGCCATGAAAGCCGGACTGGAACTATGCAAGCTGGAAGGTATTATCCCTGCCATTGAAACCAGTCATGCACTGGCCATTTTTGAACAAAGAAGATTTGAACCAAACGATATCATAGTTGTAGCACTTTCAGGAAGGGGCGATAAAGATTTAAACACGTATATTAATTATTTTGGTTTATAGTTGTTAATATTAATGATTTGGAAATGAATAGAATTCATAAAAAACTACAAGAAGAAAAAAAATTACTTTCTATATATTTTACGGCTGGATATCCTAAGCTCGAAGATACCGTACCCATTATTGAAAAACTTCAGGAAAACGGAGTCGACATGATCGAAATAGGGCTGCCTTTCAGCGACCCTCTGGCAGACGGTCCTACCATTCAGGAGAGCTCGACCGAAGCGCTGAAGAATGGAATGACAACCAAAAAACTTTTTGAACAGTTAAAGGACATCCGTAAAACAGTTCATATACCACTAATCATTATGGGTTACTTTAATCCGATGATGCAATACGGAATAGATGCATTTTGTGCCAAATGCGCCGAAATAGGTATCGACGGACTAATTATTCCGGATCTGCCGGTAGATGTTTATGAAGAAGAATACAAAGAACAGTTTGAAAAATACGGGCTTTCCAATGTTTTCTTAATAACGCCTCAAACCTCAGATGAGCGTATTCGCTTTATTGATTCTGTATCAAATGGTTTTATCTACATGGTGAGTTCTGCCAGTGTTACAGGAGCAAAAAACACATTCGGAGATGTTCAGGCTCAATACTTTGAGCGGATTCATCAATTAAATTTAAAAAATCCACAAATTGTAGGATTTGGCATCAGCAATAAAGACACGTTCGAAGCTGCCACAAAGCTTGCCAAAGGAGCAATCATAGGTTCTGCCTTCATAAAAATGCTCAATAAAAAAGGAATTGAAGGGATCCCTGATTTTGTAAAGTCTATATGATAAACTTGACATTTATGGCTTATTTCATTACATTATGCTGAATCATAAAAAGATAGTCATGGGCAAAGGAGATAAAAAAACCAAACGGGGCAAGATCAATATCGGATCTTATGGAAAATTACGCCCCAAAAGAAACAAGTTTAAAATTAAATCAGATCCTGTAAAAGCTGAAAAAGTAAATCAGAAAGCTTAATTTTATTTAAAATATTTAAACCTCAAACACCCTGAAAAAATCAGGAATCCCTCCAATTCCAATTAGAATTGATTACGAAAAACAAGGATTCTTAAAAGAATTTTGAATATTGAATAACCCTGAAGTCAAGTGTATTGGTTTCAGGGTTTTCTTTTTTCATTTGTTTATATTCCGGTAAAGCCCCTACTGCCCTGTTTGCAGCTCCGGAAGGCGATGTTAAGGATACAGTCTTAATAAGCCTTCCCATAAGTTCAAACTCATAAACACGCGGAACCTTACTCGACACCTCTTTCAATAACAGCCCTGTTTTTTTAAGGTGTTTCCTGAAAAAGTACTCCGGACCATTCTTACTGTTCCCTCCCATAAAGAGCAAGGTATCTATAGTAGTATAATCTGTTAGAATAGCAAGCATATTCCGAAGTTCGATTTGCTGCATTCCGAGATCAGAGGCATCAATACGTTCTCGATGAGCCTTCTCAACGATATCACAAATACCTATGTTGTATTTACAAAGAAATTCTTTACGTTGTTCTATGGCCTCCTGAGTTGTTTCAAACTTCAACCTTAAGTCAAAAATCCGATCCAGTATTGGCCATAAATAACCATTCCGGCTACCATAGCAAAAATCAACATCCCCTTCTTTGAACTCACCAATCGTAAATCTGGGAGGTGGCAATGTTCCGATTATTAGCTTTGTTGCCCCTTTTGGGATAAATGGCTGGTATGGATGCTGATGGATAAACAAATCTCTTTATTACGCTTTGCAAACAGTTTTAGATTCCGATATCTTTTCTGCAAAATCCTTTATCGCTTTCTCATCAACATCAGCAGATATGGTATGCAAGCCTCCCAGGTACCCCATTCCTAAATATTCAGCTGTCTTTGCAAAAGGCAACCAAAAATCATCATCTAAATTATCTCCATTCGAAGAACTTATAACAGCCATTTGTTTCCCCTTTAATTGACGCCCCAGATCCTTTTCTATTTTTATCAAATCTGTCATCCTGTCAAAAAACATCTTCATAATGCCGCTCATAGAATACCAATAAACGGGGGTCGCAAATATCAACATATCGTAATTTGCTGTTATCTCCCGCATCAAGGGAATAAATTCGTCATTCCTGTTTTGGTGTTCGTAATCAAAATGACTGAAAGTATAATCATTTAAATTGAGCACATCACTGTTTGTGTACCCAGCTAGTCTGGCAGCAACTTCATTAGTGTTTCCATTATTTCTGGCACTCCCTACTATGATCAATTTCTTCATATTAATGTTGCTTTGTTATTTTCTACTGTCAGGTTTTAAAGCCTGAAAGTCCTGCATGATGAACCTCCGTTTATCCTTCCTGCCTCACACTGCCGGCTTCGTACTTTTTTAATAAGCTACCTGATGAAAACCAATTCTTTGTCTGTTGACATTTCTTCACTAAACCCATAGCCTTCATAATTAAAACCTTTTACCTCATCTATGGTATTTACATTATGATCTACAATATAGCGTGTCATATAACCACGAGCCAGCTTGGCAAAGGTCATTATGGTTTTATATTCGCCATTTTTGAAGTCTTTAAAGCTGGCAGTGAGTACAGGCACTTTTAAGGCTTTTGTATCAATTGCTTTAAAGTATTCATTACTCGCAAGATTCAGAAACAGTTCGCCTTCCTCCAATTCATTATTCAGTGCCTGAGTCACTTTTTTCTTCCAGAATTCGTACAGGTTCTTATTTTTTCCCACCGGAAATTTAGTTCCCATTTCTAATCGGTATGGCTGAATAAGATCTAAAGGTTTTAGCATGCCGTAAAGCCCCGATATAATACGAACCGTGTTCTGTAACTTACCCATTTTTTCCTCAGGGATATTATACGCATCAAGCCCTCTATATACATCTCCGCTAAAAGCGTATACAGCCTGGCGTGCATTTTCCGGTGAAAAGGGTAAACTCCACTCCTGATTCCGTTCATAATTCAGTTGTCCCAGGTTATCCGAAATACTCATGAGCCTGGATAAACTCTTAGCCGATTTCTTTTTCAATAGTTTATTGATACGTTCCGCTTCCGTTAAAAAACAAGCTTCTGTATTAAGCGTAGTAGGTAATTTAGACTCAAAATCTAAAGATTTAGCAGGTGATATAACTAGTTTCATACGATATTATTTCTGTATTATTATTTTTCCGTTTTTATATATAAAATTATAGTCGCCCCTTACTTCCAGGTCAGTGAATAATACTTCATCTCCCGTCGGAAACCATTTTTTTTCATTCTTATTGACTAATATAAACAATCCTTCTTCATTACCTGCTGCACAAAATCTGGCAAAACTCCCATCATACACCGGCAGCTTTTTTGTCAGGTTTAAAGCATTGTAAACCCTCTCAATGTCTGTTGTTGCTATGCCGACCTCACTGATATTAATGACGCTCTCTATAGAAAACCCTGTTTCTTCTTTAATCTCCAGGTTCCTCCTGGCTATAAATTCAACTATATTCTTATCTGCATCATAAAAATACAGAGCCCTTGCATTCCAACCTGAAAAATCAATAATGTCATTATTCTCAAAAGGCAATAACTCAACACGCTGCTTAAGCCACTCCAGGGCATACTGTTCTGTATATGGAGGTATGTTAAAAGCAAAATGCCCGGGTACGGCAGTATTCCTTTTCAAAAAACTGAGGGTACTTTCTCCTGTCTGAAACGAAATTTTTTCATTAGAGTTAACGAGAAGAGGGAATCCCAGCGTCTTATGATAAAAAGTCCGCTGCTCTTCCATATTCGGTGTATATAATATGAGTTCTTTTACCTTCATTTTTACTTGAAGATAAAATTAACACTCATACATGGTATCCGGAAGTATTTTATGAACTATTATCCTATACGATAATAATCATTTTCTATTCAAGATCTTTATGTCTGGCATAATTACGCCATTTGTCCAGGCATTCGACCATATCGGCCGGGAGTTCTGAATCAAACCTTAAAAACGCTCCCGTTTCAGGGTGTTCAAAACCGAGTGTTTTGGCATGTAGCGCTTGTCGGGGAAGTACCTTAAAACAATTTTCAACAAACTGCTTGTATTTGGTAAAGGAAGTCCCTTTCAATATCTTATCCCCTCCATAACGTGCATCGTTAAACAAGGTATGCCCTATATGTTTCATATGTACGCGGATCTGGTGGGTACGGCCGGTTTCCAATTTACAGGACACCAATGTAACATAACCCAGTCGCTCCGTAACTTTATAATGGGTAACCGCTTCTTTACCATGGCTGCCGTCTGTAAAAACGTCCATCTGTAAACGGTTCTTATGATGACGTCCGATATGCCCTTCTACAGTACCTTCCTCTTCTTCTATATTCCCCCAAACGAGGGCTGCATATTCCCGTTCACTTGTCTTTTCAGCAAATTGGTTCGATAAATGGTTCAAGGCATGTTCGGTTTTAGCAATAACCAGTAAGCCCGTAGTATCCTTATCGATCCGGTGTACTAGCCCCGGACGGTTATCGCTGTTATTGGGCAGGTTGTCAAAATGGTATACCAATGCATTAATCAGGGTTCCTGAATAATTACCATGACCAGGATGTACCACCATTCCTGCCGGCTTATTAATAACCAGTAAAGTATCGTCTTCATATACGATATCAAGAGGAATATTCTCAGGTGTCAGTAAATGCTCATAAGGCGGATACTCAAACAACACCTTTACCACGTCGTTGGCTTTCACTTTGTAGTTCTGCTTTACCGGTTTGCCATTTACATGAATGTTACCGTTCTTGGCCGCTTGCTGAATTTTATTTCTTGTAGCATTCTCAATAAAATTCATTAAAAATTTATCGACCCTTAAAGGATTTGAAAGTTTCCCCGCATCAAAGCTATAATGCTCGTATAACTCATCGTCCTGACTGTCTATTTCATTTTGATCTTCAGCGCTCATCTAAATTTATTTATTACCGTTACCGCAGATCAAGTCTATCTTCGATGTCTTGGGAAGCAATGTTCCCGGCTCAATCTCTTTCCCCTCAAATTTAATTCCAAGTACCATATCCTTACCTATATTATCGACATAAGTTACCTCTCCGACTTCCAGGCCGACAGCTTTTATAATTGAGGTAGCAGTACGAAGGGTTTCCTGAACTACTTTCGGCACACTTACCTTTCGATATCCGGATGGGTTTATAGTCAGGTAGATCTTTCTGCCTTCTTTTACCTTATTGCCTGCCGGCGGATTCTGCTCAATTACAGACTTGGTCGGAAACGAAGGATTGTAATTTGTAGAATCTAAAACAAGATAATTAAGCTTTACTTTTTCTAATGTCATTTGCACCTCATTGATGGTTTTCTTAGAAAGATCAGGAACCTCAATATACTCGCCATGATTCGTCGATATTTTTAACCATTGCATTATTCCAAAAACTACCACCACCAGAACTATCAAGGCTAACAGTAATTGTTTTAAAAACGTTTTACTGACAACAAACTTTATTAAACCCATACTATTAATTTAAAAGGCACACGAAGATAAACTTTTTTATTCGGCACTTCTTGTTACAGAATGCAAATTTGTAAAATTTAGTCTACATATCTTAACTTTCATATAGGAAATATAGAAAACTATATCCCATTGAACAGTTACAACAATAAATTGATATTTTTGTTTAACGTATTTTTAATTGTTTTGGTACATGCAAAAGAATATAGCCATCATCATGGGCGGTTACTCAAGCGAGTATATCATATCACTTCAAAGCGGCGAAGTAGTTCACAACTATTTGAATAAAGAGAAATACAAGCCCTACAAAATACACATCTTTAAAGAAAAGTGGGTTTATGTAGATGCGGATAATAATGAAACTCCTGTCGACAGAAATGACTTTTCCATCACGTTAAATGAACACAAAATCTATTTTGACTGTGTTTTCAATGCCATACATGGCTCTCCGGGAGAAGATGGGTATATGCAGGCCTATTTTGAATTATTGAAAATTCCGATTACCGGTTGCGGATTCTACCAGTCGGCACTGACATTCAACAAACGCGACCTGCTATCGGTTCTAAAACCATACGGGATTAAATCTGCCACTTCTTATTATTTAAATCAGGGAGATGAAGTCCGGGAAAATGAGATCATAACAAAAGTGGGGCTTCCATGCTTTGTCAAAGCCAATAAGGCGGGAAGCAGTTTTGGAGTATCCAAAGTAACAACCCGGGAAGAATTGATTCCGGCAATTGAAACAGCCTACAACGAAGACGATGAAATCATTATCGAATCCTTTTTAGATGGTACCGAAGTTTCTGTGGGGGTTATTACCTATAAAGGAAATGTTAAAGTACTCCCCATTACTGAAATCGTTTCTGAAAACGAGTTTTTTGATTATGAAGCCAAATATCTGGGGAAATCCCAGGAGATTACACCCGCCGGAATTCCGGATGAATGGACACAAAAAGTGAGTGAGGTTGCTGAAAAAGTATACCGGATACTTAAAATGAAAGGTTTTAGCAGAAGTGAGTATATTTTTGTTGATGGTGAGCCTCATTTACTGGAGGTTAACACCACCCCCGGTTTAACAGAAGCCAGCATCCTGCCACAACAGGCACAACAGGCAGGAATAAGCCTATCGATGCTTTTTGAAAATGCTATTGAAGAAGCTTTAAATCAAAAATTGTAAATTTACCTGATGAGAAGAGCTGTTTTCCCAGGATCTTTCGATCCCATTACCCTAGGGCATTATGATATTATCATGAGAGGTGTTTCTCTTTTTGATGAACTCGTTATTGCCGTAGGAATAAATGCCGACAAAAAATATATGTTTTCTCTTGAAAAAAGAAAACAATTCATAGCAGAAGCTTTTAAGAATGAGCCTAAAATAAAAGTAATGACCTACGAAGGGTTAACGGTAGATTTCTGTAAAAAGATCAACGCCCAATTTATTTTAAGGGGATTACGAAATCCGGCAGATTTTGAATTTGAAAAAGCCATCGCTCATACAAATCGTAAACTCTCTGAAATTGAGACCGTGTTCTTATTGACTTCTTCCGGGAAATCTTATATCAGCTCATCGATCGTTCGAGATGTTATCCGCAACGGAGGTGATTATACTGGACTCGTTCCCGATACCGTTCACTTAAAAAACGAATAACACACATAAGTAAAACCTAAAAAACATTTCGACGCAAGTCCCATGAAATTCCGTCAGGACTATTTCACAAGGACAAGTCCGCCTGAATGGACACGGGCAGGCGTAGGAGCATTTAAATCTCGATGATCGAGTAAAAAACAAAGGCAGTCGGTGAAGAGCACTGCCTTTACTTTTTTTACTTTACGATCAAATCTTCTTCTTCATTATAACCGCCTTCAAATTCGTTATTATCTATAGTGAAGTCGACAACGCTCTCAAATAAGAACTTTGCCTTATTCCAGTGAAATGGATGGTAAGCAGTGTTCATATCTATTACATTGTTCCTAAAAGTCAGTCCTTTAACTGACTTTGCATAAAGAATCGGGCTATCAAAAGTTTCAAAATAATTGTCTTCAATAATTATCTCATCCCCATGAAAATAATTCTCCTGCTCATTTAAATTTGGAATCTCCGGATAAATGGAAATTACAGCATTAGTGAATTGATAATAACTGGTAAGTGCATTGATAAACTTATTATTCCTGATGATAACATTGGTACAAGACCCGGTTTCATACCAACCATTACAATCACCACACAACAATATCGCAGTACCCGATGTATGGTCGAAAGTGTTATTTTCAGCTATGGTTTTTAAAGGCGTACTAAATAATGCACCCCGGGCCCTGTTATTGCGAACAATGTTATCCGAAAACACAACCTCTGGTGTCCATTCGAGGTTCTCAATACCAAACGCTTCTGTTTCGGTAATTTCCTGAGGGATTGGCTCTTTAAATTCAATTCGAAATTCTTTCGCCCCCAGATTCGTCTTGCTGTCTACAGGCTTTATGGTTGCGATGGTAGCCTTTTTACTCAACAAATCCATCGTATTTGCTTTTACAAACTGTACCTGGTCTCCCGGATATCCCCAATCAAAACCCCAGGCTTGCGAATGCATATAACGGGCATGTACCACCTTTTCAGAGACTCTTTTAGTCACCTTCAAATAAGTTCCGTGTACATTAATGGCATCATCCATCATATTTTCATACAACCCGTTTTTAGATCTGATTACACCTTTGCATCCGGAAAAATGTGTAGCATCTGCCTGGGTCGTAAAATACCTCGGATCATCAGCCCCTTTTAAAGCCACATTAAAATTATTGAGACTGATATGCGCTGTCATTTGAGCTAACAATCCCATTCCCTCTGCGTAATGTACCGTCACTCCTTCTAAAGCCACATTTTGGCTATATTGCACAAAAATTCCCGGCGCAGGGCGATTCCATGTCCGCATAACCACCACAGTTCCCGGAACTAACCGCTTATCATCCCAGGGAGCCTTGATTATATGTGGTGCAACTTCAGCAACACCCTTCACTCCTAGCCGGATATCGCCTGTTTGATAAACAATTCTACGTGTATCTTTTTCAAAAGCAATCCCGGATGTAGGAGTATGCTCCCATCCCCTTCCTTTGGTTATTAACACACTATCTTTTACATCATAAGATACCCAGGGCGCTAGTTCGTATGTAATGGTTTTATTGATGGAGTCGTTTTTTACTATAGTTGCCTGTGCAATGTGTGGATTTTCAAAATCTATAGAAAAATTTCTTAAGGTAATACTATCACATTCCGAGATAGCCATTGGTAACATTCTTCCATGAAATATAAATGTTGAATTTCCTCCGTCGAAGGTTACATTCTTCAAACCATCAAAATTAAAACCAGTACTTCTCGTCTTTACCTGGTCGTGATTCGAAATAAAATACAGGGTCGTATCAGCTTCTTCAGGAAAAAACTCATAACGTCCTTTATCAAAATTTACTACCACTTCCTTTCCGGATGCAGAGGCCTGTGCTATTTCTTTCAAGGCATTCGCCAAAGGAAGTGAATTATCAAAACCGGGTTCGGGCTTCAGACCGAAATCACTCATATTGAACACTTGCATTTTACTGCATGAAATAAAGAGGAATACCGGCAACAGTAGTGTCGAAACCAATGAAGTTTTTACTAGGCGCATAATATACGGATTACTTATAATTGATCTTTAGCACTTACAAACCTAAGGAATTACAAAAGCATCACGGAACATAGCAGACTAGTTTTTTTTAAGAAAAGAAACATTCAAATGAAAATTTCCCGCTCAATAAACCTTAAGTACCTCCCGATAACAAAAGAGACCGTATTTTTATTGACTTCTTCCGGGAAATCTTATATCAGCTCATCGATCGTTCGAGATGTTATCCGCAACGGAGGTGATTATACGGGACTCGTTCCTGATACCGTTCACTTAAAAAACGAATAACACACATAAGTAAAACCTAAAAAACATTTCGACGCAAGTCCCATGAAATTCCGTCAGGACTATTTCACAAGGACAAGTCCGCCTGAATGGATACGGGCAGGCGTGGGAGCATTTAAATCTCGATGATCGAGTAAAAAACAAAGGCAGTCGGTGAAGAGCACTGCCTTTACTTTTTTTACTTTAAGCTCTTTTACAAAAGTTTATATTCCGAAAGCGACTTAGGAAATTCTTCCGGATTAGCTGCCAAATGATAACGCGGGTCGTCTATGGCCTCTATTACCACCTCCCTGAATTTAGGGCTTGCTTTATAAAGTAGTGCCTTACAGTCTTTACTTAAATGCTTTAATTTTATCGATTTCCCGGCTGCCTCGTATTTTTCTACCAATGTAAAGATAGCCTCCAGAGCCGAATGATCACTGACTCTCGATTCAACAAAATCAATTTCAACATGATCAGGATCGTTTTTCACATCAAACTTGCTGTTAAAAGCCTGGATACTCCCGAAGAATAAAGGCCCCCATATTTCGTATATTTTTGTACCGTCTTCTTTAAAGCGTTTTCTGGCTCTGATTTTCTTTGCATTCTCCCATGCAAAAACCAATGCCGAAATAATAACCCCAACAAATACGGCAATGGCCAAATCGAAAATCACAGTCACCGCAGATACTATAATCAATACAATCGCATCTGATTTCGGAATCTTATTCATAATTCTAAAACTAGACCATGCAAATGTGTCAATCACCATCATGAACATTACTCCTACCAAAGCAGCTATAGGCACCTGTTCAATATATTTGTCAGCAAATAAAATAAAGATCAATAAAGTAACTGCCATCATAACTCCTGATAAACGACCTCTACCGCCGGCATTAATGTTAATTACAGTTTGACCAATCATTCCGCAACCACCGGTACCTCCGAATAATCCACTCAACATGTTTCCTGCTCCCTGTGCCACACATTCCTTATTTCCATTCCCCCTGGTTTCTGTCAATTCATCTACCAGGTTCATTGTCATTAAAGTTTCGATCAATCCCACCGAAGCCGCTAAAAAAGCATAAGGTGCTATAAATTTTAAAGTATCCAGGTTGAAAGGCAGATTGCTCCAAAGTTCGGCCAGGTTCATCTTTTTAGAAATCTCATCAAATCCGTTCAAACCGGCTCCACCACCATCTCTGATAAAATCTCCTACATTAATGGATTCCATGCCTCCGAAAATTGACACAAATGTTACTATTAAAATAGCTGTTAATGCTGCAGGTACTTTGGTTGTTAATTTAGGCAGCAACCATATGATCAGCATCGTTAATAATACAAGTCCGACCATCGTGTATAACTTTGTTCCTTGCAGGGCAGATTTTACGACGCCACTATCTTTTACCGAATAAAATCCGCCATTCTCTATATTATAAACTACCTTTTTTGTTTTGGCATCAAAAACTTGCGTATCAGACTTTACAAAAACCTCCTGATTAGTTTTATTGTTGATAATTGAATTTCCCTTGACTGAAAACAATGCAGCCCCTGAAACGATATCTTGCACCTCGTTATCTGCTATTTTATACACCAACTCTTTAGATTCGGTTTTACGCATATTCTGTCCGAAAATATCCTTCTTATTTTCTTTGAACATTCCTAACTGCGCTATAAAAATAACTACTGCCAAACCATTTACGAACCCCATCATTACCGGATGTGGAATTAACCTTACCAACTTTCCCAGCTTTAATATCCCTGCCAGTACTTGAATCCCCCCCATCAGAACCACGGCGGCCAATAAATAGAAGTACCCCATATTTTCAACAGGCGTATCAAACAACAGCCCTTTTGCATGCCCTTCTTGTATCATGTTTACAAAAATTACAGCTACGGCTCCTGCTGCTCCTGAAATCAACCCGGGCCTGCCGCCAAAAATTGCTGAAACAATACCTACTACAAAAGCTCCAAACAATGCTACAATAGGACTAATTTGAGCCACAAAAGCAAAAGCTACTACTTCTGGTATCATTGCCAGTGACACAGTTATACCTGCTAACGAATCGTCTTTTGCATTTGGCATTATTTTCCTAATAAACTCAGTCATAACGGGTTATTTTTAAAGGGGGCAAAAATACTATTTATAGAACTCCCGACAAAATAATACCTTTATCAAAAAGTTATCATTGAAAATTGTGAAACAAACATACACTACCCTTCAAAACCGGTTCAGTCAACAGACATTATCAGCTTTTTCCCTTTTGTCTGATTATTTTCCATTAACCGGTGAGCCTTCTGTACCGTTTCCACCCCCAGGCTACCAACCACATTGATAGCTGTCGGACTAATGATATGGTTCTTCACTTTATCAAAAAGCTCCCCCAGTGCATTTCCATAGTATTCAAGTGGCTCAGAACCCGCCTTTAAGGTAGGTGCATAATTAGCAATGTTTACAACGGTTGTCGCCTTGTCAAACAACAGTTCCTTAGCACTATCGGTCGCTAGAAATGTTACATCAATATAAGTCCCGAAAACATCGACAAGTTTGGCACATATTTCAGAGATTTTTCCTCCGACCAGATCGATTACATATTCAAAGTACCCGACCCTTTCTTTCAGTACTTTGATGATATCCTCCTCCTTATAATTGATAATCCTGCTTTCATTTAATCCGATATTTTTCAGGTGTTCAATACTTTCATGGTTACCGGCAGTGGTATAAACATTTGCATTTCCATTCGCTAATAATAATTTTATAAGGACGGTTCCAACACCGCCTGCCCCTCCCGCTATAAAAACCGGTTTTTCTTTTGGGACCATCACTCTATTGAAACACTGTAGGGCTGTCATCCCGACCATTGGCATGGCTGCGGCCTGCTCAAAAGTTAAACCAGGAGGATTTTTAGCGATCAATTTGGAAGGAACACTTATATACTCAGCATATGTTCCGTTAGAAGCCAGGCTTCCCACATAGGCAGAAACCTTGTCTCCGATTGCAAACGAATTTACATTTTTCCCCAGCCTGACGATCTCTCCCGATAATTCTCTTCCCAAAACCGGAGACTTCAATAGTTTACTTTCAGTAGCCCCAAGCCGCATTTGATAATCAATAGGATTAAATGCTACTGCTCTTATTTTAATAAGCACCTCATTCTCGTTCACTATTGGTTTGTCCAGATTAACCAGTTTAAAATTTTCTGTTCCTCCGAAATCTTGTAGGGTTATTGCCTTCAATGGATATAATTTTTTAAAAATCCCGGGAACTCTCTTTCTGTTATTGTTCTTCGAGAAGAGAGTGCCGGGAAATTAAACATGTTTTACGTTCTTTTTTGTACGATCGCTTTAATAAATCATAGCGCTTATAAGCACTGCACAAGTTAGTAAAATATCATACAGAAACCATATTCATAAACAGGTACAGGATCAGGGTTTTAGGCTCTTCCGGGCTTATATACTCCTTAGAATCCACACGACAAACAGGTAATCTCCCTGTCTTTTGGTGTGTCAGCTTATTTGGTTTTTCCCTTGAATGTAGCATAGATTGCCATAGCATGTCCATGCCCGAGTTTAAACTCATCTTTCAGCCAATTGGTGACCTGCGTTGCTTTTACAACTAATTCTCCGTTTCGTAAAAATCCTTTTTCCGCTGCCAATTTCCTGAAATCGTCAGGGGATTTTCCTGTTTTACTTTTTATATTGTCTATATAAGCCTGGAATGACATAAGATTTAGTTTCTATTTGGTACAACTGAATTTATTTTGTGATAATTAATATAGGATACAGCTAAAATTGCCATAATGATCAACGGAAAAAAAGACTGAAACCCTATCCCATCTACTGCGAAATGACTAATAGCAGCAAATACAAGATTATAGGTCAACCCGGCATACGCCCATTCTTTTAGCCTGGGGTGCAACTTTGGGATCATCAGGGCAGCAGCTCCCATGACCTTAAATATGATCAATGCCACAGCAAAATAATCCGGGTACCCCAATGGCTTCGTGCCCGCATTCATATACTCTTGCGCAAACAACAAGGTACTTAACGGCATTAGTCCTTCAAACAAAAAGATAAAGGCTGTAGTTAACCAAAAAATGATTTTGTACTTTTTCATGTCCTATTTATTTTGAAAATTTATCATCCAATTAACCCCATACTTATCTGTCAAGCTCCCATAGTAAGCACCCCAGAACATATCCTGCAAGGGCATCTTAACCTTACCATCGACAGAAAGCTCCTCGAAAAGACGTCTTGCTTCTTCTCTCGATTCGGGTTCCAGGTTGATATACATATTGTTTCCTTTCTCAACGGTCATTCCAAACTCCTTTGGAGCATCTGTTCCCATCAATATATGTCCTCCAAGAATAGGCAACTCAATATGCAAAATCATATCCTTAACCTGCTCTGCGACCGTCGGCTGATCAGGATCAGAAGGGATATCTCCAAAACGTTGAATTCCATTGATGAAATCGGTTTGAAAAACAGCCCTGTAAAAAAGGAAGGCTGCTTCTGTATTACCTGGAAAATTAAGATAAGAGGAGACTCTTGCCTTATTGTCGGGTTTATTTTTCTTTCTGAGGTAGAACTGAGATGCAATATACTGGTCTAAATTTTCCAGACCGGCGGTAAAGCCTTCTTTGAAGCCCATTGAGATTATTTTTTCAAGATCTTCCAAAGTATCAAACGTTAACAATATGCTTACCAAAGTATCGTCTCCCTGGCTTGTAAAATGGTTTTCCCATTTGTTTCTGGGCAGCATGGTATTGGGACGCCCATCTGAATCGCAAAACCCGTCGTAAGAAGAAAAATATTTTTCAGGACTTATTTCAATATAATCCACCCTTACCCAATGTTCTTCATTTTCAGGACTCACCATGGCATAAAGCCAATATCCTCCTTCTCTGAAATCCATTGTTTTTGTCTTTGTCACCCAAGGCTTTGGTGCCCACCATTGGTCTAGGATATCGGCTTCGGTCCAGGCAGCCCAGACCAAGTCAACAGGCGCATTAAAAGACCTATCGACCTTAATTTGATTGTTTTCTTTATCAACATCGAAGTTGAATAAAATAGTTTTATTCATTTTTTCCGGTTTTTGATGGTTAATAATACACTATCGAGTTGGCTAAAGCGGGTTTCCCAAATTTTCCGGAACTGCCCTAACCATTTGTCTATTTCTTTCATTTTGTCTATTCTAAGCTGATAATAGATCTCCCTGCCTACCTTCTCCTGCTGCAATAACTCACATTCATTCAAGATCCTGATATGTTTGGAAACTGCCTGGCGTGTCATATCAAACTCTTCGGCCAATGCATTCGGCGTTAATGCCTGGGTTGCGATCAATACGAGTATTGCCCTTCGTGTCGGGTCAGCTATAGCCTGAAAAACGTCTCGTTTCATTTGTAAACATTTTTTTAAGAAACCAATTGGTTGCTAATTTACACGCAACCTTTTGGTTTCGCAAATTTTCTTTCACTTATTTTCCATATTTCTTTATTTTTAACCGATATCCCGACACTTATCAGCTCATTTCTCACCAAACTCTTTCCCCGATTCTATGAAATCAAAACACCCATCGATACCTCCTGTTTTTTTCATTCTTTAGAAGGCCATACCCCATATTTAGCTTTGAATTCCGAAGGCGTTGTCGGCTCACCCATATTCCCGTAAAAGTTTACTCTTTCATTCAGCTCTTTTAAATCTTTCCATGTTTCGTCATCTATTGATTTTTTATTAAACGAAGGAAGCGCTTCCGTTTTATAATAGCTTTTAATTTCTACTCTTTTATTAATCCTGATTTTTTGTTCAGAAGTTAGTTTACCGGCTATTCGTTTCCATTTTTCAGAAACAGGATTTTCAATTATTAAATCTGCCAGCAGGTCAATATCTTCCATTGTCAAGTTTCTCGGAAACTCTTCCGGGTTTATTTCTTTCATAAATTAGTGCTTTAACTCTATAAAACATTTTGGGCTGTGCTTATTCTAATAAACCACAACCAAGGCATGCGGATAACACCCCTAATTTAATGAATCTTTTATATCCGCATTCTTGCCTACAATAATATCTGCTTAAATTTCGATAATCTTTTTTATCTGTAACAGACTATCAATCACGCTTAAAAACCATCATTTTGCAATTCAAAATTCAGTTCTTTTTCCTGACAAAAAAGCACTTACCTCTCCTTAACAGCCCTACTTTATAAAAACACAAAAAACAACAATAAAACATGATTTTAACATAGTTATCCCCATATTATCCCAAAATTATCCTGTTAATCCTTAATACATTCTTTATAGATAACATCTATAGACTGTAAATTCATAGCAATCCATCAGTCCTGATTAACATTTTCTATATTTACCCTATAAATCCAAACCAACTTACATTGAACATAATTACATACCATATGATCAAAAGATATTTTATCCTGCTACTACTTTTTTGCAACTGTACAACTAAAACAGACAGCGGCATACATGACTTCACCACACAGTTTGAAAAAAGTAATGGTACTGAAACGGATACCTATTCAAATGTTATAACATTCTATCAGGCATTAGCCAACAAATACAGTCAGGTACATATACAGACCATCGGAACAACTGACAGCGGTGTACCGCTGCACCTGGTAACCTATAATCCGGAATCTCTATTTGACTTCCGTACATTGCAAGAAGAAAAAACCATCATCCTGATTAACAACGGGATACACCCCGGAGAATCTGATGGTATTGACGCCACCATGATGTTAATCAGGGACCTTGCAGAAGGAAGAATCAAAAGTCCGGAAAACCTTGTTTTAACTACAATCCCGATCTACAATATAGGTGGCGCATTAAACAGGAACACGAGTACAAGAACCAATCAGAATGGCCCGAAAGAATATGGCTTTAGAGGAAATGCCCGCAATTACGACCTGAACAGGGACTTTATAAAATCAGACACCAAAAATGCCCTGGCTTTTGCCGAAATTTTTCATCTGGTACATCCTGATATTTTTATCGATAATCATGTAAGCAATGGTGCCGACTATCAATATACCCTCACACATCTGTTTACACAACACAATAAACTCGGCGGCCCCTTGGGTTCCTATTTACACAATGAATTTCAACCCGCTTTGGAAGAAAAGCTAGCCGGGAAAAACTGGGACATCACCCCGTATGTAAATGTCTTTAATAATGTTCCGGAAAAAGGATTCTCTCAATTCTTTGATTCTCCGAGATACTCAACCGGGTATACTACCCTCTGGAATACTTTAGGTATGATGGTCGAAACCCATATGCTTAAACCATACAAACCACGCGTAGAAGGGACCTACGAATTGATGAAAAGCATGATTGTCATTGCTGACAACGATCATTCCAAAATTAAATCACTACGGAAAAATACGTTTAAATATTTTTACGGGGCAACCTCTTATCCGGTTCAATGGGAGATCGATACAAGCAAAACCTCCGTTTTAAAATTCAAAGGGTATGAAGGGTCTTTTGAGCAAAGTATGGTTACCGGGTCAGATCGCTTAAAATATCACAGGGACAAACCCTTTACAAAAAATGTGGAATACCAGAATTATTTCATCCCGTCAAAAACGGTAGAAATCCCGGAAGCCTACATGATCCCGAAAAACTGGTGGAGAGTAATTGACCTCCTTAAAAAAAACAACATTCAGATAACCGCCTTAAAGAATGATACTGTAATGAATGTCCAGACATACAAAATTGCCTCTTATAAAACCAGAAACAGTGCTTATGAAGGTCATTACCTCCATTATGACACAGAAACATACACCTCTGATGAGGGGGTCGCTTTCAGAAAAGGGGATTTTTTGGTAAAAACCAATCAACCCGGCATAAGATATTTACTGGAAACCCTGGAACCCGAAGCAACAGACTCTTTCTTCAACTGGAACTTTTTTGATACCATATTACAACAAAAGGAAGGTTTCTCTCCTTATGTTTTTGAAGATGTCGCTGCCGAGCTGCTGAAAAATGATCCGCAGCTAAAACTCGAATTCGAGCGAAAAAAACAACAAGATGAAAAATTTGCATCCGACTGGTACGATCAATTAGACTGGATACATAAAAGGTCTGATTATTATGAAAAATCACATTTAAGATACCCGGTGTATCGTCTTATGAGGTAATTTATTATACGCTTCGATTACAAGACGTATATTCGGATAAGAATTTTGAAGCGACTGAAGTATTTTTTCATCGTGTTGCCATTCGGCCTTTTGAATCCCTTCAGCCCTCTGAGGCTTCAGTTTTCCTGAAAAATCAGTATTCATGGCATACCAGTAAGTTTCTTTAAGCTTAAAATCCCCGTTGCGCTTAAAAATATGATACGTCTTACATAGAAACTTGTCCAGCTCCAGCCCCTTCACCGCCGTTTCCTCTTCCACTTCCCTTATAGCTGCCTCTTCGATACTTTCACCGGCATCCAGTTTCCCTTTCGGGATATCCCACTTGCCATTCCTGTATATCATAAGCTTTTCCCCTTTAGGATTGACCACCAGTCCGCCGCCTGCTACCACTACAGGAACTCTTTTTTTAAATTTTTTCAAAAGATTTTCCTTATCCGGATGGTACAAAAAAACACGGGCTACATCTTCGTTATTCAGCTGATTTACAACGTACTCTATATCAAAAGTATCTAAAAGAAATAACTTGTCATTCATCTCTTTCTTGACACTGTTTGTTAAATAGATAGGATGATCGTTCACAAAAACTTCATACATTTGCATCATGGTTTTAGATAAAGACACTGCAAAAAAAACAGCAGAACTTCTATTGCAAATTAATGCAATAAAGTTGAATCCGAAAAATCCTTTTACTTGGGCTTCAGGATGGAAGTCCCCTATTTACTGCGACAATAGGATAGTATTATCTTTCCCTCCCATCAGAAATTATATCAGGGAAAGTATGGCCAAGCAAATAGAACGGGAGTTCGGAACCCCTGATGTGATTGCCGGAGTAGCTACCGGAGCCATCGGCATCGGAATGCTCGTAGCCGAATACCTCGGGTTGCCATTTGTTTATGTTCGCCCTGAACCTAAAAAACACGGCAGAGGTAATCAAATAGAAGGTTTTTTAGACAGAGGACAGAATGTCGTAGTTGTTGAAGATCTGATCAGCACCGGAAAAAGTAGTTTAAATGCTGTAACTGCACTTAAAGAACATGGAGCAAATGTGAAAGGCATGATTGCCATTTTCTCATATGGCTTCGACCTTGCTGTTGAGAACTTCAAAAAAGAACATTTAGACCTGCATACACTTAGTAATTATGAGTTCTTGCTAGAACAAGCCATAGACACTAATTACATCACAGATAAAGATTTAGACACCCTAAAAAATTGGCGCGTGAATCCTGCCGATTGGAATAACACTTCAAAAGTATGAGGATAGAAAGTCCAAAAGCAACAGTAAACAAATCAAGAGAAGAACTCTTTGGCTTTTTAACTGACGTTAAGAACTTCGAAAAGTTAATGCCTGACAACATTAGTAAATTTGAAGTATTGGAAGACGATACGTTTTTATTCGCCCTAAGCGGCATGCCTGAAATCGTTTTAAAACTTCAGGAGAAAAACGAATTCGACAAAGTAAGCCTTGGTGCGGCCGGTGGGAAAATCCCGTTCAGTTTAACAGCAAACATCAACGAACTGGAGGCCGGCAAAAGTGAAGCAAACTTAATTTTTGAGGGCGATTTCAATCCGATGATGGCGATGATGGTAAAAGGCCCCATCACTAAATTTATCAATACCTTATCTGAAAAAATGGGAACCCTTTAATACAGCAAACGAACTTCTTTTAGATCGAATTCCCTAAAGACTTCATCTTCTAATCGAAGGATCAGTTTTCCACTTTCAGAGACACCTTTTATAAAACCCATAAATAGCCTTCCCTCTTTATCTTTAAAAGTGGAAGGTTTATTTTTTCTGAATAATTTTTCCTCATATTTCACTTTTAAAACATCAAACTCCTTCTCTTCAATAAACAAAGCATAATGCTGAAGATGAACCAGGATCTCCTGTAACAATTCATCAACGTTATACTGAATTCCAGTAATAGCCTTTAAAGAAGATGCCTGAGGCAGGTTATCAAACCCGGTCTGGTTCACATTTAGTCCGATACCGATAATCGCAGCTTCCAAATCGCGTCCTTTAACCACACTTTCTATTAAAATCCCGCAAATCTTTTTATCTCCTGACAAAATGTCGTTAGGCCATTTAATAGCCAGATCGGGAATCAAAAATTTTTTCAGGCTGTCATATACGGCCAGAGAAACAGCCATACTAACGTAAAACAGCTCCTCATTTCTCAAACAACTGATACGCTTGAACACGCTAGTGGTAAGGTTCTTCCCTTCTTCTACTTTCCATGCCGCCCCCATTTGTCCTTTTCCCGATGTTTGGTGTTTTGCTATCACAGTCGTAAAATCATCTACCTTATTTATGGTACTCAGTTGCCGTAAAAAAGAATTTGTAGAGTCTATGGCATCAAGTTTGATTATTTTCATTTATTAATTCAGTATATTTACTTAAAATGTATGTTAATTAGAATAGCTATAATGCCAAAAAATAATAATTTTGTGAAATGAGTTTTAGAGCGACTTTTTAAGCGCCAAGGCCTGGTCAAAATTAATTATTTTTTTGCTTTCTGAATTAATCCGAAAACAAAAAGCAAAAAACAACTGATGAAAATTTATAATATTAATGACAAAAAAAAGCGGTAGTACAGATCAATTAATAACATCAATTATTAAAGGTATTGAAGAAGTAAAGGGAAATGATATAAGTATCTTAGATCTGCGTGAAATAGAGAATACGGTTTGTGACTACTTTATTATCTGCAACGGTTCATCAAACACCCAAGTAAACGCTATTGTAAATTCTGTTGAAAAAATGGTCAATAAAGAAACCGGAGACAAGCCATGGCATGTTGAAGGTAGCGAGAATGCTGAATGGGTACTTATCGACTTTGTGAACATCGTTGTACACGTCTTCCAAAAACACATTAGAGAATTTTATGATATCGAAGGCCTTTGGGGTGATGCCAAAATAACCGAGATATCTTCAAATTAATAACACTTTAGACAACAATTAATGGCTAATAATAATCAAAATACAAAAAAACCTAAGTTTAGTTCATACTGGTTTTATGCAATTATTTTCCTGTTTTTAATAGGGTTTCAGTTTTTCTCGGGTGGATCCAGTTGGCAAAACCCTCCGGAGACAACCCTCCAACAAGTCGAAAACTATCTCAATGAAGGTGATGTCAAAAAAATCGAGATCATCAGAAATATCGGAAAAGCTAAAATATACCTTACAGAAGAGGCTAAAAAGAAAGAAGAACACAAAAAAGCAATAAGCAAATCTATCTTTCCAAGCTCGGCTGACACACCACAATACACCTGTGTTTATGGTGACCTGAAGCTCCTTCAGGAAAAACTGGACAAGGTTCTCGAACAAACAAGCCAGCAAAATTCGGTTGAGATCCTTATTGACGACGAACCTAACTGGCTGGGCGATATCCTAGCGTATATTCTGCCTTTTATCATCCTGATCGCTATCTGGATCTTCCTGATGAGAAGAATGTCAGGTGGAGGATCGGCCGGACCTGGAGGACAAATATTCAATATTGGTAAATCAAAAGCGAAGCTCTTTGACGAAAAGACCGATATGAAAGTTTCATTCAAGGATGTTGCCGGATTAGAAGGAGCTAAAGAAGAGGTGCAGGAAATCGTAGACTTCTTAAAGAATCCTGAAAGATATACCTCCCTGGGTGGTAAAATCCCTAAAGGAGCCCTGTTGGTAGGCCCTCCGGGCACCGGTAAAACCCTATTAGCCAAAGCCGTAGCAGGAGAGGCCAAAGTTCCTTTCTTTTCACTGTCCGGTTCCGATTTTGTCGAAATGTTTGTAGGTGTAGGAGCATCAAGGGTAAGAGACCTTTTCAAACAGGCCAAAGACAAGTCGCCGTCGATCATCTTTATCGATGAGATTGACGCTATCGGTCGTGCCAGAGGCAAAAGCAACTTCACCGGAAGCAACGACGAACGTGAGAATACATTAAATCAGCTATTGACGGAAATGGATGGTTTCGGCACTAATACCAATGTAATTGTTTTAGCCGCCACAAACCGCGCTGATGTTCTTGATAAAGCATTAATGCGTGCCGGTCGTTTCGATCGTCAGATCTATGTCGATTTACCGGACTTAAGAGAGCGTAAAGAAATTTTCAATGTTCATTTACGCCCTATTAAAACAGCTGAGACCTTAGATCTGGACTTCCTTGCCAAACAAACACCCGGCTTTTCCGGAGCTGACATCGCCAACGTATGTAATGAAGCTGCCCTTATTGCTGCAAGAAAAGGCAAGAAAGCAGTAGACAAACAGGACTTTCTGGATGCTGTGGACAGAATTGTCGGTGGTTTAGAAAAGAAAAACAAAATCATCACCCCTGAAGAAAAGAAAACCATTGCTTTCCATGAGGCAGGTCATGCTACCGTAAGCTGGATGCTGGAACATGCCGCTCCACTGGTAAAAGTAACTATTGTTCCCCGTGGTCAAAGCCTGGGAGCTGCCTGGTACCTGCCGGAAGAAAGGCTCATTGTACGTACCGAACAAATGCTAGACGAAATGTGTGCTGCATTGGGCGGCAGAGCTGCCGAAAAAGTAATCTTTGATAAAATTTCAACCGGTGCCCTCAGTGACCTTGAGAAGGTAACAAAACAAGCAAAGGCCATGGTAACCATATATGGACTTAATGATAAAATCGGCAACCTGACCTATTACGATTCTCGCGGACAATCTGAGTATTCTTTCACAAAACCATATAGTGAAGAAACTGCCCAGATTATCGATAAAGAAATATCGAGAATTGTTGAAGAACAATACCAAAGAGCTATTGAGATACTGAGCCAGAATAAAGATAAACTTTCAGAGCTGGCTGACCGCCTCCTTGAAAAAGAAGTAATCTTTAAAGATGATTTAGAACGTATATTTGGTAAACGTCCTTTTACGAAAGAGGAAGAAGAAAATGTAGCGCCTGAAGAAACCATAGAAGAAAATCAAAACCAGGAAAGCAATCAAAGCGAAGAAACAATTAAATAACATTTATTTATCGACAAATTAACAGGTCAGTAATGATTTTTATAACTTTACGTTACATTTAGAATTAGAAATGGAGAAACCCCAAAATTGTAAATGAACATATTTAAAAAAATTTTTGGCAACAAGAAAGAAGACAAACCCTCTGATAAACCATTAGAGTCCAGAGGGAAATTTATGCCGGAAATTAATTTTCCCATAGATGAAAAATTTACCATCAATTTTAGAAAAAACGGTGGTAAATTTTTGTATTGTGAAAATACAGAAGAATTAAACGAAAATTTTCAAAATATTCTCACTGAGAATGATTGGGAGTCACATTATGCCTGTTGTTTATCAGATACCTTACAAAGACGGTTTTCCGGTTTCAATATAAACTTTGACAAAACTTGCCGCGATGCTACTTTTTTCATAACGACCTGTGAAAACCTGGTTGCCGACAACGGATCTATCTTGATAAATTCTAACCAAATCGGAGAAAAAAAACTATTTGAACTACCTGACAACTTTATAGTCTATGCCACCACAAGTCAGCTTGTTGACACTATCGGCGAAGGGCTAAGAGGAATCAAATCAAAAAACAAGAGCCAGATCCCTACGAATATCACCACCATAAAACACTTTAGCCTTAAAGAGGAAAAAGATTTTCTGTCATACGGAAGTAGTTCAAAAAACCTATATTTGCTGCTATTGGAAGATCTTTAGAATGAAAGAACTCGCAAAACGTGCCATCACCGGAATATTATATGTTTTCCTATTATTATCTGCTGCTATTTTGCACACAGATGCTTTTGATTTTTTATTCCTTGCCTTTGGACTCATATGTCTTTATGAATTCAAAAAAATCATAAAATTAAGCGGATATCATATTTTCATTGCTTTCCTGGCCTTATGGTGGGTATTTATATATATCCTTCCCGATGTATCGGAAAAACAACCTTTAATATACCTCCTGCTCCTTGTTTGTTTATCTGTAAACAGCTATCTGTTTACAAGACTTTACTCGAAAGAAAAGAGAAAGTTTTCCAATCTGAATAAATTCTTTATCAGCCTGTTTTACATAGGAGGCGGATGCATCTTTCTGACGATGATCCCATATAGCAAAGACCATTTTGCAAAATCCTTGATTATTGGTATTTTTATATTAATATGGGTTAACGATTCTTTCGCATATCTGGTGGGAAAATCGATCGGCAAAAACAAGTTATTCCCTTCGGTATCTCCTAAAAAGACCATTGAAGGTTTCGCAGGCGGAGTTATTTTCGCACTGGCCGGAGCTTATTTGTTGAACAGGTACACATCTGAACTAACACTTACCGAATGGCTGGTACTTGCCTTGGTTATAGTACTGACAGGAAATGTCGGGGATTTGGTAGAGTCTAAATTTAAAAGAACGGCAGGCGTAAAAGACAGTGGAGCTATTTTACCTGGCCACGGAGGTCTTCTCGACAGATTAGACAGTTTATTATTTGCTGCTCCTTTTGCTTATTTAACATTATTAATTTTCAACTATGTTTCATAAAGAAGGTCATAAGATTATTTTCTTTACGTTTTTATTCTCAGTGGTTATTGCCCTACTGGCAGAGTATTTCGTCACTTTAAACTGGTTAAGAACCATTATTCAACTGGCCGTAATCATTTTACTGGTACTTATCCTCCAGTTCTTCAGAAATCCAAAACGAAAAACTGATATTAACGATCATAATATAATTGCTCCTGTGGATGGAAAAGTGGTGGTAGTTGAAGAAGTTTTTGAAAAAGAATACTTTAAGGACAAACGTATTCAGGTATCTATTTTCATGTCACCAATAAACGTACACGTAACAAGATATGCACTAGGGGGAATCGTTAAGTTCAGTAAGTACCACCCGGGAAAATATTTAGTGGCCTGGCATCCTAAGGCTTCTGAAGAAAACGAACGTACTACGATTGTGGTAGAGAACCCTTCATATGGTGAGGTTCTGTACAGGCAAATAGCAGGGGCACTGGCAAAACGAATAGTGAACTATGCCAAGGTAGGCGATAAAGTAGTTCAGGGAGAAGATGCCGGCTTTATAAAATTTGGCTCAAGAGTAGATGTATTCTTGCCCTTGACCGCAGATGTAAAAGTAGAAATTGGACAAAAAGTGAAAGGTGGTGTAGATGTAATCGCATCCTAATCCTAAGGCATGACAGACCAAGAATTAGATAAAGCTTTTCAAGAAGCTGTAGATGTAGTAAATAATTGCCAGGAGCCGTTTCCTGCCGATTTCCTATTGCGTTTATATGCCTACTATAAGAAAGCGACCCACAATATCGAACCTCCAAGCAGCAGAAAAGCCCTGATCAATGCATTTAAGGCAAATGCATTATTCCAAACCCGCGGCATTAGTGTCCGGGAAGCAAAAGAAAGGTACATCAATCTGGTTAATGATTATTTCAACTTATAAAAAAGCCGCTATGTAGCGGCTTTTTAGTTACTTTTTACAGGAAGTTAAGTGTTATCGTTTACAATCATACGGAAGTTACCTACCCCGAATCAGTTTATTTCAGCGAGGCTATGCTCTCTTTTATAGTTTCGATCTTCGCTACCGCATCGGCCTCTTTCTTACGCTCCATGGCCACTACCTTTTCGGGTGCCCCATTCACGAACTTATCATTCGACAGCTTCCCCCTTACAGATTTCAAAAAGCCTTCGGTATACTTTAATTCAGTTTCGAGTTTTTCTATTTCCTCATCTATATTGATCGCCCCGCTTACCGGAATAAAATATTCATTCGATTTTACCCTGAATGAAAGCGCTCCTTCTACCTTATCATCAACATAGCTCAAATTATCGACATTCCCCAGCTTAACGATCACAGCATCAAACTGCCTGTCCTTTTTCTCATTGTTCAGCACAGCTAAATCAAGACCATCCTTAAAAGGAATATTCTTTTCTTTTCTTATCGTTCTTATCCCTGATACAACCTCAGCCGCAAAAACAAAATCATTAATGATCTCAGTATTCACCGGATATAGCTCAGGCCATGTAGATACAATTAAGGCACTATCTACATCTCGTGCTTCTATATGCTGCCATATTTCCTCTGTCAGGAAAGGCATAAAAGGGTGTAATATCCTTAAATTATTTTCAAAAAAGGCAATAACACCGGCATAAGTAACCGAATCGATCGGCGATTGGTATGCCGGCTTTACCATCTCTAATAACCAACTGCAAAAATCATCCCACACAAGCTTATAGGTTGCCATCAATGCATCCGATATCCTGTATTTATCAAAATGATCTTCAATCTCAGCCAAGCTCTGGTTAAACTTAGCTTCATACCATTCTATAGCTACTTTTGCAGCCTCAGGTTGTTGGATACGATCTGAAACCTCCCAACCTTTTACCAAACGAAATGCATTCCATATCTTATTGGCAAAATTCTTTCCTTGCTGACACAAAGCCTCATCAAACAACAGGTCATTACCTGCTGCCGAACTCAACAACAAACCAACCCTGACACCATCGGCCCCAAAATCTTCAATCAACTTCAACGCATCCGGAGAGTTTCCTAACGACTTCGACATTTTTCTGCGTTGTTTATCCCGCACCAATCCCGTCAAATACACATTAGTAAACGGCTTCTCGCCATCAAATTCATAGCCCGCAATAATCATTCGAGCTACCCAGAAAAATAAAATATCAGGCCCTGTAACCAGATCACTCGTCGGATAATAATACTTATACTCTTCATTTTCAGGATCGAGTACACCTCCAAAAACACTCATTGGCCATAACCAGGAAGAAAACCATGTATCTAAAGCATCTTCATCCTGCCTAAGGTCATCGATCTCCAAAGAAGCATTTCCGGCTTTGACCCGGGCTAGTTTTAATGCGTCTTCCTTATTTTCGGCTACAACAAAATCTTCTTTTCCTTCACCATAATAATAAGCCGGTATCTGTTGTCCCCACCATAACTGACGGGAAATATTCCAGTCACGGATATTTTCCATCCAGTGACGGTAAGTGTTTTCAAACTTCTTCGGAAATAAATTGATTTCCTTTTCATCTCCAAGAACAGCTTCCAATGCAGGCTTAGCCAAAGCCTCCATCTTCAGAAACCACTGATCTGACAACCTTGGCTCTATCACTGCTTTTGTCCGCTCAGAAGTACCTACCTTATTCAGGTGGTTTTCTGTCTTTACCAAATGCCCCTTCTCCTCCAATTCTTTTACAATCTCCTTGCGGACTACAAAACGGTCTTTCCCTTCATAGTGTAATCCATAACTGTTTAAGGTAGCATCAGCATTAAAAATATCTATAACCTCTAACTGATGTTTATCGCCCAGGTTCTTATCATTTTCATCATGTGCAGGGGTTACCTTCAAACATCCGGTACCAAATTCCACGTCTACATAATCATCTTCTATAATAGGGATCACCCTGTTAGAAATAGGCACTATAGCCTTCTTCCCTTTTAAATGCCTGTAACGATCATCGTTCGGGTTTATACAAATGGCCGTATCTCCCAAAATAGTCTCAGGCCTGGTAGTCGCTATCGTAACACTCTCATCAGAACCTTCGATCTGATATGCCAAATAATACAAATACCCTTGCCTTTCTTCATAAATAACTTCTTCATCAGACAAAGTGGTTTTAGCTTCAGGGTCCCAGTTCACCATACGGTAACCTCTGTAAATAAGACCTTTTTTATAAAGGTCTACAAAAACTTTTATCACAGATGCTGACATATCGTCATCCATGGTAAATTTTGTCCTGTCCCAATCGCAGGAGCATCCTAACTTCTTTAACTGCTCTAAAATAACGCCTCCATATTCATGAGTCCATTCCCAGGCATGCTTTAAAAACTCCTCTCTGCTAATATCGTTCTTGTTGATTCCCTGTTCCTTAAGCCTGGCAACAACCTTGGCCTCTGTTGCAATAGAAGCATGGTCTGTACCCGGCACCCAACAAGCATTCATTCCTTTTAAACGCGCCCTCCTTATAAGGACATCCTGTATGGTATTGTTTAGCATATGTCCCATGTGTAAAACCCCTGTTACATTAGGCGGAGGGATGACAATGGCATATGGTTCTCTTTCATCAGGAACAGAATGAAAATAATTGTTCTTCATCCAGTGTTCATACCACTTCCCTTCAACACTATGGGCATCATATTTAGACGGAATATTCATATTTGGAATGCTTTTTGTAATACTAAGAATGCAAAAGTAATTATAACCTTTAAGATTATAAAAAGGTTTTCATTTATTTTGCACATCGAAAGAAAAGTATTTATTTTTACGTTTCACCATAAAATCAGATGTGATGAAAAAGTTAGTGATGTTTTTGTTTGTCGGCCTTATTAGTTATACGATGGCTGCTCAAGACAAAAAAGCTAAAATTGAATTCAAGGAAGAGACCATTGACTATGGAAAAATTTCAAAAGGCAGCAATGGTGTCAGAGTATTTGAATTTACGAACACCGGTGATGCCCCATTGGTAATTAGTAAAGCCTACTCCAGCTGTGGCTGTACAGTGCCTTCATGGCCTAAAGAGCCTATTGCTCCTGGAAAAAAAGGAAAAATAGAAATTAAGTACGACACCAATCGTCCTGGTCCGATAAGAAAGACCATTACCGTAATTACCAACACCGACAAAAAATCGGTCGCTTTAAAAATTAAAGGAACGGTAGCAACAGACAACAGCTCCAGATAAAGATGGAAAAGCCTGTCTGAAAACTTCTTATAATTATTAAATGTCAGGCTGAGTACAGTCGGAACCTACTGATCGACATATATGGTCAGTTACCGACTGCACTCAACCAGACAACAAAAATACTGTTTAGACCTCTTTTTATAAAACGTCTTTTAACTCGAATGAGAACTTAAGTTCTATTCCATTCCGGTCTACAATCACCCTTACTCTTTTACCCACCCTTTCATTTAACAATCCTGATATTTCCTGAAGTGAATGATCGTATATTTCTTTTCCATTCACCGAAATAATCACATCACCGACTTGAAGACCTATCTCTTCCGCCAGGCTGCCAGGCCTTATTTCCGCTATTTCGATAGACGGGTGTAATTTAAACCGGGTACTGTCATCTAACAAAATCTTAATGGCCCCGGTCGGGTCGTCCTCTCTTACCACTCCTGAATATGACCGCTCCGGTTGCCTTACCACCCTTAACCCGTTATGCATTAGCTCTATGCCGCTTAAATTGAACTTAAAATCAGTGTTAAAATACCGGTTCTTCTTTAGTGTTATCTTCTTTTCAGGGTAATCAAAAATAACATTAAACCTTTTTAATATCTCCCCTCCCACACTACCATTGCGTTGCCCCGGGTTTGTTAAATGCTGAATAGATTCATCGCTAGGAAATGCCACATTAGTTTCCCTGAGCTTAAAATCGCCAATCCTAAACATATCAGTCTTCGCCTTATGCCCATATACGCTACCGCTCAACCCCCTTCCCAGAAAATCCTGAAAGTTCTTTGCCGGCACCTTAATTCCCTTTTCCTTATCCGGAAACAACCATAAAGCATCACTGCTTCCGCTATCTACCAAAAGCCTGACCGGAATCTGGTTTCCTTCCAAAACCACTGCAGCATTTAAAAAAGGCTTTCTCCTTACAACCTCTATATCAAGGGTGTTACACTTCGCGCATTTCCGGTAGTTATACCCATCAGGCTTGTATAACTTTATCTTTTCAGAAGCGTAATTTACTTCCACTATTAAATCTTTAAAAAAATCATACCCGATAATACCATGCACCGGCACGCCCAATCTCGGGGAAAAATTAATTGCAGCATCTATAACCACATAAAAATCCTGGCTCGAATTGTATGTTTTTTGAGTTGCGAATGTATTTTTTGACGACTTAAACGCCCTGATAGGTTCCCCTTCTCCAAGGCCTTTTAAAGTAATTTCTTCTACATTCCTGATTTGAAGGGAGTCACTCTGGTAAATATTAAACAGTATCGGGCTTCCGACCCCTGTATCGAGAATAAATGACAATTCTACATTATTCACCTTCAACGGAAAGACAATCAGATTATTAATTAGCTGGAACCTGATGGTTTCTTCCGACTCTCCGTTTTTAAAACGAAAACCGGTTTGCGCATTCACCCATCCGGTCATAAAACCAACAAATAAAAAAAGAGAAGCTAATTTCTTCAATGAATTAAGATTAAACCTGTTAATGAATCATTAAGTTAAAAAATATTATTAACTAACATATTTAAATTAACATATTTTAAAGAGAATACTACATCGATTTCGAACAACTTTTTAAAATATATTTTGCAATTTTGCACTGCTAAAATTAAATCTATGCCAAACATTTCTATCAAAGGCATGCAAATGCCTGAATCACCAATCAGAAAACTAGTTCCATATGCGGAAGATGCAAAAAAAAGGGGAACTAAAGTATACCATCTTAATATCGGGCAACCCGATATCAAAACACCCGAAGTTGCTTTAAACGCTGTTCGAAATGCCAATATCGATGTATTAGCATATAGCAGAAGTGAAGGTTCTGATGAATACAGAACCAAATTAGCGGCTTATTACAAAAACAGGGACATTCATGTATCAGCCGATGAAATTATAATTACCACGGGAGGGTCTGAAGCACTTCTTTTTGCAATGGGAACGGTTGCCGATCAGGGCGACGAAATAATCATCCCTGAACCGTTTTATGCAAATTACAATGGATTTGCCACTTCTTCAGGACTTAAAGTAGTTCCGGTGATCTCTTCAATAGACACTAACTTTGCGTTACCTCCTATCGGAGAATTTGAGAATCTGATCACAGAAAAGACCAAAGCTATTTTAATATGTAATCCCGGTAACCCTACCGGATATCTTTACTCTAAAGAAGAGATAAAAAAACTTGCCCAAATAGCTAAAAAACACAACCTGTTCCTTATTGCTGATGAAGTATACCGCGAGTTTGCTTACGATGGTGCAGAGCATTATTCCATTCTGCAGGAAGAAGGTCTGGAAGACTATGCCATTATGATCGACTCTGTATCAAAAAGATACAGCATGTGCGGAGCAAGGATCGGATGTATCGTTTCTAAAAACAAAAAGGTGATACAAACCGCCCTTAAGTTTGCACAGGCAAGGTTATCACCCCCTACTTTTGCACAGATTGCCAGTGAAGCGGCACTTGATACCCCACAGAGTTATTTCGATGAAGTTATAGGAGAATATGTCGAAAGAAGAGACCTGCTAATTTCTGAACTCCAGAAAATTGAGGGTGTTAAAGTCGCCAAACCAAAAGGCGCTTTTTATTGCATTGTAGAATTGCCTGTAAAAAATGCCGATGACTTTGCCCAATGGTTATTGGAAAAGTTCGAATATAACGGCGAAACCATCATGGTGGCTCCGGCTGCCGGTTTCTACTCAACGGCTGAGGTAGGACTTAATCAGGTGCGGATAGCGTACGTCCTTAAAAAAGAAGAGCTGCTAAAAGCTGCTGAAATTTTAAATAATGCACTAAAAGCATATAACGCTTAATGGAGATATTGCACAATATATCCCTAAAAGAATACAATACGTTTGGCATTGATGTCAATGCCAAACACTTTGTCTCTGTATCGTCTGTAAACGAACTCATTATGGCTCTGAAAAACAGCGATTACCCTAAAAAGTTTATCCTCGGGGGCGGCAGTAATATGCTGCTGACCAAAGATATCGATGCATTAGTTATCAGGGTAGACATAAAGGGCATCTCTGTAGCAGAAGCCGGCAACGGGTATGCATTAATCGAAGCAAATGCAGGAGAAAACTGGCATCAATTCGTATTATGGACGTTGCAGAACAACTACGGAGGCATAGAGAACCTGTCTTTAATTCCGGGGAATGTCGGAAGCGCCCCTATTCAAAATATAGGCGCCTACGGAGTAGAGCTCAAAGATGTATTTCATTCATGCAGGGCTATAAACATAAACACCCTGGAAACTGAAACATTCTCATTAGAAGACTGTAAGTTCGCTTATCGCGATTCTATATTTAAAACCAGCTATAAAGGGCAATATGTAATAACCTCCCTGACTCTGAAACTAACCACGGAGAACCATCTATTACACACCCGGTACGGCGCAATTCAAAACACCCTGAAAGAAAAAGGGATTGCGGAACCTACAATTCAAGATATATCTGATGCCGTAATCAGCATCAGGCAAAGTAAGCTACCCGACCCCAAAAAGATCGGAAATAGCGGAAGCTTCTTTAAAAATCCGGTTATTTCAAAAAAAGAATTTGACAGCTTTATAGAGAAAAATCCGGCAGCTCCCTATTATATAGTCTCTGAAAGCGAAGTTAAAGTTCCGGCCGGATGGCTTATTGAACAAGCCGGTTTTAAAGGCAAAAGATTCGGTGACGCCGGTGTTCACAATAAACAGGCCTTGGTACTGGTAAATCACGGAAAGGCTACAGGAAAAGAACTGATAGCCCTGGCAGACACCATTATATCAAGCGTTAAAGAGCAATTTAACATCACTCTGGAACAAGAAGTTAATATTATTTCGTAAAAATCATATATTAGCAGCTAACATGTTGTAAATATACAACAGCTTTAACGTGCTGTTTTTTTATCACCTTGTATATGATCAACAGAAAAATAACGTTAGGAACTGCATACAACACAAAGTAAGTTTTAATGGCCGAACGAAGTTTAATAGAAATACAGATCATTCGTTTACTGAAAGACAAGAATGAAGAAGGAATGAGTTTACTTTACGACAACTATGGAGAAACACTCTACGGGATCGCTTTTAAGGTTACTAAAAACGAAGAGCTCGCCGAAGATGTGCTCCAGGAAAGTCTCATCAAAATCTGGAAAAAAATCCATACTTATGACGAGGATAAATCGAAGCTATTTACATGGCTTTTCAGGATCACCCGCAATACTGCCATAGATAAAATCAGGAGTAGAAATTTAAAAGCGGACCAAGAAATCCAAATCGATAACTCGAACGTATATAAAGTAGGAATTGAGAGCATTACGCCCGAACATTTAGACCTGAAAGACCATTTAGACTCCATCGATGAGAAATACAAAATTGTTCTGGAAGCATTATTTTTTCAGGGAATGACGCAGCAGGAGGCAAGCGAAGAGCTCGATATTCCGCTAGGAACGATTAAATCCCGGCTGAAAATTGGCTTAAGGGAACTAAGAAAGATTTATGGCCCGTTGATATCAGTTTTATTTTATGCTATGATGTAATGAAAAAAGATGTAAAAATATTATTGGAAAGCGATTTGCTCGAAAAGTATCTTTTAGGTGATACTACAGCACTTGAGGAAACTCGTATTGAGCATTACATAGAAGCTCATCCTGAGGTTGAAGAACGATTTAATGAGTTACAGGAAGACCTGGAGTTTTATGCTAAGTCATATGCCCGTCCGATCCCCCGTAATATAAAAAGCAATGTCCTTGACCAGATAAGAAAAGAAGAAAGACAACTTTCATCCAAAAGGGGTATGCCCTGGTATTATGTTGCTGCCAGTGTTGCTGCCATAGCCTTTGCCGCAACAACAGTACTGCTTTGGAATCAAAACAGATTATTATCTACAGAAAAGAATAGCGTTGCCAGCCAAATTTCCAATCTGAAAAGTGAAATTGTGGCTACCAATTCTAAACTTCAGGATATGAAAAGCAATTATGCCGTTTTAAACAATCCGGAAACAAAAAAATATGTATTAAGCGGTAACGAAAGAGCAAGACAATTAAAAACTGTTGCATATATTAATCCCGAAGAAAAATTATCTGCTATCAATATTGTCTCATTGCCCGATCTGTCAGAAGAAAAAGAATTCCAGATGTGGGCAAATATAGATGGAGAGCTGGTTCACTTGGGAACTTTAGAAAAAGCCGACCGGAAACTCCTTTCCTTACCTTATCAGGAAGGAATACAAGGCTATAATATATATATGGTCCCTAAAGGGTTTACCGGGGAAGCTTCCGCAGAAAATATGGTCGCTAGTATTGACCTGGAATAATATGAATAAGCCTATAAATAAAAAGAGGTTGTCCGAAAGTCTGTTTTCGCCAGCCTCTTTTTTTATTCTCCGATATCAGCCCCAAATGTTTTTCTTCACTACTTTTTAATACCACATTAGGGTTAATTTTTGTAGTTTTGCAACAAAGATTAATTCTCATGAAGCTTGTACTCATTACCATTGTATTATTAGGTCTTGCATTCGCAGGAATCGCTATAAAAATATGGGCAAAAAAAGACGGTAAATTTGCCGGTACCTGCGCAAGTCAATCCCCTTTTCTCAATAAAGAGGGTGAAGCATGCGGTTATTGCGGTAAATTACCCGAAGAACAAGACTGCAAAAAAGAACAATTAAATTAACCGTAACGTTATAAGTTACATATGCCAACACTTCTACTCTACATCTTTGTAGCAGTCATTGTTATCCAGCTTTTTTATTTTTTATATTTCTTTAGACGATTTGCTTACCACAAAACATCGCCTAAACAGGAATTTTCATATCCGGTTTCAGTTATTTTTTTCATTAAAAATCAGGCCGGGTTATTAAAAAAGCACCTACCTCTCTACCTCGCTCAAGATTATCCGGATTTTGAGATCGTACTTATCAATTATGATTCATATGACGAGTCTCTGGATATCATCGAAGGGTTTGAAGCCCGGGACAAACGGATTAAAATCGTCAATGTAAAAAACAATGAGGCATTTTGGGGAAAGAAAAAATATGCCCTTACATTAGGTATCAAAGCCGCATCACACGAACATCTGATTTTTACTGAAATCGAATGTCAACCCGTTTCAGACAACTGGATCAGGGAATTATCCTCAGGATTTAGCGAGGTAAGAACCATTGTTATCGGTTACACCGCCTATGAAAAAATTAAAAAATCCTTTCTTAACGCTTTGGTCCGTTTTGAAAATCTGACAACGTTTTCTCAGAGGTTTTCATATCAGATTTGCAACATTCCCATATCAGGAAACGGAAAAAACTTAGCATATCACAAAAAGGAATTCTTCAGAAACAACGGCTTCATCGATCATATCAATATCAGAAACGGTGAGGATCAGCTTTTTATCAATCAGGCTGCTGATAAAAAAAACACATCCTTTGTATACAGCAAAGAGAGTTTTACCATATCCGAAGCTGTAAAATTATTTGACGAATGGATCGATAACAAAAAAGCTGAATATGCCCTAATTAAAAAGTATAAAACAACCCACAAGGCTTTAATCCATATATTTTACCTTTCTCAGTTATTACTCTATACGCTAATAATACCGTTGCTCATACTTAAAGTAAACACCCCGGTCGTTATTGGCCTGTTCCTGTTAAGGTGGATTGTCGCTTATGGCATTTATATCCCGATTACAAAAAAGTTCGGAGAGACATCATTACTTTGGCTATTTCCCTTGTACGAAATCTTTTTAATCTTTTTTCAATTTCTTATATTTATATCGAACATTATTTCAAAACCTAACAATTGGAGATAAATTCTGATATTATCCAGGAAAACATAAACAAAGCAAAACAAGGCGACCAAAAGGCTTTTAACTTTTTACTCGATACATTTTGGAACGACGTTTATGGCTTCTTACTGTTAAGAACTAAAAATGAAAATGATGCTGAAGATATTACGATCCGGGCATTTTCAAGAGCTTTTGACAGAATAGAATCATATGATACATCATTCAAATTCAAAACCTGGCTCATAACCATCTCAAAAAATATCCACATAGACCTGATCCGAAAACAAAAATCCCGGATCATGCACCAAACCTCTCATGAAGATGATGATGAAGTCTATAATATAGCAGATGATGCTCCGAGTGCTGAAGATATTTTAATACGGGAACAAAACCTGAACAAACTTTTACGATATATAAAAAAACTGAAACCCCATTATCAGGAAGTTATAAACCTTAGGTATTTCCAGGAGCTCTCATACGATGAAATTGCACAAACATTAGACGAACCCCTTAACAATATAAAGGTAAAACTGCTAAGGGCCCGTAAACTTCTAGCCGAAATTATTACCAACAAATAATGAGATCGTTTATTCAAAAACTCGGACCCGGTCTTTTATTTGCCGGTGCAGCAATTGGTGTTTCTCATTTGGTTCAATCTACCCGTGCCGGAGCAGATTATGGATTCTCACTGGTATGGGCATTGCTTTTGGTTCACTTGTTCAAATACCCTTTCTTTCAATACGGCCCCAGATACGCCATGGCAACAGGTGAAACATTATTGGACGGCTATAGAAAAATAGGAAAATGGGCTTTAATCACATACTTTGTAATTACACTGGCAACCATGTTTACGATACAAACAGCCGTTACTATTGTTACTGCCGGCTTGGCTGCCAATTTATTCGGTGTTACAACCAATCCTGTTACCTGGAGCATTATCATAACTTTTATTTGCCTGCTTATTTTACTGCTCGGCAAATACAGGTTTCTGGACAACCTGATGAAGATCATTGTCTGTGTACTCTCTGTCAGCACTGTTATTGCTGTCATTGTCGCTGTAAACGGGAACGGTCAGCCCATGAGTTTAAAACAGATAATACCAACCGATATTGCAGGAATTACTTTCTTAATTGCGTTTATGGGATGGATGCCTGCCCCTCTTGATGTTTCAATCTGGCAATCATTATGGGCTATCGAAAAAAGAAAAATCAATAAAGACTACGACACCAAACAATCTCTTTTCGATTTTAACATAGGATACCTCAGCACAGTATTTTTAGGATTATTTTTCATTACCCTGGGAGCTGTAGTCATGCATGGTACAGGAGATTCATTTGCTTCGGGCGCTTCCCTGTTTGCTTCCCAGCTCATTGAGCTTTACACGAAAAGCCTGGGAAACTTCAGTTACCTCATTATCGCATTGGCTGCCTTTACCACGATGTTCAGCACCACCCTTACAACACTGGATGCATCACCCCGTTCAATGGTAAAATGCAGCAGCCTGTTATTCAACAGAACACATAAAAGCTCTTATCTCTTCTGGATCGGATTACTTGTAACAGGCACATTAACAATCTTACTGTTCTTCCTTTCTGAAATGAAAACATTGGTAGAAATTGCCACAATAGTCTCATTTATCACAGCCCCTTTTTATGCCGTAATAAACTTTGCCCTGATATCATCTAAACATACACCTAAAGAATGGCATCCGTCCATTCTGCTAAAGACAGTTAGCTATTTGGGAATTATTTTCCTTTCAGGATTCAGCATTTGGTATCTAACAACCCTTTAAGAGTTTATTCTAAGTTTAGTTTGTATCTTTGCTGCACAAATTTTTCATGCTATGAGTATAAACACAGTTGAAAGTGTAGCACCACCAAAAGGGAAACCAAAATGGTTACGTGTTAAGCTTCCTACAGGAAAAAAATACACAGAACTACGAGGTCTTGTTGATAAATATAACCTGCATACTATTTGTACCTCAGGCAGCTGTCCTAACATGGGAGAATGCTGGGGGGAAGGCACCGCCACCTTTATGATCCTGGGCAATATCTGTACCCGGTCTTGCGGATTTTGCGGAGTTAAAACAGGGAGACCTGATACTGTAGACTGGGCTGAGCCGGAAAAAGTGGCCCGTTCCATCAAACTTATGAATATTAAGCATGCAGTCATTACTTCGGTAGACAGAGATGATTTAAAAGATATGGGATCTATTATCTGGGCTGAAACGGTAAAAGCCATCCGAAGGATGAATCCGAATACTACATTAGAAACCTTAATTCCCGATTTTCAAGGTATCGAAAAGCATTTAGACCGCATTGTTGAAGTTGCTCCGGAAGTGGTTTCCCACAATATGGAAACTGTTCGCAGATTAACGCGGGAGGTTAGAATTCAGGCAAAATACGACCGAAGTCTTCAGGCATTGAAATACCTCAAAGCCCGGGGGATCAACAGAACCAAGTCAGGGATTATGCTTGGTTTGGGTGAAGAAGAAAATGAAGTCATACAAACATTACACGACTTAAGAGAAGCCAATGTCGATGTCGTTACCATCGGACAGTATTTACAGCCTTCAAAAAAACATTTGCCTGTAAAACAGTTCATCACGCCGGATCAGTTTAAGAAATATGAAGAAATAGGTCTCGATCTAGGTTTCCGTCATGTAGAAAGTGGCGCATTGGTACGCTCATCATACAAGGCTCATAAACATATAGAATAACAAACCGGTTCGAAGCCGATTATCGGGGCATGAAGCAGAAACAATAGAAAACATCCCGAAGTAAGCATCGAAATACTTAAATCGATTGCCGAATAAAACCTTTTATTATTTTTATCCCGCCAATGCGGGATTTTTTAATTACAGCTATGAAAAACATCAATATAGCCATTAACGGTTTCGGAAGAATAGGCAGAACGCTTTTCAGGCTTCTGGTCAATCATCCTCACATAAACGTTGTAGCCATCAACGATCTGGCCGACAGCAGGACGTTAAGCCATTTAACAAAATACGACAGTGTTCATGGGGTCTTAAACAAAGACGTTAATTACAATGAAAAAGGGATTATCGTAGACGGTCACTTATACCCCCTAACTCAACACAGCGCTATAGAAGACATCGACTGGACTCCGTTTGATGTTGATATCGTGGTAGAAAGCTCCGGTAAGTTTAAACACCGGCACCAACTAACCCACCATGTCAACAATGGAGCCGGAAAGGTTATCCTGTCCGTCCCCCCGGTTGAAGACGACATTAAAATGGTTGTCATGGGAGTGAACGAACATATCTTAGACGGCTCAGAAAGTATCATTTCAAACGCTTCCTGCACCACAAACAATGCAGCTCCCATGATTCAAACAATCAAAAATCTTTGTGGTATTGAACAAGCATACATCACTACGGTTCACTCATACACCACAGACCAGAGTTTGCACGACCAGCCCCACAGGGACCTGCGCCGGGCAAGAGGAGCTAACCAATCAATCGTTCCGACCACAACCGGGGCTGCCAAAGCGCTTACCAGAATTTTTCCCGAAATAAGCGATTCGATCGGAGGCTGTGGGATTCGGGTTCCGGTACCAGACGGATCTCTTACCGACATTACTTTTAATGTAAAGAAAGATGTTACCATTGAAGAAATCAACAATGCTTTTAAAGAAGCCTCCCATAACCACCTCAAAGGGATATTGAGCTATACCGAAGATCCGATTGTATCCATAGACGTTATAGGCAATGCACATTCATGTATCTTCGATGCACAAATGACCTCAGTAATCGGGAAAATGGTAAAAATAATCGGTTGGTACGATAATGAATTCGGATACAGTAACAGAATCGTTGATTTAATCAATTACATAAATAAGAATTAATTATATTTACAAATCAAACCTTACTAATGAAGCTACTTTTGCAATACATAACTGCATTAATGTTGTTCCCGTGCCTAGGGTTCGCATATGCAGGTAATGCAGCTTCCGACAGTTTGAATTCATTAGAACAAAGGTTTTTTGAGTACAAGAACAAAGGCGACTTTAACAAGGCCTCTCTATCGTTGGCAAGTGCATACGAAATAGCAACTGCCAATGAGGATTCCGAGTCTATAATTGACATTTGCAACCTCTATACAGAACTTTTCCTGGATTACGACCAGTTTGAAAAAGCCGGTGTATATATTGAAACTGCCAAACGTGCCCTGAACTTATACGACTATAAAAGGGGTGAAGCTGTCTCCAAAAGCTTTGAAGCTATCTATCTTGCTAAAAACGGAGAGAAAGACGAAGCCGTCGACCTGCTTAAAGAAGCAAAAAAAATAGTTCCGAAAAGAGATCTGTCGACGAACAATCAGGTTTTGTTCAATGAGGCCATTATGTATATGTACCTGGAAAACTTTAACAGAGCCAAACGGATCTTCCAAAGACTTTTGCCATTTCAGGGGGACTACGAAGAAGAATATCTCACAGCTAAAGCCTTACTATACCTGGCCACCATTGACCTCGATAAAAACTACCTGGAAAGTACGGAGCTTCATTTAACCCGGTTACTGACCATTGTCAACGACAACGGGTTTATGAAATTAAAACTGGAGGCCAGCAAATTGGCTTCTGCCCTTTTTGAAAAAGAAAGAAAATACGAATTGGCCCTAGAATACCTGAAGCAGGCCGAGGCAATTAACAAAACATATTTTTCAAACGACATTCTAAATTCACAGAGAGAAGCCGCCAATAACAGCCAGCTGGATTTCTTGACCAGGTTAAACGACCAGTTGAAAAAAGATGCTGTGAAACAAGAGCAAACGGTTAATATTTCGAAGCTCACCTCTGTTTTAAGTTCAGCCTTGCTCATTATCATCTCCCTGCTTACCATTTCACTATACAGAAATAACCAGATAAAATTCAAAACCAACGATCTTCTCCTAAAGAAAAATCTGGAGCTTCAGGTAGCCAAAGATTCTGCAGAAAGAGCTATGCAAGCAAAAGCTCAATTTCTTTCTACCGTAAGCCATGAACTACGAACACCTTTATATGCTGTTACCGGACTCACACACCTTTTACTGGAAGAAGACCCTAAAGACAGTCAGAAAGACCACCTAAAGTCTCTGAAATACTCCGGAGAGTACCTGTTGAACTTTATCAATGATATTCTTCAAATAAACAAAATTGAAGCCAATAAGCTCGCATTGGACAAATATCCTTTCGACGTCAGGCAAATCCTTTCTAAAGTTGTAGACTCCCTTCAACAGCCTGCAAAAGAAAAAGAAAATAATATTGTTTTAAATCTAGATAAAAACATTCCTGAGATGCTTATCGGAGACCCTCTGAAACTCTCTCAAATCTTCATTAATTTAGTAGGGAATGCTTTGAAATTTACTGAAAAAGGAAGTGTTACATTATCAGCCAAAACCGCAAAATCCACCGATACCGACGTTACAATTCATTTTGAAGTAAAAGATGAAGGGATTGGGATTTCAGAAGAAATGCAGAAAAACATTTTCGATAGTTTCTCTCAAGGTTCAGAGCAAATAAACAGGAAATACGGAGGTACCGGACTGGGCCTTACCATTGTAAAAAGCCTCTTAACCCTATATGATAGTCAGATTAGTGTAGACAGCGAGCTCGGAAAGGGAAGCACCTTTTTCTTCGACATTACATTTGAACTCCCTGATGACGAAATAAAAGAATTGATCACCGCTCCTTCTAAAGTCCAGGAGGAACTCTATGCCAACCTGAATATTTTAGTCGTGGAAGACAACAAGATAAATCAGGTCATCACACAAAAAATGCTATCTAAAAAAGGAATAAAGTGTGATATTGCCAGCGACGGATATCAAGCAATTGAAAAAGCAAAAAAAGGTAAATTCGACGCTATCCTTATGGATATCCATATGCCGGGAATCAGCGGACTAAAAGCAACTCAGGAAATCAGAAAATTCAATCAGACGATACCAATTATAGCTCTAACAGCTATCTCTCTTGATGAAAGCAAAGATGATTTTTACGAAGCCGGTTGTAATGATGTTATAACAAAGCCATTTAAACCCGAAGTCTTCTATAAAAAAATAGCTCACAACGTAGTAAGAAACATAAAAGTCAACCTATAGTTGGCATAGTATTTGATATTAACCATGATGAGTTGTTCTCATAGAATAATTTAAATTGGTTAGCTAGAAAAAAAGCGTAACATGCATGTTACGCTTTTTTCATGTATCCGATAACCTGGTTATCAAAATTTTTCCTTTCACCAAACAAAATCTCGTTGTTTATAGGAAGATAATACACATCATCAACCTTATACTTAAGGCGCATATAATCTTTCTCAGTGGTTAAAACAATCCCCTTACTTCGTAAGATCCCCACCTGTTGACTTGAAAAATCATGATGATCCGGATAATCCAAATGCTCAAACTGCAAGCCTTTGCTTTTAAGAAAATTTACAAGCGGATCAGGTTTGGCAATTCCTGTAACCAGCGTAAAATGCCTCCCTCTTAAATAACTCAATGGCTGAACCTCTTCAGAAGAAATAATTTCCCCTCCATAGGAAATCTTACTAAAATAAACCTCTTGGTGTTTTCGGGGTTTTATACGCTTTAGCAGGTTATTCTTTTGGATCAGATCCATCGCTTCCGGGCATTTCGTTACTACAATAACATCTGCATATTTGGCCCTGCTTTTAATATCTCTAAGATTACCGGCCGGCAATAATAAGTCATCAACATATAAATCGCTGTATGAGGTAAGCAATATATTAAACCCGGCCTTGACTTTACGGTGCTGATATGCATCGTCTAAAACAACAACTCCGGGTCGCAGACTGTCTCTCAATATTTCAATACCATGTTGCCTATCGGCATCTACCGCTACATATATATCTTTAAACTTGTTATGGTACTGCATCGGCTCATCGCCTAACGTTTCAACGGTAGAAGATTGATCAGCCAAAACAAATCCATGCGATTTCCTCTTATAGCCCCTGCTTAAAATAGCAACTTTAAAGTCGTTCTTAAGCAGATGGATCAGATATTCCGTCATCGGGGTTTTTCCTGTACCTCCTACACTCAGGTTCCCAACACAAATAACCGGAAAGTCATACGACTTTGTCTTTATAATCCCTTTGTCGTATAATAAGTGCCTCAACCGTATCACTGATCCGTATAAGCATGAAAAAGGTAAAAGTATTTTTCTAAACTGACGCATAAAGGCGAAAGTATAATATTTTATCTTTGAAAAAAAATGGAATTCACATGATTATCCAAGACGTTATAAATAGTATTGAAAACCATGCTCCCCTAACCTATGCAGAAGACTTTGACAATGTCGGATTACTTGTAGGGAATCCTAACGACGAGTTAAGAGGTATCCTGGTCACCCTCGATACGCTCGAAATGGTTGTCGATGAAGCTGTCGACAAAGACTGCAACCTGATCATAAGCTTTCACCCGATCATCTTTAGCGGTCTGAAAAAATTAAACGGCACCAATTATGTGGAGCGAACGGTACTCAAGGCCATTAAGAACAATATCGCAATATATGCCATTCACACAGCCCTGGACAATCATTTTAAAGGGGTAAATGATAAAATCTGTGTGCGTTTGGGACTCAAGAACAAAAAAATATTGATCCCCAAAAAAAACACCATTAAAAAACTGATCACTTTTGTTCCGAATGCGAATGCCAAACAACTCAGAGAAGCCTTATTTAATGCAGGCGCCGGCAATATCGGCAATTATGACCATTGTAGTTTTAATATAGAAGGTACCGGAACATTTAAAGGGAACGAAGACTCCAGTCCGGTTATCGGAGAAAAAGGGAACACTCATTACGAGGCTGAAACCCAGATCGGGATTACATACCCTAAACACATAGAAGCAAAAATTCTGAAAACATTGTTCAGAGTACACCCATATGAAGAAGTAGCTTACGAAATAAGTACCCTGGAAAATACAAACCAACACATTGGTATCGGTATGGTCGGCGAACTTGAAGAAGCCATGGATGAAATTTCATTTTTAAAATTCCTCAAAAAGGAAATGAATACAGAATGTATCAGACACTCGGGTTTGCTGGGGAAAGGAATAAAAAAAGTAGCCGTATTGGGAGGTAGCGGGGCCTTTGGCATTAGTGCTGCAAAAAAATCAGGATCAGACATATACATTACAGCCGATATTAAATACCATGAATTTTTTAAAGCAGAAAACAAAATAATTATTGCCGATATAGGTCATTACGAAACCGAACAATACACAAAAAATCTTTTATTTGAGTATCTTACAGAAAAAATCCCTAATTTTGCACCTGCCTTACCCGTGGGTAAGATCATAATATCAGAGTGCAATACGAATCCTGTCAAGTATTTTTAAACATATGGCAACCAAAAAAGAAGTAACAGTAGAAGAAAAATTACGCACGCTATTCGATCTGCAATTAGTTGATTCAAGAATAGATGAAATCAGAAATGTACGCGGTGAACTTCCACTAGAGGTAGAAGATCTTGAAGATGAAGTAGAAGGGTTAAAAACCCGAATCGAGAAGTTAAATACAGAGCTTGAAAACCTCAACACTGAGATCAGCAATAAGAAAAACCTGATTGAAGAAGCCAAAAGCTTAATTAAAAAGTATACTGAACAACAAAAGAATGTTCGTAACAACAGAGAATACAACTCTTTATCTAAGGAAATAGAATTCCAGGATCTTGAAATTCAATTAGCTGAAAAGCACATTAAAGAATTCAAGGCTCAAATCGAACAGAAAAAAGAGGTTATCAAACAAACCAAAGAGCGTCTCAGTGAACGCGAAAACCACCTGAAACACAAAAAAGGTGAATTAGACGATATCCTGGCAGAAACGGAAAAGGAAGAAGAAGCTCTTATCAGGAAAAGTGAAGAATTCGAAGGACTTATAGAAGATCGTCTTTTAAATGCCTACAAACGCATCAGAAGTAGTGTTAAGAATGGCTTAGCTGTTGTTTCTATTGAAAGAGGTGCTTCTGCGGGTTCTTTCTTTACGATCCCTCCACAGGTTCAGATGGAAATTGCTTCTCGTAAAAAAATCATCACGGATGAGCACAGTGGAAGAATTCTTGTCGATCCGGCATTAGCTGAAGAAGAAAAAGCTAAAATGGAAAACATATTTGCTTCTATATAAGCACAAAAATATAAGTTTCAACAAAAGCCACTTTCTTATAGAAGTGGCTTTTGTTTTTTATACCAGGTGCTCTTTTTCTTTGAGCCTGTTTAGGATAAAACTTTCTATCCGCTCACTGTTCCAGTCTTTCTCTACGTTCTTCAACTGCATGACCTCATCCATTATCTCCCTTTGAAAGTCTCCAAATTCCAGGGCCTCAGAATATGACCTGTCTGAAAATGTTACCCGGGTATACAATGGCACCCATAAATCCGGATGCTTATCATAAAACCACGACTCAATTTTCTTTCTCAGGATAAAATTCTCATCAGCTGTCTTGTTGCTCATCTCCAGAAAATTTCTGTAACTCAAAGTCGCTATAGCGTCTGTATTAGGCTTTCTGGAACTTTGATACGATTCAAATACTGCTTTCCAATCATCATTATGAAGATTCATCAAATCGTTTAGTACTGTTATATCCTCAAAACCGGCATTCATTCCCTGTCCGTAAAACGGAACTATTGCATGTGCGGCATCCCCAATAAGAGCTACTTTATCTCCATAAGTCCACGGATAACACTTTGTGGTTACCAGAAAACTGGTCGGGTTTTTAAAGAAATCTTCTACCAGATTGGGGATTACATCCATCACTTCCGGAAAATATGATTTAAAAAAACGTTCTACTTTCTGTTCAGTATCTAAAACTTCAAAAGACTCTTTCCCTCTGAACGGCAGGAACAAAGTACAGGTAAAGCTCCCATCAAGATTAGGAAGCGCTATAAACATGAATTTCCCTCTTGGCCATATATGCAATGAATGCTTGTTAAGCTTATGGGCTCCATCGGGATCAGACGGAATTGTAAGCTCCTTATACCCCACTTCCAAAAAATGCTGGCTATAATTAAACATACTCTGACGTTGCATCTTATGCCGGACCCGTGAAAAAGCTCCATCAGCGCCAAATACCAGGTCGTATTTATGAGGTTCCCATTCTCCCTTTTCCGAATCCCCTGTATGAACAGTAGCATCAGAAAGCGAAACATCCCATACCTTACTGTTAAAAATAAAACGGGCCCCGGCTTCTTCCGCCAGATCGATCATCCTTCTGTTCAAAACCCCGCGAGAAATGGAATAGATAGCCTCTCCTTCCTTACCGTAATATTGATAGTACACAGGCTTGTCCGGAGTATGAATAGCCCTTTTGTCCATCGGTATAGCTATTTTCCTGATCTCCTCATCAATCCCAACCACCTCCAGGGCTCTCCATCCCCTGGTAGACATCGCTAAATTGATCGAACGTCCGGAAAACTCTACATTCCTAATATCAGGCCTTCTATCATATACATCAACTACATGGCCTCTATTTCTTAAATAAATTGCTAAAAGGCTTCCTACTAAACCACTCCCTACTATGGCAATCTTTTTGGGTGTCTGCATCTTTAGGTTTTATATAAAAAGTCTCGCTATGAACCAGGTCAGAACGAGCACTCCACAAAGGTAGCGATTTATAATTTATTGATATCTCAAGCCTGCACCAGATCACAAACAGCCATCAAAAATAAACAGTTTGCAAAAAATTTCTTATTTTATAAAGAAACATATTCGTCATGAGCACAGAGAAACTAAACAGAATGAGAAAAATCATTTCAAAACTGGAAGACATTAAAAACACCCAGGAGAGTAGTATCGATAAGATCAATCATGTTATAACCGACCTTTTTCAGCATCCGGATCCCAAGCTTGAAAAAGCCATGGAAGATGCACATCAAAGAGCTTCAGATAATGTAGATATCGTTCGGGAGGCCATAGGAGAGTACCAGGAAAGAATAAATGAACTGGATAAAAAGCTAAATCCACCCGCCCCTCAATAAAAATCAAGGAACCCGGAAACAACCCGAATGTATTACAATTGACCCCAATGGATTTCCCTCCGGGACATCGCCTAAACCCAACTAGACACCATGCAGGCAAACCTGTATTGGGGTCAATTCAATTAAGTCGACAAATATCGCTTCCGTCGATCTGTCGACTTATTTAGGCTCGCTTCTTCTTTAATAAAACTTTAACACTACTACCCTGATCCGACCCCCTAAAACTTATCGTATATAAAATGTAACAGTAGTTAAAATTACCGCTTTTTTAAGCGTTCATATATAACCCTCTCCAAAACCCTTTGGGTTTTCCAAAGGGTTTTAAACAAAACTAGCTGGTAATTTTATATTCATAAAGTAGGTTTAGGTTTGAGAGCCCTCTTTAATTATTATTAAAGGGGGCTTTCTGTTCTCATTCAGATTGTAAGGTAAATAAACACCCCATATCCCGATAATAAAATCAACCCGTCTCGCCAGCCCAATCGCAATCCTTTTGGAAAAAACACCAATGGCAAAACCACAAATGCAAACCCCAACATCCAGTACAGGTCTACGGAAAATGCCTTATCTACAGAAATAGGATGTACCATTGAAGTAATCCCCAGAACAGCCAGGATATTAAATACGTTCGATCCTATTAAATTCCCTAACGAAATGGCCTTTTCTCTTTTCATTACAGCTATTACCGATGCTGCCAATTCCGGTATACTGGTTCCTATTGAAACCACCGTAACAGCTATAACCCGCTTACTCACACCATAAGACTCAGCCATGCCGACTGCACCCCGAATGAGGGATTCTGACCCTCCCCATAGAGCTACTCCCCCGATCACCAGGAATAAAATAATTTTATATAATGTCAGCGGCTCGTCATCTTCCGCATAGTCATCAACCACTGCTAGTTTCTGAAACTTTAACAGATACACCAGAAATGCTATTAAAAAAGCAAACATCATAAAACCTTCTCCCCTGCTTAATACATCGTCGTAGAAAACGAAAAAATACAACAGTACCGAAGCTATCATCATCACCGGCCAGTCCGTTTTATAAAAACTCCGCTCCACATCAATATGCGTCAGTAATACTGTGATCCCGAGTACCAGTCCCAAATTAGCAATGTTAGACCCTACCACATTCCCCATCGCTATATCCGGAAAACCATCCAATGCTGCATTAACACTAACAATAAGCTCAGGAGCTGATGTCGCAAATGAAACCACGGTCATCCCTATAACAATTTTTGGAATCTCCAGTTTTACCGAGAGGGCTACTGCCGCCTTTAACAACCAATTTCCTCCTAAAATCAACAGAATTAAACCAACAATAATTAATAGCAGATCCATACAAATTAAAATTTACGCGAAGATAATTAAGTTTTACCGTAAACAGACCATCCTACAACAACTATGATTTTAGTAGCAAGTTTGTTGTATACGGTTCTAAAAACATAGAGATGCTAAAACTGACAAACAAAGAAGAACAAGTAATGAAGATGCTCTGGAAACTGGAAAAAGCATTTGTAAAAGAAATCCTAGCAGAGTTTGACGAAAAAGACAAACCTCATTATAATACACTTTCGACAATTATAAGAAACCTCGAAGAAAAAGAATATGTCGGGCACAATGCATTTGGGAATACGCATCAATACTATCCCATTATTAAAAAAGAAGAGTACCGAAATAAATTCTTAACCAAAGCCGTAAATGATTATTTCAATAACTCATACAAAGGACTCGTATCTTTCTTCGCCAATGAAAAAAAGATACGTATTGATGAGTTAAAAGGAATCATTAATGAAATAGAAAGCAAACAACAGCAATGGCCGACTGCTATACATACCTTACCAAAATTCTTTATTAATCGCCGTATTTTATCTGTTATACAAAACACGAAGCCCCTTTCATTAATTGTCGTGGACGGGAAGATGCAAACCGATGACGACCATAAAAACACTTCCCCAGATGAAATTAAATCCAGTCGGGTCCAAAAAGGCAAAATTGCAACTGGTAAACACGGAAGTAACAATAACAGTATTATTGATATTTACACAAAAAAGGGGGCAAAAACAACCCTAAAAACAAGCCAACAAAATCCCTCATCTACAGAGGAAAACTACACTTCTCCCAAAACTACAACACAAGGTTTTAACAGGAATCACCTATCTAAAGATGCTGTTGTAAACGGAAAACAAATGAAGCCTGTTGTGAGGCAACCAACCGACTCAATTAAGAACAATAATCCGGGCTCAAATCCATGAAAGATAAGTATGGGCACACCTAAGAATGCTTCCCTTATCGGTAAACCCTTGGATATGCAAAATTTTATTATCAATAAAAATAGTTCAGATATGATGATAGAGGCTTATTTAAAAAATTAGAAAAAAACAACCTTAAATATGAGGTCTCAGATATAAAAAGAAACAAAAACAATCATATTATCGCTATCACCATATCACTTTCTACACCCTCAGAACACTATAAAGGCAGCGTTACATGGGAGGCTAAGGGTAATCCTAACGGAATACCAAATATTCTTATTGGGAAAATAGATGGAGAGGCTGTTATAAAAGAATTCAGATAGTGGTTCTAACCATCAAAAAGAAGTCTTCTTTTGCACGAATGCAGCAGAAGACTTCTACCAACCAAATTAATGTTAAAAAACACTCTTCTCCTAAAAGAGTCTGATTTCTTTAAAAATTAAGGATCCTGGATCTGAGCCTTCCATATCCTTTAATCATTATTTTATTATTATATAGGGGTTATGATTCCGAAAGCATTCTGTCGGGGAGTTTCAACCATCCCTTCCAAGGTGATAACAGGAATAGCACCATAATAAGCAAAATCACCTTCGTGATGATGTCCCGAAATGATGGCACGCACACGGGGATGTTGCTGTATTAGGGTTAATATTTCCCGGTTATTAAGAGCCTCCAATCCATTTTCGGGATATAAAGGATGATGAGAAAAGACAAGGATATTCTTTTCTTCTTGCTCAGCATTTATAAGCTGTTTCTCCAGCCAGTGCAATTGTTGCACACTGATTCCGCCATTCCAGGGATAAATATTCTTTCTGCCTGAAGCCGATAATTTCTCCTTGGTACTTTCCCATTCTTTATAAATACTACTTCCTGTCTCAACGCCATATCCTGAGAGTTCGTTGGTGTTAAGGACAATGAATACCCATCCTTCTTTCTCAAAAGAATAATAGGAGGCAGGCATTTCAAATTGTTTATACAGGTTTTGTATATCGGCAGCCCCTACATAATCGTGATTTCCCAGAATATTATGTACCGGCGACTTCAAACGATGCAAGCGGTCTATAACCGGTTGCAGGTCTCTTGTACCCTGGTCTACAAGATCGCCATAAACCACATTAAAATCCGGTACTGTTTTATTCAACGAATCTACACAAGCATCCAGCTTTTGAAGGGAGTTCCTGTAAAACCTTGTGCCGTGGTCGTCTTTATCTGCGTATTGTATATCTGCAATAACCCCGAATTTAAGTACAGCGTCCTTGTTCTGTGCCCATAGATCAGGAGATATGTAAAACAGTATAGGGATCAGGAATTTAATGGCGTTATATTTCATTTTGATGCTGTTTCGGACTGGGTGTATTATTCTTTTTTTACGTTAATATCATCAAGGTAAAGATCGTTCGTTCCTTTGTTGACAATTAATAAGCGGATTGTTTTCATGTTATCATCAAACTCTTTTCCAGTTTTAAAGGATACGCTTTTTTTGGTATACTTATTTTTTCCCTTACTGTTTACAGAGATAATTTGTTCCGATTCTCCCGATACTTGTGTTACATTATAAACAGAAACCTCTGCATCGGTAATTCCTTTTTGCCAGTATTCCAGTTTGTACGTTGTACTGTTATTAAGATATACGTATTGTTCTATATTTTCTCCCGGCTTCAGCAATACGGCATGTCTTCCGTTTTTTTGATCTCCTTCTGTCAATGATCCGGTGCCTTCCCACGGAATAAGGCTGCCACTATCTTCAAATCCCGGATTGGGAAGTTCGTTCCCGTCTTTTAGCGGCCATTGATAGCCCCGGATATAATCGACCTCCATGTTAACGGTTCCTCCGCCGCCATAACTTCCCAACAGCACATTCATAAAATGATTGGGGGAATATACCTGATGTTTGTCTGTATATTCCTTGATGAGGTCTCCGTTTATATAATGTTTAACAGCGGTTGGAGTCCAGAGGATACCGTGTGTAACCCATTGGTCTACATGCGTGTATCCTTTTGCGATATGTGTTGCAAGGTTGTGTTGAAACTCTCCTTTATTATTTACGTGGCCGTGTAACACGAACTGGGCATTCAGATATTCAAAAATATCTATTTCAAAAACCTGGCCTTTAGGTCTGATTCCTGTAACTCCGTTCAAGGTAGTCCCTTGTTCCAAATAATACCGGAGATCCGGCCCTGGTGAATCGAACCAGAAGGCAGTGTTAAGTCCTCGTGGTTTTCCGGTACTCGACCGCTTTACTTTTACTTCAAAATAACCTCCGCGGCTGTTATCTAAAAGATTTTCATTTGTTCTCCAGTTGTAAGTTTGTATCGAGGAGATTTTCTTGCCGCTTTTTTTATCATAAACCTTTACCGGAAGGGAGTCGTTTACAAAAAGATCGATGGTTTTGCCATTAAGGGTATAAGCTGCTATCGGGAGATTGTCGTTACGCATGTCTTCTTCAAATTCTCCGCGTAAATGATCAATTGTAGAATAATAGGAGATAAACCATTTATTCCTGTTGAGCAACTGGTCGTTAAATTCATCGTGCCAGAACAACTGCATCCCTTTAGGTACTGCTTTCGAACTGGGGTTAATATTCAGTTCGTGCAGTTCTTTTTTATCGAGGATCCAATCTTTCTGTGTAAGGACTTTGCCTTTGGCAGCGGTAACAAGATTTTCTGAATGGTATCCGTCAACCCATACCGTATAGGTGGTTTCCGGTACTATTTCTTGTATATAATAGCGTTCTATATCAGGTTTTACAATAACATTCGGAAGATCCGGCTTTTGTCCGGTTTCGGACCAGGACAAGCGGTATTCGGAAATTTCGTTTTGCTGATTTGGTAAATCAATCCTTATCCAGCTTCTGGTTCCCAATAACTCCAATGACGTTTTTAAAGGGGCCTGTGCGTAGGCCCCTCTGTACATTGTAACTATTAAAAGTATCGACAGTAATTTTTTCATTGATTAATTATATCCAGGATTTTGTTGTATAACCCCATCACTTTGATTAACAGCTGCTCTTGGCAGTGGGTACAATGCGCTATATGGTTCTGCATTTGCTCTTTGGGTGTACATATTCCACCTTATTAAATCGTCTCTTCTCCATCCTTCCGCCCAAAGTTCAAAAAGGCGTTCATCCTGAACTTTTGACAAGAATTCTTCTTTCGACAAACCATCGGGGACAGATGAAAGGCCGGCACGTTCCCTTACGTCATTAATGGCATCATACGCTTCTGTGTTTGGCCCTCCGTTGGCTTCATTTATGCTTTCGGCTAACATCAGGAGTACATCGGCATACCTGTAAATAGGAAAATCTACGGCACTTTTCTGAGCATTGGCTCCCGAAGGGTCAGGGCCAAATTTCACGGGGATAGCTCCTATAAGCCCTGCTTCCCTCGCATTTTTGTAGATAACATTACCTCCTTCATCTTTTCCTACCGGATAGTCTTCAAGTAAAACATTTAACCTTTTATCTTGCGGGTCAAATTTATCGTAAGCATCCCATGCCATTTTATAACCACCCCAGGCCGTCAGGCTTATTCCCGACGGATCTTTATAATCTCCGGGTAATGCATGCGCTAACCACATATTGGTATACTGATCTCCCCCGGTGGCTGTACAAACTACGGCAAGTATAATTTCGGAAGAAGCTCCTCCTTTGTTGTTGATATTAAAAAGGTCTTCATATACAGGTTGAAGTGAATACCCTTGCCCTTTAATTTGTTGTCCTGTAGAAACCGCTTTGGCCCATTGTTTTTCATGCATATACAACTTCATCAATCCGGTTAAGGCAGCAGCTTTTGAAAACCGGCCGTAATCGTTCCCCGAGAACCTGTCTGGTAGTACATCAGCAGCATCGATCCAATCCTTTTCAATCTGGGCAACCATTTCCGCGGCACTGGGACGAGGTGTAGGAGGATAATTTGGATCGGCAGCAATTTCGGCATCGGTAATTATTGTTAACGGGCCATAGGCAAAATACAACAGTTGGGCATAGTGGGCCCTTAAAGCTTTCAGTTCTGCTATAAATCGTTCTTTTAAACCTGCATCTATATCTACGTTCTCGATATCATTTAATACAATGGCAATACGAGAGATATATGGCAGGTAGCGCGAATAGTTATGGGTTACCCAATCAAAATCGGGAGAAAAATTTAAGGTGTGCATTCTACTCCAGTTACCGCCCCATGAACAAAGTCCTTCATCGGTAGTCATCATAGATTGTACTCTCCACGAGTATGTACCTGCATCCCAACCCCCTTGCCAGTCGGAACCTCCGGCAAGGCCTGTATAGGCACTACTCACGGCAGCTTCCACACCTTCAGGAGTTTGTACTATCGAATTTAAATCGCCATAACTAACGTATTCCAGGTCTTTTTCACAGCTTACGAGCATCAGGATACCAATGTTCATGCAAATAACAGATATCCATTTATATAATGTATTATTTCTTTTGATTTTCATATCTATATCTTTAAATAGTTTAGAAAGAGGCATTAATACCAAAAACAAAGCTTTTTACCAGTGGATAGAAATTACCTGAATTTAGTTCAGGATCCAGTCCCGGATAATTAGTGATCGTAAACAGGTTTTGCATATCGAAAGACAATTTTAAAGAAGAAAATATGTTTTGCCTCTTCATTACGTCTTCAGAAAATGTGTATCCCAAAGTGATGTTTCGGGCCCTGATAAAGCTGGCATCTACAAGCCAATAGTTCGCTCCGGATTGATATCCGGAATAATTTGCATCGTATAGTGCTGTCGGGAATGTTCCATTGGTATTCTGAATATTCCATCGTTCTGCAGAAACAGGCATCGCATTATAACCAAATGCATCCATGGTACTCTCTGTGGCTCTACCACCAGCCAAAGGCGACCATTTTTTTTGTTTCATACCAGATAAGAACACATATAGATCAAAACCTTTGTACTTGAACGTATTTCCGATACCAAAAATCAGATCAGGATCTGCATTGCCAATATAGGTCCTGTCTGCTTCGGTAATTGCACCATCGGGCCCTATCAAATTGCCTTCGTCATCATAACCGTGAATGTCTTTTATGATAATTCCTCCCGGAAGCATGTCCGGCATATGGCTGGGAGCAGTTCCGTATTCACCGGTAAACACTCCATTGGATTGATAACCGAATATAGGAGAGAACAATGCTTTTTTACCTTTTTCGACCTCATAAGGAGAAAGCACACTAAGAGCTTGTTCTGATCGCTCTACCCAATAGTTTAAGTAGTGCGATAGTGTAATATTGGTAGACCACTGGAATCCTTTCGAGCTTCCCGGTACAATATTCCTGGTTTCCAGGCTGATTTCATAACCTGTAGATCTCGTTTTTCCGGCATTGGCATATACACCATCAATAATAAAACCTGATGGATACGGAACAAATGTGATCAGGTCTCGTATAGTTTTATTAAAGTAATCTACCGAACCCGATATACGGTTGTTGAAAAGCCCGAAATCCAAACCTACATTGAGCTCGCCTGCAGTTTCCCAGGTTAGGTTAGAATTAGCGGCACGCGACAGTACAAGCCCGGAACTAACACTATTGGTGCCAAAATAGGCGCTCAAACTTGTATTGTATATTTCAAATGCTGCCGATCCGAATGAGCTGTTACCCGTTTCTCCGTATCCTGCACGTAGTTTAAGCAATGAGATCTTGTCGATAGATTTTAACCATGGTTCATCGGAAATGATCCAACCGGCAGATACGGCTGGGAAATATCCCCACTTTTTATTTTCTGCAAATATGGATGATCCGTCCCTTCTAATTGAGGCTTGTAGTGTAATATTATCATTATAAGTATATATGGCCCTGGCAAAATAAGAAGCCCATGTGTTTTGGTTCTTAAATGACCCTACAGTTGGTTTATCTGACTGTCCCGAACCCAACGAATAATATAAAATGGCATCAGATAGGAAGTTTTGGTTCCCGGCATTGAAACCACTCCAGTCGGTTTGTTGGTATGTATACCCTAAAACAGTATTTAGATGATGTTTTGCCGAGATATCTTTGTCGTAATTTAGGGTATATTCATATAGTTTGGATTGAGAATCCGATTCTGTGATGCTCGCAGAACCATTGGCCTGATTTCCGTATAGAAATGTTTTTGGGAAATATGAAGAACGCTTTGAATAGGACTGATCGTAACTAAAACTGGCTTTGGCCTTTAACCCGTCAACAATAGACCATTCACCAAATGCCGTACTTAATACACGATGGGATTTTGTAATATCGGTATTGGTTTCGTACGATAATGGATTTGGGATGTTTGGATAATAAGGGCTTACCGGATAACTGCCGTCTTCTAGTCTTAGCGGTTGTATGGGAGCCCAGTAAATAGCAGCCGTTACGATACCTCCGTTTTCAAATTCACCACCTGTAATCGTGTTGTTTGCTTTTGAGTTAGATAATAGGATATTAGCCCCAACCCTGATTTTATCGGATAGTGAGTGTGTTAAATTAAGCCTTCCGTTATAACGTCTGTAATCGGTACCAATAATAACACCCTTTTGTTCAAAGTAATTTCCGGAAGCAAAATATGTAGTTTTCTTGTTTCCTCCCGATAACGATATGTTATGTTGTTGGGTATAACCACTTCGCGTTATGGCATCGGTAGCAGCTTGTCGGTTTAAAGCATTGCCGATTTCTTCCTCAGAATAAAGCGGGGAATAAGGAGTGACTGTTGAAGCATCTACAGTACCGTAGTATGGAGCTATCTGGTTATCTCTGTACCATTTTTCCAACCTTAACAGGTTTCGTTGTTCCATGTATTCTTTCGCACCGAAAACAGGATACATCTTGTCTGCATTCTGAATAGCGTAATTAGAAGAATACTGAAGTGTAGATTTGCCTTCCGCACCTTTTTTAGTGGTGATAAGAACAACTCCGGCACCGGCCCGGGCTCCATATATCGAAGCAGCACTGGCATCCTTCAGGAATTGAATGGATTCGATATCGTTAGGGTTTATAAAATTCAGGGATGATTTGTCGACACCACCTGCGGCATAACCGGCACCGGGAGGGGCATCGTATTTAGAACCTACACCATCGCCAAACGAAGGCTGTCCGGCGGTATCATTTACCGGAACACCATCTATAACATAAAGAACGCCTGCATTCGCAAAAGAGGGGTTGCTTCTGATTTTTACTGAAACTCCTGCCCCCGGCTGACCGGTAGGCTGTACGACCTGAACACCGGCGGCCTTCCCCTGAAGCGTTTGTTGAAAATTGGAAGCTACACTTACATTCAAATCCTCTGCATCTACCTTACCAATGGCTCCGGTAACGTTCTTTTGCTTGATGGCTCCATAACCAATAACTACAATTTCGTCTAATTGTGCGATATCCGGTTGTAATTTTACATCGATGACGGTCTTCCCGGCAACATCAATATGTTGGGTAAGGTACCCGACATAGCTGAAAGACAATGTATCCCCATCGTTGACCTCGACCGTATAATTCCCGTCAAAGTCAGTAGAAGTTCCTTTGTTTGCTCCCTGGACCATTACCGTAACTCCCGGTAATGGCTGTCCGTTTTCGTCCGTAACAATTCCGCTAATCGTTTTTGCCTGTATTGTCGGTATGGAAAGCGAAAGGGTAGGAGTTGTTTTACGGGTTGACCTTGTTAAGATGATGTTCTTTCGTTTTACCTTATAGTCTACGTTAGTATTATTGAACAATTGTTCCAGTACAGTGTCTAATCGTTCGTTTGTGACGTTTAAGTTAATTTTTTGTTGCAGGTCTACATCTTGTAAATTATAGAAGAAACTATACTCTGTCTTAGATTCGATTTCTTTAAACACATTTTCGAGAGTAAGGTTATCAATATTTAGGCTAACTCTCGTTTTTTGCGAGTAAGAGGTGACTGCCTGCAGTTGAAATATGCAAACAAATAAAAAAATGGAAGTTAGTTTCATTTTAAGATCAAATTTGACTGCACACGGAATCTTCTCCCGAAAGCATAAAGATTTTTTCATAATTTTGCTTTTTTGGTGGTTTTACATCTGTTTCTTGATCACTAAAAATACATGTCGGGTGATGTTGCGAGCATTGCCCGATTTTTTACTCGATAATCGAGATTTGAATACCTTGTAGCAGACTCCTTTTAGAGAGGTCTCTCCGGTTATCGGCTCCAAGGCAATCTACTTACCTATATAGGATATAAGTAGAAACTCATACGTTAAACATCCGGTTTGGGAAGGTTGATTTTCATAATTTTTAAGAGTTTAGTTTTTAATTTTATTGGGCCGGTTTCGTTATGATTATGGTATTGTTCTTTATCTCATAATTAAAGAAGCGGGTTTCTTTAAAAGTATCTAATACTTCATAAACAGGGATATCATCAAAAGAACCCTGATAGCGTTGTTCATTTAATTCGAGGTACCGATTGTCTATGGTCACATTGTATTTTTTTTCTAATCTTGCCAGGATCTCTTCAAATGGTTTTTTATTAAAAACAAGTTTTCCTTCCATCCAGGCCATATAATCGTATGGATTTACAGTTTTAATATCAGGGTTGCCGTTTTTATCCCAGGCTGCCATCTCGTTTGGATGAAGCAGAATAGGATCGTGTAAAGCAGCCAAGTCATTTAATGCTATGGCACCTTCTAAGAGTACTGCAGTTGACTCCGATATATCTTCATAGGCAGATACGTTGAACTTGGTTCCCAGAACAGTGATGTTTTTGTTTGCCGTACTGACAATAAAAGGCGCATTTTTGTTTTTTGTAACTTCAAAAAAGGCTTCCCCTTTTAAAAACACCTTTCGCTCGTTACTTTGAAATTCCTTGGGATAAGTAAGTTCACTGCCTGAGTTTAGATATACGCGCGTCTGGTCGGATAATAATAGTGTAAATGTCTTCCCGAACGGGACCTGAAGGGTATTATAGGTGATTTTTTTTCTGCTTTGTTTTGAAGGATATTTTAAGGTTTCTCCATCTTGTGAAGCTATGAGGTTTCCGTCCTGATCTGTTATCTGCTCTTCATTTGATGGATTTATTATAATGGTGTTCCCGTCTTCAAGTTTAAGGGTAACCTGCTCGTCCCGGATAACCAGTTTCTCCGATACTTCTGCCCTGTTGAAAATACCATACCCCAAAACCAGTACTCCTGCAAAAATTGCTGCATATTTCAGAGAAACCCGAAGGATCTTCATTTTATTCTTCCTTTTCTCTTCATGGTTGATATGAAGTTTTATGCTGGTATATGCATCTTCCGTATTGAAACGGAGCAATTGAGACTTAATAAGGTGGTCCAACTGGACTTCTTTCTCGAGAAACTTTAAATTCTGTTCATCCGACAACCATTCTTTTAATGTCTTTAGTTCGTTTTCTGTGAGGCTGTCATGAATAAATTTTTCGATTAACCGACGTTCGTCTTCTTTCATTATTTTGTCTTTTATATATGTATTATGCTGTTTTCATAAAAAACCCCTATATATTTTTACGTTTTTTTTCATTTTTCTTATTTTGCTTTCGTAAAATATAAGTATGAAGCCTTTGAAAACAGATGACCGGGAAGCTATCATCACCTTAATTAAAAAGGGAGAGACAGAGGCTTATAAAGCAGTGTTTGTTAAATATTACAAACAACTATGCGTGTATATAATGAGCTTTACTCCCGATAAAAGTATTGCTGAGGATGTTGTACAAACTGCATTCATCAGATTATGGGAAAACAAGAGCCAGTTAAGGGAAGAAGGCTCTGTTAAGGGTTTTTTATACACGACTGCTTTTAATGAATTGGCCGGTATTTACAGGAAAAACAAAAAGCTTAACGATGCTCTCATGGATATGAAATATGAAAGTATGCATAAGCTTATTGAGCAGGATTATGAAATACTGGAGCACAAGTTAGCCCAGGTAAAACAGGCCATTGATTTGCTCCCTCTTAAATGCCGTGAAATCTTTTTATTGTGTAAAATGGATGGCAGATCGTACAAAGAAGTGGCGAAAGAATTAAACATCTCAGTCAAGACGGTTGAAAACCAAATGGGAAAAGCATTGAAAATAATAAGGGACAGTGTCGACACTAAAGTGCTGAACCTTTTCCTGCTTATAAACAAGTTTAAAAGATAACAATACAATGCTTTAACCTTATAAGTAATAAGATGTACTTATTGGTCGTGGTTATTATCTCGTAAACTATTTCGTTTACAACAAAGACAGCGACATATTATATTTTTTTGTAGTTTAAACCTTGAAAAATCAAGGTTTATTTTATGAAAAAATCTTTCTTTAAAACGATTGCTAAAATCAATAAAATAGTACTTCCTTCATTTACAAAAAGGAGACTGGATATCAGCAAAGCTAAAAAATGGCAATTAGCCATTATCGGATGGCGGGCATATGTTACAATAAAAGCCCTCGATTAATACTGCAATAATGATGCTGTCGGATGGCCGTTTAGTTTCTCCCTGCCCTTTAAAAAAGTAAGCTCCATCAAGAAATTACACTGAACAATCTCGCCCCCTAATTTCTCTACCAATGTACATACAGCACCTGCCGTTCCGCCGGTTGCTAAAACATCGTCGTGGATCAATACCCTATCCCCTTTCTCAATGGCGTCAGCATGAATCTCTACTGCATCCGAACCATATTCCAGATCATACGACTGAGAAATTGTTGTAAAAGGCAATTTATTTGGTTTCCTCACAGGAACAAAGCCGGCGTTCAACTCCTGAGCCATCAGCATTCCAAAGAAGAGCCCCCTGCTTTCAACACCGATAACTTTATCGATTTGCTCATTAGAAACAAGGCTTATTAATTGTTGTAAGGTATAATTATATGCTCCGTTATCATTCAGCAACGGGGTTATATCCTTAAAAATCACTCCCGGTTTCGGAAAATCGGGTATATCTCGAATGTATCTTTCTAAATCCATGCCTAAAAATAATAATTCTACAAACTATAAAAGGCTTTCTAAAATCGATTATTCCGGCTTTTTTTCCGATCCCTATACAATACACTCCATTCATACCCTTCAGGATCAGAAAAGGGAAACTCCTCCAAACTACACAGGTCAAATACGCCAGACTCTGATTTTAAATTCAATTGAACAAACAACAAAACCAGACCTGCTCATTATTAAACAGGAAAAGACCAAAAACAATAAACTGCTTTGGTCTTTAAAAGAAATTTTTTAGCTCTTTATAATTCTACCGGCAACTAGTATCATAACTTGCCGCGGCATCTTTTTCCCTAAGAGCCGTCTGTAGGTATTGTAAAACCAGCATCTATTTTCATACAGATTAAATTTATTCTTTTACTTTACGTATAGCATGGCTGTCGGTAATGAGTATATTATTATTTGATTGCGAATCAGGTATAATTCCTGCGGGAAAATTAAGTTTTGCCGTATTTTCATCTCCATCTACATTTCCTTGCCCGTTTTTACCTACCACGGTAACTAAATGTAAGCTACCCGTATTTCCTGTTACTACACGGGTTACTTTTCTTATTGCATGGTTACCATAATCTGCAATGTATAATTCATTTGAACGATCACCTGCAATGGTAATTTGTTGAGGATTGTTTAATTTTCCTGTAAACACAGAACCATCATCCAATCCAGCACTTTCTGGCACACCCGCATACAAACGAACTGTTCCACCACTGTTAATACTCCTAATTACATGATTACCATTATCACTTACATAAATAGTACCCCTGCTATCAGCAGTGACATCTACAGGGTTATTAAACTTAGCTTCGTGTAAACGATCACCATTCGCATAACCGGATGAGTCAGGGCTTCCTGCAAAGGTGGTCACCGTACCATTAGGCGTAACCTTTCTGATGGTATGGTTGCCAGCATCAGCGACATAAATATCATCTCCATAAAAACACAAACCACTAGGGCTTGAAAATGAAGCTGTACTTCCTATTCCATCTACATTTCCAAAAGCACCTGAACCTGCAAGGGTAGTAACCACCCCATTAGGCGTAATTTTTCTAATTCTGTTATTACCTTTATCTGAAACATAAACATTTCCTCGATTATCTATAACCAAATCACTTGGTGCATTAAACATTGCTACAGTACCCGTGCCATCAGCAAAACCTTTGGTAGATCCCGCAAAAGTGGTTACCTCTAAAGTACTACTGTTTATTCTTTTTATTTTATGGTTTAATAAATCGGCTACATAGTAAAATCCACCGTGATAAGCAATACCCCACGGCGTATTAAAGCGGGCACTTGTTCCTGTGCCGTTTACATCTCCGTCACTACCATTTGTAGCACCAACAATGGTACTTACAGTGCTGCTATTTTCGTTAACATCGGTTACTTTTATAGTAAATGTTTCTTCAGTATACAAAGCTTTGTTATCCGTAACTCGCACAGTAATGGTATGAGAAGTTTTGGTTTCATAATCCAATGATTCACCTGTTTTTAAGGTGATTTTTCCCTGATTTTCAATTTCAAAAAGTTGATCAGAGTCTGAGGTAATACTGTAATTGATAACATCATTTTCAGGATCAACAGCAACTATTTCAGCGATGATATCATCATCATTTATATTTTCTGCCACGTCGTTAACATAAGAGCTGTCAGTAATAACCGGAGCTTCATTAACATCTGTAATATTTATAGTGATTGTTGCCGTACTGGTGTAAACTCCATCACTAACCGTTACCATTAGTTCATATGTAGTTTTAGATTCAAAATCAAGAGACTTTCCCGTAGCCAGCTGTAACTTTCCTTCATTTGAAGAGCTGAATGTAAAAAGACTATCATCATCAAGAGTAAAAGTGATTGCATCGTTATTAGGATCTGTGGCAACTATGGTTGCCAAGGTAACTCCTGTAGCAGCATCTTCTGAAACCTCAAAACTCTGATCGTCTATTTTTGGAGCTTCATTCTCAACAACATCGGTAACGTTAATAGTTATTACTGCTGAGGCTTTGTCTTTACCATCGCTTACTTCTACAGTAATTTCGTGTTTGGTTTGAGTTTCATAATCTAAACTTTTGTTAGCAGTAATACTCAAATTACCTGAAGTATTTACAGCAAACAGATCGTCGTCATTTTTTGTAATCTTAAAAATTAAATCGTCTTTATCAACATCAGTAGCTATAATAGTTCCGATATTACTGTTTGCAGCTTTATCTTCTGCTACCGTAAAGCTTTGTGCTTTAATAACCGGAGGGGTGTTTTGTGGTTCATCATCTTTACTACAAGCAATAAGCTGAATAGTGATAAAACTTAGTAACATTCCTTTTTTAAATAATTTCATTTTTTTATTTTTTAAATTTTTGTGTAAGAATACTACTTCTTATAAAGCCCCTTTGAAGTTGTTTTATAAACAGAAAATTGAGTTTGTAAGCAGCTTAGGCAACATCTATTAGAGGTTAGATTCTGCAAAAAAGGTCAAAACAAACATATGTCCTGACCTTTAATAAAATGTTTGTTAATGATTCTTAAGGACAAGTAGTATTGTAACTAGCAATAGCATCTTTATTCCAAGAACCGTCGGCAGGTACTGTAAAGCCAGCATCTATTTTAATACAGGTTAGGCTTGGATTTTGTCTAACTTCGAAGAGTGTCATATTATTGTTAGAACCATTTGCTAAATTTAGACTAGTAAGCTTATTATTTTCAAGGCTTAATTTTTTCAAATTTGTATGAGAACTAAAATTTAAAGAAGTTAATTGGTTTATGTTAAAACTAACATCTTCTAGTTTAGTATTTTTTGATATATCAATACTTGTTAATCCGCAAAGAGCAAGATGTAAAACAGTTAATTCAGTATTTTTACTTAAGTCTATATTAATAAGGCTATTATTACTTGCCTGTAATTCAGTTATTTTTACAAACTCTTCTATTCCTGTTAAATCATTAATACCTTTACTTTGTATGTGTATACTTCCTACATAGTTATTGGCTTCGGTTACTTGTATTTCACTATCACCATTCGTGTTTATGGTGGTATTTGCTACTAAAACCGCTTTAAAATTTGCATCAGGTATATTTACTATAGTACCTCCTGTTTCAACTACATCGGTAACATAAATTATAACACTATCAAAAACATAATGTTTACCGTCAAAAACTGTTATATGCACGGTGTGTTGCGTTGCAGTCTCATAATCTAAATTTTCACCTGTAATTAATGATAATTCACCGCTATTGGCATTAATTGCAAACAGGTTGCCTGTCGTACTTTGTGATGTTAAACTATAAGTTAGATTATCTCCTTCTACATCGGTAGCTTGTACTTGACCAATAATTACGGTATCATCAATATCTTCATTAACAGTAAATGGGCCAGTTACTGTAACAGTGGGCACAACGTCATTTACATTGGTTACATTAATAGTTATAGTAGCGTTATCTGAACTTCCATTAGCATCGTTTACTTCAATATTTAATGTATGAATAGTTGTTGTTTCATAATCTAACTTTTTATTCATGCGTATTTCTCCAAACGAATTAATAGTAAACAGACCATCATCATTTCCGTTTTTTATAGAAAAGGTTGATACATCATCATCCGGGTCTGTAATATTTAATTTACCCGCCAAACCACCAAGTCCAATATCTTCAGCTACCGTAAAACTTTGATCAGCTATAGAGATTGGGCTATTTTCGTTTACATCGGTAACGTTAATAGTTATTACTGCTGAGGCTTTGTCTTTACCATCGCTTACTTCTAGAGTAATTTCGTGTTTGGTTTGAGTTTCATAATCTAAACTTTTGTTAGCAGTAATACTCAAATTACCTGAAGTATTTACAGCAAACAGATCGTTATCATTTTTTATTATTTTAAAAGTTAAATCGTCTTTATCAACATCAATAGCTGTAACGGCTCCTATGTTGCTACTTGCAGCTTTATCTTCTGCTACCGTAAAGCTTTGTGCTTTAATAACCGGAGGGGTGTTTTGTGGTTCATCATCTTTACTACAAGCAATAAGCTGAATAGTGATAAAACTTAGTAACACCCCTTTTTTAAATAATTTCATTTTTTTATTTTTTAAATTTTTGTGTAAGAATACTATTTCTATTTAGGGAGTTTAAAAAGCGTTTTACGAACAGTAATTTTTGTTTATAAATAAAATACATAGATACTAGTTGAGTTGAATAAAAAAAGACTCCAGAGCAAGGACTATTCAACTCGGGAGTCTACTGAATTTGATTCTAATTATATGTTTAATCTAATTTTAGAGGTACATTTCCTTGGTAATACCCCGCAACATTGGCTCTATTTTCATCTACCAAAGTAATTGTAATGGTGTATTCATTATATTATTAGTATCAACCGAAATGTTTGCCGATTCTATAGCAATACTATCACCTGTTTGATGCTCGCCTAAGGAAGCATCAAAATTTAGCAAATGATATCCTTCACCAATTGTAAAACTAGCGCCATTTTGAGTGTCTAAAAGGTATTTTCCTTTCGTTGATTTTTTGTATTGACTAGCATAAATCTGAAAAATAAACACGTCTCCTTTACCTTTTGGATTTTTATTTGCATCGGTGGAAAGCCCCGGGCTAGAAAGATATAATGTAATATCGGTAACCCCATCGCTGGTTCCGTGATTAATAAGTGCTGCATTTTTAATTGCTAACTTTTTAGCGCCAATTTTAATTTCGTCATCTACTTGGGTAATATAATCATCACTATTTCAAGAAATTAAAAAGAATACACAAAAAGTTACTAAACACATGTTGAAAATTTTATTTGACCTCGTAAATATTTTTATTTGACTGTTATACTTCCACTACAACCACTATTAGCACTATAACAAAAAGATTTGTTAGAAGAGTTAGGATCGTAATTGTAATAATAATTATAAGAACAAGACACTTTTAAAGAACTTGAGTTAGTTACTCTACTTGCGTTACTTGAGCCCTCTTTAAAAATATAAATATCTCTACCTGTTCGATTAATTATGGTAACCGTTTCTCCGGCATTTTCTTCGTCCATTGCTTTCATACGAGCTTGATGCTCTTTTAATTTTTTATACTCAGGTGTAGCTCTTATGGAATCGTTGTAACGTTTAATCTCTTCTTCTCCCATGGTTTTTGCTTTCTTTATATCAGCAATTTTAGCTTTGTCTTTTGCTGTTAAAGGAGCTGCCTGTTTTAACTTCATAGCTGCGATATAATCATTAAACTTTTTATCAAGGTTTAAAGAAGTAAGATATTTGTAGGTAGGGTTATTGGTAGTTCCTGTTGAATTTAATTTGGCTTTCATCCGGGAGAGAAGACTTCCTTTTTTCTTCTTTTTGTTTTTGGGAGATTCGACAGCAGCACGGTCTTTAACAAGAACATAAACAGCAGTTACGTTTTCCATGCTGGGAAAACTTCCATCGTATATTTTTTTTAGGCGGAACAGTAAATCGTCAATTACCATATAGCCTTCTTTTGTATACCCATGCTTTATACTGATAGGATGGATATAGTTGTCTATTGTACCATAATCGCTTAATTCAGTTTCACGAAAAGCACGTTTATCTTCACTAATAAACCTGGCTTCAAAACCAACAGGAATTCCAGTAGGAGTACGTTCTATAGTAACTTTAACGGGTAAGTAAGAAGTCTTAAAATTATAAGTTCCATCTCCATTAGCTATCAAAGCACCAAAACCCTGATAGGTAGCTTCATCACCATTGTTTTCTAATGCTTCAAAAAAGTTTTGTTGTGCTTGTATTGTAAAAGACAAGAGCAATAAGATCATTAGTAAGTAGACTTGTTTCATATTCATTTTATTTAAATTTTATAGCAAGTATACTATACAGTAAGTATTACAAAACAAAGCACTTAATGAATAACCATTTGAGTTTATAAACAAAAAAGGAAGAGTGCTAAAACCTTTTTCTATAGGGCATGGTTACAATTACTCTTGTACCATTAGGAGAACTGTTTTTATAAATATCTTCAATAACAAAGCCTATTTTTACAGCATATTGTTTTTGAAAAATTTCCAAGCGTTTTTTTATGGCGTTTAAAGCAAAGGATTCATGACGATTTCCTTGACGGAGGTTAATCTCCTTGCTTTTCTTTCTTCCGATACCATTATCGGTAATAAGGCATTGCAAGGTGTTTTCTGACAAATGGAAGGTGATATCTAATTCTTTTTCTCCCTCTTTATGTAGTAAACCATGCACTAAAGCATTTTCGATAAAAGGCTGAACCAATAAAGAAGGTACTTCCAATTCTTCATGAGCATCGTAGGTGATTGTATACGTGAAGTCATCACCAAAACGAAGCTTTTCCAGTTGTAGATATACATTTAAAAACTCTAATTCTTTTTCTATCGGTATAAAATCTCGATTCGCATAACTCAAGGTATTTCGTATAAGCTTGGCAAATAATACTATATAGTCGTAAGAAGCATCTGTGTTTTGTTGTAAAACTAAATCCTGAATAGAGTTTAACGCATTGAAAATAAAATGCGGATTCATTTGTGAACGCAATGCAGTTAAATTAATCGCTATCAGTTCTTTTTCTAAAGATATTTTTTCAAGTTGAGCAATGCGCTCTTTCTCCTTTTTTTGCATTGCTTTTTTAAAGTATAAAATGGTACCTCCTAAAATAAGAGAAGCTATTAATAAGATAAACCATAACGTTTTCCAAAATGGTTTTTTTATTAAAAAGTATAGCTCTTTTATTTCGTAAGTAGTATTTGTACTATTTAAAAAAGGTTGTACCTGAAAGGTATATTCACCTGCAGCTAAACTATTGTACTTTATTGAGTTTTCACCAATAGCTGTAGTTAACCAAGTATCGTTGTACCCTTTTAAACGATATTTATATGTTCCTTTTTGGTTAAACAAAAAGCCATTAACATTAAAACTTATTTTTATTGCATTTTGATTATACTTTAGCGTATAGTTTGAAGTAACCAGAGTATCTTTTTCATTGATTTCTACCGCACTAAAATATACTTCAGGATGTAATGTTTTAAAAGCATTATTTCTGTCAACGGAAAACAAACCCTTGTCAGACGAGAAATAGCTCTTGTTACCGACTGTTTCGATCCCAGAAATATTATATGATTTAATACCCTCTCGCTTGGTTAGTGTTTTAAACTTATCGGTAAGAATATCAAACTCTTGAATACTGTTACCATTCACAATCCATAGCTTATTTTGATCTGCTTTAATTTTTTCTACAATATTTGATGTCAAGCCATTTTCGGTAGTATAATGGTGAATTACTTTACCATCCTTTATTCCCAAAAGGCCATTTTTAAATGTAGCAACCCAGACAATACCATTAGTGGTTTGGGTTATAGATTTACCATAGATGGGTTTTTCTTTGTTTAAAATTACCTGTTTGTTCCAGAGACTGTCATAAACAGCTAATTCATCAACAAAGGCAACATAAACTTCGTGTCTTTTTTCATCGTAAAAAGAATCGTAGGTTCTTTTATTTGTTGAAATAAATTTTCCCTTACCGTGGTAATTGGCATTTTTTAATAAAATAACTTTGTCGTGGTTGGTGTAAAGTAAATCGTTGTGGGCTAATAATGAAAAACTCTTTACACCATCAAAAAATCTGGTTTTTTCAAGAGCTAAATTTCTATAATCTAAAACATAGCTTCTAAACCCTTTACTAATATAAATTTTTTGCTGATTGGGATTGTATTTTAGTTTAGACAGTTTTCCTTCGTTAGCAGGTAAATTAATCGTTGTAGAAGTGTGGGAGTTGGTGTTATAAAAAATAACATTTCCATGGTTACTTCCTGTAACTAAAGTAGTATCGTTTATTTTGTCTAGTGTTTTTATATTTTCCTCTTTTAGAGGAATATTACAGGTTTCTATATGAATATTAGGAATAATACAAACACCATTATTTAAACTGGCAAGCCAATAATTATCGTCTTTATCTTTAATGATTTTGGTAATATGCTTATCTGTTAAAAATCTTTTTTTTAGTTGAAAAGCAGCGTTTTTGAAAGTAAAAACCCATACCCCTTGATTTGTTGTTATCCAGGTTTCATTATTTTGCTCAAAAATAGTATAGAGCTTAATTTTTTCTAGGCTTTCAAGTCCTTTTAAAGGTTCTAACTTTTTTTGAGAGAAATTTAATTTATAAAAACAATTTTTTTTGTTTCTTATTTGAGAGTAAATATAAGTTGAGTTCGTTTTAAAAATAATAGCCTTTCCCAAACTTATGGCATTTCCTTTCTTCCCTTTATGAGGGAGCTTGGTTTCTATTAGTGAAGTTATATTGTTGTCTTCGTTTATTGAAATAATAGAATCGAAGGCTCCTACATAAATAGAATTGTTAGAAGAAAACGGAGTTCCGAAATTTTTTGTAGTAGAATGTCGTTCTAATATTTGTTTGGTTTTTAAATCTATTTTGTAAATAGCTCTCACTGTAAAAACCCATAAAAAATCATTTGTTATCACAAAATCAGCCAGTTCACCATTTAAATATTTACTTAAGTCTGTAAATAAATGTAGCTTATCGTTTAGGATATAGAAAAATTGACCAGAAATATTATTGCACCAAATCCGTCCTAAGTTATCTTCTTGAGTGTTGAATACAGAAGCTCCGCGTTGTAAAGGGTTGCCATAATTTTTAAAGGTTTTACCATCATATCTATAAAGTCCTTTATTTGCACATAGCCATATAAAACCTTTACGATCTTCGAGAATGTTATAGAATTCATTATCGGGAAGTTTGTTCTTTTCAGATAATTGTATAAATACAGGATCTTGTGCTTGCAGTAAAATAGGAGCAAAACATAAAATTAATAAAAGAATATATTTTATTAAAAGAAATGGTTGTTTATGACTAGATACTATTTTCAAAGCTACTTATTCTTGATCTGGAAATCTTTGCTGTAATAGTTCCATTATCTAGAGTGAGGTTTAAAGTTGTTTTGTTTAAAAACTCAATATAAGCCAAATTAACAATCCATGCTCTATGAGAACGGAAGAAAGAAAGTTCTTCAGACAATGTATTTTCGAAAAATTTTAAATTTTTACTAGCAATAATAGTTGTTTTATTTACAACATGTATCTTACTATAAGCTCCGTCGGCTTCAATAGCAACGATGTCTGTTAAACTAAGAATATGTCTATTCCCTAATTCAGGAATAACAATCTTTTTACAATTTTTATCTTTTATGGTTTTAAGTAGGGAGTGATAATCAACTAATGAAGCTTGTTGGTGTAGCTTATGCTCTAACTTTTTAAGAGCTATATCTAGTTTATTTCTGTCAATAGGTTTTACTAAATAATCAATGGCATTTAACTCAAAAGCTTTAATGGCGTAATGATCATAAGCAGTAACAAAGATAATTTCAAATGATATGACATCAAAAAACCTTGCGATTTCATAGCCTGCATAATTAGGCATTTGTACATCTAAAAACACAACATTGGGTTGTAGTTCTTTTATTTTTTGAACACCAGACTCCAAGTTATTGCAAGAATCAAGAATGGTAATATTGGTAGAAGCTCTTTCTAGTAAGTTAGATAAAACATTTCTCGCACTTTGTTCATCATCAATAAGAATTGCTTTGATTTCAGCCATAAAAGCGAATATAACAATAGAGTTTCATAAAAGTCTGAAAAATTTACAAAGGGAAGATTCGGTTTGTGGAAAAATAATTATACAGAATAAAAAATTCATTCCCCCTGCCATCGTCGAAACTTATTTCACCTATAAACCCTGCAAAAGTTTTTTTAGGAAAAAGCATCATTACAAAATGATGATCTCTTGTCAAAAAACTTCCAGGGTATTTTGATTTCTCATGCATTGAATTCTCCCTAAAACCTGCTTCATTGAATAAAACTGTGGCTTTTGGACCTCCTTTACCGGGAAATTAATCCATCCTTGTTTCGGAAAAGTTGATATAGGCATTAAAGCCTGTAGCCATTCCTATAGCCTGGTAATCTGAAACATCCATGTTTTTTTGTTGTTACAGCATCGGTAGCGTTTACATGAATGTGGTCTATGCTACATGAAACAACAATAAACACAGTACTGTTGCCTTATAAAACAGATTGATTGTTTTCATTTTGATTGCCTTGTTGAAAAGTACTTTGACTAAAAAATTAGCCTTACATGTTTTGGTTAAGCGTTACAACCGGAATCCATTGAAAATTTATCGGATACCATTCATCTTTATTTCTGTCTGAATTAATCAGTACCTGATCGTCTTCGGAAAACACAAATTGCGCATTTATCCCTGTTTTTAACTTGTTCTTCATAATCCGCTTTTTTTATACCTGTTCCTGCCCATATTAAACACCCCGATCTTCACCCCGATGCCTGCCGAAAAACCATCGATCCTCGATAGGGGAAAGTCATCGAAGCTCAGCCTGCTGGAAAACCTATGTTTTACCCCTGCCTCCAATTGTACATACCTGTTTATATTGAACAACAAATTAATTCCGGGTTCTAAAACAAAAACCGCTTCCCACGAATCATCTTCGACAACATAATCATCTATATCACCTTCCAATATCCCTATGGCCCCACCACCAATCAATAAAGGGAACGACAGGTTCAGGATTGACTTGCTAAACAATATCGGTTCCAGATGTATTCCCCCATACGCACCAACCAGATCGTTGTCATTGTCAGAAATTCCCAACCTGTTGATATCCGAGTACAATCCGACAGCCTCTAAACCAACTTCAAATTGCTGATTTGCTACATAAGCTACCTTAAAACCGGCAGCATAAGTGTCTTTTTTATGCATTTTACCATAATAGGTAGCCAACCCCATATAAACACCATGAACGGTATTTTTACGATCGTTAAACTCTATATACTCTCCGGATTCCTGCGCATTTACACAAAAAGAAAACCCTAAGAGAAATAAAGCCAGGGTGATTTTAATTTGATTCATGTTTTTTTGATTCGATTATTATATTATAATAGACAGTTCAAAAATTAATGGGTTGCATTAATCTGAAATAATTTTCTGTAAAGAACAATATCTACCGGTCTATTGAATTATTCCTTTAAGGTTATTACACCTTTTTTACCGGTAAAAGAAAATGCTCCCTGAAGATCATTGCCATATGAAGCGTAAATATTTCTTATCCGGTTGCCTTTATCAACAAGTTCGCTTTTAACATCCGTAAAAGTTTTAGGCAGTCTTAACAACCCTTCTTCTAAGACAGCATCGAACTTAAAAGACAGTCCGGATATATAAATGCTGATATCTGAGGATTCCTGGTTTATATTTACGGTAGCATCTGACCGGTTCATTTTTAAGATCCTAAGATTGGTAACTTTCATTTCCAGGTAAACATCATTATCCATTTCGTTAACTTGCATATCGGAAAAATCGACAGTACCGTTTATATTTCCCAGATAATCTATTACCACTTCATCTTTACTGGAATACAATTTCAGGTTATTTACTTTATCAATTTGAATATCAGTACCGCTGGTTCTTAACATCAGATCTTGTGATCCTTCAATTTTTATACTTCCGTTTTTCATATGTATGGTACCGTAAGTCATGGTTTTTGCCCTAAGCTTCCCGAATTTCATTTCTACATCGGCAATAACAATAGAACTATTTATCCACAAATCGCCGTGCTCAATCTCTGCCTTTAATTTGCCTGTCCAATCTTCAACCATAACATCGCCAAACTTATTTGTGATCTCTATTTCCGCATTTTCCGGCAGGTAAACCGTGTAATTGATCTCTATGTTGGTCTTGTCGAATTCGAAAGGGTTCACCTTGTTAAAATACCTGGAAAACAGGTTCTCATTCTTTTCTGCCACTTCAGAAGTAACATTCACATAATTGGTTGCTGTCCTGAAATCGGGCTTGATACGATTCAGAAGGCTTTTGGCATCTTCCGCTTTCTTGCTTGTGACCTTCACCTCAACAACTATTTCTATGCTGTTCTTTTTCCACCCGGTAATACTAACATTCCCATATTTATTGTTCAGGTGCAACTCCCCGGCATTTGTCATTTCATAGTTTTTTTCAATTCTCTTGGTCAATATTTCCTGCGAAAACACCGAGAAGCTTATCAGTAATACAAAAAGCAATATTGATCTTTTATAAAATATATTCATGTTCATTATTCATTTCTTTTGAACTATTGATCTGTTTTAATAAATTCTCTATTAACTCAATTCTTTTTTTATAATTGATAACTATAGCCTCTAAAACACGCTCGGAATCCAGGTTTTTATATAATTCCCGTTTTAGCATTTCGTATTCTTCATCCAGTTCATCCATAAACGAAAGGAATTCCTTTTTTTCCTGGGGCGACAGCCGGGTATTGCTGTTTATCAATTTAATCTGACGGGCCACCAGTCCATTGTAATGCATATCGATAGCTGTCAATTCCCGGTTTAAAACCCGACTTTGTCGGCCCGTAACGGCACTGCTCATTATATGTATCATGCCGGAGATTCCCAAAACAATTACGATCGTTGCTGCCACTTTAAACATCCGTGATTGCCACAGTCTCATAACTTTAGAGCTGTTTTTAGTTTGCTCTAATCCTGCTTCAATATTCTTCCAAAGTTTAGATCTGTCAGCTTTATACTCATCAAAGAGTGCCCGCTGTTCTTTTATATTCTTTTCGAAATCGTCCATTTATAATCCGTCTATTATTTCAATTAATTTTTTCTTTGCCCTATGGTATTGGGATTTTGAAGTTGATGTTGCAATTCCTAAAATCTCACCAATTTCCACATGGTCGTAACCTTCTATCAAATACAAATTAATTATTTGCTGAAACCCTACAGGCAATAGTTTAACTCCTTTAATTACCTTTTGAATATCCATTTCCGGGGCCTCTGTAATTTCGTCGTCTTTAATGCCATATATTTCATTTTCGAAGGGTACAACAGGGATCCTTTTCAATTTTAAATGATTAATACTTTTGTTTACTACAATCCGTTTTAACCATGAACCGAATGTACTTTCGTGCCTGAACGACGATAAATTCTTAAAAGCCTCAATAAAACTATCCTGAACCAGATCTTCGGCATCTTCTTTTATCTTCACTATACGCATAGATACATTATACATCGCATCTACATACTGAATATACAGATCATACTGAGCAATTCTGTCGCCCAATCTGCTCTTCTCAACAAGCTCTTTATGAGTATATAGGGTATTGGTTTCCAATTAAATCGGCCGGCTGTTAATTTGTCTTAAAGATACTTTTTAGAAACTGTTTAAATTTTTCTACTATTATAGACAGCTAAAAAATGAAAGGGTTGCATGAAACGAAGATTTTCTTTGAAACCAGCGACTTTTTATGGCAGAGCACTTCGTCGATTTCATAGTTTCACCTAAAATGTTTCCTCAATTTATCATATAGTGAAAATTAAAACGACAATTTTAACGAGATTACGAATTTCTAATCACATCGTTTTAATTACCGTCAAAAAAATAAAACCCTAATATTTTCACAATCAATATATTATAGTTTTATCGTGACCTCGGCAGGATTACTTTGGATCAATCTCAAAAGTTGTGTGTAAATTGAATTTATAGTATGATCTTTGTTTTAAAAACTGACTTTATTGGATCCATACATTGACTTACTAAAGGTTCTCTTACCTGAACTATTAATTACTCATTTCGATATTGCTAAGCATGAAATAAACAAAGATGTTCTTCATCTTTATTTTGAGGAGAAGAATGATATTCCAAAAGAACTTTCCTCTGAGATACTTATTTCACACGGTTTTCATAAAGCAATCACCATTCAGGATTTCCCCGTTCGTGGCAAGCATGTTTATTTACATATCAAGCGCCGTCGATGGCTAGACAAAACCACAGGGCAAGCTGTGCATCGAAATTGGGATTTGGTAGCGCAGGGAACTCGTATGACCGTAGAGTTCGCTGCTTTTTTAAAAGCACTTGGTCAGTACCAAGACTAATGATTGCCACACCATAGGTGGGTTTTATGGAGTTAATGGCAAGAAGTTACAACGACACTATCGAGATTATCTAAGTAATTTTAAAGAGTGGAGGCAAAAGTCCCACGCTAAAGACTGGTTAATCTTTCCTGAGAATATGGGTAAGTATTTATCTATTGATGAGACCGCTCTATCCAAAGGAGAACTCTACACTATTATTACTAATAAAAAAGCTAAAGGTAAGAAAGGTGCTATTGTAGCTATACTTGCGGGAACCAAAGCTGAACCTATTATAGAACAACTGCTTAAAATCCCAAAGACACTTAGAGATAAGGTAAAAGAGATTACTTTGGATATGGCACATTCAATGAAAATGATTGTCAAAAAATGCTTCCCTAAAGCCATACAGGTAACAGATCGATTTCATGTACAAAAACTAGCCCTAGAAGCACTACAAGATATTAGAATCAAACATCGATGGGAAGCTATTGACCTAGAAAATGAACAAATTAAACAAAGTAAGAGTACACAAAAAGTGTTCATTCCAAAAACCTTTCCTAATGGGGATACCAGAAAACAACTCTTGGCTAGAAGTAGGTATCTACTCTATAAAGCACCCAACAATTGGACACAAAATCAACACATACGATCCAAAATCCTCTTTGAACAATACCCCGACATCAAAAAAGCATATGATTTAGTACAAGGATTAAGAAACATATTCAATACAGCTACCTCTATACAAACTGCTTACACCAAGTTAGCACACTGGTATAAGGATGTAGAACAAACAGGGTTTAAAGCTTTTAACACCATAGCTAATACGATAACTATGAACTATAAATCGATCTTGAATTATTTTATAAACAGGAGCACCAATGCTTCGGCTGAATCTTTCAATGCTAAAATAAAAGCGTTCAGAGCACAGTTTAGAGGAGTGAAAAATGTAGAATTCTTCCTTTATAGATTAACTACAATTTTTGCATAAACACAACAATTGGGTATGATCCATTACTTTCGCGATCCTGAATGAGCTCAATGTAGTATATAAGAAACCGTGCTGCTCCTATCGTCACAGTTGGTTTTTGTGCCTTTGCGCGTTTACAAAAGCTGATAGCTTTTGACACTTCCAAAACCACAAAAACCACGCCTTTCGAGCGTGGTTTCTTGAATGTCGTGACCTCGGCAGGATTCAAACCTGCAACCTTCTGAGCCGTAATCAGATGCGCTATTCAGTTGCGCCACGAGGCCAATATTTAAATTCACTCACCTATCCTGTAAGCGGGTGCAAATATAGGATAATTTTTGAAAACCTTCCAAAATTTATAACAAAAAAATCATTCGAAACTTTATGAAACACCTCTTCCGGCACATCCTCAAAACCCCACTAAAACTATGGGTTTATGAGGGTTAATCCGTTTTTAGCCCCATTTCTAAAAAAGACGTTAAAATGAATTATTTTTTTAAAAAATGGCGTGCATATCGAATCAAATTTTGTCACCTTTGTCTCGATTTGATAATTCTCTTACGCTAAAAATGAGCATCGAAATTATACTCGGATATATTGCTGCCCTTATTATAGGTCTCGTACTTGGACTTGTTGGTGGAGGCGGGTCTATACTCACAGTTCCTTTATTAGTTTATTTGTTAGGGTACAATCCCGTTATAGCCACAGCCTACTCATTATTTGTTGTAGGATCATCTTCTCTGGTTGGTGTCGTTCAAAAACACAAAAAGGGATATGTAGATTTTAAAACCGGCCTCGCTTTTTCATTTCCATCATTTCTGGCAGTATATTTATCGAGAAGGTTCTTAGTTCCGAATATTCCTGATATCGTATTCTCTATAGGCAACTATGATCTTACCAAAGAAATGGCCATCATGATATTCTTTGCATGTATCATGTTTATTGCCTCAACTTCAATGATCAGAAACAAGAAGGACAAAAAAGAATTCACAGAGAAACAACCTTATTACCAAACGTTCATTCAAGGACTTATTATAGGTACAATTACAGGTGTAATAGGAGCCGGAGGCGGATTTCTTTATGTGCCCGCATTGGTTCTTTGGGCCGGATTATCTATGAAAAAAGCAGTAGGCACTTCTTTGGTTATTGTTGCAATAAACTCTTTGATCGGCTTTACCGGAGATATGCAGACCCTCGACATCGAATGGACTTTCCTGCTAACGTTTTCATCGCTGACAGTCATAGGTATTTTGTTAGGAGGACATCTCTCTAAATATGTCTCTAACAAACGATTAAAAAAAGGTTTTGGATGGCTTATCTTAGTTATGAGTTTATATATATTAAGTAAAGAAATTTTTAACTTCTAGTGTGACAATTGTCACAGATAAACAATATTAGTATTCGTAAATTTGTATTTTAAAACAGAACTAAAAATGAATATCGAACAAATATATACAGGATGCCTGGCACAGGGAGCATATTACATAGAATCGGAAGGAGAAGTAGCCATTATTGATCCTTTGCGTGAAACGCAACCCTATATAGATAAAGCAAAAGCAGAAAATGCCACTATTAAATACGTATTCGAAACGCACTTTCATGCAGATTTTGTTTCGGGGCATATAGATCTTGCTAAAAAAACAGGAGCTACGATTGTGTACGGACCAAATGCCAAAACAAGCTATGATATTTATGGTGCAAAAGACGGAGAAGAATTCAAACTTGGGAAAATAACAATCAAAGCAATCCACACACCCGGCCATACACTTGAATCTACAACATATCTGTTGGTTGATGAAGGCGGAAACAACCATGCAATCTTTACCGGAGATACCTTATTTTTAGGAGATGTGGGACGTCCTGATCTTGCTATCAAACAAGACCTCACCAAAGAAGACCTCGCAGGCATGCTATACGATTCCCTTAGAAACAAGATCATGCCTTTGGCAGATGACATTATTGTTTATCCGGCTCATGGCGCAGGGTCTGCCTGTGGAAAGAACCTAAGTAAAGAAACTGTTGACACCCTTGGAAATCAGAAAAAAACCAATTATGCATTAAGGACAGACATGAGCAAAGAAGAGTTTGTAGATGAGGTACTGGATGGTATTTTGCCTCCTCCTCAATATTTCTCTAAAAACGCCATGATGAACAAAGAAGGCTACAAGGAGTTTGAAGCCGTTCTTGAAAAAGGTAACGTTCCCCTAAATCCGGAAGATTTTGAAGCTATAGCAAACCACGAGGGAGCTTTGGTTTTAGATGTCAGAACCCAGGCAGATTTTATCAAAGAACATATACCAAATTCAATATTCATTGGTTTAAACGGACAGTTTGCACCATGGGTAGGAGCATTGATTACCGACTTGAAACAACCTATATTATTGGTAGTACCGGAAGGAAAATCCGAAGAAGCGGTTACACGTCTTTCCCGTGTTGGCTATGATAATACACTTGGATATTTAGCGGGCGGGATTGAAAACTGGAAGAAAAGCGGTAAGGATATTGACAGGATTGATTCAATCGATGCCCAAGAATTTGAAAAGAGATATACTCCCGAATTAGAAATCCTCGATGTAAGGAAACCTGGTGAATTTGAATCTACCCATCTGAAGACCGCAACAAACTTGCCTTTGGATTTCTTAAGTGAGAACATGAATAAAATTGACAAAAACAATGAATATTATGTTCATTGTGCCGGAGGTTACCGATCGGTTATTGCTGCATCTATTTTAAAGGCAAGAGGATTTGACAAGCTGATCGACATAGCAGGAGGATATGGTGCATTAAAGAATACCGGTATCCCAAAAACAAATTTTGTGTGTCCCAACTCAACAAAATAATGAACAGGGAAGATCATTGGAATAACATATACAATACCAAAGAACATGCTTCGGTGAGTTGGTATCAGATAACACCGGCCACTTCTCTTGATGTTATAGAAAAGTACCGCATCCCCAAAAACGCCAATATCATTGATATTGGCGGTGGGCAAAGTTTTTTTGTTGATCAGCTGTTAAAATTGGGATACACTAATATTACTGTTCTTGACATCTCAAAAGAAGCCATTCAAAGAACGAAAGAAAGACTGGGCAATTTGGCGAATAATGTTAAATGGATACTTAGCGATATCGTTAGTTTTGATCCTGAGGAAAAATATGATTTCTGGCACGACAGAGCAACTTTCCACTTTTTAAACGACAAAAATGATATTGCTGCTTATCAGGCGAGATTAAAAACCGGTTTAAATAAAAACGGAATAGCCTTTATAGGCACTTTTTCTGTAGACGGCCCTGCCAAATGCAGTGGCATTGATATTACGCAATACGATGAGAATAGTCTTCCTGAACGATTTGATTTTTTAGAAAAGATTGAATGCTTTCGTATAGATCATACCACACCTTCCGAAAAAAATCAGAATTTTATTTTCTGTATATTTAAACATATATAAACTAAAAGACCGGTGTTTGCACCGGTCTTTTAGTTTATATAATTTCGGCCGAAAGTCCGGCATCGAGTAGTTTAGAGCACCTTGGTTTCAAATCGTCATAATCTCCAGTCTTAACTGTACATTTACCTTTATAATGAACAATTATCGAACATTGCTCTGCTTGTTCCGGTGTATGGTCACAGGCATATACAAGCGTTTCAATAACATGGTCGAAAGTATTCACATCATCATTATAAAGAACGATCTCATTCTGCTTTTGTACTTCCTCTTCTACCAACAGCTCCTCTAATATCCTCTCTTTTGTACTCATCATCAACACTTTATAATACTAAAATAAAAATTTTGCTGCAACCCAATGGTTCTTTTCTAAATTTTCATCAAACTTTAACGAAAATTCACTGCAACGCTCTTTAATTTGCTCCAGATCTTCCTTGTAGAACCCACTCAATAATAAAGTACCGCCCTCGCTAAGACTCTTAACATATATTGGAATGTCTCTCAATAAGATATTCCTGTTAATATTCGCGATAATAACATCATAACTCTTATCTGCCAATAAGGATGCATCGCCTTCAAATACAGATATGCTTTTACAATTGTTGCGCTCAACATTTTCTATCGAATTCAAATAACACCAATTATCGATATCAATGGCATCTACAGACTTGGCTCCCCTCATTTCAGCCAGAATTGCCAATACAGCAGTCCCACATCCCATGTCGAGGGTTTTCTTCCCACTCATTTCCATTTGGAGCAAATGTTGAATCATCATATGGGTCGTTTCATGATGGCCGGTTCCAAAACTCATTTTAGGCTCTATGACGATATCATAGGTTGTTTTCGGTTCTTTATGAAAAGGTGCCCGAACTGTACATCGACCATCAACTTCTATAGCCTCAAAATTCTTTTCCCATTCTTCATTCCAGTTCACCTGCTCAATATCCTGAAAAGTATATGAAATTTCGAACTCCTCACTATTAAGAATATAAATAGCATCTAATATGTTTTCACGCCACTCTTCCTTATTTATATACGCCAGTAATCCATCTTCCGTCTCTACAAAACTCTCGAAACCGACATCACCCAATTCAGCAATCAATATTTCATTTCCCGGATTAACAGGTGATACTTTAAAATCGTAACCAATATATGTGATCATTTGCATCAGATTATTATTCACGCAAAAATAACGATGATTTATGAGTAATTAATTTTTTGAGGTTAATATTATTTTAATAATCACATAAACCCACACCATCAAATTAAACACATAACAACCTCAAAATCAAATTTTTATTCACTAACTTTATTAAAGAAAGCTTATACAGATGTCTTCATATATCATTTTCATATTCATCATTGCATTCTTCCTTTTGGGAATAAGGATCGTTTTTGAATATAAACGAGCTTTAAAGTTCAGGTTCGGTAGTTATGTAAAAGTGTTAAACCCTGGTTTCCGGTGGATAATTCCATTTATTGAAACTACGCAATTTGTCGACATGCGCGTAATCACTATCAATATCCCAGCCCAGGAGATAATGACCCAGGACAATGTTCCATGCAAAATAAATGGTGTATTGTTTTATAAGATAATTAACGCCACCCAATCTATCCTGGAAGTAGAAAACTACGATTTTGCAATTTCTCAATTAGCTCAGGCATCACTTCGTGATGTTTGTGGTAAAGTAGAACTGGATACTATTTTATCCAAGAGGGAAGAGATTGGAAATAACATCCGTGAAATTGTCGATGCCGAAACCAAAGATTGGGGAATAACGGTTTTAGATGTTAAGATCAAAGATATTGAACTTCCTGAAAACATGAAGCGCTCCATGGCAAACCAGGCGGAAGCCGAACGTTCAAGAAGGGCCCGCATTATTTTAGCGGATGCAGAAAAACAGGCAGCTCAGGCATTACTCGAAGCCGGGGAGCTGATAGACAAGTCTCCTTCATCTATAAAACTGAGACTCTATCAAACCCTGGCCGATATTGCCGCAGAAAAAAATTCGACGATAGTTTTCCCTTTCCCTGAAGAAGCTCTTTATAAAAAAGAAAACTCCGCTAAAAAACAGAAGCAACTCAAAAAAGGGAAACGTAAGTAAACTACCTCGGTGCAAGCACACGAGGCATTGGTCGGAAACAAATTTTAATTTCGAGGCAAGCCCTATGAAATTCCGTCAGGACTATTTCACAAGGGCAAGCCTCGGGGTATTATACCCTTTGGCGGTGCCAGTAAAAAAGGCCTGTTAATATAAAACAGGCCTTTTAAATCATATTAATGATCAGGTGTTATATTGCTTTTACAATAGCAGAAAAATCTTCAGCTTTCAGCGAAGCTCCTCCAATAAGTCCGCCATCTACATCAGGTTGAGAGAAAATTTCCACTGCATTGTTCGGTTTAACACTTCCTCCGTATAAAATAGAGATACTGTCCGCTAAACTTTCATCATACCTCGCACTTAATACCTCCCTGATAAATTTATGAATCTCCTGGGCCTGCTCAGGCGATGCAGTTTCTCCCGTACCGATAGCCCAAACAGGCTCATAGGCCAATACGATATGTTTCCAGGCTTCAGCATCTAAATGAAACAATGCATTTTTAAGTTGCTCTTCAACTACTTTAAAATGATTATCACTTTTTCTATCTGTCAACTCTTCACCAAAGCAAAAAACAATCCTCAAACCGCTTGCTAAAGCAGCATCGGCTTTCTTTGCTAAAAGCGCATCGTCTTCACCAAAATACTCGCGTCTTTCAGAGTGGCCCAAAATAACGGTTTTAACCCCCACACTCTTCAACATGGAGGCAGAAACCTCACCTGTATATGCTCCGCTTCCGGCAAAATGCATGTTTTGGGCTATTACCTCAATTTGAGATTCCTTTAATGCTTCATACGCCGGGTACAAATTTGTATAGGCCGGTGCAATCATTACTTCGGCATCTGTATCCGGCAACTCATTTTTTAATGCCGTTATTAATGACCGGGTCTCGGCCAGGTCGTTATTCATCTTCCAGTTTCCTGCAACAATTTTTTTTCTCATTTTGTAACTTTTAATGTTTTTATTAAAGTTTGATCGTCGGTCTTAATTGACCTGAACACCTCTATCTTTCCATTAGGATTTACTATCATATATCGAGGAATCCAATCTAATTTTATATCCTGGCAAAAAGGACTTTCCTTCCATCCCCTGGTAATAAAATAATGGTCACCGCTTAAATCATATTCTTTCACTCCGGTTTTCCAGGCTTCCTTTTCTCTGTCGAGGGACAGAAACACAAAAGAAACCTCTTTAGCTCCATATTTTTCCTGCAACGCCTTAATTTCCGGTATGGCTACTCTGCAATCTTTACACCAGGTGGCCCAAACATCAATAAAGACAGTTTTCCCTGCGTGTTTATTCAACACCGATTCAAAAGTAACTTCTCTACCATCTAAAGTTTCAAACACGTCGTTTAATGCTTCTTCACCGAATCTTTCCGATTGAGCTGACACCGCAAGGCTTACCCCTGTCACCAGCAACGCAAATAATACTATTTTCCTCATGTTCCAGATTTAATTTATTTTAAAAGCAGTCGCATTCGATCTTTAATAATTTCACTATTCCCAAAAAAAAATCAAACTCTGATTTTAGGATCTAACCATCCATAAATCAGATCGACAAAAATATTAATTATAATAAACATGGTTGCTATAACCAGTACTGCTCCCATGATCACCGGTAAATCCAGTGTATTCAACGCATTTACTATTTCCTTGCCTAATCCATTCCATCCAAAAATATACTCAACGAACACTGCTCCGGCCAGCATGCTGGCAAACCATCCTGAAATAGCTGTTACAACCGGGTTCAGGGCATTCTTAACCGCATGTCTTCTTATCACCTGAAACTCACTAAGTCCTTTTGCCCTTGCAGTCCTGATATAATCCTGATTCAGCACTTCAAGCAACGAGTTTCTCATTAATTGAATTACGACAGCCAATGGTCGTATGCCCAGAACAACAGCAGGTAAAATAAGATTCTTCCATTGTATAAATATCGATTCGCCATAATCATCTACTTCATACAAACTCCCTGTCATATTCAAACCGGTATATTCATGGAAAATAAATCCAAATACCCAGGCAAAAATGATGGCACTAAAAAAAGACGGAACACTCATTCCCAATGTGCTTAACACCTGTATTAGTCTATCGGGCCATGTATCTTTAACCAATGCCGAAATCACTCCCAAAACTACACCAATAATAATTGCTATCACAATGGCAGACACAGCCAGCACAAAAGTATTTGGTAATGTGTCAGCTATAACTTCTGTTACCTTTTTTCCGTTTTTCTGGAAGGATTCACGCAAATAAGGCAGTTTGATAACGACCTGTGTGTTGCCAACAGAAAACAACTCGGTAGCAGTATACCTGTCTTCTGATAAAAAAGTATAATCGTCTGGGTTTTCAGAATGGAAAGAAACGGGAAACAGATCATTCAGGTAATACAAATATTGCAGGCTTAATGGTTTATCGAACCCATACTTCTTTTTAATTACCGCCAATTGTTCGCTGTCCTCATTCTGATCGAGCATCATCCGTGCCGGGTCGCCCGGCAAAACCGTAAACAACAGAAAGATAACCGTAACAACCCCGAAAAGGGTCAGTACCGCATAAAAAACCTTATTTAACAGGTAACTCAGCAAGAATTCTAATCATTAAACAGTTTTTCAACATCGTTAAAGTGCAGCTTCTTAACGATCGTTCCTTTATTAAGTTCTAAAACTCCCGGATTCGATCGTACTATGGTTTTCAGTGTTGTCAGATCGCAAAAATAAAAATCAAAATCAAGCTCATACTTCTCTTTAAAAGGAGCCAGTTGTTCTTTATTAGAGGCCGACATACCGATTACTTTATATCCTTTTTCCTTAGCCTGATCTGCTAAGGGTTTCATTTTTGACAGACCATTATCATTAGCTTTCAGTATATCACGGGTAACAATGACTATCACTTTATCCCATCCCATAATTTCAGAAGTGTGGTCTACCCCTTCCCTTTCCATGGTAAAATCGTGAATAGGCGGCTCATACCCTTTTTGAACCTCTGTTGTTTCAACATCAATAAAATCTCCGTCAACACTCGGATAGTCACCATTCGTGGTAATAGTCTTTTCTTCCCCGTCAATATTGAACTTCCATGCATATTCAAAAACGGGTTGAGGTGCATCATCCGGCATACTCATCCCTTCTTCTATATTTACCCCTATTTTATACGGACGAAAATCGACACTGGGCAAATGGCTGTACACATGCCTGGCAAACCAAACACAAAAAAGCAATGTAATTACCGAACCCCAGTGAGCGATTCTAACAGAAGGGAATGGCTTTATATGTTTGTATCCGAAAAATAAGATCAATATTAAGATCAACAAAACCACATCTTTAGAAAAGGACTCCCACGGGGTAAGTTTTATGGCATCGCCGAAACAACCGCAATCAGTTACTTTATTAAAATACGCAGAATAGAATGTCAGGAAGGAAAAGAATACGATCATTACCAACAAGCTCCAGACGGTAAACTTTTGTTTATACCCTAATAAAAGCATCACCCCCAGCAACGTCTCGAATATAACCAAAACGATCGCGATCGCCAGAGCATATGGTGTAAGAAAATCTAAATTCAGAACCCCGGGACTAAAATATTCTTCGAGTTTAAACGAGAATCCCACCGGATCATTCAATTTTATAAGTCCACTAATAATAAACAGAAAGCCTACTAAAATTCGGGAAACAGCAACTAATATTTTCATTATAATTTATTTTCATTTAAATGAATTAAAGCAAAAACAGCATAATTAATCATATCCTGGTAGTTAGCATCTATCCCCTCACTAACCAGTGTTTTGCCTTTATTGTCTTCTATTTGCTTTACGCGAAGTATTTTTTGAAGTATTAAATCAGTAAGCGAACTTATGCGAAGATCTCTCCAGGCCTCCCCATAATCATGATTTTTATTCTCCATCAGCTCTTTGGTCACCTTTACATGGTGGTCATAACATGCTATAGCCTCATCTACCGGAAGATCAGGTTGGTCTACCACCCCTTTTTCAAGCTGTACAAGAGCCATAATTGAATAATTAATAATACCGATAAACTCAGGGTATTCATCCTCATCTACTTTTCTGACTTCATTTTCCTGAAGGCTTCGAATGCGTTGTGCTTTTATAAAAATCTGATCTGTAAGAGACGGAAGCCTGAGGATTCTCCAGGCACTTCCATAATCTTTCATCTTTTTTATAAACAAATCACGACAAGTTTCAATTACTTCATCGTACTGTTTTGACGTATTGTTCATGCGGTTGATTCAAATTTGCGTAAATTTCGCGTAAAATTTTTAATTGTTCAAAGCTCAGGGTTTAAAGTTCCTGTTTTTAGCGTTTTCTTAAGTATTCGGATAAACACCGTAAAATCTTTAAAAAATGACCATAAATTGCAATGGCAAATTAATAGATCTGTCATCACCCAAAGTGATGGGCATCCTAAATATCACTCCCGATTCTTTTTACGATGGTGGAAAATACAAAAATGAATCGGAAATCCTTTCCAGAGTTGAAAAAATGCTTCAGGATGGTGCTCATTTTATTGATCTGGGAGCTTATAGTTCCAGACCCGGAGCGAGAGCTGTGTCTGTTCAGGAAGAATTAAAAAGAAGTATCCCTGTTACCGAATTGATCATAAAACACTTTCCGGAAATTCATATTTCGATAGATACATTCAGGAGTGTAGTCGCAGAAGAAAACATCAAGGCCGGTGCGAGCATTGTAAACGACATATCGGCAGGAAGCCTTGACAAAGAAATGATGCAGACTGTTGGCAGGTTACAGGTTCCGTATATTATGATGCACATGAAGCACACGCCACAGGACATGCAAAAACACACCGATTACGAAGACCTCTTAAAGGAAATGATATTTTACTTTTCCGAAAAGGTTTCGGAAGCGCGTTTTCATGGCATAAACGACCTGATGATCGATCCCGGATTTGGGTTTGCCAAGACGTTAGAACAAAACTATGAAGTGTTGCAAAAACTTGAGCTTTTGAATATTTTAGACATCCCCGTATTGATCGGAGTCAGTAGAAAGTCTATGATCTACAAGTTGCTTGAAACAACTCCTGAAGAGGCTTTAAACGGAACTTCGGTAATAAACACCATATCGTTAATGAAAGGAGCCCGGATGCTGAGAGTACACGATGTAAAAGAGGCTGTAGAGACCGTAAAAATATTTAATCAGATGAATGCTTAAATATGGTTTGCAGGATGAAAACTAATTTTTCTATTTTTACATAAAAGACAAAGCCTTTGGATTTTCTTGACTTCTTAGATTTCAAACTTATAGACATCATCGATATTGTATTGGTGGCATTTCTTTTTTACTACGTCTACAAACTGGTAAAAGGCACTGTAGCCATCAATATCCTGATAGGCATCATTATCGTGTACCTTATCTGGCTATTGACCAAAGCATTACAAATGGAGCTCCTGAGTAACATTTTTGGCGCTTTTATAAGCGGTGGAGTGTTTGCTCTTATTGTTGTTTTCCAACAGGAAATCAGGAAATTTCTGCTCATGGTCGGTTCTACCAACTTCGCAAGCAAACGGGCTTTTGTTAAACACTTCAAGTTCTTAAAAAATAAACAGCTGACTACCAACACGGATGTGAATGCCATTTTAGCTGCATGTGAAAAAATGGGAGCAACGAAAACCGGGGCAATTATTGTTCTTGAACGCAATAACTCATTAGACTTTGTAAAGGGATCGGGCGATAAAATGAATATCGAAATTACGGCTCCGATACTTGAAAGTATTTTCTTCAAGAATAGTCCCCTTCACGATGGTGCTGCTATTATACAAGACAATTATGTAGTCGCCACCCGGGTTATACTGCCCGTTTCAAACGAAAGAAATATTCCGCTGCGTTTCGGATTACGGCACAGAGCTGCTGTTGGTATTACCGAAAAAACCGATGCCTTGGCTCTTGTAGTAAGCGAAGAGACCGGACAGATTTCATATATAAAAAACGGAGAGTTCGTTTTATTTAAAGACCTGTCGGAATTAGCAAATACAATCACCCGCGATCTGACTTAGGCAACCTCCTCTTGCATGAACTGAACTTCATAGAGATTCCGGTAATACCCCCCTTCAATCTTTAAAAGTTCCTTATGCGTTCCTTCTTCCACTATTTTCCCCGAGTCCATCACCAGAATTTTATCTGCTTTTTTAACTGTCGCCAACCTGTGTGCTATAATAATCGAGGTTCTTCCTTCGGTAATTTTTTTAGTTGCTTTCCGGATTAATTCTTCCGAATATGAATCTACGGAAGATGTAGCCTCATCCAATACCAATATACTCGGATTACTAACGTAGGCCCTCAGGAATGCAATTAATTGCCTCTGCCCACTAGACAACATACCTCCCCTTTCCTTTACGTTATAGTGATAATTACCGGGCAGGCTCATTATAAAATCATGGATTCCTATTTGTTTTGCCGCCGAAACAACATCCTCTTCCGTAATCGCAGGATTCTTTAAGGTTATATTATTGAATATGGTATCGGCAAAAAGAAATACGTCTTGTAAAACAATCGCTATATGCTTACGTAAAGATGATAACGTATAATTTTTAACGGACTCACCATCTACCGTAATTTCTCCGGAGTTAATATCGTAAAAGCGATTCAACAGGTTGATAATAGTCGATTTTCCGGCTCCTGTTGCACCAACGATGGCTATGGTCTGACCTGCCCTGGCTTCAAAAGAGATACCGTGAAGCACTTCTTCTTCTTCAAGATAACCAAAATGAACATCTTTAAAAGCGACATCTCCTTTTACCGTACTCTTTTCTACATCACCCTTATCCTCTATTTTGCTGTTTGTATCCAGAATATCAAAAACCCTGTTGGCTGCAACCATTCCCATCTGCAACGTATTAAACTTATCGGCAATCTGGCGTAATGGCCTGAATAACATTTGTGTCAGCTGGATAAACATAAAGATAACTCCCGGCGTAAAAGACGATTGCTGAGCATCCTGCAATACCGCATACCAGACGATAAGTCCTATTGTAATGGATGACATGAGTTCTGCTACCGGAAAAAATATAGAGTTGTACCACACCGTTTTCAACCAGGCATTCTGATGTTTTTCATTGATCTTTTTAAATCGGTTATACTCTTCTTCTTCCCTTACAAACAACTGCACTATTTTCATTCCGGACAGTCGTTCCTGTACAAAAGAATTTAATTGAGATACCTGCGCTCTAACCTCGATAAACGCAACTTTCATTGCTTTCTGGAACAATCGGGTAGCATACAGAATAATTGGCATTACCGCAAATACAATCAGGGCCATCTTCCAGTCTGAATATAGCATTACTCCTGCAACAACGGTCATTTTAAGAAGATCGCTGATAATCATAAAAAGTCCATCACTAAAAATGGCTGCAATTCGTTCGATATCACTTACCGCCCTGGTTACCAACACTCCTACAGATGAATTATCGTAATACTTCATCTTAAAACTGAGTAAATGATTAAACAATTTTACCCTGATATCCCTGATGATTGACTGGCCTAACAAGTTTGCATAATAAACAAACAACAACTGGCATATCACTTCAAAAAACAGCAACCCAATCATCAATAATGAGAATATCAATAAGCCATGCTGGTCCTTAGTTACGACATAATCATCTACGGTAATCATGAGTAAATAAGGTCTGGCCACCGCAAAACCTGAAAGTAAAATAGCTGCTAATGCCACTCCGTAAAAAATAGCCCTGTAGGGTTTAGAGTGTTTCATTAAACGACTAAATAGCGAAAAATCGAAAGCTTTTGCTGTATCTTTACTCATCTATCTATCTGTAATTGAGGTTGGATATTTTACCTTCATCAAATATAAACCATGCGCAGGAACTGATACCCCTGCATTGCTTCTATTTTTACTTTCTATGATTTTTTTAACATCCTCTTTAGAAATCTTTCCTTTTCCGACTTCCAATAGTGTACCCACAACAGCTCGAACCATATTGCGTAAAAAACGATCTGCTGTAATTGTAAAAATCAACTTCTCTCCATCATACCTCCAATACGCTTCCCCAACATCGCACAAATATGTCTTTACGTCTGTATTTGACTTTGAAAAACACTGAAAATCTTTATACTCGGTTAACAGCGCTGCCGCCTGATTCATCTTTTCCACATCTAAATCATATTTTAAATAACAGGCTGCATCGGTCAGGAACGGGTTCTTTTCTAAAGTTATCCAATATTCATAGGTTCTGGCCGTAGCATCAAAACGGGTATGTGCATCATCTTTCACCCTAAACAGGCGACGAATAGCAATATCGGCCGATAAAAAAGAATTCATCTTCTTTACGAGCAAATCTTCTTCTAAACTTTCTTCCACATCAAAGTGGGCAAACATTTGTTTTGCATGTACACCTGTATCTGTTCTTCCCGCACCTACAATTTTAATTTCCCTTCTTAAAAGGGTCGATAATGCCTTCTCTATAGTTTCCTGTACTGTGATTCCATTCGGCTGAATTTGCCATCCATGGTAATTTTTGCCATTGTATGAGAATTCTATAAAATATCTCAAAAGAATTTATTTTTCTGTTTCAGAAGGCAAAGATACGATGAAAGTTAGAAGTACGAAGTCGGAAGCTATAAGTAGTGGGTTAGAAATGAGTGCAGGAGTAAAATATCCCCTGACATCATCTTTCCCTAAATTTGGATCTTTGGAAAAGATAAAGATGGGTGTGGGGTTTTGAATTTGTTTTTAGAGTTTGAATATTGGCAGTGATACCAAAATCTATTTACCTTTGGCAATAAAGCCCGATAATGACAAGAATACTCCTCCTCTCTGACACCCACAGCCATATCGATGAACAAATACTGAAATATGTAAAACAAGCCGACGAAGTATGGCATGCGGGGGATATAGGCGACTTGAAAGTTACCGACGCCATAAAAGCCATAAAACCTCTGAAAGCTGTTTATGGAAATATAGATAACGACAAAGCCCGGTTAGAGTTTCCGGAAAACAACCGTTTTATGTGTGAGGGGGTAGATGTGTGGATTACCCATATTGGTGGTTATCCGGGAAGATATGACCGTAGAATTAAAGAGAATATCTTAAAAAACCCTCCCAAATTATTTATTTGCGGACATTCGCATATACTAAAAGTAATGTGGGATAAAAAACTGGATTTATTACATATGAACCCGGGTGCAGCCGGCAAGCATGGGTTTCACAGCGTCAGGACCATGCTCCGTTTCGTTATTGACAAAGATCAGATCAAGGATCTGGAGATTATTGAATTAGAGAAAAGGAAATAAGAGTTTGGTCGTTGGTTTTGAATTGAACGCTTGAATGCCTGAAAGGTCTGAACATGTTCAATAGCTAAACAATTAAAATTTTTGCATTTATACGAAGACAGTAATCCATAGTTCAACCTTACATAACAAGATTATTTGACTACTTGGTAACAATAATTGTTAGTTTTTTGTTTCGGTTTGAGCTTAAAAGATCTGGATTAAAAAATCCGGTACTCTTACCCCTGCTTTCGACATTTAATCGCAATGCCCCTGGCCCTGCTCTAACTATCCTCAGAATAATCTCTCAAGAAGGATACTTGTTTTTTTATAGTCAAACCTATAGCTCATTTCTCTTCTCTCTTTTCTATAAACCAAACACGAGTTGCCCATTAACAGCCTCTAGCTTTAACCTTAAATAGCGTTAGCGATTGCAACGACATCCTTTTACTGAATGAAATGAGGAAAAAGATATAGTGAAAAGCGCGACCCAACGGCGTTGGGAAATGCCCATAACTAAAAAAGCCCGGAAATGGCTCCGGACTTTTCTACGCACTAATATTACTAAGATGTTAGGTTTATCGTAACCGATCAACAGATTTTACAAGATCTTCGTCCTTCTTAATGGCTCTATTGGCTAACACTAATAAAACGATAGAAACAATGGGGAGAAGCATCCCAATACCCTTCTCAGAAACAACAGTTTCTCCGGATAAACTTAGCGATCGATAAACGAAAAATCCTAGTAAAAAAAGGTTTAATATCATGTTCAACCTGTTCAATACAAATTGATTTTTTCTTTTCTTGTAAGCAAAAATACTTATAACAGCCAAAACTGCCGATGCAACAAACAAACTACTATATAGTATCTCATTTGCAGCATACACCTCTATCCCTTTTGCATCAGTCCACAGATTCAGGAAAAAAGGCAATACTCCGCTTGCGAGTAATACTATAAAAAGATATAATGTTTGTACTCTCTGTATCATTTTCTTAACTCTCCGGCAAAAATAACAGTTCTTTTTTAAAAACAGTGTTTGTTTTTTAAAATTAATTTGTAATATTGCGGTAACAATTCACAATTAGTACATTACGAAACACTTTTGTACATCGAATAAATCATATTCATCATTTTTTTGATAATTATTACCTCGAACCAATAATTCATATTAGTTTACATGTTTGATATTTCGGATTTAAAAGCAAAGAAACTTGCCGAGTTACATGAGATTGCAAAAGTAGCTGGTATTAGTAAATACAGGTCTTTAAAGAAAGACGACCTTATTTACCAGATACTCGATGTGCAGGCATCTAGCCCAGAAGCAGTAAGCAAGGAATCTTCATCTAATGAAAATAAGCCTGCCAGAACAACCACGGCTCCAAATGAGCGTAAAAAACGTACCCGCGTTAAAAAAAATACGGCAACACGTTTAGCAGACAACAATAAAAAAGACACTCCCCGGGAAGATTCTCCATCTAATGAGGCTTCTCAGAAACAGCCCAGAGAAATAAGTGCTGATATTGATAAAAATGACACTCCTGTCGTGAAAGCAGAAGAAAGGAAAGAGCATCCCCATAAACCTCAACAGGGGAAAAAAGAGCCCCTGAAGAAAAGGGAAAAACCTCAGGATCAAAAAAACAAGCCCCAGGACCAAAAAAACAAACCTCAAGACCAGAAAAACAAACCCCAACCTCAGCAGCAACACAAAAAACAACCACATCAGAACCAAGACCGTGATAACTTTGACAAAGACAAGAAACAACGTTACCGCGACCCTGATTTTGAATTTGACGGTATTGTTGAAAGTGAAGGGGTCTTAGATATTATGCAGGATGGGTACGGATTTTTACGCAGCAGCGATTACAACTACCTGTCTTCTCCCGATGACATCTATGTTTCTCAGTCGCAAATAAGGCTGTTCGGATTAAAAACCGGCGATACCGTAAAAGGAAGTATCAGACCTCCGAAAGAAGGCGAAAAATACTTTCCATTAATAAAGGTAAGCAAGATCAACGGCCTGGATCCTCAGGTTGTTCGCGACAGAGTTTCTTTTGAGCACTTAACACCATTATTCCCTCAGGAAAAATTCAATATCGCAGACAAACAAAGTACAATATCTACCAGAATTGTGGATTTATTTTCACCTATCGGTAAAGGACAACGTGGAATGATCGTTTCCCAGCCTAAAACTGGTAAGACAATGCTTCTTAAAGATATTGCCAATGCCATTGCTGCAAATCATCCTGAAGTATACCAACTCATCCTCCTGATCGACGAACGTCCGGAAGAGGTTACCGATATGCAGCGAAATGTAAAAGGCGAAGTTATCTCTTCTACCTTCGATGAACCTGCCGAGCGTCATGTTAAAGTTGCCAATATCGTACTCGAAAAAGCAAAACGCCTGGTTGAGTGCGGTCATGACGTAGTAATACTTCTCGATTCCATTACCCGACTGGCTCGTGCCTATAACACGGTACAACCTGCATCAGGCAAAGTACTTAGTGGTGGTGTAGACGCCAATGCGCTTCACAAGCCAAAACGTTTCTTCGGTGCTGCAAGAAATATTGAAGGCGGTGGTTCATTAACCATTATAGCGACTGCTCTGGTAGAGACAGGCTCAAAAATGGACGAAGTTATTTTTGAAGAATTCAAAGGAACAGGTAACATGGAGCTTCAATTGGACAGAAGAATTGCCAACAGAAGAATCTTCCCTGCTATCGACCTTATATCTTCCTCAACGCGTCGGGACGATTTACTCCTGGACGAAACTTCGATACAACGCATGTGGATTATGCGCAAGTATCTTGCAGACATGAACCCTGTAGAAGCTATGGAATTCATGGAAGGAAGAATAAAACAAACGCAAAACAACGAAGAATTTTTGCTGACAATGAATCAGTAACAGATATCATCATAAACTTAAGGAGGCCGGCTAATAATATCATTAGCCGGTCTTTTAGTTTTATTCCTTTTCATACCCGGCCATTCAAAGATCGTGATATTCGGCTTACAAGCTACATCCTTAAACCCCTTCTTTTCTTCCATGCTTTAGGTTTTCGCCCTGCTATATGATACTTTCCGACACTGTTACAATCGTACCAGGCATACTCACCCATTAAAGAATAGTCATTGCCGAATGAACAGGCACTCTCCGAACCCGCCCTGCAAGTATATCCCCATTCTGCTTCAGCAGGCAAGCTATAAAAGTGTACCGTTTTAGCAGAAAGCCATTCACAAATTTAGATATTGTAAGTTGTATCATATTCACTATGGGCAATCCCACACCTGTTCCCGTTCCCATATTCATATCTACAAAAGGAATCATAAGCCCGGAAACTGCATCCATACCTCAACTACTCCCCCATCACTATTAAATCATACAAACATGAGGGATCTGAAACAGTTTGACTTATTCATTTAATCGCCTGCATAGAATACGGATACAACCATTTACACTCATACCTTCTTCAATTATAGAGCATAATCTGAATATCATTCATATACTTTTATTAATAACTCTAACATTTTATCTGTAAAAAAGTATAATTACGAGAACATGTATGAACTTTTTTCCTTATAAAAAACTATGTTTTTCGTCGAAAAACTCAATTATTCTTACAAAAACAATGTGAAAATATTCGTAAAAGTTTATTTTTGTATCGATAAACATAATCAAATCATCGATTAAAAGCTAAAACAATTAACAGAAATGACCCGGCCCGCTTATGCGTAGATTTCTACTTTTATTAGTATTCCTTAGTTATACTAATTCTTATCCATTTCCAAATAACTTCTTATTTCCAGATAAGAACGTTAAGGATTCGTTGGTTCATAACGGTACCGGCAATAAAGGGAAAAGCATTGTAAGTAAGCAAGAGGAAGTTTCCATACATGAATACGGATCGACAGTTTCCACTACATTTTTAAAAGCATTGGAACAAAAATTCCCGGAATCAGACAATACCGGCAATTATATTCCTAATGCCCCGGAGTTCAGTTGGGAATACATTCAAAACACATATACTGTCGATTCCCTGACCAACAGTCAACAACTCGCAGCTAAAGGATCATTTGCCAAAATTGAAGAACAGCAACATTGGGTCGACGAATTTTCTAATGAGGATATTGTTACCTTGCCTGTGGGGGTTAAATACCAAACTGAAAATGTAGAATATGCCATAGGGATCACAGAGGCTGAAATTAATCCGGATCATACCATCCTAACGGTATTTGCAAGGGTTAAAATTCAGCAATCAGATAAAGAAGGCCGTCCGATAGAACTATTCTTTGGTGCGGACAATGTAAAATTATCTCATCAGGGAGGTATTATTGGCGATGCCAAATTGGTTCTATTAGGAGATGTCCCTATCCCATTCAACGGAGGAAATTGGCTTTTGCAATTAAATGGAGGTTTCAGCTATCGTTCGGGAAATACAAGGCATCTTACCTATGTAACTATCGATTGCAGCGGAGTGAAGAACCTTGCACTGAACGGATCTGTAGAATTCTCCAGAAATATGCTCATCCCTATTGAAAAAGACGGGAAAGTACACGAGAACATCACTACGATCAAACGCCGGGTCTATACCGAAGAAGGAAGCAAAACCATCAGTGTCCCAAACAGGGTAAGAGGCGATTTTAATATTGTTGTTGATAGCTGGAGTGATATTCTGGTGGACATATCATTGCAACCTTTCGTACGTGCTAAAAAAAGAAATGGCGACAACTACAATGGGAACATGCAATTCTACCTGAACGAAGCCGTATTGGATTTTAGTGACCTGAGAAATTCATCCAATGTACACTTTCCCGAGTATTACCACGACAACGGATTGTTAATGCCTGATAAAAATACGTGGAAAGGGATTTACATAGAAACATTGGAAGTAAGGCTTCCGGAAGAGTTTAAAACCAAAGAAACCATAAAGAACAGACAGCGGATCGCCCTCGGGGCCCATCAGTTCATTCTCGATTCTTATGGATTGTCCGGATCATTCTATGCCGATAACCTGTTCACTTTAGAAGAAGGAAGGACCAACGAAAATAAGGCCTGGGCAATTTCATTGGACCATATTGAGGTCGATCTGGCCGCCAATCACCTTATCGCAGCCGGATTTAACGGCAGGGTACTGCTCCCCGTATCAGATGACATCAACAAATCAGGTACGGTTGGTTTACGCTATGGCGGATATTTCTCGGAAGAAGAATATGGCTTAAAGGTAATTAATGACTCGATTGTTGATTTTGGTTTTTTATCCGCAGAAGGGCAATTGGATCCCAATAGCAGCATTGAGCTTAAGGTAATAGAAAGCCAGTTCAGGCCCAAGGCAACACTTCACGGTAGGTTGGCCATTAATGCCAATCAAAAAAAGAATCTGGAAACTACACCTCCAACCACAACCGATAAAAAAAAGGATGCCACGGTTCAGTTTAAAGGCATCGAATTCCAAAATCTTGTATTGCAAACCGAAAATCCTGTCTTTTCAGTCGGCTATCTCGGTTACAGCGATGAAGTGAAATTTGCCAACTTCCCGGTATCCATTGCCAATATCAACATCTCGGCTCAGGATAATCGCGCTGCCCTCTGGTTCGACCTGAGAATAAACCTCATGGACGGAGCCGGTTTCGGGGCGGAAACGACGTTGGGGATCCTAGCTGAAAATGTCGAAGAGGATCAAAAACAAAAATGGGTGTTTGACGGACTGGACATACAAGAGATCTATGTGGCGGCCAATATGGGCGGCTTCTCTTTTGATGGTCGCTTACTGTTAATGCAGGACGATCCGGAATACGGAGATGGTTTTGCCGCCAGCCTCGAAGCCAAATTTAAGTCGCTCGGAGAGATAACGATTAAATCCTCCGGTATTTTTGGTAAGACCGACGGATACAGGTATTGGTATTTTGATGCCATGATAGATGATCTTGCCCCTCCGGGAAGCCCGGGAATTATTGCCCCTAAAGGATTTGGCGGTGGGGCTTATTACAAAATGAAACGCAAAGGATTCAGTTCTGCCTTTTCAACGGCATATTATTCAGATAACGAGATTGAAGAAAGAGATCTGCAAGGTACCGGTAAATTGGCCTATGCCCCTAATGAAAATATGGGACTCGGTGTTAAGGCCATGATATTGTTTTATGTAGGTTCCAGTGGTGTCCTCGACGGAGGTGCCGGATTTGAGATCCTGTTCAACAAACATGGCGGAATATCGAGAATGGGATTGTACGGACAGGCAAAATTTATGGCCGAACTTCCATTTGCCGGAAAAATGAACGGCCTTATGGATGAAGTAAAGAATCATGCAGGTTCCCTGAATGATTATATGGGCGATACGGTAGATAATCTTACCGAAAAAAATAAACTTACCAAACCATTTCTAGACAAAGCAGAATTGAACTTCCCTCCGGTACCGGACAAAGTAGGTGTAGAAGCCACCATGGGAATTGAATATGATTTCGAGAACTCAACCCTGCACGGCGAACTCGACGTATATGTAAATGTAGCCGGCGGTGCAGTACAGGGTCGTGCCAGCAAGGGACGGGCCGGATGGGCAGTATTACATTTTGCCCCGGGTGAATGGTATATCCATATGGGGACACCAACAGACAGGCTGGGACTTAAGATCGGCGTCGGATCGTTCAGGGTGGAATCCGGAGGATATTTTATGATCGGCGATCACATTCCTGGTAGCCCGCCTCCTCCACCGATCGTTGCTGAAATACTGGGTGAAGATGTGCAAACACTCGACTATATGCGCGATGAAAATGCCTTGGGTGAAGGCCGTGGATTTGCCTTCGGAGCTGATTTCTCACTTGATACGGGCGACCTGAATTTCCTGATCCTCTATGCCCGTTTTCAGGCCGGTATGGGATTCGATATTATGCTTAAGGACTATGGCGAAGCAGCATGTGCCAACCGTGGTGGCGACCAGATCGGTATTAACGGCTGGTATGCCAACGGGCAATCGTATGCGTACTTACAGGGGGAACTAGGTATAAACCTGAAACTTTTCTTTGTCCGCAAGAAGATCCCTATCATCAAAGGAGGTGCTGCCGTACTGTTACAAGCAAAAGCCCCTAATCCTGTCTGGATGAGAGGATACGTAGGCGGGCATTTCAATTTACTTGGCGGACTGGTAAAAGGGAAATTCCGGTTTAAACTCACCATAGGCGAAGAATGCGAATTTATCGATGCTTCCCCACTTGGAGGGATGAAGATCATTACCGACGTTACCCCAAAAGACGGTAGCGGCGATGTTGATGTCTTTGCAGCTCCACAGGCCACCTTCAGTATGAAAGTGAATGAGCCTATTGTGATCCCTGAAGATGATGGCGACAAGACCTATAAGATCGTACTCGAAAAATACAGGATACTGCACGATGGAAAAGAAATTCCCGGAACCCTTGAGTGGGGAGTTAATAACGACAGGGCTACTTTTGTATCTACCGATATCCTTCCGCCACACCAACAACTACAGGTAGAAGTAGAAGTGAGCTTCCGGGAAAGAAAGAACGGAGTGTTCGAGACCATTATGGTCGACGGGCAAAAAGCTATTGAAACTGAAATACGCGGCTTTACTACCGGCGAAGCTCCAACGGTTATCCCGTTGCATAATATCCGGTATGCCTACCCCGTACTCGAACAGAGATATTTCATGAAAAATGAATACGACAAAGGATATATTCAACTGCTCAGAGGACAGGACTACCTGTTCAACCTGTCTGAATGGACCACTGGAATTGTCTTTGTCGATGAAACAGGAGTTGAGATCCCGGCGCAGTTCAATTACAATACCGGAGATAACAAAGTGTACTACCAGTTGCCAAACCTCAGCAATAATGCCAAATACCGGTTATCTATAACCAGTCGCACAAAAGCATCCGGAACAGCAAACGACAGAAATGATAATTACCGGACCACATCTATAGATGATGACAATAGTGTTGAAGTGAGGCAAAATACAGCAGATGCTGTGGTGAAAGAGGGAGAGATTGAACGGCTTGCATACGATTTCGCTACAAGCAAATACAATACGTTTAAACAAAAGGTCAGGAATATCAACACTACCGATACCAATTGGGGAAAGATCTATTCCGATGTTATTTTTCTTGCCAATCAGGCACAAAGTGAAGAAGCTTTCGACCTGGCCGAACTTACCGGAAATGAATATACCGAAAATAAATCTTTGGTAGAAGTAACAGCAACCCTTACCGACGATTATTACAAGAAGGACATGAGCCCTCCATTGTACGGGCAATATCCGCTGGGCAATAATTACAAGATCATAACCCGGGAAGAAGCTCAATATGGCATTCCGCCTAAAAAGGCAGTACCAATTGTTGCCCATTATCTAACAAGTGTGCAATATAATGTAAACCAAAACTGGTTGCTTAGGAATTTTCCGTATTACTATAACCTGCCATTGATTTATAAACAGGACTGGACAGACTTGCGGTCGCAGATATTGAACGATTGGATAGACGGGAACGTAAGCCCTTCCGGTACGGCTTTACAATTTTTAGACGCCGATTACCTGTTTATGCGCTATGGTAATTACACTGTGAACATGCAATATATCCTCCCTGGGGGAATTAAAGGGACGAGTCATGAATATGAATTTAAAAACGAGAATAGATTTAGGTAATAAACGAAATGTATAAAAATAAAATTAACAGCAGATACACGCAACATACCATTTGCATATTGGAGACTGCCAACTGCATACTGGAGACTGGAGACTGCCGACTGTATACTGCATACTGTTAATTAAAAAGCATTCCCAAAAGGTAAAGGTGTGGACTTTTGAGAAGGGTTAAATGAACAAACCGCACCATAAACTAAATTTTAATTTTTTATTTATTATGAAAAAACTAATGTACTTATGCTTAATGATAGTTGTAATGCCCCTAACCTCTTGTAGCAGTGATGACGATAACGGTGGACAGGATCCGATTATCGGGAAGTGGAAAATGGTCAAAAGTATTACAGAGCATTTTGAAGGTGAAAATAAAACAAGTGAGAATGAAAAAGATTTAAATGAATATTATGAAGAGTTTGAGTTTAAAAATGATAACTCTGTAGTAAATACTGAGTATTACCCCTCAAGCGAAGATCCTCAAGATAAAGATGTCTTTCATGGAACGTATGTAATGGAGGGCAATGAATTGGTTATTACATATAAATATGAAAATGAAGATGACGATGTATATGAGTATACTTATAGTGTTAGTGGAAATAAATTGATTTTAGTTTCTTCACAAGAGTACGGTGAACAGAGAAAAGACGTATCTACAGATACTTTTGAAAAGCAATAAAAAAACTAACAAGTAGAGCATGGATATCAATTGTCCGTGCTCTAAACCATCCAAATATAAATACATGGGGTCAAATAATACGCAAATAGAAATGAATAATTACTCATTTATGGTATTAATACTTTTCATAAATCTGTTCTTCCCTTCATTTGTTTGGTCCCAATCTAATACTGATACTGTAAAAGGAGCTGCTATCCAGCTTATGGCAAGATCGCAAGGGGATAAAGTACTACTGCGATGGGCGGTAGATACCCCCCTGGAGTGGCAGAAGGCCAATACCTATGGTTTTTACCTCGACAAGTATGTGTATAAAAGGAACGGCCAACGCCTAGCCGCTCCCGAAAAAGTAAACCTTAGCCCCATCCACATAAAGGCCGATCCGGTGGAAGACTGGAAAGGCATTATAGAAAAAAGCAATTATGCAGCAATTATTGCCCAGGCCCTTTACGGAGAAGGCTTTGAAGTAACCGGAACCAACGATGGTGAAATAGCACGGATCGTTAATCTTGCACAAGAACAGGAACAACGTTTTTCCTTTGCCCTTTTTGCCGCCGATATGGATTTTGAAGCTGCTATAAAAGCCGGATGGGGGTATGTTGATACCGATGTAAAACCGGGTGAAGAATATGTGTACCAGGTAAAAACGGCCATCCCTTCCGAAATAGCGATCGTAAAAAGTGCTTCGGCAACCGCATCTACAGATGATTTTGAACCCTTGCCACAACCCCTCGGACTACAAGGTATTTGGGGCGATAAGAACGTACTGCTTACCTGGGAATACGAACTCTTTAAAGCCATTTATACGTCTTACAATATAGAACGTTCCAAAGATGGAAAAAACTTTACGGAACTAAGCCCAATACCATTGGTCAACCTGAACGACAAACCGGAAGCCCCGGCCAAGCGCATGTATTATATCGATTCGCTGGTACAGAACGATACGAAACATCATTACCGGGTATATGGCATTTCGTCTTTCGGGGAAAAAGGCCCGTATTCAGATATCATTTCAGGGAAAGGAAGTCCGACCCTGGTTTTCTCTCCAAGAATATCCGGATATGAGTTTACCGAAAACCAAAATGAAGCCATTATCAAATGGGAATATCCTGAGGAAGGGGAAAATCTCATTACCAAGTTTACCATGACCCGGGCCGATAAGGATTCCGGACCCTATGAAGTGATCTTTGATAGCATCCCCGTACACAAAAGAGAAATTTTATATTCAAAGCTCAACCCTTCCAACTATATCAAAATAGCTGCCATTGGCAGGAACAACCAGCAAAAGGAATCCTTCTCTTCCTTTATTCAGCCCATTGATTCCATACCTCCGGATCCGCCTGTGGCATTAGAAGGAACAATAGACAGCCTGGGACAGGTAACCATCAATTGGGATAAGAACACCGAAAGAGACCTGCATGGATACCGGGTATTCAGGAAGAACATAGAAAATGAAGAATTTGTACAGCTTACCGTTGACCCTATACAGGAAACCGTGTATACCGATTCGGTACAGCTTAAATCATTGAACAGCAAAGTATATTACAGCATTATTGCGGTGGACAAACGTTTTAATCAGTCGGATTTCTCAGAAGCCCTGATCATGGAAAAACCTGATGTAGTGCCACCAACCTCCCCTATTTTTACCAGTTACCGCATAGAAAACGGCCATGTGGTTTTGGAGTGGGAATGCAGTACCGAAACCGAGGCTATCCACTATTTATACCGCAAAGACCTGACCGAAAACACCTCCTGGGAGGTCGTATATTCAACCTCCGGTACTTTAAAGACCTATACAGATAAAAAGACTGCTCAAAATCATACCTACCGTTATGCCATTATGGCTAAAGACAAAAACGGGCTTGAATCGGAACCCTCTACCCCTGTAACAGTTACAGTAGTGAATATGGTACCGCAAGAACAGATAAAGTCGCTAAGCGGTTACGCCGACCGTGAACAGCATCATATAGAACTCCACTGGAAATTAAAAGACCAGGAACAAATAGCCGAAGTAACGATCTACAAAAATGCAGAAGGACAACCACCGGTTACCTACAAGGTACTGCCACCGCATATTGTTACTGTAAAAGATAATGATATTAACCCGAACAATACCTACAGCTATCAGCTAAGGGCTACCATGAAAAACGGGGCTTTCTCCAAACTGGAATCGATAGCTATAAAATATTGATGGTATGAGGTCTTTACAACGAATTATCAACAGTATGCTGCAAGCTACAATTTGCAAATTGTTCACTGCAATTTGCAAACTGCTCACTGCATTCTGCCTACTGCTATACTACCAACTATCAACCGCCCAGGTTTACCCGGTACAGGTTAACACTCTGCTGATACCTCCATACAGTTTAAAGTTATCGGATTATGCCACCACCATGAGCGAAAAGCTGATCGTTCAGGCCTTGATGATCGATGTCAATGAAACACGCCGTCAGCTACGTTTCCGGTTTTCCATTAAAGGCAACGGGCTTCAAATCCGGTCAAACGACTTTGTCATAGGGGCTGCTCCCATTTTTATAGATGGCGGGGTTCCACTCCGGCTGTCTAACCTTGACCTCCGGCCTTATTTTGAGTTACAAAATCTTAACGGCATTACCCCGCAGCAATATATCAATCCGTTGCCCGGTGGTAGCTACCAGTTCTGCTTTGAAGTATTCGACTGGGTGAGCGGACAACGATTGTCTAACCCTAACCTTGGATGCTTTAATGCCTTTTTGATTATTAACGATCCGCCGTTTTTGAACTTGCCACGGAGAGGCGATCTGGTAGCCTCTAAAAACCCGCAGAATATTCTGTTCAACTGGACACCACGCCACCTGAATGCCAGCGGAGTACAGTACGAATTTGAGCTAAGGGAGGTTTGGGACACCCAGATAGACCCACAGGCAGCTTTTTTGGCAAGTCCGAATCTCTATAGTACAACAACATTTAATACCACCCTGCTCTATGGCCCTGGCGAGACCACTCTGTTAGAGAACAAGACCTATGCCTGGAGGGTACGGGCAATAGTTACCGATGGGATTAGTGAAGCTTCAATATTCCACAATAATGGCTATAGTGAGATCTATTATTTCACTTATACAGCTGATTGTCAATCACCACAGTTTGCCCTGGCAAAGTCGTTGAGGACGAGTAGTGAAGAAATTACCTGGATGCCCGATCCCGACCATTTAAAATACAAGGTGCAATACCGTAAAAAAGGGGTGCGCGATGCCGTTTGGTTTGAGGTCAATGCCGTAAACCCATATACTACACTGCATAACCTGGAGCCGGGAACTACCTACAAATATCGGGTGGGCGGACAATGTACCCAGACAGTAGCAAATACCGAACCTCGTTTTAGCTATAATGCCGTACAGGAGTTTACCACCCCTACCAAAACGGAGGACAGTTACTACAATTGCGGGATTGCTCCCGAAGTTGCCATTACCAATCGGGAACCTCTGGACAACATCGGAGTAAACGAAGTGTTTACAGCCGGCGATTTCCCCGTAACCATAAAACAGGTAAATGGCGGTAACGGCACCTTTTCGGGACTGGGCTACATTGTTGTTCCCTACCTGGCCGATACCAAAATAGAAGTAGCATTTAAAAACATTGGTATCAATACCGATTACCAACTTTATAAAGGAAAACTCCGCACTACTTATGATGCGTCATGGGGAAATATGGATGATATACAGGATGAGCTTGATGCGGTAGGGTATCTTGTTACCGCACTTGGAGAAACTCTCGATGAGATTATTACTATCATTAAAGAAAATACAGACATCAACCAACAGGCCAATGTTTTTATAGAACTCATGCAAGAAACACTGGATGATCCTAACAACGGATTGAGCATAGGTGAACAGCAGAATCTTCAAACCTTTATAAATGATAAAGAGAAGGTCAAAGAGGCAATTAAGCAAGTAAAAGAAGATTTTGCCAGTGGAAAGAATGATGAATCTATAAAACAAAATCTGGTTTCTTCCTTCGCTCCGTCTTATACCGGTGTTGAAGATAATGAATCAATATCTGAAGAGGTAAAAATATTCTATTGCGATAGCATCATAAAGTTGAACAAGAGAAATATATTGATATCTGATTGCAACAAATTAAAGCTTGTTTATAAAAAAATAGATTCTTCAAATACAAAAACAGTAGACATACAATTAAAAATAACAACGAGCAACAATACAAAAAATAAAATTCTTCCAAGTAAAGATAACTGGAAAACTGTTAACTATAATGAAGTCTGGGAAATAGATTTAGAATCTATCCCACCCGGCGAATACACAGCTAATTTGAAAGTAAACGATTCTGTTTATAAGCATGAATTCTTAATACATGAAGAGTGTACCAGCGGATATTGCTGTACTGTTTGCGATAGGGATTTGACGGTTACGGTAACAAAATTGGAGGATCTTTTCAAAGGCTCAAAAAGTAAACAATTGACAGTAAATACAGCAGCAATTTTTACCAAGGCATTAAAAGATGGGGGTTTCACCACTTGTAAGCAACTTGCTCATTTTTTCTCTCAAATCAAATTGGAATGCAACAACTTTGAGGATTTTTTGGAAGGACATTGGTATCGATTGCTGAACATTTATAATACTTTCGGAGGACAAACAGGAAATAATACTATTGAAACCATATACTCTCAGTCTTTTTGGGATGATGAGAAATATATTGATTATATAAGTTCAAACAGGTGTCCATATCGATATGTTGATGAACCCGAAGATTCTATATCAACAAAGTATAAGGCTTCTATAGAAACAATAACCAAGTCAAGAAATGGATTTTCCATTATCTTTCCAGAATCATTTTCTAAAAGCAAAGACTCTACAGCAAGCTATGTATTAAAACGGATTAATGACAAGGTAAACGGAAAGAACCTACTCAATCTCGTATATAACAATAAAAATGGAAACAACACAGATGAGGACGGTTGGAAATATAGAGGAAGAGGAATCATACAATTAACAGGTAGAGAAAATTATAGAAGAGCTTCCGATAAAGCGAACAGTATTTATGGAACTACATTTGATTGGGAAAATAACCCTGAGCAATTAGAAAATGATATTGAATCTATAATATATTCGGCAACCTCCTGGTTCTTGAATAACTTCAAGCCCATATCTTCTTTGGATACTAAAACGTCTTCTCAAGTAACCAAAACGGTAAACACAAAAATGTTGCATAGCAAGGAGAGAAAAGAAAACTATGATCGATTAACTACTGATATTAAACTATATAAATGTAATGAACAATGAAAAAGATAAACTACAATAATTTTATTATGGCAATTTTAGCTGTTTTTTGCTATAAATGCAATGCCCAAGTTAGAGATACTACTTGCTACAAAAAAGCAAAGGGGTTTATAGAAAATAAATTGCCTGATGGAATCTGTATAAAAAAACATGAATTAATCTATGATTTTTTTGATAACATTGATTTCAATAATGATAGGATATCTGATGTTGCTATTGAAGTAGGAAATGATGGCTTAAAAAATGGAGATCAAACAATATTGGTAGTATACCGGTCAATTAACGACACAACTTACTCAAAGTTTAAAGAATTAGATAATGTGTACCCTATTTGGTTTGATAATTATAGCCGAAATATTGAACTGGAAGACCCAAAACTCAATGCCATAAAAGAAAAATATGAGGGGAGAAACCCACTTAGAAAATTGGAAATGGTGAATAATAGAATTATTCTGAATTTAAAATATGATGTTGGGTATGAATATATCTATGAATTTACATTTAATAATGAAAAACAAGATTGGCTTTTATCCAAATATATTATTTGGGATTTAAATGAAAATATAAAAAGCGAGGAGGATAATGGTTATTTGAATACCTCTGTTTCTGAATTTAATTATTTCAAGTTTATAACGGGAGAATATTAGAAAAAGAAAAATTCAATACAACAACCACCCCCAAAAGGTAAAGGTGTGGGCCCGTTGGGAAGGTTTAAACGAACAAACCGCACAAAAATTAAATTATTAAATACAATTTATTATGAAAAAGTTAATGTACTTATGCTTAATGCTAACCGCAATGCCTTTAATCTCTTGTAGTAGTGATGATGAAGGCAATTGGGATGACCCTATTACAGCAAGATGGCAATTGACAGCTGAGAAAGAAATTATAGATGAGGAAGAAGTTGATTTGAATATTTCAGATTGCAGAAAAGAATCAAGATTGCAATTATATGGAGACGGGCAAGCTGTAATAGTAGAGTATTCAGATTCAGGTGATGGGTCCTGTGCTTTTGATGGGAGTTCTCATGAAAAATGGGAAAAAAGAGGTGATAATATCTACGTATTTGTGTATAAAAATGGAAATGAAAGAGTAGGGGAATTTACATTTAATGAAAACACATTAACAATACATTTCAATGGTGAAAATATCATATACGTATACACCATGACAGAAGATTATTAATGGTCTCCAAAACTCTCCCATCCCTATGACAATATCTTAGTTCTGTGTTACTAAATGCTGACTGGACTTGACCTAGCAAAAAAGAAATCGGCAAAGAGGAGGTATAAGAAGGTTAAATTGTATGAGACCATGACAGGCCAGAATTTTATAGCGTTTAATTAGAAACTATAGACATAAAAATAAATGGTATGAAGAAATTTTTACTCTTAGCATACTTTTTGTGCTTTTTTGCTACTTGTTTGTTTGGTCAGTCCTCGCGCATCGAAATATCCAATTTTAAGTATCGGGTTCGGGGAGATGAAAAAATATGTGAGACATACGTAAAGCTAACAGCATATTTTAAAGACAAAGCACCGGTAGTATTTTTTCATGAGTATTATGGGGAAGGGACTTTTACTTCACCTAAACCAAAAACTGAATATTTACTTTCTGGAGAAATTACTATGGTTCATGTATATGCCTATACCCATGAAAAAAGGGGAGGTCGCACTTGTGGTAGCGGAAAAGGAACAAAAATAGCTCAGGATAATTATATAGACTTGTCTAGTACATCTTGTAAGATAGGATCATATCATGATTATGTAAGGAACGGAGGTGAATTTGAAGCAGAAAATGAACTATGGTTTGATTATAAAATAAGTGCAAATGTTAAATTAAAAGACCCAGGAGCCGGAAATATTATAGGATTTGACGATTCATTTAATGTATCTGTAACTTCCGATTCAGATGGATTTAATTCTTCAGTTTATAATTGGCAATATAATGTAGTAAATCCATATTATGAAAGTTACTGGATTAATATGCCATGGTATACGGATTCTAAGGGAAATCCTTCTTTTGATATAATACCTAATATTTTTCTGGATGAGGCTGATATTAATAAAAAGGTATATTTTAGGATAAAAACATGTTCCGGTATTACTTCTGATAATTTTATTGAATATGATTTAAGGAAATCAGCACCTAAAATAAAAGGAACTGAATATATAAACCCTGAATGTTTTGGTGAAAACGGACAGGTAAAAATATATTTTGAGCGAAATCTAGATACCGGAGAATCGATAAGTTATGTACTTTATGACAAGACGGTAATTGTAGGCTATGTTGATGGTGAACCCATTTACCAACCCATTCGTAATAATGACGGAGATCCAATAGAAAGTTTTGGAGAGGATAGTAATGGATACTTTCTATTAATTGAGGATTTAGTTCCCAGTCAGCTTTATTATTTTGAAATGATAGGGTATGGAACAAACCATAATGGTAATGACGATTCAATGTATGAAGGGAAAATTATGTATACCGATGGCGAAAACCACAGTACAGATATTGAAGTAACCCCCACTCCACCGGTAGAATTCACCATAAACAAAGAAGATATAAGCTGTAACGGAGCTGCTGATGGAAAAATACACTTGTCGGCTACAGGAGGACTCACAGATCAGTATCAATACATCATGTATGATGATATCGGAAATGTTATTGATAACTGGACCAGCTTTTCAAACGGAACTGCTTATACCATCGCTATCGCAAACGGCGGAAAATATACGCTAAAGGTAATGGATTCAAATGGGTGTATGGCAATAGATTATGTCAAAGACCCCTCGACTGGCGAAATACAAGAGTTGGGTGAACAAATAGAAGAAATCACTATTATTGAACCTGAAATCTTAGTGGTTACTAAAAACGGAGAACCTACGAATCCTAAAGCCTTCGGGTTTACCGATGGTGGTATTTATATTAAAGTGACCGGGGGTACGCCGATCGGTGGAAATAGTTATAATATATCCTGGAAAGATAAAAAAGATAATTCCTATACGGGATCGAATTCGAAAATGGAAAACAATTATTTTTATCAGGATCTTCTGAACATCGGAGCAGGTACTTATACAGCAACTATTACTGATACTAATGGATGTGAAACAGCTATTGAAATAACTCTTTCTGAACCGGATAAACTGGAGCTGACCATAGAAGAAACCAACCCCATCTCCTGTAATTCGGCTAACTCCGACGATGAGTTTAAACTGGAAGACGGACAGTTAACGGCAACGGCGTCGGGAGGAACAGCTCCCTATATTTATACCTGGAAAAAGAAAAAAACAGACGGCAGCTGGGAAATACTTAAAACCACTTCAAAGATCAGTACACCAAGTACCCTCGATTATTTGGGACAGGGTGAATATGCGGTAAACATCAAAGATGTCAATAACATTGTTTTAGGGGAATATACATATAACGAATGGATAAAAGATACAGATTCTATCCACCACTTAAAAGAACCAAATCCGATTGCAATCACATTTACCAAGGAAGATGTGTATTGTAAAGGAGGCAATAATGGCTGGATTCAGGCCACGGTGACAGGTGGAACACTAAAGAATGGGGAAGATTACATCTTGCAATGGAGCAATGGAGAATCCACCACGAGGATTGAAAACCTATATGCAGGGTCTTATACCTTATCTGTTACCGATAGTAACGGCTGTTACCGGGAAGAAACCATCACCATAGATGAACCTGCCGATCCGCTACAACTCAATTACACCGAATACAAGCAACCGTCGGCCGCCGGACTTACCGATGGCTATATAGAAGCCACTATAACAGGGGGAACCTCAGACAATACCGGAGCATATACCTATGTCTGGATGGATGATCAGGGAAATAACCTGAACAGTAAAGTCATTGCTGCCGTGGAAGCTACTGGTTATGTGATCACCCTGAACAACATCGGAAAAGGGAGTTATTACCTGACCATTACTGATGCCAACTACAACAAAACCACCATCAACTCCGGTTGTACCATAGAAAACGATAAATTCGAAATGGATGAACCCGATCCGCTGAAACTCTCTGTCGAAGAAACACTGGCCATTTCCTGTAATGCCCTGAACGAGTACGGTAACCCATACTCCGATGGTGAACTTACTGCCCATGTCACAGGAGGTGTATGGTTGCAACCATCGGATAATGGCGGGCTCCCCTACTATTATACCTGGAAGAAAAAGGATGAGAATGGCAACTGGAATGTATTGGCAAACCAAACCGACAGTATTGCCGGCAATCTCGATGCAGGGGAATATGCCGTAAATATCATGGATGCCAATGGCATTATACTGGGAATTTATAAAAACAATGTCCTCGACCAGGCTACCGACAGCCTGTATACCCTGGAAGAACCGCCCTTACTGGAACTTACCTCTACACAACAAAATGTGTATTGCCATCAGGGAAGCGACGGTTGGGCTGAAGTAAATATTAGCGGTGGTACACCGCCTTATCAAACCGACTGGTCGAATGGTGATACTACCCTAAAAACCGAACATCTGAATGCGGGTACTTATACCGTATTCGTTACCGATAGCCGGGGATGTGAGGCCATGACAGAAGTAACAATTACCGAGCCCGAAACCTCTGTAATGATCACCTATCCGGCCTATGGCAGGCCGACCTCTATCGGGGCTTCCGATGGCTTTATTGAAGCACGGGTTACCGGTGGAACCTCTTTTGATGACGGTACTTATACTTATGTCTGGACAGACGAAGACGGCAACAACCTGAATGCCCGGACCAATACAACGGTGACAGCAAGTGGGCACACCATCCGTCTCGAAAACATAACGGCAGGTACTTACTATTTGACAGCCTATGATAAGAATTATGAAATAGCCACCACCAAAGAAGGCTGTACCTTTACCGAAAGTGAATTTATTATCTACGAGCCTATAGAAGCTACTATTGAAGTGTATGTGCCGATCTCCTGTAACCAAAACAATGAATATGAAGATCCGTTTAGCGACGGAGCATTGGTAGCTCATGTAGAAGGAGGTGTTCCCTATAGTAACGGCCTTCCATATATTTATCACTGGAAAAAGCAGAACGATCAGGGTATCTGGGAAGAGCTTACCGACCAGCCCGACAGCATTGCCTACGACCTCAGCAACGGACATTATGCTCTGAATGTGGAAGATTCAAGAGGCTCCGTGATGGGTGTTTATGAAGGCGACTTACTTATAAAAGCCATAGACAGCACTTTTTATTTTGAAGAGCCCGAACTGTTGCAGCTAAGTTTTACCACCACCGAGATCAATTGTGATACCGGGAATGACGGAACGGCAGAAGTACACATAACCGGAGGTATTGCCCCATACAATATCCGCTGGTCTAACGGAGCAACCACGGCTAAAGTAGAAAACCTGATCGCAGGCACCTATTTTGTGTTTGTTACCGATAGCCGGGGATGTGAGGTAACGGGCAGCGTAATAGTAGAACAGCCCGGTGGGTTACAATTAGACATAGCCGAACAAATACCACCTACCTGCTACCAGGGGTCGGATGGAAGCATTACCATAAATGTAAGTGGTGGGGTAGCCCCATATCAATACCACTGGAATACCGGAAACACAACAAATAAGATAGGAAACCTTCCTGCCGGTATCTATACCCTAAAGGTTACCGATGTACAGGGATGTATCGGTTTTACTGAAATATCCCTCGAAGCTCCTGAACCGGTTGTGGTTGACCTTGGACAAGGCCGTACATTATGTAATGAACAGGAAGTCATATTGGATATTACTATTGATGATGCCGGAGCACAATACCTTTGGGAATCGGATAACGGTTTTAGCAGTACCGATGCTGTGGTTACCCTAACAACACCAGGTACCTATACCGCTACGGTAACCACTTCTGAAGGCTGTATCGGTAAAGACCAGATAGAGGTGAAAGCTTCCAACAATGACATCGATGCCCATTTTCTACTGGCATCACAGGCCTTCACAGGCGATGAAGTGATCCTTGTCAATGTGAGTGATCCGCTTAGTGAAGTGGTGGAATGGTCTGTTCCTGAAGGTGTCGAAACCATATCCCAAAGTCACGAAGCCATCATCTTAAAATTCGATAAAAAAGGAAAATACGATATCACTTTACGATCGTTCGAGGGAGAATGTTATCAGGATCATACTAAATCGATTATTGTGGAAGAGGCTACCGAGCTTGTGGACATAGGTGATACAGAAGAACCTTTTATTAAGGAATTTATCGTATATCCGAATCCATCCAACGGAAACTTTACAGTAAAAGTAACACTCTCCGAACAGAGTGATGCCTCTTTACGATTGATCAGCATGCTTACAGCACAGGTAAGCAGTGAAAAAAGATTACTCAATAGCAGTGAATATGAAGAGAATTATCAACTGATGCTTCCTTCGGGGACATATATCCTCCTGTTGGAAACACCCAAAGGAACTAAAATACGGAAAGTGATTATTGAATAGAATAGAAGATGTATAAGTATATCAGGTATATAACATTATTTATTATAACGGTAGTCTCTTGCACCAAGGAACAGTCCGTTCCCGTAAAAGTGGATTTTGAACTTTTGGTGGAGAACGATGATTATTCTGTTCCGGTACAAATCAAGATCCATAACAAGACCACCGGAGCAGATGCTTACCAATGGACCATAGACGGTACTAACGCTAACCTGTCCAAAACCAGCCGTAATCCGGGTACGGCTTTATACGAGAAATCAGGGATCTATGCCATAAAATTATATGCTTCCAATCAGGACGGACAAGAAGATAGTAGTGAAATGTCCATAGAGATTTTCGATGCCGTCGCCGTAGATTTTGAAGCAGGTCTGGCAGGCAACAACTTCTCCCCTGCCGAAATACAGATCACCAATACCACAGAAGGTACCACTTTTTACCGTTGGCAGTTTGAAGGCGGACAGCCGGAATATTCTGATATGCAACATCCGGAAAATGTTGTTTTTACTACTCCGGGAGAACATACCATTACCCTTACAGCCGGTACCGGATTTGAAGAATTCACCACCAGCAAGACCATTACCGTGGCGCCATATCTGGAAGCTGATTTCGATTGGGAAGTGGCTTTTGAAGATGATGATTACCAGGTTCCGGTTACCATGACCATGATGAATAACTCGGTAAGTGCCACCTCTTATAAGTGGACTTTTGAAAACGGGTCGCCAGTGACATCTATGGAAGAAAATCCATCTATAGTCTTTAATGCCCCGGGAGAACATACCATTACCCTGGAAGCGACCAATGGAAAAGAAACAAAAATCATATCCAAGACTATTGAGGTATATCCGAATACCAATTTAAGGCTGTTTAATGATATTTCCTTGGGGATCAATACCGCTCATAATTCAAATAACAAAGGAGCATTTTTTTCAACCGTTACACGAGAAGTGTACACCAAAGACCAGGTAAATGAAACCAACGGTCCGCTGATCGACCTGGTGTTTTTTGGACTGGATGAAGCCTTTAGCTATAACAAATTTGTAGCTCCCGATAAAGTGGCTGAAGGAACCACTTTTCAGGCTGTTCCGGGGGCAACCCATACTAAATTCATCAATAGTCAGGAGCAATGTGGGTGTAGCACTTCAATGACATCTACTGAATTTGATACGATGACAGATGACAGTTTGTTACAAATACTGACCATTGAAGAAACCAATGGCGGACTACAGCATTTTACCGGAGAGACCATCCCGAGGATTATCCTCTTTGAAACCGCTGATGGACGAAAAGGAGCTATCAAGATAAAGGAATACCATCCACAGGGACAGGACTCTTATATCATAGCAGATATTAAAGTACAGAAAGAAAAACAGTAAGCAGCTTGCAGTCCTTATAATAGGCAGTAAACAATAGGCAATAGATGATGATAGGTTGATTATTAAAATACAAAAAAAAGAAAAACAGTAGGCAGGTTGCAGTCGGCAGTATTCAGTACTCAATATATAATGGATAATAGAATAGAACCAATATAAGATAAGAATAGGTGTTACAATAAATTATAAAAATGAATTTTAGGGAATTAATGGCATATCAAAAAGCATTTGAGTTAGCGATGGATATATTCCGGATAACAAAAGGGTTTCCAAAGGAAGAACGCTATTCATTGACCGACCAGATACGCCGAAGCTCCCGTTCTGTTTGTGCCAACTTAGGGGAAGGTTACCGAAAAAGAGTATATATTAAACATTTTATGACAAAACTATCCGATGCAGATATGGAAAATTCAGAGACTCAGGTATGGTTAGATTTTGCTTTGCACTGTAAATATATAACGCACGGGATTTATGATAATCTCATTAAGAGTTCAGAAGAAATAGGGAAACTACTCGGTTTCATGCTTCAAAACCCTGATAAATTCAAATAAAAAACGAATGAAAATAGTCATCAACATATTAAAACATCTGTTAGCTAAGCTACTGTCCACTTCACGCAGTACATTGCCCGCTACAACCCGTGTGCTGCCGACTGCAACCCGCAACCCGCTTACTACCGACTGTAATCTACATACTGCATACTGCCGACTGAATATTGCTGACTGCGTACTATCTACTGCCGACTGCCGACTGCGTACTATCTACTGTAAACTGCGTACTGCCTACTACTCACTGAAGACTACACTCTGTATACTGCTTACTACCTGCTGTCTACTGGTTTCTGTAAAAACAACAGCCCAGGTTTACCCGGTACAGGTCAACACTCAGCTGATACCTCCATACACTTTAAAGTTATCGGATTATGCCACCACCATGAGCGAAAAGCTGATCGTTCAGGCCTTGATGATCGATGTCAATGAAACAAGCCGTCAGCTACGTTTCCGGTTTTCTATTAAAGGCAACGGGCTTCAAATCCGGTCAAACGACTTTGTCATTGGAGCAGCCCCCATTTTTATCGACGGCGGGGTACCCCTCCGGTTATCCAATCTCGATCTTCGTCCTTATTTTGAATTACAAAACCTCAGTGGTATTACTCCACAACAATACAACAATCCATTGCCCGATGGCAATTACCAGTTTTGCTTTGAAGTATTCGACTGGGTGAGTGGACAGCGATTGTCCAACCCTAACCTGGGATGTTTTAATGCCTTTTTGATTATTAACGACCCTCCTTTTTTGAACTTGCCACGAAGAGGCGATCTGGTAGCCTCTAAAAACCCGCAGAATATTCTGTTCAACTGGACACCCCGCCACCTGAATGCCAGCGGAGTACAGTACGAATTTGAGCTAAGGGAGGTTTGGGACACCCAGATAGACCCACAGGCTGCTTTTTTGGCAAGTCCGAATCTCTACAGCACGACAACATTTAATACCACCCTGCTCTATGGCCTTGGCGAGACCACTCTGTTAGAGAACAAGACCTATGCCTGGAGGGTACGGGCGGTGGTCACCGATGGTATCAGCGAAGCTTCAATATTCCGCAATAATGGCTATAGTGAGATCTATTATTTCACTTATACAGCTGATTGTCAATCACCACAGTTTGCCCTGGCAAAGTCGTTGAGTACGAGTAGTGAAGAAATTACCTGGATGCCCGATCCCGACCATTTAAAATACAAGGTGCAATACCGTAAAAAAGGGGTGCGCGATGCTGTTTGGTTTGAGGTCAATGCCGTAAACCCATATACTACACTGCATAACCTGGAGCCTGGAACTACCTACGAATATCGGGTGGGCGGACAATGTACCCAGACAGTAGCAAATACCGAACCCCGTTTTAGCTATAATGCCATACAGGAGTTTACCACCCCTACCAAAACAGAGGACAATTACTACAATTGCGGAATTGCTCCCGAAGTTGCCATTACCAATCGGGAACCTCTGGACAACATCGGAGTAAACGAAGTGTTTACAGCCGGCGATTTCCCCGTAACCATAAAACAGGTAAATGGCGGTAACGGCACCTTTTCGGGGCTGGGCTACATTGTTGTTCCCTACCTGGCCGATACCAAAATAGAAGTAGCATTTAAAAACATCGGTATCAATACCGATTACCAACTTTATAAAGGAAAACTCCGCACTACTTATGATGCGTCATGGGGAAATATGGATGATATACAAGATGAGATCGATGCAGTGGTGGAATTGGGAAATACAATATCAGAACTACTCAACCTGGACATCGATAAAACCACCAAGGAAAATATTGAAGCATTGGTCAATGCCCTATTGGAAGATCTCAAGGATGAAGACCTACCACAGGAATTAACATCGCAAGTGGAAGAAGCTACAAATGATATGATCGATGCCAAAGAACGTTATGATGAAGCTGTTTCTAACGGAGATACCCAGGCTGCAAATCAGGCTCAACAGGACTTCCATAATGCACAACAAAACCTTAATGAAGCAAATGAGGAAATAGAGAAGATAAAGAAAGAAACAGCCGATCTTCTTAAAAAGGCTATAACCGAACTCTACAGAGACGGAAAAGATCTGGAAGCAGAAAACAACGAACGTTATAACCAACATTTATTGGATTTTCAAGTTGATGACGCTGAAAACGATAATGATCTATTAATCGTTGAAACCAATGAAACAGATCTAAGTGTAAACACAAATGACAGCACTGAAAGCTTTACGGATATGGAAGAACAATACGCATCATACCTGTTTGCTATGATGTTGCAAGAGGAAAATGGAAATGAGTTTGCAAAATTCATTGAGCTTTCCAAACAGATCAACCTCGATTTCATAAAAATCATCAGTCAAATGAAACAAGATGGACAGGTCGACAACGAGATTATTAATGTTTTAAAAAACCATTTAAGATCGGCCTTCACACAAATATTGTTACAGCCTTATTTAAAAAGATAATCGATGAAAAAGATACTTTATTATATATTCCTGCTCATATGTTCATTTAAAACTTTCGGAACTGAACTCCATGGAGATCGGTCATTAATTGAGGATGCGGCTGCCCAGATTGATTATTTGTTTTATCGTAATGGTAAAATTGAAAAGACTGGCTCTAAAGAGCAAAAATGGTATATCTACTTTTTAGGAGAGAATGCAGAAACCTTACAATATATCATAGAAAGGAATAATGGTGTTGCTTACAAAAACTTTTCAGAAGATTATCTGAAAAACCTGAATAACCTGCTCACAGAAATAAACACTTCTTCTGAAGTTGCCATGTATGTTGGACTTACCGATTATACCAATCCGATTGTTTTACCATTTTTCCCTGCCGGTGGTACGGTACAGGAAAAGATTGAATCACTACGAAACAGTCTTGATCAGGCGCAAAATATACAAGAAGTAAGTGAGGCAGATATCAATATAGGAGTAGAGAATTTAAAAAAGTATAAAAAAACCTTTGGGGATATTGTCGATGGTATATATAAGGAATCTGTATTACCGGAGTTAGGGGGTAAGGATTATATATTGCCGGTATCTGTTTATCACAATATCACTGTAAATAAATTTCCAAAAAACTATCATTCTATTGTAATAAAACGGTCTGAAACCCTTAAAGAAAGAGATGCAGAGTTTCATAATTTAAAGAAATCAAACACTCCGCCTTTTGGCAGTACCAACGATGAACGATCGATTGCCAATACTGTCAATACCTACCAAAAAATACTTTCCGGTAATTACGAGTTACCGGTAGTAGATGTTCCAATTGCAAAACCGTTTGAACTTACTTTATGTGATTATCTCCCCGAAGATAGTAAGGTAGATCAGTATGGAGTGAAAGAAGCTGTCAAAAGATTAAATACCGCTTATCAAAGGCGTAATGCCATTACCGATATAGAAACGCCGCGGAGTAAAGGCGATTTTTACCATCTGGTGAATGTTTCGGAAGGAGATTTAAGTGGAAAAACAGAGGTTATAGAGGACAAACTATACCTGTTAAAACAAAAAACAGGGATTGACTTTTATGTGGTATTTCAACCCGTAGCTACAAAAATGAACGACAATGCACGGGAAGAATTTGCTAAGCAAGTATTGGAAGAAAGCGATTTAAAAGGAAATAGTAATACTGTTTTGATAACAGTTCCTTTTTTAGACATTTCTCCTACAGCCAGTCTCACTACTCTTAGCTGCGTACAACCGGGATTTGCCCAAAGTTCATCTTCTTTAATTACCTCTCAAAACTTTAAAGAAGCTTCTGATTTGTTTAACTATGTGCTAGTAGCTTTTTCTGAAATTGAAAAACCTTTATTTGTTAAGCGATACTTTTTAAAAGCTAACGGAGAGCTTGTGAATTATGAAGTAAAAACCCAAGAAGGGAAAAGACTCAGGGGATATCCTTATATGAATCAAGTAGAGTTTTATGACAGCCCGAATCGATTTGCAATCAAACTATTGCAAGAATCAATTAGGCAATCCAAATTAAACTATTATAAAGACTTAAACAAAGAAAATTTAGAAGCCTTTATAAGACTACGTGAAAGTTGGGTAATTTCGTTGAATGATATATTGACAAAAGCTGAGCAAGAAGAAACCAATGCTTTTAATACCAACGATATAAGCTATTGGAAAGAACAAGAAATTGAAATAGGTAAACTCAGGGAATTTTATTGTAAAGACCCTTCTATAACCAATACCTATGTAGCTTCTAATATAAAAGGTAGTTACCTTGAAAGTTGGAAGGTATTGTTTGCAAGATCGAACATAGAGTCTGAACATTTGTACGATTTTGATGTATGGACAGTGGTAGACCAAACTATCTATAATTCCCTTGATGTAATAAGTTTAATACCTAAAGCAGATTTATTCACAGATTTAGCAGGAACCCTTTATGCTGGTCTTAGGGGCGATTTGGAAAACGAGGTCATTTATTCAGTTTCTTTGGCTATTCCCTTTGTAGGAGCAGCTTACATAAAGCAGATAAAAAATGCAGATGAGTTTTATGCTATAGTAGCCAAAAATATAGGAGATGATATAACATTTGAGGTTAAAAAACTTACAGAAATAAATGCCAGTGAAGTACAGGTTTCAACAATCCTAACCAGTGATAAAGTAATTGCTGAAAAAATTGCCAAGGAGGATTTAGAGAAGCATGTAGATAAGGATGGGATTAGAAGGTTGATGACTGGTAGTGAGAAATTGGCAGACAACCTTTCTGGAACTTTAAAAAATACTTATGATAATTTGATTAAAGCAGGCTATCATACAACAGATGATGGAATATCAATTATTTTCAAAAATGCAGATGATTTACCGATAGCTAAAATTAGTGAGGATGCTTTTCACATTAAAATACCTTATGACAATGGATGGGCGACACAATCCAACACCGAGCTTTCCAGACAAATTTATTCATCGGTACAGCAGGAAAGAAAAGTGTATAGGTTAGGGACATTAAATAGAAGTCAAGCCGGGGAAGCTCAATTCTGGTCTCCTGAAAATCCATACTCTTATGAAAGTATATGGGAATACGCCGATAAATATGGAATCCCACATGAGAATTTAAAAGGGGATAATATCTTTTTTGAAATAGGTTTAATTCCTGATAATGTACCCTTTATAACAAGAGAAGCACCAGGAATGGGAAATAATTTAGGCGGAGCAATCGAAGTTGTTACCCCTGAAAAATCTATTAAGTTGGAATCATTTAGTACAGTTAAATTTGATTAATTATGAGCAATTGGATTGAAGATTTAAGAGAAATATATAAAATCTTAGAAAAACATGGGTTTTATCAGTTGAAAGAAGAACTTTTCGAAACACAGTTATCTGGAGGTACTGGATGGGAGATATTTCTTTTAGTAACTACAAAGTTACGAGATATTGAGTATAAGAACCCTGAGGTGTATGAATTAATTAAAAAAAAATCAGATAGTATTTTCGATTTCGGGATTAAAAATGGCTTTCTGAAAAAAAAATAAGTTATACACCCCTAGTTCTGCAAAATATCATGCTCGCACTAGTGGAAGGATAAATTTTATGTGGTAGAGTATGAAAATGTAGTAAAAGGTAAACCAACTCCTAATCCTGGCGGTTTTGGAACCAAAGAATCAATTAGTACCATTAAGGAGTTAAGGGAAAAGCTGGCAGTATTGGAAAAATGGAAAGATCCAATGGAGGATGTATTGGTTATTAGGGAATATGAAGTGATAAACCCTATACGAGCCAGAACGGGAACCATAGGCCCTCAGTTAGAAAAAACAGGTGTAAATGCAGGGGCAACCTATTCTGGAGGCGCTCATCAATATGAGTTTTACGATTATTTGGGTAATAATAATTGGAAAAAATTTGTGAAATGTATAGATGATAACGGTATAAAATTAAAATGATGATTAAAGACTTTAGTATAGTAGATAAAAATGGGTTGTCATATGAAACTACATGGAATAATGACAATGTTAAAGTAAAGGAAACTTTAAAGAATAGGGAAAACCCTGAAACCAAAAGATTGATAAAGTTAGTAAGTCAAGAGTACAATGTGGGAATAAAGTGGGTATATGAGGACAAAGAGATCGTATTGATTAATAACGATGTTATTTTCGGTTGTCCATCTATAGATATGCAATATGTTATAGCAATTTATTCCGGTGACCAAACAGAATATATTCCTCCAAATAATGCGGTAATCTATAATGCAGATGGGAGTATCCATAAAGTTTTGAGTGTACCGCTTTTAATCTCTGATGCTGCTAAAAACCAAGGTTGGTATAAAAGGCAACCCGATACGACCATTGGTTTTACAGGAGTAGATTGGAAAACGAATAGTAAAGGAGAAAAGGTTGTAGTTATAGAAATTTCTGATCATTATTATAGAATAATGAAAGAATTCAGGGTGCTTAACCCCGAAACAGGAGAATTTGGTGAGTGTATAGGTTCTAGAATTGAATACAAATAAATGGCTAGCGTATTGAATTCAATCCTAGCTCCGCAAAGTCTCCCCACGCTGGTGCGCGATTGTATCGCGTTCCTTAACATAGTAAACTACCTCGGGGCAAGCCCACGAGAGGGCCAAGCGTAAAGAAAAGGTCTGGTAGACCTTTTTAGCGATGGAGCCAGCTGGCGCATGGCAAAACATTTCGACGCAAGTCCAATGAAATTCCGTCAGGACTATTTCACAAGGGCAAGCCCGCCTGTCCGCCCGGTTCCGGTACGGACGGGAATGACTTTAGTCGGGCAGGCGTCGGAGCTCCCGATAGCTATCGGGATAAATCTCGATTATCGAGTAAAGGTATGGTCGAAATCGAACTTATGGATAATAAAATTATAGATGTTTTAAAATCATCATCAATAAACAATTATGATAAGTACTAATAAAAAGGTAAAAATGAAATAATCCCTCAAAGTCAGGAGATTTTGCGGAGCGGGACAAAAAGGAAGGAAATAAACAATAATAAAAAAGACCAATGTAATAATTCAACAATAAACGAAATGAACATAAAACCACGCATCAACGTTGTAACATCAAATAAAAAAAGAGCATAATCCAATTCTGCTACATCACTTAGCCTTGAAACAAAATCTACTATTCATATTATTTTTTGTTACGGTTTTCTTTGCCCGTGCCCAAAGTATAGATCTCGAAACATTTGGCAAAGAAAAACCAATACAGGTCAATGGTTATGTTTCTACTAACGGAGTATATTACAATTCGAACCAAAACAATGCCCGTGAACCTTTTACGTATTTTTTACAAGGAGGCATAAATCTAAAATTATATAGTTTCTCTGTTCCCATAAGTTATAGCTTTACCAATCAGGGTAAAAAATTCAATTACCAATTGCCGTTCAACTTCAACAGGTTAAGCCTCCACCCTACCTATAAATGGATATCAGTACATATTGGAGATGTGTCCATGACCTTTTCGCCTTACACACTTAGCGGTCATCAATTTACCGGTGGTGGCATAGACCTTAGCCCTAAGGGTAAGTTCAAGATCAGTGCAATGTACGGACGTCTCTTAAAAGCCACGGAAGATGACGGCAATCCGCAAACCATTCCGGCTTTTAAGCGTATGGGCATGGGATTTAAAACCGCTTATACCGACCGCAAATACAGTATCGAATTCATTACATTTTATGCAAAGGACCAAATCAACTCCATAGCCGTGGTTCCGGAAGACAAAGGGGTAATTCCGAAAGAAAACCTGGTACTCAGTATGGGCGGCTCCTATAAACTCAGTAATAGTCTGGATATTTCAGCTACTTATGCAGCTACTGCCATTACACAAGATTTACGGGCCCAAGAAGTTGAGCGTCCGAATAAAAATATTGCCGGTTTGCTATTCAACAACAGGGCATCTACTGAATATTACAAAGCTTTAAAAGCCGGTTTGAACTATCGTATCGACCAGTCCAGTATCGGCCTTGCATACGAACGAATTGATCCCGGATACCAGACTCTTGGAGCTTACTTTTTCAATAATGATTTTGAAAATATTACCCTGAACGCTGCTACAGTGGTGTTTAATAATAAAGTAAATCTCGCTTTTAATATCGGATATCAACGAGACGACCTCAACAATCAAAAAGACAATGCCACCAATAGAATGGTCGGAGCCGTTAATGCTTCAGCTGCTATCAATGACCGTTTAAGCATTACCGGATCATATTCCAACTTTACGACCTATACAAATATAAAAGTGAACCAATTCGATCATATTAACGACGATAACCTTTTAGATAACGACCTGGACACATTAGATTATAAACAGCTTTCCCAAAATGCAAATCTTGGCATCAGTTATATCTTGTCTAAAAAAGAAAAACTGCAGCAAGTGATCAATATGAATTACAATGTAAGTGATGTAGCAAATGAACAAAACGGAATAGTACGTGTTGGCGACGCTTCTATTTTTCATAATATGAATTTGGCCTATACAGCCACCCTACCCAAACAACAACTAAATATAACAACGGCATTAAACGGTACATACAACACTATCGGTACCGAAAATGCCACTACCTGGGGGCCAACATTAGGGATCAATAAACGTTTTTTTGAAAATAGGCTGAGTACCGGCCTTTCATCATCATATAACGTAACCAATAACAAAACCGGCAACATATCCATTGCCAACATAAGGGTCAATGCTTCTTATATTCTATTAAAACAACACAATTTCAACTTAAGTGTAATACAACTGTTCAGAAGTTCTGTTCAGCCAGACACCGATGGTTTAAAGGAACTTACCGCCACACTGGGCTATAATTATACCTTTAATCTACCCCCTAAAATTAAAATAGAACGCAAACCCAAAATATTCAGTTTTTCTTACAGGGATCATTATTTTGAAGGTGAACACGAAACCATAACACCCGAAGTACTTGCCGTTGCCAACCAACCTATATTTAACGGCATTCTCAAGATAAATGGAATTAAAGAGAAATTAGCTTTTTATGAGGACATTATTATCCAGTCTGAAAATAAAAGTGATAAAAATTACCGGTTTGCTGCTTTAGATTATTTGAAGTACCTGTACGATCATAAAGGTTTTTTAGATACCTACAATGACCTGGCATTTAAAAGCTTGAAAAAACTATATCGTGAGGCCGTGGTTTTGGATTATAAAGTTGAAAAAGAATACACTGTACTTCAAGCTAAAGTCAACAGTTCCAAAAACCCTTCTAAAAAGGATCTTAAGGATTTGGGGGTAAAAGAAAAACGATACAAGGCACATCAATGGATGATGCAACGATTATTGGTACTAAGCTTTGAAGACATCCTTAACGACAAAGGGATTCTAAAAACCTTCAAAAACAAGCAAATATCTAAAGTGTTCTCTATGCTCGAAAATGGTAAAACCGATACCGAGGTACAAAATTATTTAGAAGTGCAGTTTGCCGACCTCTATCATAAACAAGGCTTACAACAAAAAAATTAGTCGCGTAGCATATACAAAAAAAGGACCCAACAATGATCCCCATAACATAAGCGCATCTGATATGATTAAACCAAATTACAAATATGAAAACAAAAAACGCCTCACATACGTGAAGCGTTTCGTATTTTTTAAGCGCCTTATTTTAATTACGCCAGACTTTCCACTTTCTTAGTCAAGCTAGATTTTAAGTTACCAGCTTTATTTTTGTGAATAATGTTCTTTTTAGCCAACTTGTCTATCTTACTGATCACACCTGGCAACAACTCTTCTGCAGCTTTTTTATCTTCTGTACCTCTTAATTTTTTAATTAAGTTTCGTACAGTTTTGTGCTGATATTTGTTTCTTAAGCGTACAGCTTCGTTTCTTCTAATTCTCTTTAATGCTGACTTGTGATTTGCCATTTTCTTACACTTTTTATTACAGAGGTAGTAAGTTGTCCACGTATACTACGTTCTAAAATTTTAAAAATAAATCCTGTAGCCCGTAGGGGAATCGAACCCCTGTTTCCAGGATGAAAACCTGGCGTCCTAACCCCTAGACGAACGGGCCATCGTTAATAAAGATAATCATAAATAAAGAACTTCAGTCCTTTTCTTCAGATTTATCAATTTAACTATTTCAGTGAACTTGTAGCCCGTAGGGGAATCGAACCCCTGTTTCCAGGATGAAAACCTGGCGTCCTAACCCCTAGACGAACGGGCCATTATTTTCTCAATTGCGGATGCAAAAATACAACTATTTTTAAACGATGCAATAGCTGAAAATAATTTTTTTAAAAAAAATTAATATGCTTTGGCAAAAAGGGCCCTTCCTTTCGACGGATTCCCGCTATACACACAGGTTCCGGGCTCTTCATCAAAATCTATAGGGATGCAGCGAATAGTTGCTTTTGTAAGCTCTTTTATTTTTTCTTCGGTTTCTGCTGTGCCATCCCAATGCGCAGCTACAAATCCTCCCTTACCATCTATAATCTCTTTAAATTCATCGAAGGTATTTACTTCGGTTATATGGTCTTTTCTGTAATCAAGTGCTTTATTGAATATAGTGTCCTGAATATCTTCCAGCAATCCTTCTATTTTAGCCACCACCTCATCAGCAGGCACTACCTCCTTTTCGAGTGTATCTCTACGGGCCACCTCAAAAGTATTGTTCTCGATATCCCGCTTACCGACAGCCAATCTGACAGGCACTCCTTTCAGCTCGTACTCATTAAACTTCCATCCCGGTTTGTGAGTATCACGATCATCAAACTTAACTGAAATTCCCCTGGTTCTTAGTTCTTTGATAAGTGGCTGCACCTTCTCAGAAATCGCATCTAGCTGATCATCTCCTTTATATATAGGCACGATCACCACCTGGATCGGGGCAAGTTTTGGAGGCAACACCAAACCATTATCATCACTATGGGTCATAATCAGGGCTCCCATCAATCGTGTCGATACCCCCCAAGAAGTAGCCCAAACATAATCTTGCTTACCATCTTTACCGGCATATTTAACATCAAACGCCTTAGCGAAATTTTGTCCTAAGAAATGTGAAGTTCCTGCCTGCAATGCTTTCCCGTCTTGCATCAAAGCCTCTATACAATAAGTTTCCACAGCTCCGGCAAAACGTTCACTTTCAGTCTTCAATCCTTTTATAACGGGTACCGCCATAAATCTTTCTGCAAACTCGGCATACACATCCATCATTTGCTCTGCCTCTTCAACTGCTTCGTCTTTAGTAGCATGTGCCGTGTGTCCTTCTTGCCATAAAAACTCCGCAGTACGCAAAAACAAACGAGTACGCATTTCCCATCGAACCACATTTGCCCATTGATTGATCTTTATAGGAAGATCTCTGTATGACTGTATCCAGTTTTTATAGGTATTCCAGATAATTGCTTCACTGGTAGGCCTCACAATAAGCTCTTCTTCAAGCTTTGCTTCGGGATCTACCATTAACTTCCCTTCTTTATCCGGATCATTCTTTAATCTATAATGAGTAACAATCGCACATTCTTTGGCAAACCCCTCTGCATTTTTTTCTTCAGCTTCAAAAAGGCTTTTAGGAACAAACAGCGGAAAATATGCATTTTCATGCCCGGTTTCCTTGAACATTCTATCGAGCTCAGCCTGCATTTTTTCCCAGATAGCATAACCATATGGCTTGATCACCATGCAGCCCCTAACTCCTGAATTCTCAGCTAAATCAGCCCTGACTACTAGTTCGTTATACCATTTTGAATAATCTTCACTACGTTTCGTTAACTTTTTACTCATATATGGAAGTTTGGCACAAATCTTGCGACTTAGATTAATAAAAGAATAGTTTGGCAAAACTAACTATTTTTGTTATGTTCAACAATAAAAATTTGCAATGATGAGAACGCAGATCACACTAAAAAAACTGAGCTTACACCTTGGGCTTGTCATGGCTGCGTTGTTGCTATATTCATGCGGTTCGTATCAAGAAGCCTCATACTATAACAATGACGGCATTTACGGTTCTTCTTCCCGTTATCAGGAGAAAGAAGAGAACACCAGTTCTAAGAACGAAAATGTGGCCATTACGAATTATGAAAACTATTTTAAACAAACCGGCGAACAGCTGGAATACATCCAGGAACAAAGGGCTGAAAATGAATACTTCACTGATATTAACGGATATACCAGTGCTGACCCTGACGACTCTTTAGATTATTCAGACAACAACCTAACATATAAGTATGCACAAGCTGGTTGGGGAGACGATCCCGACGACATCGTTATAAACGTATACTCTAATAACTGGGGATGGGGATATCCTAACTGGGGATATGGATGGAATAACTATTACTGGGACTGGTACTATCCGTGGGGTGGCTACTGGGAGCCTTATTATGGCGGCTGGTACGGAAGCTGGTCATGGGGATGGGGTCATCATTATTACCCGTACACCCGATATTATCCATATCATCATTATTACAATGGCCGTTATCCTTATTACAATGGACGAACCTATGCCCATAGCGGCACACGAAGAGCCCTAGCAGATACACGAAGAAACAGAGCTACAAATATAAATTCAAGAAATATCAGGAGAAGTGCTTCAGATATAAACTCGAGAAACATAAGAAGAAGTGCTACTTCAAGAGAATACTCCTCTGCCAACAGAAGGAGTGCAGACAGAAGCACGATCAATAGAAGAAGTGTGGATCGCTCTGCAATAAGTACCAGGGGTTACCGAAACTCCTCCCGGGTTGGTGTTGACAGAAGAAGCAGCTCTTCAGACGGATATGTACCGAGCAACAGATCGAGAGTTTATAGAAACAGTGCAAATACAAACCGAAGATCATCCGGAAATTATTCTAACAGATCATCATCCGGGCGCACATACTCTACTACTCCTTCTTCATCCAGGCGTTCGAACAACAGCAGCTACTCACGAAGCAGTTCTTCTTCTTCGAGAAGCAGCGGCAGTGTAAGAAGCAGCAGCGGCAGCTCCAGAAGTAGCGGGAGCACAAGAAGTGGTGGCGGTGGTCGCCGTGGCGGAGGGCGCTAGTAATCAAACCTATATAATCCGATCATTTCATTGTGACATGGGGCTGATTATAAATTCTATACCATTTGATAAAATTATTAACGGAATTTACGTCTGACCCATTTAAAAAATCATAAAAACAAACAGATGAGAAAGATAACAACAATAGTTGCGGTATTTTGTTCCGCATGGGCAGGGCTTGCCCAAAACATAAACGATGTGGCCGATTACGGAGCTACGTCCATAAACGGATCGGCCCGCTATCAGGGTATGAGCGGTGCATTCGGTGCTTTGGGTGGTGATTTGTCTAGCATCAATATCAATCCGGCAGGTTCGGCCGTTTTCAATAACGGGGCTATCACCTTTTCCGGCACGAATTACAACAACAAAAACCTCAGTCGTTATTTTAACAACTATAATAAAAGTAATGAAAACGATTTCAGACTGAATCAGATCGGGGGCGTAATGGTGCTTAACAGTACACAAAAGAATAATAACTGGAACAAAGTATCCCTTGCTTTTAACTACGAATACCTGAATAACGGTGACAACGAATTCTTTTCAAGTGGTATCAGCAATCGATCTATTGATCAATATTTTGTAAATAACGCCAACGGCTTCTACCTGAATGAAATAAGCGCACTTCCCGGCGAAACTATTCCTGATGCCTATTATGAAATAGGATCAGACCCTAACCTGGGCTATCCGGCTCTTCAAGGGTTTTTAGGTTATGAAAGCTATATTGTTAACAGCCTTGATGAGGACAATCCCGATAACACCTCGTACGGAAGTAATGTTACATATTCATCTATAAATCAGGAACACTTCTATAGCAAAAGAAGTTCCGACAGTAAGTTTACTGCCAACCTAGCCACTATGTTTAATGATAACATCTACCTGGGGGCAAACCTGAATTTTTACAATATTGACAGGGAACGCTTCAGTTGGTTATATGAAGACGGATACAACGAAAACAGCAACATACAAAGTGTTTACTTTGAAAACCTGTTAAGAACTTTTGGAAATGCCTTTTCTTTTAATATCGGAGGTATTGCCAAACTCAATGAAACGGTAAGAATCGGATTAAGCTACCAGTCCCCTACCTGGTATAATCTTACCGACGAACTGCAACAGTACATAGAAACCGATGCTTATACAGACAACAACTTAGAATATGTTGTTGTTGACCCGAGGGTTATCTTTGTATTCCCCGATTACGATATTCAAATCCCCTCAAAATATACAGGGAGCCTGGCCATGGTATTCGGTCAGAACGGATTACTTAGTTTTGACTACAGCTATCAGGACATGTCAAAAGCCAAATTAAAACCCGGGAGCGACCCTTATTTTGCAAGCGAGAACAATAAAATCTCTAACAACCTGAAAGCTGTTTCTACCTTCCGTATCGGTGGAGAATACAGAATTGACCGCGTAAGCCTGAGAGGTGGGTACCAATTTGAGGAAAGTCCATATACCAACGAAAATACCATTGGCGATCTTTCCGGCTATTCTCTGGGCATCGGATATAACTTCGGAGCTGCTAAAATTGATGTAGGGTTTAGCCAGTTAGAAAGAGATTACAGCCATCAGTTATACGACACAGGGTTAACAACCACATCCCAAATTGACAGCAAATTGACAAATGTTACTGTTTCTGCAACGATCAACCTGTAAAAAGGACATCAACAGATAAAAAACAACACTCTTAAAAGCCATGAAAACATTGATTTTTATGGCTTTTTCGGCAATTGCGTTAATTAATTACTAAAATAATTTGCAAGGAAACTCAATCACTACCTACTAAGATTATAAATATGTATCTTTGCCAGCACTTTAGAAAAGTAACTGGTTGAAAATTAAGAAAACAGCCCTACAAGGCATTAAACTTTAGTGAATGAAAATAGATAAAGCACTAGAAGAACAGTTTGAAGAGTTTGGAAATGAACATGCTATGTCTTCAGCCGAAACGCCGTTAAGAAATGATGCTTTCGACCTATCAGACAGTGAAAAAATAGAACGTATCGAACAAGACGTTTATAATATAATGGAAACCCTGGGCCTTGACCTTACTGATGACAGCCTGAGAGGAACCCCAAGAAGAGTTGCCAAAATGTTCGTAAAAGAGATTTTCGGCGGTTTGCATCCTGAAAAAAAACCAAGTGCATCTACCTTCGAAAACAAGTACAAGTACGGAGAGATGCTTGTAGAAAAGAATATTACCGTATATTCTACTTGCGAACATCACTTGTTGCCAATTGTCGGCAGAGCCCATGTGGGATATATCTCCAATGGCAAAGTAGTAGGTCTTTCGAAAATGAACCGTATTGTCGATTATTTTGCCAAACGGCCTCAGGTTCAGGAAAGGATGACCATGCAGATTGTACAGGAACTGCAAAAAGTATTAAACACTAAAGATGTTGCTTGTGTCATAGATGCCAAACACCTTTGTGTCAACTCAAGAGGTATCAGGGATATTGAAAGTAGTACTGTAACTGCCGAATTCGGCGGAAAGTTCAAGGATCCTTCTGTACGCAGGGAATTTTTAGATTACATCAAATTAGATACGGAGTTTTAATTTTTATACTTAAATTCACTTCTTGAAAATATGATCCGATAAGACGATAAGAATACGTATTCTTATCGTCTCATTTATTAAATGAAGTTTTTCCTGATCAGTCAATTATTCAAAAAGTCGGCATAAACAAACCGAGTAAACTTATACAAAATGCAGTTATACCAAACTAACGAATTGAAAATATACAATTCCTTATCCGGAAGAAAAGAAACTTTCAGACCTATTAACGACGGTTATGTTGGGATGTATGTTTGTGGTCCGACGGTATATAGCAATGTACATCTAGGTAACGTAAGAACCTTTATGTCTTTCGACATGATTTATCGTTATCTCAAACACCTGGGATACAAAGTACGGTATGTTAGAAATATAACCGATGCCGGGCATCTGGAAAATGATGCTGACGAAGGAGAAGACAGAATTGCCAAAAAGGCCAGGTTAGAACAATTAGAACCGATGGAAGTTGTACAGCGATACACTGTAGACTTTCATAACATCCTCAACAAGTTCAACTTCCTCCCTCCTAGTATTGAACCGACAGCCACCGGACATATCATTGAACAGATCGAAATCATTAAGGATATCATTGATAATGGATTTGCCTACGAAATCAATGGATCTGTATATTTTGATGTTTTAAAATTCAATGAGTCAAACAATTACGGCGAGCTTAGTGGCAGGAAAATAGAAGACCTTATCCACAATACCAGGGAAACGGCCGGACAATCAGACAAAAAGAATCCGCAAGACTTTGCTCTATGGAAAAAAGCAGAACCTCAGCATATCATGCGGTGGCCTTCACCGTGGAGTGACGGATTTCCGGGATGGCATTTAGAGTGTACTGCCATGAGTACCAAATACCTCGGTGAGCATTTTGACATACACGGGGGTGGGATGGATCTGAAATTTCCCCATCATGAATGTGAAATTGCCCAAAACAAGGCAGCAAAGGCGCGGTCTCCGGTTAATTACTGGATGCATGCCAACATGCTTACATTGAATGGCAAGAAAATGGCTAAATCTACCGGTAACAATATTTTGCCTCATGAAATATTTACCGGTGACAACAATATCCTGAGTAAACCTTTTGCTCCATCTGTAGTTCGCTTTTTTATATTACAGGCACATTACAGAAGCATTTTAGATTTTAGTAACGAGGCCTTATCAGCTTCTGAAAAAGGCTTTAACAGACTTATGGAAGCCATACACCTTATAGACGAATTGCCTGTCGGGACTCAAACTGATTTTGATATCCAAGACTGGGTCGGTTCTTGCTACGAGGCCATGAACGACGATTTTAACACACCTATCCTTATTGCAAACCTCTTTGAAGCGGCAAAACATATAAACCTTATAAAAGAAGGAAAAGAACAGATTTCCTCTGAAAACCTTGAACTCTTTAAAGAAAAGATCCATGCCTTCACCTTTGATGTACTGGGACTTGTTGATACGGCGATTGCTGAAGGGAATGATCATGCCGATAAACTTTCGGGAGTGGTCGAATTACTTATTAATTTAAGAGCCGAAGCGAGAGCGAACAAAGATTTTGCCACTTCAGATAAAATCCGCGATGAACTGGCTGCCATGGGTGTCCGGCTTAAAGACGGAAAAGACGGAACTACCTTTACGGTCGGATAAACCAGACCGTAAAGTTTAAAACTTAACACGCCTTCATCAGATGAGGCAATCCCAACACATGTTAAAAAAGATATTAATAGCTCCATTTATCTTTTTAGTCAGGTTTTATCAGGTGGTTATTTCACCGCTGACACCTGCCGCCTGTCGATATTCCCCGACTTGTTCTCAATATACGCTTGAAGCGCTGAAAAAGCACGGCCTTTTTAAAGGAGGGTGGCTGGCTATAAAACGTATTGCCAGTTGTAATCCGTGGGGAGGGAGCGGTTATGACCCTGTTCCTGAAAAAGATAACAAAAGACACTGAACACAAACAAACCCCTTATGTAAAATCGAATCGATTTTCAATTCAAATTACCTATATTTACTACATAAATTGAAATTTGACCTCTATGCATTTTCTTAGTTTTACCTGGAACGCCGATGATGTTTTGTTCCAGATTGGCCCTATAGCAATCCACTATTACAGTTTAATGTTCGTCATCGCTTTTTCATTAGGGTATTATGTCATGAAGAAAATATACAATAATGAAAATGTTCCGTTAGAATATTTAGATACACTATTCATTTATGTAGTAGTTGCTACGTTATTAGGTGCCAGATTAGGAGAAGTGTTTTTCTACAGCTGGGATTATTATAAAGATCATTTAGTTGAGATTTTACTTCCAATACGCGAAGCTGAAGACAAAAGCATATTCGGCCTTATAGAAGGATATGAATTTACCGGATTCAGGGGGCTTGCCAGCCATGGTGCTGCCATAGGGATTATCATAGGGATGTTCCTTTACCGCAGGAAATACCGGTATAAATCTATTATGTGGATCCTGGACCGTGTTGTGATACCTGTAGCAGGCGGAGCTATTTTTGTCCGCCTGGGAAACTTTTTTAACTCGGAGATCGTCGGTAAACCCACCAATTCTGACTTTGGAGTAATCTTTCAAAAACTAGGTGAAGACTTCCCTAGACACCCGGCTCAACTTTATGAATCGTTTGGGTATGTTTTTGTTTTTGCCGTTTTATACTACCTCTACTGGAAAACAGATAAAAAAGATAAGCCCGGATACCTCTTCGGCACCTTTTTAGTATTGTTATGGACAGTCCGCTTCTTTGTAGAGTTTGTAAAAGAAAGCCAGGGAGGTTTTGAGTCAGCTTTAGGGAATACCCTATCTACAGGGCAATGGCTCAGTATTCCTTTTATTGCATTGGGGATCTTTATGATGATGCGGGCCAATAAAAAAATAGTATAAATGAGATTAAAAAGAACGCTATACCTGCTATCAACAACCTTTCTGCTCTCCGGATTGTTTCATCAGTGTAAAAAGAGCAAAGAAAAAAAGATAACTTCTGAAGAGGTTACTTTTACCAAAGAAAGCACATTGCAAATTCACAATGGAGACTCTTTACTGGTTGATCATATTGATATTGAAATAGCTGATAATGAATATGAAAGACAGACCGGGCTCATGTACCGCACTAACATGGAGGAAAAACAAGCCATGCTTTTTATATTTGATAATGAAGAGCCCCGTTTTTTCTACATGAAAAACACACTTATTCCCCTGGATATTATCTACCTTAACAAGAACCTGGAAATCGTAAGTTTTGCTAAAAATGCCAAACCTAAGGATGAGAGCTCCCTGCCTTCTAATGCCGGGGCTCAATTTGTACTGGAAGTAAATGCAGGTTTAGTTGATAAATGGGGATTAAAAGAAGGGAATCGCATCACTTACGAAAAGAAGTAGTAGTATTTTAAAAATCAATGAAAAATTTACCGTTCATTATTTTAATCACACTGCTTTGCTATGGTTGCAAGAGCAATAAACACTCCTATCAGTCTGAAACCTTAGAAATAATACAATTAACTCCTAAGACTTTCATCCACACCTCTTTTCTGGAGACTGACAACTATGGTATAGTGCCCTGTAACGGACTGGTTTTTATCGATCGGGGAGAAGCCATTGTCTTTGATACACCGATCAATAATGCCATTTCAGATGAATTGATCTTTATTATTGAAGAAAAGTTAAAAGCAAAAATTAAAGCTGTTGTACCTACGCACTTTCATGAAGACTGCCTTGGAGGTCTTGAAGCTTTTCACAAGAAAAATATCACATCATATGCCAATCAAACCACTGTCAGCCTCTTAAAAAACAAGTCGCTTGCTGTTCCCAAAGTTGGTTTTAAGGATACAATACAATTTCAAATAGGGAAAGAAGCGGTCTTGTGCCACTTTTTTGGAGAAGGCCATACAAAAGACAACATTGTAGGATATATACCTTCGGAAAAAACACTCTTTGGCGGTTGTCTGATAAAAGCATTAAATTCAGGAAAAGGTAATTTGGATGACGCTAATATTAAAGAGTGGACAAGCACCATTACAAACCTTAAGAACAGCATCCAGCATATTGATCATGTTGTTCCCGGACATGGAAAAAGCGGTGATAAAAACCTCCTTGACTATACAGCAAATATGTTTAGAGAATATGCACCTCATTAAAGCATTGAGTACCTCTAAAAAATCATCACTCCTGACTTCCTGGCCTCAAAAGGCATAAAAACCAACCATCGCCAACCCTCTTCACATTAAACTTGTTTTTTTAAAAAGGGAAGCTTAATTTTATTTCATAATTAACCAAACAAACCTTACATCATGTTATTTTATAGCACTACAGATTTTCACCAATCGGTCGTCCTGAAAAACGCTGTCCCGTTATCAATCGTCCATAAAAGCAAGAAGATTCACAATATTTGCAATATTCACTGCCAATATCTTTAATCTCCATACATAACATTATATTCCCCTCTTGTAGGACAGATAATCTTGTAAGCAATCATGAGCGAAAAGTACAGCTATCATTACGATTCCGACACTCGGATTTTAAGTCGATCACATTATGGAAATTTTACATTACAGGATATTTTTGATTCCTGGAATGATGCCATTGATAATGACCTGATCCCTAAAAGAACCATAGGCTTTTTTATAGACTACAGAGATGCTGATCTGCAGGTAGATCCCAGCGACCACAAAAAAATAATTGAATACTTCGATTCGCGAAAAGAAATCTTTGGTGATAAAAAATTTGCCGTTCTTGTAAACAGCCCTCGGAATACCGTACTCCCTTTTATCATCGAACATACTCCCAAACATTATACCTTAAAAACATTTACCACCGAAGAAGCTGCTCTTCGCTGGATTCTTAATGATCGATTATAAACCAAAAAACACGCATCATAACACAAGGATTCTACCCGCCCTGAAAGAAAGCATTCAACCTTTAACAATATTTTAAACGGTTGGAACACTTGTTTTTGTATAACAACTGAATATCTTTAACCTTCTAAATTTCATAGGCATTTATGAATTGGACTTTACTTATTATTGCAGGATTGTTTGAAGTGGCCTTTGCTGCCTGCCTCGGGAAAGCCAAAGAAACTTCTGGGTCCGATGCGAATTACTGGTATGCAGGTTTTTTAATCTGTCTGACTATCAGCATGTATCTGCTAGTGAAAGTCACCAAAGAATTACCTATAGGAACTGCCTATGCTGTATGGACAGGAATAGGTGCTGTAGGTACTGTTCTTATAGGGATATTTGTATTCAAAGAGCCTGCTACTTTCTGGAGATTGTTTTTTATAGCAACACTTATTATCTCCATCATAGGATTAAAGCTTGTAAGCAACTAAGAGGTCATGGAAAGAATTACCTCCGATTTAATGCTCTCGCCACTTCAACCAAAAGATCACGGGCAATTGTTCATACTTATGAAGCAAATCTACCCTCCTGTATACAAACACTTATGGCACGATGGAGGAGTTGCGTATGTAGACAGCTTATATTCCAAAATAAATTTTGAAAAGGAAGTAAGCGACCCGTTATCTAAATATTATTTTATTTTTTACATGGGTATGCCTGTTGGAATTCTAAGAATCCTGATAAACGAAAGACCTCCTGGAATAAGCAGCCCCGACTGTATTAAGTTACAACGCATTTATTTAGCTCCTTCCGTTCAGGGTAAAGGTATTGGTAAAAAGCTCATACAATGGGCAGAAAAAGAATTCTCTCACGATAAAGAGACTACACTCTGGCTTGAAACAATGAGCACACAAAAAGCAGCTGTTTCTTTCTATGAAAAAACGGGCTTTAAGATTATCGGTCATTTTACGTTTGACTCTGAGTCTATGAAAGGTCAATATCGCGAAATGGTTATCATGGCCAAGAACATTGCTAAAGAATAACTATTTTCTATCTTTATGACGGCAGGCAACCCTGGAGACAGTCCGAAAAAGGTTATTCAGACAGGGACACGCAGGTACGTGAGTATTTTACAACCCTATAATCGGGTAAAAAACAGATTTTTAAGTAATAAGTACTAAAATGGGACGAAAATTAGACAGTATCAAACCCAGACTAAAAGAATTCATAGAAAAGCAAAAAATATTCTTTGTCGGCACCGCTGCCGATGAAGGTCGTGTGAATATTTCTCCCAAGGGGATCGATTCATTCAGGGTCATTAACAAAAATAAAATTGTCTGGTTGAACCTTACCGGAAGTGGTAATGAAACAGCTGCTCACCTGATCAAAAATAGCAGAATGACCATCATGTTCTGTGCCTTTGAAGGAGCTCCGCTGATCTTACGTTTGTATGGAAACGCCATAGCACACCATAAAAGAGATAAGGAGTTTCACACATATATCAACTTGTTCCCCCCTCATACCGGTTCAAGACAGATCGTTGAAATGCATATAGACCTGGTACAGACTTCATGTGGATTCGGAGTGCCTTTAATGGACTTTAAAGAAGAGAGAAATACACTTTTGGAGTGGGCAGATGAGAAAGGAAAAGAGGGCATCGAAGCATACTGGGAAAATAAAAACACTGAAAGCATCGACGGTTTTAAAACCAATATCATATGATCCCTATCATACGAAACCTTGTTTACCTATCCTACTACCGAATAAAAAAACACTGACACCCATGAACAAAGAACTTATTCTTATCAACTTTGAAGAAATAAGAAGACGCAGTATTAAATTATGGAGCGGACTTCCGAAAGAATATTACGACTGGAAACCTGATGATAGTGCCATGTCTTCCGCTGAAATCATTCAGCACGTTTTGGGAGCAGATCATGGGTGGAATATGATCATTAGTGGACAAGATATGGCTGATTACCGGTCTCCCTGGGATGGCAGAAAATTTACAAACATGGAAAACGAACTTGAATTTGCCAGGCCTTACAGAGAAGAATTCCTTAATACTGTAACCACTTTTTCTTCTTCTGCATTGAAAAACCAGGAAATCACTCATCCGGGCAATGGAAAAAAAAGAAAGCTGGGCGATTATTTATTACGTATCGGCTACCACGAATCTGTTCATGCAGGACAGTTCTTATCATACCTGAGAGCCATGGGTATTGTTCGTCCTGATATATGGGATTAGTACTATAACCCTGAATTATATTTTGCGACTATTACTTTAGCAGTAGGCAGTAGGCAGTGGGCAGTAGGCAGTGGGTTGTTCATTTTTTAGACAGGATTAATAAGCATCCACAATCGAAAACAACACACTAACAATGACAAAAATCTAAATCTTCCTACAGTACTCTTAATCATTATGGCAATATCCACAAAAATCATTATTTTTCCCACAATTTTAGAGTAAATTTGCCTCATCAGATAAAGATTACAGATTATTATATGTTTGACAAAAAGTGTTGCACTTACACAGATTCTTATTAGATAAGAATCCAAACGCATTTGCCATGAACAGACCAAACGATTCTATTTTTAAGGGCAAAAACCATGGATTCCTTCATCTGGATATCAATGACAATTAAATCAATTAATGAACACTTCTTTGATCTTATTACACATAACTTTTTTAGAGAAAAGATTGCAGCCAAAGGCTGTATTGAATTGCCTACGGGAAAATAAAAAAGAACTGTTTTTTACAAAAAAAATTACAACTACAGTCTTTTTACTGCTTGCCTTTAATGTATTATCACAAACAAAAATGCAACACTTTAAAGCCTTTGGAGTAAACCCTACAGTTCCTAATGATTCTCTTTTTGAAAAAATAGACACAGCAAAGAATTTTAAAGCCAGATATAAAGCTACATATGACCTTATTAAATTTCATGAACAAAAAGGGAATATCGACTCTATTATTTATTATGGTCACCGATTATATAGCGAAACCGCTAATGAAAAATTCCTTCATAAGAAAAAGTATTTGTCTGATCTGTCTGGTACTATTGCGGAGGGTAAACTTGAAAAAGGGTTATTTGACGAAGCTTTAAAATGGTTTTTGAAGGGAATAGAACATTCCAAAAAGAACCCTGATGACGAGTTCTATATCAAGAACAGAATAGGATTAGGTGTCGTAAAATATATCAGAGGACAAGAGGAGGGAAAGGCAATCATTGAAGCATGTATTGAAGATGCTCCGAATGAGAAGTTGAAACACGATGCGCTCTCAGAACTCGGGTTTATCTTTTTTATGGAAGGTGAACCGGAAAAAGCAAAGGAGCATTTCAATAAAGCTAAATTGTTCTACGTGTCCGAAGGCTATACGAAAGAAGCGTTAGCGACCGATCTTTGGTTTGGGAGAATATTACAGAAAGAAGATAAAATTAATGAAGCCTTAGATCTTTGCTACCATGTTTTCAACGCATCGTTATCTAACAGTTTTTTTTCCTTGTATGCCAAGGCCGGTAATGTATTAGGAAATATTTACTTGCAGCAAAAAGATTATGAGAATGCAAAAACAATACTATCTACGGTATATATAAACTCTGTTCAATGGGGAAATCTGGATATAGAAAGGAGGGCTGTTCTAGGATTACAGAACGCCCATGCAAAAACGGGCGACTATAAAAACGCTCATGCATTAATGACCCGATTGAACCGGATCAACAACCAAGTTCTTGAAATTCAAAACAAACAACAAGTAAACGAATTAGAAGTACAGTACAGAACATTGGAGCAAAAGCAGGAAATTGAACGGCAAAAAACAATGAAAATAAATATACTGATAGGTTTTCTCATTGTTTTAATCCCTGTGTTAGGCTTGTTATACATGTATTATCAGAAACTACAGACACAAAGCAAACTCACCAAAACCACAGAAGAAGTCAACCGGCAAAAGATAACAGCCTTGCTGAAAAGTCAAGAATTAAAATTAGTGAAAGCTTCACTGGAGGGGCAGCATAATGAAAGAAAACGTATTGCAAGAGAGCTTCATGACAGTATTGGGGGAAATTTGGCAACGATAAAACTACAACTATCAAATGAAGCAAAACTTGAAAAAGAAAACCTCATCGAGCAAGTAGATGACACTTATAACCTGGTAAGGGAATTATCTCACAACCTCATGCCTGGAAAGTTTAAAGACTCTGCATTTACCACTATAATTTCCGAATACATTGATAACGTTAAGACTTTATCTAAAGAACAGATCGTCGTACAAATACATCCAAAAGAAGAAATTGACAACATTGAAGATCATTTAAAAGTAGAATTGTATAAAATAGTTCAGGAATTACTGACCAATGCCTTAAAACATGCAAAGGCAACACAAATCGACATTCAGCTTTCCGTTTTTAACAATAGCATAAAATTACTTTTTGAAGATGACGGGGTGGGCTTTGATCAGGAAAAAGTAAAATACGGCCTTGGGCTTCAAAATTTAAAAGACAGATTAAAAACCATTAAAGGAAACATATTTATTAATGCATTTCCCGACAGAGGAACTGTAATTGATATCGATGTTCCTTTAAATTAAATGAATATGGCATATAATATAATTCTGGCAGATGACCACAAAATGTTTTTAGATGGGTTATTAAGTATTTTTAATAACGAAGATGCTTATAATACGTTACTGACGGCAAATAGTGGTAAAAATGTCATAAAATACATAGACTCAAACCCCGACCAGTGCATAGACATCGTTATCAGTGATATTTCTATGCCGGATATTGATGGCATTACACTAAACGATCACATAAAAAAGACACGTGCAGAAATTAAAACCTTAATTGTCAGCATGCATACCGATACGGGTATGATCGATACATTAATTAAAAGTGATGTTGACGGGTACGTATCTAAAAATGCAACACAATCCGAGTTATTACAAGCCGTTAAAACAATTCTTAGTGGAGAAAAATACTTTTCTCAATCTGTAAAACAAGCCTATATGGATAATGTTTTCAATAAAGGGAAAGATACTATGGTGATACTTACCAAAAGAGAAAAAGATGTGCTCAGGCTCATTGCTGAAGAACATACCACACAAGAAATAGCCGACAAACTCTTTTTAAGTAAGCATACCATAGAGAGCTACAGAAAGAACCTGATATCCAAACTTAATGTAAAAAACCTGGCAGGTCTAACCAAATATGCTATAAAACTAGGCCTAGTAGAATAGTTTTTTATCCGACAATCGGGGCTTTATACTCCAGCCTGTATCTGAGGCAATCGCCTGTTCCTGTGAAATGTTCTTAAAAGAAATATCGCAGGGCTGGCTCCGCCCCCCCTGAAAACAGGGTATTCACTTTCGCTGGTTTCAGTCTGTTTTAAAGGTAACTTCAAACGCATCTTTGTACCATCATTATAAAGAAACAAAATTATGATCGTTTTTGGATGGCGGGAAGCCAAAATAAATATAGAGCCGGTAAGCAATCATAGTTGCAATTATTGCGACACCTCAGAATGCTTATTTATTCAGGTGAACAGATTGTATGCTCATATTTTCTGGATCCCGTTTATTCCATTACACAAAAAAGCATACAGTATCTGTGGGCACTGCAAACAGCTAGTAAATAAAAATCAAATACCGCCTGATTTGCAGAAAAAAGCTAAAAAAGTTAAACAGGCAAGCAAGACACCCTGGTGGATGTTTACAGGCTTGTTGGCCGTAATACTTTTTGTACTGTTCTTGTCCGCTTCCGCATTTTTTAACTCATAAACAAGTAAAATAAATATAAACCATTTAAATTTTAATTAAACATGATTTACGGAATTTCATTAGTATTCTTAAGTATAGTAGCGGTACCATCATTAATTTTAGCTAAAAAACCTAATGCCAAAGAGCTGCTTGAAAAAATAGAACCCTACCAGGGATGGATCGGCCTTGTATTCTGTATCTGGGGAATTTGGGGTATTATTTCAGCTATTTTAAACCTGGGGTGGTTAACTACAGCTCCGATATGGTGGATCACTTTTTTAGCCGGGAGTATCGTTGAAGCGGGCTTAGGTTTTATGCTAGGGTACGGAATGATAAACAAGCTGCTGTTATCAAAAAATGCCGGAGCAAAAGAAAAGGCAGAAAAAATAAGAGCCAGGATTGCACCTAAACAAGGAAAGTTAGGCTTACTGGGAATAGCTGTTGGGATATGGATGATCATTGCCTCATTTATGTTCATATAACCGTTATCCTTAACTGCTTCGGGGTGAATCATGTTGGATTTTTAAGGGTATTCCGCATGACTTGCCCCGTATAATTTTAGCTATCTGAAGAAAATAAAGAACGATTTAAAATATCTTTACGAGATAGTGTCAAGTATTATCTCTGGTAATCACTTACCACCAACTTCCTCTTTCCAGATGCCAACAATGGGATATCATTCACATATTCCAAATCTATTACGGCATCTTCCCCCAAATATTCTTTAAATTCATCGATAAGACCTTCTTCTCCATCAAAAAGTTCGTTTTTCCTGTTGATCTTAAAAAGGTACTCTTTTTTATCCTTTTGAATAAACTGGTACTGCTTCAATTCTGAATACTTCCACATGTTTACTGTTACGATATGAGAAGTAACCGGCTCCCCTTTGGTATTGTAAATTATATCCACCTTTCTCCCCTCTATATTCTTTAATACCAGCGCTCCTTTTTTATTTTTTTCAAAAACTGCAATATCTCCATTCTCGTATCGTATCATTGGCATACAATAATTGTATAAATCTGTTATTACTACCCTTCCCGGGTCTCCCAGTTTTGCAGGTTTATCTTCATTTAGATCTAATAGTTCTATATAAAAACTGGCCCAATTAATATGAAAATCACTTGTTCCATCGGGTACTTGCTGGGCTAACATTCCATTTTCCATATTTGAATATCTCGAAATTGCTGGAACGCCAAAGTAATATTCCATCCTTTTCTTTGTCTTCATATCCAACGCTTCTGAATTGGCAATAATGGAAGTTACATTATAATCATGTAATGGTGGTGATTCTATTTTATCTAAGTAATTACACAGTAATTCGTATGTTGAAGCAAACCCAACTAATCCTTTTTTATGTGGGTCTCTTTTCATTTTTCCCAATAAAGATCTGAAATCTTCGTCCGTATAGCTATAGATACTGTGCGGTACAATGTTCTCCATCCATCTTTTCAGCGGGCTTTTCATGTTTATCTTATTCCATACTTTCATATAAAATAATTTGGAACCGATTTTGAATCCGGCAAGGCCGGCAAAATAGATTACATCAGCGGTACTCCTATTTCTTTTATCTTTATTATGAAAGAGCTTGAATGGCGTTCCCGTAGATCCGCTGGTTACTACAGAAGTATTTTCTTCGTTAAGAAATTTATCTGATTTAAAATTATCAAACGAATTTCTTATCATATTCTTATTGATCAGCGGAAAATCCTCGATAGAATCAAACCCCTGATACTTCTTATAAAAAGGGGTAGTTGAAGTAGCAAAGACCAGTAGATCATTAAGTCTTTTTTTTCTCAATTTTTCAACTTTAGAAGTATGCATATTATTTAAAACATATGCTATATCCTTATAGTGCTTGCATACCTTCCCTCCCTTTAGAAAGTCTAATAACCAGAAGCAACATCTCCTGATATAATTTAAAATACTCATATATAATTAATTGCTATTAATCCTTGTAAAATTTAAGAAAACTATTTTTCCTGTTTATCAGTAATCGACCAAAGAACCTGATTTATGGGCGTAAGCATTTAAAACCGGAACAGTTTTATTAATCTGACACAATCTCAGCTTAGATTGTACACTAAAATGTGGGCTCCATATTGATATGAAAACAAGACTTAGCGCTGGCATACATAATTTTTTCATCTGCCTCTCTCCCCTGTCGGCTTACACGAACCTTTGAAACGTTCCATTGGCATGTATTCTGGAAAAAACATGAGGTAAGTAAACTGCCCCGGAGCAAGCTCACAAGAGGGCTGTGCGTAAAAAAGGTACAGCGGAACTTTTTAGCGATAGAGCCGGATCGCACATAGACAATACATTTGAACGCAAGCCCTGTGAAATTCCTTTAGGAGTATTTTATAAGGGCAAGCCGGAGTTCCCGATTTCTATACGGATAAATCTCGATTATCGTGTAAAAACTGAAAACCCGGCTAGTGGAATTTATCGGATCTACCCTGGCAGTAAACGCGGAAGGATTTACTGTACAGCCCCCTCAAGGCTCCTTCTTGAAAACAGAAAAACCAAACTCATAAAATCAGGCCTGCCTGATTTTATGAGTTTGGTTTTAATTTATTTGTGACCATGAAAGGATTACTTTCGTGTCCTGAATGAGCTCAATGTAGTATGCTGCGCCTATCATCACAGTTGGTTTTTGTGCCTTTACAGAAGCTGATAGCTTTTGACACTTCCAAAACCACAAAACCACGCCTTTCGAGCGTGGTTTCTTGAATGTCGCGACCGCGGAAGGATTCGAACCCTCAACCCTCAGAGCCGAAATCTGATATTCTATCCAGTTGAACTACGCGGCCTTAAATATATTCCTGCAAAAGCAGGCTCTCATTCATTATTTTTTTAAGCTAGTTTTTGCTTTACAATCGTTGAAATAGCTTTACCATCTGCTTTTCCGGCCATTTCTTTGGACGCCATCCCCATAACCTTCCCCATATCCTTCATGCCTTCAGCTCCTGTTTTGGCGATAATATCGTCTACGATCTTGGCTATCTCATCAACAGATAATTGTTCCGGCAAAAATTTTTCGATAACAGCAGCCTGAGCAAGCTCCGGAGCCGCCAGATCTCCTCTTCCCTGCTCTGTATATATGGTTGCACTGTCTTTTCTTTGCTTAACTAATTTCTGCAAAAGTTTTATTTCTTCTTCTTCAGGCAACTCATCTCCTGCCCCGGCTTCAGTCTTTGCCAACAACAAAGCTGATTTTATTGCTCTAAGGGCCTCTAAAGCTACCTGATCCTTTGCTTTCATGGCAGCTTTCATTTCAGTCATTATGTTACTTTGCAGACTCATATCGGTGCTGATTTTAAAAAGGTATGCGAATATAAAAAAATAACCCGAAACCATAAACGGTTCCGGGAAATTTAAATAACCTGTAGGCTAAGTTGAATGCTATTAATCAATCTTGTCTACGTGGATTAATCTACATTATCGTGTAAAAACGAATTATTTGACCGTATTTGCGTTTCATCATTACTGTCTGCTCCTATCGACATACGGGAAGGGTCTTCGTGTCTTTTATCTTCTAATTCTACTCCCATACGTTTGTAAGCGGGCTCTTTTTCTATCTCGTCAATTTTTGAATTGTTATGATGAAACTTATAATTAAAATCCTTTAGCTTCTTCTTACGTTCTTCCACCCTTTTCTTTAAGGTATCTTCAATAGTACTGTTAAAAGGATCTGCTTCTGCAGGGATTTCTTCAGAAACGGATTCTTTAACCTTCTTCTCTGCCACAACCTTTTTCTCTATAACCAGTTCTTCTTCCTGGGGTTCGGACAGCTGAAGCCCGGACTTAGGCCCGGCATTATTCAGTTGCTCCTCAACTTCCATGTAATCGTCAAGACTATATCGTTTTTCCCCTTTTTCTGAATACTCAACTACGGGAACAACTTCTATGTGGTCCTTTACTTCATATTCTTTAACCTCTTCTGATACTTCTTCTTCCAGATTAAAGGTTATCACGTTATCCCGGCCCCCGTTACTTCCCTCTTCCTCTACCGGCATATCGAATAACAAAGTCGTCTGTTGCTTTTTATCCTCAGCTTTTAATATCTCAGGGTCGATAACTTCAATATCCTTTATTTTCGCTGTAGTATCAATAATGACAAAATCTTCCTCAACAGCTTTTACTTCTTCATAAGATATATTGATATTCTTAATAAGCACTGAAGTCGGTATCAGTTCCATCTCAGGTTCGTCTTCAACCAGGGTATGACGTACTACTTTTTCAGCTTTAGGAGTTTCCTTCTGCACAGGTTCATTTTTCACGGGAAGCTTCGCCGCTGAGGCCATAGTTGATCTCGTAGAAAGATGCTGCTCCGCTCTTTGCTCATCCTCCAGTGTGTGAATGATTTTCTTTGCTTCTACATTAACAATTTCATGTTGCTGCTCAGGGTTAAAACCCGTTGCTATAACAGTGACCGAAATCGAATCTCCCAAGGCATCGTCTTCACCAACCCCCATAATGATATTGGCACTGTTTCCAGCCTCTCCCTGGATGTGGTCATTGATCTCACCTATTTCATCAAGCGTTATTTCTTCAGTACCGGAAACGATCAACAACAACACATTCTTGGCTCCGGTGATCTTATTATCGTTCAACAATGGAGAGTCGAGAGCTTTCATGATGGCATCCTGAGCCCGATTACCACCAACGGCCATTGCAGACCCCATTATAGCAGATCCACTGTTTGCCAATACAGTTTTAGCATCACGTAAATCGATGTTTTGTGTATAGTGATGGGTAATAACCTCTGCTATACCCCTTGCTGCTGTGGCCAAGACCTCATCTGCTTTCGAGAAACCTGCCTTAAAACCCAGGTTACCGTATACTTCCCTAAGCTTGTTATTGTTGATGACGATCAATGAATCTACGTTGCTTCGAAGGTTTTCAACTCCTCTATGTGCCTGCTCATTCCGCATCTTTCCTTCAAACTGGAAAGGAATGGTTACTATACCCACAGTAAGGATATCCATATCCTTTGCCATTTTGGCAATAATAGGAGCTGCTCCTGTTCCGGTACCTCCCCCCATTCCTGCTGTAATAAAAACCATTTTTGTATTGGTATCCAGCATTCCTTTTATGTCCTCCAGACTTTCAATAGCTGCCTGTTCTCCTATTTCAGGATTAGCACCAGCTCCTAATCCTTCGGTTAATGAAACACCCAGTTGAATCCTGTTCGGAACTGTACTGTTTTCAAGGGCTTGTGAATCGGTATTGCACACTACAAAATCAACTCCATTAATTCCTTGCTGAAACATGTAATTAATGGCATTGCTGCCTCCACCGCCAACACCGATCACTTTTATAACGTTGCTCTGATTTTTTGGCAAATCGAATGATATGTTTCCAAAATCTTTATTGTTGCTCATAATACTTTTTTACTGGTTTGTTTACTCTGCGTTGTCTAAAAAATCTTTTAACTTTTCTGACCACTTCTCTAAAAATGACTTTTTAGGACTAGAAGGTGTCGAAACTTGAGGCTCGTTTGGTTCGGTTTGTTCTTTAGTATCTTCCGGCTCATCTTCAGAAACTGTTTCCTTTACTTCGGCTGCTACATCCGGCATTCTTTTCTGTTGTTGTTTTAGAGCGTTCATTACCAAACCAACAGCAGTTGCATATACCGGACTCGCTACTTCAGCATCAGAGTCGCCAGCTAAATGTTCGTTCGGATACCCTATACGCGTATCCATTCCTGTTATATACTCCACCAGTTGCTTTAAATGCTTTAACTGGCTTCCTCCTCCGGTTAATACAATACCGGCAATAAGTTTTTTCTTTTGTTCTTCATGCCCATAGCTTTTTATTTCTGCATATATCTGCTCTACGATCTCAACAACACGGGCATGAATTATTTTTGATAAATTCTTAAGGGTGATTTCTTTAGGCTCTCTCCCTCTTAACCCGGGTATTGAAACAATCTCATTATCCTTATTCTCTCCCGGCCATGCCGAACCGAATTTTATTTTAAGAAGTTCAGCCTGCTTTTCAATGATGGAACACCCTTCTTTTATGTCCTCCGTAATAACATTTCCTCCGAAAGGGATAACGGCTGTATGCCTAATGATACCGTCTTTAAAAATAGCCAGGTCTGTTGTACCTCCTCCGATATCTATCAATGCAACTCCCGCCTCTTTTTCTTCCTGACTGAGTACTGCGTCGGCTGAAGCCATTGGCTCCAGAGTTATCCCTCCTAACTCCAACCCGGAATTCTTCACACACCTGCCAATATTCCTGATAGAAGATACCTGTCCTACTACCACGTGAAAGTTTGCTTCCAACCTTCCTCCGTACATCCCTATCGGCTCTTTAATCTCACTTTGGCCATCAACCTTATACTCTTGCGGCAACACGTGGATAATCTCTTCACCCGGAAGCATCACCAGCTTGTACACCTGATTGCAAAGCCTATCGAGGTCTTCATCTTTTATCACCTCTTCTGCATCGGCTCTCGTAATATAATCGCTGTGCTGCAGACTTCTTATATGCTGACCTGCTATCCCTACCACAACTTCTCCGATCTTCACACCGGAAGCACTCTCTGCTTCATGGACAGCTTGTTGTATCGACTGAATGGTCTGGGTAATATTATTGACAACTCCTCTGTGTACTCCTAAGCTTTTAGATTTCCCTATCCCTAATATCTCTACCTTACCATAGTCATTTAGCCTTCCTACCATGGCTACTATCTTAGTGGTCCCTATGTCTAGTCCTACAGCGTATCTAGTAACTTCCATACTCTATTTTTTGGTGCACACTACCTGATTGTTAAACTTTAAATTCACTGCCTTATAATCTGACAATGACCTATCTTTTATAGCTTTCTGATAAAAGGCTTTAAAATTGAAAAATTTATTATCCAAATTCTCCGTATCGCCCAACATCACTATAAATTCATCTACTCTTAATTTCAATTCAAAATTCTTATCGGTTTTATGAATACCGACAATATGCTTTTTTAAAAATTCATCATTCCTGATATAATCAGCCAATCCGTAAATCTCTTTCAGATCATCTTTCTTAACATCACCAGTTATAATCGGGACTCTGGCTGAAAACACGCTCGAAAGAGGCATTGGTTTTCCTTCTGAATCTATATAAAAAGGCACAGTAGCATTTACGCGGGCAATTGGTTTTCGTTGCTTCACTTTAGCTCCAAGCTCCCCATTTACAGTAAGATAAACATGAGCATTTTGTATCATGTCATTAGAGTTTAGGGCTTGCTCCAATATATTCAAATCTAGTTCATCTTTCCTTACCCCCGAAGTATCCTTATTTTTTTGTATTAACAACTTATTAACCATTTCATAAGTGATAAAAAGCTGATTTGAGTCGGCAAACCGAATCTCAACCCCGGTCATTTTTCGCGCGGCATTGCGGTTGACCGTAAAACTATACAACCCGACAACCCCCAGAATAAGCACAGGCAATTTTATATGTCGCCATTTAACCCTCATGTCAGTAATGCCGTTTTTAAAAATTCAACTTCTTTTCCTATATCTCCGGCACCCAGTGTCAGAACAACTTTTGCCCCGGATGCCTTAACAGTTGCAACAATCTCAGCTTTGGATATTCTCTTTTTGTTCCGATTATTTATCTTACTTAATAACCAATCAGAAGTTACCCCCTCAACAGGCTTTTCCCTTGCAGGGTAGATATCCAGCAATGCTACCTGATCAAATTTCGAAAGTGCGCTTCCAAAATCATCTGCAAAATCTTTTGTCCTACTGAATAAATGAGGCTGAAAAATAACCAACGTCTCTTCTTCCGGATACATTTCCCTCACCGCCTGATACACCGCCTCAATTTCTGTAGGGTGGTGCGCATAGTCATCAATATAAACAAGCTCCTGCTTCCTGATCTGATAAGAAAACCTTCTTTCAACGCCTTTAAAAGTACTTAGCGCTTCGGCGAGGCGGCTGGTGGGGTTACCAGATTCTACCGCCATCGCGAAAGCTGCTAATGCGTTCAACAAGTTGTGTTGTCCTGGCTTGTTAAACTTTACATCTAAAAATTCTCCCTCAGGAGTCACCATATCAAAACAGTAGGTCGCGTTTTGAACTCTTATATTTCGTATGCAATAATCCGAATCGTCTTCTATTCCGTAGGTTATACCGTTTAACGGCAAACCATTCTTTACAATGAGCTTTCCGCCTGGTTTCAGTTTTCCTGTGAATTCTTTAAAGGACTTCTCTAATTCGGCAGCATCTCCGTAGATATCTAAATGATCTGCATCTATAGAGGTGACACAAGCCACATCAGGAGAAAGATTTAGAAAGGAGCGATCAAACTCATCCGCTTCCACCACACTCACATCGGTTCCTTCAATAAGAAAATTACTTTTAAAATTTTCTGACACCCCGCCTAAAAAGGCAGTTATATGCTGTCCTGACTCCTTTAGTATATGGGCAAGAATAGCAGAAGTAGTCGTTTTACCGTGAGTACCGGCCACAGCATAACAAAACGTATCTCTTGTAATAACTCCCAGTACCTGTGCCCGTTTCTTTATTTCTATTCCTTTACTTTCAAAAAACCGGTATTCTTTATTTTCTCTTGGCACTGCAGGCGTATACACCACCAATGTTTCTTTTCCTTCTTTGTAAATAGCCGGTATTTCAGATACTCTGTCCTCAAAATGAACATCTATACCTATTTCCTGTAAACCATCCGTGATCTTACTTGGTGTTTTATCATACCCGGCTACGTTCTTTCCTAAAAACTTAAAATAACGTGCCAAACCAGACATACCTATCCCACCAATCCCCAGGAAATAAATGCTATGTACAGTTTTTAAATTCATTGTCGCTACTGAAATCGCTATTCTTTTATTAATTTCTCTATTTCGTCTACTATATGCCTTGTTGCATTCGGCAATGCCAGTTTTCCTATATTAGCTCCAAGCTCCTTCATTCTATCGTCCGAGTCGATCAAATCTTTAAATTGTTTTTCAAACTGCTCTTCCAGATCCGTCTCTCTTATCAACACAGCCCCGTCTTTATCTGTCACAGCACTTGCGTTCTTGGTTTGATGATCTTCTGCTACATTTGGCGAAGGAATGAATACAACGGGCTTCCCTACTATACACAACTCGGAAACTGAACTTGCCCCGGCCCTCGATATAATAATATCAGCTGCGCCATAGGCCTTATCCATTTCATTCAAAAAAGCCAGCACTTTTACATCCGCACCCGCGTACTTTTTATACTCTTCGTAATAAAACCTGCCACATTGCCAGATGAGCTGAATATTATTTTCTTTAAAGAACCCGATACGGCTCTCTATTAATTGATTTATTCTTCTGGCACCCAGGCTACCCCCGATCACCAGTAATGTTTTTTTACCCGGAGTCAGCTCAAACAACGCCAACCCTTCGGCTTTTTTATCTACAACACCTAAAAGATCCTGTCGAACCGGATTCCCTGTTTTTAAAATTTTTTCTTTCGGAAAAAAACGTTCCAGGTTATCGTAAGCTACAAATACCTTTTCGACTTTAGGTGCCAGAAGCTTATTGGTTATACCCGGAAAAGAATTCTGTTCCTGAATGACACATTTTATTCCTTTGGAAGCAGCCACCTTTAGAAGAGGTCCGCTTGCATAACCTCCGGTTCCTATAACCAGATCAGGCTTAAAATCCCTTATTATCCTTCCCGCCTCCATCATACTCCTGATCAGCTTCAACGGAAACATCAGGTTCTTTAGTGTCAGTTTTCGCTGTATACCCGAAATCCACAGCCCTTTTATTTCATAACCTGCCTGGGGCACCTTTTCCATCTCCATTCTATCCTTAGCTCCTACAAACAGGAATTCTGCATCCGGATAACGGACCTTAAGCTCATTAGCAATGGCTATAGCCGGGTAAATATGACCTCCGGTTCCTCCTCCTGACAATATGAACTTATACCTGCTCACTTAATACTTCCAATGGGTTTATTTCTGCTTTTTCCTTCTTCTCTGTTTTTACAGTCTCATCTGCTTCTTCCCTTTTTGCACTTACGCTTAATACGATCCCTATAGCCAGGCACGTCATCCATATCGATGTACCTCCGCTGCTGATAAGCGGAAGTGTCTGCCCGGTAACCGGAAACAGTTCTACTGCTACTGCCATATTTATAAATGCCTGAAATATAATCGGCAGCCCTACCGCCAATACCAATAATTTTCCAAACACATCTTCTGCTTTATGTGCTACCACTACAATCCTGAACAGCAACAATAAATACAAAAACACCAAAGTCAACGCTCCTACCAAACCATATTCCTCTACAATAATGGCATAAATAAAATCGGACGTACTCTGCGGCAAAAAGTTTTTCATAACACTTTTACCTGCCCCTAATCCTACCACCCCACCTGTAGCGATAGCTATCTTGGCCTTTTCTATCTGGTAATCCGATTCAGTATCTTCATTATCGGCAAAACTCTCTACGCGACTAATCCATGTATCTACACGATTGGGAAATAAACCCGGAAAAGCTTTTGCCGTCAGAACGAATAAAGCCAAACAGACCACACCCACTCCTACTATGCTCACCAGATATTTGATTGGATATCCTCCTATGAAGCACAACAACATCACCATTCCGAAAATGATAGCCGTGGTAGAAAAATTGGCCGGCAAAATTAAGCTTAATACAACAAATACCGGCAACCATAAAGGCATTAATGTTTCTTTAAATGAAACTTTTTTATCTTTTATTTTTGTGAGATACCGGGCCACATGCGTCAGCAACACCAAAGCCGCCAGTGTAGACGTCTGAAAACTAATCCCTACGAACGGAATCCGGATCCACCTGCTGGCATTGGCTCCTCCTATAGTAGTTCCTTGAGCCAGGGTAATTAACAGTAACAAAATTACCACCGGCATCGCAATAATAGACAATGCCTTAAAATACCTGTAAGGAATTTTATGCACCCCGTATATTATAAACAGCCCTATAAAAAGTAACGCCGCATGTTTTATAAGGTGCCCTACAGTCGTACCGTTACCAACCACATACACCAGGTTGGTACTTGCGCTGTAAATCGGCAAGAAAGAAAACAACGCCAAAAGGCATACTACTGCCCAAATAGCCTTATCTCCTTTTATATTCCTAAACAAACGCTGCATAAATACCTCTTTACTTTATACGTTTTAAATTCAATTACAGTTTTCGCACTGCATCTTTAAACTGTCTTCCCCTATCTTCATAACTCTCAAAAAGATCGAAACTGGCACATGCTGGTGAAAGCAATACAGCATCTCCCTGTTCCGACACACTGTTTGCTATTTTAACCGCCTCATCCATCGATGTTGTCTCAACCATAACATCTACTACACTCCCGAAATAGTCTTTTATTTTCGAGTTATCAAGACCCAGACATACTATTGCTTTTACCTTTTCCCTGACCAATGGCATCAGCGGCGAATAGTCATTTCCTTTATCCTGACCTCCCACAATCCAGACTACTGACGACTTTACACTATCGAGTGCAAAAAAGGTTGAATTCACATTCGTGGCTTTTGAATCGTTGATGTACTGAACCCCCCCAATTTTCAAAACACTCTCCAGACGATGTTCGACACCCTGAAAGTTTTGCATACTTTCCCGTATGGTTGTTTTTCTTATTTTTAATAATTGTGCTACAGCTGATGCTGCCATGGTATTTTTTACATTGTGTTTTCCTTCCAGGGCTAAAGTATCTGTTGACATGCTAAACAGGTTATTATCTATTGTTACTATTAATTCATTATTCTTAACATAAGCACCATTTTCAAATTCCTTTTCAAGTGAAAAAGGCAACAATCTCGATCTTACCGGGTTGTTTTCAAGCCAGGCAGTTATCACCTCATCGTCTGCATCATAGATCAGATAATTTTCTTCAGTTTGATTCATTGCTATTTTAAATTTTGAAGCAACATACTTCTCAAACTGATAGTCATACCTGTCTAAATGATCGGGGGTAATATTGGTTATTACAGCTATATCCGGTTTAAAATCCTCTATCCCATCAAGTTGAAAACTACTGATTTCCAACACATAGTGCTCCTGATCATTTTCGGCTACCATCCGGGCAAAACTATCACCTATATTCCCGGCCTTGGCAACATCCAACCCCCCATTACTCAACACATGGTACACGAGCTCTGTTGTGGTTGTTTTTCCATTACTGCCGGTGATACCGACGATATTCGCTTTTGTATATCTGGAAGCGAATTCTATTTCTGAAATCACCGGAATTCCCTTTTCTTCTAATCGAATGATCAAAGGAATATGATCCGGGATACCCGGGCTTTTCATCACAAGGTCCGCATTCAGGATTTTACTTTCCGTATGCTGCCCTTCCTCCCAGTCTATATCAAGATTTTTAAGAACGTTTCTATATTTTTCTTTTATTTCACCTCTATCGGAGACAAAAACCTCATAATTCTCCTTCACTCCTAAAATGGCAGTTCCAACACCGCTTTCTCCTCCTCCTAAAACCACCAATCGTTTCATGCTATCTCACTTTTAATGTTACTATCGTCAGAATAGCCAGGATAATCCCAACAATCCAGAACCTGGTCACTATCTTACTTTCATGGTATCCTTTCTTCTGGTAATGGTGATGTAATGGCGACATTAAAAAAATACGTTTTCCTTCGCCATACTTCTTTTTAGTATACTTAAAGTACCCTACCTGCAACACCACTGATAAATTCTCAGCCAGAAATATTCCGCATAAAATCGGGATCAGCAATTCTTTTCGAACTGCAATAGCTATTACAGCAATGATACCCCCTATAGTCAAGCTACCGGTATCACCCATAAACACTTGTGCCGGGTATGCATTGTACCATAGGAAACCTACCAGAGCACCTACAAATGCAGCTATAAAAACCGTTAACTCACCTACCTTTGGGATATACATAATATTCAGATAATCAGAAAAAATGATATTACCCGATACCCAGGCAAAAATACCCAGCGTAAGGACGATGATTGCAGAAGATCCGGCAGCCAGACCATCTATTCCGTCTGTAAGGTTGGCACCGTTAGAAACTGCGGTTACTATCAAAATCACAAGCGGGATAAAGATTATCCATGCATAGCTTTTGTAGTTATCTCCTGCCCAGGCTATCAGTTCAGAATAATCAAACTCATTATTCTTAAACATCGGAATGGTTGTTTTCGTCGATTTCTCTTCATCTTTAAACAAGTGTTGCTGATCCTGCTCAGCCACCAATTCCGGCCTTGTTTGCTGGACATCCTTCAGTTTTTCTTTAATGGTTACATCGGGATGAAAATAAAGAGTGACACCGACGATAACACCAAGCCCTACCTGGCCTAATATTTTAAACCGTCCTTTTAAACCTTCTTTATCTTTTTTAAAGATTTTAATATAGTCGTCTATAAAGCCTATCGTACCCATCCAGACCGTAGTAACAATAAGCAATATGACATATATATTATCTAAGGCAGCGAAAAGCAGCACAGGCACCAAGGTGGCCAAGATTATGATCACCCCGCCCATTGTCGGAGTACCGGCTTTTTCTACCTGACCTTCAAGTCCAAGCTCGCGAACTGTTTCTCCTACCTGTCTTCTTCTCAAATAATTTATAATGCGCTTACCATATATTGTGGATATCAATAATGACAGGATAACCGCCAAAGAAGCCCTAAAAGTGATAAACTGAAACAAACCTGCTCCGGGAATCTGGTAATTATCTTCTAAAAATTGAAATAGGTAATACAGCATTTATTTTATTTATTTAATTGATTTAAAATCTCTTTCACTATTTTATAATCGTCGAAATCAGAACGCACACCATTTACCTCCTGATATGTCTCATGCCCCTTTCCGGCAATCAGTATGATATCTTTATTATCCGCCAACTGACAGGCAGTTTTAATTGCTTGTTTTCTATCGGTAATCGACATGGTTTTTTTATAATTTTCAGCAGACACTCCCTTCTCCATATCCTCGATAATTGCAACCGGATCTTCTGTACGCGGGTTATCGGAAGTAAAGATCACCTTGGTGCTCAATGCCGATGCTATATTTGCCATTTTCGGGCGTTTAGTCTTATCTCGGTCTCCTCCACAACCCACTACTGTTATAAGCTCTTCATTTTTGGTCCGTATACTATTAATAGTCTCAAGAACATTCTTTAATGCATCCGGTGTATGCGCGTAATCTACAATAGCAGTAATTTTTGATGAGGAAACAAAATATTGAAATCTGCCGCTTACACTTTCCAACTCGCTTATGTACCTCAGCACTTCTATTTTATCTAAGCCCAATTCCCTCGCTGCACCATAAATAGCCAGCAGGTTATAAGCGTTAAAACTCCCGATAAGCCTGGACCAGACTTCGCTCTCATCAATCTTCAGCAATAATCCGTCAAATTGATTTTCGAGAATCTGAGCCTTGTAATCTGCATAATTTTTTAATGCATAAGCACATTTCTTAGCTCGGGTATTCTGCAACATTACGAGTCCGTTTTTATCATCAACATTGGTTAGCGCGAATGCAGATTTTGGCAAATGATCAAAAAACAACTTTTTAACATCCCTATACTCGGCAAACGAATGATGATAATCGAGATGGTCGTGTGAGAGATTCGTAAAGACACCACCAGCAAAAATCAGTCCTTCCGTTCTCTTCTGATGGATTCCATGCGAGCTGACTTCCATAAAACAAAACTCAACTCCGGCAGCCGCCATCATCCTCATATAACGATTAACAGTAAGCGAGTCTGGCGTTGTATGCGTAGCCTTATACTCTTGTTCATCAACCAGTATCTTCACAGTAGACATCAACCCCACTTTGTAACCTGCTTTTTTAAACAACTGGTACAATAATGTCGATACTGTCGTCTTACCATTGGTACCTGTCACCCCTACCAGTTTTAAATCCCCTGAAGGGTTTCCGTAAAAATTGGCTGCCATTATTGCCAGCGCACTTTGAGTATCATCGACCTCTACGTATGTGATACCATTAACAATGACCTCGGGCAGTTTCTCGCACACAATGGCAATGGCCCCGCCGGCTGTAGCCTGGTCTATATAATCGTGCCCATCGACAACAGTTCCTCTTATTGCAACAAACACATCATTAAGAGACACTTTCCTCGAGTCGAAATGCATCTCATTAACCGCGACGGAGGTTCCGCCTGTCACCGCGTTCAGGTTTACCTTATACAATATATCTTTTAACTGCATCATGAAAGTTGCAAAACAATAGTTTGTCCCTTATTTATTTTTTCTCCGCTCTTAACGGATTGTTTCCTTACTTTTCCGTTTCCGATCAATTTTACTTTAACCCCCAGATTTTCCAGTATTGACACTGCATCCATACCGCTCATCCCTTCTACATCAGGTATCGTTTTACTGAAATTCTGGACTTTTGAGTAATAAGCCCTGTATTTTTCATCGACCGAAGGGTTTGATTTTTCCAGGTCTTCTACAGTATCAATAACAGGTGAGTTTGTATAAATTTTCTGGGCAATGCGTTTAAAAACCGGTCCGGAGACATCGGCTCCATAGATACCGACACTTTTATCCGGCTCATGTATCACCACTATACATGAATATTTCGGATCATCAGCAGGAAAGAAACCTGCAAAACTGGAAATGTATTGTAACTTCTGGCGGTCTTTTGCCGCGTAGTTCTTTTGTGCAGTCCCTGTTTTTCCGGCCATTGAAAAATTAGGAGAATAAAGCTTATGGCCGGTACCATGATCTTTTTCGACCACATTTTTCAACAGTGCCTTCACCTTGTCAATCGTTTCCTGAGAACATATAGAGGAGTTAATAACCTCCTTATCAAATTTTTTCACTGTCCTGTTCCACTCCTTAACCTCTTTTATCAATCGGGGCTTTACCATTATTCCGTTGTTCGCAACAGCATTGTAAAAAGCCAGGATTTGAAGCGGAGTCATCTGCACCCCATATCCGTATGCCATCCAGGGCAAGGCAATTCCACTCCAGCGATTTTTATCGTTCGGATGCGGAATAAAAGGAGTCCCTTCTCCCTTGATCGACAAACCAAGAGGCTCATTCAATCCCATATTATAAAGCCGGTTTACAAATCGTTTCGGATCATCGCAGTAAAACTGATCAATGACTTTTACGATTCCCGTATTCGAGGATCTTTCAAATGCCTCACCCAAACTTATCTTTCCATATCCTCCCCATTTAGAATCCCTTACCTTGTATCGGTTATAAAACGTAAGCACTCCTTTTTCTGTATCGACAACAAAGTTTGTATCCACTACTTTATCTTCAAAAGCAGCCACTAAAGACATCAACTTAAAGGTTGAACCCGGTTCATGAGATTCCCCAATGGCATAATTAAGCTTCTCATAATATTTACCCCCTTCAGTGCGACCGAGATTTGAAATAGCTTTCACCTCCCCGCTTTTCACATCCATCACCACCACACAACCGTGATCTGCCTTATATTTTTCCAATTGCGCCAGCAACGCGTGGTGTGCTATATCCTGAATATTCACATCGATGGTTGAAACCACATCATAGCCGTCTTGTGGCTCCACCTCATTATAATCCGTTATTGGCTTCCACTGTCCTTTAGCAATCTTTTGCTTCAGGCGATGCCCTTCTTCTCCCTGTAAATACTGGTTAAAGGCGCCTTCCAAACCAACCGGGTTCGAAGCCCTCTCATAACCAATACTCCTTTTAGCTATTTTTCCTAACGGATACTCTCTTTTAGTTTCCTGCTCTACTATTATACCTCCTTTATAAGAACCAAGATTAAACAAGGGGAAACTTTTAATCCTTACATAATCAGTATACCCAAGGTCTCTGGTCAATAGCAGGTACCTGTTTTTAGTCGCTCTTGCCTTTCTGAACAAATTCTGGTAATAGCTGGAGCTCTTACCAAACATAACCGACATAGAATCTGACAAGGGCTTCACATATTTTTCAAAATTTTCTACTCCCGGAGCCAAAGCATCAAACCTAATATCGTATTTAGCCACGGATGTTGCCAACAAACTCCCATCATCTGAATACAAATTACCGCGATTAGGCTCTATGGTAAAGTTCTTCACTGTTCGTTCGCTGGCCAGTTTGCGATATTTGTCACCATCAACCGTCTGTATGGTTATTAACTTTACCACAACAGCAATAGCAAACACAAAGACCAACCCTGCTATAGCATACAACCTGTTTAATATGTGTTTTTCTGTTGTCGGCATATTATTTACTTACGACTCTTATTTTTTTTGGAGCTATTGTAGAAGGATACAATCCTTTTTTACTCAATTTTTCTGTAACATTACTTTCTAAACGCATTTGCTGCACCTGTTCCCTGACATCCACAAACTCACTTCTTAACTCTAAAACCTCTTTATTAAGTTTATCCAGGGCAAAAACCTTCTTATCCGCATTATGAGAACTTGTTATCATGACAACTGCCAAAACCGAAGCAAACAAAATAAACTTCCAGTTCTTGACTGCATCATCACTCACCAGAAACTCTCCTTTTAATATTTCCTGTATCTTCTTTTTCATATCCGCTCTGCGATTCTCAGCTTCGCACTTCTCGCCCTGTTATTTTCCTGAATTTCTCCAGCAGACGGCACAATCAATCCTCCTATTTTCTTAAACGGCACTTCAACATTCCCATACAAATCTTTCTCCGGCTCTCCTTCAAACAAACCATTCCTTATAAATCGCTTCACCAACCTATCCTCCAGAGAGTGGTAACTGATCAAACTCAACCGTCCACCCTCAGGCAACAGATCGGGTGTTTGAAGCAAAAATTCTTTCAATACCTCTACCTCCTGATTCACTTCAATCCGGATAGCCTGATAAATTTGCGCCAGTATTTTCTGTTCTTTAAACTTTGGTAAAAACCTGCTCAAAACCTCTTTAAGCTGATTCGTTGTTTTTATAGGCGACTGCTCCCTGGCCTCAACTATGGCTCTTGCTATGGCAGGAGCATTCCTCAACTCTCCGTACAAGCTCAACACTCTTCTGAGATCAACCTGCTCATATGTATTCACCACTTCATAAGCCGATAAAGGGCTTTTTTGACTCATCCTCATATCCAGGCCTGCATCAAAGCGGGTTGAAAATCCGCGCGAACCTTCGTCAAACTGATGTGAAGACACCCCGAAATCGCCCAGAATGCCATCAACTCTTTTAACGCCGTAAAATCGCAGGAACCTTTTTATATACATGAAATTCTCATTGATAAGTGTAAACCTCTCATCATCTATCGCATTCGACAATGCGTCTTCGTCCTGATCAAATGCATACAACCTTCCTTCAGCACCCAACCTGCGGAGTATCTCCCTGGAGTGCCCCCCGCCTCCGAATGTTACATCGACATAGACCCCATCTTCTTTGATAGCGAGGCCGTCAACCGTCTCTTTTAGCAAAACCGGATTATGATAACTCTTGTTCATTATAGTCTCCCATTACTTCTTCGGCCAAATCCCCAAAATCAACTGCCGTATCATCGATAGCCTGTTCATATTTTTCCTTATCCCATATCTCAACAATGTTGATTGCCGAAGAAAGCACAACCTCTTTCTGAATACCGGCAAAACCAACCAAGTCTTTAGGAATCAACAACCTGCCTGTCGCATCTACTTCCACCATCTTCACACCAGCAGTAAAACGTCTAATAAAATCATTGTTTTTCTTAACGAAGCGATTAAGTTTGTTCATTTTTTGCATCAGCAAATTCCACTGATCCATCGGATACAATTCAAGGCACGGCTGAAAAACAGAACGCTTCAGCACAAAACCCTGCTGTAAGACAGGAGACAATTGCCCTTTTAGAGCAACAGGAAGCATCACCCTTCCTTTGGTATCTGCCTTACACTCATATGTTCCAATGAAATTGATCATTAACGAATATAGTTTTCCCTTCAATGTTCAAATATAAAGATTTATTTACCACTTTTTACCACTTTCTACCACTTTGTTAATAAATTTCACCCAACACCAGATAAAACGTACTAAAACATAGATTATCAACATGTTAAAAACTGCTGCAAATTGAATTTTAACACGTTTTTTCTTTAATCCTTTTCTTCATAAAATTCGTTTTTGAACCTATTTTTAATTTTTGATTGATATAATCGTGAAATCCCTATATTTGTTTTTTAGGAAATGCAAACAGCCACTATGGTTCACGATATTAAGAAAGAAGGAAAGTTTAGCTATTTAGAGGTTGGTGAAGGCACCCCAATGATCATCCTGCATGGCCTGATGGGAGGCTTAAGCAACTTTAATGGCGTTACCGAATATTTCTCGAAAAAAGGATATAAAGTCCTGATCCCTGAATTGCCTATTTACACTATGTCCCTGCTTAAAACTAACGTTAAGAGCTTTGCCAAGTATTTAGAACAATTTATTGAATACAAACAACTTAACGAAGTTATTCTTTTAGGAAATTCCTTAGGAGGTCACATCGGGTTACTACACACCAAACTATACCCTCAAAAAGTCAAAGCACTTGTTATAACAGGAAGCTCGGGACTCTATGAGAATGCCATGGGAGACGGTTATCCTAAAAGGGGGGATTATGAATTCATCAAGAAGAAAAGTGAAGATGTGTTTTACGATCCTGAAGTTGCCACCAAAGAGATTGTTGATGAAGTTTTCGAAACCGTTAACGACAGAAACAAACTGGTTAAAACCTTAGCGATCGCAAAAAGTGCCATCCGCCACAATATGGCAAAGGATTTGCCTCATATGCTTACCCCTACATGCATCATATGGGGAAAACAAGACAATGTAACCCCTCCTAATGTTGCTGAGGAGTTTCATACGTTACTGCCTGACTCAGACCTGTACTGGATAGATAAATGCGGACACGCCCCGATGATGGAGCACCCTGATGACTTTAACAACATCCTGGAACACTGGTTGGAAAAAAGAAAATTTTAGATCATGGATGTTAAGTCAGCTGAATTTGTTGTCAGTAATACAAATGTTGATAAATGCCCAAAGGATTTCATCCCCGAATATGCATTTATAGGTCGTTCGAATGTAGGTAAGTCATCGCTTATCAATATGCTTGTTCAGCGTAAAAGCCTGGCTAAAACATCAGGAAGACCGGGAAAAACACAATTGATAAATCATTTTAAGATCAATAATTCCTGGTTTTTGGTTGATCTTCCGGGATACGGCTACGCTAAAGTTTCGAAATCCGTCAAAAGTAAATTCCAAAAGTTCATTGTTGAATATTTTGAAAAAAGAAAACAACTTGTCTCCGCTTTTGTGTTAGTTGATGTCAGGCATGAACCTCAAAAAATCGATGTGGAATTTATGCAATGGCTGGGAGAAAACGGCATTCCGTTCTCCATTATCTTTACCAAAGCAGACAAATTAAAACCCGGAGCTACAAAGCGCAATGTAGAAAACTACCTTAACGAGCTCATCGAAGACAGCTGGGAAGAGGCTCCGAATCATTTTATTACTTCCTCTTCTTCCAATGAAGGAAGAGAAGAACTGCTCGGCTATATCGACAACATTAACAGAGAACTCAAACAAACCTAATTACTCCGAACTACTTCTGTCCACCCCTTCCGGATATCACCTATTTTTATATTATTCCCTTCAGCACTGATAATCAGCAGGTCATCTTCGTCGTGTACCCTAAAAATAACCTCTTTGGTTTTACCAAAGCGATTGTAAAGATACAGGTTCACCAATGTACCGTCATCCTTCAGGTAAAAAAGTTGTTCATAGCCTTTCCCGGAAACAAAATCGTCAAAGCGTTTATTAAGACCTTTTGCTCTTTTGTCAAACACCATTACCCTGTATTTGGAAACACCGTCAACAATCTTTTTATACTCATCGAGATCACCCTTATCTACAAACAAATGTGTTATAAATTTTGACGCTCCCAAAGAGAACACCAAATCCTCTTCGTTTTCTTCCCTGAAAGTATCGTAAGGTGTTTTTACTCCGCAAGACGACAGTAAAACCAAAGCACTGAAAACAAAAAACAACTTTTTCATACGTCTTCTTTTAATGGTTACATCTTAAAGACGAAACAAAGTTGTTTTTGTAACAAGATTATTTTTTAATTTCCAATTTTTCAGCGAAATACTCACAAAAATCTTTCATTGTGGCGCTCATTTTTTCATCCTGGGTGGCCCTGTAAAAGGTATCCGACATCCCCATAAGAGTCTGATGGAAGAATATTTTCATCTCATCGACAGTCATTTCTTTTGTCCACAAATCAATCCGGAGCGTCTCCTTCTTCTCACTGTCCCATACTGAAAGTAAAACCGCTTTGGCCTCCTCATCAGAAACCCCACCGTCTTCAGCTGTCCATTGTAACTTTTCAGGTACTCTGTTCTCGTCTAACTCTACTTTTAAGTTTATATTTGAAATATGCTTGCCAGCCATTATTTTCCTGGTTTATATCTTGAATTATTAAAAATCTCTTCTGTTGACATCTTCAACATTTGCTGCAAAGATACATCATTGTTTTCCATATACGAACGAACTATCTGCCAACCTACATACTGTCCTATCCGCCCCGGAGATTCTGCATCAAAGGACAAGTAAAATTTAGAAAAAGGCGCAGGCTCTATAAATCTTGTTTTTAACGATTGATCTGTAGAAAAAAGCGCATTGTTGTCTACCAAATGTCGCCAGATATTCGTTTCGTTATTTCTTGCCCACTGAATTTGTTTTTCGGTATATTTTATTTTTTCAGCATCTGTTTTAAAGGGTATCAAAAGATCCTTGAGGTACAGTTCCTTTCCGTACAGAATCATTGCAGCAAGAAAGGTACGGTCTGACGGCAATGTCAATCTGCTCCTGGCAATTTTAGATGCCGCATCAACTACAATCAAATCCGGTTCGAAATCCCTTTTCAGATATTCCTGAATTCCTGTATAGAACTTATGATCCTTCCCCAGGTAATTATCCAAACCGATCAGCAACAAACTATCTGCATAAATAACACTGTTGCGGTAATCTACTTCCGTGGTAAGTGTAATTACATCCGGAGGAGTGAAATCATTCAGGTAGTAGGAGGCATGCTGAAACAATGAGTGCAACTGATCTGTCTCTTTTTTAAAGTCAGGATATACTTTTCCCACCTCTTCAACGAGTTCCGCCTGCAATGTATCGTTCAACCTCTTCACCCATATACTGTCTGGATAGGACTCCGGAAAAAGCAACGGAAACCTGCTTTTCAGTCCGGGAAGGTTTGAAACATCGGCTCCAGACAGGGCCTTATCAAATCTTTCTACATTAAAAGATACCTCAATTTTTGATATTTCCTCTTCTGGTTTATTTTCTTTTCCGCAACTCCATATGATAATCGCAAAAAAAACACCTAAAATTCTCTTCATTTATACAAATTAAAAGCTAAAGCTATATTATATTTTGATAATTAAACGAATACGTTAAATTTGCCTGCAAAGTTAACGCAAACTTGTTATTATGAAAACCCGGGAGGTCATAGATTATATTGTAAACTGGTTAAAAACATATGCTAATAACGCCGGCATGAATGGATTTGTTGTAGGGATTTCAGGCGGGATCGATTCGGCCGTAACCTCTACGTTATGTGCTAAAACCGGATTAAAAGTACTCTGTGTGGAGATGCCGATACACCAGGCTCAAAATCAGGTTACCAGAGCTTTAAACCATATTGAGTGGTTAAAATCGAATTTTGACACTATAGGGATGCAACAAGTAAATCTCACCTCGGTTTTCGACTCCATGGTAAACGAATTCCCACAAGTAGCAAACGAAGAAGAAAGGTTTTTAGCACTTGCCAATACAAGGGCCCGTTTGCGCATGACCGCCTTGTATTACTTTGCCGCAATGGACAGACTGCTTGTTGCCGGCACCGGAAATAAAGTAGAAGATTTCGGTGTTGGATTCTTTACAAAATACGGAGACGGTGGGGTTGACATCAGCCCTATTGCCGATCTTTTAAAAACAGAAGTCTATGCTATCGCAAAAGTTCTTGGTATTAACCAAGACATCATAGATGCCGCTCCAACTGATGGCCTATGGGGAGATGACCGGACGGACGAAGATCAAATCGGAGCTTCATACCCCGAACTGGAATGGGCCATGAAAATGGACAAGGAAGGGAAAAACCCTTCTGAATTCGAAGGAAGAAAGCAAGAAGTTTTCGAGATTTATATTAAGTATAACACTACTAACAAACACAAAATGATCCCTATTCCGATTTGCGAAATACCTCTTCATCTAAAAGAATAGACATTTGACGGATTGTTTTAAGTGGAATTTTGCAGTGAGAATTTTATTAACTACCTTTACATATTATACCCCCAAGCCGACAATAGACAAAGTGTTTTCTACACCTTTACGCTTGACCTATTATGTGCGGTTGCTAAAATCTAACCCTTAAACAAAATTATTATGATTAAAGTTTTAGTGGCTGACAACCATCCTATCATTCAAAAAGGTATTGAGGCGGTTCTGAACAATCACAAAGACATTAAAATTGTCGGAAATGTTAGTTCAACGACCGAACTTTTTGAATTCTTGTCTAAAAAGCAAGCAGATATCGTTCTGATGGAGATGGACATACCCGAAGTAAATGGTATAACAGCCCTCAGAAAAATTAAGCAAGAGTACCCTAACACAAAGACTTTAATGTTCAGCTCCCAACCGGAAGATGTATATGCTTTGAGCACCATTAAAGCTGGAGCATACGGGTATCTATCGAAAGATGCGGATACGGACTTGCTTTACGAAGCTATTTCAAAAGTTTCAAACAACGGGATGTTCATCACGAATGAACTCGCCCAGAGACTGGCTTTTGATGAAAGTACCAACAAACCAAGAAGGTTTTTCAGAAAACTATCTACCCGTGAAATTGAGGTGCTTAAATTATTAGCTGCAGGTAAACGCAATAAGTTCGTTGCACAGGAACTAGGCCTTAACGAAAAAACAGTAAGTACCTACAAAGCACGTTTGATGCGAAAACTTAATGTAGATAACTTAGTTGATTTGTTACAACAAGCCAAAGCATTAGAACTGTACTAGTGCTATAGAACCCTGTTGAGTTTTCTCGACAGTAACATTCTTAATTGATGGTAGCTCATGATTTCTTCTAAAATATCACTGTTGCTGCCATCATTTTTTCCTATGGTGTCATCCTGAAGTTGCTCGACCCTTTTCTCAATAAGATGACACCTTAAATTCAGTATGGTTTCGGTTACCAATTGCGACAAGGCATCTGTTTTGCTCTTAACCAGAATATCTTTCCGGTCCCAGTTATGTAAAGCATATTTCTCATCTTCCATCAAAATTGACGTAATTTCTGAGGCAACCTGTGGTTCTGCATGATTAATATAAGAATCGACACTAAACTTATTTTCATCCTGACTCAGGGCAACCACCAACTCATCATATATTTTCTTAAAGATCGGATTGGTTAGCTCTACCTCGTCTTGTTGAAGATCTACATATATTTTTTCAAAAACCCGGGCCGTATGAATTTCAGGCTCAAGCACCAGCTCTCCTTTTTCATTCTCCTTCAACAACAAATCTTCAAAGTCTTCCGTTTTATTTCCGTACAACAACAGCAGTTGGATAATCTGGCGTTCTAATTCCTGTTGAAAATCAATTTTCTTAAATTGCTGTTCATCATTCCTTACTACATCGAAAGCCTTTTGCTCCTGCTTGTGTTTCTTATTGGCTTCCCTTAGCTCATGTTTCCCTATCTGGGCCAGGGTATTAAACAATACGTCTTCAGAAATATCCATAATCCTTGCACATTCCTGGACATACACTTCCCGCTGGATTCTATCAGGGATCTTGGCAATACTGTTAATAATATCACGTATCGTATCGGCTTTTTTTACCGGGTCATTTTTAGCTTCATTAACAAGAACAGAAGCCTTGAACTGAATAAAATCCTGTGCGTTCTCCTGAAGGTACAGGCTTAAATCTTCCAATCCATTTTCTCTGGCGAAGCTATCGGGGTCTTCCCCTTCCGGAAAAGTACACACCTTAACATTCATGCCCTGCTCTAATATCAAATCAATCCCTCTCAAAGAGGCCCTTAATCCGGCGGCATCGCCGTCAAAAAGCACTGTTATGTTTTTAGTAAGCCTGTTTACCAGCCTTATTTGCTCAGATGTCAGGGCCGTACCGCTTGAGGACACTACATTCTCGATCCCTCGTTGATTAAACTGAATAACGTCGGTATAACCTTCAACCAAGTAACAATTATCTTCTTTGGCTATTGACTGTTTTGCCTGGTACAGACCGTAAAGTACCTTACTCTTATGATATATCTCACTTTCTGGTGAGTTAAGGTACTTGGCAGCTTTCTTATCATTAACAAGTATTCTCCCTCCGAAACCTAAAACCCTTCCGCTCATTGAGTGGATCGGAAACATCACCCGTCCCTTAAAACGATCAAATTTCTTTTCTCCTTTTACTATGGTCAGGCCGGTTTTATCCAGATATTCGAGCTTATACGCATTATCGAGTGCATGCTTTGTAAAAGCCTCCCATTGATCGGGAGAATACCCCAATTGAAACTTTTTTATAGTCTCATTTGTAAAACCACGTTCTTTAAAATACGTCAAACCGATTGCTTTTCCTGCTTCTGACTCCCAGAGTGTACTAGTAAAATATTTTTGAGCAAATTCAGATACCAGGTACATGCTTTCCCTTTCATTGGCCTGCTCCTTATCTTCGTTGGAAAGCTCAGTCTCTTCAATCTCTATATTATACTTTTTAGCAAGATACTTTACTGCTTCAGGGTACGTAAGGTGCTCGTGCTCCATCAAAAACGAAACCGCATTCCCCCCTTTTCCGCTACTAAAGTCTTTCCATATCTGCTTTACAGGCGAAACCATAAAGCTAGGGGTCCGCTCATCGGTGAACGGGCTTAAGCCTTTAAAATTAGCCCCGGACTTTTTCAACTGAACAAAATCACCTATCACTTCCTCCACCCGGGCGGTTTCAAATACTTTGTCTATGGTTTCCTTAGAGATCAAATCTGTAAACTATTTTTATAAAAATAATAATTCCCGTTTAAAAAAACGGGAATCAAAAGTAAGGAAATATGCTGAAGGACTAAAGTTCAAACCGTAATCCCAGAGAAATATTATGCTGATCGATGTTCGGGTCCTTAAACATTGGATTTAAATCATATTTAGCATACAATGACACATCTCCAACACCAATATAACCAGCTATTCCATATATAAAGTTATTCGTATTATAATTACGCTTCACCTTGTCCTTCGAACTGTCTCCGTCACGAGAATACTTTAACTTCTGTCGCGTTCCCATATTTAATCCTGCATAACCACCTACACCAAAAACTAATTTACGTTGCGTCGAATACCTAAAATAATCTTCTCTGTCAATTCTTTTTGAAGGGCCGAACTCAAAAAACACCGGAACCACCAGATTATCCATCCTCAACTTTGCCTTTTTTATGCTTCCATCAAAATCCTCCAGCTCTGTAACGTCTCCATTTTTAACAAAGTACCGGTTATCGTCTACTTTTATACCATTCGACTGATATGAGATTCCATAGCTAAGACGTACCGCATTACTGTTTTTAAACAATCGGGTTTTCCATTGCCATCCCAGCTCAAAAAACTTACTCCCCCCTACTTTATAAGGGCTATCGTTAAATGACACACCATCTATCAAGCCATGATTCAATCCAAAAGCCAGTATCAAATCCGAATAGGTCCTTCTATCGTAAACTCTCTCACAACCTTTACAGGTAAGGTTAAACCAACCCTGGTAATATTCATCAACATCGTCGCCGATGCTAATAGCTACAGAATATCCGTCATCTTTAAAATCCACTTCAGTATCTATGTCTTCTCCACGCTGTAACAGGGCAATTTTATTATCTATTATAGACGTTTTATTTTCAATGTTCAGTGCGGCTATCCTTGCTGCTGCTTCCTTTTCTTTTTGAGCCAGCTCTTTTGATATTTTCCCTTTATTTTCCAGATCAGTAATACGCTGAACTTCTATTTTCAATTTTTCTTTTTCTTCTTTGATCACTTGCTGTTTTTGAAACTCAAGAAGCTCTATTTTCTTTTCTATGTAGCCGATATTCGTACTGTCGGCTTTTATCTGCCCCGCTACCTTTTGAACACTACTTACCAGTATCGCCAATGCGATATAAACAATTACTCTGTACATAACATTTAATTTTGATTGATGAATAAACTACTGATTACGCTCGGCCACAGCCGTCTTTACCTTAATAAAACTTTCTTTAAGGGCTTCGAAGACTTTCTCCTTAAAAGACTGATCCAAAGCTGTCTCCACCTCTGACAACAAGACCATGGCACTCAAACTATCTGGGCTTTTTATGATCGTATTTTCATATAAGTCTTTTTGAGCTTGTAATAATAAAGCTTCTACCTCTGCATCTGTAACCTCCCTCTTTTCACTAAGGGCAGCTATTTTAGAAACCACCTCATCTACTTTCTTTTCCTCTCGTGTTTTTTCATATTGCACCTCAACAATTCTTTCATCGGTCGAAACACCTGGTTTTTTGAAACTTGATTTTCGTTTTTTTGAGATTTTATTCGTTCTTTCTACTGAGAGTTCCTTCTCTTTATTTTCAATACCAACAATTGCCTCTCCCTCTTTATGATCATCCTCTATAAGGAGATCGTCATTTATAAGAACCGGCTCTTCTTTGGTTGTTTCCACTACCTCTACAGGTTCCCGGTCTTTACCCGACCTGAATAAATAGACACTGCTGACTACAGCCAAAACCATCAAAGCGGCTACCCAATGTACCAGCATCTTTTTTGGCTTTACCACTTCGTTCTCTTCATCTAACATTTCGGACAACCTATCCCATGCATCAGGTCCCGGCTCCACCTTTCGCTCTTCAAGCTTCCTTTTTATATACTTATCAAGATAATTGCTTTTCATATTCTTGATTTTTGAGTTCATTAATCCTGTCCTGCAACATTTTCCTGGCTTTAAACAATTGTGATTTAGATGTACTTTCTGAAATATTCAGCTGAGCGGATATTTCTTTATGGGAGTATCCTTCAACAGCAAACAGCAAGAATACTGTTTTATAACCTTTAGGCAATTCGTCTATCATCTGCTGTATTTCCTCAACATCTATAAACTGCTGATAATCATTTTGCACAAGATCGTCATCAGAATGCCCTTTATCATTCTCGATAAGAACCAGATCTTTTTTACTCCTCAGATGCGACAAACACTCTCTCACCATAATCTTTCGGATCCAGCCTTCGAAACTCCCATCGCCCCTATACATCTCCAGATTTTTAAAAACTTTATAAAACCCCTGGATCAATACGTCTTCGGCATAATGGAGGTCCTTAATATAATACCTGCATACCGATAGCATTTTAGGCGCGTGGAGCGAATATAATTTACGCTGTGCATCCCTGTCGCCGTTTATACTTTTCTTTACGAGTTTTTTTTCGTTGGTATGAAGCTGTATGACCCTCAAGATCTGTTTCATTGGTGTTTCTATTTACATAGACGCATTTGAAATTAAAAAGGTTGTCCCTGGTAATTATTTTTTATCAAAAATAAAACCAGACATCGCGGTTGAGGGTATAAAAAGGGAAAGTTATTTATTTTTTACGTTCTATTACGTAATTAACCATAAGCATTAAAGCGTCCTTGTATGTTGATTCATCGTAATACCCCAGCAGTGACAACGCCTCTTCCTTAAAAGCGATCATTTTCTTTTCTGCATATTCAAGGCCACCACGATCTTTTACAAAAGCGATTACTTCTTTAACCCGTTTTTTGTTTTTGTTGTGATTCTTCACTGAGTTTATCAGCCAGTCTTTTTCTTTTTTCGAGCAATTATTCAGGGTATAAATTAAGGGCAAGGTCATTTTTTGCTCCTTAATATCAATTCCTGTAGGTTTTCCGATAGGACCGTCTGTATAATCAAACAAATCATCCTTGATCTGAAAAGCCATCCCGATAAGCTCCCCGAATTTACGCATACGCTCTACGTCTTCTGATTCAGGTTTAACAGAACATGCTCCTAAACTACAACATGCCGCTATCAGGGTAGCGGTCTTTTGACGAATGATCTGGTAGTACACATCTTCTGTAATATCTAAGCGGCGTGCTTTTTCTATTTGAAGTAGCTCACCTTCGCTCATTTCACGAACCGCAACAGAAATAATTTTCAAAAGGTCAAAATCATTATTATCAATAGAAAGAAGTAATCCTTTTGATAACAAGTAATCTCCGACTAAAACTGCAATTTTATTTTTCCAGAGTGCATTGATTGAAAAAAAGCCTCTGCGAAGATTTGCATCGTCTACCACATCATCGTGTACCAGCGTAGCCGTATGGATCAATTCGATTACCGAGGCTCCGCGATATGTTCTTTCATTGACATTTCCTCCGGAAACTAACTTTGACACCAGAAAAACAAACATCGGGCGCATTTGTTTTCCCTTACGATTTACAATGTAGTGTGTAATTCTATTTAGAAGAGCCACCTTTGAAGACATAGAGTCATAGAACTTTTTTTCAAAAAGCTCCATTTCTTCCCTAATAGGCGACTTAATTTGTTCTACTATCTTCATTAGCGGCATCAAAGATAGTACTTACTTAAAAATATCAGCAAAAAAGTTACAGGAATCATTTATTTAAAATCCGTTATGACTTGTTTGCCAATTGTCCACAGGCTGCGTCAATATCTTTTCCTCTCGATCTCCTGATAGTAACAGTTATCCCGTTGCGTTCTAATAGATCTTGATACATACTTATGGCATCATTCCCCGCCTGCTTGAAATGATCATCCCCAATCGGGTTATATTCGATCAGGTTTACCTTTGAAGGAGCAAACTTGCAGAAACGAACCAATGCCTCTGCATCTTTACGAAGGTCATTAACTCCTTTCCAGATCACATATTCGTATGTGATCCTGCTTTTGGTTTTTGCATACCAGTACTCCAGGGCCTCTCTTAGATCGCCGAGAGGGAACTTCTCATTAAAAGGCATTATGGGTGTACGAACATCATCTAAAGCTGAATGAAGCGATACTGCCAATTTGAACTTTACTTCATCATCGGCCAGCTTCTTAATCATTTTCGGGACACCTGATGTAGAAACAGTAATTCGTCTTGGCGACATGCCTAGTCCTTCAGGGGATGTAATTTTTTCTATGGCCTTCAATACATTTTTATAGTTCATCAACGGCTCTCCCATTCCCATAAAAACGATATTAGACAACGGCCTGTTATAGTACAGACGACTCTGATTGTCAATAGCTATTACCTGATCGTAGATCTCGTCCGGATTGAGGTTTCTCATACGCTTCAACCTGGCGGTAGCACAAAATTTGCAATCTAAACTACAACCTACCTGACTGGAAACACAGGCCGTGGTTCTGGTTTCAGCAGGAATCAGCACAGACTCAACAATAAGGCCGTCATAGAGCTTCACCGCATTTTTTATCGTGCCATCCTTACTTCTTTGCATGTGATCAACTTTCACATGATTAATCACAAAATTATCATTTAACATGAACCGGGTTTCTTTCGAAATGTTAGTCATGTCCTCAAAAGAGTGAGCCCCTTTACTCCACAACCACTCATAGACCTGATTGCCCCTAAAGGCCTTATCGCCGTTAGACACAAAAAAATCTCTTAATTCATCTTTACTTAACGCCCTGATATCTCCGTTAGTTACTTCCATTACCGCAAAAATAGTGAAGTTCTCTCTATTACTTATGCCTTTATCCCTATATAAAATAAGGCCCTGCATAAGCAGGACCTTATAAATATATTATATAAATCTTAAATTACAAGATCAACATGGCATCTCCGTATGAATAAAATTTATATTCTTCCTTCACAGCTTCCTTATATGCTTTCATCATTAAATCATGTCCGGTAAAAGCAGATACCATCATCAACAAAGTTGATTTTGGCGTATGGAAATTTGTAATCATACAATCGGCAATACTAAAATCGTATGGAGGAAAAATAAATTTATTGGTCCAGCCCTGAAACGGATTTAAAGTTCTGTCTGAGGACACTGAACTTTCCAAACCACGCATTACCGTCGTACCAACTGCACATACTTTATGTTTTTTAGACTTGGCTTCATTGACGATGTTTACAGACCTGTTCTCTATATACAGCTCTTCACTGTCCATTTTATGCTTGGAAAGGTCTTCTACTTCAACAGGATTAAAAGTTCCCAGGCCTACATGCAATGTAACTTCTGCAAAATCGATCCCTTTTATCTCCAAACGTTTTAATAAATGTTTAGAAAAGTGTAATCCTGCTGTAGGTGCAGCAACTGCCCCTTCATGTTTGGCATATATAGTCTGATATCGTTCTTCATCTTCCGGTTCTACCTCTCTCTTAATATATTTTGGCAAAGGGGTCTCTCCAAGGTCATTCAATTTCTGTCTGAACTCATCATAAGAACCATCGTATAAAAAGCGGAGTGTTCTTCCTCTGGATGTTGTATTGTCAATAACTTCAGCCACCAAACTCTCGTCATCACCAAAATACAGTTTGTTTCCAATCCTGATTTTTCTGGCCGGATCTACTAAAACATCCCATAAACGCTGATCTGCATTTAATTCTCTCAACAAAAACACTTCGATACGTGCCCCGGTCTTTTCTTTATTACCAAATAAACGAGCAGGAAATACTTTGGTATTATTGAGTACCATCACATCTCCTTCATCGAAATAATCGATAAGGTCTTTAAAAAGTTTATGTTCAATTTCTCCAGTTTCTCGGTGTACCACCATCAAGCGAGCTTCATCTCTCATCTCAGATGGGTATTCAGCCAATAACTCCTTCGGAAGATCAAAGTTAAAATGAGATAATTTCATCTAAAAAGTATTTTTTAAGCCTGCAAATATACAATCCTAAAACAGGGGTTGTCAAGGAAATAGGCAATTAATTATACATTAGCCTTCTATTTCCTTTATTTTAAACGCTAATTTTTTCATATCCGTCCAAAAATCAGGATAGGATTTAGAGACAACCCCGGCGTCATTTATGATTATAGACGTCCTTAATGCCAAGGGAGCGAAAGCCATGGCCATTCTATGATCGTTATAAGTATCAATAGCGACATCTTTATTCATTGATGAAGATGATTTTAAATACAATTCCTTATCTGTTACTTCTATAGACGCTCCTAGCTTCCCTAGCTCCGTTTTTAAAGCTTCCAGTCTGTCGGTCTCTTTTATTTTCAGGGTATGCAATCCGCTAAGACTACATGCAATACCGAGCCCAAACGCTGTAACAGAAATTGTTTGCGCTATATCGGGGGCGTCGCTCAGATCGATCTCTATAACCTTGTTCAAATCTATTTCTTCTGTTTTCTCCAGAATGATATTTTCTCCTTCGTATTGGGTGATAACACCAAAATCTTTATAAACTTCGGCCAATACAGAATCGCCCTGTAAACTGTTCTCTTTATAACTGGACAATTTAATTTTTGTTCCTACTTCTGATAATGCAGCAACACTATAAAAATAGGATGCAGAGCTCCAGTCTGATTCTACTACAAATTCAGCCCGGCTTAACTCTGTATGGAAAGGTTTTACAGTAATTTCATTTCCTTCAAAAATTGTTTCTGCTCCGATATGATCTAACAATGCCAATGTCATTTTCATGTATGGGACAGAGGTGATTTTTCCTTCCAGGGACAGATGCAAACCACTATCTAATGTCGGTGCCACCAGCAATAATGCCGAAATATATTGACTGCTGACATTAGCCGCCATTGAAACTTTATTTTTGCTTATTCTCTTTCCGCTTATTTTTAATGGCGGATATCCTTCATTTTCGGTATACTCTATTTCTGCGCCTAACTGCCTGAGTGCATCTACCAATATTCTTATAGGACGTTCCTTCATCCGTTTCGAACCGGTAAGGACAACCTCTCTCCCTTCCTGTGTTGCGAAAAAAGCTGTTAAAAACCGCATGGCTGTTCCGGCATGATGGATATCGACCTCTCCATTGATGATCTTCAGCCCCTTCTGCATCACTTCTGAATCGTCTGAATTTGATACGTTATCAATTTTTAACGACGGATAGAGTGCCTGTAAGAGCAAAGCCCTGTTACTTTCACTTTTCGATCCTGTTATTTTGATATGTTCTGATAATTTTCCCGTTGAAGATTGAAGGTGTAAATTCACTTTTATGTATTTATAAAATGAGGTGTAAATTAAAAAAAGACCCCTGTTTTTACAGGAATCGTAAAATAACATTATTTAAGCTTTTCGTTACTATGGTGCCGATCGTGATCACGTTTCGTCTTTTTGTCCATTTTTTTATCAAACGCAGCTTGTAAATCTATTCCGGTTTGATTCGCCAAACACAATACCACAAAAACCACATCGGCAAGTTCTTCTCCAAGATCCTTCTCCTTATCGCTCTCCTTTTCACTTTGCTCTCCGTAACGTCTCGCTATAATCCGGGCTACTTCGCCTACTTCTTCTGTTAGCTGGGCCATATTGGTTAATTCATTAAAATAACGAACTCCATGCTCCTTGATCCATTTATCTACAGCTAATTGTGATTCCTTTAAATTCATTTCCTATTCTTTATTCTTAGTATCTATAATTATTGTCACCGGTCCGTCATTAACGAGTGTTACTTTCATATCGGCTCCAAACTCACCGGTTCCTACTTTTTTCTGAAGATCTCCTTCTAATTGTTTGACAAAAGCCTCGTATAGCGGAATTGCAATCTCCGGTTTGGCTGCTTTGATATATGAAGGTCTATTCCCCTTTTTGGTTGATGCATGTAGCGTAAATTGACTAACGACAATTGCATCGCCTCCTGAATCAATCAAAGACCGGTTCATGACCTCATTATCGTCGTTAAATATCCTGAGGTTAGCTATTTTCCTTGAAAGCCATTCTATATCATTTTTCTCGTCATCGTTTTCAATTCCAAGTAAGACCAGCACCCCGTGACCTATTGATGATTTTACGTTTCCGTCAATAGTTACACTCGCCTCTGTAACTCTTTGTATTACTGCTCTCATTTACTTACTGAACTTTTTTATTCCCGGGATCAATCTTCCCCATAAATATCCGTACGATAAGGCTCATCGTCTCCTTCTAATAATTGTATATAGCTTCGGTATCTCGACCACGAAACCTGATTATTATCCAAGGCTCTTTTTACAGCACATTTGGGTTCATCTACGTGCAGACAGTTATTAAATTTACACTCGCTCTTCAAAGCGAAAAACTCGGGGAAATAATCGCCTATTTCATCTTTCTCCATATCGACAACACCAAAGCCTCTGATTCCGGGAGTATCAATAATCCGTGCATCAAAACTCAGATCATACATTTCGGCAAAAGTAGTTGTATGCTGTCCTTGCCGGTGGTACTCTGAAATCTCTGCCGTCTTCAGGTCAAAACTGGGTTCTATCATATTCACCAAAGTAGATTTCCCTACCCCGGAATGACCGGAGAACATCGAGGTCTTCCCTTTCATCATTTCTTTTACCTGATCTACATTTTTCCCGGTCTTGGCAGAAATCCCCATACATTCATAGCCTATACAGCGATACATTTGAGCCAGGTATTTAGCTTGTATTAACTCTTCTTCTGTATAGGTATCTGTCTTATTGAATACTAAAACCGCCTTTATATCGTATGCCTCGGCAGTTACCAGAAACCTGTCGATAAACGAGGTATAGGTTACCGGATTGCTGATGGTTATCAACAAAAACACCTGATCTATATTAGCGGCTATTACGTGTGTTCGCTTAGACAGGTTTACCGATTTACGAACAATATAATTTTCACGATCGTGAATTTCTTTAATGACCCCTACAGCCTCATCTCCTAAATGCTCCAGATCGAAATCAACGACATCGCCTACGGCTACCGGATTGGTGCTTTTGATTCCTTTTATCCGGAATTTCCCTTTTATCCGGCATTCATATATTTCTCCTTCCGGAGTTTTTACCGTGTACCAGCTCCCGGTAGATTTATAGACGGTTCCTGTCATTAAAATTATTTTATGGCAAAATAAGCAAATCTCAGCCAATAAATTAAAAAAAGCCCTTTTCAGGGCCCTTAATTTATTAAGATTTCAATATCTTTTCCTGATGATTGATCGATTCCTGGTGAATAGCTTTAAACATCTTGAGCACAAACTCTTCACTAAGTCCTCTTTGCTCTCCTTCCAAAATCATGTTTCCTAAAATCTCATTCCATCGTTTTGACTGAAGAACCGCTACATTCTTTTGCTTTTTCAGGGTTCCGATTTCATCTGCCACTTTCATACGTTTGCCCAGGGTATCGATAAGGCTGTTATCTATTACGTCTATCTGTGCCCGCAACTGGTTTAGTTTATTATTGTATTCAGCTTCCGCATCTGTTTCTTTTCTTATTTTCAGATCTTTCATGATTTGCACCAGCCTTTCAGGGGTAACTTGTTGTGCAGCATCACTCCATGCCTTGTCCGGATCAAAATGGGTCTCGATCATCAAACCGTCGTAATTAAGATCTAAAGCGGTCTGAGAAACATCAAAGATCAAGTCCCTGTTTCCACTGATATGCGAAGGATCACAAATAAGCGGAAGATCCGGGAACTTATTTTGTAACTCAATAGCTAATTGCCACTCAGGAATATTTCTGTATTTGGTTTTTTCGTATGTTGAAAACCCTCTGTGAATTACCCCTAATTTTTCAATACCGCTTTTATATAAACGTTCTATCCCGCCGAGCCATAACGACAAATCCGGATTTACAGGGTTTTTCACCAATACTATTTTATCTGTTCCGTCTAAAGCATCAGCTATTTCCTGAACTATAAACGGACTTACCGTTGACCTGGCTCCGATCCATAGAAGATCTATGTCTGCTTCCAGGGCCAGCTCTACATGATTTGCATTAGCGATCTCTGTAGCCGTTTTCATTCCGGTTTCTTCTTTTACTTTTTTCAACCAGTTAAGTCCAAGTGCTCCAACTCCTTCAAAGTTTCCGGGACGAGTACGCGGTTTCCAAATTCCGGCTCTGTAATAGTTTACATCGGTATCTTTTAACTGATGTGCAATATTTAGTACCTGCTCTTCTGTTTCTGCACTACATGGCCCTGCAATCACCAATGGGTGATCCAACCCTAAATCATCTAACCATGTTCTTAACTCCTTTGAATTTTCCATTTTTAAATTTTCTGTTTAATTTGTCTTGATTGATATTCCTGCTAAAATTTCTTTTATTCTGTTTGTATTTGCCATTTCATCATAGATAGAGGAAAAGTCATTTTGCTCTATCAGTTCCTTGAATCTTAAAAGGTTTCCTATGTACTCTTCCAGGGTTTCGATCACATTCTCCCTATTATGCTCAAAAATGGGTGCCCACATGGCCGGAGAACTTTTAGCCAGCCTTACTGTGCTTTCAAAACCACTACCCGCCATATCGAATATGTCGCGTTCATTTTTTTCTTTTTCTATGACAGTTTTCCCCAACATAAACGAACTTATATGCGACAAATGGGAGACATAAGCTATATGCTTATCGTGTGCCTTGGGTTCCATATACCGGATCCGCATTCCGAGATCCTGGAAAATTTTCATTGCTCTTTCCTGCAATTTAAAAGCTGTTTTTTCAACTTCACACACGATATTGGTTTTCCCGTTATACAAACCTTCAATAGCTGCATTAGGACCTGAGAACTCCGTACCTGCAATTGGGTGTGTAGCTAAAAAGTTTCTTCGTTTTTTATGGTTTGCTACTTCACTACAAATTAACGATTTAGTAGAACCTACATCAAAAACAAGAGCATCGTCATTTACGATATCCAAAACTTCCGGAACTACCTTTAGCGCTGCATTTACCGGTATTGACACAATGACTACTTCAGCCTCCTTAAGATCGATCATTTCTGAAGCCTCATCAATAAAACCAAGGGTTAACGCCTTTTGAATATGTTCTTGATTTGTATCTATTCCAAAGATCCTGACTGAAGGATTGGCCCTTTTTATATCGATCGCCATCGATCCGCCTATGAGTCCCAATCCTATTATAAATACATTCATTTCTTATACTGTTTTGGTTTCCTGAGCTATTTACCGTTAAAACCTATTAATTGCCTCTTTAATTTTACCTTCCGGAACACATAACGAAAAACGGATATACCGGTTTCCATTGCTTCCGAAAATACTCCCCGGTGTAATAAAAATGCTTTGTTTATATAAAATATCGTCTATAAATGCTTCTACAACGTCTATTTTTTCAGGGAGTCTTGCCCAAACAAACATGCCAACTGCATTCCTGTCGTACTTACAGTTCAGTTTATCAGCCAATTGATATATCAGTTCTCTTCTTTTCTGGTATTGTTCGTTAATACTCTCATACCAATTATCTGAAAGCTCCAGAGCCTTCACAGCCCCTTTCTGCAGGCCATAGAACATCCCGCTATCCATATTGCTTTTTACTTTGATCACCGCCTGAATATGTTCTTTACTCCCAAGAATGAATCCTACCCTCCATCCGGCCATGTTAAAGGTCTTACTTAATGAATTTAACTCTAATGCTACTTCTTTTGCCCCTTTCTCGGATAAAATGCTATTATGTTCTTTATTAAGTACAAAGCTGTATGGGTTGTCATTTACCAAAAGGATATTATTTCTCTTTGCGAAAGCGATCAATGCTCCGAACATCTTTTTATCTCCCCTAGCTCCTGTTGGCATATGCGGATAATTCAACCACATTATTTTCACTTTAGACAAATCCTGCTGTTCAAGTGCTTCAAGGTCGGGCATCCACCCGTTTTCTTCTTTTAAATCGTAGTAATTTGGCACAGCACCCACTAACTTTGTGACAGAAGTATAGGTAGGATAACCCGGATTCGGTATTAACACCTCATCACCTTCATTTAAAAAAGCCATACTGACATGCATGATCCCTTCTTTTGATCCCAGTAATGGCAGCACTTCATTATTGTAATCTACCTCTACTTTGAAATGTTTTTGGTAAAAAGCCGAAATGGCTTTTCTCAGTTCCGGCAATCCTACATAGCTCTGGTATTGATGGGCTTTTTCATGGGTCAAAGATGCTGTTAAAGCATCCAGGACTTCAGGTGCTGGAGCCATATCCGGACTTCCTATTCCCATGTTAATAACAGGCTTTCCTTCTGCTATTAACTGACTTACCTCTCTTAGCTTTTTAGAGAAATAGTACTCTTGTACTGTATCTAATCGTTTTGCAAACTGAATCATAGTCTAGCATTTTTATATTCCCCGAGTACTTTAAAGTGCTCAGCCATTATTTCTAAAACAGACTTGGCCTTTTCAAAATCCGAGTACTTTTCAAAAGTCACATCCACAAAAAACGAATATTTCCATGGTGTTTCTATAATAGGCAATGATTGAATCTTCGTTAAATTCATTCGGCAATCGCTCATAACGTTAAGTATGGTAGCCAGGCTCCCCCTTTTATGATCCAACTCAAATTTTAACGATGCCTTATTGATCTCATCTTCCGGAATAGCCGAGTTTTTAGTCTGGACGATCACAAATCGGGTAGCATTATTTTTTATGGTCTGAATTTCAGGCCCCAAAATTTCCAAATCGTACATCTTAGCTGCCGCATAACTCGCAACAGCACCTACACCATCGAGCTGCTGTTCATGTATTCTTTGTGCCACTTCGGCCGTATCTGCATCTTCAATAAGTTTTATATGCGGGTATTTCTTGAAAAATTCTTTGGTTTGCAGTAATGCCATCGGATGCGAATACACCTCATTAATATCTTCTATCTCCTGCCCTTTTAAAGCCATTAAATTTTGATGGATATTGATATAATGTTCACCGATTATATGCAGGTGATTAGCATCGATCAAAGCATAATTTGGAATTATGGATCCGGCTATTGAATTCTCAATAGCCATTACCGCCATGCCACATGTCTTATCCAGAAGACTATCTACCAGTTTATCAAAAGACAGACATTCATGAACATCTACCCCATCATGAAAATACTCCTGTGCCACCAAATGGTGAAAAGATCCTCTGATTCCCTGTATTGCAACTTTAGTTTTCATTTAATTTTTATGTAAAAAAAAAGTCCCGATTGCTCGGGACTTTAATATTATATACTTTTTCACATATACCTATAACAGCCCCGTTCCTCTCTTAAAGAAATAAAAGAAGAAATAAAAAAAGTTCCAGTTATAAATAGTTGCGATCATTTGTTTGTCTTAAATCTGCTGCTAATGTAAATATTAATTTGTAAAATAAAACCCATGAACCTTATTTTTTCGAAAAAAAAATATTTTCATTACTTTTTTTTTGGATTTTGAATTAAATATCACAGATATTAAAAAATTGACAACAGCTATTTAAGCCTCTTCAACATGAGTTTAACACAACACAGATACCAAATGATCAATAATCTAATACAATATCATACAAGTATAAAGGAGTGCAGCCGGGATGCCTGAACCAAATGCCTTTAAAATAAGGTTTCGGCTTTCGTGATAGCCGAAGGAACAGACCAGACATAAAAACATTAACAAACCGACTAACAATCGAAAACAAACCGGACTCACGTCTCTTTAATTATTTACTACCGTTACATTCTATATAATTAGAAAACTTCTTCATTTTAAAAGATTAATCAATTACCTTTCGGAAAATTAGAAGTCCTTTATGATGATTAATGAAAATAACTATTCTATTTTCAACTCTATACTCGATAATGATTTTTATAAATTCACGATGCAGTGTGCTGTTGTTAAGCTTTTTCCCAATGTAAAGGCCAAGTACAAGTTCATCAACAGGGGGGAGCATAAATTTCCGGAAGGTTTTGGGCAAGCACTCAGAAGTGCTGTAGACAACATGGCCCGATTACAGTTAACAAGGGATGAAAAAAGCTTTCTTACGGAAACATGTCATTATTTAAACCCTGCATATATAGATTTCCTGGAAGGGTATCGTTACGACCCCTCTGAGGTTAGTATCCAGCAAACCGGCGAAGATCTCGAAGTATATGTTTCCGGATACTGGTACCGTACCATTTTGTGGGAGGTGCCTCTGCTATCGCTCATCTGTGAATTGTATTATGAGCTTACAGGACAGGAACGCTGGACCAAAGAAAAAGTAGTAGACACTACCCTCAATAAAATAAAACTCTATAATGAGCTTGGGGTAACTTTTGCAGAATTCGGCACACGCAGACGTCATTCGTACCGGACCCATCGCGAGGTCATGCATACTTTATCTACCTACAAAGGGAAAAGCTTTATTGGCAGCAGTAATGTACATATGGCGATGCTCTATAATGTAAAACCAATCGGAACTCATGCGCATGAATGGTTTATGTTTCACGCAGCCGAATACGGATTTAAAATGGCTAATGCACTCTCATTAGAACATTGGGTAGATGTGTATAGAGGCGATCTTGGAGTTGCTCTCTCCGACACCTATACCACAGATGTGTTTTTTAAACAATTCGACACTAAGTTTGCCAAATTATTTGATGGTGTACGCCACGATAGCGGGGATCCTATTGAATTTGCCGAAAAGACCATCATACACTATAAACATCACGGAATCAACCCCTTGTACAAGTACATTATCTTTTCGGACGGTCTAAACCCTGAAAAAGTTGAATCTATTACGCATGCGTGCAAAGGAAAAATAGGCATCTCTTTCGGTATAGGTACCAATCTCACAAATGACGTGGGGCTCAAACCAATGAATATAGTTATTAAACTTACTGATGTACTTACTAATGATAACGAGTGGATCCCTACCGTAAAACTCTCTGACGAACCCAACAAGCATACCGGTGACGAGAAAATGATATCATTAGCCAAGGAATTACTACGTATCAAAGACTAATATAATGGCTTTTTCGTTTAAGTTTGCTGAACCAATCATTTTTATATTTTTGATCAAAATATCAATATGTCAATTGCTGTATCGAACATTACAAAAGTTTACGGAGAACAAAAAGCCTTAAATAACATTTCATTTAGTATTGAAAAAGGTGAAATAGTTGGATTTCTCGGACCGAATGGCGCCGGAAAATCAACTATGATGAAGATCCTTACCACTTATATAAAACCGAGCAGCGGCAAAGCTTCGGTTAACAAATATGATATTGGTACAGAAAAAAGAAAGGTACAGAAAAGCATAGGCTACCTCCCCGAGCATAACCCGCTGTATCTCGATATGTATGTAAAAGAATATCTGGCATTTAATGCCGGCATATACAATATCCCTAAAACCCGTATTAAGGAAATTATCACGCTAACAGGTTTAACTCCTGAAGCTCACAAAAAAATAGGACAACTTTCCAAAGGTTACAGGCAAAGGGTTGGATTGGCAACAGCCATGCTTCACGATCCTGATGTACTGATACTGGATGAACCAACGACTGGGCTCGATCCTAATCAACTGACTGAAATTCGTGAACTTATAAAAAATGCAGGAAAGAATAAAACCGTTTTACTTTCCACCCATATCATGCAGGAAGTGGAAGCTATATGCGACAGGGTTATTGTAATCAATAAAGGGCAGATCGTTGCAGATAAAAAACTCTCTCAATTAAATGATGAAAAGCAACAAGTAATCTTTGTTGAGTTTGATTATCGCGTGGAAGACATCTTATTAAAAGAGCTCCCACATATAACAACCATTAAGAATATTGCCGGATTCGCCTATGAATTACACTTCAATACGGATAAAGACATGAGGCCTGCTATTTTCGATTTTGCACAGGAGAATGGTTTAAAAACACTTCAGCTCAACCATAAACACAAAAACCTGGAAACGCTGTTCAGGGAACTAACATCTTAACCAAAAGCAAATTAACCCTGTTTTTTTGTATCTTTATATAGAAGATCAATTTATTTTACCTTAAGCAACTTGTAGCCTCTGGTTCATGCTGTGTTTCCATTATAAATCATTAACACCGACCATATGGGATCAGCAAACAAAAATTCTTTATTTTATCGATCAGGAGAACGAAAGGGCATTCGAGCTATTAGAAATACTGCTCCTGAAACACACATATCTAATCCATCCGTAAAACACAGGTTCTCAACTCTTTCAGAGACCCGACAATACTTAATCGTTTTTTTAATTAGAAGATCAGATAACCGCAAGCTGGCTGCTCAGACCATAAAGCATTTGCTAACCAAAACCACACCATCATGAAAAAGTTATTTATTATAATCGGAGGATTCATCATTATCTCAAGCGGTTGTAAACAAGAAACTATTAAAGGAAACCTTGTTTCAGAACATAAGAATAAAATAAAAATGACTGACATTGAATGGTCTGAGCAGGCTGACAATCCCGACAAACATTTAGAATTCTTTGCCGATGAAGCTATTGTCCTTGCTCCTGGACAACCTATTCTGTCGGGTAAAAAAACCATTAAGGACCTGCTGGAAAGATATCATTCCATTCCCGGTTTCAAAATTCATTGGGAACCGGTTAAAGTTGAAGTAGCCGAATCCGGCGACCTCGGGTATTCATTGGGAACGTATGTCCTTACCATGCAAGATTCCCTCGGGAATGAAATTAAAGACTACGGGAAATACGTTACTATTTGGAAAGCGTATAATGACAGCTTGTGGAAAGTTTCTGTCGACATGTTCAATTCAAACAAATAGCAACCGAAACTATTATTCAAAGATCAGTTTTCCTTTAAACAACTCTTCCACTTCAACGACAGGGGGTCTGTTAAAAGACCTGACATTACCATAGCTGATTATTTCCCCTTTTAAACTTTCTACAGGGTTGACCAGGATGTCATTAGTTCCCCTATGATAGACAGAAACCTTCTCTGCCATTAATTCTTTACCTTCAAACCTGCTATTTCCTGCGGTATATCTAAGCTCCAAATTACGAACCCTGCCCCTGGCATAACAGTTGGATAAATTTGAAAAATTGAGTCTCAGGGTATCCATGTCGATATCGATATCAAAATCCCCAACAGACTGATAACCTCCGGCACTATATTGTTCAGAGATCAACAATAAGTTTTTATATTTCCATACCCCGTCAGAATATACGGTAAATTGACTCGCATTCCTGATTTCCTTTAAATCGGGTACTGTGATATATATCCTGGTTTTGTCATAATCACGTACAAAATTACACGAGTTATTATCGGCCAAAATCAACCTTCCCTCCTCTACGCTCACACTAATATCATTAATCAGGTTTTTACCCGACTCTACTTCAACTCTGTATTCATCGCCCATTTTAACGATCAGGGTGACACCATCAAGTACGGTGACTTTGTCAAAACCCGAAACGTCCCTTATTTCTTTAACGAGACTCCCTGCGGTTTGAAAGCAATCCGAAGCATCTTCATTGTTACACGAAGTGACGGCCAAGGTTAACAGAAATAATACAAATAGTTTTTTCATCATTCAAACACATTAAAATCTATACCCCAATCCAAATTCTACTGCTTCGGCTTTCGCCGCATGCGTTTTTAACGTAAGAGCACTAAAGAGTTTGTTGCCAAGATAATATTTTAGTCCAACTCTCTGGTATAATCGTCCTTCAAAATCGATCGGGTAGTACGTATAATATCCAAATTGAGTAACCAAAGACATCTTGTTCATAAAAAGTTCGTGTCCCACAAAAAGTCCGGTTCTTTTATAGTCATCATCTTCACTAATCCCCCAATGAGGAGATGCGACAGCCCTGTACCGGGCATACTGTTTTAAAAAATTCGAGTAGAATATATCGGTTCCCAACTGAACAGCACTTTTTTTATTGAGCCGCTTATCTGCATATACGGAGAATACATAAAAAGGGAACTGCCCGCTATTTACCTGGTCACTTTCATTCAATCCGGCCCGGAAAACAAAATTTACACGCATCCTTTCCGTAAACTTATTACTCAAATGGTCATCTGCATATACAGGGGTGTTTTTATCTAACTTATAATTAACCCCGACATTAAATGTTACAGAATTCACACTTGTATTCGGCGCTTTTACATTAGCATTGGAGTAGTGTATTAATGAAAGCCCGGCCTGAATTCCCAGATCACCTAGCAACCGTTCTTTTTTATAATTGAGCATCAACATCGTACTACTCAAAATCCTTGACCCAAAAGCTACATTCCTGAAATTATTTTCATTATCGTACGGTGCTGAGGTATATGCCAAACCTTGCCCGATCCGCATCATCAAATTTCTATTTAAAAAATAAAAGTTATAGTGCGCATACAATGCATGATTCTGTCCGAGGTATTCATTCTTAAAATTCTGATATGAGTAAGAAGCTCCATAATCAGGATAATTATAACGTTGCTCCCATTCTTTTCCCCCAAAGGTTTTTTTATTCCAGCCAATAATAAAACCTTCCGGATGCCCGGTAATTAAATGTTGGATATCGGTGTTGTGAAGGGCTATATTACCCGTAAAATAATTTACATCAACAAACGAGCTTTGTTGCTCTTTATCTTGAGCATTAACAACGTTGATAAATAATATAAAAATGAAAACAGCTTTTTTCAACATATCTAAAAATCAGAGGCAAAAATAATTTTATTTTTCGGGTAAGAAAAAATTACTGTCAATTTGGTGATTTCCATATTGTTTTTGTCCCCTGATCTTACTTAAAATACGGCTTCTGCAATTGTTTTGATATTATCCGATTTCCCCATCGAATAATAATGTAAAACCGGAATCCCTGCTTCTTTTAACTCTTTGGATTGCTGAATACTCCATTCTACACCTACCTGTCTGACCTCTTTATTGTTTTTACACTTTTCAACTGCAGCAATAAGTGTATCGGGCAAGTCTATTTTAAACACCTGCGGCAGTAATTGCAAATGCCGCTTTACGGCTATGGGTTTTAATCCCGGTATGATAGGCACATGAATACCATAATCTTTAGCTTGCTCTATAAACCGGAAAAACTTCTGATTGTCAAAAAACATCTGCGTAACCACATAATCGGCTCCGGCATCAACCTTTTCTTTCAATTTTTTCAGATCGAAATCTATTGACGGGGCTTCCAGATGCTTCTCCGGATATCCTGCCACACCTACACAAAAACTGGCTCTTTCTCCTTCTTCCAATGTTTCATGAAGATATTTGCCACAGCGCAGATTATGAATCTGACGCACCAAATCAACCGCATAAGAATGTCCGCCTGCTGTTGGTTCAAAATACCGCTGATGCTTCATGGCATCGCCTCTTAATGCCATTATATTGTTTATTCCCAAATAATGGCAATCTACGAGCATATATTCTGTTTCTTCCTTTGTAAAACCTCCACATAATAAATGCGGTATAGTATCCACATCGTATTTATGTTTAATCGCGGCACAAATACCTAAAGTTCCCGGGCGTCTTCTTGTTATTTTCCTGTCGAGTAGCCCTTCTCCCTTATCTATATATACGAATTCTTCTCGCGATGTTGTTACATCTATGAACGGAGGATTGAACTCCATAAGCGGGTCTATGTTTTTATACAGTTCATTGATATTACTTCCTTTTTGAGGAGGAATAATCTCGAATGAAAACAATGTTTTCCCTTTTGCTCTTTCGATGTGTTCTGTAACCTTCATTTTAATAATAATTTCTTTACCTCTTCAAAACTTCCTTCATATTCCCGATATATCCGTCTTCTCCCCGGGTAATCTGTTAAAATATATTTTTACTTACTGATTATATTCTTGAGACAGCTATCAATTTTCAGAGATTTTTTCAGTCTTCACTTCTTCTGCTATTTTTTATTCAATTGGTCGTAACCATGAACAATGATATATTCTTAAAGTTAACACTATAAAATCCGTTACGATTATCTAGTCTGCTATGTTAGGGTTCAACCATTTATTTGCTTCCTCTATACTGATATCACGTCGTGATGCGTAATCTTCAACCTGATCTTGTTTGATCTTTCCCAATCCAAAATATTTGCTTTGAGGGTTTGCAAAATAATATCCTGATACTGACGATGCCGGCCACATAGCCAAACTGTCTGTAAGTTTTACACCCGTATTCTTTTCTACATCCAGCAGCTTCCATATGGTTCTCTTTTCCAGATGGTCCGGGCAAGCCGGATAGCCTGGCGCAGGACGAATCCCTTTATACGATTCCCTGATCAGCTCTTCATTCGTTAATACCTCATCAGCAGCATATCCCCAGATTTCTTTACGTACCTTTTCGTGGAGGTATTCGGCAAATGCTTCCGCACAACGATCGGCGAGGGCTTTTATCATAATTGAATTGTAATCGTCTAAGTTCTCTTCATATTTTTTTGCGATTTCTTCAACACCAAAGCCTGTCGTCACACAAAACGCCCCCACATAATCCTGTTTTCCTGAACTCTTTGGGGCTATGAAATCTGCCAAAGCCATATTTGGAGCTCCCTTTGTTTTCTTGGATTGCTGACGTAAAGTCAAAAATCTATCTATAGCCTCTCCTTCCTCATTGTAAACTTCAATATCGTCATCTCCTACCTGATTGGCAGGGAAAACCCCCAATACGCCGGTTGCCTTCAGCCATTTCTCTGATTTTATCTTTTGAAACATTTCAAGAGCATCTTTATACAATGATCGTGCCTGTTCACCAACCACATCATCTTCTAATATGGCAGGGTACTTACCATGTAAATCCCATGATCTGAAGAATGGGGTCCAGTCTATATAATCCTCCAATGCATCGATAGCGGCCTCTATTTTCTTAACGCCTATAAAATTCGGTCTCACCGGAGTAAAATTATTCCAATCGACGGAGAATTTATTTGCCCTGGCATCCTGGATGCTTAAATATGTTTTCTTTTTCGATCTGTTCAGGAATCCTTCCCTTAGTTTATCATACTCCTCCCTGATTGCCACCGAATAAGACTCTAAAAATTTAGGGTTCACCAAATTTCCTGCTACGGTAACTGCCCGGGATGCATCATTTACATGCACCACCGTTTTAGAATATTCCGGGGCAATCTTAACTGCCGTATGAGCTCTGGATGTAGTAGCACCACCAATCATTACAGGGATATTGATATCCAGTTTTTCAAGTTCTTTGGCCAGGTACACCATTTCATCCAAAGACGGTGTTATTAATCCGCTCAGTCCGATTATGTCAACTTTTTCATCAAGGGCCGTCTGGATGATTTTTTCGGGGGGTACCATTACCCCGAGATCGACTACCTCATAATTATTACAGCCTAATACAACGCTGACAATATTTTTTCCAATATCATGTACATCTCCCTTTACTGTAGCCATCAGGATTTTACCTGCTGAACGGGACTCTTCGTCTTTTTCTTCCTCAATAAATGGCAACAAATATGCCACTGCTTTCTTCATTACTCTTGCCGATTTTACCACCTGCGGCAAGAACATTTTTCCACTTCCAAACAGATCTCCTACCACATTCATTCCATTCATCAAATGTCCTTCAATGACTTCGATGGGTTTGTTTACTGCCTGCCTTGCTTCTTCTATATCGACTTCAACAAATTCATCGATTCCCTTTACCAGCGAATGGGTTATTCTATCCTGAAGTTCGCCGGATCTCCATTCTTGATTTTGTTTTTCAGCGACCTTCCCATTACCTTTTACCGTTTCTGCAAGAGTCATCAGTCGTTCGGTGGCATCTTCCCTTCTATCCAGCAACACGTCTTCTACATGTTCTAAAAGGTCTTTTGGGATGTCGTCATATACTTCCAGCATCTGGGGATTTACAATCCCCATATCCATTCCGTTTTTTATGGCATGATACAAAAATGCTGAATGCATTGCTTCCCTGACTACATTATTTCCTCTGAAAGAAAAAGAAACATTACTGACCCCTCCACTAACGTGAGCATGCGGTAAGTTTTCACGAATCCATTTCGTAGCTCTAAAGAAATCAATTGCATTTTTCCTATGCTCTTCCATTCCTGTAGCGACAGGAAATATATTCGGATCGAAAATAATGTCTTCAGGAGAGAATTTCACCTTTTCTACCAATATATCGTAAGACCGTTTACATATCTCTATTCTTCTTTCATAGGTATCTGCCTGTCCTACCTCATCGAATGCCATTACAATAACTGCTGCGCCATAGCGTTTTATCTGTTTGGCCCGTTGAATAAACTCTTCTTCACCTTCTTTCAGACTGATGGAGTTCACAACACTTTTCCCCTGAACTACTTTTAGTCCTGCTTCGATGATTTCCCATTTAGAGCTATCGATCATAACGGGTACTCTGGCGATATCGGGTTCGGCTGCCATTAAATTCAGAAACGTCGTCATGGCATAGACACCATCCAACATTCCTTCATCCATATTCACATCAATAATCTGCGCTCCTCCTTCTACCTGTGATCGTGCTACTTCCAGGGCTTCATCGTATTTTTCTTCCTTGATCAACCTCAGAAAACGACGCGACCCTGTTACGTTGGTACGCTCTCCTATATTAATAAAATTACTCTCAGGCGTTACCACCAAAGGCTCTAACCCTGAAAGTTTCAAATATCTATTTGCTTTTGCCCCCATTAAACTAACTCCACAATTTTTCTTGGTTGATATTCTTTCACTGCATCGGCTATCATACGTATGTGATCGGGAGTTGTTCCACAACACCCTCCGATGATATTCACCACATTCTCCTCGAGGTAAGTCCTGATAAGTTGTTGCATCTCTTCTGCAGTCTGATCGTACTCTCCGAAATGATTTGGCAAACCGGCATTAGGATAGGCTGATATATAGAATGGGGTGTTCTGAGCTAATTGCTTAACATATGGCAATAACTGATCTGCTCCTAAGGCACAATTAAACCCTACACTTAATAACGGGATATGCGAAATGGAGACCAAAAAGGCTTCCGGCGTCTGTCCTGACAATGTTCTTCCGGAAGCATCTGTAATCGTTCCGCTAACCATAACAGGAATGTCAATTTTCTTCTCTTCTTTAACCTCATCAATAGCAAATAAAGCTGCTTTGGCATTCAGTGTATCGAATACAGTTTCTATCAGCAGCACATCTGCCCCGCCATTTATTAAACCTTCTGCCTGTTCTTTATAGGCTATCCGTAATTCATCAAAAGTAATGGCACGATAGCCCGGGTCATTAACATCCGGCGACATACTTGCAGTTTTATTGGTTGGGCCCATAGCTCCTGCTACAAAACGAGGTTTGCCTGGTGTTAATGCAGTATATTTATCTGCCACTTCCTTTGCTATTCTTGCTGATTCGTAGTTTAGTTCATACGCTAAATCTTCCATATGATAATCAGCCATGGCGATTGTTGTAGATGAGAACGTGTTCGTTTCCACAATATCGGCTCCCACCTCAAAATAAGCTGCATGAACTTCAGCGATTGCCTTAGGCTGGGTTAAAGACAGTAAATCGTTGTTGCCCTGTACCGGATATTTAAAATCTTTAAACCGGGCACCCCGAAAATCTTCCTCTGTAAATTTATACTGCTGCAACATGGTTCCCATGGCACCATCCATTACCAAAATTCTTTTTTCGAGTTCTTTTCTAATATCTCTCATACGAGCTGCTTTAGCTTATTCCCTTCTATCACAATACCGTTTGCGATTAGAAAGGTTTATTATTTAAATTGATTGTTAAAAAGAAAGGAAAGCGTAATACGTAGAATATGCTTTGTTATCTGTCCTTTTATCCTGAACCATTCAAGAAAAAAGGTAGAACGTAGCACCTTCTCTATTTGCATAGAGGGTTGCTAAGGCTTCAACGGGTCTAATCCCTTCACCTTTCTTGATAACATCATCATTTTAATGAACTAGTGTGCAAAGATACACACATTTGTTTTTTCTGCAAACCTCTGTATCCAAGAAAAAAAAATCCGGACATCTTAAAGTGTTTTATCACAAAATGACGCCCGGATCGAATATTTAAAACAAAGATGGATCAAACAATACTTTTCACTACTTCTTTTTTAGCCTCTTTTACTGATCCGTCAAAGCCTTTAACACCTCCTACCGTCGTATATTTCATTATATATCGTTTGTCCGGATGGATCCTTTGATAAGCGCTTTGACACATGATGGCCGCTTCGTGAAATCCTGATAAGATCAATTTTAATTTTCCGGGATAGGTATTTACATCTCCTATAGCATAGATCCCCGGAATATTTGTTGAATAATCGTAAGCATTATCAACCTTGATCGCATTCTTTTCTATCTCTAATCCCCAGCTGGCGATTGGTCCTAATTTTGGCGATAAACCAAATAGCGGAATAAAATTGTCTACCGGAATATGGGATTCTCCGTTAGACTTATGCTTTACGGTCAGTGCTTCCAGCTTTCCGTTACCATGCAACTGAATAACCTCAGCTTCAGTGATCACTTCGATCTTACCTCTTTTAGAAAGCTCCCCTACTTTTTCAACGGAATCCAACGCCCCTCTAAATTCATTTCTTCTATGAACCAAATAGACCTCAGATGCTATATCAGCCAGGAAAATAGACCAGTCCAGTGCCGAATCGCCACCTCCGGCAACAAGTACTTTTTTACCTCTATACACTTCAGGGTCCTTGATAATATACGCCACTCCATTGTCTTCATAGTCTGTAATATTGTCTATCTGAGGCTTTCTGGGTTCAAATGACCCAAGTCCCCCCGCTATGACAACTACCGGTGCATGATGTCTGGTTCCTTTATTCGTTGTAACGATAAAGGTACCGTCGTCAAGCTTATCAATGGTATCTGCTCTTTCCCCCAGAGTATATGTCGGTTCAAAAGGTTTGATTTGTTCCAAAAGGTTGTTTACCAAATCTCCCGCCAGAACCTCCGGAAAAGCCGGAATATCGTATATCGGCTTTTTAGGATATATCTCGGCACATTGACCTCCGGGTTGGGGTAACGCATCTATTAAATGGCATTTTAGTTTTAACAATCCCGCTTCAAATACGGTAAATAATCCTGTCGGGCCCGCTCCTATAATAAGTATATCTGTTTTTATCATTATTCGCTGATTTTTCAGAATTGAGTTTTTATCTTTTTTCTCGACACCAGGTTTTTGGTAACCTCGTTTAATTGTTTGACTTTATCTTCGAAATTTCCTTTTAATGTATCTCTGTACTTATTCAGGTTTTGAACCAACTCATCCACATCTTCAGGAATTACGTCTTCAAAAAACTGCCGCAGTCTTTTAGCTGTTGTCGGGGATTTTCCATTCGTTGAAATGGCCACTTTTACATTTCCCTTGGTCACAATCCCCCCCATATAAAAGTCACAATAAGGAGGGTTATCAGCTACATTAACCAGAATGTTGCGTTCTTTACAATCATTATAAACTTTAATATTGACATCGACATCGTCTGTCGTTGCTATTACCATGTGTTTCCCTACCAGATACCCGGCATCATAAACATCTTCTATGATCTTAAAACCATGCTTTTCAGACAGGGCTACAATGTCCGGTCTAAAAATTGGCGCTACCATAGTAACCTGAGCATTTGGACTGGACTTTAATAAAAACAATAGCTTTTCAATAGCTACATTTCCTCCTCCCACGATTAATGTATCGAGGGCATGAACTTTGAGGAAAATCGGATACAGCTCATTTCTTTCCATAATTCTCAATTTATGATGCCGCTACAAACGACGGTTCTACATTTATTTTATGCTGCAACTCTAAAATCTGCTGACGGTGTTTGACCACCTCTCCCAACACAATAATTGCAGGGTTTGTCAAATTTTGTTCGTTTACAATACTTTCAATAGTACTCACTGTTCCTACACCTACTTTTTCTTGTGGTGTTGTTCCGTTCTGAATAATTGCTACCGGCAGATCTTGTTTTCCTTCTTGCTTAAACAAACTTACTATCTCTCCCAGTTTACTCATTCCCATAAGAATAACAACTGTGGCTGTTGACCTGGCTGCCAATGCGACATCTCCTGATATTTTATGATCTTTCGTCGTGCCGGTAATTACCCAGAAACTTTCTGAACTTCCTCTTTTGGTTAAAGGAATATTTTGATATCCCGGTACTGCCAGAGACGACGATATGCCCGGCACAAAACTAGTTTCTACACCATATTTTGATGCGTATTCCATTTCTTCAGCTCCTCTTCCAAACACAAAAGGATCTCCCCCTTTCAGTCGCACTACATGTCCATGTGAACCCGCCCTGGACACAATGAGTTCATTGATCTGATCCTGACTGTACGCATAGCAACCTTTACGCTTCCCTACAAAAATCTGCTCGGCTTCAGAAGCATATTCCAATAAGTCTGTATTCACTAATGCATCAAATAGTACCACATCGGCTGATTGCAATGCTTTAATTCCTTTCAGCGTAATCAAATCGGTATCACCCGGCCCGGCGCCAACAACGGTTAATTTTGGTATTTTACGACTCCACTTCATGTTTTCTAAATTGATCAGCTCTTTTATAAAATGCCTTCGAATCTTTTAAATATGATTCTGCGAATGCTTGCACAGGCTCATTACTTTTTATCTGGTATACCATATCTGAAAATGAACCATCCATAGCAAACTTCCCTGTTTCAACAAAGGTTTCATCAAATTGTTTGATGATACTCGCCTGAGAATTGGTACTTAATCCTTCTGCCACCAATAGGGCTTTTGCGGTATTTACAATTGCAGTATAAGCGTGATAAATACCATCTGCCCATCTTTTTTGCAAAAGGGCTTCTTCTGCATTTGCATTCTTTTCCTCACTCTCAAACAACAATGTAGCTACTAAATCTATCACTACACCGGCACATTCTCCTACCCCTACTGCCTTCACATAGTTTTCATTATGTCCCCAGTCCACAAAGTCATCTTCAGTAAGATTCGTTGTATCGGAGAACGGTTTCAGAAAATCGTAAAAGTATATTTGTCCTTGCCTGTCATAATAATCCAAAAAATTTTCACCTTCATTTGTATTTGACTGAAAATCGTCCAAGATCGCTCTTAAAGCATTCGGGCCTCTTTTTGAAGGCACCTTAATAACCTTGTCTGAAAACCTTCCTTTACCATCTCCGACAACACCTCCTCCGAGAAGTATCTGTAATGCAGGAGCAACTAACTTTCCTGATTTAATCGACATCCCCTGAAAACCTATATGGGCCATGTTATGCTGACCACAGGCATTCATACAGCCGCTGATTTTGATCAGAATATCTTTATTATTGAAATACCGGGGATATTCTTCCTTCAGTACACGCTCCAACTCCACAGCTATCCCTGTGCTACTGGCAATACCCAGGTTACAGGTATCTGTACCCGGACAAGCAGTGATATCAGCTGTTGAATTATATCCTATATCGGTAAAGCCCAGTTGTTGCAGCTCCAGGTAAAAGAACGGCAACAATTCTTTTCGGATATGGCGAATCAAAATATCCTGACGCAATGTGAACCTGATTTCATCAGCTGCATACTCCTTTATGAGTTTAGCCAGCTTTCTTGCTTTATCTGTATGAAAATCTCCGAGTTTAACTTTAACGCCAACCGCATAGAAACCTTCTTGCTTTTGCTTTATTACATTACTATCGACCCAAGCCCGGTATGCTTCCTTATCTGCAATATTTACTACAGGAATATTTAACCCTACCTGAGAAAGGTCTGTTTCAGATTCTTTTATATCTATCGGGTATTCCGTTAAAGTCAGTGCCTTTTGTTCCTCTTCTATTAAATTCAAAAAAGCATCCAGGCCTGTGTCTTTAATCAGGAATTTCATTCTGGCTTTCATACGCCTTGCCCGTTCACCATACCGGTCAAAAATTCTCAATACACTTTCAATAAGCGGAATTATCTTTTCAGTTTCTAAAAATTCGTATATGACATCTGCATGACGTGGCTGAGACCCCAATCCACCTCCTAACAAAACCTTGAACCCTCTTTTTCCGTCTTTGATTTTTGCTATAAATCCCAGATCGTGTATGTAGCTTAAGGCCGTATCCTCTTCTGATCCTGAAAAGCTCATTTTAAACTTCCTTCCCATTTCCTGGCAAATAGGGTTTCTCAGGAAAAATTGAAATGCGGCATGTGCATAAGGGGTTACATCGAATGCTTCTTTTGGGTCAATTCCGGCTTCGGCACTCGCTGTAACATTTCTCACCGTATTCCCGCATGCTTCTCTAAGTGTTACATCGCTCTTTTCTAATTCAGCCCATAATTCGGGTGTTCTATCCAGGCTCACATGGTGAATTTGAATATCCTGACGGGTGGTGATATGAAGTCTGCCAGTAGAATATTCGTCTGATACATCAGAAATACGATATAGCTGATCGCTGGTTACCTTACCATAAGGCAGTTTTATGCGAATCATCTGAACCCCTTCCTGACGTTGCCCATAAACGCCACGTGCCAGACGGAGGCTGCGGAAACGTTCTTCATCAATCTTTCCTTCTTTGAATAACCGAATCTTTCTTTCTAATTCAATGATATCTTTTTCAACAACAGGGTTTTCTATTTCTGTTCTAAAGCTTTGCATAATAGTCTACTTAGTCTATAGGTTAATAGATTTATTGGCAAAAGTATACCTTTTTTTAAAATACGTATACTTTTTTTAAATTTTTAACTACTTAATGCCTGTGAAATGTCATTTATAACATCATCAATATGCTCTAATCCGACTGAAACACGTACTAAACCATCTGAGATTCCGACTTGTAGCCTGTCTTCTTCACTTAATTTACTATGGGTCGTTGACGCAGGATGTGTAACAATGGTTCTGGTGTCGCCCAAATTTGCAGATAGCGAACACAACTTGATGTTATTTAGGAATTTACGACCGGATTCGACCCCTCCTTTTACTTCAAAGGCTACTATATTTCCTCCGAGTTTCATTTGCTTTCTGGCCACTTCGTATTGTGGGTGTGATTTCAGGAAGGGATATTTTACAAAGTTTACTCTTTCATGAGATTCTAAATAATCTGCCAGTTTAGCCGCGTTCTCGCAATGCTTCTCAACCCTGACTGCTAAGGTTTCCAGACTTTTAGATAACACCCAGGCATTAAAAGGAGACATTGCCGGCCCCGTATTTCTGCTGAACAGGTATATTTCCCTGACCAAATCCTCTCGTCCAACAGCTACACCGCCAAGAACCCTTCCCTGGCCATCGATAAGCTTTGTTGCCGAATGAATGACGATGTCTGCTCCAAACCCGATAGGTTTCTGAAGATAAGGGGTTGCAAAGCAATTATCAACAACCAGTATCAGATTATGTTTTTTTGCAATTGTTCCCAACTGTTCTAAATCCAGAACATCTACAGCTGGATTTGTGGGAGATTCTGCAAATAATATTTTGGTATTCGGCTGAATAAGGTTTTCTATGCCTTCAACCTCATCAACCTTGAAATAAGAGGTCTCTATATTCCATTTAGGCAAATATTTGGTAAACAGGGTATGCGTAGACCCAAATACGGAACGTGCAGAAACTATATGATCACCACTATCCAAAAGTGCTGCAAAAGTAGAAAATACGGCAGCCATTCCTGTGGCAAAAGCATAGCCTGCTTCCGCACCTTCCATTTTACAAATCTTTTCTACAAATTCAGAGGTGTTCGGATTTGTGAAACGGCTGTATATATTTCTTTGTTTTTCTTCAGAGAAAGATGCTCTCATATCTTCTGCATCTTCAAAAACAAAACTAGAGGTCAGGTACAAAGGAACTGAATGTTCTAAAAATTCGGTCCTGTCTAATTGCGTTCTTACGGCATCAGTTTCAAAATGATTCTTACTCATTAGTTATTCTTTTCGGTTAGTTTTAATATATCTCCAAATACACCTCTCGCTGTAACCGCTGCCCCTGCACCGGCTCCCTGTATCACGATCGGTCTGTCTCCATAAGATTCCGTGTAAATTTCAAAGATTGAATCAGCGCCGCTCACCTGCCCCAGTGCACTACTTACCGGAACCGAGGTTAACTTAACATCCAGAACCCCCTTGTCTTGTTGTAAATCGCCGTGTAAATCTCCTACATACCTCAACACATGACCAGGCTCTTGTCCTTCTTTTATATCCTTATACGGTTCATCAAATGCAGCCAGGCTATTGAGGAAATCTTTCACTCCTCCTTCTCTGATATCCTCCGGCACCAGGTTTTGAATATTCACATCAGAAAACTCATTCTGCAAATCTAGTTCCCTTGCGAGGATAAGTAACTTCCTTCCTACATCATTACCGTTAAGGTCTTCTCTTGGATCCGGCTCTGTGAAGCCGCTATCTATTGCTTTTTGTAATACGTCACTAAACGGTCTCTCTTCTGCAGAAAATGTATTAAACAAATAGCTCAGGGTTCCTGAAAACACCCCGCGGATCCTCGTTATATTCTCTCCTGATATATGCAGTATCCTTATTGTATCAATAAGCGGTAATCCTGCACCCACATTTGTTTCATAAAGATATTGTTTCTGATGTTCTTCCAACTTAACTCTCAAATCTTTATAGAAATCGTAACTTAGTGTATTGGCTATTTTGTTTGAGGATACGAGGTCAAACCCATTTTCAGCCAGTTTGATATAATTATCTACAAAACCCTTATTCGCAGTATTGTCTACAGCTATTAAGTTCTCTAAGTGATGGGCTTTAGCGAAGGCAATGATATCGTCAACACTACTGTTTATACTTGAAAGCTTCAGGTCAGTTTCCCAACTTACTCCGATACCATCTTCAGCCAACAAGGCTTTTCTTGAATTGGCTACAGCAAAAATATTGAGTTTTACATTTTTGCGATCTTCTATTGCTTCTGCCGAAGCCAATACCTGATTTATTAATGTTCCTCCAACGGTTCCGTGACCAAAAACAGCAATATTTACCTTTTTCGATATTCCAAAGATCTCACCATGAATAACGTTAACTGCCTTGTGCAGATCAGATTGCTTAACAACCAAACTTACATTCTTTCCGGTAACTGTATTATTAAATAGTATTGGCACAATACTATTTTTAATCAACACATTATATGGTTTGTGAAATGTGCTCAAATCTTGTCCCACGATGGAGATAACGGCAACTTCATCTGTATAAGAGATCTTACTCACGTCATTAGCGTGAAAATCTATTTCAAATTCGCGTTCCAAAGCTCTTTTAGCCTGCTCTGCCTTATCTGCATTAACCACCAATCCGATCCCGCGTTCTGATGATCCCTGAGCGATGATACTGACACTTATTCCGGCATCGCCTAAAGCTTTAAATATTCTGGCATCTACACCGGACTTTCCTAATAACCCCCTACCCTCAAGGTTCAACAGGGCTACGTTGTCTAGAACTGATAAAGATTTAATTCCTTTCTTACTCGGGGTTGCCGTAATTAAAGTTCCATTACTATTTTCATTAAAAGTGTTCAGTATCCTAAGCGGAATGTTCTTTTCTATTAAAGGAATAATGGTTTTTGCATGAAGAATATTCGCTCCAAAATTGGCTAGCTCATTCGCCTCATTATAAGATAACTGCTCTATTTGTTCGGCATTCTTTACCAAATCAGGATTGGCTGTGAAAATTCCATCTACATGGGTGTAATTTTGTAATTCTTCAGCATTCAGAAAGTTAGCGATCAATGAAGCTGAATAATTACTGCCATTCCTGCCCAGAGTAGTAGTCTCGTTACTTAAAGTACTTCCAATAAAACCGGTCACTATATGAACAGCATTGCCATTCTTAGAAAAATAATGAGCTACATTTTCTTTAGACACGTTCTGTATCGGCTGAGCATTTCCAAACTTATTATCTGTTTTTATCAAAGTACGACTGTCGGTAAATACCGCTTTAAATCCTTTCTCGTTCAATAAATAAGTAATCAGTTTCGCCGACAATAACTCCCCTTGAGATAAAACATGATCCTTTATTTTAGCACTGTAATCGCCTAACAGGTGTACCCCTTCAAACACTTTTTCCAACTCGGCAAACTCTTCATTGAAATCTACGTTATAATCGGCCTGCTGGTAAGCTTTAAACGCCTCAAAGAGGTGTTTATAATCTGTATTTTGAGCGGCTCTGTTTAGTATATTCTCCAGGTCGTCGGTAGCACTTCCTCTTGCTGAAACTACAACGGCTATACGTTCGCCTTCTTTAATTTTTGCCTCCAGGATATTTAGTGCATTGTTAATTCCTTTGCCATTAGCTAAAGACTTCCCTCCGAATTTTATCACCTTTATACCGCTACGTTTCTTGTCTTTCTGAAAAACGGGACTTAATATTTCCTCCAATTGATCGTGTTCAATTAAAAAAGCATCGTGTCCGTGCAAAGAATGTATTTCACCATAAACCACATTTGGTTTGGCCTGTGCCAAATGCTTATATGTCTCCCTGTTCTCTTCAGGAGTAAAAAACTGATCTGAATCAACTCCTATAATATGGATATTGGCCTTAATGGTCTCTAATACATTATAGAGTTCTTTCCGGTCTCTTGAAACATCTATTGTTTTCAAAAGCTGGTTCATCAGCAGATAAGCCGAAACCTGAAAACGTTCCTGTAACTTTTTGCCGTGATGCATTAACCAGCTTTCAACATTAAAGATCTTGAGTTCTTCATTTGTCGTTCTGTGAAAACGCTCTTTAAATGATTCCGGAGTTCTATAGCACAACATGGCATGCATGCGTGCATCGTGTACCGGGTCTTTTGAATTAAGTAAAATTCTTTCTTGAATCTGACAATTGGCAATTAGCCAATCTGTAGACTTCCAGTCGCTTGCAACCGGTATCAGATGCTCTGTTAAATCCGGATTTAAAACCGCCATTTCCCAAGCGATACCACCACCTAAAGAGCCTCCTATCAAAGCATATAGTTTCTCTACTCCCAACTTTTCCAGTCCAAGCAGAAAGATCCTGGCTATATCCCTGGCTACAAAATCCTTATAATTATCTATCGAAAAGCCATCATAACCATTACCCGGTATGTTAAATGATAACACCGTGTACTCTTTTGTGTCAATACACTTCCCTTCGCCAATGAGCTCCTTCCACCATCCGGTTGTACCTGAAACATCAGAGTTTCCGGTAAGGGCATGATTTACTAACACCACAGGTGCTGTATGCAACGGTTGCCCGAAAAGCTGATAAGATAAAGGCAAATCTTGCTCAGAACCATTTTCGGTTTTAAAATTGTTTATCTGAAGTTGTAATAAATTATTATCCAAGGCCAATCATTTTTTATTGACTTTGAAAAAGGTTATAAAGAAAGGTGTAGAAAATCACAAAAGAAAATTCTTATTGTTATCTATCCTCAAAAAAATAATCCGAGGTAGAACGTAGCACCTTCTCTGACAAATCAAAGGGTTGCTAAGGTTTCTCCGGGTCTAATCCCTCCACCTTTCTTGATAACATTTCTCAGTAAGTCGTTGAACTTTTGAAATGCAAAGAAACATATTATTATTAAAACAGCCAATACATTGGCTTTAATTTTATTGTTGATCTATCAGGTTAAATGCCTGTTCCAGATCTGCTTTTAGATCCTCCACATCTTCTAACCCTACAGAAATCCTGATTAAATCGGGGGTTACTCCTGTTGATTCTTGTGCTGCTTCGTCTAATTGTTGATGGGTAGTGCTACCAGGGTGAATGATTAAAGACTTTGCATCTCCAAAATTTGCCAGCAATGAAAATATCTTCACATTATCTACAACTTTTTTAGCCGACTCAAAACCTCCCTTCAGCCCAAAAGTCACAACTCCGCTTTGTCCTTTCGGCAGATATTCTTTGGCAAGATCATAATACTTACTCGATTTTAAACCCGGATAATTAACCCATTCCACCTTTGGGTGATTCTGCAACCACTTGCTTAACTCCAAGGCATTTTCACTATGCTTTTTAACTCTGATTTCAAGTGTTTCTATCCCTTGTAGCGTTTGAAAAGCATTAAACGGACTTAAGGCGGTTCCATAATCTCTAAGGCCTTCTATTCTTACTTTTGCTATAAAAGCCGCTTCTTTCAGAACCTCATGATATATCAACCCGTGATACCCGGCTGACGGCTCGGTAAATTCCGGAAATTTCCCATTAGCCCAATTAAAGGTTCCGGCATCTATTATTACTCCTCCCAAAGAAGTTCCGTTTCCTGTAAGGTATTTTGTGAGTGAATGAATAACGATATTTGCACCGTGCTCGACAGGATTCAGTAAAAATGGTGTCGGCACTGTATTGTCGACAATAAAAGGAACTTCAATTTCTTTAGCTACTTGAGCTATTGACTTTAAATCCAGAACGTCGAGTTTGGGATTCCCCAGTGACTCGGCAAATACGGCTCTTGTATTTTCCTTTGCTGCTTTTTTAAAGTTTTCAGGATCAGAAGGGTCGACAAAAGTGGTATGAATACCTAGTCTTGGCAATGTTACATTTAAGAAATTATATGTGCCTCCGTATAAACTATTTGAGGCTATAATATGATCTCCCGCTTTTAAAATACATAATAATACTGTAAATGTGGCAGCTGTACCTGATGATGTAACTACCGCTCCTATTCCTCCTTCCAAAGCAGCCAGACGTTGTTCGAGAACATCATTGGTAGGATTGTTCAAACGGGTATAAATGTATCCCGGCTCAGACAGATTGAACAAATTGGCCGCATGATCAGTATTATTAAATACATACGATGTTGTTTGATAAATGGGTACTGCCCTGGAAGTACGGTTTTCACTTACTTCATACCCTTCGTGTAACGATTGTGTTGAAAATTTTTTACTCATTTTATTTATTTTAATAGTTATTCTTTGAAGTAAACTACCTCGGTGCAAGCACACGAGGCATTGGTCGGAAACAAATTTTAATTTCGAGGCAAGCCTCGGGGTATTATACCCTTTGGCGGTGCCAATAAAAAAGCCCTTGCTTTGGCAAGGGCTTTACATATTATACATTACTTAAAAATCACATAATAGTCGCCCTTGCAGAAACTTTCCACATCATCATAGACATTATGTTCGTATTTAATTTCATTTTCTTCGTTTTGAATTATTAAAAGTAAGATTTTATTTTAACTTTTAAACGACTTCAACAAAAGTGCAGGCAATTGTTATATATTAAAAAGAGCTTTAATCCGGTCTACATGATCTAATTTTTCCCAGGTAAACAATTCAACCTCTTTTTCAACACGGCCATTATATGGTGATTCAAAAACCTTCTTTACTGTTTTAGGCTCTTTTCCCATATGACCATATGCTGCCGTTTCAAAATAGATAGGATTTCTTAGTTTTAAACGCTCTTCTATTGCGTAAGGTCTCATATCAAATATCTCTTTGACCTTTTTAGCAATCTGGCCGTCATTTAAATCAACTTTAGCCGTACCGTAGGTATTGATAAAAACAGATGTTGGCTCAACAACTCCAATCGCATAACTAACCTGTACCAAAACCTCATCTGCCACTCCGGCAGCAACCAGGTTTTTGGCTATATGACGAGAAGCATATGCTGCACTTCTATCTACTTTACTCGGATCTTTTCCGCTGAATGCCCCGCCACCATGAGCACCTTTACCACCATAAGTATCTACAATAATCTTTCTGCCGGTCAGGCCTGAATCTCCATGAGGCCCTCCAATAACAAATTTCCCTGTAGGGTTAATATGATATTTTATATCGCTATCAAACAACTTTTGAAGATCTGAAGGCAATTGAGCAACCACTCTAGGTATTAATATCTCCACTATATCCTTCTTTATCTTAGCCAACATAGCTTCATCGTCCGGATCAAAAGCATCGTGCTGGGTCGATACTACTATGGTATCTATTCTTTGCGGCACATTATCGTCTGAATATTCAATAGTTACCTGTGCCTTAGCATCAGGACGCAAATAGGTGATATCTTTATTTTCTCTTCTCAGCTTTGCCAGTTCTTGCAATATCTTATGTGAAATATCCAGGGCCAAAGGCATGAAATTCTCGGTCTCATTGGTTGCATAACCAAACATCATTCCCTGGTCGCCGGCTCCTTGCTCCTCTTTAGAGGCTCTGTCTACTCCCTGATTAATATCCTGAGATTGTTCATGGATAAGGGATATTACCCCACAAGAATCACCGCTAAACTGGTATTCTCCTTTTGTATATCCTATTCCATTAATTACTTCGCGTGTAATACTCTGTAGATCCAGATAAGTATCACTTTTTACTTCTCCTGCCAAAACCACCTGCCCGGTTGTAACCAATGTTTCACATGCCACCTTACTATCAGCATCAAACGCTAAAAAGTTATCTAACAATGCATCACTGATTTGATCTGCTATTTTATCCGGGTGTCCTTCACTTACAGATTCGGATGTAAATAAATACGCCATAATATTAATTTTAAAAAATTGTCGAATGGAAGCGACGATGCACAAATACTGAAGAAGTTTCCAAACCGATATTACTCGGAAGTAACTGCTTTAGCATTTTTTATTGAGGTTGCAATCAGTCAAATCCTTCCTCGTTTCATAATCGACTGCAAATGTAGTGATTTGTCCTTAACTGTAAAACTATCTTATGCTTTTTTAAGGTTTCGCATTAAAACACCTACCTAAACAACTATACAACAAGCTTTTGACCCTTCGGGGAATATTGATCAAAAAGATTCTTTTTGCTATAGCCGATATCTTGTATATTTACGAGACGAAAAAAATTTGGACTTCAAATCCGAATCGACTAAAAACGAATAAGATGCATGTAGCTATTGCAGGAAACATTGGTGCCGGAAAAACTACACTAACAAAACTTTTGGCAAAACACTTTAAATGGGAGCCTCATTTTGAGGATGTAGTAGACAATCCGTATTTAGACGACTTTTACACCAAAATGGAACGTTGGAGCTTTAATCTTCAAATTTATTTTTTAAACAGTCGGTTCCGTCAGATTCTTCAAATCAGAGAAAGTGGCAAGAAGGTCATTCAGGACAGAACAATCTATGAAGATGCTCACATTTTTGCTCCCAACTTACATGCCATGGGGCTGATGACCAATAGAGATTATAAGAATTACAAAGAACTATTTGAGCTCATGGAAGGGTTGGTTCAGCCACCTGACCTATTAATATATCTAAGAAGTTCTATCCCTAATCTTGTTAGCCAGATACACAACCGTGGACGGGAATTTGAAAATTCAATTTCAATTGATTACCTCAGCCGGCTAAATGAGCGCTATGAAGCATGGATACATGGCTACGACCGGGGCAAACTTCTTATTATTGATGTCGACAATATAAATTTTGTAGACGACCCTGAAGACTTAGGAAACATCATTAACAGAATAGACGCAAAATTACATGGTTTATTTGAATAAGCTTGTAAAATAAAAGGACTAAAAACATTATTCTTCATAATACTTTTAGTCCTTTAACTACCCCAAATCTTTTCGGACAACACAATATGCTATATTGGTTTACCTTATTTCAAATATAATAAATATGTGACTGATTTACAACTAAATAAATCAAACAAACACAAAAAGAACCATACGTTAATATGGTTCTTTTGCATTCTTGTGAATTTTGCTATAAAAGCTATATTTTTTCTTTCACTACAATTTTAGCTTCATCAATTTCTTTAAGCCTGGCCTCAACTTCATTCAGCGTTCCCTCAACAATTTCCTTTTTTGTAACTGTTTTTCCGTTTTCGGTCACAGAAGTCTCTATTACTGCTTTGGCCGTGCCATTTTCATTTTTAGTAATATCTACTTTTACGATTCTGGCTTCTTCTTCGTGGTTTATTTCATCTACGGTCACGACAATCTCCTTGGCTTCTGTAGCCGCTGCAGAAGCATCACTATTCACTACTGCTATACTTGGCGCTATAACCAATGCGGCAACGGACATTAACTTCAATAAAATATTCAACGACGGCCCCGAGGTATCCTTAAACGGATCGCCTACCGTATCACCTACAACAGCAGCTTTATGCGGTTCTGAACCCTTCTGATAGGTTTGTCCCTGAATATCGACCCCTCCTTCAAACATCTTTTTGGCATTGTCCCATGCACCTCCTGCATTGGATTGAAAGATAGCCATCAGAACTCCTGTTACCGTAACTCCTGCAAGTAATCCCCCCAGCATTTCGGCCCCACCTAAGAAACCCACCAATACAGGCGTAAATACTGCAAGTACTCCGGGAAGCACCATTTCTTTGATAGATGCTTTAGTCGAAATTTCAACACATTTCTGATATTCAGCTACTCCATCGGCTTTTTCGAAAATCTCCATATCCTCTTTTGAAGCATTAGACATATCACCATCATACTTTTTCATTATCGCCAAAGCATCCTTTAACGCAGGTATATCATTGAACTGTCGTCTAACTTCCTGAATCATTGACATTGCCGCTTTACCTACAGCTCCCATTGACAAAGCCGAAAAAACAAACGGAAGCATTCCCCCAACAAATAGCCCGGCCATTACAGTAGACTGGGAGATATCTATACTTGTAATCTTTGCCTGTTGCATAAATGCAGAAAAGAGAGCCAAAGCTGTTAATGCCGCCGAAGCAATGGCAAAGCCCTTACCGATTGCAGCTGTTGTATTTCCTACTGCATCCAGCTTATCTGTACGCTCACGCACTTCAGACGGTAGTTCAGACATTTCTGCTATTCCCCCAGCATTATCTGAAATCGGGCCGTATGCATCTACCGCCAACTGAATCCCCGTATTGGAAAGCATCCCTACTGCAGCAATAGCAATCCCGTATAAGCCGGCAAAATGAAACGACAAGATAATAGCCGCTGCTATTAACAAAACAGGCACTGCTGTCGACATCATTCCGACACCCAATCCGGCTATGATATTTGTTGCCGCTCCGGTAACTGACTGATCGACGATCCCCTTAACAGGTTTTGTTCCTGTTCCGGTATAATACTCTGTTATCTTCCCGACACCTAATCCGGCTACAAGTCCTATTATCGTTGCCCAAAACACTCCCATTGCATTAAAATCCTTTCCATTCAACGACCAACTTTCCGGCAAAAGGGTATTAATTAACAAATAAGAAACTACAATCATAATTCCCGCAGACAAAAACTCCCCTACATTCAATGCCTTTTGAGGATCACCTCCTTCTTTTACCTTGACAAAAAACGTTCCTATTATCGAAACAATAATACCAGAGGCTGCAAGCGTCAATGGCAAGTAAACAGCTCCTAATTGAAATTCTGAAAATTCAGAAAGGCCAAAATAAGCACCTCCCAGAACCATCGCTGCGATAATGGAGCCAACAAAAGACTCAAACAAATCGGCTCCCATACCGGCTACGTCACCAACATTATCTCCAACGTTATCTGCAATGGTAGCAGGGTTGAGCGGGTGATCTTCCGGAATACCGGCTTCTACCTTCCCAACCAGGTCTGCGCCGACATCAGCCGCTTTGGTATAGATTCCTCCTCCTACACGGGCAAAAAGAGCTATTGAAGAAGCACCAAGGGAAAATCCTGAGATCACATTCAACACCAAAGTCAAGCCATTGCCATCTTCAACAGAATATATATTACTAAATATCAGGAAAAGCACGCTCAATCCGATTACTCCGAGTGAGACTACCCCCAGCCCCATCACAGCACCGCCGGAGAAAGCCACTTCCAACGCTTTATTCAACGAGCTCCTGGCCGCATTGGTCGTTCTTACATTCGCTTTGGTAGCAATCTTCATCCCTATAAAACCTGCAAGCGCCGATAAAAAAGCCCCCACAATGAAGGAAACTGCTACCAGTGGAGTAGAATCGGTATCGGATTCTCCTTTAAAAAATAGAAGTACAGCTACCGCCAGAACAAATATTGCCAAAACCTTATACTCTGCTTTCAGAAATGCCATAGCACCATCAGAGATATTTTTAGCAATTCGTGCCATTTTTTCGGTTCCTACATCCTGCTTAGAAACCCAGGCTGATTTAAAGGACATATACAGCAACCCCAAAACCCCGGCCAGCGGTAAAAAGTAAATAAGTTTTTCCATGAAATTCAAGTATTGGTTATTGTTATTTTCACTAAAAATAGGAAAATAAAGGAGATAAAAAAAAGCACTTCCTGTTGGAAGTGCTTTTTATATGCTTGATTTTTAATAGTTTTTACACTACAAAGTCGCCTGCTTCTTTATGTACGCTCTCTTCGTACCTGTCGATACATTTATCAATGATGGCCCATGCTTCATTAACATCTCCCCATCCTTCCACATCTACTTTTTTATGTTCGAGATCTTTGTAAACCTGGAAGAAATGCTCAATTTCTTTCACAAGATGTGGATTAATATCGCTTAAATCGTCCAGTTTATTCCATACCGGATCAGAAATAGGTACACAAACGATCTTTTCGTCCGGCCCTTTTTCATCTGCCATGTGGAATACACCTAATGGTTTTACTTCGATGACACAACCCGGAAAAGTCGGCTCGGTAAGTAACACCAAAACATCTAACGGATCTCCATCCAAAGCCAGGGTTTTAGGGATAAATCCATAATCGGCAGGATAGTGCATTGAAGAAAAGATCATACGGTCGTAACGTATCTTCTTCAACTCAAAATCGTACTCATACTTATTTCTACTCCCCTTCGGGATCTCTACTAAAACATCAAAAGATTTTAATTTTGCTGCGCTCATTGCTCTATTATCTATTAAGGCGTGCAAAGGTAGGGCATCATCTTATATTTAACAACTAAACTGCTCGTTATGTTGTACATGCTCATTCTTTTTAACAAAAGGATAACCTCTTATTAAAATTCGAACCCGAACGAACCTGTAACGCTAAACTTTCTGGCATCGGGCATATCGAAATAATTACCTCTGAAATTAAAGTCGATTCTAAACACCTTAAAAATATTACCTACCCCAAAGGAATACTCCCAGTAAATTTTATCGGAAGGAGCTATCAGAAGGATGTTAGCGGGTGCATTCAAAGCCCTGTTCTTATCAGACAGATCTCCCCAGACTCCTCTTAACCCGACTAATTCCCTTAAGTTCAGGTCCCTGATCAGCGGAATCCTCGAAAACAAGCGTCCGTTGAAATTATGCTCCAAGTGCACCGATGCATAGGTATCGGTTACAAACTCATAAAAATTAAGATTAGGAAATGTATTAAAAATAGAGAAATAGGTTTGGTTTCCCGGAACGACATTAAGCAGACTTAACGGTACCTCTCCATAAATCTTACCGGCTTCTACGATGGTCTGAAGGCGCCCAAAGCCACCTACCATCCACGGTTTTCTATAATAGAACTGAACCTTTTCATAATCAAAGTCACTATCTAAAATTCCTTTTACCCCCAAAGAGTAGTTTAAAAAAAGATGCACATAATCGTCATTCTGATCTCTTCTTTCTACTCCGTAGCCAATCGTTTCCCGTCCAGGCTTATAATCCAATGTTACATAGGTTTCAAATTGCCTGGTAACATCAGCTACTCCTCCCGGCTCTCCCGGATCCGCATAACTTAAACTAAAATCATCAGGAAGTGCCGATCTCATTGTTCTGAACGAACCTCCACCGCGAACTTTAAAATTCTTAAAAACCTCAAACTCTACGCCTGCAGTCGTTAGATTAATATTAGTCAGTTTATCATTGGCTCCGGCAGTAAACAAGGCAGAGGAAGCAAAACTCCTGCCCAATACATCGTTGGTATTTGTAAGGTTTACCCCGATCTGCTCAACATCTCTTCTGGTGCCTGCAGAAATTATGATGCGGTTCTTTCTGTCTATTAGCCATTTCGCTGAAAACCCATATTTAAACTTATGGTCTTTTAAGCCATAGGCCGTATACCCCTGTAACCTCAACTGGTCGTTGGCTGTTTTATATGTCCGCCCCCCGATACGGGTACGGAGTCCTTCAGCCGGGTTGTAACCATAAGTAGAATATAACGGTCCGTAATCGAAATTCAGCTTATCAAATTCAAAATATCCTGAAGCCAGAACCTCTGCCGCTTTATACAACTGTTTAAACTTTGGTACAGTGGTCAGGGTATCAAGCATTTTATAGATCCCTTTTTCATCTTCATTCAGAACCTCCAGCCTGTTCTTTTCCCAAAATTCATCTTCTCTTTCATAAACCACCGGATTAAACGGGTCTATTTTTTTATCATAAAAGCTTTTAGGCTTTTCATCATCAAAGACGTGATTATCGTATATGGTAGTTCTCCTTCCGTAAACCCCGCGTGATTTTTCCTTTTTATTCAGACTAAAGTCTGTTAGCATATAATCGCGTTTGAGCAGGAAAACGGAATCGTTGACCACCTCATATTCTTGTTCTATATACATTTCTTTTACCCAGTTGATATTGGCACTCTTGGTTGCCTGCATATCAATTTCCTTTACAGCGTATGTAGTATCGTTAACCCAGAACTGTCCTTTAAAAGTTAACTCGTTTTTCCTGCGGGGGTAATAAACAATCTTATAGCACCATTTATTATCGCGATATGTACTGTCTGTCAGCACATAGTTATAAGTATCTATACCTGCCTTAGACAGTGGGCTCACAAAACTCTTATCGAAAAGCTGCAAGTAGTTATCATATATATTGTACTCTGAATAAAGATCGTTTACGTAGGCTATAACAGTCTGATTGGTATTAAAGCCGGAGTTTTTATTCCCCAGCAGTTCTTCTTTCTCTTTTTTAAGCTTGTTATCTCCGAATACTTTGTAAAAGGATTCATTTATAAACATTGGCAGGTAGGTTTTTCCCGTAACACTGGAAGTATCGGTGTGATCGAAGATAAACTCCATCCCTTTAAAAAGCCTGCTTTTTATTATTGTCGAATCGATGGTGTTCAGGTCAAATTCTATTTTCTCATACTTATCAAAGGCATATTGATCGAACTTATACAACCCGTTTTGCCGTTTCTTGGCCCATACCTTTCTCAAGATATCTATAGCCGGGTTATTTTTTTTTGATTGTTTTCCGGCATAGAGCACCACTTCTCCGAGCTCTTCGCCTTCAACCAGTTTTATAGTAAGGTTATAATTTGTCGATTTCGGAAGCTCTATTTCCTGCGATGTATAGCCTAATAAAGATACAACCAGCACTTTGTACGTATTATCGGACTCCAGGTAAAACCGTCCGTTATCATTGGTAATAATACCCTCTGTAGAGTTCTTGAACATTACATTGGCAAATGCAATCGGATCGTCATTTTCATCTACCACAACCCCTTCCACCTTGGTTTGGGACCAACTGATGACAGAAAATAAGAATATAACTAGTGTAAAAAACTTTTTCATATATAAAAAAAACTTCACCAAGCGAAGATAGCTTAGTGAAGTTTTATAACGAAAATTTTAAGAATTTATTTATATAAAACCTTTTTTACGGCTTTAATAACGTCGTTTGAATTTGGCAACCATTCTTCAAGAAGCACCGGAGAATACGGTGCCGGGGTATCTGCCGTATTGAGCTTAATAACCGGGGCATCCAGGTAATCAAAGGCATTTTCCTGAACCTGGTATGTAATTTCAGTAGCTATATTTCCGTAAGGCCATGCCTCTTCCAGGATAACAAGGCGGTTCGTCTTTTTAACAGAATTAAGAATCGCTTCATGGTCTAACGGACGTATGGTCCTTAAATCTATAATCTCACAGCTAATCCCTTCTTTCTCCAACTCATCAGCTGCTTTAAAAGCCTCCTTTATGATTTTTCCAAACGATACGATCGTTACATCCGTACCTTCTCTCTTAATATCAGCAACTCCTATCGGCAATGTGTATTCCCCTTCAGGAACCTCTCCCTTATCTCCATACATTTGCTCAGACTCCATAAAGATCACAGGGTCATCATCTCTAATGGCCGACTTCAACAATCCTTTTGCATCGTATGGGTTAGAAGGAACTATAACTTTAAGTCCCGGACAGTTTGCATACCAGCTCTCAAAAGCCTGAGAGTGCGTTGCCGCCAGCTGACCTGCAGAAGCGGTAGGCCCTCTAAAAACGATAGGGATATTAATTTGTCCGCCTGACATCTGACGCATTTTAGCAGCATTGTTTATAATCTGGTCGATCCCCACCAACGAAAAGTTGAAGGTCATAAATTCTACTATCGGTCTTAATCCGTTCATTGCCGAACCTACGCCAATTCCGGCAAATCCTAACTCTGCAATTGGAGTATCTATTACTCTCTTGGCACCAAATTCATCTAGCATTCCTTTAGAAGCTTTATAAGCACCATTGTATTCGGCAACTTCCTCACCCATTAAATATATGGACTCATCGCGACGCATTTCTTCGCTCATTGCCTCTGCAATGGCCTCTCTAAACTGAATTGTTCTCATGAATATCTCTTATTACCTTTATTCGTATTCAAAACGGAAAGCAAAAATAGCAATTATGTATTAAGTATATAAACATCTTTTTGTGAAATATTTACTATGCGCGCATAGTATTTTATGAAAAATATCAGTATCTTCGTAGCACTCTAATTAAAACAAAACATACAGCATATGAAAATATTAGTGTGCATCAGTCACGTTCCGGATACAACATCCAAGATAAATTTCACGGAAAATGATACGAAATTCGACACTAACGGTGTTCAGTTTGTCATTAACCCCAACGATGAATTCGGTTTAACAAGAGCGATCTGGTTCAAGGAAAAGCAAGGTGCTTCTGTTACAGTAGTCAATGTTGGCGGTACAGAAACCGAACCCACATTAAGAAAGGCTCTTGCCATAGGTGCAGATGAAGCCATCAGAGTGAATGCAGAACCTACTGATGGTTTTTTTGTAGCTAAACAACTGGCTAAAGTAGTTCAGGACGGGGGCTATGATCTGATCATTGCGGGAAGAGAGTCTATTGATTACAATGGTGGTATGGTACCCGGAATGCTAGCTACGCTTACAAATGCGAACTTTGTAAACACTTGTATCGGCCTGGAAATAGACGGAAATACAGCAACAGCCATCCGCGAGATCGACGGTGGTAAAGAAACACTAAAAACCAACTTACCTCTTGTTGTCGGGGCACAAAAAGGACTTGTAGAAGAAAGCGATTTACGCATACCGAACATGAGAGGTATCATGATGGCCAGAAAAAAACAACTGGCAGTTACAGAACCTGCTGAAGCAACGCAGGCGACCAAAGCCGTTCAATTTGAAAAACCTGCTCCAAAAGGCGAGGTAAAACTAATTTCTCCTGATAATGTAGATGAATTGGTTGACCTTTTACATAACGAGGCAAAAGTTATATAAACCAACCTCATAACCGGCTTTCACCCAAAAAACAGTTAAAAACTTACCTTATCATACATAAGGTACCCGAAAAAAATAAAAACATATGTCAGTTTTAGTATACACCGAATCTGAAAACGGTAATTTTAAAAAAATTGCATTCGAAACAGCCTCTTATGCGAAAGAGGTAGCCAATATGCTTGGCACAACAGTTACGGCAATTGCCATTAATGTTGAGAATCCATCCGAACTATCAAAATACGGCGTTGATAAAGTCCTTACAGTAAATAATGACAAACTAACAAACTTTAACGCCAAAGCTTATGCAGATGCCATTCGGCAAGCTGCAACTAAAGAAAGTGCCAAAGTGGTCGTTATCAACTCCAGTGCCAACGATAAATATCTGGCTCCGGTTCTGGCTGTAGACCTGAATGCCGGTTATGCTTCAAATGTTGTCGCACTTCCGGTAAGCACAGAACCTTTTAAGGTTAAGCGCACGGCTTTTACCAACAAAGCGTTTAACATCACAGCAATAAATGCTGACGTAAAGCTTATCGGCTTGGCAAAAAACTCCTTTGGATTAAAAGAAAGTGACGGAGCGGCAACTGCCGAAGCTTTTGAACCTTCGTTAAAAGATGAAGATTTTAATATCAGTGTAAAATCTGTGGATAAAGCTACCGGAAAAGTCACCATTGCTGATGCTGAAATCGTAGTGTCCGGAGGACGTGGTCTGAAAGGGCCGGAAAACTGGGGTATGATTGAAGATCTGGCTGCTGTCCTCGGTGCTGCAACGGCCTGCTCGAAACCCGTATCTGATATGGGATGGAGACCTCATGAAGAACACGTGGGACAAACAGGAAAACCTGTTGCTTCCAACTTATATATTGCCGTCGGTATTTCAGGGGCCATCCAGCATTTGGCCGGTATTAATGCATCTAAGGTAAAAGTAGTCATCAATAACGATCCGGAAGCTCCTTTCTTCAAGGCAGCCGATTATGGTATTGTTGGCGATGCCTTCGAAGTGGTTCCTAAACTCGTTGAAAAATTGAAAGAATTTAAGGCTAATAACGCATAATTTTGCTAAATTGTGCCCCACAAGGGCTGCCTGAAAATTGGGTATTAGGCTCAAATTCAGGCAGCCCTTGCTATTTTATATTGGTATATGAGTCTAGTTAAGCTTACAATAAAAGGAATTTCATACAGTCAGACGCAAAATGGAGCTTACGCTCTTATTTTAAATGAAGTTGATGGTGAACGAAAGCTACCGATAGTTATAGGAGCCTTTGAAGCACAGTCTATTGCCATTGCCCTTGAAAAAGAAATCAAACCACCCAGACCGCTTACACATGATCTTTTCAAGAATTTTGCAGACCGTTTCGATATTGTCATAAAACAGGTGATTATCCACAAATTAGTTGATGGTGTTTTTTATTCGAGCATCATCTGTGAAAGAGACCAGATCGAAGAGATCATCGATGCCAGGACCAGTGATGCCATTGCTTTGGCTCTTAGGTTCAACGCTCCTATATTTACGTACAAAAACATCCTGGACAAAGCCGGGATTTACCTTAAATTCTCCTCAAAAGATAAGGAAGAGGAAAAGGAAGAAAGCATCGTAGTTGACGAAATACTTTCAGGTGAAAGTCAACCGGTAAGCAAGCGGGAATCCTATAAAAAACATTCATTAAAAGAACTCTACGATCTGTTAGACAGCGCTGTTGCTAATGAAGACTACGAAAAAGCAGCACAAATAAGAGATGAAATCTCCAAGCGCGAAAAGAAATAAGTTTCCAAATATGAAGAAAATATTACTCTGTTTAGTCATTTTATTTTCTGCTATCAGCATCAAAGCGCAGGAAATAGAGAAAAACTGGCAGTTTGAATCAGCCGGCACAACATCTGACTCCACTCTTTTTAGCGCCGGTAAACAAGACTCTTTACACTTAGCCAATGGTGAATTTACCTTTTCGTTAAAAGCTAAAAACAATCTAAAAGCTTCCGGAAACTATATCCATCAGAATAAGCTGCTTCTTTTAAAGTATGAAAAACCAAACGATACTCTTGTAACTTATAAGATATCTGAGCTGACGGACTCTACGCTGGTATTAAAAGAAAAAGATGTTTTTTATAAATTCACAGAAAGAAGAAACGATAAAAATGTTGCTTCAGGCACTATACTCCCTAGTGAAGGGTTTACCCTGAATGGTTTTCTTCGCGGGGTTTTAGGAATGTTTGTCCTTATATGCATTGCATTTATTTTTAGCAGCAACAGGAAAGCGATAAACTGGAAAACCGTAGCTATCGGAATCGCCTCGCAACTTTTGCTGGCAATAGGTATACTTAAAGTCTCTTTTATTAAAAAAGCTTTTGAATTTGTCGGTCATATTTTTGTTTTGATATTAGACTTCACCAAGGCAGGAAGTGAATTTCTATTGGGGGATATGATGAATGTAGACAGTTTTGGTTTTATATTTTTGTTTCAGGTACTACCTACCATCATATTCTTTTCAGCATTAACCTCCGTGCTGTTTTATTTCGGTGTTATCCAGATTGTTGTACGCGGTATGGCATGGGTATTAACCAAGTTACTGGGTATATCAGGTGCTGAAAGTCTTTCTGTTGCCGGAAACATCTTCTTAGGACAAACCGAGGCTCCCCTGATGATTAAAGCATACCTGGAACGAATGACCAGATCGGAAATCCTTTTGGTAATGGTTGGAGGAATGGCTACAGTGGCCGGCGGTGTATTGGCAGCTTATATCGGATTTTTAGGTGGTGACGACCCCGCATTAAGGCTCGTTTACGCAAAACACCTTCTAGCCGCTTCTGTGATGGCAGCTCCGGGAGCAATTGTTGTTTCTAAGGTTTTATACCCGCAACAGGAAAAACCAAATACCGACGTTGAAGTTTCATCAGATAAAATCGGTGCCAATGTGCTTGATGCCATCGCAAACGGTACCACAGAAGGCCTTAAACTGGCTGCCAATGTCGGTGCCATGCTATTGGTTTTTATAGCATTTATCTCCATGATCAACTATGTGCTGGGAAAAGTCGGCTCATTAACCACTTTAAATATACTTTTAGCACAACATACACCCTATGATTCATTTTCATTAGAATCTATTTTAGGTTTTGTCTTCGCTCCGTTAATGTGGATCATCGGGGTTGCAAAAGAAGATATGATGCTGATGGGGCAATTACTGGGGATTAAACTGGCTGCCAGTGAATTTGTAGGCTATGTGCAATTAGCAGAGCTTAAAAATGCTGCTTCAAACATCCACTTTACCTACAACAAGTCTATTATCATGGCTACCTATATGTTATGCGGATTTGCAAACTTTGCTTCTATTGGGATACAAATTGGCGGAATAGGCTCATTAGCTCCCGGACAAAGGAGAACACTTTCCGAATTCGGCATGAAAGCTGTACTTGGCGGCACATTAGCATCGCTCTTGTCTGCTACCATCGCAGGAATGATTATTGGTTAAAGAAAAAGGGAAAGGTTTACCTGTCGATTATTAAAAGTATATTCCGTTTACATAAGGAATTTCAAAAAACCCTATGTCCGGACCGATGCCAGAAGTCTTGTAAAGGAAATATATACCATTACCGCTCATTACTCGATCATCGAGATTTAAATGCTCTGACGCTTGTTCTTGTGGAATATTCCTAAAGGAATTCATTGGACTTGCCCTTGTGAAATAGTCCTGAAGGAATTTCACAGGGCTTGCGTCGAAATGTTTTGCCATGCGCCGGGCTCCATCGCTAAAAAGGGCTACCAGACCTTTTCTTTACGCTTGGCTCTCTCGTGGGCTTGCCCCGAGGTCGTTTACCCGAAATCGAAAAACCCGGCTTATTCTCTCAGATCAATTGTTGTGTTATTTCAACTCCTCCCAAAATACCACTGAAATATCAGCTAAAAAATTCAGACAAAGACTTTATTCCCTATTTACAAATTAGCTTAGGTTCTTCTTACGAATCAGGATCACATATAATTTTATGTGCTGACTTAAATTATATTGATGATAAAAATTTATCTTTGACAATTGAAAAAATTCAAAGGTTGCAAAAGAGAATTTTGTCATTTATCAAATATCTCAAGGGGGATCTTTACCCCTGAACCTTAAAATCAAGAGCCCGATTATGAAGCAATATCACGATTTACTGAAGCATGTCTTAGCACATGGAAATCAAAAAGGAGACAGAACCGGCACAGGTACATTGAGTGTTTTTGGTTATCAAATGCGATTTGACCTAAGCGAAGGATTCCCTATGGTAACCACAAAAAAGCTTCATTTAAAATCTATTATCCATGAGCTTCTCTGGTTTTTAAAAGGGGATACCAACATCAAATACCTACAGGATAACGGTGTTCGTATCTGGAATGAATGGGCTGATGAGAACGGCAATCTTGGTCCTGTTTACGGGCATCAATGGCGCAATTGGAACAGCGAAGAAATAGATCAGGTTTCGGAGATTATCGAAACCTTAAAAACAAATCCGAACAGCAGGCGGATGCTGGTTTCTGCATGGAATCCCAGTGTTCTCCCTGATACTTCTGTTTCTTTTGCCGAAAATGTTGCCAATGGAAAGGCTGCGCTGCCTCCATGCCATGCATTCTTCCAGTTTTACGTCGCAGACGGTAAATTATCGTGTCAGTTGTACCAACGGAGTGCCGATATCTTTTTAGGAGTACCTTTCAATATAGCTTCTTATGCTTTACTTACCCTGATGATGGCCCAGGTGTGCGGGTATGAGCCGGGTGATTTTATCCATACGTTCGGAGACGCCCATATCTACAATGACCATATGGAGCAGGTGCAACTACAATTAAGCCGTGAACCAAGGCCATTACCTAAAATGATCCTGAATAAAAACATTAAGAGTATTTTCGATTTCACTTTCGAGGACTTCTCCTTAACAGACTATGATCCTCACCCTCATATAAAAGCCAGGGTATCTGTCTGATTTCAGAAATCGGGAAAGCAACATATAACCATTTTTATCATTTAATCAGGTTTTGCATCTCTACAAATCGTAGGTATTGCTATACCATACTTCTTACATATTATCATTTTGACAACTCCCCCATTAAAACAAATCTACGATAATACATACTGAATTATTGTTCTGTTTACTGATAATCTATACTTCATATACGTTATATATATACTTTGAACGTACTATAAAGATACTATACAATAGTAATCATCTTACAGGTTGGATTTTTAAACTATCATTGTATTTGACCCGATAAAATTCTTACCTCATGGTCGTAATCCTCCCAAAAAATTTTAAATTTGGTTTACAAAGGTTTTAGATATGCTTTTTAAAAAGAAAAGATCATCACTTGATGCAGAACAACATGAGCTGGTAGAAAACGCTCAAAAAAGAATCCGGCAAAAGAAGAGGCTTTACTATCATTTTGTCGTATTCCTTACAGGCAGTTTATTTGCCATTATCATTAACAAGTTTCTTAATATCCTGCCCGAAAAAAACTGGTTTGTATGGGTTATAACTGCCTGGAGTTTTTTATTTGTAATCCACTTTATCAATGTGTTTTTTACCAGTAAATTCATGGGCAAAGAATGGGAGCGGAAGCAAAGAGAGAAACTTATCCAAAAACAGAAAAACAGGATAGCCCAGCTTGAAAAGGAAATAGAAACAGAATTTGAATCTGAAACAAAGAAAAAACCGGACGAGGAATGATCACAATTATAGCAGCAGCAGCTGAGAATAATGCCCTTGGTAAAGACAACGATCTTGTATGGCATTTGCCGGACGACTTTAAACGGTTTAAACAGTTAACGACCGGGCATCATATCATTATGGGAAGAAAGACCTTTGAAAGCTTCCCAAAACCATTACCCAACCGTACTCATATCGTTATAACAAGACAAAAAAACTACGCTCCGGAAGGTTGTATTGTCGTCGGTTCTCTCGACAAGGCACTTGAGCTTTCTAAAACAGACGACACCCCTTATATTATTGGAGGTGGCGAAATCTACAAACTCAGCATACAAATTGCCGACAGAATCGAGCTTACCAGGGTACATGGCACTTTTGAGGCTGATACCTTTTTCCCTGAGATTGATGAAAATAAATGGCAATTAGTAAAAAGCGAGTTTCATGCAGCTGATGACAAACACAAATTTCCTTTTACCTATTTGACTTATGAACGTATCAAGTAACTGACAACAGGAGGATGCATGACCTGAGAAGCGTAAAAGAATCTTTAGAAACGTTTTTAAACACCAACATAAGATCGTATGAACAACTTCATGGGGGCGACATAAATACGACGTACCTGATTCATACTTCTTCCAGTCAGCTCGTTGTTAAATTAAACAGTGCATCGGCATTTCCCGGGATGTTCAAGGCCGAAGCAAAAGGCCTTAAAGCCATTGAAAAAACCTGCTCGTTTAGGACACCTGGTATATTATTGACGGGAAAACAGGAAGCTATTTCCTTTCTTCTGATGGAATACATCCCCCCGGGTAAGAAAACTGATGTTTTCTGGAAAACATTCGGGAAGCGGCTGGCGCTGTTGCATTCCTGCACTAACAACACTTACGGATTCGAAACCGGCAATTACATTGGCAGTTTGCCACAATATAATACTCCTCAGGATTCTATAGTAGAGTTCTATATCACCCAAAGAATTGAGCCACAAATCCGTCTGGCAGATAAGAACGGATATACGTTTAAAAAGATCAGCGAATTTTATCGCAATCTGGATCAACTAATCCCTGAAGAGAAACCAGCATTAATACATGGCGATTTGTGGAACGGAAATTATTTAACAGACAATCAGGGAAATCCCTGCCTGATTGACCCTGCTGTAAGTTATATGCACAGGGAAGCAGATATAGCCATGATGACCTTATTCGGAGGATTTGACAGTCTTTTATTCGATACTTATAATGAAGTTTTCCCTCTTGAACCTCTATGGGAAGAACGACTTGACATATGGCAATTATACTACCTGCTGGTTCATTTAAACTTGTTTGGAAGCGGCTATTTCAGGTCTGTAAAAAATATTATTGAAAAATACTGCTAGCACTTTAATTTCAGTACAGGTGTATTTTCTTCGGCATCCTTTATAAAACCTTTTAGTAAACTAACATCTCCGGTAGTATAGAATATATCAGTTGGCGCCTCTCCGGGATCATTGAGCATACTATTCTGCTCTAAAACAGCTTTAGTTTGCCTGGCTACTGCTGCTCCGGAATCGATTATCTGTAATGTTTCAGGAACTATTTTTTTAATCAGCGGGATCAAATACGGATAGTGGGTGCAGCCCAATACAAGCGCGTCAGCGCCGGCATCAACCATCGGGTCCAGATATTCCCGTAATAATCCTTTAAGCTCACCTGATTCTAGCTTACCGCTCTCTATGAGCTCAACAAGCCCCTCCCCTTCCTGCTCGATGACAGTAATATTATTGGCATGGGCATCTGATGTCTGATGGAACAATTCACTGGCTAACGTCCCTTTGGTAGCCAAAACCCCTACAACTCCTGATTTGGTATTAAGTGCCGCTAATTTTATCGCCGGTTCTATACCTATAAACGGCACCCGGTACCTGTCTCTTAAAAACTTAATTGCATTGGTAGTTACCGTATTACAGGCAACTACAATTATCTTGCAACCTTGAGCCAACAGGAAATCCGTTATCTTAACGCTCAGCTCCCGCATTTCGGCTTTGGTCCGTTTCCCGTAGGGTGCATGAAGACTATCAGCCACATAAATTGTTGACTCATTTGGCAGTAGTTTTTTAATCTCCCTCCAAACGGTTGTTCCTCCTACTCCGGAATCAAAAATACCTATAGGGCCTAAATCCATAGTTACAAAAATAAAAAACCGCCGGAGTTGTCCGACGGTTTTTAGAATAAATATTATCTGAAAATTTTCTGATCTTAGAACCCTAATTCTTTCTTTACATCCGATAAAAGGTCTTTACCGTCAGCTAGAATAATACCACTTCCGGGTGAAGCGTCTAATACATATTGAAAGCCCTGTGCTCTTGCTACTTTCTGGATGGCATCATTCGCTTTCTTAAGCAATGGCTCTAACAACTCCATTTCCTTCTTACCAAGTTCCTGTTGTGCCACCTGTTCTGCTTTCATTACGTTTTGTCTCAAACCATCAATCTCTTTACCTCTGGCCTCATTCTCCGACTGGGTTTTCGACTTAGCCTCATTCTGATACTGTTGTGCCTTGTTTTGTAACTCCGTATATGATGATTGCAAGTCAGCCTTATAAGTATCTTTTAATTTTTGAAGCTCAGCCTGTGCTGCTTTCCACTGTGGCATTTCGCCTACAAGCTGCTGAACATTAACATGAGCAACTTTACTTTGTGCATTTGCAAAACTTACTGCACCGATCAATGCAATTGCAACTAAAAATGATCTTAAATGTTTCATAGTCTCTCTAAATTGTTTTTGTTTAAGTGTTAATAATTGTATTCCTCTTCGTTTATCCTAATTTACCGAGTCTTTTTTCTTTTCTGTAGCCTGCCTCAGGCTATCTCTAAGCTTTTGACGTTCTTCCAGTATTTTTCTTCTTCTGGCTTCATAAGCCTTTTTTCGTTCTTCTATGTTCTTTAGCCTGGCTTGCCTGTCAGCTTCTATCTGCTGTTTTCTTTTTTCCCTGTCTGACAAAGCCTCTTCTTTTTTCTCTGCTGCTGCTTTTTGGGCTTCCGTCGGTTCGGAATATTTTTCTTCAGTATCGTCAAACTTTTCCAATTTGCTCTCCGGCTCCTCTTTTTTTACTGTCCCTCCTTTTTTTCTATTACGGTCGATACTTCTCAGCACCATGTCACTGATATCATATCTTTTGTTGGAGAACAACATAACCACATCGGCCGATTTATCGAAAACAAAATCATAATTCTGTTTTTCTGCTATTTCCTGAATAGCATTAAACACCTGGTCTTGTATGGGCTGAGCCAGCTGACTTCGTTGTCTGATCATATCGCCATCCGGACCAAACCGATCTTGCTGGTATTTCACCATCTCCGCTTCCAGGGCATCGATCTCTATCTCGCGTTCTTCTACCAGCTCTTTTGTTAAAAGCACTTTTTCGGCATTGAGGTCAGATCTCATCTGGACTATCGTCCTGTTCTGTTCTTCAACTTCATGCTTCCATTTAAGGACCTTTTTCTCAAGCTGCTTATTGGCTTCCTGATACTCTTCTACATTCTCCAGGATGTAATCCATATCGATATAGCCTAACCGTACACCTTTCTGAGCGTGCACAGAAACTATCGAAGCAAGCAACAATATGTAAAGAACTTTTATTTTCATTTGTTAAAATTTTTTATCACCCCTAAAAGTAATAACTCTATCGTTATGACAAAAAATTTTGTGTTTATTTCTTGACGTCGATATACTATATAGAAAATACCGTGCCAAAATTAAAACTGCTGTCCTATGATAAAGTGTGTCTCCCATCCATTAGGTGTATTCCCTCCTGAAACAGGATCGAAACCATAGGCAAAATCGATACCTAACAAACCAAATGCCGGCATAAATATACGGACACCCAGCCCCGCAGATCTTTTAATATCGAACGGACTATACTCATCAAAAGATTCGAAAGCGTTTCCTGCCTCTAAAAATCCTAGTGTATAGATAGAGGCTGTTTGTTTAAGGGTAATCGGGTAACGCAATTCAAGTGAGAACTTATTGAAGATCGTAGAACCGTCCCTTGCTGACAAAGAGTTATTCGGATATCCTCTCAGTTGTATATTCTCTCTTCCGTCGAGCGCATAATTACCTAAACCGTCTCCGCCTACATAAAAACGTTCAAAGGGCACTATTCCCCTGTCCTGGTTATAAGCTCCTAAGAAACCAAATTCTGCATTTGTTCTTAAAACCAGATCGCCTACCAGTTGCTTATACCAGTCTCCCTGGAATTTGATCTTATAGTATTCTAACCAGTTTAATTTTTTCTGACCGACTTTTGCTATATCTGTCGAAGCCTCATCTACGGTAGCCACCACTTTTTCTGTACTTGCTATTTTATTTCCGTTAGCATCTCTTTCTACATGTACTAAATAACCATTGCTATTTCTGTCTTTGTACGCTTCCTGATTCCCCAGATCTGCATAGTCGACCCCGTTAAAGAGTGAATATGGCGGCGTAAGCCTGGCACTGATGACAAATTTAGATCCTCCCGTCGGGAATATCGGGTTCGTATATGTATTATCCCTTGAAAGGGCAACGGTATAGGCCAAACTTTGCGAAACCCCATTGCTAAAAGGAAATATCCCTCCGATGGCATAGTTCTGGATATCGTAATGCTGATATGACAAGGAATGTGACAACTGGAAGGTATCATCCGGCCATTCCAGCCTTTTAGCCAATCCTACATTAATACCCGTAATCACGAACCGCTGGTCTTTATCGACATCTCTATAATCGATGGTAGGCCTGAACTGTAAGGTCCTTGATAATGAAGTAGAGAACTGAACAGGCTTTCTACCCCCTAACCAGGGCTCTATGAATGAAAAGCTATATGTCTGATAAAATTTACTCGCCTGAAGTCGTAAAGCCAGGGTTTGTCCGTCTCCCATAGGAACAGGCTTATACGCTTCTTTATTGAACAGGTTTTTTATAGAGAAATTATTAAATCGCAACCCCAATGTTCCGATAAAACCACCTCCACCGTATCCTCCCTGAAGTTCTATTTGACTTGAACCAGCTTCAACAACGCCGTATTGTATATCTACAGTTCCTGCATCCGGATCCGGGTTTAAAATTTGTGGATTTAGTTGTTCTGCATCAAAATACCCTAAAGCCCCCAGTTCTCTTATCGTACGGAACACATTCTCCTTTCTGTATAACTGCCCCGGCCTTGTTCTAAGGTTACGATAGATAACATGGTCGTTGGTTCTGTCGTTTCCGGCAACTGTTACATTATTAAAATAAGCCGGTTTCCCTTCTATGATCCTGATCTCAAAATCGATGGTATCGTTCTGTGCAGAAACCTCTACGGGGTTAATTCTGGAGAAAAGATATCCTGTATTTTGATAGTAGTTGGTGATATCGTTCCCATCAGGCTTGGTATCGTCTGCAATTCTCTTTCGTAAGAGAACCCCATTATACACGTCTCCTTTTTTTATTCCCAGTACTCTCGCCAATTCGCGGTCTGTATAAGCTGCATTTCCTACAAAGTCTATATTACCAAAATAATAGCGTTCTCCTTCTTCGACTGCGATATTGATACCAATTGTATTATCATCATTATAGATCACACTATCATTCAAAACCCTGGCATCTCTATATCCTTTTTCTTTATAAGCATCGATAAGGCTAGTGAGGTCTGTGCTGTAATCTTCCGGGATAAATTTAGATTTCTTCCAAAAACGGCCAAACTGTCTTTGTTTGGTGTTCTTCATTGCTTTTCTAAGCTGTTTATCCTTCAGCTTTTCATTCCCTTCAAACACAATATCCTTTACCTTCACTTTTTCGTCGGTATCGATATTTACTATCATTTTCACTGCATTTGCCTCTGAAGTATCTGCTACGGTATTGATCAGTACTTTCGTATTTAAATACCCTTGTTTCTTATACTTATTAAGGAGGTAATTCTTGGTATTCGCAATAAAGCTTTCGGTTACCTTTTTACCTCTTTTTAACTCGGCTTCCTTAATAATATCGTCTGTTTTCTTTTTCTTTAAACCTGTGATCTTAACGTCTGAAAGTGTGGGAAGTTCTACGATCTGAAGTTCCAGGAATACTTTCTCTCCTTCAACACGGGTAATATAAAAACTTATGTCACTGAACAGGTTCAGGTTCCACAGTTTGGTAATCACCTTACTGATCTTTTCTCCCGGAACGGTAATCTCCTGTCCGACCTGAAGCCCCGTAAACGTTACTACCGTTTGTTCGTTATAACTTTTAACTCCTGTTACTTCGATGCCGCCAAGGATGTATTTTTTTCCTTTATCAATATTAGTTTCCTGAGCGATCGCGCTATTAAAAAACATTACTCCAAAAAGTAAAATTGCCCCAAAATACCTTTTGAACATACTAATATTAGTCATTGAGTTGCTCACTAATTTTTCCAAATCTTCTTTCTCTGTTTTGATAATTGATAATAGCTTCAAATAATTGCTGCTTATTAAAGTCCGGCCACAGTGTATCGGTAAAATACAATTCTGCGTATGCGATCTGCCACAACAAAAAATTACTTATTCGCTGTTCTCCACTAGTTCGAATAAGTAAATCCACATCGGGCAAATTATGCGTATAAAGATGATTATTTATAACGGATTCATCAATTTTTTCTATGGAAATTATATTATTTTTAACTTTATCCGCTATACTTTGAACTGCCTTTTTCAGCTCTTCCCTCGCCCCGTAGCTCAATGCCAGGGTAAGTTTCAAACCTGTATTTTCACTGGTTTTTTCGATGACTTCGAGAAGTTCTTTTTTTGTACGGGAAGGCAGTGCATCTAAATCGCCGATAGCGTTTAGCTGTATTTTGTTTTTCTTAAGATTCTTATACTCTTTTTTAAGAGCACTCACCAAAAGCCTCATTAATGTCTGGACCTCTATTTTTGGGCGGTTCCAGTTTTCGGTGGAAAACGCGTATAAAGTAAGGCACTCTACCCCTAGTTCGGCGCAACCTTCCACGATTTCCCTAACACTCTTTGTACCTTGTTCGTGTCCAAAAACACGCAGCTTACCACGTTGTTTTGCCCAGCGGCCATTACCATCCATGATAATGGCTATATGTTTTGGTATTTTCTCTTTGTTAATTTGTTCTTTCTCTGTCATCCTTAATTCTCAACATCAATCCGGAGGACAATAGTAACACGGCCTCCTGCCAAATGTATATGTCAGGATCAGCCCTGAGAACACATACCAGTCGTCACTATTTATATTTCCAAACTTTAAACCTATATTATCTTCTAAACTTCCCGTGGGGTTACTTCCATCTATAGCATCTGTAAATGCATATCTGGCTCCTACTTCCGCAGCTAATACAAAATGCTGTGTCACTTTGGCTTTTACCCCCAAAACCATCGGGACTGCAAATGTAATGTGATTTCCGTAATCTTGTGCTTCTCCATTCTGAAAATACAACAAATCATGACCAAATACAGAAACCCCACTATATATATAAGGCACAAAAGGTTTACTAAAACTATGTAGATCAAACTCCCAGAAGTTAAACTCCAATCCCAAAGAACCTTCCAACAGCTTGGCATCTACTTCATATCCTCTTTGCCGTCTCGACACCATATCTGATTTACCATCATCTGCATGAAGCCTTGAATAGGTCAGACTCCCCCTGAACGAGTACCGGGTACTGACATTCCACTTCCCAACCAAACCAAGAGCTAGCTTATTCGGGCGAATGTAATTATCGGCTCCGACATCGCCAATCAGGTTACTACCACCTATAAAAGGCCCGATTTCGTAGGTCTGGCCTGAGGCCATCGTACTTAAAAAACTAACGAATATTATTAAAATGCTCTTTTTCATAAGTTTCAGAGGTTTGCAAATATAAAAATTATGATTTCTTTAAGGATATTTAGTGCAATTAATGTCGTACTAAAAACAATTTTTATTTGTTTTTATTGTTTAATTACGTTTATCCTCCCCCCATAAGAGCTTTTTTCGAAGGGTTTTCAGAAAGCTTTCTTCTTTCAGTTCCACCATTTTAATCGTAAATGGTGCTTTCTTTATATAGATCTCGGTCTCATTACTCAGAGTTGCTATCCTGCTATCTAGCGACAGTAAATAATCTGCAGACCTCCCGAACACCGTTAACTTAATTACGGTATTATCGGGAATCACCAACGGACGGGCGTTAAGGTTATGCGGTGCTATGGGAGTTAAAACAAATGCATTTGTATCAGGAGTTATAACAGGCCCCCCACAGCTAAGGGAATATCCTGTAGATCCTGTCGGGGTGGAAACGATAAGTCCATCTGCCCAATAGGAGGTTAGATATTCATCATTCAGCCAGGTGGATACCGTAATCATTGAGGTGGTATTCTTCCTGCTAACCGCCATTTCATTCAGTGCAAAATTAACTTCGCCCACCTCTTTATTATAAGGAAGGGTTTCTATTTGCAGCAAACTTCTTTCTTCTACTTCATAATGTCCCTCAACCAATGACCTGACGGCCTGTTTTATCTGATCTTTCTGAACTGTTGCCAAAAAACCAAGCCTGCCGACATTTATTCCTATAATCGGGATGCCCAGGTCTCTTACATACAAAATACTTCTCAGCATGGTACCGTCTCCCCCGATACTAAAGAACAGACTAAAGGAATTATCCAGGTCTTCAAATTCTTTGAACGTTTTATACGAGCCTTCAAAAGATATCTTCCTTTTAATATCCGACAGATAATCTGCCTCAAAATATACCTCTGCATCATTATCAGCTAATTCTGCCAATAATTCGTACAGGTATATTTCTAATTCATCCTGATAATACTGACCATAGATTCCGACTTTCATCTGTTATATATGTATTTGTTTTGACAAAAGAATATTTGCCTCCCCTTGTTCATGCTACAAAGATGGGAGTCATTTTCATGTCTGCATTAAATATTCAGGAATTTTTTCAAATAATTAGAACGTTCTTTAAGGTCTTCCAGATATATATCATCGTCATTTCCGGAAACGACGTTATAGTTATACCGTCTAAAAGTCTGCATCACGGTATTTAAACCTATATTCCCAACCTTCAGGGTGATCTGGGTTACTTCATCCCGGATCTCGGAAATAAAAGCACCGAGCAGTTTACCGTTATCACTCTCGACTATCTGGGATATTTCGCTGAAGGAGTAGTCCTGCGATCCTTTTTCTATAATAAGAATTCCTCCGGGTTCATTTAAAAAAGGCGTTTCTTTAAACAACCCCACTATGTCGATCAATTCATAATACCCGACATAAACGTTATCGTCGTCTATAACCGGCATGATGTTCGCGTTGTTTTGCGCAAAAGCTTCGAGCACATCGATCCAGTTCGTGTCCTTACGTACAAAAAAAGCGTCAAGTGCATACTGATAGTCCTTAACCAGCTTTTCTTCATCGCACCCCTTGATATCATCTTCCGAAATATTCCCCAGTAAATACCCATCTTCTACCACCGGCATATGGGTGAAGGTGTGTCCGTCGAAAGTTTCACAAACCATGTTAACGGTCAGGTTCGGTGAAATCGGCACGATATCGTTGTTTATATAAGAAAGAATATTCATCATCTATTTATTCTACAAGCAAATTAATTAAAATTAGGTTGTATTAAAACTATTTACCCTATAAAAAATTACAATTTATAATATATCCGCAATTACCCCCTATCCCTATAGCTTTTAAGTCGCGGAAAATAATCATTCATAACATAAAACAGCTTATGATAACTTTGTATTTTTGTTATCGTAATTTTATAATCATTGAATTAAAATGACCAAGCTTAGTGTAAATGTCAACAAGATTGCCACTCTCAGGAACTCAAGAGGGGGTGATGTTCCAAATTTAATCAAAACCGTCAAGGATATTGAAAGTTTCGGAGCCGAAGGTATCACCATACACCCAAGACCTGATGAGCGCCATATCAGATATCAGGATGCCCGCGATCTCAAAGAAGTTGTTAAAACCGAATACAATATCGAAGGGAACCCTATCAAAAGCTTCATAGATCTCGTTCTTGAAATACGGCCTACGCAGGTAACCTTAGTTCCCGATGCCGAAGATGCGATCACTTCAAATGCGGGCTGGGATACTGTAAAACACAAGGATTTCCTGAAGGAAGTGATATCAGAATTCAAAAGAAACCATATCCGCACTTCCATTTTTGTGAATCCTGTCGTTGAAATGGTTGTGGGGGCTGTTGAAACCGGCACCGACAGAATAGAGCTGTATACAGAAGCATACGCCCATGCATTTGCCGAAGGAAACAAAACCGGCATCCAACCATATATCGATGCCGCTGTAGCAGCCGGTAAAGCCGGACTGGGTATTAATGCGGGACACGACCTAAGTCTTGACAACGTGAAATTCTTTAAAGAAAAAATCCCCGGCCTGCTCGAAGTATCCATTGGCCATGCCTTGATATCAGAATCTTTATATTTAGGTCTTGAAAATGTGATCCAACTGTACTTAGGCAAATTAAACTCATGAAATTACTACACGCTAAGATTATAGGAGAAGGAAAACCACTCATTATCCTTCATGGTTTTTTGGGTATGGGAGACAACTGGAAAACTCTTGGCTCCGAATTCTCACAGCACGGCTTTCAGGTACATCTTATCGACCAAAGGAATCACGGGCGAAGCTTCCATTCTGACCTATTCAGTTATGACGACATGTCTGGCGACCTGCTGAACTACCTGAATCACCACAATATTGAAAAAGCCAGTATTCTAGGACATTCGATGGGAGGTAAAACCGCCATGCTCTTTGCCTCTCAACACCCTGAAAAGGTCGAAAAACTGATCGTTGCCGACATTGCTCCAAGATATTACGCTCCACATCACCAGGATATCCTGGAAGGATTAAACGCTTTAGACTTTAGCCATATTCATTCCAGAACAGAAGCCGACAAAGAACTAGCGAAGCATATTCAGGTAAAATCAATTAGGCAGTTTTTATTAAAAAACTTATATTGGCAAGAAAAAGAAACGTTAGGCTTTAGGTTCAACCTTAAAACATTAACAGAAAAAGTAAATCAGGTTGGTGTTGCGCTCCCAAAAGAAGCCTCCTATTCAGGGAAGACCCTTTTTTTAAGAGGCGGCAATTCTGACTATATACAACCAATTGATGACCCGGTCATCAAAGATCATTTTCCATTAGCCACCACCACCACCATCACCAATGCCGGGCATTGGTTACATGCAGAAAACCCTAAAATGTTCTTTAAAACAGTTTTAGATTTTCTGAATGACTAGCTAAATTATCAACTTTTTAAAACTTTAATTTAAATGAAGAGAAGTATTCTTTTTACCCTACTGCTTTGCGCCGGTTATTCGGTGTTTGCGGGAGGCTACAGAGTTGCATTGCAAGGAAACAAGCAATTGGCTATGGGACACACAGGTGTTGCCGTTCTAAACAGTACAGAAACCGTATTCTTCAATCCTTCCGGGATGGCCTTTTTAGAGAATAAATTCAGTGCCAGCTTGGGGGCTAACTTTATTTTTTCAAACATTAGTTTTCAGAACTCCGAGTTTGGCTGGAGCTCACAGGCAGACAATCCCGTAAGCACTCCTTTTAATGCATATGTTGCTTATAAGGTTAACGACTGGTTAAGCGTGGGATTGGGCGCATACACCCCATACGGGAGTAGTGTTGAATACCCGAAAAACTGGGAGGGATCTCACTTGATACAAGAAATAGAGCTACAATCTATATTCATCCAACCTACGGTGGCAATCAAAATCAACGATAAAATGAGTATTGGCGGAGGGCCCATTTTCGCTACCGGAAGCGTTAACTTCACCAGAAACCTGGACAGGTCACTGACAGACCTGAGAGGTGAACGCGCAAACGTATCAATTGAAAAAACAGGAATCAATGCCTGGGGTTATACGCTTGGAATAACATTCAGACCTTCTGAAAAATGGACTATAGGCATGAACTATCGTTCAGAAATTGAGATGGAGGCCGAAAACGGGACTGCTGATTTTGAAAATGTTCCTGAAGGCCTGCAAGGCCAGTTTGCAGACGGAACCTTTGATGCCACGTTACCCCTTCCTGCGGAACTCACTGTCGGTACTTCATACCAGGTTAACGACAAATGGCTTTTCGCTTTCGACCTTAACAGGACCTACTGGAGTACATACGAGAGCTTAAACCTGTCGTTCAGCAACGGGATCGAATCTGTTAATCCCAGAAATTACAAAAACTCAACTACCTACCGTTTCGGGGCTCAATACAAGGCCAACGAACAATTTACATTAAGAGGCGGGTATTACTTTGACGAATCTCCGGTACAGGAAGGGTATTTTGCCCCTGAGACCCCCAGAAATGATTCCGATAACTTTACAGCCGGTTTAACTTTTAACGTTAACAGTCATTTTGCCATCGATGCTTCCTTTTTATACATCCATTTTGAAGAAGTTGATGCCAGTTACGATTACCACCCTGAAAGCAATGGACAGACTTCATCTTTCGGGGGGACATACAAGAACAATGCCTTTATCCCCGGCTTGAGCGTTTCTTATAAATTCTAATCGTTAAAAGTAAATCATCTCGATCATCGAGTAAAAAGACAAGATCATGAAAAAAACATTATATATTCTCATCAGTGCCACGGCATTCTTTGCATGTGAGCCTGAATTCAAGAATCCTGTAGACGAGAACAATGCATATACCAGCGGAGATGCCGATTTCTCTAACTATGTTTCGGTAGGAAACTCTTTAACGGCAGGGTACGCAGACGGAACTCTTTACTTACAAGGACAGCAGAATTCATACCCGAACATTATGGCAGGACAATTCTCCCTCGCCGGTGGCGGCTCTTTCAATCAGCCACTGGTTAATGATAATACAGGCGGCCTTGTCTTATCAGGGCAGCAAGTTGCCAGTACCAGAATGGTATTGGATTATACCGATCCTGCCAACCCTGCACCTGTTAACCTGGAGGATACCCCGACCACAGAGGTTACCAACATATTAGAAGGCCCGTTCAACAACATGGGGGTACCGGGAGCTAAAAGCTACCATTTAGTTGCAAACGGATACGGCAATATTGCTAATTTTCCGGCTGCAGCCAATCCTTATTTTGTTCGCATGGCCTCGACTCCTGATGCCTCAGTACTCGAAGATGCCGTAAGCCAGTCTCCATCATTCTTCACTTTATGGATCGGAAACAACGACATCCTGGGTTATGCCACTTCGGGGGGAACAGGCGTTAACCAGACAGGGAACTTAAACCCGGCTACTTATGGAGGGAATGATATCACAGACCCGAATGTTTTTGCGAATGTATACAACAGCCTGCTACAAGGTCTTACCGGCAATAGTGCCAAAGGCGCCGTTGCCAACTTACCGAATGTAACTGCCATTCCGTTTTTTACTACAGTTCCATACAACGCTATTCCGATGGATGCCGCAACTGCTGCGCAGGTCAACCAGGCTTATGCCCAGTATAACGGCGGGTTACAACTAGCATATGCCGGAGGGTTGATTTCAGCTGAAGAACTGGCTCAAAGAACTATCCAGTTCGGAGAAGGACAAAACCCTATCGTTATTCTTGATGAAACACTAACAGACCTGTCTGCACTAAATCCGGCATTCCAAAATCTCAGACAAGCTACCGGAGCAGACCTGATCCTTTTAACAACCCGTTCTGTACTCGGAACACTCGCCGATCCCAATAACCCTTCTTCAGTGATCGGAGTGGGAGTCCCGCTTAATGATTCGCAAGTATTAATCGAAGCTGAAGTTGAAGAAATCACCAACATACAGCAAATGTACAATAACACCATTCGAGCACTGGCAGACCAATACGACCTCGCTTTTGTCGATATGGAATCCATGCTTAACAAGCTTTCAGAAGAAGGCATCGTATTTAATGGCGGAACTGTTACCAACACCTATGCAAGTGGCGGTGGCTTTTCACTGGACGGGGTACATCCTACCTCACGGGGCTATGCCATTATCGCAAATTCTTTTATCGAATCAATCAATACTAAATACAATGCTACAATACCTGTTGTAGAACCGGGTAACTATCCTACAGTTTTTATTAAATAGAATTACCATTTCATAATTAACAAGCGCTTTCTTATACCGAAAGCGCTTTTTTTATATCTTTAGGCTACATCAAACAAAAAAATCAGACTATGAAACTCATCTTACGCGTATTACTAACCGCTCTTGCAGTCGTTATTTTAGCTAAAATCTTAGGAGGCATATCAGTAGACAGCTATGCTACTGCAATAATCGTTGCGGTGGTATTAGGACTGTTAAACTATATCGTAAAGCCTATCCTGATCATATTCACCCTCCCGGTCACCATTCTTACCCTGGGTCTATTCCTGCTGATTATCAATGCCATTATTATAATTCTTGCAGACAAACTTGTAAGTGGTTTCGATGTGTCCAACATATGGTGGGCATTATTGTTTAGCTTATTACTTTCATTTTTACAATCCATCCTGTTTTCCATTTTAAAAGAAGACAAATAAATTAACATATCATTTGAAATTCAGCCAGTTAAAAAGTTGCTCAGCTTTTTAAAATGTTATACTTTTGCACACCGTTTTAAGCGACTAAATTATATTTTAAAAATGAACATTACTAGAGAGCACATTGATGAGCTGAATGCGATTGTAAAAGTTGACATAGCAAAAGAAGACTATAGCGATAACGTTGAAAAAATATTAAATGATTACCGTAAGAATGCCAATATCCCAGGATTCAGAAAAGGTCACGTACCTATGGGAATGGTAAAAAAGCAATACGGTAAAGCTGTTTTAGTAGACGAAGTAAACAAGCTCCTACAAGAAGCTTTGAACAAATATTTAACTGAAGAAAAACTGGATGTATTAGGAAATCCGCTTCCTAAAGCACAGGACAACCTCAACTGGGATGCCGAGGATTTTTCTTTTGAATTTGAATTAGGGCTTGCTCCATCTTTTGAAATAGATTTAAAGAGTAAAAAAGCAATAACTCATTACAATATCATTGCTGACGACAAAATGATCGACGAACAGGTAGATCGTATCCAGAAGCAATACGGTAAGCTGGTTGCTAAAGACACCGTAGAGGAAGGCGATGAAATTACCGGTGTTTTTGCTAACGAAGAAAAAGAGATTGAAAACAAAACGACACTTCCTTTAGAAAAAATAAAAAGCAAAAAAGCTGTTAAAGCTTTAACAGGAGCTAAAGTGGGTGAGGTTGTGGAATTAAGCACTAAAGGTCTTTTTGAAGACGACCATGATCTGATCCAGTACCTGAAAGTTGAACACGACGATGCGCACGGGCTGGACATTACTGTTCATTTCACTATTGAAGAAGTTAACAAAAGGGAGCCTGCAGAGCTTAACCAGGAACTTTTCGACAAACTGTTCGGAGCGGATGTAGTTACCTCTGCTGAAGAGCTGAAGGCTAAAATAAAAGAAGATTCAGAGAAACAATTCGTTCAGCAAGCAGACCAAAAACTTCTTAATGATGTTACGGAGTACCTGGTAGAAAACACCAAATTCGATCTTCCTGCTGAATTCTTAAAAAAATGGATTCAGGAAACCGGAGAACAAGCACTATCAGAAGAGCAGGCAAGCGAAGAATATGAAAAATCCGAAAAAGGGTTAAGATATCAATTAATTGAAGGAAAAATCATCACAGACAATAATCTTCAGGTAACTTTTGAAGAACTTAAAGATTTTGCCAAAGATTACATCAAGATGCAAATGGCTCAATTTGGTCAGACCGAACCTGAAGAAGAGGCTGTAGAGAATATCGCTCAGCGTGTGCTTTCTAATCAGGAAGAGGTTAAAAGGTTATCAGATCAGCTAATGAGTCAAAAATTGATCACTTTTTATAAGGAAAATACCAATCTTAAGACCAAAGAACTCTCTTATAATGACTTTGTAAAGGAAGTTTACGGTTAATAGATTATAAAAATAATTATCTTTAAGGCGTTAAACTTTGTATTAACGCCTTTTTTATAAAAAATAACCATATATGGACTACGGTAAAGAATTTAAAAAATATGCAACCAGACACCACGGTGTTAACAGCATGTATTACGATAAACTGGTAAGTGCCATCACTCCTGTTGGCATGACCCCATACATTATTGAAGAGCGTCAGCTGAATGTTGCACAAATGGATGTTTTTTCGAGATTAATGATGGATCGAATTATATTCATGGGAACAGGTATCGACGACCAGATCGCCAATATCATTCAGGCGCAATTGCTGTTTTTAGAAAGTGCCGACTCTTCTAAAGATATTCAAATATACATCAACTCTCCGGGCGGTAGTGTATATGCCGGATTGGGCATATACGACACCATGCAGTTTATAAAACCGGATGTAGCTACCATTTGTACGGGTATTGCAGCTTCAATGGCCGCAGTATTGTTATGTGCAGGTCAAGAAGGTAAACGCTCTGCTCTTCCTCATTCGAGAGTGATGATTCACCAACCATTAGGAGGCGCACAAGGACAGGCAAGTGATATTGAAATTACGGCCAGAGAAATTCTGAAACTGAAAGAAGAACTATACAATATCATTGCCAAGCACTCAAACCAGAAATACGACAAGGTTTACCAGGACAGCGATCGTGATTACTGGATGAAGGCCAATGAAGCTAAAGAATACGGAATGATTGATGAAGTGCTCACCAGAGGGTAATTCATTATAAATGTAAAAAAGATGGCGAAAGAAGAATTAGAATGTTCCTTCTGCGGAAGGAAAAAACCTGAAACCAATCTGCTGATTGCCGGTTTAGATGCACATATATGCGACAGATGTATCGAGCAGGCATACAGTATTGTAATGGAGGAGTCCAAACAAAGCAAGGCATCTGAACTATCATCAGAATTGATCTTGAAAAAACCGATCGAGATCAAAGAATTTCTGGATCAGTTTGTCATCGGACAGGACGTTACCAAAAAAGTATTATCTGTTGCTGTATACAATCATTACAAAAGATTGTTGCAACCAGATTCCAAAGACGATATTGAAATACAAAAAAGCAATATCATCATGGTCGGACAAACAGGAACCGGTAAGACATTAATGGCCCGTACCATCGCTAAAATGCTCAACGTCCCCCTGGCTATTGTAGATGCGACAGTATTGACTGAAGCCGGTTATGTAGGTGAAGATGTAGAAAGTATACTTACTCGCTTGTTACAGGCCGCAGATTACAATCTTGAAAAAGCTGAACGCGGTATTGTTTTTATTGACGAGATCGATAAAATTGCCCGAAAAAGTGACAACCCTTCTATTACGAGGGATGTTTCGGGTGAAGGGGTTCAGCAGGCTTTGCTAAAACTCCTGGAAGGGACTACTGTTAATGTTCCGCCCAAAGGAGGCAGAAAGCATCCGGATCAAAAGTTCATAGAAGTAAACACAGAAAACATCCTGTTTATTGCCGGAGGTGCTTTTGATGGGATTGAACGTGTTATTTCCAAGCGTTTAAACATGCAGGCTGTCGGATACAGCGCCTCAAAAAGCGAAGATGTTATCGACAATAAGAATCTCTTGCAGTACATCATCCCTAAGGACCTGAAGGAATTCGGACTGATCCCGGAAATCATCGGGCGCCTTCCAGTATTGACCCATATGAACCCTTTGGAAAAAGATGTATTAAGAGCTATTCTTACAGAACCTAAAAATGCCATTATCAAGCAATACGCCAAGCTCTTTAAAATGGATGACATTGAATTCTCCATTAGCGATGATGCCCTGGCATATATTGTTGAAAAGGCAATGGAATACAAACTCGGAGCCCGGGGTCTGAGATCGCTTTGCGAAACCATACTTACCGATGCCATGTTCGAGTTACCGACTGCAAAGGAATCTTCATTCCATGTAGACAAAAATTATGCTGAAGAAAAGCTTACCAAATCAACGATCAATAAATTGAAAGCTGTTTCTTAAAAGCAATTATTATAAAATTTAAAAGGGTCATAATTACAGATTGTGACCCTTTTTCTATATGATTGACTCCCCTCCGCTAATCAAATTTAACACCGTCTCCCTAGGTTAAACAAAGCTGAAATAGAAAAAATGTTTATCTTGTTGCCAGCTAACTAAATTATAAGTTTGAATACAAACAGGGTAAATAATTCTTTTTTTATCAATAAATTAAAGAAGGGAGAGGACACTGCCTATGAAGCACTGTACCATCTCTACTTTGAAAAGCTTCATCATGTTGCCATAAACTATATTGAGAATCACCAGGATGCCAAAGAAATCGTCCAGAATATTTTTTATAAAATATGGCAAAAAAGAGCAAACCTGGCTGTAGACCTCAATCTTAACGCCTATTTGTTCAAAATGGTTAAAAATGACTGTTTAGATTATCTCAAACACATTAAAGTGCGATCTAAATATCGAAACCATATTGAAAGGGAGCGGGCTATCATTAACCAACGGGGCCTACAAGACAATCCCGTTACCCAACTCATCGAACAAGAGCTTTTTGTAAGAGTCAATCAATTAATAGATGAACTACCTCCTTCCTGTAAAGAAATTTTCATTAAAAGCAGGTTTGAAGGGAAAAAACATAAGGAAATCGCCCGGGAACTCAACATATCTCATAAAACAGTTGAAAATCAAATATCCAAGGCATTGAAACACCTTCGAAGTGAACTTCAGGAATACCTCACCTTATTCCTTTAAACCAATATTTTTCACTTTTTTTCAAATTTAACATAGGGGTTACCTCCATGTAAATCGTTCTTATATATATGAAGGAAAAAGATTTACTAAATTTTATCGAGCAAAAAGGGGATGCAACATTACATCAGCAAGTTATATCCTGGATTAATGAATCTCCGGAAAACGAGGCCCGGTTTCATAAAATAAAGGCCCGGTACGTAGCGCGTTTTGAATCAAACAGAAATATAAATGCCCAAAAAGAATTCATACGCTTTAAATCTAAAACAAAAAGAAAGACGAAACTTTACTACGGAGTTGCCGCTTCATTCATAATCGGGTTTCTTATCCTGACATCTATCTTCCTGAACAATCACTTTCTGAATACTGACATCCCGATTGAACACACTGCGCTGTCTAAAGAACAGAAAGAGTTTATATTAGACGACGGCACAAAAATTTACCTCAACTCAGGTAGTACTTTAATAATCGACCCCCTATACAATACAGAAAACAGGTCGGTAAAACTAAAAGGAGAAGCATTCTTTGATGTTGTAAAAAATCCTGACATACCTTTTATCGTTAACACAGAAAACGACATTAAGATAAAAGTACTGGGAACCTCTTTCAACGTAAAATCATACATCAACGACAATACCACAGAGACAACACTTGTAACCGGAAAGGTTGAAATTTACGAAGAGAACAACAACAGTCCGCTAACTACACTTGTCCCCAAACAACAAGCTGTTTTTAATAAAAAGGAAAAGACCATAAATGTAAAAGAGGTAGAAACGTCTCAGGTTACCTCCTGGAAGCAAGGCTTGCTGGTATTTGACAATTCACCTATGTCTGACGTAATCAAGAGCATAGAACGATGGTATGGCGTAAAAATCAGTATTGAAGACAACAGCATAAACGACTATTCATTCTCCGGAAAATTTAAGAGACTCGATAAAATAGAAGAAGTATTAGAAATGCTAAAAACCGCTTCCTCTATTAATTATAACTATGAGAAAAAAAGCAATGCAATAACACTAAAGAAAAACAATTAGCAAATCATAAAGGAGAGTGCTGGCACACTCCCCTTTTCAAATGATTCTAATTGTCAAACAAGGTTTAACAATCTAAAACTGTTTAAAGTTATGAAAAAAAAGCAAAAAGCTGCATGGCGTGCTATACGCTCGACTTGTTTATGCAGCAAACTCACCCGTATCATGAAGATTTACTCGTTGATTTTGTGTCTCACAATTGTAAAAATATCAGCCTCCAGTGCCACTGGTTATGGCCAAACGGTAGATTTAAATTACAGCAATACTTCTTTAAAAGAAATACTGTCGTCTATTGAAAAGCAAACAGAATATGTCTTTTTTTACAACAATAAAATGGTAAATGAGGACCTGAAAATCGACGCTGCAATAAAAAGTTCCGACATCAATACAGTATTGAAATCTGTATTAGAAAAAACAACCCTTCAGTACAGGATCCTGGATCATAACATTGTTCTCTACAAGGATAACTATTCAAAAAGGATGATTCGGGGACTTGAAAAAAGCCTTCTTTCAGAGCTTAACACTACCGTATTACAAGATAAAATAACAATTAACGGCACGGTTTACGATGAATCTGGGATACCCTTGCCGGGAGTTAACATCCTGATTCAAGGTACCTCGACAGGCACTCAGACCGATTTTGATGGTAAATACAAGCTGTCTGCTCCTGAAGGAAGCGTCATCGTCTTTACCTACATCGGTTTAAAAACTGAAACAGTAACTGTAAACAGGGCAAAAACAACTTATAATGTAACGCTAAAGCCAGAAGCCAACCAACTTAGTGAAGTTATCGTGGTGGCCTATGACAAACAAAGCAAATCTTCATATACCGGCGCCGCTGTGGATGTAGATATAGAGAAGATACAGGAAACTCCACTGGCATCATTCCAGGAAAGCCTGCAAGGGAATGTTGCGGGAGTCCAGATGTCGACTCAAAGCGGTCAGCCCGGAGCAGCTCCCAATATCAGGATCAGAGGTATCGGTTCTATTAATGCCGGATCGGATCCGTTATATGTAGTAGACGGAATTCCGGTAGTTTCAGGGAACATCGCTGAAATAGCCACAAGTTCGAATACCATAGCAGGGATCAATCCGAAAGATATTGCCTCGGTAACCGTATTAAAGGATGCCTCCGCTACTTCAATCTACGGTTCGAGAGGAGCCAATGGTGTTATCCTGATCACTACCAAAAAAGGACGTACAGGAAAAACAAAATTTGATTTCAGCACTCAATATGGTGTAAGCAGTATGATTATGCCCGACAGGCTTCGTCCGCTTAACTCAAAACAACATTTAGAATTACTTTTAGAAGCCCGTGTAAATAATGGCGATACTCCACAAGAAGCTGAAGATTACATTTATAGCAGAGTAGACCGGAACGTAGATACTGACTGGGTGGATGTTATTACCAGAAACGGACAGTACCATCAATACAATCTAAGTGCCAGTGGTGGTAGCGAAAAAACAAATTTCTACGCTTCAATGGGGTTGTTTGAGCAACAGGGTACTATTATAGGAATTGACTACAAAAAACTCAATGCAAAGGTGAACGTTTCGCATCAGGCTACTGATAAACTTCATATCGAGTTCGGAGTCGCTGCGAGTAATCAGAAGTTAGATACAAATGACGATGCAGGGAATGCCTCGAATCCGGTAAGGGCCCTTTACAGAGTTGTTCCGTGGGAACCTGTTTATAATGAAGACGGAAGTTACAACACCGATATATTACTTACCTATAACCCGGTAGGGATTGTCAATGAAAACATAAGAGAAACAAAACTCTATGGAATTTTAGGAAACCTTGGCCTTACTTATAAATTTAATGACAACCTCAGCTTCGAGACAAAAGGGAATATCGACTTCAACCTCGCTGACGAATTCAGATACGATAACCCTTATTTCGGTTTGGGCAGAAACGACGGAGGACGAGGAAGAGCTTTTGACAATAAGGTCATCAACTATAACATCACAAACCTGTTAAAGTATAAGTGGCATATTAATAACGATCATAACCTGAACTTTATCTTCGGACAAGAAGCTCAAAAAATAACCAGAAGCTCCGTTTTTGCATATGCAAGTAACTACGGGGCACCGGGACTTACAACCCTGGAGAATGCCTCCGTATACCGTGAAGCTTCGAGCAGTAAAACAGCATCTTCCATAGCTTCTTATTTTATCAATACCAATTATACGTTGAAAAACAAGTATATCTTTAATATCACAGCCCGTAGAGACGGCTCTTCGAGATTTGGATCTGATGTAAGATATGCTAATTTCGGATCTGTTGGATTCGCCTGGAATATCAGCTCTGAAAGTTTCCTGGAAGACTCCGGATTTATCAAGAGACTTAAATTAAGAACGAGTTATGGTATTAACGGAAATCAGGAGATTGGTGATTTTGCCTCCAGAGGCTTGTATGAAACCGGGGAAGACTATGATGGAGAGCCCGGATATGCGTATAGTCAACAATCGAATCCGCAACTAACCTGGGAAAAGAATAAACCTTTTAACGCGGGGGTGGACTTTAATTTATTTGACCGGATTAATGGTACTGTTGAATATTACACCCGAACGACTACTGATTTATTATTCAGGGTCCCTATATCTGCCACCAACGGAATTACCAACTATCTCGCTAATATCGGAGAAATGAAAAATTCAGGCTGGGAGGTAGCTTTAAACTCGGTAAACATCGATAGTGAAGGTGGGTTTCTATGGTCGACTAATCTGAACTTTACTTCGAACATAAATGAAATTACAAAACTTCAGGATGATGAACCTATAGTAGACGATCAATACATACGGGAAGTTGGAGACGATTTTTACACTTTTTACATGCCGGGCTATGCTGGTGTTGATCCTGATAACGGAGATGCGTTATGGTATACAGACGAAACAAAAACCACCACCACCAACGACTATAGTGAAGCACAACCATTTAAACAAGGAAGTGCCCTTCCTAAGTTTTATGCGGGTCTGACAAATAGTTTTGCATATAAAAATTTCGACTTCTCCTTTATGTTCTACCTGAACTATGGCAATAAAGTATACGACTACTGGGGCCGGTACACAAACAGCGATGGTAGCGCCGGACTTAACGACAGAGGGAATATGACACAAAATATCTACAACAACAGGTGGCAGCAACCCGGAGATATCACAGATGTTCCTAAAGTAGTTTGGGGCAACAGACAGTCGGGGAGATCCAACCAACATTCAACAAGGTTTTTATATGACGGAACTTATTTACGTCTACGCGACATTTCTCTCGGATACACCTTGCCTGAAGAAATCTCTAAAACGCTAAAGATCAACAATCTTAGATTTTATATTAAAGGAACCAATATGTTAACGTGGGTTAAAGACGATACTATTGAAGTAGATCCTGAAGTTGGCATTAACGGACAATCCGATTTAAGAATCCCGATATCCAAGCAGTTCTTATTCGGTGTTGATTTTTCATTCTAAAAAAGTAATATCATGAGTAAATACATAAAAATAATATTGATAGCTACTGTTGTTTTTTCCATATCAACATCATGTAGCAGCGATTTCCTCGAAATCGACCCTGAACAAAACGTCGCTGCTGAAAATGCAGTTACTGATATAAACACCCTTCAAACGGCAATCAACGGTGTATACAGTAAGCTGCAAAGTGCTGATTATTACGGAAGAACCATGTATGTAATTCCGGAACTCATGGCCGACAATCTTTTCCTGAGTTCAAGAAATACCGGAAGATATATTGATTACGACAGTTTTATTGTTAGTGAAGAAGATACTTTTGCCGACAATACCTGGAACATTTTATATGAAGTTATAGTGAACGCTAACAGGGCTATTGCAGGTGGTGAAAAACTTGAGGCCATTTCAACAGGTCAGCAGGAACAGATTGACCAATTGGTAGGAGAAGGTTATGCTTTACGGGCACTTGCTTATTTCGACCTGATTCGCCTTTTTGCCCAGCCTTATAACTTTACTCCGGACGCATCGCATACAGGCGTTCCGATTGTGAATACCGTTAACGAAGATGAAGTTTCTCCCGCAAGAAACACGGTTCAGGAAGTATACAGTCAAATTAATCTGGATTTAAATTCGGCCATTAACAAAATGAAGATCACCAAAAAAGACGGAAGATTTTCTAAAAATGCGGCCAAAGCTCTTGCCGCAAGAGCTTTCCTTTATCAGGAAGATTTTGTAAATGCAATTAAATACAGTACTGAAGTTATTGACAGTGGCGACTTTTCTCTCGTTACTAATGACGCATACAATTCGATTTGGGAAGACAAGTTTAACCCGGAATCTATCTTTGAAATCGTAAATACCATTGCAGACAACGAAGGCTCCAACAGCCTGGGTCATTATTTTGATCCTGACGGATATGCCGATGCACTTGTTACAGATGATTTGTTTAATCTTTACGCTCCGGGAGACAAAAGGCTTTCTGTAATTGTGGAAGGCGCTAAATCCGGAGCTGAAGAATCGGCTTTATTTGTTGGTAAATTCCCTAAAGGCACATCGCATGACGACAATATCAGAATTTTAAGGCTGGCTGAATTATATCTAATCAGAGCGGAAGCCTATGCCAAAACCAACAAAATTGCCGAAGCGCAAACAGACATTAATACCATCTCTTCAAGAGGCGACATAAACTCAGCACCTATATCCGATACAGGAGAAGCCTTAACAGACCGGATCTTACTGGAAAGAAGAAAAGAGTTAGCATTTGAGGGGCATCGGTTATTTGACTTGAACAGGAATAAAAAGGATGTGAGAATTATTCAGAGTGAGAATATCATAAACGCATCTTATCCTAATGATAAATTCATTTTGCCCATTCCGCTAAATGAATTAAACGCCAACCCGAACATTGAACCGCAAAACCCCGGCTACTAATGATACAATTATCATTTAAACCTTATATTTTATACAAAAAACATGTTTTCAGAATTGCAGGTGGTGCTCGTACGAGTACCCCGGCAGTTTTGGTTCGTTTTAAGTACGGAAATCTCAGAGGTTACGGGGAAGCTTCCATGCCTCCGATGTATGGAGAAAGTATAAAGACGGCCACCGCTTTTTTAAATCAGGTTGATTTGTCATCGTTTAAAGACCCCCTGAATGCTGAAGAAATTTTAGATTATATAGACAAAATATCTCCGGGCAATCCCGCCATCAAGGCAGCCCTGGACATTGCACTCCACGATCTTATTGGTAAGATATTAAACATCCCTACCCATGCTTATTTTGGTTTATCGAATAAAGAACTTACTACAAGTAAAACCATAGGAATAGATACCCCTGAGAATATTACCAAGCGTATTAATGAAGCTGAGAAATTCAAGGTTCTTAAAATAAAGCTGGGGGGAGGTAATGATGAAGCTATTATAAGTACGGTCAGAAAAGCTACTGACAAACCTTTATACATAGATGCAAATCAGGGATGGAAAGACAGGTCGGCGGCTCTTGATAAGATTGAATGGTTAAAAGAACAAAATGTAGTCTTTATAGAGCAACCCTTACCCAGGAAAGCTTTCGATGACATGCAATGGCTTGCGACACATTCACCGCTACCTATAGTTGGCGACGAAGGTATTCAGCGTCATTCTGATTTGCAGTCTGCAAGCAATTATTATCACGCTATCAATATAAAACTCATGAAATCTACAGGTCTCCGGGAAGCATACAAGATGGCTACAACTGCTAAAATGATGGGATTAAAAGTCATGTTAGGTTGCATGTCGGAAACCTCATGTGCCATTGCTGCTGCATGTCAATTGGGAGCCCTGGCCGACTGGATAGATCTCGATGGAAATCTTGGCATCAAGAACGATCCTTACAAGGCTCATGCCGTTAAAAACGGGATTATTTACACCAATAATCTACCCGGAATTGGACTACACCCCCCAAAATGGAAAAAAATCCGATCACATGAAGAATAGAATTCTCACCCTGCTCATCCTCTTTATTGCTTCTGGCCTGGTTACTCTTATAACGAGCTGTAACAGTCCTTCTGACAATAAAAGGCAACCGTTCCGTAATGATGAAAACCTCGATCGTTTTTTCACTACCCTTTACCAAAAAAATATGTTTAATGGTGCTGCAGCCGTCATAAAAAACGGAAAAGTAATTTTCAAAAAAGGGTATGGAACAGCCAACATAGAGAAAAACACTCCTTTTCACACTTCTACAAGTATGGAAATAGCCTCCGTTTCAAAACAGTTTACCGCCGCAGCTATACAATTATTACATCAGCAGAAAAAGTTAGATGTTAATGAAAGTGCCAAAAAATATCTGGGGGAAGAATTTCCTTATCCTGCCATCACCATAAAGCACTTGTTAACGCACACCTCAGGATTGGCCGATTATGAAGATTATTTTAAAGTTAGCTGGGACACAACACGTATAGCTGCCAATGATGATATTTTAAATTACTTTTTTACAGAAACTCCAAAGCTTCTGAGTGAGCCCGGTGAAAAATACAAATATTCAAACTCAGGTTATGTTCTTCTCGCAGAAATTGTCCGAAATACAGCAGGCACACCACTGGATGTATTTTTAAATAAACATATTTTTCAAATTGCTGAGATGAATCACACAGGTTTTTACGACAGAGACAGTATCTGGACAGCTCACAATTATGCCCCCGGATATATGTTTAAAATTGATTCCTGCAAACTCGTAAAACCGGAATTGCTTTCAGGGAAATATTATTATTACTTTTTAAGCGGGCGTCTGGGATCAGGAAGATTATCATCAAGCATCGAAGATCTTATTAAATGGGACAGCATCCTTTACTCTTCAAAAATCTTTAACGACAACAGCAAGGCTATGATTTTCACTCCTCATCCACCTACAAACGACGATTCAGATTATGGGTTCGGTTGGCATATTAAAGAACATGACAGCATTGGAAAAATTGCATACCACACCGGGAGCTGGGCCGGAAACCTTTCATACATCAAAAGGTATCTGGATAAAAAAAATACGGTTATCATTTTAAACAACACTCATCATTCGGCATACATTAAAGAAATACGAAAAACCGTTGACAATTATGTGATGGGAGGGACATTAGAAGTACCGACGCTTAAATTAAGTGAATTATTAAAAAATCAAATTTGCGATTTAAACAAAGACAACATTGAACCATGGTATGCTAAACTTACCGCCATTGATAAAGACACCACTAACCTCAGGAAGCTAAGCGACAAATATGTAAAGTCGGGACAAAAAGAAAAAGCTTATCTTGCCACTTTTTTAATTGACAAATTAAAGTAAACCAGAATATAATATGGAAGAAACACATTCTGCCCTTATTACAAACGATGCTGTTGTTTTAGGCCTTCTGGCTGTAATACTAGGTATTATTTTCAGCACCTCCTCCAGCAATAACCCATATTTAAAGAAATTCTACAGGATTATTCCCTCGGTACTCCTTTGTTACTTTATACCTGCCCTGTTCAACACCTTTAATATTATTGACGGAGAGGAATCTCAACTTTACTTTGTTGCATCGAGATACCTGCTCCCTGCCAGCCTGGTTCTGCTTACTATCAGTATCAATTTCAAAGAATTGAAAAAATTAGGGAGCAAGGCCATTATCATGTTCCTTACCGGTACATTAGGTATTATTATAGGCGCGCCCGTTGCACTTTATCTTGTCGGTTCGATATTTCCGGATGTTTTAAACCCGGGAGGAGAAGAAGTTTGGCGGGGGCTAACTACTATTGCAGGAAGCTGGATAGGCGGAGGAGCCAACCAAACCGCCATGTTCGAGCTTTTTGAAGCCAGCAACGATCTCTTTGCTCAAATGATTGCTGTTGATGTGCTTGTTGCCAACCTTTGGATGGGCTTTCTTTTATACTGGTCTCAACGTCCGCAAGTGATCGACAAATGGTTAAAAGCGGACAGCAAACCAATTTATGACTTACAAAAAAGACTGGAGGACCAGCAGGCCGGTAAATGGCTGCCTGTAAATGCCAACCGCCTGATGATCCTGGTGGCTATTGGTTTTGGTATCACGGGACTTGCTCACTTATTTGCCGATATTATAGCACCGTTTTTCCAAGAGCATTATCCGCAACTCAATAAATACTCTTTGAACAAAACCTTCTTTTGGATTATCGTAATAGCCACTACTTTAGGATTAGGCCTTTCTTTCACCAAAGCACGGAAGGTTGAATCGTATGGCGCTTCTAAAATGGGATCTGTTTTTCTTTACATCCTTGTAGCCACTATAGGTATGCATATGGATCTTGGGGCCGTTTTAGACAATCCTAAGTTTTTCCTTATAGGAATTGTATGGATCCTTATACACATTATCATTATGCTGATCGTTGCAAAAATCATCAAAGCTCCGTTCTTCTTTGTTGCCGTTGGTAGTCAGGCTAACATAGGCGGTGCCGCTTCAGCCCCCATAGTTGCTGCGTCGTTCAGCCCTTATCTGGCCCCGGTTGGTGTACTGCTGGCTGTATTAGGTTATGCCGTCGGCACCTATGGGGCGTATATTTGTGGTATTATCTTATCGAATGTATTCGGAATGCTTTAGGTGTTCATATCCAAAAGCTCTTCCAGATAATCACGGGCATTCGACAAGCGGGGGATCTTATGCTGTCCTCCGAGTTTGTCGTGTGCCTTCAGCCAGTCATAGAACAGATCCTTTCTGGCTACATTCAGTTTCGGCATGTTTAAGGTCATATCCATATAGCGCTTCGCCTCATAATCAGAGTTAAGGGCCTGCAATTCTTTGTCTAATATAATTTTGAAATCATCAAATGAAGTCGGTTGTTTCCTGAATTCGATCAGCCACTCATGAGCTCCTTTGTCTTTCCCTTTCATAAAAACCGGTGCTACCGTATAATCTATAACTTCTGCTTCCGTTCCGGCACATGCTTTTTTCAAAGCCTGCTCGGCATTCTCAATTATTAATTCTTCTCCAAAAACATTAATGTGATGCTTCGTTCTTCCGGTCACTTTTACCCTGTATGGATTTGTTGATGTAAATCTAACGGTATCTCCTATCATGTATCGCCAAAGACCTGCATTGGTAGTGATCACCATGGCATAATTTTTACCTGGCTCCACTTCCCATAACGGAATTACTTTTTGGTTCGGCGTATTAAAGGTTTCCATTGGTATAAATTCATAAAAGATACCGTAGTCCAACATCAATAAAAGTTCGTCTGAATTATTACGGTCCTGAATAGCAAAAAACCCTTCCGAAGCATTGTATATTTCATAATACTGAAATGAGCCCCTCGGCAACAACTTTTCGTATTGTTCCCGATACGGATTAAAACTGACCCCTCCGTGAAAGTAGACCTCCAGGTTATTCCATACTTCAAATAAATTTTCTTTCCCGGTTGTTTCCAGCACCTTATTAAGCAACACCAGCATCCAGGATGGTACTCCGGCAAAACTGGTTACATCTTCCTTTATGGTTTCTTTTACTATGGCCTCTAATTTGGTTTCCCATTCACTCATCAAAGAAACTTTATTGCTGGGGGTGCTTCCCATTTCAGCCCAAAAAGGAAGGTTGTCTATGATAATAGCCGAGAGGTCTCCGAAAAAAGTATTATTTAACTCATATAATTCTTTGCTCCCCCCCAATCGTAGACTTTTACCATCAAACAATCTGCTATTCTCGTTATTGTTAAAATAAATAGAGAGCATATCCTTTCCTGCCTTAAAATGACAATCTTCCAGGGCTTCATTGCTAACAGGGATGAATTTGCTTTTTGCATTTGTTGTACCACTACTCTTTGCGAACCATTTTATCTGGCTTGGCCAGAATATATTCTGCTCTCCTCTTCTGGCCCTTTCAATCATGGGTTCGATATCTTCGTATCGGCTTAACGGCACTCTGTCTGCAAAGGCTTCATATTTGTTGAGGGATTCAAAACCATGCTTTTGACCCAACTCAGTATCCTTGGCCACCATCACCAACTGATTTAGTAGTTCTACCTGAACTTCCTCCGGATATTTCAAGAATAGCTCTATTTGGTAAAATCGTTTTTTTAATAACCATGATGCAACTGAATGAAAAAGCGGTATTGGCATTTTTTGATCTATATTTTCTAGGTACAACAAAAAAACTGAAGTAACAGCACAAGTATTTCCCTTAATCTACGAAAGCTCTAAAAATTTCATCATTGAAACTTTCAGTAATTTTCAATGGATATAAAATTAATGTACTTTTGGATAAAAATAACAAAAATCTTTAAGCATGTACGAAGGTGTCCTAACAAAAATGCAAACAGAATTTACCTCACCTATCAATTACTTTCTTGTATTTGAAAAGGATTTTATTCACATGAATCAGTTGTTAGACAAAAACATAAAAATCTCCTTCGTAAAATACGAGTGTCTTAATTGTCATTTAGACAAGGAAATATACCGCCAGGGATTTTGTAAAACCTGCTTTTATGAAGTACCACAAGCTGCAGACTGGATACTGAAACCAGAGTTAAGCAAAGCCCATTTAGACGAAGAAGATCGCGATCTGGCATTTGAAAAAAAAATGCAGTTACAACCGCATATTGTTTATTTAGCACTCTCGAGTGATGTAAAGGTAGGCGTTACACGAAAATCGCAAGTCCCAACCCGCTGGATAGACCAGGGTGCCAATCAGGCCATTGAAGTAGTAGAGGTTCCTAACCGGTATCTGGCAGGCATCACAGAAGTAGCGCTTAAAGAACATATGACCGATAAAACGAATTGGCGTAAAATGCTTACCAATGAAGTTCTTGATGCCAACCTTATAGCGGAAAAAGATCGATTAGATGATTTTTTACCGGAGGAAGTAAAAGAATATTATCTGGAAAATAATCAGAAACTATATGATTTAAATTATCCGGTACTTGAATACCCTCAAAAAGTAAAAAGTCTGAATCTTAAGAAAACCCCGGAATACGAAGGAATCCTCAAAGGGATCAAAGGGCAGTACCTGATCTTTGAAGATCAGACCGTATTCAATGTAAGAAGTTATGAAGGGTTTGTAGTGAGGATAGAGATTAACTAGTAAGTACTATCCTCACCTATTATTTTTTAATCTTCATTCTGTCTGGCCCATTCCTGCTTGTAAGCAGCCTTTGCTACCTCTTCTCTTCTCAACTGAGATTTCTTTGTAAAGTGCTGATTATCTCTCAGGTTTTTAAGTTGCTGTGTTTTTCTGTACTTCTGTTTGTAACGCTTTAGAGCTCTGTCGATGCTCTCTCCTTGCTTAATTGGTATTATTAACATATATATAAATTTTAATCGTTAAAGACGAGAAACGGTATAACCCTATAGCCACCTCAATCTCTTAAATCAGCAAAGAATCAAAAAAACAGGAATAAATAAAAAGAAGTATTTATCCGGGAAGAATAATAAATTTCTACTTAAGATCAACTATTGCCAATGCTTCTCCAAAGGTAGCGGTTTAATTGGCAATTACACCATAAAGAACGGATTAATTACATTTAGAGCCCTAATTAGCCGGAAATCATACTAAATATCTGACAAAATGAAGAGTGTATCAAAAACCATCGGCCATTCTTTCCAACTCGATCCGGTTCGCTATTTTTATTTTTTTGCCATGGGTTTCGAGCATTCCCTTTTTAGAAAATTCGGAAAGTATCCTTATCAATGATTCCGTAGCCGTACCAACCACATTGGCAATTTCTTCCCTGGAGAGTGTTACTCTTAAAAACTTGTCTGCATCTACTCCAAACTCATCTTCAAACTCCAATAAAGCTCCGGCCAAACGCTGTTTTACACTTTTTTGGGCCATTTCCACGATAGCGTCATCTGCCAGTTTAAGATCATGGCATATGTCTTTAATAATCTCTGCCGTGAACTTTGGGTTTTCTTTAAAAGACCTCATCACCTCTTCTTTGGGGATAAAACAAACTTCCATATCATCTATGGCTACAGCCGATAGGTTGACGGCCTCGTCGCTAATAACACTTCGCTGGCCCAAAAGGTCTCCCCTTTTAATAAACTTAACTATCTGATTTTTGCCATTGGGACTTAACTTCGTGAGTTTGCATATTCCTGACTTGATACAAAAAACCCCATTAATATGGTCGCCTTCTTCAAAAAGAGCTTCTCCTTTTTTAATTATATGTGATGTCTTGCAGTCAGACATTCGCATCAACTCTTCTTTATCAAGTGCCCTTAACGCACTAAATTGTCTTACTATACATTGTTCACATTTTCCCATAGCAGCTCTCCGCTTGTATTAGCGCTTCAAAATTACTATATAGGTGACAAATATCATATTTTTTTGCTAAATTGATACCAATCTTTGTAACAGGTAAAAGAGCAAAGATGATAAAACAATGTTATCACTGTGGGACGGAGTGCGATACAGGTTCGTTCGTATTCGATTCTAAAGATTTTTGTTGTAATGGATGTAAGACCGTTTATCAGATATTTTCTGAAAACGACCTTGCCGGCTACTATGAACTGGAAAAAAGTCCGGGTGCTTCCCCTTTAATGGACAAAGGCAAATTTGATTTTCTGGATAATGATAAAATTGTCGAAAAGCTCCTTGAGTTCAATGATGGAGACACACAAATCATTAATCTGTACATTCCGCATATACATTGCAGCTCTTGTATCTGGGTTCTGGAAAACCTCAACAAACTAAACAGCAGTATCAGAAGTTCATTGGTAAACTTTCCCAAAAAGACTGTTCGGATAACCTATAACTCCAAAGAAATTCCGCTAAAAGCATTGGTATTGCTTTTAAATACCATTGGTTATGAGCCTTACATAAGCCTGGAGGATTATCAGCAAAATAAAAAAGGAAAAGACCGGAGTTTAATTTACAAACTTGGAATAGCCGGTTTTGCTTTTGGCAATGTTATGCTATTATCATTTCCGGAATACTTTGAAGTGGATGAGTTTTGGTTAAACCAGTACAAACACTTTTTCAGGTGGATCATGTTCACCCTCTCGCTACCTGTTGTATTTTATGCAGCATCCGATTATTTTGTTTCCGCATACAAAGGCATCAGGTCAAAGATTCTCAACATAGACATCCCTATAGCCTTGGGGATAGCCGTATTATTTATACGAAGTACCTATGAAATTATTACCAATACCGGACAAGGTTTTTTTGATAGTCTGACGGGACTTCTGTTCTTTTTACTGTTAGGTAAATTTTTTCAACAAAAGACATACAGTTTTCTTTCTTTTGAACGTGATTACAAAAGCTACTTTCCAATCGGCATTACCAAAATAAATAATGACGGCACAGAGGAGAGTATTCAGGTATACGACATTAAACAGGGGGACAAACTACTTATCAGAAATGAAGAGCTTATTCCCGTAGACAGTATTCTTCTGAGGGGTAAAGGAAAAATCGACTACAGTTTTGTTACCGGAGAAGCCGAAGCTGTTTCCAAACAAAGTGGCGATAAACTATTTGCGGGTGGAAAACAAACCGGAGAAGCTATAGAACTGGAAGCGTTAAAAAGTGTGTCGCAAAGTTACTTGACACAATTATGGAGCAACGATGTTTTCGCTAAAGACAAACATGAAGGCTTCATAAATGTAACCGATAGTATCAGCAGGTATTTTACGATTGTAGTTTTACTCATTGCCTTCGGATCGGCAGGTTTTTGGTTATGGTACGATCCGACAAAAGCCATGAATGTATTTACAGCCATTCTCATTGTTGCCTGTCCTTGTGCACTAGCGCTGTCGGCTCCTTTTACATTGGGTAATATGCTCCGTATTTTCGGAAAAAATAAATTCTATCTAAAAAATGCCCATGTTCTGGAACAGCTTGCCAGGGTAAATTCCATCATTTTCGATAAAACGGGCACCATTACCTCGAATAAAGAAACCAAGGTATCTTATGAAGGGGATCCGCTTGACACCAATGAAGAGTCCTTACTTAAAAACACACTCAGAAACTCCAACCATCCGTTAAGTCGTCAATTGTATAGTATTCTCAAAGAAAATGAGATTATTACCCTTGATGAATTTAATGAGTATGCCGGGAAAGGTATTGAAGCCACTCACAGGCAACAAACCATAAAACTAGGTTCAGCCGAATTTATTCAGGCTCCGACACTTCAGAAGTCGCTCAGAACTTCCGTTCATATCGCTTCCAACAACAAGTACAAAGGAAAATACACATTTTACAATTCATACAGAAACGGGCTGTCCGGGGTCTTTAACAGGCTAAAGGGCCATTATGAAATAACCATACTGTCAGGAGACAACGAAAGTGAACGGGAAAATCTTGAAAAACTAGTCCCCTCCGGAACTAAAATATTCTTCAATCAAAAACCTGAAGAAAAATTAAACTATATAAAATACCACCAGCAAAGCGGAGCCAACATTATGATGGTCGGAGACGGATTGAATGATGCAGGTGCACTCAGACAAAGTAACGTCGGAGTTGCCATTGCTGAAAATGTAAATGTATTTACACCAGCCTCCGATGCTATTCTGGATGCCTCTAAATTTAATTTAATACCCAAATACTTATGGGCGAGCAAGAAAGCCATGAATGTTATCATAGCCAGTTTTATCTTGTCATTCCTTTATAATACTGTAGGACTGGCATTTGCCATAAGCGGAAACTTATCGCCGGTAATAGCTGCTATCCTTATGCCGCTAAGTTCGATAAGCATCGTAGTGTTTACGACGATAATGACCAACATGATTGGAAAGAGTTTAAATAAGCGAATATGACAAATATCATCTTTTATGGATTTCATGAAAGTTACTTTTGTCCAGTAATCTCACAGGTATGAGTGTTATCTATATTTTAATTACGGTTAGTATCGCTGTAGCGATAGTATTTTTTATTGCATTTGTTACAGCTGTTAAAAGAGGGCAGTTCGATGATGATTATACACCATCAATACGTATGCTCTTTGAAGACGAGATCGTAAAGAACAAAAAGGGAACTAATCAACAATCAAGTAATAAATAATCATAATTATGGAAGTGCAACAATTTTACTACGACAACAAAATTGTTAAAAAGTTTCTCTACGCTACCATGCTATGGGGCGTAGTAGGAATGCTTGTGGGCTTGCTTCTAGCCTTCTTATTTTTATTTCCCAATCTAACCGAAGACATTCCATGGTTAAGTTTTGGCCGTCTAAGACCATTACATACCAATGCGGTAATTTTCGCTTTTGTTGGTAATGCAATTTTCGCCGGGGTATATTACTCTCTGCAAAGGCTTTTAAAAGCCCGGATGTACAGTGATTTTTTAAGTAAGCTTAATTTTTGGGGATGGCAGCTTATAATTGTTGCAGCAGCCATATCGTTGCCTCTAGGGTACACGACCTCTAAAGAATATGCCGAACTGGAATGGCCAATCGATATTGCCATTGCCCTGATCTGGGTTGCCTTCGGGGTTAACATGATCGGGACTATTCTTAAAAGGAGGCAACGTCATTTATACGTTGCGGTATGGTTTTACATCGCTACTTTCGTAACTGTTGCTGTTCTTCACATCTTTAATAGTTTAGAACTTCCTGTGAGCGCCATGAAAAGTTATTCGGTATATGCAGGCGTACAGGATGCCTTGGTACAATGGTGGTACGGACATAATGCCGTAGCATTTTTCTTAACAACGCCTTTCCTGGGACTTATGTATTATTTTGTCCCTAAGGCAGCCGATCGCCCTGTATACTCATATCGATTATCAATTGTGCATTTCTGGTCGTTGATCTTTATCTATATCTGGGCCGGCCCTCACCACCTGTTATACACTTCATTGCCTGACTGGGCTCAAAACCTTGGGGTGGTATTCTCTGTAATGCTTATTGCTCCATCATGGGGTGGTATGATTAATGGTCTGCTGACATTAAGAGGCGTTTGGGATAAGGTAAGAACAGACCCTGTTTTAAAATTTATGGTTGTGGCTATTACCGGTTATGGTATGGCTACCTTCGAAGGGCCTATGTTATCGTTGAAAAACGTGAATGCCATTGCCCACTTTACCGACTGGATTATTGCCCACGTACACGTTGGTGCATTAGCATGGAACGGATTCTTAACCTTTGGTATGATTTATTACTTGGTTCCGAAAATGTTTAAGACCAAATTATACTCGTTACCAATGGCGAACTTCCACTTCTGGATCGGAACTCTCGGTATCATTTTATATGCACTTCCAATGTATATTGCCGGATTCGTTCAGGCCTCGATGTGGAAACAGTTTAATCCTGACGGAACGCTTGTTTATGGTAACTTCCTGGAAACCGTAGAACAGATCATCCCGATGTACTGGATGCGTGCAATTGGTGGTACTCTATACCTGGTTGGGGTATTGGTTGGTATCTATAATGCTGTTCAGACCATCAGAAGAGGATCTAAAGTTGAAGATGAGTTAGCGGAGGCTCCAGCACTTGCAAGAGTGGCTAAAGGACGTGTTGCCGGCGAAACTTTCCATACCTGGTTAGAGAGAAAGCCTGTTCAGCTGACTATATTGGCTACCATAGCAATCTTAATAGGAGGCGTTATACAGATTGTACCAACAATAATGGTAAAATCGAACATTCCCACCATATCAAGTGTAAAACCATATACTCCGCTTGAGTTAGAGGGTCGGGATATATACATCAGGGAAGGATGTGTTTCCTGTCACTCACAAATGGTCAGACCATTCAGAAGTGAAACCGAACGTTATCAGGGGGAATATTCCAAAGCAGGGGAATATGTTTATGACCATCCGTTCTTATGGGGTAGTAAGCGTACCGGACCAGACTTAATGCGTGTAGGCGGCAAATACTCCGACAACTGGCACTTTAATCATATGTACGACCCGCAGAGCACATCTTCAGGTAGTATAATGCCATCGTATAAATGGCTTATCAGAAACAGGCTTGACAAATCTGATACCGAGGCTAAAATGGAGGCGATGGTTCAATTAGGGGTGCCTTATACTGAGGAGGATATTGCACAGGCTCAAGAAAACATGGATACCCAAGGAGCCAGAATTGAAGAAAGCCTACATAACGACCCTGACTTTGTTTCCAGCTATGAGGAAGACCGTCGCATCGCAAAAGAGTACGGTGAAGAATTTGTTGAAATGAAAGATCGAGAAATCGTTGCTATCATCGCTTATTTACAACGACTGGGTACCGATATAAAAATAAAGAACAACACTGAGGACGCTACAACTAAAAACTAAGGATCATGTTAAAGTTTGTAAAAAATCATATGGCTACTATTGATGGGATTGAAATATATCCCATCATATCGCTCTCCATATTCTTTGTATTCTTTGCTGCATTATTTTGGTGGGTCTTTACGGCCAAAAAAGAATATATCAAGAAAGTAAGTCAATTTCCTTTAGACAACCAAGAAAACAATTAACTGTCATGAAAAGTTTTGCATCATATTTACGTGTAATCGCTATAAGTGCACTTGTATTTATTGCCGCAGAATATTTAATAGATTCAGGAGATAAACCTGCATTTATTGAATACCCTATGGTATCTGTCTTTATTTTACTTTTTGCTATCATACTTATCGGTATTGAGATCATGGTCGGATCTATGAACTCCTTGGCAGATGCTATTATGACCGATGAACAAAGAAAGGCCCAGGAAGCTAAAAAAATAGCCGCTAAAGAAAATGCCTGGTATAAAAAATGGTCTAAAAAGCTTACAAAAGCGCAGCCCATTGAGGCTGAAGGGGAGATCATCCTGGATCACAATTATGACGGTATCCGGGAGCTGGATAATTCTTTACCTCCATGGTGGGTATATGGCTTCTATATCACAATTATATTTTCCGTTATTTACCTGGCCAAATACCATGTTTTCGGTGGTGACAACCAAACCGAAGAATACGAACAGGCTATGGCTCAGGCTAAGATCGAGATCGAAGAATACAAAAAAACAGCTAAAGACCTTATTGACGCAAGCACCGTTGAGCTATTAACGGATGCCGGCGACCTTAATGCGGGCAAGTCTATTTTTCAGACCAACTGTGTAGCCTGCCATATGGCTGACGGGGGCGGTGGTATTGGTCCGAACCTGACGGATACATACTGGATACTGGGCGGTGGCATTAAAAATGTCTTCCGAACTATTTCTGAAGGGGGACGAGACGGAAAAGGAATGGTAGCGTGGAAACAAACCCTAAAGCCTTCTGAAGTGGCACAGGTTGCCAGTTATGTATTAAGTATGGAAGGGACTACCCCTGCCAACCCTAAAGATCCGGAAGGAGAGATCTGGACACCCGAAGAAGAATAAAATATAATTATGGCCCAGAATACCGAAAATAAAGAAGCTTTCAGAGATTCCATTGGAACCGTCACCAAAGAGGGTAAACGCGCATGGGTTTTCCCTAAAAAACCGAGTGGAAACTATTATAAGTACAGAAAATATGTCAGTTACTTCCTTTTGGCTTTTTTACTCCTTGCTCCTTTTATAAAGATAAACGGGAACCAGTTTTTACTGTTTAATGTTCTCGAAAGGAGGTTTAATATTTTCGGACTCCCGTTCTGGCCTCAGGATTTCTATCTGTTTGTAATATCGATGATCATCGGGGTAATATTTATCACACTCTTTACGGTATCCTTCGGAAGGATCTTCTGCGGGTGGATATGCCCCCAAACCATTTTCATGGAAATGGTTTTCAGAAGGATCGAATACTGGATCGATGGCGACCGCGGTGCTCAAATACGTTTGGCCAAACAACCATGGAATGCTGAAAAAATCAGAAAGAGGGGACTAAAATGGAGCATCTTTTTCTTTATTTCTTTTATCATAGCCAATATATTCCTGGCTTATCTGATAGGCAGTGATCAACTTATACGGTATATCCTTGAAGGCCCCGGGAACCATTCAAGTACTTTGGTCTCTTTAACAATCTTCACCGGTGTATTCTATTTCATCTTTGCCTGGTTTAGAGAACAAGTGTGTATCATTGCTTGTCCTTATGGCAGGCTGCAAGGTGTTTTATTAGACAACAAATCTGTAGTCGTTGCATATGATTACAAACGCGGGGAAGCAGAAAACGGAAGAAAAAAATTCAGGAAAAATGAAGACCGAAATGCTTTAGGCCACGGCGATTGTATAGACTGCTCGCAATGCGTTCATGTATGCCCTACGGGGATAGATATCAGAAACGGAACTCAGCTGGAGTGTGTGAATTGTACCGCCTGTATCGATGCCTGTGACCACATTATGGAAAGCGTCGGTTATCCTAAAGGACTGATTCGTTATGCAAGTATTGATAATATTGAAAAGAAAGCGCGTTTTACATTCACTCCGCGGATGAAAGGTTATGTGGCCGTATTAACCATTTTAACAGGATTATTGATTGGGATGCTATTCTTGCGTAACGATGTCGAAGCCTCTGTCCTGAGATTACCCGGACAATTATACGAGCATAAAGGAGATTATATCATCAGCAATGTGTATACCTATAAGGTCATTAATAAAACGGTAAAAGACATTGAAGACGTTCAAATTAAACTGTTATCTCCTAAAGGAGAAATTAAATCTGTAGGCAATAAAACATTTATTATACCTAAGGAAGGATTGGCCGAGGGCACTTTATTTATAGAAATAGACAAAGGTTTACTCGATAATGACAAGACGAAAGTTAAGCTGGGCATCTACAGCGGAGACACTTTGATAGAAACCACAAGTGCTACTTTTTTAGGTCCTAGAAGCTACAGATAGTTAAACCACAAAACTAATCAGGAAAAAATGAAATTTAATTGGGGAACAGGAATCGTAATTGCATTTGCTTTGTTTATAGCATTCATCATGTATATGGTAATTACGATGAGTACGGACAAAAAATATGACCACGATCTGGTTACAGATGAGTATTATAAAAAAGAGTTGTCCTTTCAAGACAAACTGGACAAAGAGCAACAAACCCTTAATGCCGGTTACGACATCTCGATAAAAAAGAATGAAAAAGGGTTATTAATATCGTTCCCCGGTCAAATTAATGATTCAGAAATTACAGGAAAAGTGTTCCTATACAGGCCATCTAATAAACAATTGGATTTTGAAATCCCATTTTCTACATCCAATCATCTATTGCTCATACCTGACAACCGTTTGTTAGATGGCCGCTGGAACATTGAAGTAGACTGGAAATATAATGACTCTTCTTATTTAAACAAAAAAGAAATAACGTATTAACATGCTGTATTCGGCAATAATATTGGGTTTTCTGGGAAGCTTTCACTGCATTGGAATGTGCGGACCAATAGCCTTTGTATTGCCTTTAGACAGAAGTAATCATGTTAAAAAAGCGGGACAGCTATTCCTCTATCATTTGGGGAGACTTTTAAGTTACTCGCTTATTGGTTTACTGTTCGGTTTTCTTGGAAAGGGACTTTATCTTAGTGGACTTCAGCAAAAACTATCGATAGTAATCGGTGTATTAATGATTATAGCGGCCATTATTCCTTATCGCCTGTTTCAAAAATACAATTTCTCGAAACCTGTTTTTAAGGTTATCTCGAAAGTAAAATCGAACTTAGGCCAACAACTTAAGAAAAAAAGCAGCAAGGCATTGTTTTCGATAGGCATACTGAATGGTTTTCTTCCTTGCGGACTTATCTATATGGCATTGTTTGGCGCTATCGCCATGGGACAACCAACCTTAAGCGCCCTTTATATGTTCTTGTTTGGCCTGGGCACCATTCCATTAATGAGTGGCGCCGCTTATTTGGGAAATTTTTTATCGGCTACGGCCCGCAAAAAGATTCAAAAAGCAATTCCTGTTTTTGTCATCGTTATCGGGGTGTTTTTTATTTTAAGGGGAATGGGACTTGGAATCCCATACATCTCCCCTTCTGGAATAAATCTTATGGTAAAGCCAAGCCCTGATTGTGTGGTTCCGTAACGTATTATACATTCTTTATCTATGGCTTTGATATGATTTGATACGGCTTTGCACCGGGCCAGCATTCTATAAATTTACTTTCTAAGTAGGATTTAACCTTTTCAATGAGGTTATATTCGTTAAAGGCCATAATAGATACTTTAGCTGTATTATAAGCATAATAGTTAGGGCGTTTATAAACAACAGCTGTTAAATAATTTTGGGCCATTTACGGATAACTGTATTGCATTTCCTGTTAATTTAGATTATTTTCGGGGACATAGTAGAAATAAACCCTATATGGTGTTTATACAAATGTTGTGGCACATATGAAAAAGCAACAATCATCATAATATTAACAATGATTTCTAATTCAGTAATTGGACAAAATTTGAATGGAAAATGGATTTTAAAAGACGTTGATTCTGGAAACGGAAAAAAGGGTTATCCTGGTTTTCAACTTATGGAAATCAACAACGATAGTGTTTACATTTACACCGATTTTTCGCTTAAAAAAAAAGCTACAACATTGAAAATGGATAATGGAGATTTCTTGAACAACAACAATGAGAAAATCTCAAAATACGAAATTGTTAATGAGAATCATATAAAGTGGTTTATCGACGGAAAGTCAAATGACAAAGACACAGTTTTTGAGTGTGACTTTTATCGACTTGAACCGACAATCACAACGCTGAAAAAAGAGGATATTGAAAAAATGACTTTCGTACTGACTGAAAACGAACGAGAATCGAAATTCGAATTTAATAAAGAGCTTTGGAATAAAGAGAGCTTGAAACTGTTCAAGAGAAAAGAAGGTGAGAAAAAAATGATTGAACAAATTGACTCAACCTATTTTGTTTCAATATATTTTAATGGAAAAAGAAATGTTTCTATTCCAATTAAAGAGGTTACCCCAGAATTTTTAAAACTTTATGCAATTCCTACTGGACCAATGGAAATGATTGCGTACAGAAAAGAATAAAATTTGGTTACGGCGGACGATTCCACGCCGAAATCATAGCCAAACTGTTGTGTGTCATACTGAAAAACTGAATGGAATTAATAATCATCTTCTTAATTGTAATTATACTCGGAATTGGAATCCCAATCGGAATTTCATATCTAATTTACAGATGGATTAAGAAAAGAGGATTTAATAAAAAATGGAGAATTATAGCTTTGACACCAATTTTAATGGTTGGATACTTTATTTATGGTGCAATATATCCTTCATCGGATTTTTACAAAACGGACTTTAAAGAAGTTACTAAAATGGAATTCCCAGAAAGCGGAATTATAAAATACAAAACAGCTTCATTTCCTGACCATTTTGGAGATTATACTTCTTCATTTTTAGTTGAGTTTGACCAAGCGGATTTAGAAAAACTAGAAAGTGAACTAAAAACAAACGGATTTGAAGAAAAAGAGAATAAAATGCACTCAAACGAACTTGAACAGATTGAACGAAAAAAGGGAAGAAAGAACTATTCAAAACAATATATTTTTGACTCAATTGCGAGCAAGCATTATTCCGTTGGATTTTTAGATGACAATAAATCGGTTATAATTACAAGAGTAAGTTGGTAAAAAGTACGAACACACAACAAAGATGGTAACCGTTGCACAAGTCTATAATTGCATAAAAACGAGATTCAAGAGGGTGTCTAAAAAGTATTTTCAACCCCTCCATAATTTGCGTATTTGAGAATAGTTCTCCGATACCTGCCCGAATAAAAAAGAGGGTGTCTTGACTTTTTAGACACCCTCCTCTTCTAATTTAAAAAGTTATAGCGTTTAAATGCTTATCGACCAAGATAGCTTTCTCTAGGCCTAAGTCAAATTTCAATGTACGTTTCGCTTTAAAACGAATCTTGAATAATTCTTTGTTGCCATCTAATGATTTCTGATCTCCTATATTTATAAAAGCTGGATACAACACCTTATCGCCATTAGAATGCAACCTGTTATTGGTTAAGTTTTCCATCGACTCCATATTTAAAGGGTCGATCCCCTCGAATTCATAGTCCTTTTCATTATATGGAATTGCGAAGCTTAATGCATTCACAGACTTAAGACTTTTACCTTTTACCATTATCTCGACAGTTTCACCGGCATTGTAATGCCGTTTTACTGTTGAAAGTATGATCGCCCCGTCTACTTTGATTTGCTTGTCCTCTTTAACACCACCTTCTAACTGTGTTGCAACGATAGAAATATCATAAGCATCGATAAGGTTATTCTTATTTACATCTCCGATGCTCACATACCCTTCAAAATCGGCATCCCCCTTTCTCAATCCTGTATAATTGGTATATGACGTCAGGTCGTTACCATCTATCACCCCATCATTATTAATATCTCCCGGCAAATAACTTTCTGTTCCGGGGACTTTAAACACATACAACTCTCTCCCGGAACCGTATCCACCTACACCTTCAGTGATATTGATTTTTATATACCGTGCTGTTGGGTTTTCCTTGAATACAAAAGTCTTTATATCATTATCTCTTTTCCATTCAAAATCTCCAGCAGTTATCCAGTTTTCTTTATCATTACTATAATGAACCTCCCCTTTCAACCAGATACCATTTCCTCCGGATCTTCTGGGCAAATACTCAAATTTATCCAGTTGATTGTATGATTTCAAATCTATTACCAGATCGAGAGGAATTGAATTTGCTCCCCATGCAGTATGCCACTGGTTGCCTTCGTCAAAATCAAAGAATTTATCTACCTCATAACCTCCCTGATTCTCGGATGAAGTTTCTGCAACGATATCTTTAATTGCAAACTCCAGAGGGTTTGATTTGGTTTTCGCTGTAAATTGTGTCCAGTCTGAAACCCCGTCTTTATTAACCGCTCTTAACTTGAATGAATATTCTGTTTCGGCTTCCAGCCCTTCAAAGAGGAGTTCTGTTTCTTTTATGGTTGAATAAAACATATTGTTAAATTCAATCTCGTAGTAGTCGGCGTTTGCTACTTCCTGCCATGTTGGTTTTAGCGTATATGCTTCCGCATCTTCATCAAAAACCCGTGCATTACCCGGTGTCTGCATGGCTCCGGTAGTCAGCTTATGTGTCTCCTTTGGTTCAAAAACAAACCCTTTCAACTGTAGTTGTATGCTTTGGGATGTAACATCCACTTTTCCCGTTTTAACCAACAGCCTGGGGTTTTTCAGCAGCCGAACTTTTTCAAATTCACTGTCCCTAGTTGAAAACCTGTTAAAATCCGGTTGCTCTTCGTAATAATACACATTCTCCCTGCCTTTCATTTCTTCTTTACTATCAACTTCCAGGAGTTTTACTTTTCTACCCGCAATTTTCAGGGATACCTTTTTCGGTTTTTTGGTAACATTGATCCTGAATTCAGTAGATTTTTCTTTTGTAAACCCCTTGTAACTACCCTCAGAAGGATGAACAGTCAGCCATACATTATCCTTTACATCAACTTCAGATTCGATTAATGTATATACTCCTTCTCCATTTTTATAAGCTTCGGTAACACCGTCATCATCATATTCCCTAAAAGACGATTTACCATACGGATACACATCATAGATTCGTAAATTATTGTTTATCTCCGCTACATTATTGTTAGGATTAACCATAGGGATTATCGCACCTCTCTTTACAAAAACAGGTAATTTCCATACGGGACTTGCAACACTATTAATAATCTGATTTCCTTTATATTGTTCCCCTGTAAAATAATCTACCCATAAACCTTCCGGCAGGTATATCCCGTTTCTGATATCGTTTCCTTCTTCGTCTGCCTTAGTTTCTTTATAGATTGGCGCCACTAAAAAGCCTGGTCCGTACATAAACTGGTATTGGGTTGCAGTTCCCTGGGTATAACTGTTTTTTTCTTCCAGGAACATCGCTCTTATCATCGGCAGGCCGTTAACTGATTCTTTTGCAACACTGTAAGCGTACGGAAGAAGTTCTGATTTCAGTTTCAGATAATTTCTGTTTATTGATGTTACAGGCTCACCCAATGCCTGGGGATATTTTTCATTGGCTCCCCAGCCATCCATGTTCAACTGCATCGGCGTAAATGTTTTCCATTGAAAATCCCTTGTATTTACAACAGGGTTTTTACCTCCAAAGATTCCGTCCATATCGGAAGTAATATTTGGTTGCCCTGATAAACCGGAGCCAATATAGGTTGGAATGTGAAAACGGATATATTCCCATACTCCTCCTGTCTGATCGCCCGACCATATCCCTGCGTAACGTTGAGTTCCTGCCCAACCGTCAAGAGAAATAATAAAAGGCCTGGCATTATTTCCATATTCTGGCATGATCTCTCCGACATCGGCAACGCCATTAAGTCCGAAAGAATAACCGGCACCCACCCACGCCACATCTGTTTTTAACACTCTTACACCTGCATCACGTACTTCTTTTATAATATCTCTCTGCAAAAGCGCACTCACCCCTTCTTTCGGGTGTAAATCGGATTGTGTCCACAGCCCTATTTCAACTCCTTTTGACCGTGCATAATCTCCAAATTCTTTCAGGTTTTGAATATTACCATCTAAGGTTTCCGTCTGACCATACCCAGCTCCATAACCGTCATTTGGTAAAATCCACCCCAATGGCATATCATTATCCAAATAACGATCTACCGCAGCTCTTGCTGAGAATTGATAATTATTTTTTTCTCCGTTTAAAGACTCTTTAATTCCACTATTATCCTTTTGGCTTTCTTTATACCTTTTCCCGTCTTCAAAAAGAATTCCTTTTTCATCTTCTTTCCAGTAATCGCGGTTATAGGCATTTAAGTGCCCCTGGTAGAATCCGAATTTTGGCAACAATGCCGGCTCACCCGTCAACTGATAAAAATCGTTCAGAAGGCCGGTCTCTTTATGGTTGATCATAAAGAATACATCGAGATAATCTGTTTCGTGGTGGAGATTGACCACTCCTTCTTGTTTAGCCCCGAAATCATATTGTCCTTTTTTAAATGTATACCACATAAACCCATACCCGTCAGAAGACCAATAATAAGGTGTAGGCGAAGCTACCCCGCCATCTGTCCAGCTATTCTGGTTCTCGATGGCTATTACTTTTCCTTTGTGTGAGAATCTACCATTTTGTACACCACCTCCGTAAAAGTATTCATGCGTATTTTCTTTTAATTTTATATGTACACGTTCTTTTTCGAAAGATACGGGTTCGGTCACCTCTAAAACAACAGCCTGGGTCGTAAGATCCCGAACGTTAAAAACAGAATGTTCGCTGTTAAATGTAATTCTGATTTTCGGCGTCGTAAGATAAAATTGACCTTCGCCTTCTGATATCTTTAAAGAGCTTACCTGTTTTCTCGGGTTGTTCACCAGAATCTGAGCCTCAGGATCTGCTTTTGGGGGCCTCATGTCTTTTCCTGAATTGTCCTGAAAAAGTCTGAAAATATGATCCGCATAAAAATCGACATACATTGTTTGTCTGTCAGAAAATGTAATTTTAGCTAATTCATCTTTTATCTTCTCTACCGCTACAATCCTTAACTGTTTCTTCTTCTCATTTATCGATTTTTCATTTTGTGCGTGAAGTCGATTTAAAAAAGTAGCACCTGCACACAAAAACAAAACCAAATAAAAGCTATTAATATTTTTAATTATTTTCATTACCTTATTTTTACTTTCGTATTGTCATACAATGATAATCATCATTCAAGAAGAAAAGTAATTTATTTTGTTAAAATTGATATTCTAGCTTATCGTATTTAAAATAAAAAGAGCCGAACTTTCGTCCGGCTCTTCACCCTACATATCTGATGCCTATCAACTAAACTGTCATAGAAAACAGTTCCCTATCCGGTTTATTACGTTGTAAAAGAACATCAAATGCCATACAGATATTTCTTATAAATGGTCTTCCGTTATCGGTTACCTTCAGTTCTTTATCTTCAACGATAAAAAAGCCATCTTGTTTCATTTCTTCTAAACTTTCTAATACTTGTGGTAATTCTTCAAAGTAATCCTTGTCATCCTTCCAGCTTGTTTTAAGCCGGCACATCAGGTTCAGGATATGTTTTCTTATGATAAGGTCTTCTTTATTTAAACAATGTCCCCTGTATACCGGTAAAATTCCATTGTTTACTAAATGGGTATATTCTTCTATACCTTTTACGTTTTGGGCAAAGGCATACCAGCTGTCGCTTATACTGGAGGCTCCAAGACCTATCATCAGTTGTGTTTTTGAAGCTGTATATCCCATGAAATTCCTGTGAAGTCCTCCATTTTCCATCGACTTATACAACGAATCTGTTTTAAGGGCAAAATGATCCATCCCTATTTCTACGTATCCTAATTCGGAGAAAAGTTTTTTCCCAACCTCGTAGAGAATTCTCTTCTCCTCACCGGATGGTAAATTTTCTTCGCTAAATCCTCTTTGTCCGTTACCCTTCATCCACGGCACATGTGCATAACTATAGAAGGCTATTCTATCGGGCATTAACTGAATCGTTTTATTGATCGTTTCGATCACGTCTCCGAGGGTTTGGAATGGCAAGCCGAATACCAAATCGTGGCTTACTGATGTGTATCCTATTTCTCTTGCTTCTTCTGTGGCCCTTTTTACATTTTCGAAAGGCTGGATCCTGTTGATGGCTTTCTGAACTGTTAATGAATAATCCTGAACGCCATAACTAACCCGCCGAAACCCTAAATCGTATAATGTTTGTAAGTGTTCACGCGTAGTATTGTTCGGATGCCCCTCAAAACTGAATTCGTAGTGTCTGGCTTTTACGGCATATTTAAATATGCCGTTGATAAGTTTTTTCAGGTTTTCGGGGGAAAAAAAAGTAGGTGTACCTCCTCCCAAATGAATTTCTTTGACCTGGGGGGCATTACCAAGCACATCGCAATACAATTTCCATTCTTTTAAAAGTGTATCGACATATGGCTCTTCAACTTCATGCCTTTTGGTAATACGTTTATGGCACCCGCAAAAAGTACATAGGCTCTCGCAAAACGGAAGATGGATATAGAGACTGATTCCTTCCTGCTGATTACTTTCCTGAAAAGATTTTTTAAATGAACTTATCCAATTATCGACAGAAAATGTTTCTATATCCCAGTAAGGAACTGTAGGGTAGCTTGTATACCTTGGCCCGGGAACATTATATTTCTGAATTAGATCCATGTCTTAAAGTAGCTTTGAAAGCTCAAAACTACTTTAAGTGGATTCTATATACTATGACAAATATCAGTTTGGGATCTTAACTGACAACTTTAGTAGTATGGTATGAGACCAATCCGTCGATTGGCCTTCTTACGAACTTACCTGCCTGAATACCGTGCTCTTTTAAAACTTCGGTTATCTGTTCTTTTGCATAATAAGCGATTGAACCTATGAAATGTACAGGCGCTGAGGCCAGTTCTTCCTTAAACAACATTAAATGAGACTTTAAAAAAGACAAAGCTGCTTCTTTGAGTAAAGCCTGAGAAAACGGTTCTTCTATATTTTCGAACAAGAATTTAGCAAAAGTAGCCAGATAAGCATTCGGATTTGGCTTTTTATAAAGGTTTTTTTTCACTTTGGCGGGATCCAGCTGATACTCAACCCGAAACTTATCGGCCAGATATTCGGGCATTTGCTTAAAGTAATACGCCCTAAGCAATTGCTTTCCGATAAAATTCCCGCTGGCATCATCCATCAAAGTATATCCGAGGGCAGGCATTCTTGTCTGTATTTCGGTTCCGTCAAAATAACAACAATTTGATCCTGTTCCTAAAATACAGACTACGGCCGGCTTATCTGTACATGCATAAACGGCCGCTGCCAGATCTTCCTTAACGTCTACTACAGATGCTTTAGTAAAAAATCTTCTGAATGCTTTCGCCAATCCTTTTTGCTGTTTTTCCAAACCGCAACCTGCTCCATAAAAAAATACTTTTCCCACCTCCTCATGATGCGTTAATAACTCAGGAGATTCGGCAAGCCTCTCTACGACCTCTTTTTTGGTTAAAAGTGCCGGGTTGACTCCTTTCGTTCTTGTTTTAAAAAGTGTTTTTCCTGCTTCATCGACTGCTATCCAATCACACTTGGTAGAACCTCCGTCTGCTATTAAAATCATAAGTCTAGTAATAATATCTTCTAAAAGCTTCTATAGCCGCATAATCTGCTAATCCTAGCTGGTGGTATTTAGCGGCAGTCTCTTTGTTTCTTTCTTCAGCTCTCACCCAAAACTCTCTGGAGTCGTCTCCCTGGAACATTACTCCGTCCTTCTGAGACTGGTGATAGAAAATAGCTCTACGCTTTCTCAACACCTGATCAGGACTCATCGGTACAGCCATCTCTATTTCATGCATAGCCCATTCATGCCATGCTCCTCTGTACAGCCATACCCAGCAATCTTCCATAAAAGATTCGGGTTTCAGCACCTTTAAAGCCTCAAACAAGGCGTCTAAACAAACCTTATGTGTTCCGTGAGGATCTGCCAGGTCTCCTGCTGCATATATCTGATGTGGCTTGATTGCCCTGATAATATCACACATAATATCCACATCTTCCTGTCCTAAAGGATTTTTCTTTATCGTTCCTGTTTCGTAAAAAGGCAAATTCAGGAAATGAGCCTGACTGTCAGGGATTCCGACAAATCGCGTAGCGGCAACAGATTCCTTTTGTCTTATCAGTCCTTTCAGTGCCCTCACTTCAGGAGCATCGACAACATACTCCTCATTGTTATTAATACTATCAATAATCTTATTGTACAGGTCGTTATTTTCATCAAAAGAAGCTGCTACTTCCGCAAATTTCAAGGCTTCGTGATTTGATACCGCAATATTCCCTGAAGTCTGGTATACAACATGTACTTCATGCCCTTGTTCTACCAGGCGGTCAAACGTCCCTCCCATCGAAATAACATCATCGTCAGGATGCGGGCTAAATATAATAACACGCTTTTTAGCCGGTGCTGCCCTTTCAGGCCTGTTTGTATCATCGGCGTTTGGTTTTCCTCCCGGCCAACCAGATATGGTATGTTGTAATTCATTGAACATTTTAATGTTCAAATCATATGAAGAGCCTTCATGCGACAGCAGCCCTTCCATCCCATTATCGTTATAATCTTTATCTGTAAGTCTCAATATCGATTTTGAAGTGTGGTCACATAACCAGAATACGGCTTTTTTAGTAAGCTCATGCGTCCAGTCACACGGCCCGACCAACCAAGGGGTTTTAATTCTTGTGAGTTCTGATGCTGCTTCGTCATTTAGCACAAATGTCGTATTATTATGCTGTTGCAGATACGTAGCCGGCACTGAAGGATCTATCTCTCCTTCAATCGTCTGCTTAACTATGTCGGCCTTATTCTGCCCCCATGCCAAAAGTACGATCCTCTTAGCGTCCATTACAGTACGCACCCCCATAGTAATCGCTTTCTTCGGCACATTCTCAAGTCCTAAAAATGCTCCGGATGCATCACTTCTTGTTAAGTGATCCAGCGTAATCAGGCGCGTTCTTGAATTATAGTGAGAACCTGGCTCATTAAAACCGATATGCCCCGTTCTACCAATACCCAGCAATTGAAAATCCAAACCACCATAACTCTTTATCTTTTCTTCATAAGACACACAGAAATCCAGTATTTCATCAGGTTCCAGATCTCCTTTGGGGATATTTACATTTTCAGGCTTTATGTCTATGTGATTAAACAGATATTCATGCATAAAATAGTGATAACTCTGCACGTTCTGCTTCGTCATCGGATAGTATTCATCTAAGTTGAAGGTGACTACATTTTCGAAGCTCAATCCTTCTTCCTTATGTAGTCGCACTAATTCTTCATACACCTTAATTGGTGAAGAACCTGTAGCCAACCCCAGAACACAAGGTAGATTTTCCTCTTGCTTTGTTCTGATAAGAGATGCTATTTCAGCTGCCACTATAGCAGAGGCCACATTTGAATCATCAAAAACAACATTGTGAATTTTTTCGAAACGTGTATTCTCGTATACACCGGCTGCTTGATAACTAATATTTTTCAGATTTCTTAATTGTTCTTCAGCAATCATAATTTCTTATTTTAATATTTATTTGGCTATGGTAAGTTTCAAATAAAAAACATGTGCAAGATAGTTCATTCGGTCACTACACGAAAGTCTATTTAATTCTTTCACAAAATGCCAAGTTTTCATTAAATAACTTAATCCGGATCCCAAACCCTTTTATATATGCACAATAACGGAGGTACTAATATCATAAAACGGGGCATCACATTTTAAATAATTCGACCAACAACAATGGTCAAAAGCTAAAAAACATTACCTTTAAAACAATCTGTAATTAAGCCTGAATTGGTCTAAATCGTCATATAAACATACGGATAAAAGAACTTTTTTCTAACCCCTTATTATTATGAGACATTGCCTCGCCTTCATATTTCTTTTTCTTTTTTGTGATATAAGTTTAACAGCTCAAAAATCAAACCACTTAAAAAATGCCAGCAGCCCTTACCTTTTAGCACATAAAGACAACCCCGTAAACTGGTATCCATGGAATGAAATCGCACTAAACAAAGCTCTGAAGGAAGATAAACTTCTCGTCATTAGTATAGGGTATTCGGCATGCCACTGGTGTCATGTCATGGAAAAAGAATCTTTTTCTGATATTGAAGTTGCCGAAGAGATGAATGCCAACTTTATTTCGATAAAAATAGATCGTGAAGAGCGACAAGATATCGATAAAATATACATGGAAGCATGTCGGCTATTGAATGAAGATTGTGGATGGCCACTAAACATCATTGCCCTTCCTGATGGAAAACCTGTATACGCCACCACTTATCAAACCAAATCGAACTGGTTGAAAATATTAAAATATGCTTCAGAAAATTATCGGCTAAAACCTACAACATTCAAATCATTAGGAGCTTCGATTCAAAAAGAAATAGAGAAATCTACAGAGACAGACACTTTAGAACTAAAGGCTATTAACACAGAGATACTTCGTAAAAGTATAGACAAGTGGTTAGAAGATATGGATTGGGAATACGGAGGATACAAAGGTGCTGAAAAATTCCCTTTACCTCAAAGTTTCAGCAGCCTTTTGGACGCATACTTCTATATCACAGACGAAAAGATCATTCATGCAGTAACCTTAACCTTAGACCACATCCTAAATGGAGGTGTTTATGACCATATAGATGGCGGGTTTTCTCGATACACCACAGATTATCGGTGGAGACACCCTCATTTTGAAAAAATGTTATATGATAATGCCCAATTGATTAGCCTTTATACTAAAGCCTACAGCATTACAAAAAACGAGCAATATAAATATATTGTATATCAAAGTATTCAGTTCCTTTTAACGAATATGACTACAGAAGAAGGTCTTTTCGCTTCTTCCTTAAATGCAGATTCTAAAAGCGGTGAGGGTGATTATTATACATGGACTTACAAAGAGTTACAAGAAGTCCTAGGGGATGATCTTAATTATTTCAATAGAGTATTTGATGTTTCAGAAACAGGTAATTGGCTCTATGGTAAAAATGTTCTCTACAAAAAGCAATCCAACCATATTGATGAAGAGAAAATCAAAGAGTGTATCTCCAAATTAAAAAAAAGAAGATCTTTAAGAGATGCTCCGGAAAGAGATGATAAGACTTTAACCGACTGGAATGCCCTGGCTATTATTTCATTAACCGATGCTTATAGGGTATTTGGAGAAAGTCAATGGCTTGCCGAAGCTATTAAAAGAGCCAATACATTAAATCAAAAAGTCTGGAAAAAAAATACACTTTATCATAGCTATATCAACAATTCCGCTTCAATTAAAGGTTTTTTAAATGATTACGCTTATCTAATTAAAGCCTACCTTAATATTTATGAGGCCACGCTGGACAAGAACTGGATAGATCGGGCACAGAAAATCCATAAAGCTTTTGAAGATAATTTTTTACAAAATGGATTTTATTTATCGCATTTTGAACCAAAAACTGAAACAACTCTATTTACCAGTAAAATCACAATTGACGATGACGTTACTCCCTCCGGAAATGCAATCATGGCTATAAACTATTATATGCTTGGAACATATACCGGAAATTCTGACTTCATCAAAAAAAGCAGAAAAATGACTAATGCGTCTATTGAATCTTTTACAACCGATCATAGATTTTATGCTTCCTGGTTTAAACCTCTAATCTGGTCGATTTCGGCTCCATATCAAATAGCTATTTTAGGGGAAGATGCGATTTCTAAAAGTCGTGAACTAGATCGTACATTTTTACCTAATAAGATCTTGATAGGCAGTATCAATAAAGAGAACCTACCCTTGCTAAAAGAGAAGTTGGTAACCGGCCAAACCACAATATATGTTTGCAAGAATGGCTATTGCAAGCTACCAACAACTAATATACCTATCGTATTGAAGCAAATTAACGATTGAATTTAAAGAATTGAACTATATCATTATTATTGACAACAATAATAATGTCTCTGTCTTTAATAAACTTCATCTTCTTCGCATCCTTTCTGGTAAAAAAACCACTTTTGAGCTGAGACTCAAAAGTAAAGCTCCCTTTACCATCTCCTAAAAGTAACCCTCCTGTTCCGGCATCATTTCTGGTAGTCTCTATCTCTGAGACAAACAAGTTCCCGACAAACAACACATCCAGGTGATTATCATCATTAAAATCTCCCACTATAAAATCATTAATGTTAGACAATTGTGCCATTCTGGGCAACATTGACATATTAAACTTACCATTACCCTGGTTCTCAATATACACAGAAGCAAAAGTATCTGCTTTATAGTGTAATGCTCTTTCCAACTTATCCTCACCATAAACCTCTTCCAGCTCTAACGATGCAAACACGTCATACTTTTTAAATGTCTTTTTCAAACTGGGCACTTGCTGAGACGAACAAGAGAATCCCCTTAGCGGATAATGCTTATTTTCCTGATAGTAACCCAAAACAATATCATTAACACCGTTATTATCAAAATCGTAATAGTATACATCGAAAGGGTTTTCCTGAGAGGTTTTATACTTATAATTCAACCCTATATTCCCCAATATCAAATCATTATCACCATCGTTATCAAAATCTCCTTTTTCAATACTAGACCACCATCCGGTTGTAACTGCAAGATCGGCCACTTCTACTCTCTGTAGTTGGCCTGATTGATTTTGGAAAATCGTAACCGGCATCCACTCTCCAACCAATATCAAGTCTACCCAACCATCATTGTCGTAATCATCCCAAACAGCATCCGTTACCATACCAATATCTTTTAAGCCAGGTGCTAATTCAGATGTTTTATTTATCAGCTTTCCTTTTTCATTAATCAATAACATCGACGATACAGGCTCCGGATATTTTCTGGCTTTCATCCTTCCTCCCACAAAGAGGTCTAAATCGCCATCATTATCCATATCCTGTATTTTTACCACTCCCCCACTCACATTATCCACTCCCTTAATTTTAGATTTTTTAAACCTTCCTTTCCCGTCATTAACATATATTCTATCAGCGTAAAAATCACTTTTATCTTTAAATTCATTTCCTCCACTAACTACATACAAATCTAAATCTCCATCATTATCGATATCAAAAAATTCAGCATCAACATCTTCAAACATCAGTTCTTCAGTCCACAAATCGATATTTGAAGCAACATATCCTCCATTTTTATATAGGTACAGAAAAGCTGGGAAGCCAGCCGATCCTCCTATAAAAACATCTTCAGCGCCATCATTATTAACATCGCCAACAGCCAAAGACGGGCCAAATTGAGACATCTTATGCGGCAATAGCACCTGATAGTCATAATCATTAAAATTGTTCTCTTTATGATTATGCTCAAACAACAATGCCGCCGTTATGTTTTCAAAAGTTTTGCTTCTATTTTCGGCATCGTTATTTTGGTTATTTTTCTCTGCATCTTCGACAAACAACTCTATTTGCTGATTAGCTTCAATATTCTTTAAAAGATTGACTTTACCGTCTGCCCAAGTTATTTTCAACAAATCAACTTTATCGGAGCTTCCTAATCCAAAATGAGCTATATTTTCACTTGTTGAATAAATCCCCCTGACATTTGTAGTTTCATAAAACTGTTTGTTATTTCCCTGTACGACTTCAACTCTTGTTCCGAAAGTAGGCAGGCCTTTCTTTGAGTTTAGCTTAAGTCTAAGGTAATTACCGGAACTATTATTTTTATACAGAAAAGCTTCCTCATTTACATTATTAACCACTATATCCAAATCTCCATCATTATCAAAATCAGCATAGGCAGCACCGCTAGAAAATGATTTTTGATTTAAGCCCCAGTTTTCACTGACATCATTAAACTTAAGTTCTCCCTCATTTCTAAAAGCGTAATTTTCAATTGGCTGTGACGGGATTATGGAAAGTGTTTTTTTCAGATCAATTATATCCCAAATACTTACATCGCCTGCATTCGGATTCTCTTCCACCCATTTATTGGCGGTCTCTATAACATATGCCCCTAACTTTTTATCAGCATCTGTATTTCTTATATCCCTTAAAAGTCCATTAGTCACATAAACATCTTTTAAGCCATCATTATCAAAGTCGGCAATAAGGTTCGCCCAACTCCAGTCTGTATTTGCCATACCTGAGATCTGGGCAACATCACTATAGGTGCCATTTCCATTATTCAGATGAAAATTATTAAACATATATTGGTAATGCCCTCCATTGTTGACAACATTCCAGAACGCCTGCGGGTTCATTCCACTCATATTCGCTTTTAACCGAAAATTATCCTCAGCCACCATATCTACAACAAAAATGTCTAAAAACCCGTCGTTATTAATATCTCCGGTATCGACTCCCATACTGTAAAAGGACATGTGGTTTAGGGCTGAATTCGCCACATTCGTAAACGTACCATCCTTATTGTTCATAAAAATAAAATCGGGAGCATAAAAATCGTTAGCAACATACAAATCAACCCATCCATCATTATTTAAGTCCGAAGCTGAAACAGCATTAGGGAATCCGGTCAAACCCACTTTTGCATCAGTGGTAACATCCTTAAAAAAACCTTTACCAGTGTTCTTCAACAACACCAAATGATATTCTGGCTGCAACAATTTAGTACCAAAAAACTCAGAATAACTCCCCGGATTAGGCGGCTGAGTCAATAAAAACAGATCTAACAGACCATCTTTATCATAATCCAGAAATGTAGCATGCCGTGTACGTTGTTCATTTGCCACCCCATATTTTTCTGCCGATTCGGTAAAAGTTAAATCTCCATTGTTTATGTATAATTGATTCTTTCTTAATTCCGGTTTATAATCATACAACTCACGGCTTACATAGACATCCGGATATCCATCATTATTTACATCTGCAATGGTTACTCCTGTAGACCACCCTCCATCATAAACAAGTCCTGATTTTTCAAGTTTTTCGAATTTAAAACCTCCCTTATTAATGTATATTTCGTCAGCCACCATATTTCCTGCAAAATACACATCCATTAATCCGTCTCTATTAAAATCGGCAACGCCTACCCCAGCCCCTCCGTAAAAATTAGCATACAGTAATATATTCTTCTCTTTATCATCAATAATAATATTCCTAAACTCAATTCCTGAATCTTTGGAGCTTATAAGCGTAAATAATTTATTTTCCTGAGCCCTTAGAAAACAACAGGAAAGAATAAATACAACGACTATAGTATTTTTCATATTAATTATAGTTTTATTAAAAAACCAAATAAAGGAGAGTTTCCCCTCCTTTATTAAAACTAACTGACTATACAAATTACCTAAATATTCAACATCCTTATTCTACATCCCACCATACACGGGTTGTAAGTTCATCAGGCCCCTGTCTGCTGACAGCCTCTTGATAATTTTCCGGATTATTAGAAATATCACTTTCAGAATATGTCAACCTTCTAGGAATAGTCCCTCCTGTCACATTTCCAGGATAATTCACAGGAATCAGCGCAGGGAAACCAACTCTTCTCCAATTAGAAAAAGCTTCATATTCGTTTAGGAAAGTCGCTGCCCAATATTGGGTATTGATTTGTTCTAAAGCATTAGCAGCATCGTATGGATTAGCCGATAAATAATCATCAATATCAGTATCTTCTATAATACCTCCTTCTCCATACAAAGCAAGCATTTTCATGGCTGCTCTGACACCTTCTTCATAATGAGCCGCAGGATCTCCTGCCAACCCCCAACGAACTCCTGCTTCAGCCAGCATAAACTCAACTTCGGCATAGGTTTGAAAAAACATTGGCGCAGTAACTCCTGTTATCAGTAGTCTGTTTGGTTCAGAGTAAGCCTGAACGTTTTCTTCACCTGTCATATTCTCCAGCATTTCGAGATCCAATCCGTTTGGCAAGCCTTTCTGAGACATCGGGTCTAACCTTTCTTCATCGGTTCTCAAAATCGGGTCATCATTAGCATCCAATTCACCTGTGTTTTCAGGTAATGAAGCTAAAACAGTTAATCTAGGATCTCCTTGGAGAAAATCTATAAAAGTTTTACTCATCCTCATATTATTGTCGGCAAGGAAAACTTCTCCTAATCCATTCCTATTAATTCCTTCCCCATCGGTGTGAATAATATAGGCAATATCAGCATTACTTGTCATGACCCCTCCATTAATTGCTTTGGTAACCCATTGTTGAGATGCAGCCGGATCTACTTTAATTAGCCTGAATCCCAATCGCAACATTAAAGAGTATCCCCATCTTCTCCATTTTCCCATATCTCCCTGAAACATGATGTCGGCATCTCCGTATACAGATGTTCCATCTCCCAATACAGCAGTTGCCTCTTCCAGTTCTTTTAGCATGTCTGCATATATCTCACTTTGCGGATCATACCTGGGAAAGAATATTTCTTCAAGTACTGCTTTTCCAGCCTCGCTATATGGAATATCTCCATACAAATCGGTTAATCTGGAGTATATAAAAACCCTCATTATCCTTGCTATTGCTTTCATTTCCTCAGGCTCTTCATCCTGCTCTAGCTGAACCAACAGATCTTCAACAGTTTTAACCGCATTTCCGTAATAACGATCAATTAAAGACGATGCATAGCCTCTGTTCCATGTATATTTATCTCCAGACCAATAGCCTGCCGTAGTAGCAAAGTGTTGCATCATAGTGGATTGATAAATAAGATTGGCTCTCCAGTTTTCATAACGTTCCCCGGAAGTAAACAACTGAATCGAAGTCAACTTACTAGTTGCCAATACTTTATGTTTGGTAGGATCTACATTCATATCCTCAAAACCTTTGTCACAAGATGTCAGCATGAGAATTAATGAAAATATATATAATATTTTTTTCATAATTTCTAAATTAGAATTTAACATTTAAACTTACTCCATAACTTCTTGTTGATGGCACACCGAAATATTCTAAACCTTGTGAATTGCTCACATTATAAGCACTTTCAGGATCTATATTATCTGCACTTCTTTTTATATAAAATAAATTTCGAGCTATAAATGATATGTTTGCACTCTTGATGAATATTTTATCCAAAATGCTTCCCGGCAAATTATAGCCTAAACTCATTTCCCTGAACTTGATAAAATCAGCATCTTCTACAAATTCTTCTGCAATATCATTCACCTCATTCCAGTATGTTTGCAGATCTTCCGGAGCAACAGTAGTAGTAAAAGAATTACCAGAAGCATTATCAATTCCTGTTACTTCTAAACCATTTTCTCTCCCTTCCAATGTGTTTTTATGCAACCCTGCTCCATAAGCAATTGTGTTTGTCCCAGAAAATATCTGCCCTCCAAACTTGGCATCAATTAAAAAGTTAAGATTAAAATCACCAAATCTAAAATTATTTGACCAACCTAAACTCCAAGGTGGCACTCCATCTCCTAAAATTATTCTACCTCCCTCTCTTGCAATTGGAACCCCATCAGCGTTAATATCGTATACAATATTACCAGCGTCGTCTCTCACATAAGAAACCCCTACAATTTTACCATATCTTTCATCTACAATATGCTGAATTCGCACGTTCTGGGTTCTTGGCTCATCAAGACTTACCGGTTGATTTTCATTATTGGTTTTAGAAATTAAACTTTCATTAAAAGCTCCGTTAATACTTGTTGTCCAACTAAAATTTTCAGAACGGACCGGAGTTCCGGATACTAAAAATTCCACCCCTTTATTTTCCAGTTTCCCTAAATTCACCGATCTTGTATTATAACCGGTATATACAGAAGTAGAAGCTTGCACTAAATCATTGGTAGTCTCATTTTTATACAGTGCTAAATCCAAGCTTAATCTGTTATCAAAGAACCTTGCATCAATACCAAATTCATATTCTTTTTTATCCCATGGCACCAAATTAGCGTTTGGCACATTATCTCCACTAATTCTACCTAGAGGTTGTCCAAGATGTCCCTGCCCAAAGAATTCATCGTTAGGAGCTAATTGATAAGGAATATCTCCACCTCCTGCAACTTGAGAATAACCACCTCTTATTTTCAGGAATCTTATACTTTCAGGGAGATCCAGTATATCTGACAAGATAATACTGCTCGTTATCGATGGATAAAAAGCATCATTAGGTGTTGTCTTTCCGGGAAAAGACAACGTAGAAAACCAGTCATTTCTTCCGGTAAGGGTTAAATAAGCCCAATCGTCCCACGCAAATTCTAATGACCCGTACAGCGACCCTATTTTACGCTCACTGTATGTTCTGCTTCTGGTTTGAGTAGCCAGGTTAGAAATATCCTCAAATCCAGGAATAATAAAATCATTCCCTCCTAAGATTAAAGTTTCAGATTCAATATGATTACTGTTAGCTCCAAAAAAGCCATTAAAACTCAGCTTTTCTGTTAAATCCTTTTCAGCACCGATCAATATATCTGCATCTATCTGACTATATCGCAATTCCTGCTCATTCATTCCTCCCAGTACTTTATATGCTGTTCCCCATGGTTCTACTGCAACAGATTTTCTTGTAAAGTGGTCTGTTCCTACTCGTCCGGACACATATAGCCATTCTAAAATATCATACCGAAGGGATGCAGAAGCTATTATTCTATTTCTTTGATCCTCATTCCTGAAATTATAAGCCGCATAATATGGGTTCTGAGAAAATACATTAGCCGAATACCCTCTTTCTGACCCATCTTCATTTGCCCCAGGATCCATATCTCTTACATCTATGTTAGGAGGAAGCAAAGCTACTGTGTAGTTTGCATTACCCGGGGCATCAGATAATCGCGGCCTGTTCATTACATCTTCTACTATATACTTGGCATTGACCTGAGTGGTTATTTTTTCTCCTAGTACGGCACCTGCATTCAGTGAAAAAGTTTTTCTATTCATTCCTGAATTAGGCATTATATCATCATTATCCATATTGGAAGCTGAAAACCGATAATTCATATTATCTGAACTTCCCACCAGAGCTAATGTATTAATGAATGTTGTTCCAGTACGATAAAACTTACTTACATTATTACCCACATAAGAATATGGTCTTTCTTCACCATCCCATTGTGGAACATTTGAGCCGTCTAACCTTGGCCCCCAAGAACTAAGCCCCAGTTCATATGCCTCAAGAGAACTAACAGGAACCCTTGCACGGGTACCTTGCCCATATTCCGTTTGAAAATCCTGAATTGACGTATTTACCTGGTCAAACATTACCGAACTACTATATTCAACTCCAAATCCTTGTTGCTCTTTACCTCCTTTAGTGGTAATAACAATCACACCATTTCCCCCTCTTGATCCATATAGTGCTGTAGCAGAACCTCCTTTCAATACACTAACCGATTCAATATCATCGGGATTTATACTAGAAACACCATCTCCCCCGTCATTACCACCCCAAAGACCGGCAGATCCATTATTGTCATTACCGATAGGAATACCATCCACTACATACAGGGGTTGATTATTCCCTGTTAACGTACTGTTACCACGAATAATAACCCTACTCGATCCGGCAGCACCTGTTGAATTTTGAGTGATATTAACACCCGCAACTTTTCCCTGAAGAGAATTGATAGCATTAGTTTGTTTTACATTAGAAAGCTCATCACCTCCAACTTCGGTCAAGGAATATCCTAAAGCTCTTTGTTCCTTTTGAATACCTAATGCCGTTACTACAACTTCTCCAAGTTGTTCGGCACTTTCAACTAAAGCAACATTAATGCTCGACAAGCCATTTACCGGAACTTCTTTAGAAGTGTATCCAATTATCGAAAAGACAAGGGTTCCGTTAACTGGAACATCATTAATCGTATAATTTCCATCAAAATCAGTAGAAGTACCATTAGTGGTACCCTTTAAGATCACATTTACCCCAGGCAACGGCGAACCATCATCTGCATCGGTAACAGTACCTGTAATAGTTCTGTTTTGCGCTGTCAGTTGCTGAAATGAGAACAGAAGCACAAACACCATCAAGGACAGTAGTTTTTTGCACATAGATTTTAAAATTTAAGTTAGTTGTTGATTAATTTATGATTTTTTATTAAAAAAACCATATTAAATGTTACTAATAAGTTAAATTTTAAGAAAATAATTCGACAAACAACAAGATCAAAAAGCCAAACAACATCAGGTTTAAATCTACCTACACGATTTCAAGCATAAAAAAAGACCCCGAAAAGGGGCCTTTAAACACAATAAAAAACTATATAAACTAACTAAATGAGAACTTACTAGTTGTTTGGCCCAACACCATAATTAGGGTTTTCCTTATCAAACCATATCCTTTCAGTATTTAAAGTTGAAGGATTGTTCGTACCTGTAGAAAAACCTTGCTCCTGAATTGCGTTAACGTAGTTTTCGTAGTTAGCATTATCCTCAGTTGGCGTTCCTATTGTGAAACGACGAGGTATAACCAACTCCGTTCCTGATGCCAATAAAGCTTCTCTCGGGAAATACGCACTACCTGTTTTAGGAATTCCTGAACGTCGGGTTAATGTAAACACATCCCCCGGAGTAATAGCAAAGTTAATCAACTGTTGAATATACACCTTTTCTAATCCATCTGTACTTAGGTCATAAGCTGGCTGTGACAATAAGTCAGTCACCTCTCCAGCTCTTAATTTAGTAGCTCCTGCCTCAGCCATTGCCCCATCTTCATAAACAGGATCAGCTTCATAATAAGGATGGTCATTATTTGCTGCTAGAGCGTCCATTCGCTGTACAGAAAGCTCAACACCCCTGTTAAAATATTGCTGCGCATCACCAGGAACATTTGCACCAAGCAACTTAAATTCAGCAAGGTATAAGTTTGCCTCTGCAGAAGAGCCTAATAAAACATTTAATGGCGGATACTCTACTCCTTGATCTATATATCTAGCATCTGGCCCAACCGTAGTAGGGTATATGTAGTTAATTCCAGTTCTCACATTTTTTTCGAGATAACTTGAAGTGGATGAATAGGTCTTCTCATAAGTATTACCATCTACACTCAAAGTAATCCTATTTAACTCACCCTGTCTAAAATATTCATCATATGCAGAGTCAAACCTTTTGTCAGGAGATAACGGAGCTCCAAAATATCTTACCCAAGGCTCTCCCGGACCTGTCCAACCTGCAAAATTTCCATCAACATCATATTCTACATATTGCTCCACATAAGCAGGCAATGCTTTTCCGTTATCTATAAAAGTCTGAACAACTTCGCCATTAAAATCATTTTTATCAAATAAAAAACGTACACGCGGATCTTTATTAGCTACCAAGAAATCTACAAGATTCTTACCACCCACACCAGGCTGTGTTCCGTTCCCTGTACCAAAATAATTGATATCTCTCCTGTAGATAAAATCATCTGCTAAATTATCCATATAACCTACTGAAGAATTTGCAACTTGTTCGGCAATCTGTAACGCCTTTGCTCTATCCTTATTAATCAGCCTGGCCGCAATTCTTAATTTCAAAAGATTACAAAATTTAGCCCACTTCGCATAATCTCCGTTAAACACAACATCTTGTTCTCCAATGTCTGTTTGATCAGATGATGTAAATGCTACAATAGCCTGATCCAACTCCTGTAACCAAGTATTAAAAAGTGTTTCCTGGCTATCATAAACAGGTCTTAATAAAGCCGGGGTAGTGTAAGCTGCTAAACCAGCTTCTGTGTACGGCAAATAGCCCATATTATCAGACACCGAAAGATATGTATGTATTACCGAAGGTATTGTCATAGCTCTCATAGCCTGCATTGACGCTCTATCTTCCATCTCATCAACTTTAAACTGAACATCTCTTGCATTCGCCATTAGCGCCGGATAAAGTGACTGATTCCCAAAGGGTCCCATCTCAACCACCTCTTCACCATTTCCAACACCCTCTCCGGTAATCTGACTCCATGGATATACATAGTCAAAATTATTGTAGAACCAAACAGTATAATCATTATTATACATCAACTCAACAGTTTTAGCTACCAAAAATCTGATATCAGGTTCAGACACATCCGAAGGGTTGGTATTAAGATCTGCAAAATCTTCTCTATCACATCCTATTGCCAGTATCATCATACAGGCCAACAGTGACATTTTATATATTTTTTTCATTTTCATCTTCTTTGTATAGATTAAAAATCAATTGCTATTGTCATAGTATAAGAAGCCGTATACGGAACAAATCCTCTCTCTCTATATGACTCTGTACTAGAAGTACCTCTAAAACTTTCAGGATTAAGATTATTTGGCAAAGAATTGTATAAATATCCTAAATTTCTTGCGTTAACGCCTACATAAAAATTTCTGGCACCTATTTTCTCACTAATGTTTCTTGGTAAATTATAACCTAATGAGATATTTCTAAGCGCTATATATTTCACCTCGTTAAACCAGTCATCATTGACTACTCCCTGCCCCCATGAGTTTGTGAAGTAATTATAAAAACTTGCATGTGTTGGCTCTACATGACCAGCCTCGTAAGCCTCCTGATAAGTCATTCCTCCTACATCAACAGTATTTCCATTAGGTGCTGTAACAGTCTGCCCTTCTGCAAACACCCCTTCAGGGATTATTCCGTCACTGAATTGTTGTCCTTGACTATCTGAATATTGTGATGTCCAAGACATTCCTCCATATTCAGGTGTACGCCCTCTTAACGAAGTATCCAACCACCCATAGGCAGTACCATATCTATTAGAATACGAAGCAATATGACCACCATAACGGGCATCCAGCAATACAGACAATGTTAAACCTTTATACCTAAAGGTATTATTTAGCGATCCTTCAAAGTCAGGTTGAATTTTACCAACTTCTTCTACCTCGTAACTTCTTTCGTAATAAGCACCTCTTCTGGAATCACTCCAAACAAAAACAGGCATTCCATTTCTTGGATCATTAGCATCATCAGACTGCCATGTTTTAGGCTTACTATCACTCATCAAAACTCCATATTCACCTCCTTCAAAGGCTACAGACCCTACTCGGAAATTACCATATCCGATATCTCCCCCTAGTCTTTTAAACTCCCCAAGATCTTCATGCATCTCTTTTATCTTGGTAGTATTATTCCAATAATTAAAAGTTGTATTCCATTCAAAATCTTTAGTTTTTACAGGCGTTCCCGTAAGGGTCAATTCAACACCATAATTTGATAATGTACCAATATTGGTAAACAACGTTCCAAACCCTGATTCGGCAGGGATCGGAATACCACCAATCTGATTGGTAATTTCTTCATTATAATAAGCAAAGTCTATCCCAAATCGGTTATCAAAGAATCTTAAATCAGCTCCTATTTCATACGAATTTTTTCTTTCCGGCTCAATTGATTTATCAATAGCAGTGGTATTAACCGAATTAGTATAAGCGAAAGATCCACCCATATCATATGTACCTAAATCGTAAGCTCTGTTTAAAGTATAAGGATCAGTATCACTACCTACCTGCGCCCAGGAAGCCCTTAACTTACCAAATGAAAACCAATCCGGAGTATCGAATGTTTCAGTAAACAACCAGGAAGTACTAACTGAAGGGTAGAAATATGAATAGTTACCCTCACCATTAGTATACACCAATGCAGAAGACCAGTCATTTCTTCCCGTAATATCTAGGAACACCTGATCTTTATAATCAAAACTAGACAAGAAATAAAGCGAACTAATCTGCTTGGTACCTAAAATTCTCGCTTCTGTTCGCGGAGTTCTTTTAGAGTTGGTTATAAAATATTTACCCGGAACAATAAGCCCTCCATCAGTATAGGACCTGTTGTATGACTTTTCCTGATCCCAGATTTCCCCACCTAACAACAATTGTCCTGAGAAACTATCACTCAATTCTTTTTGAAAATTAACGGTCAATTTCCCGGTCTTGCTTATATCTCTGTCATGACGAAGCTCATAATAACCTCCTTCATTTTGATATCCCTGTCCTAAATTTTTAATTTCACTACGCACATGATAAGCATTCATATTACCTTCTGCAGTAATTGTCATCCAATCATTAACATTAGCGGTAAGTCGAACTATTGGACGAACTACTTCTTCTCTACGGATGTTATCATTCATTCCGTATGCAAACCATAAACTCCTGTTAGGAGCAAAAGCATTTTCATCATTAAAGTTTGAGCTTGGTACCCCACCATGATTTGCTTGCCAATATTGGCGCTGTCTATATTTACTTGTGTTATATGTATTATTCCAAGTACCATCAAAGAAAAATTGGGAAATATCATTTCTAGGATTTCTCGACTTAGACATTGTATAAGAAATTGAAGCGTCTGCTCTTAACCAATCTGTTAATTCATGCGCCCCTCTAAACATCATCGCGTCTCTATTAAAAGAATTGTTTGCCAATGTACCGGTTCTTTCGTTCCTGGAATAAGAAAGATAAAAATTTCCGTTTTCATGACCGCCACTCATCGAAATAGAGGTATTGGTATTATACCCAGTATCATAAGCATCCAATAAGTTGTCTCGCTGAGGACTGTAAGTTGTTACATTCCCGTCATAGTCAACCATTGGCCTTCCATCAAAACGAGGACCGTAACCAGCCCACCCCCAAGGATGACCTATAATCGTTGCAACTCCATCGTCATTGGTATAAAATTGGTCTGTCGAAAACCTGTAGTAGTTGCCACCAGCGTCAGTATCACCATAATCCGTATAACCGGCTAACGCACCCGGACCAAATTCATATTGAATATCCGGCTGATTGTATACAACATCCATACCTACAGATTGTTTTACTGAAACACCGATTCCTCTTGAAGCTGAACCGTCTTTGGTTTCAATCAAAATAACCCCATTCAGACCTCTTGATCCATAAAGCGCTGTTGCGGCGGCACCTTTTAATACTGAAACACTTTTATAGTCATCAGGGTTTAAGTTTTTAAGAATGTTACCAAAATCATTAGAATCAGCATTCCAGTCAGCACTGGCATTAGAAACACCATTTTCTAGAATAACACCATCAATAACAAATATCGGCTGGTTATTATTAGAGTTCAAGGCAGAAACTCCTCTGATCTGAATTTTTGAATTACCAAAAAGACCTCCATCAGAAGCTCCAATACTCACACCTGCTGCCTGCCCTTGTAACGCCTGCACAGGGTTAACCGTGTTAGTCTTTGCTAACTCTTCTCCTTTGACTTCAGTCATAGCATAACCCAGCTTTTTGGTTTCTCTTTTAATCCCTAAAGCGGTTACCACAACCTCATCTAGTTGCTGTGTATCTTCCATCAAGGAAACACTTACATTTGCTCTCCCAGCAACTGAAACTTCTTGCGTTGTAAAACCAACATAAGAAAAAACCAGCACTCCGTCTGAAGGAGCTGCTAATGAGTAATTCCCGTCAAAATCAGTTGAAGTTCCGGTACTAGTTCCTTTTACCATGACAGTAACTCCCGGCAGGGGAACTCCATCAGATCCGGTAACTGTACCTGTAACTGTTTTGTTCTGCGCCCAAATTGCCTGACCAGACAAGAAGCACATAAACACCATAAAGGTTAGTAGCTTTTTACACATACTTGTTCAATTATTTATTAATTAATTTAAATTGGTTGATTGTGTCCAATGTTCTCTAATTTAAGACACAGGTATAAATGTTATAATAAAGTTAATTTATCAGAAAGTTTTTCGACCGACAACAAAACAGAAAAGCTGAATAACGAAAGCGACATCGTTTTCGTTATTCAGCTTTCATATACAAATCTTAAAGCTTTAAATATAACCTTAAAAGTTAACAGTCTTTTTACTTAATCCTAAGAACAAAAGAAATACTACTCTTTAATTTTTCTGTAGTACGCTCAGGAATCATAATCTTGGCCCCTTTCTTAGTCTTAATAATTTGACATTTGGCGTTAACTCCTAATATTTTAGCTTTTGCTTTATTTTTCAACACAAACGGTACGTCAATCGTTGTAGGAATTTCATTCTGATCTTCTCCTACGAGATATATCAGATAAACTGATCCGTCTTCTTTGGTGGTTAAACATATATTATCAAATTTATATGGCGCCATCGGTTTTGTTCCATAAATGGCTTCGCTGTTAATATCCATCCATGCTCCAATTTCCTCTAAAAGGTCATACGCTCCCTGATCCCACTCTCCTTGCGGGTTTGGAGCCACATTAAGCAATAGATTTCCTCCCTTAGCCACGATATCCACCAACATATGAACGGCTTCTCTTCCCGACATATATTTGGCGTTTGGACTCCAGGACCATCCACCTCCGGAAATAATACATGATTCCCAAGGGTACGGTAATGGCTTCTCAGGAACTCTGTTCTCAGGAGTTAAATAATTTTGATTTTTGCCATGAACCGCCCTGTCTACTACAATCAATCCAGGTTGTTTTTCACGAGCTTTTTCTACCAGCTCATCCATTTTGATGTCCTGATCGATGATACGGTGCTTGACATAACCGGTTTCGTCATTTTTTAACTGATGATCATACCAGCTTGTGATCTCAGACTTTGGTGTCTTGGCAACCCATCCGCCATCTAACCACAAAATATCTATATCGCCATAATCTGTTAAAAGCTCAAGGATTTGGTTGTGTGTAAAATCGACAAAACTATTCCATTTCTCAGGATATGATTTTGGATCGTAATTCACATTTCTATCTTTTGGAGGGAAATAAGGGTCCCAATAATACTCCGAATGCCAATCAGGTTTAGAGAAGTAAGCTCCTGCCCACATATTTTGTGCCCTGAATGCTTCAAAGACTTCTTTTGCCACATTAGATCGGGGGTTCGATGCAAACGGAGAATTTTTTCCAGATATCTTATAATCTGTATATTTTGAATCGAACATTGAAAATCCATCGTGATGCTTCGTAGTAAATACCACGTATTTCATTCCTGCATCTTTGGCAGCTTTCGCCCACTTTTCAGGATTAAACTTCACAGGATTAAATGTCTTTTGAAGGTCTTCGTATTCTTGTTTATAAGCAAAATAGTTTTCCGGATTCGAACCTTTTTTGCGTTCACACCAACCATATTCTTCCGGACACAATGACCAGGATTCTACAATACCCCATTGACTATACGCACCCCAGTGCATTAACAGTCCAAATTTAAGATCTTGCCATTCATCTAATTTTTCTAATACTGCCGGATCTGTTTCGGGCACATAACGCTCATCCTCATAAACAGCCTGGGCAATACCCAACTGCATACCGAGCAACACCAAAAACAACACAAAGAGTTTTGTAATTTTCATCATTAAAGTAAAAGTTAATTAATTATTATTTCATCTATAAAAATCCAGGACGGCAAACCTGCTGCATGATGCCAGTAAGGCGCTTCCTTTAAATTTTCTGCAATTATTTTCACGTACCGCGCACTCACAGGATCAAAATTCAACTTAAAGTGCTGGATATCATTTATCTTGCTTTCTTTATTGAGAGACAACGGATTCTGAATCGAACCAATCTTTTTAAATTCCACCCCGTCATTCGACACATAATAGCTAACCTTTGAAGGATAGAAGACTATATGGTTGGTTACTTGTAAAAAGGCACTTGAAACGGTACTGATATCTTTCATTTCTTCCAGATCAACAACTGCATCCAGGTCATTTCCTTCAAAACCCAACCAATTCGCATAAAAGTTATTCCCACCCAATGCTCCATCGGTAAGGGTCTGCGGATCCTCATTCGCATATTTCTTAGGTTTCGTATTCAGCACCACCTTTTTTCCTTTGGCGATATTAGGCTGTTTCGCCACCTCAATGGCTTTTCTATAAGCATCGCAATATTCATTTACCGTAAACCCCATCTCATTCATCATCGTTATATTCCAATGTTCACAAGTGGACTTAAATTTATCGAGTAAAGCAACTACCGCCTGATTTACTTCTGCCTCAGATTTATTAGTTAATGAATAATCCTCAGAAATCCCTTTGCGACATGCTTCTAAAACGGCATAATCTACTCCCAATCTGGCTGCTTTCACTCGCTCTTGCACCTGAGGTTTATGTTTTACAGCTGCTTCAGCAGCATCAAAAATACTTGTATACTGTTTTAGCTTTTCAGGATTCAAATATGAAGAAAAAGCCTGTGAAGGATCGCCATACAGAAACAAGAAGAAATCCTTATCATCTTGTATTCCCTTATGTATGGTATCGACATATTGCTTTATATAGGTTCCGGCCTCCTGATAGTAACCATCTGTAAACACTGTCATCAAACTATCTAAATTCAGATCAGGGTTCCATAATAATTTAGCCGTTACATAAGAACGTAATTCGAACAATTCGCTTGGGTTATTGCTATGTTGTTCAAACACCCATTTAACGTTATTATCTCTAAACAATTTAATGTTTGGCTGTAGTGTATGGATATTTGGAAAGGGGGCTAAGAAATTAGTAAACTGGGTTGTATAATCCCAAATCCGAATTTTATCCGTTAACTTGCCCCACCCCTTTAAATCCTCTGCAAAAGCTGCACACTTATTTTCAATGGAGCCACTTCTATCACATTCAATAGAACACAGGGTTACCAGCACGTTTTTATTCGGCCTTGTTTTAGAAGGTTTACGGGTGTACTGATAGGCCAATGTTGAAATGGTTTTGTCCGGAAATCGTTCCGCTACTTTATTGACGAACCGAATCATGGTACCGGCATGACTACCCTCCTCTTCGTCAATTGCTTTACAGGCATCACATTCACAGTACTGCTGATTATCATTCTGACTCACAGATGCTACCGTAGCTTCCGGATGCTTCTCAAATAGCGATGCTACCGAATCAATTACAATCCGCAATACCTCCGGGTTAGTCAAACACAATTGGGTCGGCAATCTTTTACCATTTCTATGCGCAAAATACTCAGGGTACTCTTTATAAAACTGTTCTTCCGGAATAAATTTATGAAACGTATGCACCCTGGCTTCAGGAACATAAAAAGGAAATGATTTTTTGGTCACTTTATGTTCATCCGCAAACGTATGATTTTCATAAAAAAGCCTTGAATGCACCGTTCTAACTTCTATTTCAGGACGGTATACATAATTCAGGTTCTTATCAAGAACCACGTTCTCCATCTCCGGAATACTTGCAACATCCGGGGTATACCAATCACAACCCAAATACTGCTCTAAAAACACATATACTGCATCCATCAGCGCTTTATCAGACCCTCCATAAATAACCAGGTCCTGGTCTTCTGATCTTACGCCTATTTCTTCATTATCCCCATCAAGGGTTTTCAAATAAATTGATTTCACTCCTTCTGTTCCCAATTTCACAGGAACCTTTACCGAAGTAATCTTTTGAAGGTAATCCTGAAGAACCGCTGCCGCCTTTTTCTCTTCTTCTGAAGCTTTTTCATCCAAAACGATCGTATAATCAGTATGTCCTTTGTCAATAAGGACCAACTTGTCTTTACTACAGGATACCAATAGTAACAGCAGTAATAATAACTGATATGCTTTGAAAGATCTCAACTTCATAATTTATATTTTTTTAGTTAGTCACCTCGAATGATGTCTTTATAGTATCCATTGAATTTCCTCCAACCATTACCTGAAACTTACCGGGTTCAACCACTCTTTTCATATCTCTATTCCAGATTGCCAGTTCTTCGGGAGTAAGTTCAAATATCACTTCCTTCGTTTCTCCTTTTTTGATAAACACACGTTTAAAGCCCTTTAAAGCTTTACGTGGGGTTGTTACGGAAGAATATACATCATTTATATACAACTGAACAACCTCTTCCCCGTCATAGCCGCCGGTATTCGAAACATTTACGGAAACCTCCACACTCTCATCCTTGCCAATGGTCTCAGCACTTAATTTAAGGTTGTCGTAGTTAAATGTGGTATAACTTAAGCCATATCCAAAATGATATAGAGGATCTTCGCTTTCTTCCACATACCTGTGAATAGCCGATGGCTTTTGATTGTAGTATATCGGCAACTGTCCTACAGATTTCGGTACGGTAATGGACAACCTTCCTGCAGGATTATAATCTCCAAAGAGTACATCTGCTATAGCTTGCCCCCCTTTTTCACCCGGAAACCAGGCTTCCAGCACAGATGGCACATTATTATCGATCCAGTTAACAGACAACGGACGGCCATTAAGCAGCACGCAAACCACAGGTGTTCCGGTCTTTTGTATGGCCTGTATCAATTCTAATTGTTTACCATGCAGATCTAAAGTTGCCACATCCCGGTTTTCTTCCACAAGCTCTCTTGATTCTCCTATTACCACCACCGCTACGTCGGCCTTTTCAGCAATAGCAACTGCGGGATTGAAATCAACTTTTTTCAGGTTCCATCTCAAATGTGCACGGGCTCCCCAGCCTCCTTCCCACATTTCGATACGCACTTTGTACTTTCGACCTGCTTCAAAATTCATGGGATAGGTTACTATATTCGTAGATCCTTTGGTCCAATTGTCGACGATAAGTTTATCGTCGACCCACATTCTCACACCATCATCTGAACTTAAGCCCAGCCAACCTTCAAAAGAGATGGTTGGCTTTAAGAAGCCAGTCCATCGAATCGAAAATTGATCATCAGGCACTCCTTCTCCGGGAGACCATGGCCAATCGAATTCAAGTTCATCATCAACTCTGGTTAAAACAGGTTCACCTTTGAGGCTTCTATTGTCAAAATATTCTCCTTTAAGGCCATTCGAGGATTCATCGGGAGTCCACAAGTTTTCTGAAGAAATAATCTGTCCTTTTATGATCAAAGGAACACCCTCCTCATAAAACACATTCACCTTATCTCCTACTTTTTCTTTGATTCCCTCTAGTACTGTAATCGCTTCTTTATTCCTTACCGCATATCCTCCAAGACGGGTTTCATCGGCATTAGGTCCTATAACTGCTATTGATTTAACATCATCATTAAACGGTAATAAGTTCCCATCATTTTTCAACAGGGTCACCGATTTTTGAGCTGCCTGTAATGCAATATTCTGGTGTTTTTCCGTATGATACAGCTTATCAAACAGTTTTGCATCTGTATATGGATCTTCAAATAATCCTAACAAAAACTTAAGTCTTAAAACACCTCCTGCTGCTCTGTCGATGGCATCCATACTCAAGTCTCCTTCATTCACTAATTCAACAAGCGTTTTTTGCCAAAACTCATTAGAGAAATCATAGAACTGCATATCAACCCCTGCTGCTACAGATTGTTTAATCGCATCTTTTGGAGAGTCAGCTACATAATGCGTCGTCTGCACATATTTAATAGCTCCCAGATCTGAAATAACGATACCTTTAAAACCCCATTCATTTCGCAACACATCTGTAAGCAGCCATTCGTTTGCTGCACAAGGGATTCCATCTAATTCAGTATAGGCGCACATTGTTCCAAGTGCTCCTCCTTCGACAAAGGCTTTTTCAAAAACGGGTAAAAAATCTTCTCTGGCTGTACGTTCACCTACGATTATCGGTGATGAATTTCCTCCGGCTTGTGGATAACTGTGTACTGCAAAGTGTTTTGGCTCCGCTATTATAGAAGTAGAAGAAGCCAAAGTATCACCCTGGATTCCTTTTATCATAGCGAGTCCCATTTCACCAGCCTGATAGGTGTCTTCACCAAAAGTTTCGGCTACACGCCCCCAACGCGGTTCACGACCAATTCCTAAAACCGGTCCCAGGCCGTAATGCACACCTCTGATTCGTGCTTCGGTTCCTATTACCCGTCCGACTTCATACATCAATTCAGCATCCCAGGTTGCACCTAAACCAATATTCATAGGAAATGCAGTGGCTCCATCATCCACATATCCATGTAACATTTCACACATGATAAGCGCAGGTATTCCCCATCGGTTATTCTTTATGACATGTTTTTGTAGATCATTAATCATTTTAGCTGATCTTGGGTAGATATCGTGTATTGCACCTACTCCCAAATCATTTATATGCCCGACGGTCTTCTTTTTATCGAATTTTTCATCCGTTTTAAAATTCTCACCCCGGTACATATCCATCTGACGCACCTTTTCTTCAAGGCTCATCCTTTTTAATAAATCTTGTACGCGTTCTTCTACTGGTAAAGAGGCATCCTGATAGGGAAATTTGTTTTGTCCATTTAAACAAAATACCCCTAAAAAGATGACTATAAAGCTTAGTTTTTTCATTAGTTTGTTGGTTGTTTTACTCACCAGGTGAGCTTCAAAATGTACCGACGCTTGTCCTTGTTATAAATCCTTTACGAGATTTCACGGAACTAATGTCGGACTGTTTGTTTGTTTTTATGCTAACCTGCCCGAATTTATTATTCAGGCAGGCACTTCACAGGCTTAGCCTGAGGTAGTTTATTTCAATATTATTTCCATTTTCCCGGAAGAGGTCAGCTCATCGTGATCGATAAAAAAGCTTCTGATGTTTTTACCTTCTAATTTTATTTCTGAGATATTTCCATCATTTCCTTGTTTCTCTATTACCAGTGTACTATTGTCATAATACTTTTCATCGAGATGAATGGTAACCTTATCAAAAACAGGGGTGGTAATCGTATACATTGGTGCCGCCGGAGTTACGGGATATATTCCCATCATTGCATAAATAACCCATGCAGACATCGTTCCGGTGTCGTCATTTCCCGGAAGTCCGGCCGGTTTGTTGGTAAAATATTCCGCGATTAATTCATGAACTCTTTTTTGGGCTTTATACTCATATCCCTTACAATAGTTATATAAAAAAGGATAGGCAATATCAGGTTCATTAGCCATATCAAATTGCCCTTTTTCAAAGATGTTATCAAGTTGTGTAACGAATTTTTTATCACTCCCAACCAACTTAATATTCCCTTTGATATCATGAGGATTCATAAAGGCATACTGCCAGGCATTACCCTCAATATACCCTACATTTTTCTCAAAATTTGCTCCTTTATTCGGATCGAAGGGCTTATACCACTCTCCATTGCTATATTTAGGACGTAGCAGTTCAAATTCTTTATCAAAAAGCTTTCTATAGGACAAAGAACGCTTATAATACGTTTTATAATCTTCTTTCTTCCCGAGGGCTTTCGCGAACTGAGCTATTGCATAATCAGAAATATTATATTCCTGCGTAGTGGAAACGGGACCTCCGATTTTACTATCAACACTCACATACCCATTTTTTATATATTCTTCCAAGCCCGGGCGAAGCGGGTTATTTTCTATCTGATTGGCCCCCTTAAGCATCGCTTCGTATGCTTTGTCAACATCAAAACCTTTAATCCCTCTCAAATAGGTGTCTGAAATCACGACAGAAGCAGGATCACCTACCATGGTGAAGGTTTCTGTTGAATTTAGTTCCCATTTAGGCAGCCAACCATTTTCATCATACATCTGCAACATACTGTTCACCATATTTAATTGCTGATCAGGATACAATAGCGACATTAACTGATGATAATTTCTATAGGTATCCCAAAGCGAAAACACTGTAAATCGCGTTCCACTGGTTTTACCAATTTTTCCAGTACCGATTTCCGGGTATTCACCATTATAATCATTCAGGGTATTGGGATGAATCTGCGTATGATATAATGCCGTGTAAAAAACAGTTTTCTCATCTTCCGTACCACCTTCAACTTCTATGGCAGACAATGCCTTATTCCATTCATTTTTCGTTTTGTCATACACTTGATCAAAAGACATATCACCCACCTCTTTTTCCAGGTTTTGTCTGGCGTTTTCTATACTCACATAGGAAACTCCAATTTTCACTTCCACCTGAGTCTGTTTATCAAAATTATAGGTAACATAGGCTCCAATACTATCTCCGACAACTTCTCGCGTGTACCCTTTCATTATCCTCGTCTTCCCATTGTAGCCCATCCATTGCGCCTCAACGCCCTCATATGTATAAGGCTTATTCCAGATGGCGAATTCTTCTGCCGGTTTTGAAAATTTAGCCACAAAATAAACAGGATATGCCTGTTCGGGACTATTATAACAAAAAGACCCTACATTTCTAAAACCTTCTATTTCATCAGGAGCAACCATCTTTACCATACCTCCTTGTTCGTTGGTTAAGCCTAAGCCCAGGTTTAAAAGGATATTCGACTTTCCAGCCGGAAAGGTATATCGGGTAACACCTACCCTGGTGGATGCAGTAGCTTCTGCTTTTACATTATATTTTGACAGATTCACGGAATAATAACCGGCTGTTGCCTTTTCGTCCGTATAGGTGGTTCCATAATTCAAGTGATTGGTTTCTACCGCACCGGTTGTTGGCATGGTAATTACCACTCCAAGATCAGGACAACCTACACCACTCAAATTAACATGTGTAAAACCGGTAAGGAATGTATTCTGATGCACATACGGGTTTGACAACCAACGACTATCTTTTTCGTGCGGTAAATTTTGCGGTCCGGCGACATTAAAAGGTGAAACACTCGCCATTCCTCTTGGTGCTATTGCTCCCGGATTCGTGGCTCCGTAATTCGATGTCCCTATAAAAGGATTCACATATTCGACGGCTTGTTTTTGGGCCGTAAGCATACTACCCAAAAAGAAAAGCCCTAAAGTTATTTTCTTTAAATTCATTTTTATTCTACTATAATTTCATCAACAAAGAGAAACACGCCACCACCAGTAGGTGTTTGTTTCAGGTTCGTAGCTTTCACCTTAATATAACGTGCGCTCTTTTTCTCAAAAGTCACCTCAAAGTCTTTAATGGTTGCATCTCCAGTGGCAGCATAAGCTCTTTCTGTTTTCCCCGCAGACACAAAGTTCTGTCCGTCGTCAGAAGTCCACACCTCAACCATGGTTGGGTAGTATATTCCAGGACCCTGATTTTCCAACGCTCCCACAGAAACTTTTGAAACCTCTGCAGGTTCATCAAGATCTATAACCACTTCCATGTCTTTTGCCAGCCATGCTTGCCATTGACCATCGTGAAAATTCTTGGTACCTCTTAATACATTCACCTGCGTAGTTGCACCAGTACCCTGGTACCTGTCATTCACCTCTGTATTATAAGTTACTTTTTTGCCAACTGCTTTATGGTATTTGAAGCTCTTTTCGAAAATCTTGCCTGCCGGTTTATCGTTTACAAAATAAGATGCCTTTATGGTGGTAGTCTCTGTTATCTGAATTGGCTTATCATATTTAACAGCATCTGTATTTAAATCTCCGTCATTAAGTACATATCGAATATCTGAACCTTCAATTTCGTTACTTAATGAAACCGAAACAGCCCCTGTTTCCTCATCGACGATTGCTTCTTCCCTGATGGTATAGACACTCTTGGCATAATTGATTCCCATAGCTGCAAAACGATCGAACATTGGAATAATCCGCGTCGTAAATTCATTCCAGCTTCTACCTTCCTTAGGGCTCCATAGTGTTTCTGACAAAGCAGCTATTCTTGGATAAATCATATATTCAGACTGATCGGTATCAGGTATATATTCAGCCCATAAATTGGCTTGACCACCAAGTACATGTTTTGCTTGCTCATCAGACATCCCATCGACAGTTGGATCAAACTCATACACTTTACTCAAAGGCGTATATCCGCCCCATGCAGCTGGCTCTGAATCCTGAGGCCCTTGATAATGATCGAAATAACAATGTGATCCCGGAGTCATTACTACATCATGGCCTTGCTCTGACGCTTCTAAACCACCTTTTACACCTCTCCAGCTCATCACGGTAGCTCCCGGAGCCAAACCGCCTTCGAGAATTTCATCCCATCCAATAAGGATACGATCTTTTGAACTAATAAAACGTTCCATCCTTTTGATGAAATAGCTTTGAAGTTCTTCTACATTTTCAAGTCCTTCCGCTTTGATTCGTTTCTGACAATGCGGGCATTTTTCCCAATTCGTTTTAGTTGCTTCATCTCCTCCTACATGGATGTATTTGGAAGGAAACAAATCCATCACTTCTACAAGTACATTTTCAAGAAATTCAAAAGTTGATTCTTTCCCTGCACAATAAATATCCGTGATAGGCCATAAACCTCCTGATGGTACAGATATAGGAGTTTCAAAACAAGATAAAGAAGGATATGCTGCAACCGCACTACTTACGTGTGCAGGCATTTCAATTTCCGGTACAACCGTAATACCTCTTTTTTCGGCATAAGCCACTATTTCTTTTATATCCTCTTGGGTATAAAAGCCACCGTAGGTACCCTTTTCATCCGCCTTTGCTCTGGGTCTTGCATTCCAGTGCTTATCTTCCTGGTCAACCCTGTAAGCACCTACTTCGGTCAGTTTTGGGTATTTTTTAATTTCTATGCGCCATCCCTGATCATCTACCAAATGCAGGTGTAGTGTATTCATCTTTAGATATGATAAACGATCGATGGTCTTCATCACATAATCTTTTTCAAAAAAATGACGAGAAACATCCAGCATAAGTCCTCTCCATTTGTATCGTGGGGCATCAGCAATATTGACGTTTGGCACTTCCCATGATACATCTGCACTTACCGTGTTCTTTTCTACGGCTACCGGCAGTAATTGTCTTAACGTTTCTATACCATAAACAAATCCACTTAAATCTGAAGCCTCTATAACGATATTATCATCACCAACCACCAATGTATAGGCTTCTGCTCCAAGCTGTGAATTATCTTTTAAAATAACGAAATTAGAAGAAGGTTGATCTTTAGTTAATTCAAGCTCCAAACCTGCAGCTGTTTTAAACCTGTCAATCAATATTTGTGCTGCTTGTAACTGGGTATCTGAGGTAACTACAAATTTTGTATCAGCATCAAAGATGAATGATCCCTGGTTAAGGGTTAACTCTTTGGGGTGAGGAATGATTTTTATATCCGATTCTGTAAAAGTTGTTTTTTGTTTTTGGCAGCCCACCTGTAATAAAACTGCCAGCGCTAAAATAAGTACACGTTTAAAATTCACTTTCATATATTAATTTAAGTTGTTATTTACCATATTAAAACCTCATCTATAAACAACCAGGCATCGCTTCCAGCTCCATCGTGCCATTTCGGCAACTTACCATAGTTATTCACTACAATTTTTAGATTTTTGATCGCTGTTTTAGGGAAGTTTAAAGTAAAGCGCTGTTTCTTATCTTCCATAATATCGCCGCGACGGCTTGTTTCTTGTTCACTCAGCTTTGTATAGTTCCCGTTTTCATCTTTGGTATAAACGGAAATTGATTTTGGGAAAAATATCCAACTGCTAACGTCTTCCAGACAGCTTATAGTAATATTTTCGAGCTCTTTTGCTTCTCCCAGCGTAATTTCCGCCACCATATTATCTCCTTCAAACCCCGCCCATTTACCGTCTGAGAAACTTGTAGTTCCTTCAACCAGATCAAAAAGTTTCCCGGATCCGGGGTATTTTTTATTGGGCTCTTTTTCAAGTTGAAAATCTTCAACTACATATTTAACTTTAAAGTATTCTCTAGTAACAACAGGGCTGGGCAACCAGTCATTTTTAAAAGCCTTTGCCTTAAAAATCAGTGGTTCCTCAATAAGCAATGTTTCCGGCATTGGCTCTGAATCTGAATCCGGATCGGAGCCATCTGTAGTATAGTAAAATTGGACATTTCTAACCTGGCTACTGAGTTTCACCTGAACTGTATCTAAAAAAACCGATTTATTACTATTGAACTCAGGCGGATTTAAAGTAGCATCTTCAGTAAATCCTTCAAAAACCCCTGAAATAAGTTCTACATTGCTGGATTTGGCAATCATAGCCAATGCCTTATCATCCATTTTTGTATTCCATACATACACCTTTTCAGGTTGTAGCTTTTCGAGAAGAAGACTCAATCCTTTTTCTGATACTTCTGTATTATGAAGATTCAGTATTTTCAGTTTGGAGATTTCCTCCAGATGAACCAATACCTTATCCGTAATAAGTGTATTATCCAATTTAAGGAATCTTACATTTTTAAAAGCCTCCAGATAAGTCCCTAAATCATCATTAAAATCACTCCCTCCTAAATCTAATTCCTTCACCTGCTCTGCCACATTTTCAAGTAAACGCATTGCATTTTTATCGATCTTTTTCGGGAGGTACTTTACACTTAAAAACGATTTATCGGCCACTATCTTCTGTACCCGAAAGCCATTGTCTATTAATTCCCGGATATCAGCTAAATCAGCCTCTTCCGGTTCCACCTCTTCTTCCACCACATAGGCTTCAAGCAACTTATTTATGGTATCGTTTTTTTGATAGGCTACCACTTTGTTATTAAAATCAGCCCCATGATCAATCCAATAGGATAGCAAATAAGCCTCTTCTTCCGTAACTTGCTTTTTCCCTTTTGGCGGCATATGGTGATCATCTTCCAACGGCAAGTGAAGAACGTTCACCAGCATACTCTCTTTTGAATCTCCTGCGCTAATAACCTTCCCGTTTTCACCTCCCTTTAGGATCTCGCTCATTGTTTTCAATGATAAGTCTCCTTTCTTTTTTTCAGGGTTATGGCAACTGATACATTTATTATCAAGTATCGGATACACTATATCATTGAAATAATGCAAACTGTCTACGGTTGCAACTTTATCAGGTTCAGGTTTTGATTGCAGCTGTTCTGTTAAAAAATCACTGCCATGGGTTAGTACACTACCATAATGACCTGCCACAGTAATAGCTATAAGAGTAAGTACAAAGCATGGAAAAAAACTTCTTTTTACAGCGCTGGATTCACTTAAAGACATCAGGAAGAGCACTGTAATCAACAGAGCGGTAAGGATTCCTGTATACAAATGCAGGTTTAGTGTTTTTTCTTCATAACCACCTTCAAGGGATAAGAAATAGCCGAAAACCGCTGCTAAAATTGCAAAGAAGCTACTAAAAGCTAAACCTTTCCTTACAATTTCCTTTGGGTATGTTTTTTTTACTCTTCCTGCTACATCCAGAAAGAAAACCAGCAAGATTGCACCTATTGGAAGGTGTAGAATCATGGGGTGCAGCCTTCCCAAAAACCCTGTAATACCAGAAACAGCATCGCCGGTATCTGCGAAGGCTATTTGTGCTATTAATAATCCTGCTATTACTGATATGTGTCTTTTTAATTTCATTGGGGGAAATTATTCATCGATAATAATCTCATCTATAAAATGCCATGCTCTGGTGCCTTTACCATCATGCCATTGAGGAATTTCTTTTAGATTCTCTATCTTAATTTTAAAATATTTACCTGTTCTATTAATTGGAATTTCGACATTTTTCAAGGCGGTATCATCTCCTTTTTTCTCAGTTTCAATCTCCACCATACCTACCTGGGTATAATCTTGCTTATCGTCAGAAACCCAAACAGTTATTTTAGCTGGCGAAAAGATCCATGCTCCCGTAGCTGACATATAACCAATAATGACTTTGGTTGCTTTGTTTTCAGATGGCATTTCCAGTTCAACGACTACATCTTCATCAAACCCCATCCATCTACCATCAGAATAACTGTTTGATCCTTTTTGATTATCGATTAGGGTATTCACTCCATTTCCAGGATATTTGGCATTGATTTCATTTAACATTGACACTTCGCGAACCTTAATCCCGCTCTTATAAAAAGTAACGGTACTTATTTCACTGGACTGTAAAAAAGGATGGTATGCCCTAAAAGTATAGACCCCGGGATTGGTTACTTTTATAGGTCCTGTATATTCAGGCGATGCTTCATCAGGAGCGGTACCATCTGAAGTATAATGAATTTCAACATCCGGATAAGGTAGTGAAGCTTTTAAGGTGGCAACAGAATCTATCACCAAATTCGAAGCCACCAAAGTTGGTGCAACTAAGGCAACGGCCTCCGATTGTAAATACTTATTAGCTTTGGAGTCCTTATCGATCTTACAGCCTGACATCAATAACAGACCCAATAAAACAACTAGATTTTTCATACTCTGGTAAGTTTTATAGGGTATGTCTGTCCGGAATTCCATTGGGCCACATAAATACTATCATCTTCATCAACACAGACATCATGAGGATGCTGAAACAGCCTAATAGTCTGGTATAATTGATCTAATTGATGGTTTTCGTAAACCGGCTTTGTAGCACCCGGGCATGAAACCACCTGATCCTGATCATCCATAATTAACAAAAATCCTGAATCGTCGTTGGCTGCTTCCTTTGATTTTAACACTGCAAAATAAACTTCATTATTGTGAATTACAGGACGACAGATTAGAGCTCCAGGCACTGGAATTGAAGATAGATATTCACCTTCCAGGCTAAACTTTTTAAGCACATTCTGTTCGCGAGCTGTTATAAGTAAACATGGATTCGCCTTGTCTCTATTATCGTAGCAGATACCATGAGCATTTATAAACTGGTGCTCTTCTCTTCCTCTTCCTCCAAATACGTTCAACAATTCTCCTTTATGATTATAATGCAAAATGAACTGATTCCCATAGCCGTCTGCAATATAAAAGTCTCCGTTCTCAAGCACAGTGGTCTCCGTAGGCTTGTATGCCTCCTTTTGAGCATAATGACCGGTATCCAACGGACAATCAAGGGTCATCACCACTTTGCCATCGATGGTTGTTTTGATAACCTGGTGACGTTCATAATCTGTAATAAACAGGAAGTCCTCCCCATTTTCCTTGGCCAGGGTTAGTCCGTGTCCACCCGGATATTCCGTCCCCCATTTATCCAAAAGTTTACCTGACTTATCATAAATGAGCACATTATTTTTTGTATGATTGGTTAGCATTACAATACGCCCTTGAGAATCCTGAACAATTTCATGACAGTCCTTTACAGGTGTCTTGGCTGGGTCGAGGTCGCCCCAATTCAGGTTAACTTTGTAGCGGTGATTGTTATGACCTATAATTATATCGTTATTTCTATCAATACTGAAGGCACTGCTTAATTGTGAAAATGTGAGTAAACCTCCTGTGGCTAAAGCCGATTTTTTAAGAAAACTTCTTCTTCCGGATTGCATCATTTTACCCTATTAAATCATTAATTACATTACCCGCAACATCCGTAAGCCTGAAACGTCTCCCCTGATGCTTATAGGTCATTCTTTCATGATCAACGCCCATTAAATGCAGGATCGTAGCGTGAAGATCGTGAACATGCACAGGATCTTTTACCACATTATATCCAAACTCATCTGTTTCACCATAGGTGAAGCCAGGTTTCACTCCTCCTCCTGCCATAAAAACAGAGAAACATTTAGGGTGGTGATCACGGCCATAATTAGTATCTGTTAATACTCCCTGACTGTAATTTGTTCTTCCAAACTCCCCGCCCCAAATAACCAGGGTATCTTCTAATAATCCACGTTGTTTTAGATCCATAATTAAAGCAGCGGTCGGTTGATCTACATCCTTCGCCTGCTTTTCGATTTGGCCCGGTAAATTGTCGTGTTGATCCCATCCCATGTGATACAACTGCACAAAGCGCACATCTTTTTCCAGTAATCTTCTCGCTAGTATACAGTTTGCAGCGTAAGTCCCCGGCTTGTATGAATCAGGACCATACATTCTAAAAATATGGTCAGGTTCATCATCTATATTCATCGTTTCAGGTACCGAAGTTTGCATTTTATAGGCCATTTCGTATTGGGCTATTCTGCTATTGATCTCGGGATCTCCAAACTTCTCTTCTTGAAAATGATTCATTTCAGCCAAGTGGTCAAGCATTTTACGTCTTTCTGCCCGCGACATTCCATCAGGATCTTTAAGATATAAAACAGGATCTTTCCCTGCTCTGAATTGCACTCCCTGATGTAAGGAACTCAAGAATCCGTTCCCCCATAATCTGGAATATAATGGTTGCCCGTTGAGTCTACCGGTTCCTCTTGAAAGCAATACTGAGAAGGTAGGCAGGTTATCATTCATGCTTCCCAAGCCGTAACTCATCCAGGAGCCCATACTCGGTCTTCCCGATTGTTGCGAGCCCGTTTGAAAAAATGTAATGGCCGGATCGTGATTGATAGCCTCTGTATGCATCGTTTTTACAAAACAAAGTTCATCGGCAATTTTAGCCGTATAAGGCATTAAATCACTTACCCATGCTCTTGACTGCCCATACTGATTAAATTTATATTGACTTCCAACCAACGGAAAGTTAGCCTGACCTGAGGTCATTCCTGTTAGTCGCTGTCCCATCCTTACTGATTCCGGTAAATCAGTTCCTCTAAGTTTGTGAAGTAAGGGTTTATAATCAAACAATTCTAATTGCGATGGCCCTCCACTTTGAAAAAGGTATACTACTCTTTTAGCTTTTGGAGCAAAATGAGGTAAATTAAGAGGTCCGTTTCCAAGATCAGGCATTGCCTGAGCATTTGAATTGGCACCAAAAATCTTCAGCGGATCAGTCATAGCAGCCATGGCGAGACCACCGAGTGCCAAGCTGGCATTTTTAATAAAATGCCTCCGATTATTATGATTAAAATGCTTATACAATTCACTCATAGCCTTAAATTTTGGTTACCGCTTCGTCGAGGTTAAAGATCATGTTTGCCAGTAAGGTATAAGCTCTCAATTGATGCTTGGAAATATCAGCAGGAATTTCTCTGACACCTATTTCCAGGATCGCAAAAGCCTCTTCTGAGTTATCACCATCTTCTTCAATGTCATCTAAATAAGAGATGCAGTTTTCCAACTCCTTCTGGGATGGATATCTTGAAAGTACGCTTCTAAATATATGTTTTATACGTTCTTCTCTGGACAAGGTTTCGTTCTGTAGGGTCGTGGTTGCTAACACCCGTGAAGCCTCAACAACCTGCGGATCATTCAATAGTACTAATGCCTGCAATGGCGTACTCGTTTTTTGACGTTTAACTTCACAAAAATCCCTGGTAGCAGCATCGAAAGTTATCATCGATGGCGGCGGTACTGTTCGTTTCCAAAAAGTATACAAACTTCTTCTGTAAAGACTTTTCCCTGTATCAGGTATATACTTCGTTAATCCAACTCCGGAAGTCGTTTCTGCCCACAAACCCGGAGGCTGATATGGCTTAACGCTAGGTCCGCCAATTTTTTCTTCCAGGAGACCACTTGTAGCCAAGACGTTGTCTCTGATAACTTCTGCAGGCAATTTATATCGTGGCGCTCTGGCAAGCAATATATTATCCGGATCTGTTTTTAAAAGTTTTGGTGTTATTTTAGATGACTGTTGATAGGTAGCAGACATGGCTATTTTTTTCAACATTGCTTTAATATCCCATCCGCTGTCTTTAAAAGATACAGCCATCCAGTCAAGTAATTCCGGATGGGTAGGCAAAGCTCCCTGACTACCAAAGTCGTCAGAAGTAGCAACAATCCCAACACCAAACATATGTTGCCAAAGTCTGTTTACATAGACTCTTGAAGTTAATGGATTATCATCATCAAAAAACCAATCAGCTAATCCCAATCTATTGTTTTCAAATTTATCTGAGAATTCCAAAACACTTTCGGGAGTATTAAAGGAAACTTCCTTCCCCTTTGCATCATACACTCCTCTTTCGAGCAGGTATGTCTTTCGCAATCCCGGTGCGTCTTTCATAACCATCAAGTCAATCTTATTGACAGAATCAGGCATTTGAATGAACGACAAGTTATCGTTTACCTCTTCATCCGTAAGGGTAATGAAAGGGGCCGGGGTTTCATTATATTCAATTCTACCTTTTTCATCAAGTTGATTAAAAAAGGTGTACATGCCGTAAAACTCTTCCTGCGAAAGCGGATCGTATTTATGATCATGACAACGGGCACATTCCATCGTAAGTCCCATTAGAGCTTTTGAAGTAGTACTGGTTCTGTCAACTACATACTCCACGCGATACTCTTCATCGATAACTCCTCCCTCTTGTGTTATTTTATGATTTCTATTAAATCCGGAGGCCACAATCTGCTCCATAGAAGCATTTGGCATAAGATCTCCTGCCAATTGCCATTTGATAAATTTATCATAAGGCAAATTTTCATTAAACGCATGAATCACCCAATCTCGCCAAGGCCACATGACGCGTTCTAAATCGTCCTGATACCCATGACTATCGGCATAGCGGGCTATATCCATCCAGCCGGAAGCCATTCGTTCTCCATAGGCATCAGAAGCCAGTAGTTTGTCTACTACCTTTTCATAGGCATCACTACTTTGGTCACTTAAAAATTCATCGATATCTTCTAAACTTGGAGGCAATCCGGTCAAATCCAAATAAACTCTTCTCAACAGGGTTTCTTTATCGGCTTTTTCCGATGGAGACAATCCTTCGGACTCTATTTTTGCCAGGATAAAATAATCTATTTCATTTTTGGGCCAGGATGTATTTCCAACCCCTGGCACCTCTTTTTTCTTAGGTTTAACAAAAGCCCAATGATCGCTCCAAACCGCACCTTGCTCAATCCATTTTTTAAGCACTTGCTTTTCATTACCGGATAGTTTAAGATTCGATTCCGGAGGTGGCATTTGCGTTTTAGGGTCTTCCGAAAAAATGCGTTTCATGGCTATACTATTTTCGAAATCTCCAGGAACAATGGCAAATGCATGCGCATCATCCTTTAAGGCTGCATAGGCTCCTTCTTTTGTGTCTATTCTAAAATCAGCTTCACGCGTTCCACCATCCGGCCCATGACAAGCATAGCATTTATCAGACAAAATAGGTTTTACGTGTAAGCTGTAATCTATAACATCAGGTAAACCAACATCACCAACTGCTGCGGCCCCCTCTGAACCATTATGTTCATCAGATTTAATAACCTTTAAATCTCCTTCCGAAGGCCTGTTTAAAAACATCTTAAACAAAAACAAAAAGAGAAATGGCACTATAAAGAACCATAGTGATTTCCATTTTTTTGGTAAGTGTTTTTTGGTGGTCATAAATTTATTTTAAATAAAAAATAGTTGCATATCGTTAAAGGTAAAAAATATTTCGACCAATAACACAGCTAAAGCCCTGATTGTAAGGTTTTAGATCTTAAATTCAGCATCTATTAATCGGCTACCTTCTTCCTTGTCATAAACGGCATAATTGAACCCTTTACGAAGGCAATAACCACCATACTCTCCATTTTTATTCAAAGCGATAAATCCGACTTGCAGATAATCGAATTCAGGTTGATTTCTATGCAAATTATAGATGCGCTCAACAATCTCCTTACACGCTTCGGCCGGTGATTTCCCCTGACGCATCAATTCGACTACCATAGCACTTCCTGCTGTTCTGATCACAGCCTCTCCCAGTCCTGTAGCAGCTGCACCACCAACTTCATTATCTAAAAACAATCCGGCTCCTATAATTGGTGAATCTCCCACCCGTCCGTGCATTTTCCATGCAGCACCACTGGTAGTACATGCCCCTGACAGGTTACCGTGTTCATCGAGTGCCAAGGAACTGATGGTATCGTGATTCTCTATATTGATTACAGGTTTGTACTCAGAATTTTCAAGCCAGTTTTCATAGGCCTTCTGCGCTTTTTCCGTAAGAAGGTTTTGAGTTTTAAAGCCCTGTGTTAATGCAAATTGCTTAGCTCCCTCACCTACCAGCATCACATGAGGTGTTTCCTCCATCACCTTACGGGCCACCGAAATCGGATGCATAATACCCTGAAGGAAAGCTACCGACCCGGACCGGCTATTATGATCCATAATACAGGCATCTAAGGTTACTTTTCCTTCCCTGTCGGGCAATCCTCCGTAACCGACACTCATCTCATCAGGATTGGCCTCGGCTGTTTTAACCCCTGCTTCAACCGCATCTAATGCAGTCCCTCCTTTTTCAAGTATTTTCCATGCCTCTTCGTTTGCAGGCATACCATGATTCCAGGTTGATATGATAACCGGTTTTTTTACTTTTTTTGCAGCGGTTTCTTTTTTTGCAGCACCGGGGTATCCATTATCAACACATGCGCTTAATGTTCCGATGGCAGCAGTGCTTAGTGCTGCATTTGTTATAAATTTTCTCCTGTTTATCATCTTAGTATATTTTATTAGTCAATGGTAATTCTGCTGTGCTAAACAAATCATCATTCGGCTCATTTGCCATTTCGAAGAGCAACTTGCCTCCGTTTATAATTTCTTTATGGGTGATATACAGCCTGTTTAATTGTGTTCCGTTCAGCGTAATACGCTTAACATATTTATGATCCTTATCTAAATTCCTTGCTTCCACGGTAAAAGTTCTACCATTTGGTAATTTTATAGTTGCACTTTTAAACAGAGGGGCCCCAAGACTATAAACTCCCTGAGCCGGATTGACAGGATAGAAACCTAAGGAACTAAAAATATACCAGGATGACATTTGACCGCAATCTTCATTCCCACAATGACCGTTCGGTTCATTTTTATACTGTGATTCTAATATCTGCCTTACCCTTTTTTGAGTTTCAGATGGTTTACCTATGTGATTATACAAATAAGCTACATGGTGACTCGGTTCATTTCCATGTGCGTACTGGCCTATCATCCCTGTACTAAAGATCGGCAATTTGTCTTCCGGGGCAGGTTCATAAGTAAACATGGAGTCCAATTTTTGTGTAAATCGATCATTTCCTCCAGTCACTTCTATTAGACCTTTAATATTTTGAGGCACAAACCAGAAATAATGCCATGCATTACTTTCACAGTAATACGGAGAATAGTCTTTAGGAACAAAGGGGGATATAAATTCACCCTTCGTATCTTTAGGCCGAAAGAATGTGGATTCCTGATCATACAGGTTTTTCCAGTTTTCAGATCTTTCTGAAAAATATTCATAATCGTCTTGCTTCCCAAGGCTTTTAGCAAACATAGCTATACACCAGTCCCCATAAGCGTATTCAACCGTTTTGGATACAGACCAGTTCTCATGGTGCTCATCTACGGGTACATAGCCTAATGCTTTATACTGATCGATCTGTCTTTCATCGACCATTGCACTTGTCTTACAAGCCTCATAGGCAAGCTCCGCGTCAAAATCAAAACCTTTAAAGTAAGCATCCACTATTACCGGAACCGCATGATACCCTATCATCATATTAGTTTCATTTCCTTGCATCGACCAAACCGGCAGCGTTCCGGTTTCTTTATAATGAGCCAATAAAGATTTTATAAAATGAGGTACTTTTTCCTGTTGGATAATCGTATATAGCGGATGTGCCGCTCTGAAGGTATCCCAAAGTGAAAAAGTATCAAAACGTTCAAAGCCCTCCGCTTTCATTACTGTATCATTGGCACCTTTATACAGGTCGTTATGGTCACTCAATAAGGTGGGTGCAAGCATGGACTGATACATCATCGTATAAAAAACCGTTTTTTGATCTTTATCATCTGTATCAATAACTATTTTTTGCAATTCGTTCTCCCAAAGGTTTTGGGCTTGTCTTTTATATTCATCAAAGTTAAAATGTGGCGCTTCTTTTTCGAGCGATTTATAGGCTCCTTCCATATTCGCGGAGGACACACCTGTTTTAACTATAATTTGTTCATCTTTTTTTGTATGGTAATTCAATACAATTTTGGTATCTGTTCCCTGAGCTGGTGAAGAAACTTTAATACTGTCATTAAAAATTTCATAGCCGGAAAAATCTTTGGAAAATTCCATAACGAAATAAACCCGCTGGTCTTTTGCCCAACCGGTTGATTTTCTATAGCCTTCAATAGTATGACCATCTATTACTTTTATGTAGGTATCTGTTGGGCGATCCCAGTTAAGCGCATAACCAAGATCGATGTGAATCTGACTTAATTCATCTTCAGGGAAAGTATATCGGTGAATTCCGGTTCTTTTTGTAGCCGTCAGCTCAGCTTTTATACCGTAATCCAGAAGATCTACAGTATAGTAGCCGGGAGCTGCATACTCCTTCTTGTGATCAAAAGAAGAAAACGGTTTAAAATTGTTTTCCTTAATTCTTTTCGAAAACCTGCTGTTTGTCGGCATTACAAGAATATCGTACAAATCGCCAGCTCCGGTACCGGTAAGATGCATATGAGAAAAGCCTGAAATGATGGAATCCTGATAAAAATATCCGGCAATGCGGTCCCATCCGGGAATCCCTATATCCGGACTTAACTGCACCATACCAAAAGGCACCGTAGCACCCGGATATGTATTTCCGGGACCATCGGTGCCTATAAAGGTATTTACATAATTTATCAGGTTGGGGAATCCTTTTATTTTGGTTGTCCGTTGTTCTTTACAACCAATAAAAACTAATAGAACAATGTAAAAATACCTTAGGTTCATTTATCTTGTATTGTTATTCTTTTGAAGCTTTTATAGCTGCTAATTGCTCATCCGTTATAGCCGGCCCGTCAAAGAAAGAGATTCCTTTTGCGCCATTATCTTTAGCTAATTGTATTGCCTGAGCAACATCTTCAGCACTCATGGTCGGCACATATACCCCTGTATGAAGCTCTACTCCCTTTCCTTCAAGGTCTTTAACGCCTTGTCCTGTAGCATAACCAATCCAATCTACTTCTTCGTTGTAAAAGTTATTATAGATCATTGGTAAAACCATATCGATGTTCCATTTATCCCAACGCTGACGTACCATATGGTCTGCCATTTCAGGGTAAGGAAAAACGGCTGCGGTTAATATTTTACCATTGTCATGAGCAATTTCATAAGCCTGGTCTACTACTGCCTTGATCTTGTTCAAGCGAAACTGTTTCCACTCCATATCAATAGCAGGATTGTCAAAATCTCTTGGATTTTTATGGTGAACCTTTTCGAATTCGGCCACACATACATCGCAATAACAAAAATCAAATTCAGGCAACTCCTCTTCTTGTTTTAAGTTATACTTCGGCAATAGCCCGATCGGCAAGAAAATATCCGGTAAACGGATATAATCAAGATGCACACTGGCTACACCCTCTACTTTAGACAATCCTTCCACCAAACTCAACACGTGCCCGGTAGATTCTTTTCTGGAAGGGCACATCCACTGATAGTAATCCACATAAGGACGGGTATCGTGACAAGATTTACCATCCCTGCTTACTGCATACCAATCAGGATGCTTTAAGGCAACTGTATCTCCAGGTCTGTTCATCGCCATAATCCAGGCATGAACTTCCAGGCCTTCTTTTTTAGCCACAGGAACTAAACGGGATAATAATTCAGGATCTGTATTCGTATTAATTAATACGGCATCAATACCACTGTTTTTATATTTTTTGAATTCTTCAGTATATGACGAATCTGTTCTCTTTGAATTGGCTGTTATCCAGGTCCAATACTTAAAGTCATTGTCCCCGGTTTCTTCTGCAACAGCTGCTGCCTCAGTCCTGGCTTCTGATTTCTTGTCATTCTGAACACAAGAAACTAAAGAAACCAAAGCAATTATAAATGTCGATTTTAATAGACGCATGATTTGTTATTTAGTTTATTTATAAGGTTTTTGTGTTATCTGCACTTTACAACTAAGCGTCTGAACTGTTGCTTTATCAAGACTGTTTTGTTTGCATGACATAAACAACAAGACGGTGGTTACTAAAGTGAGGGCGTTTCTTCTTTATTATTCTATTTAAGGTTACTTGTAATCCTATCTCTTTACAGACCAGATATCTGATCATAGGCTTTTCGTTAATAAGTATTTAAATCACTTATACAGACTGTCAAAAAGCGCATTCAACAACTCCTGGTTCTTATCCAGACTATATTCCCAAAACATAGCGCCTCCGAGTTCGTGTTCCTTAATGAACTCGGCTTTCATACCGATTTCCTTCGATGTTTCCCAGGAAATAAAAATACTGTCCTGCTCGTTCCACAGATACGGGGCCTTTGCAGATTCATCATATAGCTTTTTATAGTTACCCGATGCCAGTTTTCCCACAATATCATTATACGATACAATACCCCCCGTTGACATGGCTGATTGATAGAGACCATTGTTTTTTGGTGTCACCTTTTCCCATTGTCTGCCATAAAAAGGAATCCCCATAATTAACTTATTAGAAGGAACCCCTGCCTTCAAATGTCTTGCAACAGCTTCTTTAGCACTATTACCTCCAAACTTTTCTTTATCTGAAGGGTATAAGTTGGCATGATGGCCGGTTTGGTAATGCCACCCATGATAAAAATCGTAACACATGATATTGATAAAATCGAGATATTCTTGTGCCTTTCCTAAATCAGTATGATCTATATACGCCTGGTCTGCACCGGTAGCAATAGTCAACAAGTAATGTACATTGTCTTTTTCTCCCTGCTCGGTTAGAGCTTCACGAATTGTTTGTAGTAATAGGGCAAAGTTTTCTTTGTCTGATGGACGAAAGGCATTATCCTCGCCTCGCTGACCAGGATACTCCCAATCCAGGTCCACCCCGTCAAAACCATGCTTTTTCATAAGTTGCACGCAACTATTGGCAAACTTTTTTCTAGCCGCTTCTGAAGCTGCTACATGTGAAAATTCATTAGACCACACCCAGCCTCCAACAGAATAAAGCACTTTCAATTCGGGATTATTCTTTTTAAGGGCTATTAAGCTGGCAATTTTCGCAACATCAGTCTCCAGCTCGAATTGCACGCCGCCATCGACGATATTTGCAAATGCATAATTAACATGGGTTAATTTGGTTGCATCAACTTGTGCCGGATCAAAATCTTCATAACCCGCTACATAACCTATAACCTTCATAGGGTTGTTTTTGTCTTTCGCTCCCTCTTCTTTAGTATCTGAACAAGCAAAAAGCATCAGACTAACAAAAAAGAAGACACCCGATCTTATCAATTTGTTTACGTTATTAATTAAGCTCTGTTGTAGCATTTCTAATCTTTTCTCTAAATATAATTAAGTCTGCTAACCGAATCCTTCCCTTACCCTCATTTAACTTTCTACACCAGCATTCAAATTCAATTTTTAATTTTTAAAAAATCTCCGTCTTCCTTTATGATTAAAACCTGATTCGTAAATGGACTCCCCACTTTGATGTTCCATCCCTGCTCATGCAATTCTATGGAAGGCTGAATCTCTTTCCCCTTTACTTTTATCGGCTCCTGAGCCAACTCATCCATAGTAGCCGCCCATTTCCCATTTTTATTTTTGAAAGCTTTTTGTTTTCTGTACAAAGCGTACATCTGCCATTTAATGGCCTCGTCGTCAGGGATTGTAAATATTTCTTTTTGCCCGGCTTCCTTTGAAGAAAAATATACATACCCCCAATGCTCAGGTTCGTGCATATTAATAACGCCCTGAGGAGACCATACCCAGTTGTATTCAGGAAGATACTTCCCTTTGGCATCTTTTTTACGTTCGTAACGTCCGTTAACCAATTCGAAATCCCAATTTACTCTCGAAAAGTTAATTCTCCAGAATTCATCGGCTGGCACTTTTCCATGTGTATTGGCCTCTGTCAAGACTTTCCATGGCATTGCGATCTCAACGCTCCACCCCTTATCTTCATCACCCGCATCGTTAAGAGTTCCATCTACATGAACTGCTGTTTTAATGCCCTGAATATCCCAACTGTCGATTACCGGTGCATGTTCGCGATATGGTTTTACCAAATACAAATCCCAGATAGTATTGAGGGCATTCATTTCAAATTCCATATAGTTATGGGTATCACCATCGGGGTCGATAAATATTTCAAAATCGTTATTATAAAATATCACCGTATCCCGTTGTTTTAAAGTTCCCCATACGTGTGGCTCTTTCATTTCGGCAAAGAAATACAGGTATTCATCATCCCAAAGCATCTTCATGTTTGTCTTGTATGTTGGCGTCTTACCCCCTTCTATATCTATAAAGTCTTCACTCCAGGAAGCATTCTCCCATGAGTTTTCATCTGCTTTCCCGTCGATTTGAATCGACTCTGAAGTTTTATGAGCCACATAACTTCTGGGAGCTTTAGAGGCTGATTGGGCGCAAGCGGTCACTACAAAACCACTTGCCAACACAAACACCGAATGCTTTATTAAATATGTAAAATTTCTTTTTTGTCGTGCCATACTATAAGCTATTCTCTTTAATAAAATCTATTATTTCGCTTATGCGGCCAAAAGCCATTGCTGTTACGGTATCTGCGGCACCATAATACAGGGCTAACTTATCATCTTCATGAGAATGCAATGCTGCACAAGGGAACACTACGTTCGGAACATCTCCAACCGTTTCGTATATCTCAGCAGGTCCCAGCATATATGGCTGTGTCCTGTATTTTACTTTATCAGGTTCATGTATATCGAGTATCGCTGCTCCCACAGCATATCTAAATCCGTTACAGGTATTGATTACCCCGTGATAAAACAACAACCAGCCTTCATCGGTTAAAATTGGTACAGGCCCGGCACCGATTTTAGTACATTGCCATGCACTGTCTTCAAAGGGGGTTACCTTCATAACACATCGATGTTCTCCCCAATACTTCATATCCGGACTATAGCTTATATATATATCCCCAAAAGGCGTATGTCCATTATCACTCGGACGGCTTAACATGGCATACTTGCCGTTAATCTTTTTTGGAAACAGCACTCCGTTCCTATTGAAAGGCAAAAATGCATTTTCACACTGAAAGAATTCTTTAAAATCGAACGTATAGGCTATACCTATCGTAGGACCATGGTATCCATTACACCAGGTAACCCAGTAACGGTCTTCTATAAATGTTACCCTCGGATCGTATTTATAATCAGAATCTATCATTTGGGTATTACCCGCTTTCATCTGAATCGGCTCATGGTTAATATCCCAATGGATGCCATCTTTGCTGAACCCTGCAAAAATATTCATTTGCACAGCCTTATTATCACATCTGAACACACCGGCATATCCATCTTCGAAAGGTACTACGGCACTATTGAATATACTATTAGATGTCGGTATGGCATACCTGTCAATAATCGGGTTTTCGCTATAGCGCCACAACACATCACTACAATTCTCAGGTCTATCCTGCCACGGAAATTTACTCATCAATTTTAATTTTTATACTTTTTAACTTTATCTAGCCAAGTGAATTTGAGGATTCCCGAAGTTACTACAAAAACGGCTGTCCATACAAGTGTTTTCGGATAATCTCTCACCATTAAGAATATAGGCATCAATATCATACTGGATTGCCATACGATTCCGATGGCACAATTCAGCATATCCATACCAAATTGTTTGTTCTTTTCAATCGATCCGTCTTCTTTTTTCAACTCATACAATACCGGTTTCCACCATCCCCAGGGCCTTACGTTTAAATAGAAACTCTTTAAAGTATTCATATTGGTTGCAGGGGTAAAACAAGTGCCTAAGAAACACCCGATCAAAGAACCTGCAAAAATTATCGGAAACAGGTAAATTGCCGGAATATGGGCCAATTCATATAGTAATGTACCATCAATAAAATTGTCCTTATTCTGATCCATCAAAAACTGAAGGGTCGCTATTATAAGACCTGCAAGCATCCCCCAAAAATACCCCCATCCGTTAAAACGCCACCATACCCATTTCAAAAAGTTGGCCGCTACATACCCGCCGTATAACGCACTGGTAATCCATAATGTAATAGAATTTATAGACTCTGCAAAGAAGCCCATAATCACTCCCAGTGTCACCACAAAAAAAGAAGCTACATGACTTGCTTTTACATAATGTCTGTCTGATGCCTGGGGTTTAAAATATTTTTTATATATATCGTTTACAATATATGCAGGTCCGGAATTTACAAAGGCAGAAAAGGTAGACATAAAAGCTGCTAACAAACCTGCCAGTAAAAGCCCTTTGATTCCGACCGGCACATGAAAATTGATAACTTTAGGTAAAATCACTTCCAGATCGTTAGACGTGACGGAACCGGAAGTTGCCATTTCAGGTGCTATATAGACCAACCCGATCACAACTACTCCTGCGATTAATAAATAACGTGGTATGAATAAGACCAAATTGGTAAATCCGCTCATATATGCTGCATCCTTAACGGTGCGTGTAGAAAGAATCCGTTGCATGTCGTAACTTGGTGTAGGCCCAGCCACACTGGCAAAAAAACCTTTTAACAAAGTCATTCCGATAAAAGCACCAAACATTTTATACCCCTGTGTATCTATCAACTCGTTAAAAGTGGCCAGCTTACCATCCCAAAAGCCATTGAGTTCATTACCAAAGAAAACGTTTTTCCATTCGGTTGGGATCAATGTTGTTAATTCAGCATCAGAAATCGTTACAAAAGCATATACAGCAACCAATATTCCTGCCAATACCATAATCAGGTACTGAAGTACCTCGGTAGCCACAACGGAGTACATCCCTCCTTTAATTGTATATATGGTAGTGAGAAAAATAATGATCAGCGCATAGCTTTGTGCCGAAGTAAGCAAAATGGTCTCCCCCATTGCCAGGGAAACATCCCAAGGCAGAATAACAGTCATAAACTTACCCACTCCTTCAAAAAAGTAAGCTATAAATCCTACGGAAGCAACAATTGCGAAGATCGCTACTATCAGATGCGACGCTCTGCCAGCCCTGTCATCTCCAAAACGTGTTAAGATCCATTCCGACCCCGTCATGATATTAGATCTTCGAATCCATACGGCCAGGAACACCATCACAAATATCTGATTCCAGATAGGCCACATCCACATAAACATAAAGCTCTTCACCCCATAAAGGAACAGGATTCCAACCATCCATGCCGTTCCGGAAACATCAAACATCCCCGATCCGTTGCTCAGTCCCAGGTAATACCACTTAATACTATTTCCTCCTAAAAAATAAGAATCGAGTCCTTTGGAAGCCTTTTTAGAGACCCATACTCCAACAAATAGCGTTAAAGCTATGTAAAGTGCAATTATAACAACATCAACAATATTCATTTTATATTATTTAGCTTCAACACCCCAATCTTTGTTCGGCTCCGACCCCATAATAAAATGAAGTTGCCCTCCTTTTAAAATGGTATCATGCGAAATACCCGTACGATTAAAAACTTCACCATTCAGAGTAGCCGATTGGATGTAGATGTTAGTATCGGAAACATTTTCAGCAAAAATTTCAAAAGACTTTCCTCCCGGAAGACTAATCGTTGATTTTTCAAATATCGGGCTCCCTATTTCATACTCGGCAGAAGCCGGGTTCATCGGGTAAAGCCCTATAGAACTGAACACATACCAGGCAGACATCTGACCGCAATCTTCATTTCCGCTCAAACCATTAGGCGTAGTATTGTATTGGGTCTTCAGAATATGATTTACCCAATATTGAGTTCGCCACGGTTTTCCCGCCTTATTAAAAAGATATGCTATATGATGACTGGGCTCATTACCATGCGCATACTGACCTATCAGACCGGAAATATCGGCCGACACATTATCTCCGGTAATTTCAGAGCTTTCTGTAAACAATTTTTCCAATCGTTGGGCAAACACTTCTTCTCCCCCGTGCAACGCTACAAACTTTTCAACATTATGTGGCACAAACCAGCTATGCTGCCATGCATTTCCTTCTGTATAATCTGTATGTTCCCGGTGATTAGAATGCTTCGGATCAAAAGGCTCTCTCCACGATTTCCCATCCTCAGATTTACCTCTCATAAAGCCTGTTTCAGCATCGAGTAAATACTTAAAAGCTTCCGACCTCTTCATAAAGAACTCATAGTCTTCTTCCTTCCCCAGCGCTTTTGCCATTTGAGCCACGCACCAGTCATCGTATGCATATTCTAAGGTTATGGTTACCGACTCATCGAGACTTGTATATGGTATATACCCGAACTCCTTGTAATATGCAAGCCCCCTGTCGTCTTGCATCATTGTTTCCTTCATCGCCCTGAATGCTTTTTCAGCATCAAAGCCCTTAAATCCTTTTAAATATGCGTCCGCTATAACCGGAATTGAATGATAGCCTGTCATTGTATTGGTCTCATTCCCATAAAGCGTCCACACAGGCAAAACCCCGCGAGCATCATAATACGCCAACATACTGTTTATAATATCAGACACTTTATCGGGAGCTATTAATGTTAGCAGAGGGTTCTCAGCCCTGAATGTATCCCACAGAGACAAGGTTGAATAAGCAGTATAACCATTGGCTTTTTCTATTGAGTCATTCTCTTTTCTGAATTCTCCATTCAGATCACTGAAAGTTACCGGAGCTACTTGTGTATGGTACAAGGCTGTATAAAAAATGGTCTTTAAAGAATCAACGGGTGTTTCCACAGAGATCCTGGACAAAGCTTCTTCCCATATATTCCCGGCCTGTGCACGCACCTTCTCAAAATCAAAACCTTCTTCATAACCTTTCATATTTTCCTTAGCATTCACTATACTTACAGATGAGAGAGAAACTTTTGCCTTTAGCTCACTGCCGCTATCCTTATCAAAAAACAATTGTACTGCTGTCGTTCCTTCAGCGCTTTGATCAGCAACACCATGAAGTGATTTTTCGTTTTGATTAAATTCAACTATGGGTTTTGAAAATTTCATCACGAAAAACACCTTTTGGTTCTTAGCCCAGCCAGTACTATGCCTGTAACCACTGATCGTATGATCATCCTCTATTTCAATATGGGTCTGCAATGGTTTGTCCCAGTTAATAGCAAATCCTAAATCGACAACTACAGATTGATCGTCTCCTTCTTTAAAAGTATATTTATGCAAGGCTGTCCTTTGCGCTGTAGTTAGTTCTACATTCACGCGATGATCTTCCAAGTATAGTTGATAATATCCGGGGGCAGCCTTCTCATTTTTATGAGAGTATGCCGATTTATACGGCACATCATCTCTGCCTTTTGTTTCTTTGGACAGATCAACTTTCTTATTAACCGGCATCACCAAAATATCGTTCAAGTCTCCAATACCCGTACCACTGAGCGCCAGATGACTAAAACCAACAACTATTGAATCTGAATAATGATATCCCGAACACCAGTCCCATTTACTAATTCCATTCACAGGTGTCACCTGCAACATCCCGAATGGAACTGTAGCTCCGGGATACGTATGCCCATGCCCACCGGTTCCGATAAAAGGGTCAACATATGTTAATTCTTTATCAGTTTGTAACAAATCACTTTTTTTCTCGTCTTTATTACAGGCAAGCAGCATTCCTGATATAAATAATAACAGGGTGTAATTTTTCAGCATATTGTAAAATTGTTAAGTTATCATTAACAGATAAGTGATAAATATTCATATTTTTAGCCTCGAAAGAAATAAATTTAGACCAGCAACATATTTGGAAAGCTAAACATCAAATAACATCGCCTTGACAAATTGATGCCATAAATATGAAACCACTTGACAAACTTCTTAAGTTTAATGCCTCGAATGAATATAGGATAACAGCCAGACATCATGTTATATTTTGGGCTATTTACTTTCTCTTCAATACGATTCGTTGGGGGAGTTACTATAACGATTACTGGTACTCCATCAAGGCTAACCTGGTTGGATTTCCCATACATATGACCCTATGCTACTTCAATATTTATTTCTTGATGCCTAAGCTTATATACAAACGGAAGTTCGTTGCATATTCAGCAGCAATTCTCCTTTCTATATTTATCATGGTGCTTCTTAAATTCAATCTGACATATTTTCTGATAAGCACCAATGTATGGCCCGAAGGCCCGGAGACGACTTCATTTACGTTTAACTACGCATTGCAAATGATGCTGGGCGAACTATACGTTGTATCTTTTGTAACCGCTATTAAGATCACCATAGATTACTTCGGAGAAAGCAAAAGGGCAGCGGTACTTGAAAAGGCTCAACTCGAATCCGAATTACGTTTTTTAAGAGCCCAGATATCGCCACACTTTTTTTTTAATACACTAAACAACATTTATTCGCTATCTATTGAAAAATCTAATAAAGCTCCCGAGACAATCATGAAATTATCGCAGCTTATGCGATACATGCTTTACGAAACAAAAGGAAGAAAGCAAAGCCTCAAAAAGGAGATCATGTGTATTCAGGATTACCTGGATCTCGAAAGAATAAGATATGGCGATTCGGTAAAAATCGACATGAATATCACCGGCGATATCGAAGGCAAAAAAATAGCTCCAATGCTATTATTGACCTTTATTGAAAACTGCTTTAAACACGGAGCCGATAAGAGCATAGACACCGTTATCATCAATATCGATTTTTCAATAGTAAATGATTTATTATATTTTAAGGTCGAAAACACATTACCTAAAAAAGAAATCATCGAAAAATACCTGTCAAAAAGCGGAGGGATCGGTATCAATAACGTTAAGAAACGTTTGGAGCTGGGATATTCAAAAGACGAATACAATTTAAAAACTTACGAGACGGACAATACGTTTGTTGTCGAACTAAAAATAAAATTGAAATGAAGCTAAAGTGCGTGATTATAGACGATGAGCCCCTGGCAGTTAATGTGATAAAAAATTACGTGTCTCAGATTAGCTCGTTAGAGTTGTTAAATACATTTAACAGCGCTATTGAGAGTATGGATTTTTTGCAAAAGAACAATGTTGACCTGCTCTTTTTAGACATCAACATGCCACTTCTGAACGGACTCGACTTCATTCAGAACATGGAAAAATGCCCACTGATCGTTATCACTACGGCACATGAGGAATATGCGGTAAAGAGCTACGAACTGGAAGTTCTTGATTATTTAGTAAAACCCATCCCTTTTAACCGTTTTCTAAAAGCCGTTAACAAAGCTCAAAAAGAAATAGAGAGCCACTCCAAAGAGACCTTTACCGGAGAAAAGGACTTTATCTTTATTAAGATCGACAAGAAGAAATTAAAAAAAGTCTATTTAGACGATATCCTGGCCGTCGAAAGTCTTAAAGATTATATTAAGATCATCACAAAGACAGGTAAGCATATTGTTCACCAGACCCTCACGAGTTTTACGGACGACCTGCCTTCAGACAGGTTTATAAGAATACACAGATCCTACACCATATCTATTGATAAGGTCGAAGTTATTGAAGGAAATAGTGTGGAAATTGACGGTATTCGCTATACCATCGGAAGGAGCTACCTCAATGAGGTAAAAAAAATACTCTTAAATGAAGAGCCCGAAAATGAATAAAAAACCTACCCCAGGCGACCGTCCCTAAAGGAAATCCCGGGGATATTCACCGACCAAAGGAATATACCGGAATCTTTTATTTCACCTTCCCCGGCGACTCTCAAACAGCTCTTTCGGGAAATTGCTCAAAATTTTCAATGAGCCGTATCTTTTTTCTTTTTCCCGAATAAGTTCTTAAAAGCATTCTCCGCTGCTTTTTTAATATCGTCTCCTTTTTTGACTGCTGCTGAATCTTTACCCGGAGCTGCTTTGACAGAGTCGGCACTTCTATTCCCTCCAAGCAAATTCCCCAATGCATTTTTAATCTCATCTTTACCCTGTTTCACCAGTTTATCCTGCTGCTGCTTTACCAGCTGTTGGGTCAGGTTGGTAACTGCCTGTTTTAAATCGGTCGAAACAACAGGCTGGGTAAAAGTTCCTGCTATATTAGCCGTAACCGGCACCATTATACTTTCCGAGCCTTTGTTATCTCCAATCTTACTCAAAGCATTCTCAACATCAGACCCCAGGTATTTGGCCGGCACCTGAAATGTTGCACTATATTTCATCGTCTTATCAAAACCATGACTTCCCGCAACATCAATTACAACATCCTGGTATTTAATCTGAAAAGGCTTAACACTCACAGTACCATTATCAAAAGACAAAGTTGTTTTAAGCCTGTTTAAATCTATCTTATCCAGATCAATAAAACTAAGTTTATCTCCCAACAACGACAAAGCTCTTGAATTTTCCGGTTTGATTGTACTTCCCAGAATTTCGGCCAATGCTTTTCCGCTGACAGTAGCCAGATTTGGCGTAAAGTCACTATTAAGATTTCCGCCGATAGCCAGATTCGAATTTAATTTCCCCTGCAAGGCTCCGGCAATCGGTGTTAGCGCCTTAAACAACTCCAAACCATTAAAAGATTCCGCAATATCAAAGGCGCTCATTCCCAGGCTCATATTAAACACAGGAGTATCTGCCTTGGTTGAAACATCACCGGACAACGTTAATTTCCCGCCAAACAAATCAGACGAAACATGCTCTAAGACAGCTTTTTCATCTTTTATTTTGAGAACACCTGTTACGTTTTTAAGTTTCAGGTTATCATAGACTACAGTAGCCGCATTGGCTTTAATAGTGGCATCTAAAAAAGAAGGAATTTTAATTTGTTCATCTGTATCCCCCTCCTCTTTATCACCGCCTGACGATGATTCGGATTCTCCGCTAACCATAAAATCATTTAAAACAAAATTATCAGAAGTAAGCGTAAAATCCCCTTTTACATTTTCATCATTAAACATAAAGCCTAACAGGTTCTCAATTATACCACTTGCACTTATATCGGTACTTCCTGTTTTAGCATCAAACTTGTTTAAAGCAACCGTTTCAGGATTAAAGGCCACATCAGCCTCAGAAATTGCTACCGGGTGTTTCATTTCATTGGAAGCATATTCGAAACCAGACAACACTAGGCTCCCTTCATTTTGAGTCTTTTCGTACTGTTCGTTTTCTATGGTTGCCATATCAAAAGCTGTTCTGATATCTGCTTTAAGAATCCCTTTTAACGGCGTATCCATCTCCACAGGATATGCCTGTGAAAGATTCGCCAGGTTCAACGTTCCCCTGACACTTGCTTTAACATTGGGATTTTCTGTAATATTACTGATATATGATTGTGCACTAAAACGATCCTGATCAATTCTGAAGGAAAGCTTTTCTATGTTTACATACGTATCTTTAACCAAGCCCGATTTATTCGCTATAATAGTTTTCAGGTTAATATCCTGTACCGATTTAGGTAAATCAGGGTATTTGAAAGAAGCATTTTCAGAAGCTATCTGAATATCAAAAGCAGGAATATGTGTATCATCCACAACTCCTTTAAAGAAACCTTCGACCTCAAAATTACCCTGTGTTTCAACGTTTTCTATATTCTTAGAATACGCCTCCGGAATGACTGCCAAGAAATTTTTAAAATCCGAAGAAGGGGTCTTAAATGTCACATCCACCTCCTGATTCTCTTCGTTAAGCTTTACGAAACCATCAAAAATCAAAGGCAACTGATTAACAAAAGCCTTATTATCTAAAAAAGTATATTTATTCTCATTAAGATCTATACCTATAACGGCATCTAGTTTCAGGCTGTTCTTATTCAGATACTGAATACTGTCAAAGGCAAAAGACACCAGAGCCTCGGTATCGGTATCAAATTCTAAAACAGCGGCAGAAAGATCGCCGCTTCCGGAGTGATTCAAACGGTCGATAAGGAAATTCATGTTGGATGAAGCATCTTCATACGATATAGTACTTTCACTGATTCTGTATGCTTCCAACGACAGCTGAAAACCTTCTCCAGAACCTGAATGCTCTCCAGAAGATGTAGGCGTCGCTTCTTTCGCTATATCATAATTCGCATTCCCTTCCTTATCAACTTTGACATTTACACCAGCCCCGTCTATAGAGAAACTCCTGACAACCATCGGCTCCGAACCCCCCTTAAACAATTCCTTTACAGACATAGACGCTGACACGGTATTGGCCACAAACAATGTATCTCCTTCAAAAGGTTGTTTGTTTACAATACTCACATCCTTCACCACTACTGTAGCTTGCGGAAAGCTCTTGAAAAAACTCAGGCTCACATCCGAAAAATCAAACTCTGCGTTTAAATTTTTGTTAACCGTTTCTTTGACCATGTCTTTAATCTTTCCTTCAAAAACAAAAGGGGCCGCTACCAGGATGGCCACTAAAACGAATACAACTACGGCTGTTATCTTAAGAATTTTCCTTGCTTTCATGCCGCTAAATTATTCATTTCAGATTAAATACAAGAACTCCTTCTACAGATTTAATAAAAGTTTAAAATTTCAGAGTTCCGCTTGTATCTAAACAACTAATCCAACGCAATCTCTTCACCAGCCGCTAAATTGAAACGACGCCTGAATACATATACAAAAAAATATAAAAACGGGGTATCTACAGCGGCTACCATCACTTTAAATACGAATCCGCTTATCAGCAATCCATAAAACATACTCCACGGAAGCACCTGAAACAGACACAATAATGAAACCACGGTAAAGGTATCTATAAACTGAGAAGTGAAAGTGGAAAAATTATTCCTTAGCCATAAGTGCTTTCCACCGGTATATCCTTTCCAGAAATGATATATCCTGATATCGACGAATTGTGCCAACAGATACGCCAACATAGATGCCAATACGGCAATCGGAGAGAGCGCAAACACTTTTGAATACAAAACATCATCGACCGGCGACTGATCAATGGCAGGCACCATATTCCCAAGCAACACAATCCCCATCGAAAAGAAAGAAGCAAATATTCCAGCCACCACAACCTGGTTTGCCTTCTTTCTTCCGTAGATTTCAGATATCAGATCGGTTATAAGAAACGTAACCGGATAGGGCAAGATCCCTACAGATATTTCAAAAAGACGGGCTCCAAAAACCTCCACATCTCCAAAAGGCTTCCAGTAAAAGAACTTCTGAAAAATCAGATTAGAAACCACCAGAGCCGTTATAAACAGTGCTCCAAGGTAGAGATACACTTTAAAGGCCAGCTTTTTATCTTTTCGCGTCATCTGCTATCGAATATGCATTTCAAAAGGAATTCTTGCCTGTATTCCTTTTTGCTGCGAAATGGCCTTTAATTTCTGATACACTTCGTAAGTTTCCTGTCCAATTTCTTCTTTAATAATTTCTTCCCTAGACTGCACCAATCCAAACCTGGTAAAAACTTTGTCAAAATTAATTTCGTATTCGGGGTAATTGCGAACTGCATAATCAGTAAGATCCACCAGTTCAGCCGCATAGGCAACAGCATCATCAAGCCCCCCTATTTCATCCACCAGACCGACTTCCTTAGCTTCCAGTCCGCTCCAGACCCTTCCCTGAGCTATACTGTCTACCTCACTGATCGTCATGTTTCTCCCTTGAGCCACTCTCTCCAGAAAAGTTTGATACACCTGCTCTATCCCTTCTGTAGTAACCGCTCTAAACTCATCAGTCATAGGCTCAAACACACTGTAGATTGTCGATTGTTTATTGGTATTGACCTGCTCAGCATTAATACCCCATCTCACTGCCAATTCATGGATATTAGGCACTACTCCGAAAACACCTATCGAACCTGTAATCGTCGATGGTTCAGCAAAAATTCGATCGGCTCCGGCTGCTATATAATATCCTCCTGAGGCAGCCACATTACCCATAGAAACCACTACCGGCTTCACTTTTTTGGTCAACGCAATCTCATTCCAGATGATATCTGATGCCAGCGCACTCCCTCCCGGCGAATCCACACGAAGGACAATAGCTTTTACTTTCTCATTCTCCCGGGCTTCTTTCAGCGCTTTGATCATAATTCCCTGTCCGATCACATGATCGTCTCCTTTGCCATACCCGATCTCTCCCTGGGCAAAAACCACCGCTATCTTATCCTTTCCGAACGATTTCTTTTTCCTGGAGGCATGTTCAGCATAATCTGTTACCGACACATACGCTACATCATCAAGAGCATCTGTTCCTATTGCCCTTTTAAGCATCAATTCATAGTCATTATAATACATCAGGGCATCAACAAAGCCGTTATCCAATGCTAATTGGGGTGTGCGGGCAGCCAACTCGTCGGCAAACACATCCAGGTTTTCCGGAGTGATGTCTCTACTGGCAGCAATATCTTCTTTAACCGACACCCATACGGATTCCAAAAGTTCCGATATCTGCTCTCTGTTAGCCTCACTCATCTTATCGGCAAGAAACGGCTCCACAGCACTTTTGTATTTTCCATGGCGTATCACTTCCATTTTTACGCCCGATTTCTGTTGTAAATCCCTAAAAAACAACACTTCTGACGAAAGCCCTCTAAAATCCATTTCCCCAACCGGGTTCAGGAACACCGAGTCGGCAACAGAAGCCAGGTAATAATCTTTCTGGGTAAAGAAGTCGCCATAGGCATAAACAAACTTCCCCGATTCCTTAAAACCAGCCAAGGCATCACGGATAGCCTTTGCCTGTGCAGTACCTCCCATAAAAACCTTACTGTAAATACTGATCCCTTTTATCTTATCATCTTCTTTGGCAAAACGAATCGCATCCGTCACATTGTTCAATCCGTCATAATTCTCGAACTTGTACTCAAAATCGATAAAGTTGTATTTTCCACCGTAATCCTTCAACGGTTTTGACAGACTTATCTCCAGCACAGAATTATCCTTTACCGGCTTAATTGTTTCCTGATTTCCTGCAAAGGCTATAAAAATCAGAAACACCATAAAAATAATCCCCAGAGCCACAAGGGTACCCAATACAGAGGCTAGTAAATTTCGAAGAAATTTCATACAATCGATTTTTACAGACACATGGATCTTCAATGTGTCATTATGTTCACTTACTTAGTATTTCTTTTGTTGCAATTGTTACATTACAGCATGCATTATAGATTGACAAAGCCTTAAAACTTATCAACAATGAAAGCAAAGATAAACTTTTGTGAATTTCTTTTGTTTACTTTGTCGCCTATTATGAGAGAATTTAAGCGAGCATATTTGTCGATAGGCAGCAACAAGGGTGATAAATTTCAAAATCTTCAACGAACGGTAGACAAGCTAAACGTGAATGCAGGAAAAGTAACTGCCCTTTCTAAGGTATACACATCTCCGGCCTGGGGGTTTGAAAGCGATGATTTTTTGAATGCATGCCTTGCCATAGACACCCCACTGAGTCCTGAAGCACTCCTCCAGACCATGTTGGGTATAGAAAAGGACCTCGGTCGAATACGCTCCGGTCGAAAAGGATATACTGCCAGAACCATCGATATTGACATTATTTTTTATGAAGACGAGACCATAGATAATACGATCCTGAAAATACCTCACCCTCACCTTCAGAACAGGAAGTTTGTTTTACAGCCGTTGGCCGATATTGCTCCGGGGAAAATTCACCCGACGTTAAGGAAAAGCACCTCTGAGTTACTGGATAATTGCGATGACAACAGCGAACTTATTATTTACAATAAAGTCCTGCAAATAAAAAAAAATGATTTTTCCAGGTTCAGGCTACTGGCAATAGAAGGCAATATTGGAGCCGGAAAAACCACTTTAGCCACTAAAATAGCCAATGACTTTAACGGAAAACCGGTTTTAGAACGCTTTGCAGACAACCCTTTTCTGCCTAAGTTCTACAACGACATGCAACGCTATGCCTTTTCTTTGGAAATGTCTTTTTTAGCTGACAGATATCAGCAGTTTACGGATGACACTTCACAATTTGACTTGTTTAAAGATTTTATGGTCAGTGATTATGATATTTTCAAGTCACTTGTTTTTGCCAAGGTCACATTACAGGAAGACGAATTTACCCTCTATCGGAAAATTTTTAGTTTTATGTATAAAGAAGTGATCAAACCCGATGTTTATGTATACCTGTATCAAAACACGGACAGACTATTGGAAAACATCAGAAAAAGAGGCAGAAAATACGAACAGGGTATCGCCCCCAACTATTTAGAATCTATCAACAAGGCCTATCTCGATTATATAAAAACCCATAAAGAGCTCAACTCTCTTATTATTGATGTTTCGGAAATGGACTTTGTAAAATGCAAAGACGACTACCATTTCATCATCGACCAAGTACACGATTTCTACAACGAACGTTAATTTTTACGAAAATTATTAACTTTTTTTTTGCATTTTAGAAAAACGTTTTATTATTTAGACCCCGAATTGAAAAGAAAACTAGCTAACTTTACTTAATATATTGACTGAGGAGGAGCCCAAAAGGCTCCTTTTCTTATTTTGACAACTTACTAAACAGGTCCCAGATAATTACACCGGCACTCACCGATATATTTAACGAATGCTTTGTACCGTATTGAGGAATCTCTACAACCATATCAGATGCTGACACTACTTTTTGCGACACTCCTTTTACCTCGTTCCCAAAAACAACCGCATACTTCCGGTCTTGTTCCGGAATAAAGTTGTTGAGCATTACCGCATCTTCGGCTTGTTCTACAGAAACAACCTTTATATTGTTTTCCTGCAATTCGGAAACCAGCGCCAATGTATCTTCCACATACTCCCACTCTACACTCTCTGTAGCTCCTAAAGCGGTTTTTTGTATATCTTTATGCGGTGGAGTGGCAGTGATGCCACACAAATAAATCTTCTCTATCAAAAAAGCGTCAGAGGTTCTGAACACGGATCCTATATTATTCAGGCTGCGGATATTATCCAAAACCACTATCAGAGGTGTTTTCGGAGCTTGTTTAAAGGTTTCTACATCCAACCGGGTTAACTCGCTATTTTTAAGCTTACGCATATATTTTCATTTTCTGCAAAAATAAGGTGCATTCTTTTAACTGCCATACCAAAACGAAATCAACAAAAACTGTTTATAAGAGATGATAAGATTAGTGGCATTAAAAACCTAAAAACTTTACCTTCGCTTTTAGAATAAAAACGAAGAACATTGGCAGCATCTAAAAGCAAGAAAGAAACACCGTTAATGAAACAATACAACCAGATTAAGGCAAAATATCCTGACGCCTTATTACTTTTCAGGGTTGGTGATTTTTACGAAACTTTTGGAGATGATGCTGTAAAGGCTGCCAAAATCCTCGGTATTGTTTTAACGCACCGAAACAACGGGGGTGATAAAACAGAACTGGCCGGTTTCCCTCATCACTCACTGAACACCTATTTACCTAAACTTGTAAAAGCAGGATGCAGGGTTGCAATATGTGACCAGCTGGAAGACCCGAAACAAACTAAAACGATTGTAAAAAGAGGTGTTACGGAATTGGTAACTCCAGGGGTAGCCTTAAATGACGACATCCTTACGGCCAAGTCTAATAATTTTCTATGCGCTGTTCATTTCAGCAAAAAACAGCTCGGAATTGCTTTCCTCGACGTTTCTACGGGAGAATATCTTACCGCGCAGGGAAATGAAGAACACATAGACAAGCTCTTACAGAACTTTAACCCTAGTGAGATCCTGATTTCTAAAAAGTTTAAACAGGATTTCTTTGCCAACTTTGGCAATCATCACCATACCTTCTTTTTAGAAGACTGGATTTTTCAGGAAGATTACGCCAATGAAACGCTGAATAATCATTTTAAAACATCGTCTTTAAAAGGGTTTGGCATCGATCATTTACAAGAAGGTATTATTGCATCCGGAGCTGTTTTACATTACTTATCAGAAACACAGCACCACCAACTACAGCACATATCGGTTATAAACCGGATCGCAGCAGAAGAGCATGTCTGGATGGATCGATTTACAATAAGAAACCTCGAATTATATCATTCTACTGCCAATAACGCGGTAACGCTTCTCGATGTTATCGATAAAACCACCTCCCCGATGGGAGGAAGAACGCTGAAACGATGGCTTGCATTACCGCTTAAAAACATCGTGCGTATAAAGCAACGTCACGAAGTCGTGAATTACTTAATGCTACATGAAGACAAGCTTCAGAAAACCCGGCAACACATTAAACAGATCAGCGATATCGAACGCTTGATTTCTAAGGTAGCTACCGGAAAAATCAACCCGCGGGAAGTTATTTATCTAAAAAATTCATTAGAGGCCATCGCTCCTATTAAATCATTGGCCGAGAAAAGTGATAATGAATCGTTAAAAACCATAGGTAGCTCATTACATTTATGTGATGCCCTCAGAAATAAGATCAAAGAAATGATCAATGAGGATGCCCCTGTTAATATCAATAAGGGAAATGCAATAGCCAAAGGGTATTCTGAAGAGCTCGATGAGTTAAGAGATTTAGCTTTTTCCGGGAAAGATTATCTGGACAAGATGTTGGAGAGGGAAACGGAACGCACCGGAATACCTTCTCTGAAAATTGCCTCCAATAATGTGTTCGGATATTACATTGAAGTCCGAAACACCCACAGGGATAAAGTTCCTGAAGAATGGATTCGCAAACAAACCCTGGTAAATGCAGAACGCTATATTACCGAAGAATTAAAAGAATACGAAGCCAAAATATTAGGTGCTGAAGAAAAAATAGGGCAACTGGAACAACAACTTTTCACACAATTGGTTGTCTGGATGCACGAATATATTCAACCCGTACAGCAAAATGCGGCATTGATAGGGCAACTGGACTGCCTTTGCGGGTTTGCCCAGCTGGCAAAAGACAACAAGTATGTACAACCGGAAGTAAATGATTCCTTCGACCTTGAAATCAAAAACGGACGTCATCCGGTGATTGAAAAGCAACTCCCTATCGGCGATGTCTTTATCGCCAATGATGTTACGCTTACCAGAGAAGATCAGCAAATCATTATGATTACAGGACCAAACATGAGTGGTAAATCGGCTATTTTAAGACAAACAGCACTCATTGTACTATTGGCTCAGATGGGAAGTTTTGTACCGGCACACGAAGCTAAAATAGGCCTCATTGATAAAATTTTCACACGAGTCGGGGCGAGTGATAATATTTCCATGGGCGAATCTACCTTTATGGTTGAAATGAATGAAACCGCCTCTATCCTGAATAATATTTCTGAACGTAGTTTAGTTCTTCTGGACGAGATCGGAAGAGGCACCAGCACTTATGACGGTATTTCGATTGCATGGGCTATTTCTGAATATTTACACGAGCATCCGTCCAAGGCCAAAACCCTGTTTGCCACCCACTATCATGAACTGAATGAAATGACCGAAACATTCAATCGCATCAAGAACTACAATGTTTCCGTAAAAGAATTAAAAGACAATGTATTGTTTTTAAGAAAGTTAGTACCAGGAGGCAGTGAGCATAGCTTTGGTATTCATGTGGCTAAAATGGCAGGGATGCCTCAACAGGTAATTCATCGCGCCAACAAGATATTAAAGAAACTCGAAAAATCACATAGCAGCGACGAGCTTACAGAAAACTTAAAAGCCGCTCAGGATGACGAAATGCAGTTAAGCTTTTTCAACCTCGACGACCCACTTTTAGAAGAGATCAAGGAAGAAATCATCCATACGGACATAGACACCCTAACCCCTGTTGAAGCCCTGATGAAACTGAATGAAATTAAAAGGATGTTAGTAAAGAAAAAAAGGGCCTCACTGTAAATCAGGAGCTTAAAAAAAATATTTCATTTTTTACCAAAAACCCTTTGGAATTAACAGAATTGTTTTAAATTTGCATCCGCAATAACGAATTGCACACGTTCATTAAAAAAGCGAAAATAGCTCAGCTGGTAGAGCGCAACCTTGCCAAGGTTGAGGTCGCGGGTTCGAACCCCGTTTTTCGCTCGAATGCGCGCTGCTTGTACAGCGCTTTTTTTATGCCAACAGCGGCTCGAGTGGTGGAATTGGTAGACACGCTGGACTTAAAATCCAGTGAGCAGCAATGTTCGTGCGGGTTCAAGTCCCGCCTCGAGTACAAGAACCCTTGTTAATCATTTGATTTTCAAGGGTTTTTTATTTTTGAGGGATACGAATTGGGATCCCTAAAATACCCTTGTCTTAATTGCTGAATAAATGGTGAATTTATTTTAGAGTGGAAAGCTAAGACAATAAAAAACCCAGAGCATAGCCTGGGTTTTATATTTTTCAATATTTTAAAGTGCAGCACCAATGCACAATGATTGGCTGGGCACTATTTAAGGTACAAATATACAACTTTTATATAACTTAATCAAATATTATGCCGATGGGTATATGTAGCCCATTTTGTTAGTTATAATATTTTTAATTACTCCATCATCACTAAATACTTCAAAAAGATTTTCAATCTCTGTTTGTATTATATTTGACCTGTTTTCTGATATTTGGTTTAACAAATATAAAATCACCTTAATGGAAGAATCTAAACTATGTCTATTGTTATTATTAAACTTAATTAATGGTGTGGTTTTAATTTCTTTTGGAGTATTGGCATCAAATAGCAAATCACTATGAGCACAAATATTCCTAATAAACAATATGGTCAATAAAAAATTCTCAAGAACACCAATGCTTTTAATACCATATTGACTTGCTATTGTCTCTTTTAACGATTTATTTTGCAAGGAAATATATAATGTAATAACACTCCCCAGAGTTAAAAATTCCAAAGTTTTCCATGCAGGCGCATAAATTTCATTGGGATATTTGGCATGATGCCTTTTAATAGGTTTATTATCTGACTTAAATTTCTTAGTATAAAATTTCGGGAAATTATCTACGAAAGTCTTTGCTACTATTTTTTTATCTACAAACCAAGTTGGATTTTGATCATACTTTACAGAGGTATAATAGATTAATTGGGTTTTAAAATTAATCTCTATTCTATTTATAGCTTTGGTTAAAATATGCTTAAGATCAGTATCCAGATAATATAATTTAACAACATTAGAGAATAGTGTCCCTTCTACTAAATTATGCTCACTATCTATCTGAAACGGATGCCAATAAAACCCTAAACGGTAATAACCAATATCCAATAAAACTTCTTTAGCCTTCTCCTCTCCCCAATCCATAACCATTCCACGACTTCGTAATTTTTTAATTTGTTCATCTACCGGGATAGCTTTTTTTCCCATTATGCTTTCTTTCTATTTGGTTTAAAATTTTGCTAATATAATCAAAAGCATCTTACTCAAGATATAACCTAACTTAACGTGAGTTCGATTTAAGCGACGAGTCTATTATCGATAATTTCCATGTTTAAAGCTGGTTTTTTATCAAAGAAAGAATAAGCTACTAAGCCTGAAAGCAGGTTGGTTATAAAATTTTCAAAACTCCTGTACCTGGGTGTTCCACTTGGCATCGGTTTTTGAGCTCATCATTTACCGTCTCGATTAACGCCTGTTTTCTAAGCATAACCCTGTCCTGTAAGAGCATCAGGCAATTTTTCATGTTCTTTCGTATTTTGGTCACCAAATGCACCCCATCAACAAAGAGCTGTTCAAACAAATCCTTCCCAATATAGCCCTTGTCACCATATATTTTACCAAAAATGCGTTTGTGAAAGTCATGGTTTTTTAAGGGATCGCGATCATCTACATTCCCTTGGGTAAGCATGAAATCAAGGACTTCTCCTTTGTCATTAATGATCAAATGAAGTTTGAACCCAAAGAACCACCCTATGGAACATTGCCCCTTGTCGGTCATCCCTTTAAAAGTTCTATGCTGCTTTTCCCTTTTGATATGGCACACCCGCAAAGGGGTGGAGTCTATAAATAAAATACCTGTACAGTCCCCTAAACAACAGGTTTTTAAAAAGACCACCAAAGAAGAATAATTCCTTTTGCACAATTCAATAACGAAATTCCAATTAATGGTGGTGAACCCTAGTTAAACTCAAGTACGACACAAAAAAGAAGATGTCATCAAAAATTTTCAGGAAAACTTGAATTTTTGTAGGGGCTTAATTAATAAGTATTAAACATGTAAAAATAATTCTTGTAAAAGCTGCAATTATGCACGAATTATTTTCTATATTTCCCGAATTATCGACATTATGACAGATTAACCCCTCAACCTTGAGGTTAGATTACCTAACCTATTAATAATTATTTGTTTAACTAAATTTTATTTAAAAGATGATTAAAAAATTATCTAAAATTACTGCTGTAACTTTTACAGCTTCCTTATTGTTAACTTCTTGTTATTCTTACACCAGTGTAGTTGGTAAAGGAGCGCAAGGATATAACCAAACTACTAAATGGAACCATTATGTTATTTATGGTCTTGCACCTGTTGGGGTTTCAGATTCTAAACAAATGGCTGACGGTGCAGAAAACTACACTGTACATACCAGACAATCTTTTGTTAATGGTTTAGTGTCTGCTTTAACTTTTGGTATTTACACACCAACTACCACAACCGTTACCAAGTAATTAAATTAAAGGGTAGGTCTATCGACCTACCCCCTACATATCATGATAATAAAAATTTTATTCTATATCACTGCAATGATTGCCGTGCTGATCTCATTAAGTATTATCCGGCTACTTATTGTATTCGGGTCAAAAATGAATGAATTTGATTACGGATATCTTACGGGTATGGTGGTTCTACTCATCATATTTTCAGTAATCTCCAAGAAGCTATATAAACTAAAATAGCAAGTACTCGGGGATATCGAGAGGGGTACACTTTTAAAAAATTAATGCCAAATTCGAAAATAAAAATATTTGACAATGAGACGGTTACACAAAATATGACAGCTGTACTTTCCTTAAAACCCAATGGGCAATAATGTCCGTACGGGTCTAATCCCCACTTCAAGCACATAAAACCCTGTAAGACGTTGATTTTACAGGTTTGTTTATTTTTAGGGCGTCAAATATATGGATCCGGGAAACTACCTCGGGGCAAGCGTAAAGAAAAGGTCTTAGACCTTTTTAGCGATGGAGCCAGCTGGGGCATGGCAAAACATTTCGACGCAAGCCCTGTGAAATTCCGTCAGGACTATTTCACAAGGGCAAGTCCAATGAAATTCCTTTAGGAACATTTCACAAGGACAAGGTCGGAGCATTTAAATCTCGATGATCGAGTAAAATGGGAAAAACTGGAAATCAGGTCAGGCTTTAGATTGTTAAATAAAATTTATTATCTCTATTTTAGTTTTCAAATAAAACAAAATTAAAATGAGTCATATATTGGTTGAGTTAATGTCAAAACTGACCAGGCTTACGTCTGAAGAAGAACTGGCAATAGAAGAAAGCTTTCCTATAAGAACTTTTGAAAAGAGAGCTTTACTAATAAGTGAAGGGCAAACAGCAAATAATGCCTACTATGTAATAAGTGGCTGTATTAGAGAATATATGCTTATAGATGGAGAAGAAAGAACAATCAACTTTTTTACTGAAGAACAATCAGTAATCAACTTCGATAGTTTGGCCAATGGAACACCATCAAAACAAAATTATGAATGCACGGAACAAACAACAGTTGCCGTTTTGAATCTGAAAAAAGAACAAGAACTTTACGCCAGGTTTCCACGGTTTGAGACATTTTGTCGAACGGGAATGGAAAAAATGATGGGCGAAAAACAAAGTCAACTTGCTGAGTTTGTTTCCCTGCAACCAGCACAACGATATCAGAAACTACAAGAAGAACGCCCCGATTTAATCAACCGGGTGCCACAGTACCAAATTGCCAGTTATTTAGGTATTAAACCAGAAACATTAAGCAGGATAAGAAAAAAACTAACTGCAAAATAAGCCGCTCCCAAACTATCAAACAAACCGGCATTGTTCAGGTCTTGTGAAATAGCATACTTAAATACCTCTATGGCTTTTTGGGTGTGTTTGTTATAAAAAGACAACCAGACTCAATATCGTTCATGCAGTCAGAGTCTGAAAAGTACTTAGAATTATCTTTTTTTATCAATTTCTACCAGCTTCTTTCTCGCATTTTCATTGCTTGGGTCAAGTGTTAAAGATCGTTCATAACTTGTTTTAGCATTTTCCCACTGTTCATCAAACATATATGCCTCACCCAAGCTATCATACAAATCGGCATCTGTTGGCATTACTTTAATACTATATAAAAATATTTTAATTGCTGCTTTAGGATTGTTTTTTTCTTCCAGCCATTCATAACCTATCACATTCGTTATGGAATTAAAACCCACAGAGATAAAATCTGCTTCCGACATTTGCTCATTTGAACCCATCAATTCCTCCAAAAAACGGGTTGGGTTATCCTTATCATTATACTTTGTATAGTGTTGATGGCCAATGGAATTTTCTGGGAACAAATCAGCTATCATAACCGCATGGTCTTCTTTACTTAACTCGTCTTTCAAGTCAATTTCTACGAATTGCGAGTAGTCATGGAATAAATACACTCGTACTTTCAAATCATTCAAATCGTAAATGGTAGAATATTGCGTACCAAAAGCACCATCTGCTGAAAAACTTTGCATTACCTGCCCACAAAAGTCAAACGATGCATGGCTATTGTTTGAATTGATAAAGCTCATGCCTTTCCGGAAGTAATCAAGTTCAACCTCTTCTAACGATTCCACTTGCGAATAGTAAAAATTTGAGAAGCTCTTTTCGGACTCATTACCCAACAGCAATTCATCGCCTTCAACGATTAAGTAAGTCCCGGACTGATCTACAAAAACAAGTTGACTACTCGACAATGAGCTTAAATTTATGGTTTCAAAATAATTCTTAACTTCTTCCACAGTACGCATAGATTGCATTACTTTCCTAATGGCATCGCCAATGAAAATATTACTCTTTCCGACTGTATTTTCCACAGGCAAATGTGGATTTGCAAACCCGTCAAACACCAAACCTGCTTCGTTTATTGCTCCCTGGGCAAATTTGTTGAGCAAGCCCATGTACATTACACCGAAAGTTCCCCCCTTCCCTTTCTCATACCAGAATTGGTTGTTGGGACTTAGGTAATCCTCATTGTTACCAACTATTGTTTTCCCATTTTTTGTTATTTTGTACATGCTACACCCGGTTACTGATTGTGGCATCGTTAACAGTAATATTGTTAATGCAATCAATAATATATTTTTCATTTTCTTTGATGTTGTTTGATTTTAATCACTTGATAAAGGTATCAATATTTACTATCTTGTTTTCAGCTAAAAGTTTCAAAACCTTTTCTAACCACCTCTTTTTCAGGTACAATATTATTTTTTCGTGTTCAGAGAATTTAACTAAACGAAATCCTGATTTTACAATTCCTTCTCTTTCCGGTCTTTGTAAAGCTTCTCTCAAAAAGCGCTACTGATGTATAAAAATTCGGATAAATAAACTTCAAGTAACGATTCATTTGGATGTAATTTTCCATCTATAACTAATTCTCATAATATATCTATAATTTGACTGTTAAGTGATTATCGTATTAACATAAACTCATAAGTGTATATCACATACAATAATATCATTATTTCACATCATTAATCATAGATTGCTTGAGCAGGATCTTTCCATCGAAATGCCGTTATAATAATTACGAATAATAAAGCAATTTCTATACTTGCTATAATCAAATAATGAACAAGTGTGCTTCCCCCTCCTATGATATAAATTATTGTGAATACTCCTACCAATATATTAAATATCCTGTTGAATTTATAGGATAATACCCTTGACAAAAAAATCATTATAATTGGAAGATTGGTCAATATTGCAGCAATAGCCATCATTGACCTGACATTTCCGGGAATGTTAAGAACGTCATTGCTTATAAGTTCAACTATTATTGAAAAAATATCGGCAAAAACCATATTTAACATAACCAAAACCCACAGTGTTGATAATTTGACTTCAGTACTTACCTTTATATTTTTCATTTGAATAGTTTTAACACGAAATTATTCAGCAAATATCAAAATGTACTGAATCAATTTCATTGATTAAAATCAAGAAAACTTTTTTAAAAAAAATCAGACACATCCCATTAATATTGGAATGACTCATTTTAATGCGCCACTTATAAACACCTGTCCGTCCTCTTTTTTTAATTGTCATTATTAACCTTAGAACTCTTGATCAAAAAAACAAGTATTAATTCATGTATAATTATTTTAGATTTGGCACCGTAAACTAAAAAACAAACCCCGTAAACTAAAAGTACTATGGCAATGTTTGTTATTCGCAAACAAACAAACGGACAATACAATTTCATTTTCACCTCCAGAAAAGGCGACCCTGTTTTAACCAGCATCAACTGCAAACAGAAATCAGATTGTAAAATGATTTTAAAAGCAGTCCTGGAGAACATCGAAGTTTTCACTTTTACTAAAAAAAATCCGGGTCCCCGCAAGTTCCTTTACAGACTTTCAAAAGGTGGTCTGGTACTAGCCACCAGTCGCACCTATACTACAGAATTACAAGTCCATAAAGCTGTCGACTACCTCCTTTCCCGCATACCGGAAGCAGAAGTACTGGATTTCTCCGATGACGATCATTTGTTTTCCGATTCATAATTCAACCATAAGCCTGTTGATGATGTAATGCTATATAGCCCATTACACTAAGACAGCACGGCATATCTGAAAATTTATAATAGACGACTTTGATTTTAATTCATTTTTAAAACAAGTTTTCTTGATTTAGTGATCTTCATAATGTAGTTTTGCCTTCCATATGAGCAAAATGCTGATCAAATATTTTCTATCATTATTTGTTCTACTCTGGAGTGGACTTAGCCAGTTTCAAACACTACAGCATCGCACTGCATCAAATGCAATATTCAATGCCGAGACTGCCAATCCAGAGCATCAAGAACATTTAATCTCTAAACATCTTGACAGTTATTTTCTTTTTCCGGGCAGTCTCGGCAATCAGATTGCTAATCATTATTTTAATGAAACAAGCAACGAAGAAGAGACTGACGAATCGGTTTCTTTAAAAAAGCAAAAAAACAACAATCATTTTTTAGCTCCGTGGTTTAAGTTTCATTATAGATGTATTGATTATCTACTTTTAAAAAGACGATTAAATTCAGACAATCGTTTTTACAGTCATTTAATTTCTCCAAACCTCTACATTAAGTTTCAGGTTTTCAGGTTATGATTTTTCAATAGCATTGGATATAAATTTATATATCTAATGACTACCTGAACACTTTCCTATACTCCATTTTTTGTATTTGGAGCTAGGTCTTATGTGCATTGCACTTCCTAAACTAAAATCAAACAATTTAAAATCAAGACTAAAAATGAGGAAATCACTCATGCTATTAGCTTTAGGTACTCTGTTGTACCACACCAGCTGTACATCAAAAAAAGAAAGCTCTAAACCCGAAGCATCTACTTTTCTGGTTACCAACCCGGTAAAATCAGACACTACTATTACCGAAAATTATGTATGTCAAATCCATTCCATACAGCATATCGAATTACGAGCTCAGGAAAAAGGCTATGTGCAAAAAATATTTGTCGATGAAGGACAATTTGTAAAAAAAGGACAACTCTTGTTTCAAATTATGCCAAACTTATATGAAGCAGAAAAGCAAAAGGCACAGGCAGATGCCAATTTTGCGAAGATCGAATACGAGAACACAAAAATCCTTGCAGATAGCAATGTTGTGGCTGCAAATGAATTAGCTATGGCCAGGGCTCAATACGAAAAAGCCAAGGCTGAGTTATCATTAGCCAGCGTACATCTACAATTTACTGAGATCAGGGCACCTTTCGATGGTATCCTGAATCGTTTTCATGTACGTCAAGGAAGTTATGTTGAGGAAGGAGAGCTGCTCAGTAACTTATCAGATAATACTAAAATGTGGGTATACTACAATGTTCCTGAAGCAGAATATTTGGATTATAAAACTAAAAGTGAGAACGAGAAAAAATCTGAGGTCGAACTGGTGATGGCAAATAATCAAACCTTCAAATATCCCGGAGTAGTAGAAACGATAGCAGCAGATTTCAATCACGAGACAGGTAATATTCCTTTCAGAGCAACATTCCCAAATCCGGACGGGCTGCTGAGGCATGGTGAAACCGGAAACGTTGTTATGAAAGTTCCGTATAAGGACGCGATCATTATTCCACAGAAAGCGACTTTTGAAATATTAGATAAAAAATATGTTTTCGTTATCGATAAAAACGATCAGGTAATACAAAAAGAAATTTCTCTGAAAGCCGAATTACCACATCTGTTTATTGTCGACAATGGCTTGTCTACCGACGATAAAATCTTATTGGAAGGTATTCGAATGGTGAAAGACGGAGAAAAAATACATTACGAAGTTGAAAACCCACACCAGGTTATAAAAAACCTTGACATGTACGCAGAGTAATTCAACCTTTTAAAATTACATCAAATGTTTAGTAAATTTATTAAAAGACCGGTATTGGCTATTGTTATTTCAGTAGTTATTGTTTTTACGGGCTTGCTTGCCATTAAACAATTACCAATATCGCAGTTTCCACAGATAGCTCCCACAACGGTAAACGTTTTTATTGCTTACCCGGGTGCCAGTGCTGATGTACTGGTTAAATCGACCCTGATCCCAATTGAAACTTCGATAAACGGAGTTCAGGACATGAGATACATCGCATCGGATGCTACCAGTGCAGGAGAAGGCACCATCCGGATAATATTTGAGCCCGGTACCGATCCGAATGATGCTGTTGTAAGAGTTAAAACCCGGATCGATCAGGTAATGCCGCTCCTCCCTGAGTTGGTACAGCGTGAAGGGGTTGTTATTACTCCCGTACAGCCCAGTATGCTTATGTATGTGAATTTATTCAGTAAAGAAAAAAACAACGATGAAAAGTTCCTGTACAACTACGCATACACTAAAATAATCCCTGAAATACAGCGTATAAAAGGAATCGCCAGTGCTCAAATTCTTGGAAGCCGCAAATACGCAATGAGGGTGTGGTTAAAACCCGACCGTATGAGAGCCTATAATGTTTCTGCAGAAGAAATCTTAGAGGCAATGGACGAACAGAGTATTATTGCAAGACCGGGGCGTTTAGGAAGGAGCTCAGGAAAAAAAGCGCAATCGCTAGAATATGTACTGGTATATGAAGGAAGGTATAATGAAGCCGAGGATTATAAGAATATAATCATTCGGGCTAATGAAAATGGGGAAATCCTAAAATTAAGAGATGTTGCCGAAGTAGAACTCGGGAGTGAATTCTTCGATATATACTCAAATCTCGATGGCCATCCATCTGCATCCATAGTACTAAAACAGACCTTTGGAAGTAACGGTAATGATGTTATAAAGGCTGTCAAGGAAAAGCTAACAGAAATCAAAGAGAACCTACCTCCCGGCGTTGATTATCAAATCGGGTACGATGTATCTAACTTTCTCGATGCATCCATCGATCAAGTTTTGCATACGCTAAGAGATGCCTTCATTCTTGTTGCCTTAGTTGTATTCTTATTTCTGGGTGATTGGCGATCTACGGTTATTCCTATCATTGCAGTTCCGGTATCGCTGATAGGAACCTTCTTTATCATGCAAATGTTTGGTCTCTCCATCAATCTTATCACTTTATTTGCATTGGTGCTGGCCATAGGTATTGTAGTCGATAATGCCATTGTGGTAGTAGAAGGTGTCCATGTTAAAATGGAAGAAGAACAGCTTTCGCCATATAAAGCTTCCTATGCGGTATTGAGTGAAATCGGGGGTGCCGTTGTGGCTATTACGCTGGTTATGGTATCGGTTTTCATCCCTATTTCGTTTATGACCGGTCCGGTTGGAGTTTTCTACCGTCAATTTTCGATAACAATGGCCGGAGCTATAATCATATCGGCAATTGTTGCCCTTACACTTACCCCGGTACTGTGTGCAATGTTGTTAAAAAACAACCATGGAAAACAAAAAAGGAAGTCGCCTGTAGACCGATTCATTAACTGGTTTAATACCCAATTTGAAAACTTAACCGGGCGGTATGTAAACATATTAAAACTCATTGTAAACCGTAGAGTGGTTACTTTCGGTTTATTAATAGCCTTTTGTGCAGGAATATTTTTCACCAATCAGGTTTTACCCGCAGGTTTTATTCCAAATGAAGATCAGGGAATGATCTATGCCATTATTCAGACACCACCCGGAGCTACCCTTGAACGCACAAACGAAGTAGCTAAAAAACTCCAGAAAATCTGTGAAGAAACCGAAGGCGTAGCCTCCGTATCATCATTGGCCGGATATGAGATTATGACTGAAGGGCGGGGTTCTAATGCAGGTACCTGCCTTATTAACCTCAAACCCTGGTCAGAACGTGAACATAACGTTCATGAAATAATGGAAGAACTGGAAGAAGAAACAAAAGACCTCGGGGCGGTTATTGAATATTTTGAACCTCCTGCTGTCCCCGGATTTGGTTCCTCCGGAGGTTTTTCCATGCGTTTACTCGATAAAACCAATGGCACCGATTTTCATGAGTTTGAAAAGATCAACAACAATTTCATGGATGCCCTTAAAGAGCGTAAAGAGCTTACAGGGTTGTTTACTTTTTATGCGGCTAATTATCCGCAATACGAATTAAAGATCGACAACAAAGCGGCAATGCAAAAAGGGGTTTCTATCGGAAAAGCTATGGAAAACCTCAACATTTTAATCGGTAGTACATACGAACAAGGCTTTATAAAATATGGAAGGTTTTTTAAAGTATATACCCAGGCGGCACCCGAGTACAGGGCCATGCCATCAGATCTTGAAAAGCTCTACGTAAAGAATGAAAAAGATGAGATGGTTCCTTATTCAGCTTTCATGAAAATGGAAAAAAAACTGGGACCTAATGAAATTACCAGATACAACCTGTATAATTCTGCTGCCATCAGGGGCTTGCCGGCTTCCGGTTTTACAAGTGGAGATGCTATTAAGACCATACAAGAGGTTGCGGAGAAAACGTTGCCAAGAGGTTATGATATTGCCTGGGAAGGGTTATCATATGATGAGGCTTCAAGAGGAAATGAATCAATATACATCTTTGCCGTGGTTTTAATTTTTGTATACCTGGTACTTGCCGCTCAATACGAAAGTTTCTTATTACCGCTTGCTGTGATCCTATCCTTACCAGTAGGGGTATTTGGTTCTTTTTTATTACTAAAGATCATGGGGCTTGCCAACGATGTTTATGCGCAAATCGGAGTTATCATGCTCGTTGGTTTGTTAGGTAAAAACGCTGTACTGATCGTTGAATTTGCAGTTCAGAAACGAAGGCAGGGGGCTTCTATAACAGCTGCCGCAATAGAGGGTGCTAAAGTAAGGTTCAGACCTATCTTAATGACCTCATTTGCATTTATTGCAGGATTGATTCCTTTAGTTATTGCTACCGGAGCCGGAGCTATTGGAAACCGGACTATTGGAGGATCTGCACTAGGAGGAATGCTTATCGGCACCCTTTTGGGAGTATTGGTAATTCCCGGACTGTATTATGTCTTTGCAAAAATATCTGACGGCAAAAGCCTTATCAAGGATGAAGTCACAGAGCCTGTTTCTGAAGAATTTATGAGAATCAGTGAAGACGAAAGCAGTTTGGAAAGACGTCTCCGCAAAATAAATAAGCTTTTAAAAAAATTAATGAAAAGAACAGATGATGAATAGTATAAACATAGCACCTTATAAAAAATGGGGGATCATATGCGTAATCGCCATAAGTTCACTCTATTCCTGTGTACCTGCTTTAGAATCCGTTCAAGAGAATAGAGCCATCCCGGAACAATATGAAAACAAAACGGATGATACTACCAATACAGCGCTATTAAGTTGGAAAGAGTATTTTAAAGATCCATACTTAGCATCACTGATTGAAACAGCACTAAATAACAATCAGGAATTAAATATAATGCTTCAGGAAATTAAAATTTCAAAAAGTGAAGTCAAAGAAAAAAAAGGTGAATACCTGCCATTTATCGATTTAAAAGCCGGAGTCGGAGTCGATAAAGTTGCACGATATACCAGTCGTGGTGCCAGCGAAGCTACTACTGATATTAAACCGGGAAGAGAAATGCCTGAACCTTTACCTGACTTTTTTGTAGGACTTCAGGCCCAATGGGAACTTGATATCTGGAAAAAACTACGGAATGCAAAAAAGTCAGCTCTCCTCAGGTATTTCTCTTCAGTAGAGGGCAAAAATTTCATGACAACCAACCTGATTGCAGAAATTGCCAATTCTTATTACGAATTATTAGCATTAGATAATCAATTAGCAATCGTTACACAAAATGTAGAGATACAAAGCAATGCCTTAAAAATTGTAAAGCTTCAAAAAAAGGCGGCAAAGGCAACAGAGCTTGCTGTTCGAAAATTTGAGGCAGAGGTGTTAAGTACTAAAAGTTTGCAATATACCATTCAGCAAGCAATTACTGAAACGGAAAATAAAATAAACTTTTTAACCGGAAGTTTTCCAAAACATATCGAACGAGATGCATCTCAATTTTCTATTATTGAACCAAATACTATTGTTGCCGGAGTCCCTTCTCAACTCTTACAGAATCGTCCTGACATAAAGAAGGCTGAACTGGAGTTGGAAGCATCAAAATTAGATATTAAAGTAGCCAAAGCCAGATTTTACCCTTCTTTTGATATTGTAGCGGGCATAGGTTTTCAGGCATTTGACACATCGTACTTATTAAAAAGCCCCGAATCGTTACTTTATAATATAGCCGGTGATCTTACCGCTCCGCTAATTAATCGAAATGCCATAAAAGCTGCTTATAAAAATGCAAATGCCAGACAAATACAGGCTGTATACAATTATGAGCAAACCATTTTGAACGCATATATCGAAGTTGCGAACCAATTGTCTAATATGAATAATCTGGATAAAAGTTACAAGCTCAAGACTAAAGAAGTGGATACGTTAAATGAATCAATTCGAATATCAAACGTATTATTTAAATCGGCCAGAGCAGATTATATGGAGGTCTTGCTCACACAACGAGATGCATTGGAGGCTAAATTTGAATTAATTGAAACAAAAATGCAGCAAATGAATGCCAGTGTAAATATGTATAAGGTTCTCGGAGGAGGTTGGCACTAAAACTGCTTTAAGATTGATTTAACCTGTTAATTATAACCGGTAACGAATAGAACCTTGCTTAACAGCAGGGTTTTATTTTATATGGTACGCTTACACTGACAATTCATTTTCAACGAATAATTAAGATCTTGGAAGGATTTCCATTATCCGAGGCGCATAATTGGTTAAATTACTAACCGGTGCTTACCTTTATTAATATAATTGTGTATCGAAATGCGTTGGACGGTATTTATTGTTGTTTTTTCTATTCCCCTAATGGTTGCATCTCAAAGCCTGAAAGAACTTGATAAGAAGAATGGCTTTAGAGATATAGAGCTGGGCAGTAAAATGAAGAAGCATAAATGTATGCAAAAAATGACGCCGGAATACCTTAAAGAAAATAAGCTGATCCGTGACTGGGATTATTACAATACCCTTTGTGACCATAAAACCATCAATGGCCAGCCTATCGAATTATTACTTATTAACACTTCGGACCAGAAAATTGCCGAAATAGCCATTAAGTGCAAATCTGATCGAAGTATCATTAAAACCTTAAGTGACCTCTATGGAGAACCTACATATTTTACCCCGGACCAGAACCTTTACTATTGGCGCAGCGAGGAAATAGAACTTAGGGTCTTCTTCGATAATGGCGGTATGACCGTTAATTACAAAAGTTACGGATTAAGTCTTCAACGAGATAAGATAAAAGCTAAAGAAAAAGCCAGAAAGGCCGAAGAACAATTTAAACTTTAATCCAATAGTGACGAAAACATATAACCGGATTGGGACATAAAAAAAGCATCTTGAATAAGATGCCTTTTTCACAGTTCAGATAAGGTAGGGTACTTACCGAACGTTAATCTAAAACTTAACCCAAACCTGTTTTTTCATAATGCCCTCCACAAATTTACCTCTCATTTGAATACGAATAAATACCCATATCTGGGTATTTTTCGTAAAAATACTTTTATAAAACCTCAAAAATCACAACCTTTAAGCTGCAAAAACAAACCTATATTAGACAGTTATATAATTTCTGTTTAATCTAAAAAAAATTAAAAGTACTACCTAAGCGCCCCCTTATCTATGAAAAGAAAAGTATTGATAATTGAAGATGAAGCGGTAACAGCTAATATACTTAAAGGCTTTCTTCAACAGCATCATTATGATGCCTATGTAGCTACATGCCCTGAGCTGGCCAGAACGCTGCTCGGCAGACACCGGTTCGATGTAGTAATAAGTGATATCAATCTGGGAAAAGGTATCAATGGAATTGATTTTGTAAAACAACTCATCAAGGGTATAATCCCGGTAGTTTTCTTAACTTCTTATTCTGACTCTGAAACTCTGAAAAAAGCCGAATTATCTCAACCCTACGCTTACCTTACAAAACCCTTTAATGACGATCAACTATTACTAACCCTGAACATGGCCATCGTTAATTCTAAAAAAAGGTTTATCCATTACCAAAATAACACCATCAACAAGCATCGTGTTGAATTAACCAACAGAGAGATTGAAATCGTACGGCTAATAGCTCAGGGTGACACTACTGATAAAATAGCCAACACACTACATATAAGTCCGCAAACAGTTGGCACGCACCGTAAAAACATCATGTATAAGACCAATGCCAACAATGTCATAGAACTGGTATCGCTGGCTGTTGAAATGAATTGGATTTAAGAGATTAAACAACGATGGGAATATCTCTATTAAACAGCATTATAAGAATCTAAAGACATCTCCGGAAAAGCATCTAAAAAGGTTTGAAATGCTTTTTTAGATATTACAGTCTTACTCCCTTATTAACAAGAAGATGCCGATTTAGGACAAACATTGGCAGGGCAAAGTATTCAAAAACGAAGAAAAAATTCCGGAGAGATTAAAATTCCCAATGAAGTTAACAACTCTTACAACGGTGGGCGCCGCTGAATCGTTCGTGTAGATGCTCCAACCGCAGGAATTTATACAAAACGTTCGCGGGATACTTCGAAAAAGCAGATCTTCAGTTCGTTTCTGTCCAGATTTTTATTTATCAGAATCCGGAACCGGATAGTAGTAAACTACCTCGGGGTAAGCAACGAGGCATTAAAAGGAAAACCTAAAAAACATTTCGATGCAAGCCCTGTAAAATTCCGTCAGGACTATTTCACAAGGGCAAGTTCAATGAAATTCCTTTAGGAACATTTCACAAAGACAAGCGGCGGAGCATATAAATATCGATGATCGAGTAAAAGAAGTTTCGGATAACAAAAAATAGGCCGAAGCCTATTTTTTTTAACCCCAAATCACTTTATAATGAGCATCAACCAACTCATCATCCTAGTATGTGACAATCTAAAAGTAAGATTTTTTTTAACAACACAGAAGATTACTATGTTAAAATATGATGTTTTTGCTTAATATTAACATTTCTAATTTCACTCATACACAGTAATTCGCTTACTTATTCATTGCTTTTCTATACTGCCTTACACCGCCCACAACAGGTAGTACAAGCGATGTTCCGTTCATATCTATCGTAAGTTCAGTTCCTGATTCAGGCCATAGCGTAAACTCCTTATCGGTCGAAAAGATCATTAAACCTATTTGTTGTCCTTTAGCTATAAGCTGATCATCCGGTTGTAAAGTAAACTTTACCTCATAAAATTTTCCGGGCTTTAACGGCGAACTTTTCGTTAGTGACTTATAGTTCTGTGGATCTGCCCATCCCCTCGTAATGATATTATCGGTAATCTTGGTTCCATCTCCTTCATTCCAAGGTAACGAAACCAACCAAACAGACAAATTTGCCGCTGGTTTACTACTGGCAAGTTTAACAGTAATTTCCGGAATACCGGAAATATGCACATCTTCTTTCAATGTCTCAGAAACATATAGCAACCTATGATCTGATGCTTCTGCCTTAGCCAGATCAGATCCTGAGAAGGCATGATCATCAACAAGTTTATTATTTCCGGCTTTCTTGTTACGGGTTATGCTTAAGCTTCCTGATCCGGTACCATCACCGGAAACATACAAAGTTACAGGTTCTGCATCCGGATTAGGGTATGCTACATACGGTGTAGGTTTCAAACGTTCATCATTTTCCCGTACGATCCACGCTTCGGGCTCTTTCAAAACTCCATTCTCGATACCGTGTAAATACCTGGTAAACCACTTGTTCATCATCGGGAAAGGAGGAGGTCCGCCGTGTCCGTTCTGATGATAATAAATCTTAACGGGCAGTCCTTTTTCTTTTGCAGCCTTAAAAATTCTATAACTATGTTCCGGCATTACATTCCAGTCATTAAAACCATGCGACATAAATAATGCTGCCTTAAAGGGTCCCATCTCATTCAGATAATCCCTTCCGGCCCAGAAATCATTATAATCGCCCGTAACTCTGTCTTGCCCGTTCTTCATTTCAGTATCCCGCACAGTCTTATCGGCATAGTCCCTTTTTGATTCATCCCCGCTATGGATAAAATCATAAAGCACATCTATGTCTTCTCCTAAATATCCTCCCGGCGAACGTACCAAACCATGGGAACGGTAATAATGATAGTAAGAAGTATTCGGTGCTACAGGAATAATTGCTTCCAGTCCGTCTACTCCTGTCGTTGCTGCTGCAATCGGCAGTGTACCATTATAGGAAGTTCCTGTCATCCCTACTTTACCTGTAGACCAGTACGCGACGACTTTCTCTGTTCCATAAGGACTTGTATATCCATCTGCACGGCCATTTAGCCAGTCTATGACCGCTTTAGGGGCCAACGATTCATTATTGCCTCCTACGGTAGGAGATCCCTGAGAAAGCCCGGTTCCCGGAGAGGAAGAGTGTACCACCACATATCCTCTGGGAACCCAAAGGTTGATCTGTGAGTTTGAAATAATCGGGCGCTTCCCTCTTCGTTGTACCACCGGGTGGTCGTGTGGCTTGGGTGTCGCTCCCAATTCGTGCTTTACATCCCAGAAAAATCTTTTATCGTTTGATGCAACTCCCGCAAAATAGGGACTCGTAATATACACTACCGGTAATTTTAAGCCTGCCGTTTCAGTTTGAGGCGGCCTCGTAACATCTACGTGCATTCTGTCTAATTTTCCGTCACCATCGGTGTCAAATTCAGTTTCCACCCACAAGTCGTGTCTTATCCATGTTCCCGGATCGTTAAATGCTTCCACTATCTGGGCTTCCCCATCTTTAAAAACGGGAACCGCACTTTTAACCTCTTTTTGTGCATATCCAACACAAACCATCGTTAACAAGGATAGCTGAATAATTGTTAAATACCTTTTCTTCATATATTATCAGTTTAATAGTCTATTTGAGCATTTCGGGGGTAGCAACAGTTCTAAAGCCAAGATGCTCCATCCCTGAGTCTATAGTACTCGCCATACGGGCACTATTGCGGTAACTGGCGCAGTAGGATTCGTTACACAAAAACGATCCCCCTTTGATTACCTTTTCCCTTGCATAAGGATTTCTGGGGTTATACGCATGTGCTGCGCCCCCGGGGTTGGCGACTTCGCCCGTAACGATCAGTTCATTATAGTAATTCACATTATACCAGTCTTGTGTCCATTCCCATACATTTCCCGCCATATCGTATAGTCCAAATGCATTGGGCGAAAAGCTCTTTACCGGAGCCAGTCTGTCGAAGCCATCTTCACTCGTATTTGTTTTAGGAAATTCTCCTTGCCATGTATTAGCTTCTGTCTTTAACTTCTCTTCATCCTTACCCCAGCTATACTTACTGTTCAGTTGCCCTCCTTTGGCAGCATACTCCCATTCTGCTTCCGTTGGCAAGCGCCTTCCAGCCCATTTACAATAAGCCAATGCGTCTTCGTAGGCGATATGTACAACCGGGTAATTATCTTTACCCTCTATTGAGCTTCCTGCACCTCTAGGATGGCGCCAATCAGCTCCGACTTTCCACTCCCACCACTGATAAAAATCATCCATATTTCTCACGGTATATGTTGTTCCTTTAAACAGCAAAGAACCGGGGCGTAACATTGAATCATGTGGTTTGGGAGTCCCGGGTGGCAATTGTTCTTTCATTTCTTCCCAGTCAATTTCTCTTTCTGCTATTGTCAGGTAACCTGTTGCTTCAACAAATTTTTTAAACTGTGCGTTTGTTACTTCATTTATATCGATAAAAAAACCGTCTACATGTACCGGATGAGCCGGCTTTTCGTGTTGGAGTGCCAGATTATCGCTGTCATATGCTCCCTGTGTAAAGGAACCCCCGGGAACCCATACCATACCTGCCGGAGGTGTTCCAACCTCTTTCTCCCGAACACTAACTCCCTTGTTTTCAGTAGTTTTTTCAATTGTTTTTTTAACCTCTCCACCCTTATTTTCTTTGCAAGCAAATAGGGTCAATAAAGAAATTGTAAGAAAAAGCCTCTTCATTATTTTCACTTATAACGTTATTTCATGGCAAAATAATTAAAATGTACCAACAATCATTACCGATATGGTAATAATGCCTTAATTTCTTGACTTGTAAGAATTTTATGCTTATATTCTGAGCAAAGGAAGTTTAATTAAAATCGGATCAATGAAACTGATAGATGTAAAACGCAGAACCAGATTAGAAAAAAGGTACACCAAGAAAATGGGAAACTTTACCACCCGGGTGACCTATATCAGAAAGCACATATTGGGGTTTCCGATCAAAACTTTACACAAATACCGCGAAACCTATTATGGTAAAGTGAAAGACTGCGAAGATTGCATTTTAGCAAAATAAAAAAAGCGCCAATTGGCGCTTTTTTTATATCAAAGTATTCCGGTTGTTAGTTATTATTATCAACCTCTTCTTTTACTTCTTCAATAGCATCTCCGGCTTCGTCTGCCGCTTCTTCTACAGCATCACCAACCTCATCGATGGCCTCTTCAACCTTTTCTTTGTTAGATTTTTCTTTGCAGCTTACAGTAACAACTGAAAGTCCCATTAACAATACTAATCCTAATAAAATCTTTTTCATTTTTGATGTTTTTATTTAGTTCGTCTATTTTAATATACGAATTTCGTTTAAAAATAGTTCACCAACTTAAAAATTACATCCCGGCTGAAGCCACTTCGGCACCTCTGTCTATTTTCTTAACCAAGCCTTGTAATACCTTACCCGGCCCTACTTCTGTAAACAATGTAGCACCGTCAGCCATCATTTGCTGTACGCTCTGAGTCCATTTTACCGGAGCTGTTAGCTGGGCTATCAGGTTTTCTTTTATTTCTTTCGGATCGGTTACTGCCGTTGTTGTAACATTTTGATAGATAGGACACTGCGGCTTACTAAAAACAGTTGCCTCAATTGCAGCAGCCAGCTCTTCACGTGCGGGCTCCATTAAAGGTGAATGGAAAGCTCCTCCTACCGGTAACACCAAAGCTCTTTTGGCACCTGCTTCTTTCATCTTCTCGCAGGCATCATTAATTGCTTTTACAGTCCCTGAGATCACCAACTGGCTAGGACAGTTATAATTTGCAGGAACAACAATACCGTCTATTCCCGCACATACTTCTTCCACTACCTCATCTGCCAAACCTAATACTGCAGCCATAGTGCTTGGTGTAATCTCACAGGCCTTTTGCATTGCCAATGCCCTTTGTGAGACTAATTTTAACGCATCTTCAAAACTTAAAGTTCCGTTGGCTACCAGTGCTGAAAACTCTCCTAAAGAATGCCCGGCCACCATATCGGGCTTGAAGGTATCGCCTAAAACCTTGCTTAGAATTACTGAGTGTAAAAATATAGCGGGCTGTGTTACTTTTGTTTGCTTTAAATCTTCAGCTGTTCCGTTAAACATGATGTCTGTAATAGAAAAACCAAGTATCTCGTTGGCTTTTTCAAACATTCCTTTTGCTAATTCCGACTGCTGATATAACTCTTGTCCCATCCCGACAAACTGGGCTCCCTGGCCTGGAAATATGTATGCTTTCATTTTATTTAGTTTTGTTTGTTTCAGGAAACAAAAATAAAATTAAATCGTGAAACTACTCTATCCGGAGATATTTATCCCGTGAGTTCAATATTTAATCTTTTTTGTACCACCCTGAATATTTCACATAATTATTCGCTATTCGCTGTATTTCTCCTTTGGTAAGATCGGGGCTCACTTCTTTTACTTTCCGCGCGGGTACACCTGCATAAATACTCCCCGATTCTACTATAGTATTCTGTGTTACTACTGCTCCTGCCGCTATGATACTGTTACTTTCTACTATGCAATTATCCATAACGATACTTCCCATCCCAATAAGTACATTATCATGTATAGTACAGCCATGTACAATGGCATTATGGCCTATGGATACGTTGTTTCCTATATCGGTCGGATGTTTTTGATATGTACAGTGTATAACCGCTCCGTCCTGTACATTCACCTTATTTCCCATTTTAATATAATGTACATCACCTCTTATCACAGCATTGAACCATATACTGCAATCATTTCCCATTACAACATCTCCTGCTACAACAGCATTTTCAGCTATATAACAATTTGTTCCCATTTGGGGCTCTTTCCCGTTTATTTTCTTAATGATCATTTCTGATATTATTTAGTCTTAATGATTTCCAAATATATATAATTAGGAGCGCATGATTTTGTAGTTTTGCATAAAATCAGATGAATATGAGTAAGGTAACGATTCGAATTCAGCCGACCAACAGGCCGGCCATTGTAAAGTTTGAAGCAAATGTTTTTTTAACTAAACATAAAAACTACGAATTCAAAAATATTGACGAGGCCAAGAATTCTCCCTTAGCCCAGCAACTCTTTTACCTGCCTTTTACCAAAACGGTATATGTATCCGGTAATTTTGTAGCTATTGAACGATATGATATTGTAGAGTGGGCGGATGTACAGAATGAAGTAGCAGAACAAATTGAAAACTATTTAAATTCTGGCCAACCTGTTGTAATAGAGGATACGGAAAACAAGAAAGTTCCTGTTTCTGTTTATGCTGAAAACACGCCTAATCCGGCAGTAATGAAATTTGTTGCCAATAAAAAACTGGTGCTGTCTCCATTTGAGTTCAAAAACATCGATGAAGCCAAAGAAGCTCCATTGGCCACGGCTTTGTTTCATTTCCCATTTGTCAAGGAAGTATTTATCGATGAGAATTATGTTTCTATCAGTAAATACGATATGGCTGAATGGAACGATATTGCCCAGGAGTTAAGAGAATTTATCAGGATTCATATTGAAGAGGGTAAAGATGTTGTTTCTGAAGCTCTTTCCATAAAAAGTCAAAAAGAAAACAAATCTGCATCTGTTGCTAATGAAACCACAGCGCTGGACGACACCTCTCAACAGATCGTTGATATATTGGAAGAATATGTAAAACCTGCTGTTGCCAGCGATGGCGGAAATATTGTTTTTAAATCTTATGACGATAAAACAAAAACGGTAAGTGTTATTCTTCAGGGTGCTTGCAGCGGTTGTCCGTCTTCTACCTTTACCTTAAAAAATGGAATAGAAACCATGTTAAAAAACATGATGCACGATAAGGTAAATGAGGTGGTTGCCATTAACGGCTAGTCTTTATAACTCTACGGTCGAACAGAAAAAGAAAAAGGGGCTGTCTCAAAAATTTTATGTGGTGTTAGTTCGAGCATTACTAAAGTGAACATATTTTTACGGAAAGGCATAGGCGTGGCTATCGGGAACTGAACACTACGGTTGGTTACCAACAAGATTTCAACTATAGTTTATCCTGAGCGGTAACCAAAGGACTCAACCTGATAATATGTAATTTACTTTGGGGGACAGCCCCTCTTTTATTGTCGTTATTTCTTGATCCTTTTGAAGTCTTTATGGAACTCGTTAAAAAGTTGCAACAGATTTATACTAGCCGTAATTAGATCTTTAGTTTCCAGGAGCAGGCCAAAATATAATTTTGTGTTCTTAGGACTTGTTTCTGTACTCCGGATCCTGGCTATTTGCTTTTGGATAAGTGCCGACACATTGTCAAGAAGCTCCTTTTTGTGCTCAATCACATTTTCGATATTATCAAAAGACTCATTATTAAAATCAGTCTGGATCTGCCCTAAAAGTCCCTTCAACTGTTTATCGATGCTCTTCAGGTCTCTTATCTGATTGAATTTAAGATTTTTATGATTATTATTAACATGAGCATGGCTGTTTTTTACCATATATCCGATAGACTGTACCATATCCTGTAAATAATCCAGTACTAAAATGTAAAACTTACTTGACTCCACAGAATTCTCATCCAGGGATTTTATAAAATAGAACAAGTCGCTTTTTAATTCATCAATTTCATCCTCAAGTTTTCTCAGGTTCTTTTTACTCTTTTTAAGTTTGTTCAGATCCTGAAGCCCGAGATTGTCTATAACATCCCCATAAAGTTTATTCAGTTTTCCAATAACTCCGGAAATATTATCAGAGCTTTCGGATATAATTTCATTTATGGTTATCAGGTCTGATCTGTCAAACTTGTGTTCTGTTGCTTTTTCACCGGCTTTTCGTTTATAGACCGAATAACTCCTCACCAAAACCAAAGAGGCTAAAATCAATAATGACACCAGTGCCACTGCACCTCCTTTGAACAATGCAAAAGCAAATACTGCGGCTGCTACAAAGGCCACAATAGCAGTTGCAAACCAGCCTCCGATTACACTAAAAACACCGGCCACCCTGTATACTGCACTTTCTCGGCCCCAGGCCCTGTCTGACAATGACGACCCCATTGCTACCATAAATGTAACATAAGTTGTAGATAAAGGTAATTTTAACGAGGTACCTATCGAAATCAAAATACTGGCGACAACGAGATTTACGGATGCCCTGACCATATCAAAGGCAGGTTCATTCTCAGCGCCTTTCGTTTTCTTTATGACAGGTTTTTCAAACCTGGATTCAATTTTTCTGTTTAGTCCCTTCGGTAATATAAACCGGAGTACTTCATTCAGGTTTACAGCCGCCCGCACCATCAATCTCGATAAAAAATTTGGCTCGAAACGTTCACTAACGGCATCCTGGCTTGAAAGTTTTATCTCAGTTTCCGTAACAGACCTTGCTTTTTTGGACACCCATAAGGTTATTACCATTACCAGCCCCGCCAGAAACAAAAAGACTGAAGGTGTTTTTACTTTACCGGCCAAGATCCCCATGGAAAATGCTTCGGGGTCGATTCCCGAATTAATCCATAGTTGAAACGACTGCCATGCGGCTATAGGTACCCCTATAAAATTTACCAGATCATTCCCTGCAAATGCCATCGCCAGTGCAAAAGTCCCAATCAGTATGATTACCTTGAGGATATTCCATTTAAAAACCACTATGAATATGTATGATATTGCAGTCCATATTAAAAAGCCTATGGTCAAGACCTGAAGCCTGCTATCGTTTATCCATGATAAGGTCTCCCCGGAGATAAAAGCAACTCCCTTAAGCCCTTTAATCAGAATAAAATATGTTATTGCCGTGATGGCGACACCTCCAAAAACACCTCCATAAAGCTTAATACTTTTATGATAGCGGAATGAGAAGATCAAACGGGAAACAAACTGGACGAAGGCACCGATACTGAAAGCGATCACTACCGATAATAAAATACCAAAAATAATCTGCGTTGCTTTACTTGTGTTGATATAGTTTACCAAATCTACAAAGTTTCCTCCGTTGCTATAGATCTTTATTAGTGATATGGATACGGCTGCTCCTAATAATTCAAAGACAATTGACACCGTTGTAGACGTAGGTAACCCTAAAGAGTTAAAAAGGTCCAGCAAAAGAATATCACAAATCATTACTGCCATAAAAATGATCATGATCTCATTAAAATAAAACTGCTCGGGATTAAAAATCCCCTTCCGGGCTACTTCCATCATGCCGCTTGACGATACTGCGCCAATTACAATACCAACACTGGCCACTACCATAATAATTTTTATGGGAGCTGCTTTAGACCCTATTGCTGCATTTAAAAAATTTACAGCGTCATTACTCACTCCTACTACCAAATCAATAATCGCCAACACAAAAAGTGCTGCCAACATTACCAAATATATTTGATCCATAATCTAATTTTACCAATTGCAAAAATCTATTATGAACAGGAAAACAACGTTAAGCAAATGTTATCAAAATATCACTTACACACAAACTACCTCTCTGAAAAATAAATATTTACATATTATCCGATGTTTTCATTTCTCAAAATAAAAAGGTAACTTTAGAAATAGGTCTAATTAATAAAAAACATCTATTATGGCTATTCTTAAAGTAATTGAAATTTTGGCAAACTCAGATAAAAGCTGGGAAGATGCTACACAAAAAGCAGTGAAACAAGCTTCTAAAACAGTTAACAACATCCGCTCTGTATATGTGAGTGAGCAAAGTGCTACAGTAAACGGGGATTCTATTGATGAATTCAGGGTTAATGTAAGAATCACTTTTGAAGTGAAGTAATGTTATACAATCTATGGGTGTCATTTATGCCAGACACCCTTATTTCTTCCATTTTCATCACATCGTATTAACGCATCATTAAGGAGATTTACACAGTAAATATCTATTTTTGTGCCATTAATTCTAATTAATTTTTTTAACAATATGGATATAAAACAACTTATCGATAAAATAGACTGGGGTCTGATTATAGGATATGGCCTTAAACTGACAGGGGCTATTTTAGTATGGATTATTGGTTCCTGGCTGATTAAAAAAGTAATGAAGCAGGTTGCCAGACTAATGGATAAAAGAGACTATGAAATCAGTTTAAAAAAGTTCTTGCTTAATTTAATTTCCTGGACTTTAAAAATTGTATTGGTCCTGGCCATTTTAGGTACCTTAGGAATTGAAACCACATCTTTTGCAGCCATCATTGCCGCAGCCGGCCTGGCCATAGGTATGGCATTACAAGGCTCTTTAGCTAATTTTGCAGGAGGCACTCTTATCATGATCTTTAAACCTTTTAAAATAGGCGATTTCATTGAAGCGCAGGGAGTTTCGGGTACTGTAAAGGAAATCGGCATTTTCACTACTACATTAAATACGTTCGGAAATCAATTGGCTATTATTCCCAACGGAAAACTCTCTAACGAAAATATTATAAACTATAGTGCTGAAGACACAAGAAGGGACAACCTAACCATTGGGATTGGGTATAGTTCTGACATCAAAAAGGCTAAAAGCATCCTGTTGGCTATAGCCAACGACTATAGTAAAATACTTAAAGACCCTGCGCCGCAGGTATTTGTTGCCGAACTTGCCGACAGTTCGGTTAATTTCACCTTTAGATTCTGGGCTAAAAATGAAGATTTCTGGGACTGCCATTTCTATGCCATCGAGGAAGTTAAAACGAGATTTGATGCAGAAGGAATTGAAATCCCATATCCTCATCAGGTAGAAATTCAAAAATAAAAAACACAGAAACTAATATCAAAGCGGCATAAATGCCGCTTTTTTTATGCCTCCCTATTCTGCCTGTATAGCTGAAAAATTCTTAAATTGTAAGGATATAACCTAAAATACCGGAATTATGAAAATACAAGAGTGGTTTGACAAGGATATCGACTGGGGACTCGTAATTGACTACGGCCTTAAAATCGTAGGTGCCATCGTTATATGGATTGTAGGTTCCTGGATTATCAAAAAAGTAGTCAAAGGGATCAACATCGTAATGACCAAAAGAGAATACGAAATAAGCCTGCGAAAGTTTCTGGTCAATCTTTTAAAATGGACCTTAATGGCATTGCTGGTGATTGTAGTACTTGGAACGATAGGGGTCGAAACTACATCATTTGCAGCGATCATTGCTGCGGCCGGTTTGGCCATTGGTTTGGCACTTCAGGGATCGTTGGGGAATTTTGCCGGGGGAGCACTCATTATGGTTTTTAAACCTATAAAAGTAGGCGACCTTATTGAAGCCCAAGGAGAGTTGGGCGTTGTTAATGAAATACAGATATTCACCACTATTCTCACCACTCCCGACAATAAGGTTGTCGTTATCCCAAATGGTCCGCTATCGAATGGTAATATTAAAAATTATTCGAGACTGGGGAAACTTCGTGTCGATCTTACCGTTGGGGTTTCTTATGATTCCGATATAAAAAAAACACGGGAAGTTCTTATGACAGCACTTACTTCGAATCCAAAAGTATTAAAAGAACCGTTGCCAACAGTCGCTGTCTCGGAATTAGCCGACAGCTCTATAAACTTTGCGGTAAGACCCTGGGCTACAACAGCTGATTATTGGGACGTGTATTTCGGTGCACTGGAAGACTGTAAAAATGCGCTGGATAATGCTGGAATAGAAATACCTTTCCCTCATCGTGTCCTGCTCCAAAAGGATTCTTAGCTCTTTTTGGGTCTGGTTACTACAAAATCCTTCAAATAATAAGGTTCAAAATAGGCAACATCTTCGAAGTCGTTTGTTTTGAACTTTTTTTCCGATAGCCTGGCCATTTCCCTCGCGGAAGGAACGTGTTTCGAAGTTACTACCTGAATATTGCTACCTGTTACCACTTCCTTGCATTTCTCAGCTCCCGGTCCCATAAGGTAAACAACTTCTTCATTAAGATAAGTTCCAAAAGACTCAGGTGTAATAATTTCTGCCCTGGTTGCTCTTATTTCATGATGGTCTTTATCAAACACCGCTGAATAAACTTCCATTCTGCGGGCATCCAGCATCGGCACAATCACCCCTTCGTCAATCTTCAATTGATGTGATAAAGTTTCTAACGTATTAAGGGAGATCAGGGGCTTGTCAAGTGAAAAACAAAATCCTTTGGCCGTACTTATCCCTATTCGCAATCCTGTATAGGAGCCAGGCCCTTTACTTACCGCTATGGCATCTATATCAGAAAAAGACAAAGAAGCATTTTTCAATGCTTCTTTTATAAATAAATGTAGTTTTTCCGAATGTGAATATTGAGCATCGTCCTTTTCAACCAAAGAAATGAGGTCTCCGTTTTTTCCAATACTAACAGAACAGTTGGTAGATGATGTTTCTATATTTAATATGACAGCCATACTTGCAATTAAAATGCAAGTTTATAACTCCTCTACAGGAATTCCAAAATAATATTCTAAAACTTTAAGTTTGAATATATAATCGTATTTAGCCCTTATAAGCTCTGCCTGTGCATTATCTAATCTGGCCTGAGCCTGGCTAAAATCGAAACTGTTCATTAAGCCCACATCAAAACGTTCTTTAGCATATTGGTATGCCAGTTTTCTTGCTTCCAGAGTTTTATCCGATGCCTCATATGCTTTAAATGCACTTTGAGCATCATTCCACACCTGATTGATCGTATTCTCTAAATCGAGCTTTGTTTGCTTAAGGAGCAATTCATTGCGCTTCACATTAACCTGGCCTCTCTTTACATTGTTCCTGGCAGCAAAGCCGTTAAAAATCGGTACATTGAGTGATAATCCGAAAGATTGCCCGTCATTCATCCATAGCTGGTCTACAAAAGGCAACGGGCCGGCCACTCCAAATACCGGGCTTTGTGACACGACCGCATCACCGGTCGTTTGAACGGTTCCTATCTGTGTTTCTGTAAACTGTCCGGTAGCTACGGATCTGTCCTGATGGCTCACCCTGGTATCGTATCCGTAAAAACCTGTTAAACTGGGCATCAGGGCTCCTTTCGCTATTTTCAGATCCATTTCGGCTATTTCGATATTAGCCTGAGAAAGTTTAACATCTCCCCTGAAAGTAAGTGCTTTTTGATATATTTCATCCGGTGTCACTCCTATTATTGTGGATTTCGGGATCATATAATCTTCATCGGCCACATCAAAATTCTCATAATCATCCAACAACAATAGCTGGGCCAATGAGATTTTAGATATCCTCAATGTGTTTTCAGCATTGATTATTTGTTGCTCCTGTGTAGCCGCTGTTGCCTCTATCTCCAGCAGGTCTCCCTTTGGAAGTACCCCGCTTTCTACCAACTCTTTGGTCTTTTTCAGGTCTTGCTCAGTTACTGCATACTGAGCTTTTTGAACCGCAAGGTTTTCCCTGCTAAACAATACTTGAAGATACGCATTGGCAACCGCCAATGAAATATCATCTTTCATATCGTCCATCTGGTACTGATTAGCCAGAATATTAAGTTTAGCCCTTCTATATCTGTTTTGAATTTGTAACCCTTTAAAAATGTCCACCCCCAAACTTACTCTTCCTGAAGAAAATTGAGTGGTGGCGGTGCGCAGAACCCCGGTTGTAATATCCTGGTTAAGACCGACATTCCATGAGTGAGATGCACTTCCGTTCACGGAAGGTAAAAAACTTCCAAAAGCATCGGATTTATCTATTTCAGCATTTTCAAGATCGAGTTCAGATTGTTTTATGGAAATGTTGTTTTCTATTGCATATTCTACACACTCCCTTAAGGTCCATTTTTTTTCCTGAGCCGAAACAAAATATGAACATGACAACAACAATAGCGTAGTTATTTTAAGCTTCATGAAATCTATTTTTTCTAATTAGTTATTATCAGCTTCCTTTTTTACAGGCTCTGTTTTGTTCCATACTTTTACTTTATCACTCTCAGACAAACCTGATGTAACTTCCACATTGATCCCATCAGAGATGCCTACTTCGACCTCTTTTCGTTCAAACTTCTGGTCTCCGGTCTCTACTTCTACATATGGTTTTTCAGTTTTTTTATCGTATTGAAGCAATGCCTCCTTGATCGCTAACACATCTTCTTTTTTATCGAGAACGATTGAAGCATTCGCACTATACCCTGCTCTGATAAAAGTACTGTCGCTAAGCGTCACCTCTCCTTCGATCTTAAATTGTACGGCTCCCTGCTCTTCTACACCTTTTGGAGCGACAAAGCGCAATGATGCTTCAAATTCTTTATCTTGAATAGCTCCGAAGCTCACCTTTAACGGCATTCCTATTTTTAGTTTTTCAACTTCTGCCTCGTCGACCTGCCCTTCAAAAATCATTTGCGTCATGTCAGCAATCGTGGCGATGGTAGTACCGTCGTTAAAGTTATTCGCTTCAATCACCTGATCTCCTTCTTTAACAGGAATCTCCAGCACGGTACCTGTAACCGTAGCCCTGATGTTTGTATTTGCTGTTGCAGAACCTCCGGCCGAACCACTCTTTATGATCTGATAATCATTCTGAGCATTTGTCAACTCCTGTTTCGCCTGATTATAGCGTAGTTCGATATCGAGAAACTCCTGACTCGAAATAACTCCTTTATCAAATAGTGTTTTATTTCTCTTGTATTCTGCTTCAGCGGTATTTAAAGCAAACCTAGCATTGCTCACACGTCCGCGGGCACCAACCAACGCTTGTTCATTAGGAACGACTTTAATGGTTGCTATCAGGTCTCCGGATTTCACTTTATCGCCTTCTTCCAACACTATTTTATCGATAATCCCGGATATCTGGGGCTTAATAAGAACTTCGTCTTCGGGTACTACCTTACCGGTAGCTACCGTTTTCTGTTCTATATCCGTTTTAAAAGGAGTTTCCGTTTCATAAACTATAGCCGACTTGCTATTACTTTTGATGAAAAAAGCGGCTGCCCATAGCACGCCCAAAATTAAAACTCCAATTCCGACGTATTTTAGAATTTTCATATGATTTGTTTTACTTAATTGATGTTTAGGTTTGTATTTTTATTATTCTTCTCTTAATGCATCTATTGGTTTGATACTTACTGCCCGTTGCGCAGGAATAAGCCCGATCAGCAATCCAAGCACCACCATAATCAACAATGCTCCTATTACATATGGAATAGGTACTGTTGGATTTGTATATGGAAAATCGGTCATATCTTTAGTCATGGCGTTTATTCCGGCTAACAGCCCGGCTCCAAGAATAATGCCGACAATACCCGCCAGCATTGTCAGAAATACAGATTCTAATATAATCTGGCTTCTGACTTCTTTTGGGGTAGCACCCAGGGCTCTTCTAACGCCTAACTCTTTGGTTCGCTCTTTTACAGTAATCAAAAGTATATTTCCGATTCCTACTATACCGGCTATGATTGTTGCTATCCCTACTATTAAAGACAGAAAGGTCATTCCTTTTGCAAATCCCATTATTCGGCCGAACATCTCTCCCAAATTAAAAGATCCGAAAGCCCGTTCGTCGTCAGGAGCTACTTTATGCACTCGCTTTAAGGTTGTTTTTATATCTTCTTCTACTTTCAATACATCTACATTTCTGTAAGCAGCTATCGAAAACCAATCAACATCATCTCCTGTATTGTATAACTTACGATATGTTGTAAACGGAATGTATATGTCACTATCACTCTCAAAGCCTCCTCCAGGCACAAATTTATGCACACCTACAACCTGGAAGTAAATGTTATCGATCCTGATGTACTCTCCCAACGGATTTTCATCTTCTTCAAAAAGCTCTTTCTGTGTCCGTTCTCCTATAACACAAATTTTTCGTTCGTGTTCTATATCGTCATCATTGATAAACCTGCCTCCGTCATAAATTTTTTTGGTAGCTATTTTGGTAAAAACCGGATAGTCACCATAGATATTATAGCTCCCTGTTTTCTGACCACGGACAATATTTGAACCGCTGCCTCCGAAAACACCCTTAGCATTTCTTGGGGCGATATATTCTATCTGAGGAACACGTTGTTGTAATATTTCGGCGTCAGACAACTTTAATTGTAAAGGTCTTCCTGTTTTGAAACCGGAATAAGGAATGCTGGTTTGTTGTGCCCATACAAACATACTGTTCATGGCCACATTTTCAAATGCTCTTTCAAACCCGTTATCGAGTCCTTTGGCCGAGCCTGAAAGCGCTATATATATAAAAATTCCCCAAAGCACTCCCACCATTGTAATAATGGTACGCAACCGGTTCTTTCCTATTGAACTGAATATTTCTTGCCAGGTATCTCTATCAAAAACAAATCTAAACATAACTATTCGTCTCTTAGCGCAACTATTGGTTTAATCCTAGCTGCCCGCTTTGCAGGAATGTACCCTGCTATAGCCCCTGCCACGATTAAAATAAAGGTTGCCATGATTGCTGTATTAATATCTATATAAGGATTCGTAATAAAGTAATCCTTCAGGGTATCTCCTAAAGATCCCAGCAGCAGCACCCCGATGGCCATTCCTATATAACCTGCAATGGTTGTTATAAAAACAGCTTCGAGTAGTATCATTGAGATCACCGCCCTTGGTGTTGCTCCAAGGGCTTTACGAACTCCAATCTCTTTCGTGCGTTCTTTCACTATAAACACCATTATATTGCTTATCCCGATGACACCTGCGATGATCGTACCAAACGCTACAAACAAAACTATAAGCTGTAATACTCCTGCAAATTGCTGATTTTGCTTCAGTTGATCTGCTACATTTCTAATAAAGATAGCTCGCTGGTCTTCCGGACTTATATTATGTTTTTCTTTCAGGAATTTGTTCAGGCTCTTTTCAAAAGCCATTGCTCCTGCATACCCTATTTCCTGTTTGAACCCGAGGACGATCTGATCTATCTTATCCGTATTTTTTTCAATAAGTTGCCTGGTCGTATATGGTATATAAATATACCTCTCTTCATTATCGCCGCCATCGTCTTGAAAAACTCCTATTACTTTAAATGCCCGCCCCCCCAGATCAATATATTTTCCGACGGAATTAACAGATCCGAAAAGGTCTTTTTCTACCAATCGGCCTATAACCGCATACCGGGTACGTTCCAGTACGTCATTCTCATTAATATACCGTCCACTCATCATTATAGTCTTTTCATTATACTGATGGGCAGGACCAACTGCACGGGTATTATAATTATTGGACTCACCTTTATATTTCACCAATACGTTTCTGCTGATCCTTGGAGTTATATACTCAAGGAACATCGGAAAGTTTTGTTTAATATCATCAAGGTCGTCATTCTTAAATTCAATATTCCTGTTAGACTTAAAACCTTTATAGGGCATCGAAGTTCTACCGGCAAACACGAAGAATGTGTTGGTAGCATCATCCATGAAAAACTCATTAAAGGTGTTTTTAAGACCGTTTCCAAAACCATACAAAACCACAAATATCAGAATCCCCAAAGCCACTGTAAAACCTGACAAAAATGTCCGTAGTCTGTTTTTGCTAATGGTCTCAAAAATCTCTTTCCAAAGGTCTCTACTAAACATATTCAGCAGCCATTACCTGATTAACCATTTCATCTTTTTCAATAACCCCGTCCTTGAGATGAACGATACGTTTACACATTTTGGCAATATCCGGTTCGTGTGTAACTACCAAAATAGTATTCCCTTCTTCATTGATTTTCTGGATCAGGTCCATAACTTCATATGAGGTTTTACTATCTAATGCACCGGTTGGCTCATCGGCAAGAAGTACTTTCGGTTCTGCTGCCATTGCTCTTGCTATGGCAACACGTTGTTTTTGTCCTCCGGAAAGTTCATTAGGGTGATGATGCGCCCATTCTTTAAGTCCTACCCTTTCGAGGTACTTTAAAGCTTTTTCCAGACGTTCTTTTCGGGGCATTCTTTGATAATACAAAGGCAGAGCCACATTTTCAAGAGCTGTTTTATAATTTATCAGGTTGAATGACTGGAAGATAAACCCCAGGAATTTGTTCCGGTACTGGGCCGCTTTGGTTTCATTAAGGTTTTTGATAGGCACTCCATCCAGCATATATGAACCCGAATCCATAGTATCCAGCATCCCCAATATGTTCAAAAGTGTAGATTTTCCGGAACCGGAAGAACCCATGATTGCTACCAGCTCTCCCTCTTTAACAGAGAAGTTTATTCCTTTAAGTACATGCAACACATTAGACCCCATCTTATAGGACTTATGCAGATCATTAATTTCAATCATGGTTAGTGATGTTTTATCCTACAATTTAAACACATATTAACAATTTAAATATAAAATAATGTTAAGAGTGTTTATATTCTAACCATAAGACTAGCTAAAGCCTGATATGTTACAAGTTAATTACAAAAAAAATGAAATAACCGGAATTTAGTTACGAAGTTTCCTGTAGATAAAGTATCCTAATGCCCCCATTAAAATATACGGAACCGCCATCAGGTAAACAATTCCGTCATTAATAGCTTCAGCTACTTCTTGTTTTTCTCCGCTCTCTAATACCGCTCTGCACATAGCACATTGTGCCTCAGCCAGAGAAGGCACAAAAAACATCATTAAAAAGATTACTATCAATTTCTTCATTATACTTCTTTTTACTCAATAATCGAGATTTATCTTGTATAGTTATCGGGAGTTTACTTTTATAATGCAAAATTAAGCATAATATGGAGATATCATCAAGTATACCACTACTCCGGTTACCGCCACATACAACCATATCGGAAATGCTATTCTCGCAATTTTTTTGTGTTTATCGAAAACTTCAGCTAAAGCTTTCACATACGTAATCAGCACTAAGGGAATGATCGCAATAGAGAGCACTATATGAGAGACCAGTATAAAAAAGTACAGATAACGGATGGTACCTTCACCACCAAACGGAGTAGAATCCGAGGTCATATGATAAGCTACATACATCACCAGGAAACTAACAGACAAAGCGATACACAGCTTCATTAAGTTTTCGTGGAGCTTTAGTTTTCCGTTTTTTACGGCTACAAAAGCAATGATCAAGACCAAAGCTGTAATTCCGTTTATGGTAGCATATATGGGTGGAAGGAACGTTAACGGCTCAACATTCACTCCATAATCTTTCAACTTGACACCAAATAGTAAAGCTACAACCAAAGGGATCACTACAGACAGAATGACGATCCATTTATTGTACTTTTTTTCTATTGTTGTTACTTCGCTCATGTCTTATTCACTTAAAAGTTGTTCTATATCTTCTTTTAGCAATTCTATATCTCCGCCATTCCCGTTTTCTCCAACTCCGTCATAATACACTTTTGGATTACCGAACTGGTCTTTACGGCATCTGATATTCCCGTACTTATCTATCAAGGCAAAAAGTCCGGAATGTTCAAAACCGCCTTCAACATTCGGGTTCTCTCCGGCATACAGATTAAAACCTGCATTAGACAATCCGTATATCTTATCGATATCCCCCGTGAGCAAATGCCAGTTAGGATGTGTTATCCCATACCTTTCAGCATACTCTTTCAGTACTTCAGGCGTATCGCCTTTCGGGTTGATGGTAAAAGAAGCCACCCCAAAATCGTTTTCGGATTTAAAGGCTTCTTGCAATTTCAACATATTTGTATTCATGATAGGGCATATCGTAGGGCAAGTGGTAAAGAAAAACTCTACAACATAGACCTTACCGCTATAGTTAGCACTTGAAATAACTTCGTTATCCTGATTTACAAACTCAAACGGCGGTACCTTGCCAAGTTTCACCAATTCCGCTTTTTTTTGCCCAACCTTATGGCGGTCATCATCTACTATACCATCGCCTTGAACTCTATGAACGATTTCGCGGCCTGCTATAAAGCCGATAATTAAAACAACAATAATGATCCCGAATATATACGACTTGTTTTTCACCTGTAAAAAGTTTATTTAGTTATCTTTTATCAACCTTTTTTAAATAAGAATCCCGCTTATCGGCCCCTTCTTTATCATTACTCTTAAGGGCCATTCTATATTCTGCCAAAACCACCTTTATATCGTCGATCATTTTATTATTGATCTCAGCAACGGAAGTTGTATTGTACCCATACAACATTCCCCCCAACGCATCCTCGTCATCATCTCTCCCCCTTAGCTTCAGGTTCTTATCAATAATGAACACATAGGGCGTACTTAGATCAGGATCGAGTTTAAAATTAGTTTTCAAACTATTAAAAAGAGAATGAATCTGGTTTTTATCTCCAAAAACAAAGTTCCAGTTAGAAGTATCAGTTAAAAAGCTTAGCTCAGACTTCAACTTACCGGCATCACTTTCAGAATCCTTAGGGAACACGGCCACCAACTGAAAATCTTCAAAACCATTAAAACGTTTGTAGATCTTTTCATTAAGGTTGAGCGCACTGGTCTTTTTATGCCCGGCATCGTCTCCGAAAAAGCTCAAAATGGTTATCTTGCCGCCAAAGGTTACCTTTCCGCCACTCAAGGTTTCAAAATCCTGTACATCATTTATGTTTTCAGTGAGCTCAGGCAGCTTTGCAAAGTTATTTACACCTGAAGCAAAGAAAAGATAAACTACGATGGGAAGGATAAAAAGTACGGCTAGTACTATGAACTTTTTCATTTAGTGATTTTTTACAGTGCAAAAATAAAAAAGACGGTGTAAAACCGTCTTCAAAGTATTGTTAAAAAGTAGATATATTACTAGAAATTCCAAGTAACGAATCCATCTTTATAAACTTCATAGATGTAATCTCCTTCCACCAAAAGGATAAAAACCAAGTAAGGTATCAAGATTACCAAAGGTAAAACCAAAGACCATTTAAAGCCTGCCTTTTCATCGCGCAGGTGCATAAAGTCCCAGGCAATATAGTATGCTTTCACAATTGTAAGAATGATAAATATCCAGTTAAGCAATTTCATTCCTAACACCTTGCTCAGCGACCATTCCGGTCTAACTATACCCAATGCAACTTCAATAGCTGTAATTATAGAGAGTAATATTAATACACCCCATATTTTCTGAACATTACTTTTAAACTTTAATGTTCCTCTAAAAATTGCCAGTTTATGATTATCGTGTGCCATTATTTTCTGATTTCATTAAATTATACAAGATAGAAGAATGTAAATACGAATACCCACACTAAATCTACAAAGTGCCAGTACAACCCTACTTTTTCGACCATTTCATAGTGGCCTCTTCGTTCATATGTTCCGATGATCACATTAAAGAAGATGATGATATTGATCACTATCCCTGAAAATACGTGAAACCCGTGGAAACCTGTAATGAAAAAGAAGAAATCGGCAAACAACGGATGTCCGTATTCGTTACGTGTAAGGTTGGCTCCTTCTACGACCAATCTTGCGTCTTTTAAAGCTTCTAACGATTCTTCTCTTGAAAGCACTTGCTTTTTATGGCCAGATTCATCAAAATAAGCTGTTTTAACCAATACATTCGGATGAGTCTTAACCCCTTCTATTACTTCATTAACCGTAAATGACGGAAGCGTTCCTTCTGACTGGAACCAGTAAGCATCCTTACGTTCTAACCTTTCTCTTTCACCCGGGATGGTAGCAGCGAAATCTTTTAGCGCTATTCTCTTGCCGTTGTCTGCGTTGACAAACTGAAGGATGTTTCCTCCTTTAGTTTCTACTGCACCATAATCGCCTTTAATGAATGTTGCCCACTCCCATGCCTGAGACCCAACGAATATCAAACCTCCTATAATCGTAGCAAACATATACCATGTTACTCTGGTTTTATTCATTTTATGACCTGCATCTACTGCCAACACCATCGTTACAGATGATGTGATAAGGATAAATGTCATAAATGCAACATAGTACATAGGGTAATTACCATGAAAAAATGGTACGTGCGTAAAAACTTCATCGGCAATCGGCCATATTTCGATGAACTTGAATCTTGAGAATCCGTAAGCAACTAAAAAGCCTGAAAATGTCAAAGCATCCGAAACGATGAAAAACCACATCATCATTTTACCATAACTTGCTTTTAACGGTTCGTTTCCGCCACCCCAAACTTTTTCGTTAGATTCTGTAGTAACCGTAGCTTCCATATACGTGTTAATCTGGTTATGTTTAAAAATTTGTCAAATTTACGTTTTTTCTTTATCTAAAGAAATAGAAAAATAAAATCAAGTACACCCATAAAAAGTCAAGAAAGTGCCAAAACATCGCACCCAACTCTAAACCAAGGGTTTGACCGGGTTTATACTTTTCTTTAAAATGATTATAAATTACCCCCAAAAGCACCAGTAATCCGACAATTACGTGCACTATATGCGAAAAAACGATTGCATATAAAAATGAGGTTGTTATTGTACTTTCACTACCCGTGAAATAGTATCCTTCAGCAATAACTTCAGAAAAACCAACAAATTGCAAAACCACAAAAGCTATACCCAGACCCAGTGTCAGCAACAGCAACATAGTTGTTTTTGACCTGTTGCCGTTTTGAACAGCCTTTTTTGCCAGATGAAAAGTAAGACTGCTGAACAATATTGCCGCCGTACTGATAAAAAACGAAGTCGGAATCCGGAAATCTGAAATCCAGTCCGGCCTTGATTTACTAACGACATAAGCACTTGTAAGCCCTGCAAACATCATGGCTAAACTTACCATACCAAACCAAAGCATCATTTTTTTTGCTCTTCCCTGCTTCTCCTGAAAAGTCCCTTGAGTTAAATCCATCTAACTTAAAAATTTATCTATAACATATACCACCTGTATCACGGTAATATACAATACGCTTGCCAACATTAAATTTCTTGCTGCTTTATTATCCTGATTCTGATAGAGTTTAAATGCAAAAACCAACATCACCATTCCCAAACCAAAAATGATCGCAGCAGCAGGAACGGAGAGTGTTAAACTTCCGGTAAGTCCGGTAGCAGGAAATACGGAAATGATCAGCATCCAAATGGTATACATTATAATTTGCAGTGCTGTTCCTTTATCTTTTTTGCCTGTAGGCAACATTTTAAACCCAGCCTTTTTATAGTCTTCATCCAGCATCCATCCGATGGCCCAGAAGTGCGGAAACTGCCAGAAAAACTGGATCATGAACAAGGTACCGGGCTCTATGCCGAAATCATTTGTAGCAGCCACCCACCCCAACATAAACGGAATCGCTCCCGGAAAAGCCCCTACAAATACGGCCAGCGGGGATCTCGTTTTTAAGGGTGTATACAAACAAGTGTACATAAATATTGAAACAGCGCCGAACATTGCTGTTTTGGGGTTCACTACATACAGAGCAACAATTCCGCATACGGTAAACAGACATGCTATTACAAAGGCTGATTGCACAGACATTCTTCCCGACGGTATCGGCCTGTTTCTGGTACGTTTCATTAACGCATCCAAATCTTTCTCTATTATCTGGTTAAAAGTATTGGAAGCACCAACCATAAAATACCCGCCAATAGCAAGCAAGAACAAGGATTGCCACTGAATCTGGTCAGCCCCTAAAACGTATCCTGCCAATGAAGAGAACACCACACTAACCGACAGACCAACTTTGGTAATCTGTTTAAAATCATCAAAAAGCAGGGCAAACGATGGTGTCTTTGTAGCAGTACTCAATGCAGTTTTCATCAAATCATTTCTAAATCGGCTGCAAAGATACTGTACAAAAGGTATTTATGCAACGTTTATAATCCGATCTAATGTTAAACTGTAAATTACATACTTCACCTATTAAAAAAGCCTCACTCCTGTGAGGCATAAACTTACTGTACTTTAAACACGATTGGTTTTAAAAAAACCACAGACACATTCCGGTCTCGCTGTTTTCCGGGCTCCATGTCCGGAATCAGCTCAATAACACGCCTGGTCTCATCTTCCAGGACCTTATGAGGTGCACGGACTTTTACATCCACAACCTTTCCATTCTGATCTATTTTAAACTGGGCATAGATGCGTTGAATTCCTTCTAAACCATACGCTCCTGCCAACGAGCTATCAAAATTCTCTTGAACGATCCGGTTTATAGCATCGTTCATACATTTCTTTCGTTCCTCATTACCGGGCAACGATTCGCAACCCGGAAAAAGCGGAACAAACTCTACCTTCTCCCAGGGCACAACAGGAGGCTCTTCGTGTTTCACATCCTCATAATCAATGCCACTCAACGTTATATCGTCTTCAAATACCGGCTCGTCTTTATATTCATCTTTTTCTTCTACAGCTGCTTCGTTATCCACCACATTAACTTCATCGATAAACTCAGACATTTTTTTCTGCGGCTCGATCTTTTTTTCAGGATTCTTCTCCAGCCTGTAATCAGTCAGCTCGTAAACCTCATCATCTTCAACAACAACCGGCTCTGTATTCACATAATCAGTGACCGCAAAAGTTGCTTCGATAGCAAAATATGCAGCTGCCAAACCTATTATTAATCCAATTTGAAATCTTAAGACGCCATTTTTTGGTAAATTAGCATCTTGCTTAGAAGGCTTTGTTAAACGCGAATCATGGCCACGAGACTCGTTTAAATTGCTAGTGTTTGTTTTCATACTACTTATTGGTATAAATGTTAATACTCTTAAAACAAGCACAATAAGCGTACCAAAAAAAGAAAAACCCGAGCTTTCGCTCGGGTTTTTAATATTATATCTGTAAGTGAATTCTAATTCAACTTAAACACTATAGGATAGGCAAAAGTTACCGAGGTAGGTCTACCTCTTTGTTTACCCGGTATCAATTTAGGTAATTTGTTGATAATCCGCTTGGCTTCTTCCTCCAGGCTCTTGTCCGGCCCTCTGGTATTCATTATAGTAATAGAACCATCCTTATTAATCCTAAACTGTACATATACCCTTCCCTGGATTCCCATTTCCTGAGCAGCCTCGGGGTAACGGAAATTCTTTCTTACATGTTTATCAAGATTCTCTTTAAAACACTGGAACTGCTGAGATTTCGGAACGTTCTTACAGTCCGGGAACATCGGCTTGTCTTCAATTACTGTAAAAGGCACATCCACATCTACCGGCTCTTCTGCCACTTCCACCTCTTCTACCTCGACAATTTCTTCAGACTGATCTGTTTCAGTAGACTCGATCTCTGTCTCTTCTACTTCTTCCTCATCTTCAACAACCTCTATAACTTCCGGTGCTGCCGGTGGCGGCGGTGGCGGTGGCTGCTTTAATTGTTGTGTGATCGGAATATCTTCTTCAAGGTCTTCCAACATCTCTGAAGACGCCACATCATAATCTGTCTTATCGTACTTCTTCCATTCGATTGCCCTCCAGGTAATTAACATAACCAAGGCCAACCCTATGGCAAAGTAGAGCCCACTGTTTCTGGTTAAATCGGCTTTCGGATTTTTCTTAGGTTCCATTCTTTTTCAAATTTATGTTCGCTAATTTAACTATTTATTTAGATTATAAGCAATTTATTTTTTCTTTTTAACCTGCTTCGGCTGAAAAAACAGTTTCACTGCCACAATCCCCAACAATATACCGCAGCAATTAGCCACAATATCTAAAAGTTCAAAACTTCTGTTATAAGGCATTATATACTGAAATACCTCAATAACTATACCATACAAAGCGCTAATTGCAACAATTTTGAGGAACAGGTGTTTTTTAACACGCTTGACCAAAACCAGATACCACAAAACAGAAAAGACAAAATAAATACCCGCATGCACCACTTTGTCTGAAACCTGAAAACCCGGCTTCGGAAGTTCTTTAAAAGACAATAAGCTGGATATCGTTATAAAGACGGTCCAGCTTACAGCTATAAAAATAATAAGTTTTCCTTTTTTAAGCACCTATAAGCTCTTTATAAGCTTCACTATCCAAAAGGTCTTCAATCTCTGACGTGTCAGAAAATTTAATTTTGATCATCCATCCTTCACCATAAGGATCTGTATTCACATTCTCCGGTTCACCTTCCAGGCTTTCATTAAACTCGATAATCTCACCTGAAAGTGGTAAAAATAAATCCGATACTGTTTTAACAGCTTCCACTGTGCCAAAAACCTCTTCTTTGTCTAAAGTTTCATCGACAGTTTCTACTTCAACATAAACAATATCTCCAAGTTCTTTCTGAGCAAAATCTGTAATACCTACAGTTGCAACATCACCTTCAATCTTAATCCACTCGTGATCTTTGGTGTATTTTAATTCTGATGGAATATTCATGTGCTGTTTACTATTTAGTTTTTTATTAAAAAGTTGCTCGGCAAATGTAATTTATTCTTGCATTTATTTCAACAATAGCCATTGTTAATTTCCAAAATTATAACGCAGGGTTATCCCTGAGCGGATCGTCGCCTGAGGATAAGCCGTAGACACCTTGTATTTAGACAACGTATGATCGTAGTAAAACAATGCGGTTAAATTTTCGGTCAGGGCATAATCTGCAGTAAATTTAAGTCCCCAAATATTCTGTCCGGCTGTTACCTGATTGGTATTAATATCGAGGTTCCTTATAATTGTAATATTATCGCGTAAAGACAAGTCGGCTTTAATATTCAGATCACTCTTTAAAGTTGTTCGCTTACCACCGATATTGGTAACAAACCTTAAATCTTTTATCCTGTAACCCAACCCGAGGATATATTCGTTCCCTGACATTTCGGTTAACAGGTTATTATCAAAACTCAGCGACAACATTCTCTCTTTTCGAAGTTCGGCCAACACACTAAACGCATTCTTCATTTCAAAGTCCACTTTCACCAACGGATTGAACTGCTCTACCAGAGTCGCATTCGTATAAAGCGTAGGGTTTTTAAAATTTCCCGCCTGATCTCTTTCATCCGGACTTTCCGCATCATATTCCAAATTCGTCCTGAAAGCATTGACACTATAACTGGAGCGGTACCCGTGTCCGATTGAAAAACGTCTGAAAACATCTTTAAACCACCCCAGCCTCATCAGCCCCGTATATTTAAGAGACCAGTTTGGGATCGGCGTATCTCTAAATGCTCCCAGATTCACGCTACCGGCATCTTGCCCGGTATATGCCGCCACAAAAGCCGGCAACAACACCGATTGATTTGTAGGGCCATATCCATCCGGGTATGTCGTTGCATTCGGATTGACCGGTTGCCCGGCCAATCTCTGAGCAATTATGATCCTGTTCTTACTAAATTCGTTAAAGGTCTCTGAAGTAGCTTCACCTGTTTTCTGAAATGCTGTTTTTATCATCAGGGAAGAGATAGAGAAATCTCCATATTGATTCCCCAGCAGATTCACATATTCGTATACTCCTCCTCCTAAGGCATCTACTCTAAAATTTTCAGTATAGTTTTCTGAATATTGCCTGTTCGCCACCAGATCTATCGTCAGGTCTTTAAATGGTTCTAAATTGGCAGAAACATCCAATTGCGTGGCATCCCTTTCCATAAACTGCTGGTTAAAGTCAGGGAAAGTGGTCAACCACCCTTTTCTTGCTGCTTCGTACCGAACATCCTGCTGGCTTCCAAAAACAAATCCCCACGAAGGTTTTAACGTTCCAATAAAACCGACACTTCTAATATAACCAGGCAATACTTTACCTGCATTCTTAGAATAGCTTATATTTACCCGCTTCAGCATGGTAGCAAAACCTGTTAAAGCTGCAAGCCCTTTATTCTCTTTCTCCGTTGAAGCCTGATCGCTGTTCGGGCTCATATTTACACGAGCTCGGCCTGAACCTCTCCTCGGATCGCTCTTTAATCCCAAATACCTGTAAAACCTGTCCATACTCAGGGAGCCATTCAAAACATGCGTGCTGGCATTCTGTACAGTATTCAACTGCTGACCGGCTATATCTCGAAGCACATCCCCTCCTCTTTGCCAATCGAAATCAGAAGTATATGTATAAGTAGCATTGATAAAACTAAGCGTAGGTATTTTATCAAACGGCAGCTCATAATCGAGCTGAAGCCTCTGTGTATGCCTGTTTGCTTCACCTGCATCCCAGAAACCGCTCCATAAGTTCATTTCCCTGTTAATGGTTCTGTTACCATCTTCATCTTCCGTATAATAGTTACGCACAATATTATTGTTGGCCGCTGTAAAGTTCAATCGCACTGATCTTGTTAAATTATAATTGATCGCATACTGCCAGTCGAACAAAAAATTGCGCTGTTGAAGCTCCGGAAGCCCGATAAACTGCGATTGATCTCCTTCAAAAACTTCCCTGAACCGTTGCTGGTTAAAACTTCTGTTTATATTGGAATTTACAGATATATTATTCGGTAAATAATTAAAGTTCAGATCTTTTAACCACTGCCAATACTTCCCGGTAAACAACGAATCTTTTTTCCTGAAAGGTTCTACGGCTTCCGGCTCAAAGTTATAACTATAAGCAAACCCGGCCCTTACTGCCTGGTCTCTTAATTGCTCTACTTCAAAGTCCCTGTGAGTGGTTTCGTTATAAGCCACATTGAAAGTAAAATTCTCAATATCGTACACATGCGGCTTTTGTTCTTCTCCTCTATCCTTCCTTACTCCTATAAAATTGATCCCTTTGCGCTTGGTATAATCTTCGGACTGATTTTTGATCCTTTCGCGATCTGCATTATCAGCCGCATCTAAACGATCTTGCAATTTAAGATCCTGATACAACGGGTCGAACTCCGGGGTAATCAATTCCTCAGAAATATTGTAATTTAAAGGTATCTGCACTCCCCATTTTTTCGGCAACAACTGTCCCAGGTTCACATTCGTATTCACTCCATACTTCACTGCCTTCTCCCTGCTCCGTTCATTAGGGGTTTGGTCGAGCGCGCCGAAACCTATGTTATTAATACTTCCTGTTACGGAATAGCTGGCAAAATCTGCCACATTACCGTCTACAGAAGCAACAGCAGCCCAGCCTCCGTTATTATCCAGACCTGCCAGACGCAGTTCATCAAACCAAACCTCTCCGCATACATCTTTATTTTCTGTTCCGTTCTTCAACCCTATCATTACCGACCTTACATTCCCAAGCGACGGATTTCCCTTGATTCCATATTTGTATCGCTTATCTCCGGCAAGCCCGTCTAAACCATACTCGTCTACCGGTTGCAGGTCCTCATTAAAAAAGTTTACGTCACTCGAACTCAGGCTGGTGTTCTGCAATACTTCCGCCTTAATTTTTGAAAATACGCTTAACAGCACATCAATATTATTTTCGGCCGGCCACACCAACTCAGAAGAAAGGTGATTTACTTGTCCCGGAACATAATCTGTTGGTTTTAAAGGAACTTCCACCTGATAATAATTCTGGTCATAGTCTGTACCAAACCGGATAAAAGCTACCAGATCATCCTGGTCTAATGACTCCTGGCCTTCTATTTCTTCAGCATGGACAAACATCTTTAGCTTTTTATATTGTCTCAAATCGATATTCACATTCTTGTAGACTCCCTGAGCGTCTCTTGACCCCAGGTCACACACCTTAAATGAAAGCGACTGTTCATTAACGTTAATAACCGTATTGTTTGTATTTAACTGCTCTCTTCTGACACCCGGAGGCAATACATATGCCACCGGCACGCGCTGGTCGTTCTCCTGAATATTTACGGTGCTAATTTCCGAATACACCTGATCATCCAGTCCCTGGTCCGGATTTAAAGCCCTGGTGTATGTTCTCCAGTCTCCCCTCACAAGGTCGAGTGTCCCAAAACGCAACACGGTATTTTCGGTGAATCCCGTCATATACATTCTCATATACGAAATGGATCGAAAATCTGTAATTCCTCCTATGGCATCTTCAAAATCTCTTACCGGAATTTTATATTGAATCCATCTTACCGAATACGAGTCATTATTAGGAAGTGTGGTGGTATTAACCACTCTAACATCACTCACATATTTATCTGTACTCTGTATCCCGGGGGCAATAGGTATTCTGTATTCATAATAACTGTCGACAGTATTCATTGTCAGATCACGGTTTACGTCTTCTACATCCGGAAGTGTTGTAGATCCGCGGTTTGTATTGGTTACCTGTACAGGGGAATTCCCCTGAGGGTTGTTATAATTAAGGTACCTGTCCATAATACTACCTTCTACATTCAGGTAATACTCATAGTTATCAAGGGCCGGATCTGTTCCCCCGTTATTTGTGTATTTTGCTGCTTCTTCGCTATCTGGCAACCCGTCAAACCCGACATCCTGTAATTGCCTGTTCGCCTCTTCAGCATCAAATGCATAAACCAATGATTGGCTTGCCGGAACCTTCCCCCATGCGGTTTCATTGGTCAGCACATTGCTGTTAACTCCCGGCAAACCATTCTCGTACTGTTTTCTGCCGTCTTTCAATATATCCTCACTAATACTCCCCAGATTGAACACCAACTCTCCGGCAGGACCGGACAATTGTCCATCCTGATAATACGGATCTAAGACCCAGAATTGGATATATTCTACATTTGCCTGTTCAAAGTTCGTACTGCTTATGGAACGCATAATACCTCCCCATTTATCCTGAGGAAGTTCCGCTGAAAAGTCCGGGTTGTTATTGTAGGGGCCCTTTTGGCCCGGGTAGTATGCAAGATCTAAAGTGGTTTGCACCAAGGTCTGCCCTTGCGCTACATCTTGCTGCGGAAAAATTTCGTCTATATAGACCCTGCGGGTAGCATTTAAGGAAATGTCATTATCGCTGAGTGCCGACGGTCTCTGACTCGTATAAAAAACAGGGTCGATGGTATACCATGCCAGTTTAGCACGCTTCTCTCCCGATGCTAGGTCGTCATTCAGGATCTCACCCCCATAACCGACAGGAGCACTTGCCAAAGACCAACCCAAAGGAGAACGAACATCGATAAAAGCCTGGGCTCCTTCAAAATCGTCAAGGTAGACTGTTGTCTCCCCGTCAAAATCGGTCATCTTTGGAGAACCCGGTAATAAGTAAGCAAACTCCCCTCTTACGGAAATATTAGATGCTACATCGGTATCGATATTCGGTAACTTATTCACCCATCTTGTTAAAAAAGGAAGTTCGGTTGAATAATTACCGTTAAATCCGAATATGGTATTATTAACCGGCTCTGTACCATAATTGGCCTTTTGGGTCAACGGACGTTCACTAAGATTTAAAAACGTTCCTCCCAGCATAAAATTATCATTAACCTTATGCTCTACGTTTATTCCGGCAAAACGACGGGTTTGCTGGCCGAATACAGCATTATTTTCTACTGAAACCTCGATCGGAATATTCGATGCTTTCAGTCCTTCATCTAAAATCTGTACGGTTCCTGCAATATAATTTACGGTATAATCGACACCTTCCTGAAGAATCCTTCCGCCTGCTTTCACCCTGACAGACCCTCTCGGAACATTGAACGTCCCCAGCGATATCCCCCTACCGCCTTCTGCCCTGTATTTACCTTTTAACTGGTATTTGTTCTTATCGCTATCTTCCAAAGCTGCTGCCTGGGTACTCGCATACAAGCTCCTGAACACATATTTCGCCTGATTTGCATTATAAGAATCAGGGTTGTTATAATCTCCTCCTCCCAGCACGCCGTGAATATGCTCTCCAAAAGGCTCAGCTTTCGTAAAAATTATCAATCCGTTTTGAGGATCAACAGTGATCCCGGGATAGTAATCAAAGAAACCATCTCCACCGTTTTGAGGATCGTTATATACATTTAACCTGTCAAAATTAAAAACATCAAGTAATATTCTTTCTTCCAGTCCGCCCGGCCATGTGCCTTCATCTACCGGAGAAATATAATTTACCGGAGAAGGGTTGGTATAAAGAATATTCATTTTAAAATCTTCCTGAAGCAACTGAAAGGCCCCTGTTGCATAAATGTTCTTCATCATTAAATCCCATACGGGATCTTCAACCCGGGTAAGATTGCTCTTCAGCATCTTAAGCACCAGACTCTGGGGGTTCACAGCGATCACCTGACCACTGGCATTGCTTTCATATTCTGTAGCATTAACACCATCGTTGGCAAACTCACCCACCTGATACACTTCGCCCCGATACGTATACTGGTATGCCACTGCCAGTATTTCATCATTACTTAAGCGTTGGTTTAACGAGATATAGCCCAATTGTTTTTCCAGACGATAATCTCTTCCTTCTTCCAGCTTTCGTGCATTTTCAAGAACTGCATAATCATACCCCTGGTTTACCTGTGTGTTCAATGTTCCAAACCCCTGCTGTACCGTAGCCACATCACGAATTTGTTCAGTCAGGACCGACGACCCTCCAATCTCAAACGGATCATAATCGTTCGCTTCATTCCGGGGGAGATTCACAGTGGAATTAAAAAATCCTGCCGGGGCATTTTGATTTATCCTCGTATTATCGGGCAATGGCTCTCCTAAATCTTGTAAAGCCACTATATTCCTTACATTTTGGGTATTTTGAATTCTATTGGTTACCCATACTTCAACTCGTGTAAGCTGTACTGCTGAATTTATATACGGATAATTTTCCAATGCCTGATCATACTGGTCTCTAAAAAAGTGCGACAAGAAGAAATGGCGATCAGCATCGTAGTCCAGCGCCGAAATATCGAATTCATTTATGGTCGCACCTCCTTCGGCTACCACTCTTCTGTTCTGAGATCGCTGTTCCGAGAATACGGCTGTTACCTTCGTCCTTCCAAACTGCAATTCTGTTTTAACCCCAAATAAGCTTTGCGCTCCGTTTATAAGGGAGCTGTTAAGAGGCAGGCTTATATTACCCACTTCAATTTTCCGGATAATCTCGTCTTCCGAGGGTGTATATTCGAGCTTAATCTGATTTTGAAAATCCAAAGTTGCTTCGGTATCGTAATTTGCGTTAACCGTCAAACGTTCTCCGACTTTCCCCAGTAAACTCAAACTGATCCGTTGATCGAAATCGAATGTTATATTGGTTCTGTTTCTGGGTGATAGTGCCGGATTATCATTTTTCTGAATACGCAGTCCAAGGTCTACGGCAATTGAACCTGTCGGGATGACCTCTATCGTATTTCCTCCAAAGACAGATTGAAAGAAATCTGAATTCACATAAAAATTTGGCAATAAGTTTTTACGGGCTTCTTTACCTTCCTCTGTCCTTCCGGAAATTGCACGCTCTTTTTCTTTGAAATAATTCTTCATTTGTTCGCGAAGCATCATCTCTTTAAACTGCTCAGGGGTTAGTATTAAAGGGTAGGCTGTATCAAAGTTGCCTATTTTTTCAGTGTAGAAATAACGGTTGGTAACCGGGTCGTACGTATACTTCGAAATTACGCTGGCCGGATTCTTTAATTTAATCCCTCCCAAAGACTCTCCGGTTTTCGCAGTATCCTGTTGTTGAACAGCAGGACTCTGAGCCTCTGCAAAACCTGATATACAAAGCATTAAACCAATGAAGATCCTTTTTAAAAGGTTCGTCATATATGATGGGGTATTGGTTGGATTCAAATTTTATTTAAAGGTTCTTAAGTGCTTCTTTGATCAATACTTCCACACTTAAATTAGGTTCTGATTTAACAATTTTATTCACTACTCTCTCTGCTTGTTTCCTCGCATAACCTAACACCTCTAAAGCAGATAACGCTTCTTCTTTACTCGTATTGTCCGGAACAACTGAAACTTCATCAATCCCGAACACTTTAAGCACTTTATCCTTAAGATCCAATATCACTCTCTGAGCCGTTTTAGCTCCAATTCCTTTTATCGACTGCACGGTCGCAGCATCGCCTGCGGCTATGGCATCCCTTATTTGTGTAGGAGTCATGGAAGACAACATTGTTCTTGCTGTACTCGCGCCAACACCGGACACTGAAATTAACAATCTAAAAATCTCCCGTTCAGATTTTTCTATAAAACCGTATAATATATGAGCATCTTCCCTTACCTGTAGATGTGTAAACAACTTAATGCTTTCATCCAAGGGTAAGTGCGAAAATGTATGAAGGGAAATATTAATAAAATACCCAACTCCGTTACAATCTATAACGACATAAGTCGGATTTTTTTCCACCAACCTGCCTTTAATATGCTCGATCATTCTCAGAAAATGTTATTAGCCCAAACCTACAAAAAATTTTCATACCAAATCTTCAACATCTGGTATGAAAATTTTTATATTATAATTCGTTTCCTAAAGGATAAATCTATAAAAAATCTTAAAACAAAAGAGTTAAAAACCCTTATACCTTCTTTTTTCGCTTTTGGCGCTCTTGAGCATCCACTACCGCTACAGCTGCCATATTTACCATCTCTTCAACACTGGCACCCAACTGCAAAACATGAACAGGCTTGTTCATCCCCAACATTATCGGGCCGATAGATTCAGATTTATTCAGCTCTTTCATGAGTTTGTAGGTAATGTTTGCAGAAGCAAGACTCGGAAATATCAAGGTATTTACTTTTCTGCCCGCAAGCTTGGAAAAAGGAAATTTAGACTGGTGCATCTCCTGATTGAGTGCAAAATCTGTTTGAATATCACCATCTACTATAATCTCCGGATGTTCTTCATGCAACATTTCAACAGCTTCGTTAACCTTCTTAGCCACCGGATGTTCTGATGAGCCAAAATTAGAATAGGACAACATAGCGATGACAGGTTCTAATCCAAATAGTCTTACCGCGGAGGCTGTCATCTGGGCTATATTAGCCAGATCGGTTGCCGTCGGCTCAATATTTATAGATGTATCGGCTAAAAACATCGGGCCTCTCTCTGTCATCATAAGGTTCACAGAAGCTACTTTTGAAACGTTACCTGCCTTACCGATTAATTCCAGCATCGGTCTTACAACTGTAGGGTACGACCTTGAATATCCTGATATCAAACAATCGGCATCGCCTTCGTTTACCATCATGGCGGCATAATAATTCCGTTCACGCATCTTCTTTTCCGCCTCGTACAACGTCAATCCTTTACGTTTACGCAATTCCCAATATTGTTTTGCGTATTGATTCTTTTTATCGTTATGATCATCAGTCTTCGTATCGATGATAACCACATCTGCATCAAATTCCAGTTCTTCCTTCAGCTCTAAAATCACATCTTTTCTCCCTAAGAGAATAGGAATTCCTATTCCTTCTTCGTGTACAATCTGAGCTGCTTTTAAAACATCTAAGTGATCTGCCTCGGGAAAGACAATACGTTTCGGATTGGTTTTTGCCCTGTTGTGCAGTAAACGAAGTAATTTATTATCATTCCCTAATCGCTGAAGCAACTGCTCTTCATATCGTTCCCAATCATCGATAGGCTCTTTTGCCACACCACTCTCCATAGCCGCTTTTGCAACGGCCGGAGGCACCTTGGCTATCAATCTGGGGTCAAACGGTTTGGGTATAATATATTCACGTCCAAAATTCAGTCTTGTTTCCCCATAAGCAATATTCACCTGTTCCGGCACCATCTCCTTGGCCAGCTCCGCCAAGGCACGAACTGCTGCCATTTTCATTTCTTCATTAATCTTCGTAGCCCGTACATCCAGGGCTCCCCTGAAAATAAACGGGAATCCAAGTACGTTATTTACCTGATTAGGATGGTCTGACCTTCCGGTAGCCATGATAATATCTTTTCTGGCCTCAATTGCCAGATCGTATGCAATTTCAGGATCAGGATTCGCCATTGCAAAAACAATAGGATCGGCTGCCATTGATTTCAACATCACAGGAGTTACAATATCTGCAATAGACAGCCCTATAAATACATCCGCATCAACCATTGCTTCCTCAAGGGTATCTATCTTCCGGTCGGTAGCAAACTCATTTTTCTCGACAGAAAGGTTATCCCGGTCACTTCTGATCACTCCTTTACTGTCTAACATTACTATATTCCCGGCTTTGGCGCCAAATGCCTTGTAAAGTCTCGTACACGAAACGGCAGCAGCACCTGCTCCGCTAATCACAATTCTCACTTCATCAATCTTCTTTTTGGCTATCTCCAGAGCATTTAACAAAGCTGCGGCTGAAATAATTGCAGTACCATGCTGATCATCGTGCATGACAGGTATATCGAGTTCTTCTTTAAGCCTTCGTTCTATTTCGAATGCCTCAGGAGCTTTGATATCTTCCAAATTAATCCCTCCAAAAGTGGGAGCGATCGTTTTTACGGTCTCAATAAACTTATCGACATCCTTGGTATCGAGCTCGATATCCATTCCGTCTATATCTGCAAATATCTTAAACAGGAGCCCTTTTCCTTCCATTACCGGTTTAGAAGCTTCCGGGCCTATATCACCAAGACCTAAAACTGCCGTACCATTAGATATCACAGCAACCAAGTTTCCTTTAGTCGTATACTTGTATGCGTTGCTCTTATCTTTTGCTATTTCTAAACAAGGTTCCGCTACCCCCGGTGAATAGGCAAGTGCTAAATCTCTCTGGGTTGCATACTTCTTGGTCGGAACTATTTTAATCTTTCCGGGCTGGGGCTTAGCGTGATATACTAACGCCTCACGCCTTCTGGTACTATCTTTACTCATAAGTCCATTCATTTAAAATGAAGCTACAAAGGTATAAGTTATCTTGGATATTACTACACCCCGAACGGGTTGTTTTCAAGTATTAGCTTTTTTAACTAAAGTAATTCTTACCTCCATGACAGAACAAGGAACAACTACCTCTTTACTGAAAAAGGACAGGCTTATGATAAGGATTATTTAGGGATAATATGGGAATAACATAGGGATAAGGCTATAGTTATTTTAAGAAATACAGGCATAAACAATTGACGAATAACGCGATAAGCAAACTACCTCGGGGCAAACCCACGAGAGGGCCAAGCGTAAAGAAAAGGTCCGGCAGGCCTTTTTAGCGATGGAGCCAGCTGGCGCATGGCAAAACATTTCAACGCAAGCCCTGTGAAATTCCTTTAGGAACATTTCACAAGGACAGGCGTCGGAGCATTTAAATCTCGATGATCGAGTAAACTTTTGAAATGAGTTATTTCATAAAGAATCGGCTTCAGGATTTAAAGAAATTATTCCGTTTTATTTACGTTAAGAAAGTTGATATTTCTTTTAAGTCCGGAGAATTTCGTGCGCTTTACAGCAGATTTTTTAAAAATCTTTCGAAAAACATCTTCAGTTATCTCATTCCAGTCTTTTTTCGTCATGGAAAGCAAATCAGGATCAGGATTAAAAAGCGGCTCATTATGGGATTTTGAAAAACGGTTCCACGGACATACATCCTGGCATATATCACAACCAAACATCCAGTTATCAAACTTACCGCGGACATCTTGCGGGATTTCATTCTTCAGTTCGATCGTAAAATACGATATACATTTACTTCCATCTACCACATAGGGTTCTACTATGGCCTGTGTAGGGCAGGCATCTATACAGGCAGTGCAATTACCACAATGATCGGTAACAGGGCTGTCATATACCAGCTCCAGGTCTACAATCAGCTCTGCTATAAAAAAGAACGAACCCACCTGTTTAGAAAGTAAATTAGAGTTTTTACCTATCCAACCCAAACCACTTTTAGCGGCCCAGGCCTTATCCATAACCGGTGCCGAGTCTACAAAAGCGCGGCCACTCACCTCGCCAATCTCTTCCTGAATAAAATTCAACAACTGCCTTAACTTATCTTTTATTACAAAGTGATAATCCGTTCCATAAGCATATTTGGATATCTTAGGTGCTTCGGGGTCCTTTTGCACCTCTTCAGGGTAATAATTAAGAAGCATGGATATCACAGACCTGGAGCCTTCTACCAACTTTCGCGGATCGAGACGCTTATCGAAATGATTTTCCATATAATGCATTTCACCTTGCATATTCTTACCCAGCCAACTTTCAAGTCTCGGGGCTTCCTCTTCCAGAAATTCTGCCTTAGAGATACCACATGACAAAAACCCGAGGCGCCTGGCTTCGGATTTTATCAGTTCTGTATATTTCTCTCGTTGGATCACTCCTTAACTTTTACAATCAGGACGCTAAGGTACAATAATGTAAAAAAACGCCTGATAAAAGGCGTTTTGATTTTTTGATACAGACATCCGTCTGAATGCGAGCGTTTCGGGTAGCCAAAACACAAAGTATTAGAGCGTATCCAGACTTCAACAACAGGAGGAACTCCTTATTCAGACCTCAGTCAACCACATCGGAGCAAGCTCCCGAAGCTTTATAAAGAAAACCTAAAAAGCTCTTCTGCACAAGCCCTATGTAATTCCGTTCAGGAGGATTTCATAAGGGCAAGCCCCTTGAAATTCTTTCAGAAACATTTCACAAGGACAAGCGTCGGAGCATTTAAATCTCGATCATCGGGTAATTATAATGCCGGCCTGATGTTCTGGTTCACCCTAAAAAAGTTACCAGGGTCATATTTTGATTTCACTTTCGTCAAACGTTCATAGTTTTGCCTGTAACTTGCTTTCACCCTTTCCTGACCTTCATCCATCATAAAATTAGGATAAGCGCCTCCTGATGAATGGGGGTGTAAATCTTCCCAATAAGCTTTACACCAATTAGTTATTTTATCGGCATTGGCCGGATCAGGATCAATACCAACGATAACCCCGGCATATTTAGCATCTCTGTAAGCCCATGCCGTATCGGTTAACCCGGGATTGGCTGCGGCACCCGTAATCGGGTATAAATGCATTTGTGACAAAGGGGTTGGCAGTTTCAGGCTATGTTTCTTATGTATTGCCCTTACGTCAGTTCCCAGATCATTAAAGAAATCCGCTCTCCAGTACCATTGAAACCCGGGAGGAAGCAATCCGTCAAACATGGTCTGTACTGCCGGATACGGCATAGGTCCGACATGCTCAAAAATTGGTTTTAACGCTCGAGCAGGGGTGAACAATTTGTCGAAAACTGTTTGATCATCGCCTGCATAACACCAGACTACGCCACAAAACTTTTTATTGTGAAGGAATTCCGGAAATGGTGGCCCGGGTATAATTAAAGTAGCAAAGAAGCCGTTTAATTCTTCCGGAGCTTTATGAATAAAATCATGGTACCATTGCATTATTTCTTCCGTCTTTTCTACCGGCCATAATGTCGGGCCTCCGATTACGTTTTTCAACATATGAGCCTGAAATTTAAAGGAGGTTACTATCCCAAAATTACCTCCGCCTCCTCTCACCGCCCAAAACAGGTCCGTATGCTGATCTTTATTAGCAACGACCAGACTACCGTCGGCCAAGACCATATCGACTTCCAACAGGTTATCGATTGTGAGACCATATTTTCTTGACAAATGCCCAACGCCCCCGCCCAAGGTCAGACCTCCAACTCCTGTTGTCGAAATGATACCAGCCGGAACAGCTAATCCATATGGATGTGTAGCATGATCTACATCTCCCCATACGTTACCACCACCTACTCTGACTGTATTATCGGAGGTATCGACATGAACATATTTAATTCCGGACAGATCAATTAAAAGTCCGTCATCACAAGAACCAAGTCCACCTCCGTTATGCCCGCCTCCCCTAACTGCAACAAGCATGTTATTTTCTTTTGCATAATTTACTGCGGCTATGACATCGGCAACATCTGCACACTTAACAATTATAGCCGGCTTTTTATCTATCATTGCATTGTATAACTTTCTGGCTTCAGCATATTCATTGTCTTCCGGAAGGATCACCTGGCCCCTTACAGCCCCTTTTAATACATCTACCTGTTGGACGATTTCCATTTGATTGGTTTTTAGCGTGAATAAATTTCATTTAAAATTAAAGTAGCATAAGAACCGTCATCTTACCTGTTGGGGAAAGGCTGTCAAGATCAAACCATAAAAATTTCCGAAAAGAAAGGTTTACACCATAAATAAATTAAGCCGAGAGAAACGCTGGAGCAGTATGCAAGAACCACACACCAACACAAAAATAACACATTATCAAACAATTAACAACAAAAAAGCAAGACACACATTAAAACAATCCACCCTGCATTCCTCCTTTAACGCGCCCGAGGTGCTTATAAGCGAGCTCTGTCACCTCACGACCACGGGGAGTACGGATTATAAAGCCTTGTTGAATAAGAAAAGGCTCATAGACCTCCTCGATGGTTTCTGCATTTTCAGAAACAGCGGTAGCCAATGTCGTAATACCTACAGGACCTCCCTTGAACTTGTCGATAATGGTAGACAGAATTTTATTATCCATTTCATCTAAGCCATGCGCATCGACATTCAAAGCCTTTAAACCATATTTTGCGATCTCTATGTCGATTTTCCCGTTACCCTTGATCTGAGCGAAGTCACGCACCCTGCGCAATAAGGCATTCGCAATACGGGGAGTCCCCCTGCTTCTTCCCGCAATCTCGATAGCAGCTTCCATGGAGATAGGCACTTTAAGGATAGAAGAACTACGCTGGACAATATCAGCCAGCAATTCTGTAGTATAATACTGTAACCTGCTACTGATACCAAAACGGGCTCTCATAGGCGCTGTAAGAAGTCCTGAACGTGTAGTTGCCCCTACCAAAGTAAACTGATTCAGGTTGATCTGAACGGTTCGCGCATTAGGCCCGCTTTCGATCATAATATCTATACGAAAGTCCTCCATAGCAGAGTACAAATACTCTTCTACTATCGGGCTCAGGCGATGGATCTCATCGATAAACAGAACATCCCGGTCTTCGAGGTTCGTTAGTAACCCGGCCAAATCTCCGGGTTTATCCAATACCGGACCGGATGTCACTTTAATACCTGCGTCCAATTCGCTGGCAAGAATATGAGCGAGGGTGGTTTTCCCCAATCCCGGAGGACCGTGAAACAAGGTATGATCGAGCGCATCTCCTCTCAGGTTGGCAGCTTCGACAAAAACCTTAAGGTTTTCGAGCACCTGATCCTGTCCTGTAAAATCATCGAAAGACAAGGGTCTGAGTGCTTTTTCTATATCGACTTCATCAGGAGAAAACTGCTCTCCGGTAGGATCTAAATACTCATTCATACAACGCAAATATAACACAAAAAGAAAAGCCCTTTCAGTTTCGAAAGGGCTTTATATTATATCGGTTGAATTCTAATGATTCAATTCTTCTTCGTTTGGCTGCAACGGCACTGTTTGCGGAACAAAGTCCTGACCTGCCAGTACGTATTCACCATTTTCATTGGTCTTGCTATAGTCATAAGCCCATCTGTGTACCTCAGGAATTTCACCCGGCCAGTTACCGTGAACGTGTTCTACAGGAGTAGTCCATTCTAAGGTAGTAGCATTCCAAGGGTTCTGCGTAGCTTTCTTACCATAGAAGATACTATGGATAAAATTGTATACAAATACTAACTGGGCCGCACCCGCCAATAAGGCAAATGAAGTCATTACTACCTGGATATCTGTCAGGTCATCAAACATAGGGAAAGCCGTGTTCTCATAGTAACGTCTAGGCAAACCGGCCATTCCAACAAAGTGCATTGGGAAGAATACTCCGTAAGCTGCTATTGCTGTTAACCAGAAGTGAACATAACCCAGGTTCTTATTCATCATTTTCCCAAACATCTTAGGGAACCAGTGATATACCCCGGCGAACAATCCGTAGATTGCCGAAATACCCATCACCAGGTGGAAGTGAGCCACTACGAAATACGTATCATGCACATTGATATCCAATGCACTGTCTCCCAGAATAATACCTGTTAAACCTCCGGTAATGAATGTCGATACCATACCGATTGAGAACAACATCCCTGTATTGAACTGCAGGTTACCTTTCCACAATGTGGTTATCCAGTTGAATGCTTTTACAGCAGATGGAATTGCGATTAATAATGTTGTAAAAGTAAATACCGATCCTAAAAACGGGTTCATACCGGATACGAACATATGGTGCCCCCAAACGATCGTTGATAAAAAGGCAATTGCGAGAATAGAGGCGATCATCGCTCTATATCCGAAGATTGGCTTACGCGCATTGGTGGCCATTACTTCAGAAACTATACCCATTGCAGGTAAAATAACAATATAAACCTCCGGGTGTCCTAAGAACCAGAACAAGTGCTCGAACAATACCGGAGACCCTCCCTGGTAATGTAACACTTCCCCCTGAATAAATATGTCTGATAAGAAGAACGAAGTACCGAAACTTCTATCCATGATCAATAACAACGCTGCTGAAAGTAATACCGGGAATGAAACAACCCCGATAATAGCAGTAATAAAGAATGCCCAGATAGTTAAGGGTAATCTGGTCATAGACATTCCTTTTGTTCTTAAGTTCAATACCGTTACAATATAGTTTAGTGAACCTAATAAAGACGATGCAATAAAGACAGCCATAGACACCAACCAAAGTGTCATCCCTGCTCCTGAACCTCCCTGAGCCATCGGCAATGCACTTAACGGCGGATAGATTGTCCAACCGGCTGCCGCAGGACCTGCCTCAACAAATAAAGAGATCACCATAATAACGCTCGAAAGGAAAAACAACCAGTAAGAAACCATGTTCAGGAATCCCGATGCCATATCCCTCGCACCGATTTGTAAAGGTATCAACAAGTTACTGAATGTACCACTCAACCCTGCTGTAAGCACGAAGAACACCATGATCGTTCCGTGCATAGTTACCAATGCCAAATATATATCTGCATCCATTACTCCGTCGGGAGCCCATTTACCTAATAAAGCTTCGAACACAGGGAATGATTCTCCAGGCCATGCAATTTGCATTCTGAATAATAATGACATTGCAATACCTATGAATCCCATGATCAAACCAGTAATTAAATACTGCTTAGAAATCATTTTATGATCAAGGCTGAAAATGTACTTAGAAACAAAAGTTTCTTTATGATGATGCCCGTGATCGTGTGCTGTTGCTGACATAATCTTTATCTATTTATATAATATCGTTATTCGTAATTTACTTTTAATTATTGTACAGATTCCCCGAAGGTCTTTTGCTGGCCAAGCCACTCTTTATACTCTTCTTCAGTCTCTACTACAATTTTCATCTGCATGTTGTAGTGCGATTTACCACAAATCTTATTACATAACAATATGTAATCGAACTCAACATTAACCTCTTGCCCCCTGTCTTGAACTGCCTGTGCATTTTCTGCCCTGAGCTTATTAATGTTCTTATATTTCTTAACTATCCCCGGATCCTGTCTCATTTCTTCTGTTGTCACAGTAGGTGTAAACGCAAACTGGGTAATCATTCCCGGAACACAGTTCATTTGCGCCCTGAAGTGAGGCATATAGGCAGAGTGAAGAACATCTTGCGATCTCATTTTGAACAATACTTTCTTCCCTACCGGAATATGAATCTCCGTAGTCGAGATAATATCATCTTGTCCGTTAGGATCAGACTCGTCTAAACCGAGGATGTTTGCTTTGTCCATATCGATCAGACGTACGTTAGCATCACCCAATACGTTATCTGCCCCTGCATAACGGGCTTTCCAGTTAAATTGTTGTGCATATAATTCGATAACAATCGGATCTTCTTCATCGGTAACATCCATCACTTTCGTCCATGTATACAGTCCGTAAAGGATTAATGCTGCCAGTACAATAACAGGGATGATGGTCCAGATAAACTCTAATTTATCATTATCTGCATAGAACAGTGCCTTTTTCCCTTTTTCACCTCTGTATTTATATGCAAAATAATGCAACAACGCCTGTGTGATAAACTGTACGATAAAAATCAGCACTAATGAAATCAGCATCAGGTTGTCATAATCTTTACCATGTTCAGAAGCAGGGGTTCCTAAAACCACTCCTCCCCATTTCCACAGTGAATATATGGTCAGCAAGTATATGAATACCAAGAAGCCGTACATCAGGTAACCGTTTAGCTTGTTATCCTTATCACTTGCAATTTGTGAATTATCCGCACTTGCTTGCGACAATTCGAATATCTTAGTCATTTGCCAGATGGCTATGGCTACCAGTACGAGAACTATAATAGTTAATAAAGCAGTCATGTTATTATTTCCTGTTTACTATTTAATTTCTAATTAATAATGAAAGTGTTTACTTTCTTCAATGAATGGGTTACGCTTAGGCGTTAACGGAGCCTTGGTAAGCGCAGTGAATACAACATAAATGAATAGTCCTAAGAAGAACAATACAGCTCCGATCTCTGCTATTCCGATGTACCACTGATCTCCCACAGTAGCCGGCATAATCATTACGTAAATATCGATATAATGTCCTAAAAGAATCACAATACCCGCCATTACTACAAACCAGTTAACGCGTTTGTAATCGCTGTTCATCAGTACCAGCAACGGGAATACAAAGTTCATTACCAACATTCCCAGGAACGGTAACTTGTAGTCTTCAAGCCTTGTTACAAAATATGTAACTTCTTCCGGAATATTTGAATACCAGATCAACATAAACTGAGAGAACCAAAGGTAGGTCCAGAATATACTGATCGCGAACATAAACTTCGCAAGATCGTGCAAGTGACTGTCGTTGACTTGTTCTAAATATCCTTTCGACTTCAGGTATATTGTTATCAGTGCTATAACAGTGATCCCAGACACAAACATACTGGCGAACACATACCATCCGAATAAGGTACTAAACCAGTGTGGATCAACACTCATAATCCAATCCCAAGACATCATAGACTCAGATACAAGGAAGAAAACCAAGAATCCTGCAGAAATTCTGAAGTTCTTTTTAAAGTAGCTGTCATCTTCAGCTGTATCCTGAGCAATTGAGAACTTTCTTGAGAAATGGCGGTAAGCGACCCAACCGGCTATATAAATCAAAGCTCTTATAAGGAAGAAAGGCACATTCAAGAAACCTGTCTTACCCTGAATTAATTCGTCATGCGCAACTACTTCAGAATCCATCCATATGAACAAGTGGTTTAAATGCATCCCTGAGAGTACCAGAATAACAAAAACTATTGCCGCACCAGGTAAGAGGTAAGCCGTTATACCTTCCATCACCCTGAACAATAGCGGGGACCATCCTGCTTGTGCAGCTCTTTGTATTGCATAAAAGGCCAACACCCCTAATGCAATCATCATAAAAAAGAATGCCGCCACATATAATGCAGCCCATGGTTTATTTTGTAACTGATGTAACAAATGTTCATCGTGAGCACTATGATCTTCAGCAGCATGAGCATCGTGCGATGCTGTAGCATGAGCAGCTTCCTCACCATGGTTATCTCCGTGATGAGCGTCGACTACCATTGCCTTGGCTTCTTCTACAGTAGTAGGTGCGGAAATGAATCCGTATCCCCAGGCCAACAGACCAAGTATCATCAAAACAAAAGCACCAGTCCTTAATTTACTTGAAAACGTGTACATATCTAAAACAATATATCCTTAATTCGATTATTTATTTTGTTAAGTCTCCCTTTAGTTTCATTACATAAGAGGTTACCTGCCATCTTTCCTTTTCATTCAACTGAGCAGCATGTGAGCCCATTGAATTTCTACCGAAGTAGATAACATGGTATACGCTTCCATCAGTAATTTCCCTGTCTGCATAGCTAGGAACACCTAAAAACTTCTCTCTTTTCACCAATGTTCCCTGACCATCGCCTTTATCGCCATGACAAATTGAGCAGTAAATACCGAACAATTCTTTTCCTTTGGCCATATCAGCTTCCACATTAACAGAATCTAACGGACTTAATAAATTGGTCTTAGCATCAAGATAACCTTCTTCCGTATTTGGAAAATCATAAGGCATCCAACCTCTGTTCACAGTGCCTTCAGCAGGCAACTGAGCCTCAACTCCGTTCCGGAAAGCGGCAGACTCCTGATAAGGTTCATATCCAACAGACTCGTACATATTAGGCATAAACTGATAATTGGGTCTCGACTCATCTGCACAAGAAGAAACCAATGCAGCTATACCAAAAACAATTCCTATTTTAACAAAGCTCTTCATCATTGTATTAGTGCTTTTCAGATATTTTTACTTCAACTGCCCCTGTTTCATTCAACAATGCAGTTAATTCATCTTCGTTTCCGTGTAATGAAACTTCCATTAAGAAATGGTCGTCTGTTGTTCTTACATCAGGGTTTTCAGCTTCTTTAAATGGCCATAATTTACTTCTCAGGTAAAAAGTGATCACCATTAAGTGCGCTGCAAAGAAAACTGTTAGCTCAAAGATAACCGGAACAAATGCCGGAAGGTTTTCGAGGAAGCTAAAGCTTGGTTTACCTCCGATATCCTGAGGCCAGTCTTCTATCATTATAAAATTAAGCATCGTGATAGCAACCGTTAACCCCAAACATCCGTACAAGAAAGAAGCTATGGCGATTCTTGTTGGAGCCAGTCCCATGGCTTTATCCAGGCCGTGCACAGGGAATGGCGTGTATATTTCTTCGATATGATGATGAGCTGCTCTAACTTTCTTAACAGCACTTAATAAAACATCATCGTCATTATATAAGGCTTGTACAACTTTATTACTCATGGTTGCCGTCTCTTAGTTTTTTATACTTTTCTCCAGATGATTTCAAAATAGTCTTCACTTCGGCCTGTGCAATTACAGGGAATGTTCTTGCATAAAGAAGAAACAACACGAAGAAGAATCCTATAGTACCCACGTAAATTCCGATATCTACGAATGTTGGCGAGAACATAGTCCATGAAGATGGAAGGTAATCGCGGTGCAGTGATGTAACAATAATCACAAAACGCTCAAACCACATTCCTATATTTACCACAATCGAGATAATGAAAGAGAACATAATACTTGTTCTTAGTTTTTTAGACCACATGAACTGCGGTGAAAACACGTTACAGGTCATCATAGCCCAGTAAGCCCAAGCATAAGGTCCGGTAGCTCTATTCAAGAAGGCATACTGTTCGTACTCAACTCCTGAATACCATGCGATGAACAATTCTGTGATATAGGCACAACCTACGATCGAACCTGTGATCATGATAACGATGTTCATCAACTCTATATGTTGTACTGTGATATAATCTTCTAAATTACATACCTTCCTCATAATAATAAGCAAGGTATTCACCATTGCAAAACCTGAAAAGATCGCTCCTGCAACGAAGTAAGGAGGGAAGATCGTCGTATGCCATCCCGGAATAACCGAAGTAGCAAAGTCGAATGATACAATGGTGTGTACAGAAAGTACCAACGGGGTAGCCAAACCTGCCAGCACCAGAGATACTTCTTCAAATCGCTGCCAGTCTTTTGCCCTTCCACTCCAACCAAAACTGATCAGACTGTATATTTTCTTCTGGAATGGCTTTACTGCTCTATCGCGGATCATTGCAAAATCGGGAAGTAAACCTGTCCACCAGAACACTAACGACACCGACAAATACGTTGAGATCGCAAATACGTCCCAAAGTAACGGCGAGTTAAAGTTAACCCATAGCGACCCGAACTGGTTTGGGATCGGGAGTACCCAATATCCTAACCAAGGTCTCCCCATGTGGATAATCGGGAACAATCCGGCCTGAACTACCGAGAAAATTGTCATTGCTTCAGCAGAACGGTTAATTGCCATTCTCCATTTTTGACGGAACAAGAGCAATACTGCTGAAATCAGTGTTCCTGCGTGACCGATACCTACCCACCATACAAAGTTGGTAATATCCCAGGCCCATCCAACTGTTTTATTTAATCCCCAGGTACCTATACCTGTTGAAACGGTGTATATAATACACCCTAATCCCCATAGAAAGGCAATTAAAGAAATTGAAAAAACAATCCACCACTGCTTATTTGCTCTTCCTTCAACCGGCCTTGCAACATCAACTGTCACATCGTGATAAGATTTATCTCCGGTTACTAAGGGTTTACGTATAGGTGCTTCGTAATGCGACGCCATATCCTTATATAATTGTTTCTTGTATTAGTAATTAATTATGCTTCGTTTGTATTTCTCACCTTCACGTGATAGAAAACATTTGGTTTGGTTCCAACATGTTCTAATAAGTGGTACATACGATCGCTTTCTTTTAATTCGGCAATCTTACTATCCTTATCGTTCACATCTCCGAACATCATTGCTCCCGAACTACAAGCCGCAGAACAAGCTGTCTGGAATTCACCATCTTTGATTTCTCTACCATCGCGTTTCGCATCAAGAATTGTTTTCTGTGTCATTTGAATACACATAGAACATTTCTCCATAACACCACGCGACCTGGTTACAACGTCCGGATTCAATACCATTCTACCAAGATCGTCATTCATATGGAAATCGAACTCATCGTTATTATTGTACAGGAACCAGTTAAAACGACGAACTTTATACGGACAGTTGTTAGCACAGTAACGAGTACCCACACAACGGTTATATGCCATATGGTTCTGACCTTGTCGACCGTGTGAAGTTGCCGCCACCGGACATACTGTTTCACAAGGAGCATGATTACAGTGCTGACACATTACCGGCTGGAATGCTACCTGAGGATTGGCCGCAGGATCTTCCATTTCGCCAAACTCACTCATTGAACTTCCGACACCGGAGATATTATCTTTCTTTTCATTATCACCCGCAAAGGTATCTTCAGAAGAATAATATCTATCAATACGCAACCAGTGCATATCCCTGGACTTTCTCACTTCACTCTTACCTACTACAGGAACGTTGTTTTCAGCGTGACATGCTATAACACACGCCCCACATCCCGTACAGGCATTCAGGTCTATCGACAAATTGAAATGATGCCCGATTGATCTGTCAAACTCATCCCAAAGATCTACCGAAGTAGCCTCTACCTCCTGATGGTTAAGAGACACTTTTGGCGTATGATTCCAGTCTTTAGCGTCTTTCGTATTAAATATTTCAAGGGTCGTTTCTTTAACGATATCCCCTCTACCCATTAAAGTATTATGAAGCTGAACACAAGCAAACTCGTGTTCACCACCAGCTTTTTCTATCGTAACCCCCTGTACTTCATTAAAGCCCTGATACAAGGCATAAGCATTTACTCCGGTCTGCATCGCTGCTTTTAAGCCTTTCGTTCTTCCGTAACCCAATGAAAGTCCGACCGAACCTTTAGCCTGACCCGGCTGGATCAGAACAGGGATATTGTTTACTGCAACACCATTTACGGTAATATTGGCATAATTACCATTAAGCCCACCATTAGCCACGTGCCAGTTCTCAAGACCAAGCACTTCAGCATCGGCCTTGGACACGGTTAAATAGTTATCCCACGAAGCTCTTGATATCGGATCAGGAAACTCTTGCAACCATGGGTTATTGGCCTGTTGTCCGTCTCCCATACCTGTTTTAGCATAAAGAACCAATTCCATACCTGCATCGGCAGTACTTGCCAGTGCCCTGAGCATATTCCCCACTGAAGGAGCTACTACTTCTCCTTCTATCGCTGAATCTCCGGACGCTCCATCTGCATTAACAGGAGCTGCAACAACCTCAGTCATATCACCTTGTGACTGAGCCCGGGATCCGGTCATAAAGAACCCGTCGTGCAATGCTTTATTCCATGACGAACCGTTTAAGACTGAAGCTTCCCAGTTGGTTTTTATATAATCGTAATAAGAAACATCACTTCCTGTCCATTTTAATAATGAATCCTGGAACTGACGGGTATTAAACAAAGGTCTTATTGTAGGCTGCATAAGGCTACAATACCCTTTCTTGATTTCTACGTCACCCCACGACTCCAAATAGTGAGGGGCCGCAGCTATATAAGTAGCCAGTGCTGACGTCTCGTCTTCTTTCATAGAAAAAGCCACAGACAGATCAACATTCTTCAAGCCTTCAACAAACTCAGATGCATTCGGCAATGTGTAAACAGGATTAACCCCGCTCATAATCAGCGCCCCTACTTTACCTGAATTCATATCGGCCACAAGCGAAGCCATTTTCTTAGCATTACCCTGCCTTACAAGCTTAGGCGCATCTTTATCAAAAGCCCTGCTTGACAACATCTCGTTTATATCCAACACGAGACCTTGTGCATTTTCATCCTGGATACCTGTAACAACAACCGCTTTAGCTCCTTTAGCCTTTACCTGGGCAGCTGCACTTTTACAAGCAGCATCAACAGCTTCCGGCAGATCGGCCGAAACTGAAGTTCCGGTCAGATACCCATAAAACTTGGCAAGTGCCTTTTTTTGCTGCGACGGAGTAAGAGGAATACGCTTATCCGCATTTGCACCGGATAACGTCATATTTGACTCGAACTGGACATGACGTGACATTTTCCCTTTGGCAGGAACACGTCCTTTAGCATAACCCGACTCATAGCCTCCACCCTGCCAGTCTCCTACAAAATCAGCACCGAAAGAAACGATCACTTCAGCTTTTGAAAAATCATAATCAGCCAAAGCTCTTGTTCCGTATTTAGCCTCAAATGCATCTAAAGCAGCATCATTCGACACAGCATCGTACACCACATGACGCACATTACCGTACTTCAAAGCAAACTCCGAAATCAATTTTGAGGTTGAAGGACTTGCAAAAGTCTGAGTCAACAAAACAATCTGCTTTCCTCCTGAGGCCAACGCGTTTAATTTAGCAACAACCGCTGCATCCAAGTCTTCCCAGGAAACATTTTCTCCGGCAGATTTAGGCGATTGTACCCGTAAGCTATCATATAAATCTAAAACCGACGCATGAACTCGCGCATTCGCACCACCGCCAACTTTAGCTTCGTTATTACTTTCAACTTTAATCGGTCTTCCTTCACGTGTTTTGATCAACACATTCGCAAAATCATAACCATTGGCAATTGCAGTAGCATAATAGTTAGCAACACCTGGACGAATTTGCTCCGGCTGAACCACATAAGGAATCGATTTTTTCACCGGACCTTCACAAGCAGCCAATGTTGCTGCCGCTGTACTGAATCCGACATATTTTAAGAAGTCTCGTCGAGAAGTTGAAGACGAATCAAGATTTTCTTTATCGCCTAAAAATTCATCTACCGGTATCTCCTGTACAAACTCATTCTGTTTAAGCGTTTCAACGATAGAGCTATCTGCATTCAGCTCCTCGACACTTTTCCAGTATTTCTTGTTTGACGCCATGTTATTATTGAAATTAGCTTCTTTACAAATTTATTAATAGTGACACTTACCACATTCCAAACCACCCATCTGCGCAGCTGTAAGTTTCTCTACACCATATTTCTTAGATAATTCTTCGTGAATCTTCTCGTAATACTCATTACCTTCCATCTTCACATTTGTCTCACGGTGACACTCGATACACCATCCCATGGTTAACGGAGAGTACTGATACAACACCTCCATCTCTTCTACAGGACCATGACATTTCTGACACTCCAACCCTGCCACAGAAACGTGCTGTGAGTGGTTAAAGTAAACAAAGTCCGGCAAGTTATGGATGCGAACCCACTTTACAGGTTCAGTCTCGCCAGTGTACTGCTGTGCAGTAACATCCCAACCAACAGCTTTGTATAGTTTCTGGATCTCTCCTGTGTAAAAATCTTTTGTATATCCATTAGCAAGATCTTCCTCCCCGGTATACTCCATCACATTCTTATGACAGTTCATACAAACATTCAAAGAAGGAATCCCGGAAGTTTTGGAAACTCTTGCTGACGAGTGACAATACTTACAATCTATCTGATTATCCCCGGCATGTATCTTATGTGAGAAATGAATTGGCTGCACAGGCATATACCCCTGGTCTACCCCTATCTGCATCATATAACCGTAAGCAAAATAAGCACCGATCAACAACAAAGCTATCGAGGAAACCAACACCAAAAACTGATTTTTAACAAACGCCTTCCATATCGGCAAACGTTTCTCTGCTTTTTCAAACTCTATGCCATTAGCCTCAGCAATACGCTTCAATGTTTTATTCACCAAGTAAAGCATTACCACCAACACCCCGAAAACAAGCACTAAAGCAGCCAGGATAACATCATTGGAAAACCCCGAAGACCCTCCGGCGGCACCGGCATCGACAGCCGTAGCCACAGCTTCGGTCGGTTCCGGCTTAGGTTCCATGGTATAAGCAATAATATTATCGATATCTTCTTCAGACAACTGTGGAAACGCGGTCATCGGCGACCCGTTATATTCATCAAAAACAGCAACAGCCTGCGGATCTCCGGCCTTTACCATAGCTGCACTATTGTGAATCCAATCATACAACCACTGTTTTTCATACTTATCTCCAACACCCCTCAGCGCTGGACCTGTCATTTTTCTATCAAGGTTATGACATGCTGCACAGTTAGTATTAAACAACTGCTTTCCTTTAGCAGGATCACCATCTTGCGCGAAAAGAGACGTTGAGAACATTAGCATTAGCGCTAATCCGATACCTAAAATTCTAGAAGTTGAATTACGGTGTACCACCTTTTTCATATTAAAATACGTGTTATCAATCTTAATTTGGCACGATTTTTATTCTACTCTAAGAAGACCGCCAAAAAGCCTTCTGTTAAATTCGGTCACAAAAATACGACTTAGAGTCGATTTCGGAAATGTTAGAGAAGCGTTAACAACTAATTTATAACAATTCTAAATAAATTTTTTCGTTATCATTTACAAGATAAAATTACTTTTGCATAAAACATCTGGAAACATGAACATATTAAAAATAAACTATCTCACTGTCACTCTGTTTTTTAGTTTACTGTTTACGCATATTTCTTCTGCCCAGGAAGGAAAAATCAACATAGATAAAGACCCGCGAATAGATCAGCTTTTAGCAGCGAAAAAAGCTCTAAACGAAAGCAAATTAAGCAATGGAAGATTAAGAATCCAGATCTACACCGGTTCGTTGGGAGCCGCCCAAAGAGCCAAAGCTGTTTTTGACGGAAAGTTCAAAGACATCCCCTCAGAAATTGTTTTTGAAACCCCCAACTACAAGGTAAGGGCAGGCAGGTTCAGAAACCGGCTGGAGGCAGACAAATTTCTTACTGATGTAAAAAAAGAATTTCCAAGTGCATTTATATTAACACCAAAAAAAAGCGGTAATTAAAATTACCGCTTTTTTATTTTACACTAAATCTATTCTTCTTTATTTCAGCTTCTTCTTAACTGCTACTTCCTGGTAAGCTTCTACAATATCTCCCTCTTTGATATCATTGTAGTTCTTGATCTGAAGACCACAATCATATCCTTTAGAAACCTCCTTAACGTCGTCCTTGAAACGTTTCAGGGAGGCCAGCTCACCACCAAAGATCACTACTCCATCCCTTATCAGGCGGATCTGTGAATTCCTAAAGATCTTACCATCCGTCACCATACATCCGGCTATGGTACCTACCTTAGATATTTTGAACGTCTCACGGATCTCGGCATTTCCGGTTACTTCTTCTTTCATTTCAGGAGAAAGCATCCCTTCCATCGCATCTTTAAGGTCGTTAATCGCATCGTAAATGATAGAGTATGTCCTGATATCAATTTCTTCTTTATCAGCAACCAGTCTTGCATTACCCATAGCCCTTACATTAAAGCCTATGATGATGGCATCTGAAGCAGAAGCCAGTAACACATCCGACTCAGTAATCGGACCAACTCCCTTATGAATAACATTTATATGGATCTCGTCTGTAGAAAGCTTCTGGAACGAGTCCGTAAGCGCCTCCACAGAACCATCAACATCACCTTTGATAATGATATTAAGCTCTTTAAAGTCGCCCAGAGCAATTCTTCGTCCGATCTCATCCAGCGTAACATGACGCTGCGTTCTCACAGACTGCTCTCTCTGCAACTGCATACGTTTAGCCGCAATTTGCTTAGCTTCACGCTCATCCTCAAAAACATTGAACTTATCTCCTGCCTGAGGAGCACCATCAAGACCAAGCACTGAAACCGGTGTTGAAGGACCAGCCTTCTGAATCTCATTCCCCCGTTCGTCGTACATGGCTTTCACCTTACCGCTATGAGTCCCGGCAAGTACATAATCTCCGATTTCAAGTGTTCCTGCCTGAACCAGAACAGTAGCTACATAACCACGTCCTTTATCCAGATACGCTTCAACAACCGTACCTGTCGGTAGCTTTTCAGGATTGGCTTTCAACTCTAACAATTCAGCCTCAAGCAATACTTTTTCAAGCAATTCCTTAACTCCCAAACCTGTTTTAGCCGAAATATCATGCGATTGCACCTGTCCGCCCCAATCTTCAACCAGTAAATTCATTCCAGCAAGGCTTTCCTTCACCTTATCCGGGTTCGCGGTAGGCTTATCAACTTTATTGATAGCAAATACTATCGGAACACCGGCTGCCTGGGCATGACTGATCGCTTCTTTTGTCTGCGGCATCACATCGTCATCGGCAGCAATTACGATAATGGCCAAATCAGTGATCTGTGCACCTCGGGCACGCATTGCCGTAAAGGCTTCGTGACCCGGCGTATCCAAAAATGTAATTTTCTCATCATTTGCCAGGGTAACACTGTAAGCACCTATATGCTGGGTAATCCCCCCGCTTTCACCTGCAATCACATTCTCTTCCCGTATATAATCCAGTAACGACGTCTTACCGTGATCTACGTGCCCCATTACAGTTACAATCGGAGCTCTTGGTTTAAGATCTTCTTCCGCATCAGGTTCTTCTTCGATCGCCTCTTCAATTTCAGCAGTTACAAACTCCACCTTGTAACCAAACTCGTCAGCAACTATAGACAAAGTCTCCGCATCAAGTCTCTGGTTCATTGTTACCATGATCCCTAAAGACATACATGCTCCGATCACTTTAGTTACAGGAACATCCATCATCGTAGCAATCTCGCTAACCGTAACAAATTCCGTTACCTTTAGCACCTTGCTTTCCGCTTCCTGCTGCGCCAGTTCCTGAGCTGATTTCTGTCGGTGTGAATCTCTCTTTTCCCTTCTATATTTAGCACCTTTTGACTTTTGGGTCTTCCCCTGAAGCTTTTCAAGAGTCTCACGTACTTGTTTCTGGATTTCTTCGTCGGTAGGCTCAACCTTCTCTACACGCTTAGGCTGGCGTTTAACGCCTCCTTTTTTCTTATTATCCTTCCCCTGAAACCTGTTACCGTTACCTCCCTGACCGAACTTAGATTTCTGTACAGGACTTTCTTTGGTAATTCTCTTGCGTTTCTTCTTTGCAGCACTATCGCTACTATCGGCTCCTTTCTTAGGAGCTTCTTTCTTCTTCTTAGGCTTATTGAACTGAGAAAGATCTATCTTTTCTCCGGTGATCTTAGGACCCGACAGCTTTTTATACTTGGTCTCTATAACCCCTCCTTCCTCAGCAACCTGAGGAGCTTCTTTTTCTTCTTTTATCACTTTAGGCTTAACTACCTCTTCTTTTGGTTTACTCTGAGCCTCCACCTGTTTTTTCTCTACCTCAGGTTTAACCTCGCTTTTAACTACAGGTTCTTCCACCTTATCTGCCTGCGGCTTTTCAGCCTTTGGCTCTTGCTTTTCCTGACGCACCTCCTGAACAGGCTTGACAGGTTCAACAGCTTGTTCGACAGGCTCAGTTTTTTTCTCAACCTCCTGAACTTTATGTTCTTTCTGCTCCTGCACAGGAACCTCTTTCACTTCCTCTTTTTTCTCCGGCTGCGGAACAGTATCTTCTTTGGCTTCTACAGGCGCTTCCTCTTTAACCTCTTTATTCTTATCGGCATCTAAATCGATCTTGCCAACGGTCTTAGGTCCGGCAATCTCAGCTTTTGCTTTGATCACCTCGCTTCGCTGTTCCATTTGGCGCTTCAATTCCTGTTCTTTTTCCAGTTCTTTGCGGATAGCCTCTTTTTCTTTCCTTTTCTCTTCCCCAACCTCTTTAGAAGCCACCTTTTTACTCTTATCGGTCTGGAATTCGCCCAAAAGAACCTCATAGACCTCATTCGTTATTTTGGTAGTAGGGCGCGCCTCTATTTCGTAGCCTTTTGCCGCCAGAAATTCCACCGCTCTATCTAATGAGATATTCAGCTCTCTTAAAACTTTGTTTAGCCTCAATGTTCCCTTTTCAGCCATATAAATTTATTTCCTCTAGAATTTAATTACAAATTTAGTCTTCGAATTCTTCTTTCAAAATTCTAACTACATCTAAAATGGTCTCTTCCTCCAAATCGGTTAGTTTTACAAGGTCACTAACTTCCCTGTCCAAAATACTCTTGGCAGTATCCAGTCCTATTTTCTTGAACTCATCAATGATCCACTGATCGATCTCATCTGTAAACTCTGCCAGCTCAACATCTTCTTCCACACCTTCCCTGAATACGTCTATCTCATACCCCGTAAGCTGACCGGCCAGCCGAATATTAAACCCGCTTTTCCCTATCGCTTTAGATACTTCTTCCGGCTTCAATATAACCTCGGCATGCTTATTTTCTTCATTAAGCGTTACTGAAGTAACCCTGGCCGGGCTCAAAGCCCTGCTAATAAACAACTGGGTGTTGTTTGTAAAGTTAATCACATCGATGTTCTCATTCCCTAATTCCCGAACAATACCATGTATCCTCGATCCTTTCATTCCGACACATGCTCCCACAGGATCAATTCTATCATCATAAGAATCGACAGCCACTTTGGCTTTCTCTCCAGGAATCCGAACAACTTTTTTAACAGTGATCAATCCGTCGAAAACCTCAGGAATCTCTTGCTCGAAAAGCTTTTCAAGGAAGCTCGGTGATGTTCTGCTCAATATGATCATCGGCTTGTTCCCTTTTAGCTCAACCGTTTCAATAACACCCCTTACATTATCTCCTTTTCTAAAGAAATCGGATGGAATCTGTTTATCCTTCGGAAGGATAATTTCATTTCCTTCATCGTCGATAAGAATAACGGCTTTGTGCCTCACATGGTGCACTTCTGCCGTATATATATCACCTATAAGCTCTTTAAATTTCTTATATACCGTAGTATTATCGTGCTCATGAATCTTAGATATCAGGTTCTGACGCAGGGCTAATATGGCCCGTCTTCCCAAATCTATTAATTTAACCTCTTCAGAAACATCTTCTCCTACTTCAAAATCAGGCTCTATTTTTCTAGCCTCAGTCAATGATATTTCCTGGTTCGGATCTTCCACTTCATCATCTGCAACCACGATACGGTTTCTCCAGATCTCCAGATCCCCTTTATCCGGATTGATAATAATATCGAAATTATCATCAGAACCGAATTTCTTCTTTAAGGCATTTCTAAATACATCTTCTAAAATGGCCATTAACGTTACACGATCTATGAGTTTATCATCTTTAAACTCAGAAAATGATTCGATCAACGCAAGATTTTCCATGTCAACTTAAAATTAAAATGTTATCATCACTTTAGCTTCCACTATATCGCTAAACGATATTTCTCTCTCTTTATCTACTGTTACTTTACCCTTCCCGACAGGCTTAGGTTCCCGAGCCTTCCATCCTAACTTAATATTGTTTTCAGCAACTTCGAGCAAAGTTCCTTCAAGCTTTTCCTCTCCGGTCTTTACTTCCATTTTCCTACCTACATTCTTAAGAAACTGACGGTTGTTAACTATAGGCTCGGCAGCTCCGGGCGAGGTAACTTCAATTGAAAAATCCACCTCTTCCCTGTCCAGATTATGCTCTACCTGTCTACTTAAATCAATACAATCGTTCAAAGTTACACCTTTATCTCCATCAATCACCAATTTTATTTTATTATCTAATGTTATTGACAGACTTATCAAGAAGATGTCTTTTCGTTCTTCCAGGAACTCCTCAAGCAGGTTATTCACTTTTTCTTCAAACATAAAATCAACTTATAAAAAGAGGGGACTTTACGTCCCCTCCCGATAGGCATTAAATTTTAACGGTACAAATATACAATTTTTTTTAAACCTTGCTTTAAAAAAGCTAATCATTTGTGCTTTAAGCCTTTTTATTTTGTAACTTTAAGATAACGGCACACAACTTTTTAATCATGAAGCGAATCCTTGTCCCGACAGATTTTTCAAAAGAGTCCGAATACGCATTAAAGATCGGAGCTCATCTGGCCCTGAAAAACAATGCCACCCTATACCTGTTGCATCTTCTGGAGCTACCCCTGCACCTGGCCACATCACCTGCCGGCGAGCTTCCGGAAGCCTTTTTCTTTATCAAACTGGCCCAGCAGAAAATTGACGACCTTAAAACCAGGACTTTTCTACAAAACATCAAAGTAGAAAAAATCATCGAAGCCGGTAGCACCCATATCGGTATCAACAACGCTATAGCAGACCATGAAATCGATTTTATCGTGATGGGTTCCAGCGGGACTTCCGGGATTGAAGAATTTTTCATAGGCTCAAACACCGAGAAAGTGGTACGCACCTCCACAGTACCTGTACTGATCATTAAAAACAAGCTGTCCAAGCTAAAAACCGACAGTTTTGTATACGCCTGTGACTTTGCCCCCGACGCCTTCGAAGCCTATAAAAAAGCAGTTACATTCGGCAACAGCACAAACGCAACCCTTCATCTGGTATACGTAAACACCCCTAATCAGTTTGTTCGCACAACAGAGATCGAAAACAAGATAGCCGTCTTCACAAACCAGGTCCGTCCTGAAAAATTTACCGTAAATATCTATAACGACCTTACTGTCGAAGACGGTATTTTAAATTTTTCCAAAGAAATCGATGCAGACCTGATAGGGATCAGCACCCACGGACGAAAAGGCATTGCTCATTTTTTTAACGGAAGTATTACCGAAGACCTCGCCAATCATGCATTGAGACCCGTTATCACTTTCAGGATATAAAAGGGATCGCGCCTCCCCTTCCTCACCCTTGTTTTACCTGGCTTTTTTTCATAAAAAAACCCGACTCTTTTTAAGAACCGGGTTTCGTTTTAGCAGTTGGCCTACAAGGACTCGAACCTTGAACGACTGAACCAAAATCAGCTGTGTTACCAATTACACCATAGGCCATTGCTGTAATGCGGATGCAAATTTAAGACAATCTTTTTTATGCGCAAATATTTTTTAAAAATTTCGAAATAAAATTTCCCGCCTCTTGTTAACGTTTATAAAATGAATGTTTTCATTCGTAATATTATTCTTAAATTCGCCAGCAGTCTATAGAAATTAAAGTACATGTCAGAACATCAATTTAAAAAATGGGACACTATCCTTGGATGGATAGCATTTACAGCATCATTAATCACCTTCGGACTTACCGTTGAACCCACGGTAAGCTATTGGGATTGTGGAGAATATATTGCAACATCTGCCAAGCTTCAGGTCGGACATCCTCCGGGAGCACCCCTTTTCCAAATGGTGGGAGCTTTCTTTGCCATGTTTTCTGCCGAACCTGAAACAGTTGCAAAAACAATAAATTACATGTCTGTTTTTTCAAGTGCCTTTACCGTACTTTTTCTTTTCTGGACCATCACCAACTTGGCAAAAAAACTGGTTCTTAAAAACGATACTGACTTTACAACCGGCAAGGGAATGGCTGTTTTAGGCAGCGGACTGGTAGGCGCCCTGGCCTTTAATTTCTCTGACAGCTTCTGGTTTAATGCCGTTGAAGCTGAAGTATACGCAATGGCCACCTTCCTGATGTCTTTAATGTTTTACCTGGGACTACGCTGGAAAGACGAGATGCATTTACCGAGAGGTAACCGATGGCTCGTGCTTATCTTCCTTATCGTAGGGCTTTCTTTCGGTGTTCACTTTATGGCATTGTTAACCATCCCCGCTATCGGGATGATCTATTACTTTAACAATTATAAATTCTCCTGGAAATCATTCATAATAGCAAACGTTGTTTCTGTAGCAGTTTTATTATTCATATTCAAACTATTACTACCAAGCACGCTTAAGTTCTTCGGTTATCTTGAGGTTTTCTTTGTAAACAGTATAGGAATGCCGTTTAATTCGGGGACCATTATAGCCGGACTTATCATCATCACTGCATTTTATTTCGGGTTGAGATACACCAGAAGCAAGGGCTACGTAGAGCTCAATACCATTGTACTTTGTACCATGTTCGTCCTTATAGGATTTTCAACCTGGCTCATGGTGCCTATCCGGGCCAATGCAGGTACCGTAATTAATGAAAACGACCCTTCTGACGCGCGTTTACTGCTGGCATACTACAACCTGGAGCAATATCCTGAAACACATTTATTCTACGGACCGATGTACTCTGACGCATATGCCGGACAAGATCCTGTCGATCCGTATATGGATGAGAAGCCAAAATATGAACGTGATCACAAAACCGGAAAATACATTATAGTAAACCACTATAAAGATGCTGCATTAGCCCCGAACAGAAATCAGGAAGGCTTCTTACCAAGAATGTGGAGCGCTGAACATGCAGAGAATTATATGAAAATCACAGGCCCTATTAACTTTACAACCAAAAATCAGAAAGAAATCTTTAAAATTCTAGAAAGTCAATACGGAAAACTCTCCAATGAAGAAAAACAGTATTTCTATAACAATTTAAGGTCTCAAGTAAACACCATTAAAAAAAATTATACAGAAGGCAGTATAAATGAAGAAGATTACGTAGGCTTTATCAAGCAAACCAAAGAATTTATAAACGTCGAAAAACCAACCTTCTGGCAAAACATACAATACCTGTTTGAATTCCAAATGGGGTATATGTACTGGCGTTATTTCATGTGGAATTTTACCGGACGTCAGGATGATATACAAGGTAAGTACGACAACCACGGAAACTGGCTGAGCGGAATCAATTTTGTCGATGAAGCGAGGTTGGGGCCTCAGGATCACTTACCAAGCGATGTACTCAATAACAAGGGACGGAACACCTATTATTTCCTGCCATTGATCTTAGGTATTATCGGACTGGTTTTCCAGATAAAATCAAACCCTAAACAGTGGTGGGTTGTATTTGTCCTGTTTATGTTTACCGGACTGGCTCTAAAAGTCTATCTCAATGAGCGTCCGTTCGAACCAAGAGAACGCGATTACGCCCTTGTTGGCTCTTTCTATATGTTCTCCATATGGATAGGACTTGGGGTTTATGCATTGTTCGACGAGCTCAAGAAACTGCTGAACCCGAAAATTTTGGCACCGGTCATTACACTTGTTTGCATGCTTGCAGTACCGGCCGTGATGGCCTATCAGAACTGGGATGATCATGACAGGTCACATAAATATACCGCCAGGGCTATGGCGACATCATACTTAGACTCTGTAGATAAAGACAAAGGATCTATTCTTTTTTCTATTGGCGACAATGACACTTTTGCGCTTTGGTATGCACAAGAAGTTGAAGGATACAGAACAGATGTAAGAGTCGTAAACACCAGCCTGTTTGCTACCGACTGGTATATCGACCAGATGAAGAGTAAAGCCTATGAAAGCGACCCCATTCCTTCACAACTGACCCACGACCAATACGCGTATGGCGTCAGGGATGCCATCTACTACCAAGCACTCACGGAAGCCCGCTGGAATATAAGAGATTTTATGAACTGGGTAGGCAGTGACGACAAACGCACTAAAGTAGACTTTGGAAACGGGCAGGAAACGGTATTCTATCCAACAAACAAAATCCGGGTGCCTGTCAACAAGGAAAACGTATTGAAGAGTGGTATTGTTCGGCCGAAAGACTCTGCATTGATCGTTGATTATATCGACATCGACCTTCCGAAATCAGTACTTCCCAAAAACCGCATTTTAATGCTAGACCTATTGGCCAACAACGATTGGGAAAGACCGATATATTTTACAGGCGGAAGTTTCAGCCCGGCTGAATACCTATGGATGAAAGATTACTTACAACTGGACGGACTTGTATACAAGCTGGTTCCGATTAAAACCCCTATTCCTGAAAACAATCCGTTTGAAATGGGACGTATAGACAGCGATCTGATGTATGACATTGTCATGCGGTGGGACTGGGGCAACTCAAACGACTCTCATATTTATACTGATCCTGAAACTAGAAGAAACAGCATCTCGTACAGAAGCAATCTGGCGAGACTCTCTGAAACGCTTATAAAAGAAAACCAGCTCGACAAAGCTAAAAACGTTCTGAACTTGGCAATGGAAAAAATGCCTTTTGGCCGTTTTGGATATTATGTTTTCTTAGAACCTTATATTGACGGTTATTATAAGGTAGGGGAAACAGAAAAAGCCAGAGAACTCTTTTTACAAGTAGCCGGTGTGTACCAGGAACACATAGACTACTACAGCCGGATGGACATGAATGAACAAAAAAACCGCATCAGTGAAATCGTAACCAACATTGAGCGCTACAGAAGCCTGACCGATATTATTGTAGTTAACAGCGATGAAGGGTTTGGTATGAAAGAAACACAAAAATTCAATGAGTATCTGGAAAAGTTCAGCCACCTATACAGGTCCTCAAGACCTGCCGAATCCGAGTTGGAACAACAGTTACAACTTGACTCGGTTAAAGATACTGTAGAAACTTTATCCGAATAACCAACATACACAGGGCTGTCTAAAAAGGGATGAAGGTTGTCAGTTCGAGTATTACTGAAATGAAAATATATTTTCATTGAAAGCACCTAGCGTAGCTAGAAAGAACTAATAGCAGTTGATTATCAACAGGTTTCGACTGCACTCAACCTGACATTCAGCATTCAGAAAGACTTTTAGACACCCCTTTTATGTTTTATGCTTTCAAAACTATTCATAAAGACCCCAAAGTGGGCAAAGCTCATTTTTAACCGTCTTGTATGGGATCTAAAGACGGCTGAGAAGGTTATTTACCTGACCTTTGACGACGGCCCGATCCCTGACGTCACCGAATGGGTGTTAGATACCCTAAACCACTTTAATGCCAAAGCCACATTCTTTTGTATTGGAGACAACATAGCGAAACACCCGGATATTTTTGCCCGGATCATAACAGAAGGACATCATATTGGCAACCACACCCAGAACCATCTAAATGCAAAAAAACACCATACCGCCGCTTACCTAAGCAACATAACAGCCTGCGAACAAACAATAAAAAAACACACCCCCTCTCCTTATACCGAACTCCCTAAGCTCTTCAGACCACCTTATGGCAGAACAACATTTAAAACCAGAAATCATATCCTGAAATCGGGTTACAAAATCATCATGTGGGATGTAATCAGTGCTGATTATATGAATAAACTCAGTCCCGAATCATGTTTACAAAACGTTTTAAAACATGCCACCAATGGTAGTATTATCGTTTTTCACGACAGTCTTAAAGCTGAAAAAAACATGAAACATGCTTTAACGGGGACTCTTGAGCATTTTACAAAAAAAGGGTACATTTTTCAGCCCGTTAACATTACTTAATAAAACGAAAGACCGGCACACACTTACTCCCTTTCATCTTCTGATGACCTTTTTAAATTAATCATTATCAAAGTGAGGTTGTAGGCACACAATAGCACTACAGACACCGCTAACGGATGGATTTCTGAGATCGTATTTGGAAACAATCTCATTAAATTTACCGGAGGGATTCCGGCTCCGGTGATAATCATATAAACTGTAGTTACCAGGAGTCAGGTTAACTGAAAATTAACCAGATTTTTACCTGTGCCATCTACCAATCTAATTTTATCTCTTTTAAGCAACCACATTATCAACGGCACCAACACCCCCAAAGCCGGATTATATGAAAACCCAAGTACACCCAGATGCATTAAAGACAAATAACCTGTATCTCTAGCCTTTTCCCCACTCAATAAATCATCTGGAGTAATTCCCAACGCCAGGGTAAGCTTCAACAAGGCACTCCCTTTCGGAGCAGACTCTCCTTTTTCTATTCGCTGAATGGTCGCGAAAACTCAGTTTGAAAGGACAAGCCCTGTGAAATTCCTTTAGGACTATTTCATAAGGACAAGCGCCGGAGCATTTAAGTCTCGATGATCGAGTAAAACCTTTTCTTCTTCGATAGAATTTCACCTTTTCCGCCAAACTTTCATTTCCCTTCACGCTTATTGATGCTGTTTAATGTTTCAACAAAAGTACTTATCGCTGCACCCCCCAAGAATATGACAATTTTATGTCAGTTTCTACAAACACCTGTCAACATATGGCTTTCGAGAATATTTCTTTTAAAAAGATGCCCTCAGGGCTACAATAAAATTTCGGCCTGCTCCTGCCAGGCCCGAACTATACGGACGGTACCTCCTGTCTGTTATATTTTCCAAACCGGCAGTTAACGCGAAGGTTTCCGTAAGTTGCTGCGTTGCTTTAAAATTTAAAGTATACCATGCCGGTGAGTACGGATTCTCCTCATCGTCTTTAGCATACAAATAGTCTTTTCCCCTTTCTTCTTCCGGCATGTTTTCGTAGCTTTTTTCTCCGTTATACACGGTATAAAGCTGCATATTCAACTTGTTCACATGATAGGCCAGTTTTGTAATCCCGAACAAAGGCGGGGCATGTCTTGAAGCGCTTTTTTCCCCGCTGTCAAGTTCTTCTTCTCCTTTCTGAACGTTTAACCTCGACAGCAATGAAAGTCCTTTTGCCAACTTGGCTTCAACCCCCAATTGAAATCCGTAAACATCAGCCCGGGCAGCATTTTGTACCGCCTGTACTTTACTCATTTCACCATCGTACATTATACTGTCCTGCCCGTTAATCGCATAATCCCTTCTTACAAGTGCGTTATCGAGCAACGTATAATAAGCATTCAAATCGACACGTAGTTTATCATCGACTATTTTTGTAACTCCTACTTCAGCAGTATATGCATATTCGGCTTTCAGGTCGGGATTAGGGACTACCACCGACCCCGGTTCAGAATCAAAAACCTTTCCTATATCGTCTACATTCGGCGATCTGAATGCCGTTGCCAACTTGGCGGTAAACGACCAGGACTTATCCGGAACGTAAACGGCACCAAGACTCCCCGTTAAAGATCCGTTATTCAGATGTGCATTACTTTCCGGAATAGGATAATAATTCAAATTATTGGAAAAATCGGCATCTAAAGCATACTGATTATACCTCAGCCCTCCATGCAGGTTTAACACTTCCGAAACCTCATATTCATACACGCCATACACACCATACGACCACCATTCTGCTTCCGGATATCTGGAAGGACCCGAAGTGCTTACTCCGGCAGAAATATCTTCCTGCCTGCCTTCCGACTCCACATCGTTGTACACAAATTCAGCTCCATACAGAAGTTTTGAATTGTCTGTAAAACCCTTTATAAAGTCGGCATTAAACGACAGTGCATTTACACGTTCTTCCCTAACGCTTCTATCCACATCATTAAAATCCCTGTCCATTCTGCTTTCCTCAAAATGCTGATGCGCTATTCTTAGATTTACATCATCATACAGTCCGGAATCTTTCCGGTTATTAACCGATAAATTATTCATCATCCATATTTGAGGGCCATAACTCCACTCTCCACTTCTCGGCAATCCATTCCGAGTCCGGATATGCCTGTCATACCTGGCATAGTCAGAAGTTTCAGAATAATGAAACCCGTACTGAAAATCCCAGTTTTCATTTGGTTTGAACCTTACTTTTTGCATCAAGTTTATTTGAGTATATCCGGAAGGTGTTTGCTTTTTCATATCCTCATTAGTTACCACGACATCCTCGTCGTCTTCACGGATCACATAAAAAGAACGCAGGTAATCGTCAGGTCCATGCGCTCCCATTTTCAAGTCTCCGAAATCGTTGCTTGAAATACTTGTAAGAACAGCCCACTTATCCCATCCTACATTTACATCAAAATGATATGTTTTTTCATTATTGGCGGAAGCATAGCGTGCCATACCCTTTCCTGAAACCAGGGTTTCATCCTCCAGCGAGAACTCAGGGGTAAGTGTATGAAAGCTCATTACACCTCCTATGGCATCACTCCCGTATATTACCGAACCCGCCCCAAAAAGAACTTCAGTGTTCTCCATTGCAAAAGGATCAAGCGAAATGACATTTTGCAGGTTACCACTCCTAAAAATAGCTGTATTCATGCGTACACCATCTACAACATACATCAGCCGGTTCGTCGAAAAGCCACGGATCATGGGACTCCCGCCTCCCTGCTGGCTTTTCTGGATGAACACCTCACCGGAAGCTCCTAAAAGATCTGCCGCCGTCTGCGGATTTTGAAGTATTATTTCCTTAGGTCTGATTGTTGATATTTTATAAGGGATTCCCGAATTGGACTGCCTCCATCTGGTAGCAGCCACGACAACCTGGTCCAGGGAAATGTCGGACGGTGTCAATACAATTTCGAAATCGTGTTGTTCTATACTCAAAAAACTTATTTTCTGTGTTACATATCCCAATAGCTTTATTTCGATGGATGCAACACCTTTAAAATCCGAAACATCTGCTTGTCCCTTGGCATTTGTAAAAACATACTTTCTCGGGTTTTCAGACATTACGATCACCTGTTCCAACGGCAGTAATGTTTCGGCATCTTTTACCGTCAACACCTGTGCTACCATAGCATTAGCTATAAAACTTAAAAAAAAAGCAACGATTATTTTTCTCATAAATTACATATAATTACCCAACGTCCGGCGTCTACCATCAGACAAGTTCTTTTCAATAGCCCGTTTGGCATCACAAATATGCCACAAACTCTATACCAGAAGCAAATTTTCATAATAATATCTTACATAAACAACAAGAAAATGAAAGTTCACACATTTTCATAACTCCCTGCTACATATATTTTTCTTATTTTTATGGGAAATTACCTCAGAAAACTTATGGATCATGAAACAACTAACCCTGGGATTGCTGCTGTGTTTTGGTTTACTTACCTCGTGTAATAATGACGACGATTCGTTTAGCGAAACTTTTGAAACAGGCACTTATACAGATAAAAGGGACGGGCAGGAATACCCTACCATCCGAATCGGAGACCAAATATGGATGTCAGAAAACATGAGGTTCGACACGAATGACACCGAAAGCATTTGTTATGCAAATGAAACATACAACTGTTTCGTCTATGGAAAACTATATACCGGTAATGCAGCCCAGACCGTCTGTCCTGAAGGCTGGCACTTACCATCTACTGAAGAATGGGATGAGCTTTTCGATTACTTCGGAGGAACTGATGTTGCTTATGCGTTTCTGGAACCCTACGGAAAAATACAAGGGCATACTATTGAGTTCAATATTCTTCCGGCAGGAAGATATATCGGGAGTTTTCAAAATATACTTGAGGAAGGTCATTACTGGACTTCAACTGATGGCGGTTACCCTGATTCTTACAGATACATAAACTACAAGCCTGGAGCATCATTTACCACTCCGGGTGCGAGTCAGACAGTCATGCAAAGTTGCAGATGTATAAAAGACGGGGATTAGATATATTCCTGCAATATCCCGATTAAAGTATTAGCATCCTGCTCCCCGCTTTGACGCCATACCATTTCCCCCTTTTTATAGATCATCAGGGTAGGCAACCCTTTGACCCTTAAAGCTTCTGCCAGCTCTTTATTTTTATCGACATTGATTTTAATCACTTTGGCCCTGTCACCCAAAGCAGCGGCCACATCTCTCAACACAGGATGCATAGCTGTAGAGGAGTCATTCCAATCAGTATAGAAGTCTAATAGAACTGGAATATTCGTTTCTATTAATTCACCAAACTTAGACATAGGCGAAAAATTTTAACAGTAAATATAATACAAATGTAATATTTTCTTTGAATTACACTGTCTTTATTGACTTTTTAAGCTCAATCACCGTAATTTCAGGCCAAATACCCACACGTCCGGGATAAGCCAAAAAGCCAAATCCTCTGTTCACATTTATATACTGTCCCTTCTGCTCATATATTCCCGCCCAGTATTTATACCGCCAACTGACCGGGCTCCATTTCACCCATCCGGGGATCTCTATTCCGAATTGCATTCCATGTGTATGGCCACTTAATGTTAGATGGTAATGATGGTGGTCGTCTACCACCCGGTACTCCCAATGTGAGGGATCATGGCTTAATAACACTTTAAAATCATCAGGCTTTACCAATTGCGACGCCTTCTTCAGGTCGCCCGCCTTTTTAAACCCGCCGGCACCCCAGTTCTCTACACCGACCAACGCAATTCTCTCACCGTTTTTCTCAATAAACCGGCTTTCATTCAGCATGAGGTCAAAGCCTATATCTTTCTGGATATCCTTTAATTGTTGTAAATTATCTTCTTTTTCCCGAGATGAATTCCAGTCTACATAGTCGCCGTAATCGTGATTCCCTAAAACCGAATATTTACCATCTTTAGCTTCAAGCCTTGCAAAAGTGCCCTTCCACGGAATCATTTCGGAGGCTTTATTGTTTACCATATCCCCGGTGAACAATATAACATCGCTTTCCTGCCGGTTGATCAGGTCTATTGCATACTGTATCTTTTCCTTGTTATCAAAGCTACCACTATGGATGTCTGAGATCTGGGTTATCTTATAGCCATCAAAAGCCGCCGGGAGATCATCATACTCCAGGACATACTTCAATACCCTGAAATCGTACTTCCCCTTAAACATCCCGTACAGCATGGAAGCGAAAGGAATGGCTGCAACCCCAAGAGCCAGCTGGCTCACAAACTTTCTCCTGCTCGGCACATGAAATGCATCTCCTGCCCCGAAGATCTTATTGTAAATACCTGCCCCCAGCCTTATCACATCTTCTCCCAGCAAAAAAGGGAGAACGGCCAGTTTTAAAACCATCAAGGTCAGCAGATAGCCCATGGCGTAACTCTTCGCATGGGTTAGCACCCTCCCTGAATTCGTATCAACATTAAATTGATAAATAAGGTTTCCTACAACCAGGAGGGACACTATGATATTCAGGATGATCAACCACTTACTCCTGGTAAGAGTTTTAACAACCTGGTAGAAATACAACTCCAAAACTATAAAAACAACCAAAAATACAATCCAACGCATCTCAACTAATTATCATTCAATTTATTACAAATGTACTTGAATCGGCAGACTACACCCCTTCTTTAAAGTTTATTTAACGCTCTTTACCATTCTTTTAATAGTGTGCAGATCGGAAACAGGCACTGAGGTTTCGTCCTGCTGACCTCCGGAAAATGAAACGGGCGGTTCTGTCATAAGCACCTTTACAGGCTTAGACGCGGAAAAATGGATTTCCTTAAACCCCTGCTCTTTAAAGTTTAAAATATTTTCTTCATTTACGCCACTGCCGGGCATGATTGTTATCTGATCTCCATACTCCTTATGCAATTCAGACAGAAAATCGATCCCCAGCATTGCTTTAGGCTGTTGCCCACTGGTCAGGATACGGTCGCACCCTATTGCCGTCAATTGTGTTATTGTCTTGTGAGCATCCGGCACCCAATCGAAGGCACGGTGCAAAGTGAAAGTTAACGGTCTCGATAATTCTATCAGCTCTTTTGTACGTTCTACATCGAGCGTATTGTCATTATGCAGCACACCAGAAACAATCCCTTCGCAACCCAGTTCTTTACACAGTTCGATATCTTTTTTCAGGATATCGAACTCGGCATCCGTATAGGTGAAATTACCGCTTCTCGGCCGCAGCAATACACTCACTTCTATCGTCAACTCCTCTTTTATTTTCTTCAACAATCCGAATGAGGGGGTTACTCCTCCCACCCCTAATTCCGAACACAGTTCAATCCTGTCTGCCCCAGCATCTTGAGCGTTCTTTGCCGATTCGAATGAGTTGGCACATATCTCTACAATCATTTTTTCTGAATTTATTTATTTATTCCTGCTTCCGTGTATCCACAAAAACTTCCTTATTTTTACAAAAATAAACTTCAATTTCAATTATGTCCGATCAAAAAAGACTTTTTCTATTAGATGCATATGCCTTAATTTTTCGTGGATATTATGCTTTTATAAAAAATCCGAGGATCAATTCGAAAGGAATGGACACATCGGCCATTATGGGTTTTATGAATTCCCTCCTCGACGTGATCAAACGCGAAAAACCTGATCATCTGGCAGTTGCATTCGACAAAGGGGGCAGCATTGACCGGACAGCGATGTTTGAAGCTTATAAAGCCAATCGTGATGAAACCCCTGAAGCCATACGGATTGCCGTTCCTGTTATCCAGGACATCCTGAAAGCGATGCACATCCCCGTTATCGAAAAAGAAGGTTATGAAGCTGATGACATTATCGGAACACTGGCAAAACAGGCCGAAAAAGCCGGTTATAAGACTTATATGGTTACTCCCGATAAAGATTTTGCTCAATTGGTATCGGAGCATATTTTTATGTACCGTCCTGCAAGAATGGGCAATGGCATCGAAATATGGGGCATTCCCGAAGTACAACAAAAATTTGAAGTTGACACCCCGGAACAGGTAATCGATTTTCTTGGAATGATGGGCGATGCAGTTGATAACATTCCCGGACTGCCTGGGGTTGGTGAAAAAACAGCAAAAAAATTCATCAAGGAGTTTGGGAGCATGGAAGAGCTTTTAAGCAATACTGACAAGTTAAAAGGAAAAATGAAAGAAAAGGTTGAAGCCAATGCCGAGCTGGGATTACTTTCTAAAAAACTTGCACGTATTTTACTGGATGTTCCGGTTGAATTCCACGAAAAGGATTTTGAACTCAACACTCCGGATCTGGAAAAGGTGAAAGAAATTTTTCAGGAACTGGAATTCAGGAGGATGACTGAAAACCTTCTTAAAACATTTAATGTTGAAGCAGGAACCGGAGAACCTAAAAAGGAAGCCGGCACCGGTAGCAACACAGAAACAAACGTTCAGTTCGATCTTTTCGGACAAAATACACCGGAAGATGCTTCCGCAACCTTAGAAACCGTATCGGGTTACAAAACCATCGAAAATGTTTCTCATTCCTATCAATCTGTTAACACACCACTCGGAAGAAAGCTGTTACTTGAAAAGCTGATGCAACAAACCGGGGTTTGTTTTGATACGGAGACCACCAGCATATCTGCCCTGAAGGCAGAACTGGTAGGCTGCGCATTTTCATGGGAACCCGGCAAAGGCTACTATGTAACATTTCCCGAAAACTTTGAAGAGGCCAAATCTGTTCTGGAAGAATTCAGACCTTTCTTTGAGAATGACAAAATAGAGAAGACCGGTCAGAACCTGAAATACGACATCAAGGTGCTCTCAAATTACAACATCCCTGTAAAGGGGAAGATCTTTGACACCATGATAGCGCACTATCTTATCAATCCGGATATGCGACACAACATGGACGTACTTGCTGAAACCTACCTGAACTACGCACCTGTATCTATTGAAACGCTTATTGGTAAAAAAGGGAAAAACCAGAAATCGATGCGATCTGTCCCTCTTGATCAACAAACCGAATATGCTGTGGAAGATGCAGATGTAACCCTACAGCTTAAAGAACTGTTTAAAAAGGAGCTTCCCAACAGAAATGCCGAAAAACTATTCGAAGAGATCGAAGGACCCTTGGTAAATGTCCTGGCAGATATGGAAATTGAAGGGATCAATATCAACGAAGCCTATTTAAAGGGGCTGTCTGTCGAACTTAGCAAAGACATCAGTCGTCTTGAAAAGGAAATATACGACCAGGCGGGCGAAGAATTCAACCTCGCTTCCCCGAAACAACTGGGGCCTATTCTGTTTGACAAACTTAAATTGGTAGACAAACCCAAGAAAACAAAAACAGGGCAATATTCTACCGCAGAAGACGTATTATCTTATCTGGCAAAAGACCATCAGATCGTTTCTGACATCCTCGAATGGCGACAGCTTAAGAAACTACAAAGCACCTATGTTGACGCTCTGCCAAATGAGATCAACCCTAAGACCGGTAGGGTACACACCGTTTACAGCCAGGCGGTAGCTGCCACCGGAAGATTAAGCAGTAATAACCCGAACCTGCAAAACATTCCGATAAGAACGGAGAGAGGGAGACAGGTCAGGAAGGCTTTTATTCCACGGAGTGCAGACTATGTCTTGCTGGCTGCCGATTACTCACAAATTGAATTATGTGTTATCGCGGCATTAAGTGAAGAGGAGAATATGATCAGGGCCTTTCAGGAGGGAGCCGACATCCACGCTTCTACCGCGGCACAGGTATTTAATGTTCCTATTGAAGAAGTAACAAGAGAACAACGCAGCAATGCTAAAACCGTAAACTTCGGGATCATCTACGGTGTATCGGCTTTTGGGTTAAGCAACCAGACAACCTTATCCAGAAGCGAAGCCAAGGAACTTATCGACACCTATTATAAAACATACCCTAAGCTAAGGGCCTACATCAATGAGCAGATACACTTTGCGCAGGATCATGGTTATGTAGAAACCATTTTAGGCAGAAGACGTTACCTGGCGGACATCAACTCCCGCAACCAGGTTGTCCGCGGAGCCGCTGAACGGAATGCCGTTAATGCCCCGATACAGGGGAGCGCTGCCGACATCATTAAAATTGCCATGATTAACATCCACAGAAAGCTTAAAGAGGGTAATTACAAAACCCGAATGCTTCTTCAGGTACATGACGAACTGGTGTTTGACGCTCACAAGGACGAGCTGGAGGAGCTGAAACCGATCATTAAAGCCGAAATGGAGAACGCTTACAAGCTCTCCGTTCCTCTGGATGTTGAATTAGGAATTGGACAGAATTGGCTGGAAGCACATTAATTCAACAACATAAACAATGTATTTACATACGTTTTAGAAAAGTACTTTTCGTAATATTGCAGGAAATAACTTATTAAGCAATATTATGAAACAAAAATTACTCATTATTTTACTATTTTACATCGGTATCGTTTCTTGTTCAAGCGACAGTGACTCCCCGCTTGAACCATCATTTACGGCGAACCCTGTTGAATTATCTTATGTTAATGCAACATCTGCAGAAATTGAGTGGGGCACAACTATCAGCAACGGCAATAAAGACTATGCGATAACTTACGACATTTTCTTAAATGATGAACTTTTAATATCTAAACAAAGTACAATAGGCTATATTTTTGAAAACCTATCCCCTAAAACAAAATACACGGGAAAAGTCATTATTAAAGACACCAATGATAAAACCGAAACATTAAATTTTGAATTTGAAACAAGTGCCTCGGCGCTCACCGCATTTGAAACAAATGTTAGTGAAATTACATTAAATAGTGCAAAGCTATCCTGGACTTCTTCAAGCACCCAAGACCAATCAGACATCAGTTATGATATTTATATAAATACTGAACTTACAGCCGAAAACATAAGTACTAACGAATTTCTTTTAGAGAGCTTAGACAAATTCACCTCATACACCGTTAAAATTATCGCTAAAAGCGAGAGTGCAAATGAACCTATTAGTTCTGAAACCACATTTACCACAATGGGTTCTCCTCCATCTGACTTCCCTCTAACCCAAACAGAAGTAACCTCTTGTTATGCTATTATAGCATGGGACAAAGTAACTGTAGAGGATGGTTCTGATTTTTATTTTAACCTATATTTAAACGGGAATCTTTATGCTGATAATTTGACCAGCGAACTCAAAGATTTAACCCTGGAAAACTTAATACCCGAAACAGAATACGTCCTTACGGTAGAAGTTATAGCTTCTAATGAGACGTCGAAAGAAGAAACCATCACCTTTACTACTGAGGCAACAACAATGGTATCAGATTTCGAAATATCTTTGCTTGACATGACTACGAAATCTGTCTTAGTTGATTGGACGGACTCTTATTTGGAAGATGGTTCAAGAGCTGAGTACCATCTATATTTAGATGGAGAAAAAGTCCATGGAGAAAACACTTTCCTGACGACCTCAAGTTATAGACTGGAGAATTTAAACCCAAACACAAACTACACTGTCAGAGTTGTATCTGAGGCACCTAAAACAGCTGGATGCGGTGATCAAATAAAAGCACGGGAAATAACATTTAGTACGCTCCCTGTATATGCCACGCACCCTACATTAGCAATTGAAAAAGCTACCTTATATACACTGGACAGCCAATATTTCCCTGGTCAACTAAACGTAAAATTCAACAATAGCATAGATGCGGTAGAGATCACTGATTTTTTTGTCGCCGACAGGGAGATTAACAGCTTTGTTAATTACACTAGCTCGATTTCAAGTGAAAAACTAGACATTGGTCATTACACAGCTGTTACACAAGAAAAAAAGGGATTTGTTTTAATTAAGGACGGAGGGGAAACTTATCAACTCAACTTCGACATAACAGTTGAATCTAACTAAAAAAGATAAAAATCATTTGTCGTTAATAATAAAGGGGTTGCCAAATTACAGGCAACCCCTTTTATTTACTTAAACAATTAAAATATAATTGTATATGATCTTAAAATATTAATCCGGAGGGTATTTGTAATATTCATAAATAGTTGTACTTTTGCACCCCATTATCCCGAATTCACATTCGGGGTAGGGAATGGAATGTTTAATTTTTAAATAAAGTAAGTGTGGATACATTAAGCTACAAAACTATTTCAGCAAACAAGGCTACTGTAGACAAACAGTGGGTGCTTGTCGATGCTGATGGACAGACGTTAGGTCGTCTTGCTTCAAAAGTAGCCAAGCTTTTAAGAGGTAAGTACAAGCCTAGCTACACACCGCACGTTGATTGTGGAGACAACGTTGTAATTATCAACGCTGAGAAAATCAACTTAACAGGAAACAAGTGGGATGACAAAACTTATGTTCGTCACACAGGTTACCCAGGTGGTCAGAGAACTCAAACTGCTAGTGAGCTTTACAAAAAGAACCCTACAGCTTTGGTTGAAAAATCAATTAAAGGAATGTTACCTAAAAACAAATTAGGTGCGCAATTGTTCCGTAATCTTAAAGTGTATGCTGGTACTGAGCACGCTCAGGAAGCTCAGAAACCAACTGCAATTAACTTAAACGATCTTAAGTAAATGGAAATTATTCACAAAATCGGCAGAAGAAAAACAGCCGTTGCACGTGTATACGTTTCTGCAGGAAATGGAAACGTTACCATCAACAAAAAAGAACTTAACGACTACTTCCCTACTGCAACCTTACAATACAAGGTGTTGCAACCTTTTAACCTAACAGACAACTCTGAGAGTTACGATGTTAAGGTAAATGTGTTTGGAGGTGGTGTAAACGGTCAGGCAGAAGCTATTCGCCTAGCTATTTCAAGAGCTCTTTGCGAAGTAGATGCTGAAAACAGATTAGCTCTTAAACCGGAAGGTTTACTAACCAGAGATCCAAGAATGGTAGAGCGTAAGAAATTCGGTCAGAAGAAAGCGCGTAAGAAATTCCAGTTCTCTAAGCGTTAATATCTGGCAATTTATATTTAATAAATTAAAAAACAGTTGTCGTTGTCCCTGGTAATATAAACAGGGAAATTAGTTTAGCATCCAAATGATGAAGGCCGATGATCAAATCGTCACTTTACATTGCTAAATCTCCAACGGAACGTAAACTATTACGAAAATGGCAAATAACATAGAAGTTAAAGATTTACTTGAAGCAGGTGTACACTTCGGACACCTTACAAGAAAGTGGAATCCGAACATGGCTCCTTACATTTACATGGAGCGTAACGGGATTCACGTTATCAACCTATACAAAACAGCTGCTAAATTAGAAGAGGCTAATGAGGCCCTTAAAAAAATTGCAGCTTCTGGTAGAAAAGTTTTATTTGTTGCTACAAAAAAGCAAGCAAAAGACATCGTTGCTGACAAGGCAGGTGCTGTAAACATGCCGTACATCACAGAAAGATGGCCGGGTGGTATGCTGACCAACTTTGTTACTATCAGAAAAGCGGTTAAGAAAATGACTGCTATTGACAAAATGAAGAAAGACGGAACATTTGATTCGCTTTCTAAAAAAGAAAAATTACAAGTAGAGCGTTTAAGAGCTAAGTTAGAAAAAAACTTAGGTTCAATTGCAGACATGACTCGCTTACCTGGTGCATTATTTATCGTAGATACAATGCGTGAGCATATCGCCGTTAAAGAAGCACAAAAATTAAACATTCCAATTTTTGCAATGGTGGACACAAACTCTGATCCGAGAGATGTAGATTTTGTTATCCCATCAAACGATGACGCTTCTAAGTCTATCGAAAAAGTATTGTCTTACACAACTGAAGCTATCGCTGAAGGTTTAGCACAGAGAAAAGCCGACAAAGAGGCAAACACTGAAGCTAAAGAGGAAACGAAAGCTAAAAAAGCTGAGAAAGAAGTAGCTGAAGAGACAAAAGAAGAAAATTAATAATAGTAATTTAAAATTGACATGCTGATTAGTTTACTGTCAAATCATAATTTTGACCGGACAAATCAGCTTCAATAATAACTAAAAGGAAAGTAAAAATGGCAAATATCACAGCCGCAGAAGTAAATAAATTAAGAAAGACTACTGGTGCAGGTATGATGGACTGCAAAAAGGCACTAGTGGAAGCAGAAGGCGATTTTGACAAGGCTATTGAGATCCTTCGTAAGAAAGGTCAAAAAGTTGCTGCAAAAAGAGCCGACAGAGAATCTACAGAAGGTGCTGTTATCGCTAAAGTAAACAGCGGTGCTACTTCTGGAGTTATCGTTTCTTTAAACTGCGAAACCGATTTTGTTGCAAAGAACGATACATTCGTTACTCTTGCTACTGACCTGGCCGAATTAGCTTTAGGTTTCGATAACCTGGATGCTTTCTTAGCTGCAGATTACAACGGTCTTACAGTTGCTGACAAATTAACTGAACAAACCGGTGTTATAGGTGAAAAAATCGAAATCGGTGCATTCAAAAAATTAGATGCTGCTTTCGTTGGTTCATACATACATGCAGGAAACAAGATTGCAACACTCGTTGGTTTATCTGCCAATGTTGACGGTTCTCAAGAAGCTGCTAAAAATGTTGCTATGCAAGCTGCAGCCATGAACCCTGTTGCTCTTAATGAAGAAGGTGTTGATCAGGAAACTATCGATAAAGAAATCGAGATAGCCAAAGACCAGTTACGTCAGGAAGGTAAGCCTGAAGCAATGTTAGACAAGATTGCTCAAGGCAAACTGAACCGTTTCTTTAAAGATAATACACTTGTAAACCAAGATTACATTAAAGATTCTAAACAAAGCGTTGCTGCTTACGTTAAGTCTGTAAACGGAGATTTAACCGTTACAGCTTTTGAACGTGTTGCTTTAGGATAATTTAATCTTAACATACTTAAAACCGCTCTTTACCAAGAGCGGTTTTTTTATATACCATATTTAGAAATTGAAAGAATACAAGAATCAGCAAAAATTATTTTCACTACTTTTGCTACGATTTAATTTTGAACTCCAGAACACAACTAAAAAAGCATGAAATACAAAAGAATCCTTCTTAAATTAAGTGGAGAAGCTTTAATGGGTGACCGACAGTATGGGATAGATCCAAAAAGACTGGCCAATTATGCAGCAGAAATCAAGCACGTTACGGACAAAGGTATTGAGGTTGCAATCGTAATCGGAGGCGGAAACATATTCAGAGGCGTTGCAGGAGCGAGTAACGGAATGGACAGGGTACAAGGTGATCATATGGGGATGCTTGCCACCGTTATTAATGGTCTGGCACTACAAAGCGCCCTTGAAGATGAAGGAATTCAAACAAGATTACAATCAGCTATTAAAATCAACGAAGTTGCAGAACCTTTTATACGAAGAAGAGCCGTTAGACACCTGGAGAAGGGACGTGTAGTTATTTTTGGTGGCGGAACGGGAAATCCGTATTTTACAACAGATTCAGCCGCAGTTCTCAGAGCTATCGAAATTGAAGCTGATGTTATCCTGAAAGGAACCCGCGTTGACGGCATTTATACAGCCGACCCTGAGAAAGATGAAAATGCCACCAAGTTCGATAACATCACCTTTGACGATGTTCTTAAAAAAGGCCTGAAAGTAATGGACACGACAGCATTTACACTTAGTCAGGAAAATGAGTTACCGATTATTGTTTTTGACATGAACAAACCCGGTAATTTATTGAAAGTAGTATCCGGAGAGAACATTGGTACCAGAGTAAACCTATAAGATTAAAAACTTACTATATAAAAACAACCTGTTATGAACGAAGATATAGAAATTATTCTTGACGCCACTAAAGAATCGATGGAAGCTTCATTAGAGCATCTTAAAAAAGAATTGGCGAATATTCGTGCCGGAAAAGCCAGTCCGGCAATGGTTAGCAGTGTAATGGTTGACTATTACGGAGCCCAGACTCCTTTAAGCCAGGTTGCTAACGTTAACACACCCGACGGCCGTACGATCTCTATCCAGCCGTGGGAAAAAAACATGTTACAACCTATAGAAAAGGCCATCATGATAGCCAACTTAGGTTTTAACCCGATGAATAACGGCGACATGATCATCATTAACGTTCCGCCACTAACCGAGGAACGCCGTAAGGAATTGGTAAAACAAACCAAATCGGAGGCTGAACACGCAAGGGTATCCATAAGAAATGCACGTCAGGACGCAAACAAGGATATCAAAAAGCTCGATGCTTCTGAAGACCTCAAATCAAATGCAGAGATCGATGTTCAAGGTCTGACAGATAACTTCACCAAAAAGGTAGAAGAGATCCTGGAGGCTAAAGAAAAAGAGATCATGACAGTTTAAAATATTTTACTTTATATATTTTTTATGAAAGCGACTATTTAAGTCGCTTTTATTTTTTGTAACATTACGTCCTGAAAAGAACCATCTAAGTCCAATGAAAAAAATCTTCTTCTTTGTCCTGAGCTTATGCTTTTCACTGACTTTTGCCCAACAAAAAATAAACGGCAAAATAAAAGACAATGAGACCAACAACGGACTTTCATATGCCAGTATTACAACCGGTACAGGTGTAAAAGCTGTTTCCGGCACCGATGGTTCCTTCAGTATTAAAACAAACAACAAGATCAAAACGGTCAGGATCGAACTTTGGGGATACCAAACAGCAGAAGTCCCGGTTTCAGACGAAAAGAGCTACTATGAAATAACATTAACCAAAAACATTGAATCCCTACAGGAAACTGCTCTCAAACATACGACTGATGCTTCTGAAATAATCAGGGATGTCATCAACAATAAAAATCGCAACAATCCGGAAACCTCACTGAACTCCTTTAAACTAAAGAGCTATAACAAACTTATCGCTACAGCCGATCCGAATACGATCGACAACCAAATAGATTCTGTATTCTTGAAAAAGAAAAAAGGACTAAAATTTATTGAGGCAGATTCTACAGCCTATAAGTTGAAAAGACAGCTTTACAGTTCCCATCTCTTTATAACAGAAAAGATTTCCTCCGTTGTTTTCGATAAAGAGAACGGGAAACACGAAACCATATTAGGCAGTAACGTTGCAGGCTTTAAAGAACCTGTTTACGAAATTCTTGCATTAAAAATACAGTCCTTCTCGTTTTACAAAGACAAATACACCCTGTTTGGCACCGAATACGCAGGCCCCCTGGCAGACAGGGCCCTTAAAAAATACAACTACCGGGTTGTAGATACTCTAAATACAGACAGAGGCAGTACTTACATAATTCATTTTCAGGGAAAAAAAAGGCAAAAATCTGCAACCCCCGAAGGACTTTTATACATCAGTGCAGATTCATACGCACTGCAAAAAGGAATTATAAAACTTAAGGCCGTAATAGACATCGAAGCATCCCAGGAGTTTGAATATTTTGAAGAGAATGACATCTGGTTTCCGGTTGAGAAAAACATTTCCATCTCAAAAGGAAGCAGCAGCAATGCTATAAATCTGTTCGGCGGCAATATCTTACTCACCAACTTAAAGGAAAAAGACATCGATACTACCAAAACGATTCACACCAGTTACTTTAATCCAGCAGAGGTCATCAAAATAACAGTAAGGGATCTCAATTATGGTATTTCAATAAACAAGCCTGTTAACCGGAGTAAAACAAAGTTCACCGTCGAAGTTGACGAAAATGCCGTACATCAGAACAATGCTTTCTGGAAAGAAAACCGGTCAGACCCCCTTACGGATAAAGAATTAAACACTTATACTTATGCAGACAGTGTCACTCAGGCCGCTAAAGCTGAAAAAAAGATCGGACTGATCAGAAAACTACTTGTTGGTTATGTACCTCTAAGCTATGTCGATCTGGATATAAAATCGGTTATAAAATACAATAATTTTGAAGGCTTCAGGCTTGGTGGCGGTATCACAACAAGCAATAACTTCTCTAAAGTACTGCGTTTAAATGCTTATGGTGCATTTGGTACCAAGGATCAGGATTTTAAATATGGGCTGGGCGCTAAAGTCAGGCTTAACAGAAACACCTCTACCTGGCTTGGATTCGACTATATAGACGACCTGACAGAAACCGGAAGCACCAAATATATAACAGACACGAGAGCTTTCTCTATTTTCGAGCCACGTCTTTTCAATATCACCATGTTTCACAACAGCAAGAGCATTGCCTCTCATTTGTCATACGATATAACCCCGCAACTAAGCTCCAAACTGAGACTCCAAAAAGCTGATATTATTCCTAAATACACATACAACTACATTAACGAAGGAACAAACTTCGACACTTATAAAATCACGACGACAACCCTGGGGATACAGTGGAATCCGAAAAATCTGTATATGCTCACTTCTGACGGGAAAAAAGTAATCAGAAATTCATTTCCACAGTTCTCGCTTCAGTATACACAGGCTATAAAAGGGTTACTAGACGGTTACTTTACTTTTTCGAAAGTAGATTTCAGAGCCCGTTATCACCTAAACCCGTTAAACAAAGGGCGGACATCGTTCCTGATAAATGCAGGCTTAGGCCTGGGAGACATCCCCCTGACACATTTATATCAGACGGCACCTAACCAGCCCGACGGCAATAAGATTTTAAAACGATTCTCCGTTGGTGGCGGCGACAGTTTTGAAACCATGTACTTCAATGAATTCTTTTCGGACAAGTACTTATCTGTCGAAGCCAAGCACTATTTTAAAAGGGTGAAGATTGCAGGCAGATTCAAACCTGAATTCGGACTGGCTTCACGTTTTGCAATTGGCGACATTAAAAACCCTGATTTGCACGAAGGCATCGGGTTTAACTCTTTAAACAAAGGGTATATGGAGTCAGGCTTTGAAATCAACCGGATTCTCAAAGGATTCGGGCTAAGCTTTATGTACAGGCACGGTGCCTATCACCTGCCGGCTTTTGATGAGAACGTATCCTTTAAGTTCACATATTATTTCAGCTTAGGATTTTAGGCAGCTTCGTTTCCATTTTCTACCTTTGCCCCATCTAAAAAGAAATGAAGCAGCCGCTGTTTAATGTTTTTACCAACAAAAGAACAAAACCATGCTTCTTCAACATTCATTCAAAGAAAACATAGATGGTCACCTGGATAAACACCAGTTTCTGGGCACGAGTTGCAAGAATCATTTTGAGAAATCGTATTTTGATACTGGCTATTATTGCCGGTATTACCGTATTCTTAGGAATGCAGTGGAAGCACATGCGTTTCACCTATACTGAAGCCAACTTACTTCCTGACGACCACCCGGTCAATCTGGAGTACAATAAATTCCTCCATCAATTCGGAGAAGAAGGGAATTTAATTGTTATTGCCGTTAAGGATTCCTCGCTTTTTACCCCGGAAAATTTCAACCATTGGAACAGGCTCAGCAAACAACTCCAGGCAAAACCCGAAATCTCGTTGGTGATCTCAACGGATAACCTTCAGGAGCTTGTTAAAAATACCGAGAAGCAGGCCTTTGAATTGAAGCCTCTCATCGACGGACAAATTGAAAACCAATCTCAGGTAGACACGATAAAAAAAGAATTATTCTCTAAACTGCCTTTTTACGAAAGTCTGCTACTGAATACTGAATCTCAGACACTCCGGTCTGCCATATACCTCGACAAAGAAATCGTAAACACATCGGTCCGCAAAGATTTTATTTTCGATGATTTCATTCCGCTCATTGAAGAATTCGAGAAGGAAACAGGTCTGGAAGTACACAGTTCCGGAATGCCATATATAAGGACACTTAACTCACAGCATATCATCGATGAGATCGGACTCTTTATATTAGCTGCACTAGGGGTTACTTCGCTTATATTCTTTTTCTTCTTCAGGTCATTCAGGGCTACATTCATCTCAATGGTCGTGGTTCTTATCGGAGTGATGTGGGCATTTGGCATACTGGGATTGTTACATTACGAGATCACCGTATTAACAGCATTAATCCCACCGTTGATTATTGTTATCGGAATTCCTAACTGTATTTTTCTTATAAACAAATATCAACAGGAGGTAAAGAAACACGGTAATCAGGCAAAATCTTTACAACGGGTTATTTCCAAAGTAGGAAATGCCACCCTCATGACCAACGCTACCACTGCTGCCGGTTTCGCTACTTTTATAGTAACCGAAAGTAAGATTCTAAAAGAATTCGGGTTAGTAGCCTCTATCAATATCATGGCCATTTTCATCCTTTCTTTGTTGATCATCCCGATCGTATACAGTTTTATGAAGCTGCCGAAATACAAACACCTCAAACACCTGAATAAAAAGTGGATTGGCGGATTTGTAGGCTGGATGGAAAACACCGTAAGACATCACAGGATCGGAGTTTATATCGTAGCCGTCGGATTGTTGACAGCAAGCATTATCGGGATTTATCAAATCAAAATTTCGGGAAGCCTGATAGAAGACATGCCCAAAGATGCAGGCTTCTTTGATGACATTCGCTTCTTCGAAAAAGAATTTGACGGAATCATGCCTGTAGAAATCATGGTAGACACAAAGCGACCGAATGGTGTTATGAGACTACCAACCCTTAAAAGGATGGAGCGTCTTGAGGAGTTGATTGATGAAATCCCTGAACTGTCAAAACCCATTTCAGTCACCAACCTTGTAAAATACTTCAAACAGGCATACTACAACGGCAATCCCGATTATTATCAGCTACCTACGAGTCAGGAGAATACATTTATTCTTCAATACGCGAGAAATTCGTCCGGGGAATCTGATGTTTTAAGCAATTTTGTCGACTCAACAGGTCAGGTGGCACGTATCACCACCTTTATGAAAGACATCGGGACAGATAAGATGGAAGGGATCGAAGAAGACCTATGGAAGAAGATCGACAAGGAGTTTCCTTCCGAGAGATATGATGTTACCATAACGGGCAAAGCCCTGGTCTTTATGAAAGGAACCAAGTATCTGGTTAAAAACCTTATCATATCGTTACTACTCGCCATTCTACTGATCTCAATTTTTATGGCATACATGTTCAGGTCATTCAGGATGATCGTCATATCGCTCATTCCCAATTTACTCCCGCTGCTTATCACTGCCGGCACCATGGGATATCTGGGTGTTCCAATAAAACCATCTACCATTCTGGTATTCAGTATTGCTTTTGGTATTTCGGTAGACGACACCATACATTTTTTAGCGAAATACAGACAAGAACTCGCTGCCAACAACTGGAAAATACAAAAATCGGTATACAATGCCTTAAGAGAAACAGGGGTTAGCATGTTTTACACCTCTATCGTCCTTTTCTTTGGCTTCTCAGTATTTATGATTAGTAGCTTTGGAGGTACCAAGGCGCTCGGCGGGCTGGTTTCCATGACATTGCTTTTTGCCATGTTATCCAACCTGATACTGCTTCCGGCATTATTACTATCATTAGAAAGGAGTATTGCCAACAAGAATGTATTGAAAAAGCCGTCCTTCGACGTATTAACCGAGGGGAAAGAAAAAGGGAAAGACCATCTCTAAAAAAACAAAGTCTGCCGGAATAAATTCCGGACAGACTTTTTAAGGTTCCCCCAAACCTCGATTCCTAATACCTTATTCTCATTAAATAAGGCACCAAGCAAATAATTGATTAATAGCATTTCAAAGATATGACTAGTTGATCTTCCAGATAAGGGTGTTTTTCCCCTTTCTATACAGAAATTAAAGAAAACATCATTTAATAGTCGCATTAAAACTTATATCTTTGCTCACCGAATTTCAATTGGAAAATCAATATGAAGGCGTATAGCATTAGAGAACTTTTAGAAGGAGACGATAAAATATTACAGGAGGTTACCGTAAAGGGATGGGTAAGAACATTCCGAAGCAACCGGTTTATTGCTTTAAATGACGGATCGACCATTAATAATATTCAATGCGTTGTAGATTTCGAAAACATAGATGAAGACGAACTAAAAAAAATAAATACCGGAGCTGCACTTGAGCTGAAAGGAACCTTGGTGGAAAGCATGGGAAAAGGTCAAAGTGTAGAGATTCAGGTAAATGAACTGGAAGTACTGGGAACCTCCGACCCTGAAACATACCCTATCCAACCCAAGAAACACTCCATGGAATTTCTTAGGGAGAATGCTCATTTACGTGTTCGTACAAACACCTTCAGCGCTGTAATGAGAGTTCGTAATGCTTTGTCATTTGCAATTCATCAGTATTTTCAGCAAAACGGATTTAACTATGTTCACACTCCTATAATCACCGGATCTGATGCCGAAGGTGCCGGGGAGATGTTCAGGGTGTCTACACTGGATCCTAAAAATCCGCCGTTGACAGAAGAAAATGAAATTGACTACAAGGAGGACTTTTTCGGAAAAGAAACCAATCTTACGGTTTCCGGACAGCTGGAAGGTGAGGCTTATGCGATGGCACTGGGCAAGATATATACATTCGGCCCTACATTTCGTGCTGAAAACTCAAATACTTCGAGGCACCTTGCCGAATTCTGGATGGTTGAACCGGAGGTAGCCTTTATGGATCTGGACGGGAACATGGACCTTGCTGAAGATTTTATCAAATACGTACTTCAATATGCATTAGATAACTGTAAAGACGATCTTGAGTTCCTGGAAAAGCGATTACTGGATGAGGAAAAGACCAAACCTCAGAAAGACAGAAGTGAAATGACACTAACAGAAAAAATCCGTTTCGTTTTAGACAATAACTTTAAGCGTGTAAGCTATACGGAGGCTATTGATATCCTGAAAAACTCAAAACCTAACAAAAAGAAGAAATTCCAATATATTATTGAAGAATGGGGTGCTGATCTTCAAAGTGAACACGAGCGCTTTTTAGTTGAAAAGCATTTTAAGTGCCCGGTTATCCTTTTCGATTATCCGGCAAAGATCAAAGCATTCTACATGCGTTTAAATGAAGATGAGAAAACCGTACGGGCCATGGATATTTTATTCCCCGGAATCGGAGAGATCGTTGGCGGATCGCAAAGGGAAGAGCGTTTGGATGTACTAAAACAGAAAATTGCAGATCTGGGTATCGACGAAAAAGAACTATGGTGGTATCTGGATCTGAGAAAATATGGATCGGCAGTGCATAGCGGATTCGGATTAGGCTTCGAGAGGTTAGTATTATTCACTACAGGAATGACGAACATCAGGGATGTAATACCTTTCCCAAGGACACCCCAGAACGCCGAATTTTAATTCATATAAAAAAGCCTGTAATTGCAGGCTTTTCTTTTTAACATACCCTTCTCTTTTCTTCGTTTTAAACAAACGTCTTCACCCTTTAATCTTCCTTTTGGCATTATAATTGTAATCGCTAAAATATAGAGCAGGTCTTTATGTAAAAATTAAGAGCGAATTCACTCTATAATCCTTATTTTTGTTTAAGAAACGTACTGATTATTTATGCTAAAACAGCAATTACAATTTAAATTATCTCAAAAGTTATCGCCTCAACAAATTCAATTAATGAAGCTGATACAATTGCCTACACAGGCTTTTGAGCAGCGGTTAAAACAAGAATTAGAAGAGAATCCTGCTCTTGAAAGCGGCAGGGAAGAAACATCTGAGTATGATGACCTCGACAACAACTATGACGATCAGTATGAAGACGAATTCGAGCAGGACACTACGAATGATGAGATTGATATCGACCAGTATCTAAGTGATGACGAAATTCCTGAATACCGCCTGCAAGCAAACAATTATAGTAGTGACGATGAAGACAAGAGTGTTCCTTATGCTGCCGGCACCAGTTTCCACCAGTTTTTATTAAACCAATTACACACTTTTTGGCTGGAAGACCAGGACATGGCAATTGCTGAATTTTTAATAGGCAGTATAGACGACAGCGGATACATAAGAAGACCTGTACCCGATATTGTAGATGATCTTGCATTTACACAAGGTATCTTTACAGAAGAAACTGAAGTGGATAGGATTCTTAAAATCGTTCAGGAAATAGATCCAGCAGGTGTTGGCGCCCGTGATCTGCAGGAATGCCTGCTGATACAGCTAAAACGAAAGGACAAGAACTCTAAAACCGATTTAGCTATTGATATTATTGAAAATTCTTTTGAAAAGTTCACGAAAAAACATTACAAAAAACTCATCCAGAAATACAACATTTCAGAAGAAGAACTCAAGGAAGCCATACATGAAATCGAGAGGCTAAACCCTAAACCCGGTGGCGCATACTCGGGAAATAATAAGATAATCGAACATATCATACCCGACTTTACCATCAGGATCATCGATGGTGAACTGGAACTTACATTGAATGGCCGCAACGCTCCGCAATTGCATGTTTCCAGGGAGTATGACAATATGCTGAAAGGGTACAAGGAAACCAAGGACAAATCGAAATCCAACAAAGATGCCGTTCAGTTCATCAAGCAGAAGTTAGATGCAGCCAAATGGTTTATTGACGCCATTAAACAGCGACAGGAGACCCTTTTGATCACCATGAATTCCATCATGCATATTCAGGAGGAATATTTTCTGACCGGTGACGAACGGAAGTTAAAACCTATGATCTTAAAAGATATTGCAGATCAGATAGGCATGGACGTTTCGACCGTATCCAGGGTCGCCAACAGTAAATACGTCGATACCCCTTACGGCACGATTTTAATCAAGGACCTCTTCTCTGAATCTGTAAAAAACGAAGAGGGAGAAGATGTTTCTACCAGACAGATAAAGAAAATATTAGAGACGGTTATTGAAGAAGAAGACAAACGTAAGCCCATTACGGATGAGGGCTTAGCCGCAATATTAAAAGAAAAGGGGTTCCCGATTGCCAGAAGAACCGTTGCCAAGTATAGAGAGCAGTTAAACATCCCGGTAGCCCGCTTAAGAAAGGAAATTTAATGTACAGACTAGCCAAAGCAGCAAGCTTTTTATTCCACCCCTTATTCACACCTATAGCCGGAACCATTATTTTTTTTCTGGTCACTCCCAAGTATACCCCGGCAGAAGTCATCAGGCCCATTGTTTTATCTATATTGATCATCTCGATACTTATTCCTGTTGTATTGTTTATCTTATTTAAAAACCTCGGATGGATCAGTTCTATATACCTGAATAATGTATCAGAGCGGAAGATCCCTATATATGCCTATATCATCTTAAATTATATCATTATACTAAAGGTGATACCGTTTAACCTGTATGAAGAGCTCTATTACTTTTTCGTCGGTATGGTCGGTGCATTGGTAGCATGCGTAATCCTGGTCTATTTTAAATTTAAAGCAAGCATGCACCTTATGGCTATAAGCAGCCTGACAACATTCGTAGTCGGTATTGCTTTTCATTACGAAGTAAACATCACTTTAGGGATTGCAGCACTCATTTTTTTAACAGGATTGGTTGCATCTGCCAGACTCTACTTAAAAGCCCACACCCCTCAGGAAATGATCGTCGGAATCATTATCGGCTTTATCCCGCAACTGATCACTTTCAACTCGTGGTTATAAAATATAGAAGATCAACCCCAGCTGAAGCACCCTCATATCGATCGGGTCGCCTGTTATTGTCTCCCTATTCTCTATAAGGTCATTGAGCTGGTATTGCACGTAAAAGTTCCATGTATTATAGCCAAAACTTAAATACGCTCCGTATTGGAGTTTTCTGATATCCGGGTTAGTGAATGACAGTCTGTTATCGGCATCTATGTACCTGGAGCGGTTTGCAAAATTATAACCCAGCTTTATTCCTGAATAAATACGCCAGAAGCTATGTGTTCCGGCTTTAGAAGTACGCCATCTGAACTCTATGGGCACATCTATCATATGCGCTTCTATCTTGTTCCTCTTAAAGTCGATGGAATCAGGAATACGCTCATAGTAGATCTCTTCTCCGCTTTTAACAGCCCGCAGGTTACTGTAAAACGAATTAACGGAGTAACCCACACCAATTCCAAAACCAATATTCCGTCTTGCATTCAGGGGAACATCTTTTATAAAACCAAGTTGTAAACCATATGGAAGGCTGCTCTGATCGACATTTGTCGGCCTGTTTAACAACGCATTGTAACTTATCCCTATATAAAACTGGTCTTCCAGGTACTTATCATCAGGCTCTCTGATCAGCAATGAATCTAACGCCTGTGCCTGGAGCACCAAAACATTCAGCATCGTAAAAATGATCGTCAGATGATATCTCATACAGGTATAGTTTAAAACAAATATAAGAGTATAATTAAAAAACCATGCCAATAAAAAATAATAAAAGCGCTTCTATTTCTAGAAGCGCTTTTATTAAGTTAAAAAGAAATCTGTTTTAGTTCTGTGAAGCTTTACCAACACGGGTTGTATAATTTATCTTCAAAGCATTAACCTTTCTTAATTGTTGTTTTATATCAGACACAAGTCCCATGTTAGTTTCTTTATCAACCTTAAGAGCGGTTGTAAGAACATTCTGGATCTCAGGTCGCTTGCCTGCTCTTTCCTCCAGAACATACGCGCCAACATCACTCACGTCTCTTAATTGATCATTCAACTGAACTCTCGATGCAGTTCCATAGGTTGCTTGATATCTTTCATGTGGTTTTCCCGCATAAATGTATATGATCCTATCTTTTTTATCAAGTTTCTGTACCTGATCTGCATACGGCAGTTCATTAACCACTTTCAATTCACTATCCTTCATCGTCGTTACTGTCATAAAGAAAAACAGCAACATAAACACGATATCAGGTAATGAGGCGGTTGAAACCGGAGGCAATTCGCCTTTCTTTTTCTTTGTGAATTTAGCCATAATACCTCGTTTTAATTAGTTTTATTAGGCTCAGCTTCTGATAATTTCTGAGGATAGGCCTCCTTAATATCGTCCAGCATTGTTTTAAGCCTGTCTTTCCTAGCTTCTTCAGTTTGAGGATTATCAAATTCCTCCTGCATCTGAACATAGTTCAATCCTGCATTTGGATACTTGCTTTCGGCATAACGATTACGCAAATCATTATACGCAGCCACCAATTCGTTCTGAACAGCTATATAAGTACCGTATTTTGTTTCCCTGTCATTCTGCAAGGAAATGATCGCTTTCGTTGGATTATCCGACGATTCTGGATCTTTTTTCCCTCTACAGTATGAACAAGCAGCATCTCCTGTACCTCCACCGTTATCCAGAAATTCCATTGCGGCTTTTCTTAGATCATCTAACTGCATTGGCTGTTCTTCAACAAGCAACTGACCGTTTTTATTAACGACTACAGTAAAGATGTTTTTTTGTTTGATCACCGGCGGGTCAACAACTTCCTCATCTGGCGGCAACTTTCTGTTGATACCACTATCTGTCTCTATGGTAGTTGTTACCAGGAAAAAGATAAGCAGCAAGAAAGCAATATCTGCCATAGAGCCCGCGTTAACTTCCGGTATTGCTCTTTTTGCCATAATTTATCGAACTTTTTTAAATCCAGACACCACCATTGACAAAACTGCCATAGCAGCCAAAATATAGAAGGCTATCAGCCCAGCTCCAACTGTCTTGGAAGTACCTTCAGAAGTTTCTATTCCTCTTTCGGCCATTTTAGTCAGGTCAACATCAGTACCACTTGATACGGCATAACTCACTATAACTACAAGGGCGAATACACCTAGTGAAATTAATGCCTTTTTAAGTTTATTCGGATGTGTTACCAGATTAACTAAAGTGAACAACAATGCTACAACAGCAGCCAAAATAGTCATATACTTCCCTAAGTTAATCATTATATCAATAGTGTTGGAACCACTAGGATCTTCCGACCGGGCAATCAATGCCCACAAAATCACCCCAACTACACCAAGCGCTATCGCTAGTATTTTTGCTATTTTATACATATGTCGTATATTTTATTTTATTATTTCTTATGCGCTGCAAGCATATTTATTAATGTAATAGACGAATCTTCCATATCATTTACAAGTGTATCAATTTTTGCAATGATATAGTTATAGAAGATTTGAAGAATAATAGCAACGATAAGACCAAATACAGTTGTTAATAATGCCACCTGGATATCACCTGCGATCAATGATGCATCTAGGTTACCAACTGCTGCAATCTTTTCGAATGCCTGGATCATACCGATTACAGTACCCATGAACCCAAGCATCGGAGCAATAGCAATAAATAATGACAACCAGGAAACGTTTTTCTCTAATTGTCCCATTTGCACACCTCCGTAGGCAACAACAGATTTTTCAGCCATCTCTATCCCTTCAGCCGATCTATCCAAACCTTGATAGAATATCGAAGCAACAGGACCTCTTGTGTTTCTACATACTTCCTTAGCAGCCTCAACGCCTCCTGAAGACAATGCATCCTCAACTTGCTGAGTTAGCTTTTTTGTGTTTGTTGTAGCCATGTTCAAGAATATAATTCTTTCGATTGCTACTGCAAGACCTAAGATTAAACAGAGCAATACAACTCCCATAAATCCTGCACCACCTTGTATAAATTTTTCTTTTAATACTTGATGGAATGATTTTGATTCTTCAGCAGGGGCTTCATCTTGTACAAGAGCCGCTGCATCATCAATAGCAACAATTTCTGAAATGTTTTCAGCTACCACAGGCTCAAGTGCCTTAGCGTTGGCATTTGTTGCGTTTAGAGCCAATAATCCAGCTACAGCCAGAATAGAGAATAATCTTTTCATTTTCTTTTAAACTTAATTTTGTTAGTTAATAGGGTTAAAGATAAAAAAATTATAATTAAATAATTAAACTACAGCAGAGAGGAAGGGATTCGAACCCTCGATACGGTTTTGCCGTATACACACTTTCCAGGCGTGCGCCTTCGACCACTCGGCCACCTCTCTGTATCCGTAACTTTTAGGGTGCCTAAATAACAAATTTTTTTTTAGACCAAGAAATTAAATCTAGTTTTTTAACTCATTTCGCCCCTCAAAGCTGTTTCGAATACAATTTTAAAAGTATTTTGACTAATTTCAGCACCTAACAGATACATCAACTTGGCAATAGCTGCCTCTGTTGTGATATCTTTTCCGCTAATGATGCCCAGTTCTTGTAAATGCACACTTGTTTCATATTGCCCCATACTCACACTTCCGCCCGAACATTGGGTTACATTTACAATATATTTACCTGCTTCGGAAGCATTTTTCAGTACCTCATAAAACCAGGGTGCTGTGGGAGCATTCCCCGCACCATAAGTCTCTATTATAACAGCCCTTACAAAATCGTTGTTCACTACACACTCAAAACTATGCCTGCTAATCCCCGGAAATAGCTTTACCACGACAATTCCCGCATCCAGTTTTTTGCGAACCACCAACTTTTTATCCGTTGGTTTCATCAAATATTCCTTATTGACCTTCAAATGCACCCCGCTTTCTGCCAATGCAGGATAATTCAACGATGCGAATGCCTGAAAATGCTCGGCATTTATTTTTGTGGTCCTATTCGCCCTGTACAATTTATATTCAAAATAAAGACACACCTCCTTTATTACCGGTTCACCATCTTCCATCAAGGAAGCGATCTCTATTGATGTAATTAAGTTCTCTTTGGCATCAGTTCTTAAATCTCCGATAGGCAACTGCGAACCGGTAAAAATTACCGGCTTCGAAAGATTTTCAAGCATAAAGCTCAGTGCAGAGGCCGTATAGCTCATCGTATCGCTGCCATGTAGCACGACGAAGCCGTCAAAGTTATCGTAGTTCTCTTCAATAATCTCGACGATTTTTACCCAAAACCCGGGATTCATGTTCGAAGAGTCTATGGGCTCATCAAAGGATATTGTCGAAATTTCGCAATTCAGGTGCGATAACTCGGGAATGCGCTTTAACAGTTTATCAAAATTAAAAGCCCTGAGGGCTCCGGTTTTGTAATCTTTGATCATTCCGATTGTCCCTCCTGTATAAACCAGCAATATATTCGGTTTTCTACTCATACGCTACGCTGTCAATCATGTTGAAACACTCAATCGTTAAGAAGCAATGCCATTAAAGGTCAAACTTATTTTTAACCGGATTGGCGTACATGGCCAAAAAGTTCTTTAAAGCCACCTCATTATTCTTCTCCACTCTCCTTGCAATCCGTCTGTCAAACTGCCGCTTCTGCTTTTCGTTATATTCGTTTTGAAAACGCGTGGTATTATAAAGCAGATCGTAAGCCATATAATTTGACGGCCACAGCTTGTAATTCTTATGGATCTGACAATCTATCACATCGGCTAACATCTGATATTGTTTGTTGACAGGCTCCCCGCTGTTACGGATATCATCCAACTCACCGTCAAGCACATCTCCTATCGAAATATGAATATGTTTTTTCTGACCTGTTGCACCTTTTAAAATAGAATTGAAATCCTCGTTATTGGACTTCACATATTCTTTATCATAATGCTTAGCCATCAGCTCCGGCATTTTAAGCATGTCGGTAGGATCGTATTCATATGATATAGAAACCGGAACTATCCTTATTTTCTTAAAATATTCCATCACATCGCTTTTTCCTGCAGCCAGGCCTATCATTTTCAACACTCCCTGATGCGTCTGATCGTTTCCGTCTTTTGTCCTTCCTTCACGTTGTGCAATCCACACACTTCTTTTTTCAAGACCAATCAAATCCCTGATGTATTCAGAAACAAGCCTGGAACTCTGTAACATCTCTCTTGGAGTAAGCGCTCTTCGGATCAAAAAATTCCTGTTGAGTTTTGAAAGCGCCATCAGAAAAGGCTTTTGCACCAGATTATCTCCAATAGCTGAAGCCGTCATTATCTGACGGTGTTCATACAAAGCAACATTGAGTAAAGACGTGTCTAGAATTATATCCCTGTGATTAGAGATGAAAAGGTAAGGTGTATCCGGATCCAATGTTTCAAATCCGTTGGTCGTGAAACCTTCTGAACTACGTTCAATTACATTCTTTACCGCATGGTAAATGACTTTGGTTTGAAAATCTCGAATCGAGTTACACGCTAAAACCTCCTCTCTGATTGTTTCGGGGGTTTTATCCGGAAATGCAAAATGAAGCAATGCTTTTATCATCGGATGCCCATAAACTTTTTGGAGAGCACCGTTCACTTCTTCATCTTTATACGGTCTTATTTGGTCAAATCTTGTCAATGATTAGGTTTTAGTTAAGCAAATGAACAAAATTTTGATGAGTTAATAAATTATACACCAAAAACTTCTTTAGAATTCAAGGTCGTCTGTTTTACAATCACCTCTAACGGCAGATTATAAACATCTACGAGTTTTTCCGCAACATTCATCACATAAGCACTCTCATTACGCTTGCCCCTATAGGGTGTCGGAGCCAGATAAGGAGCATCGGTTTCTAAAACGACATGCTTTAAGTCTATCTGGTTCAAAAACTTATCGATCTTTCCGTTTTTAAAGGTAACAACCCCGCCTATACCCAATTTCATATTGAGTGATATCGCTTTTTCAGCCTGTTCAAGATCTCCGGTAAAGCAATGAAAAATACCGTAGAGGTCTTCTCCCTTATGATCTTCCAGCACTTCAAAAACCTCACTAAAAGCATCCCTGCAATGGATCACAATGGGAAGTTTATACTTTTTCGCCAACCCGATCTGCATGCTAAAAGCATCTTGTTGTTCTTTTAAAAAGGTCTTATCCCAATACAGGTCAACACCAATCTCTCCGATTGCATAAAATTTATGCTTAGCCAGCAACTCCTCCACATGTAGAATCTCACTTCTGTAGCCTTCTTTCACATGGGTAGGATGCAGTCCTGTCATCAAAAAAACACAATCGGGATAATCGGCCTTCAACTTTAGCATGCGATCCGTATAAGTAGAATCGATTGCGGGAACAAAAAAGCGCTTCACTCCCAGATCAATTGCACGCTTTATCATATCGTCGCGATCATCATCAAAAGCCTCACTATATAAATGGGTATGTGTGTCTGTTAAAATCATGGCGCAAAAGTAAAAATATAATTACAACTATGCCCCTTTCATTTAAATTCATAAAAAAAACGTCTACCAGCTTTTATTTACTCGATCATCGAGATTTAAATGCTCCGACGCTTGTCCTTGTGAAATATTCCAAAAGGAATTTCACAGGGCTTGCGTCGAAATGTTTTGCCATGCGCCGGCCGGCTCCATCGCCAAAAAGGTCTACCAGACCTTTTCTTTACGCTTGCCCTCTCGTGGACTTGCCCCGAGGTTGTTTACTAAGAAAGCTTCTTCAACAATTGCCTGGCTTTCTTATACTCTTCGGCATCATCGGTGATCTTTTCCAGTTGAATTTTACTTTTTCCGTAGTCTTTTTGCTTCAGATAACCAAGAGCACTGATCCATAGGGCCTTATTCTTAAATACGGTATCCTCCTTTGTCAACACATTCAATTGTTGTTGGGCCTCAGCAAATTTATTAATCTCCACCAGAGAAATTGCATAGAACAATTTCAATTCGTTATCGACACTGTTTTCTCCAACCAGTTTTTCCAATGCTTCGGCGGCAGCCTCATAATCTTTGGTATTAAATGCTTTTTGGGCTTCTTGTGCCACGGCAGTATTCTCTTCTCCCCGTACCACTAAATTCAACGGTTCGTAATTTGCATAATCGCCATATTGCGGCATTCCGGGCTTGTTAAACACATAAAGACCTATTAACAAAAGTGCACTTGCCGCTGCCGCATAATACCAAGGTCTGAACCTCCTTACTTTTTTGGCTCCCTCTCCTCTTTTGTTAAAATAATCTTCAGAAACATTCTTCAATGTTGTTTTAAACGCAACATTCTTATCCTCTTCCCCTATGGTATGTTTCAGGAACGCTACCGTTTCTTTATAACTTTCGAACGCCTCTTTAAATACAGGGTCGTTAACAAGCTTATCTTCAAAAGCCCTTAGCCTTTCTTCGGAAAGGTCATTATTCAGATAACTGTCGAATTCTATAAGGTCTTGTTCCTGCATGATTACAATTTTAAATTTTTATATCCAGGAGACTCCTGAACAAGTTTTGTAAGCTTGCCTATACATAGCGATTTTTTCTTCCTGGCATACGCATAGGTTACTCCCAAACTTTCGGCAACTTCTTCCATTGACTTGATTTTAAAAGTTGCTTTAAGCAATTCTTTACAGGCTTGCCCCAATTTTAGAAACATCTCGGTAAACAATGCATGTTTTTCCTCATATAAGGATGTTTCTGTTAGCATATGTTCGGTGGTTTCATTATTAGATAAAATTTCATCCTTAATTGTTACCTCTTTATTCGATTCTTTTTTTAGGTGATTTATCCATTTTCGTTTGCATAGCAGAAAAAAATAAGCTTCAAAAGGGCAGGTTAACTGCAAACCTTTTTCTGATGCCTGATTATAAATTGTAATTAAAGTTTCCTGAATAACATCTTTAGCCTGATCAGTATCACCACTATTATTCTTAATAAAGTTAACCACTTTTGGAGCAAACTTATCATATATCATCTGTACAACAAAGGTATTGTTCTGCAACAACCCGTTTATATACTTCTGATCTTCATGAATTTCTTTTTCACTCATTAAACTTTCAAATTTTACACTAAAATATAAAAGTTTTCTCACCCGGAATATCAAATATCTCTTCTGAGCTAATTTTCAAAAAAAATAAAAACATGGGGTAACAAATTTTTCATGCTGTTGATATAAGGGTGTAAAACGTAAAAAATCAGAAATCATGAAAAACTTAAAAACATTATGCACCCCCTTAAGTCACTTAGGTAAAATGTGTGCATACGGACTCCTCAACAACATGCCCTCACCACAACGTTCATCTTATAAAGCCAGAAAAGTTACAACCTGTACACTCTTAGCCGCTACTATATTATTTTCCGGATGCAAATCAGACGACGACTCTTCAAGTTACATTGACATTCCGGAACCTCCGACAGCACAGGAATTCAATGCCCTCATACAAAACACACTCGAAAGTTACATACAAGACTTTCAATTTGAGGCAGACGGAAGCACCGTAGAATTCAACTCGGAGGCAGGGGTACAATTGCAAATAAACACCGGTTGCCTGACCTTAAATGGCAATGCAGTAACCGGAACAGTCGATCTGGAATACATAGAGTTATTCTCTAAGGCCGATATGCTGGTTACCAACAAGCCTACAATGGGAATCTTGCCCGACAACAGCAGGGATGTGATGGTATCTGGCGGTGAATTCTATATTAATCTTACCCAAAACGGTACTCAACTGGAAGCCATTTGTGAATATCGGTTACGGGTACCGGATGAACTTACCGGCGGAGAAGACCAGAACATGGAACTCTGGGATGGTATTATTGACCAAAACGGCGACCTTTCGTGGGAATCGAACAGCAGCAGTGTATTCTACGAAGGCGGGAGCTACTATGCCTTTTTAGACCGTTTTGGGTGGACGAACATCGACCGTTTTACTGCCGACCCTCGTCCGAAAACCACAATAAACGTACAGGTGCCGGACGGTTATAACCTGGGCAACAGTAAAATCTATATTTCCTATGACGGCGAAAATCATTTGCTGGGAACCGTACACATCTTTAATGACGGTGTTTTTAGCGAACACTACGGAAAATTGCCTGTCGGGTTAGCGTGCCATATCATTTTCATAACAGAAAGAAACGGGAATTTCAGTTATGCGATCAAACCGATAACCATTGAAGAAAACCATACGATTTCTTTCAGCATACCGGAAACTACTACAGGCACTCAAGACGACATCTTAACGGCCATAGAAGCTCTTCCATAGTAAACTACCTCGGTGCAAGCACACGAAGCATTGGTCGGAAACAAATTTTAATTTCGAGGCAAGCCTCGGGGTATTATACCCTTTGGCGGTGCCAATAAAAATTTCAGATCAAGGGGTAACAAATACAGAACCCTGTTGATATAAGCGTATAAAGAACAAGAAAATCTTAGAAATCATGAAAAATCTATCACAAGCAAGTAAAAACAACATGAAAAAAGCACTTTGGAAAACAACGGCCCTGGCACTTACCTGTGCCTTCACTTTAACATCGTGCCATAATAATGACGACAACGATGTAGAAACTATTCCGCTACCACCGTCTGCAGAAGCTTTTGCCAATATCAGGATCGACGCTACGGAACAACATACACAACATTTTCAATTCAATGCAGAAGAAGGCAATGGAACCTTCACTTCCGAAAAAGGTATTACATTGATCATAGACGGAAGTTGCCTGACAAAAGACGGCAATGCTGTTACAGGACAGGTAGATGTCGAATTTGTAGAATTATTCGACAAGGGAAATATGCTTGTAACCAACAAGCCTACCATGGGCGTTATGCCGGATGGCAATAAAGCCTTGTTGATCTCCGGTGGGGAATTCTACATAAATGCCACTCAAGACGGAGACCAACTCGATATGAACTGCTTTATCCAGTTGCAGGTTCCTACCGATCTTACCGGCGGTGACGATAACGATATGATCTTATGGAAAGGCAATATTGACGAAGATGGCAACCTGGCCTGGGAAGAAAACAAAAACCCTAACGGCGACGGTGCCGATGGCGAATTATTTATCGGCGAAAGGGAAGGCGTTCCCGGAACGCAATACTATGCCTTCTTTAATGGTTTCGGCTGGACCAATGTAGACAGGTTCTATAACGATCCAAGGCCAAAAACCACACTAAAGGTTGCTGTTCCGGAAGGATACAACCATGAAAATTCTGCCGTATACCTGTCGTACGACGGAGAAGCAAATGCCCTTGCCAATCTGGACACATATCTGCCCAGCGAAGCAGTGTTCAGCGAGCACTACGGACAGATCCCTATTGGGCTGGAAGTGCATGTGATCTTTGCCACAGAAGATGGGGGAAACTGGAGGTATGCCATTAAAGCTGCTACAATAGAGGAGGATGGCGTTATCACTTTCGACTATTTCGAAACAAATATAGCTACAGAAGCACAACTAACAGATCTGATTAACAATTTACCTTAATACAGGTAATAAGGGGGATTTTAGTTTGTAAAAGTGATGACTGCAAGTCGTCACTTTTACTTATATTTAACTTATCAATAAGCAAACTCCTATGAAATTTAGAATTATTTTCTTCTTTATCACGCTATTAGCATACACTACTTACGCCCAGCAAAAAACTGAAGAAACAGACAGCTTAAGACGAAAAGCAAAATTTCATGCAGCGCTCAAAAATAATGAAATATCGCTGAACCCGGAAACCCCTGCACTCAATCAGATAGCGGGAGCACCAAAGGCTTTCTACACGTATTACTGGGAGTTTGGAGACGGCCATTACAGTACGGAACAAAACCCCAAACACGTTTATAAAAAACCCGGGGACTATGAAGTACGCTTTTGGGCAACAAACCATTACGATACCGGAAAACCTCCGGCTACCCGACCGCAAAAGGTTTCGGTAAAAACCACTTCTATACCTTATAACGATGAAGCCTCTATGGATACCGACCTCAGTTTAAGAAAAAACAGGGATCCCGTTCCCGGTGAGGACATGGCTATAGTTCTGGGTTATAAGAACACTAAAAACCATATCACTTCCGGAAAATTATACCTGTTCTATAACGAACAGAAATACAAAGACGATAATTTTGAACCTGCCGAGGTCCGGTTACACTATAACGAACAACTCTTTACAGAAGAACCTATTGTGTTTGCCAGCGAAAGATCTCCCGAACATTCGCTTTTGGCAAGCAATGTTAACAACATCCGGGACACCGAAGAAGTTCAGGACTCTACCGAACACACCAACCTGCCACTTTCCCTTGAAGATGCCAAAGCTTATTACAGAAACCGGGAGGCCATTGCCTTTAATGACCTGAAGCCGGGTGAAGAACGCAATGTATTCTTCACCCTGAGAACAACTCCCGAAATGCTTAAGGACACCAGTGCAATTATAACGGTACGCAGCATTTATGTTCCCGATAATAATTACGACAACCATAAAATAAAGGATATGGAAATGGAGATCGTTACCTCACACGATCCCAATAAAATGTCTACAAGCAATACCTTTATGAATTACCGCTTGGTACGATTCAAAAGAGTAAAATACAAAATACGCTTTCAGAACAACGGGGAAGGCCCTGCGCGTACTATACGTTTAGAAACAGACATTCCGGACATTTACGACAAAAGAACAATTGAAGTAGAAAGCATGTATCCCGAATGCCCCATATGCCCAAAGGAACCTGTCGAATATAGTTGCCTGGACACTACGTATACCGACAAGCAAGCCATATTTACATTTAAAAACATCTACCTTCCGGGCAGCGAACAAAGAAATGTAAAAGAATACGATTCTACCAAAGGTTATGTAAAATACAGCCTAAAGTTCGGCGACGACTTTCACAAAATAAAAACAAGGAGTAAAACAGCCATCATTTTTGACAAGAACGAACCCATTATAACCAACTACTCCACAACCAGATTTCTTCCCGGTATTTCTATCGGCCTTAAGGCTGGTTATAATTATTATCCGAAACTGGAAAACTCCAAAAGCCCGTTTATTGCAGCTACCATATCCCCTTTCAAATCGTATCGTTGGTATTGGCAAGCTGAATTTTCAAACAGTTTTCATTCGTATGAAGCCAACTCTTTCGAAGAAACCTTTAACGATAAACAGGGATTCAGGCAACTGCAACGCACCTATACCAAAACAGCATACAACAATGTGAACTGGGAGGTTCCGCTATTAATAAAATACAACATCAACAATTACCTGGCGGTCGGCTCGGGTATTCAGGCCAATTTCGATCTCAGTTCAAAACAGGAAAAAGAAATAACACTTGAAGAATACGAAGGCCCGACAGATCAGTTTTTAATTAACTCCACAACGACCAATGAAGAACAAAAAGATTCATTCACCAATATAAAAACCGGATTATTGATCGACTTTACAGCCGGCTTCGCGCGGATCGGTCCCAGTTTGGGAGCCCGTTATGTTATAAATACCGAAAAAGGATTCAACTACTGGCAATTTTATGCGCGCTGGAAGTTTTAATACATGCATTCATATTGCCTTATTGTGGTTTGTCGCTGCTATTGGCCACGCCCAGTCTTTGGAAGACAGTATATACCGGAGTGTCGATTCTTTTATTGACAGTCCTAGTCCGGAAACGTTCTCAAAACTGTCAAAAGAAGAACAAGAATATCAATCCAGGGTTAAAACTTCCGATGAAAAACTGGCCCTGGTCATACTTCAATGCAACCTGGGGTATTACGCCATAAAGTTCAATAACCAACCGCTGGCCATTTCCTCTTATGAAAAAGCCATGCATTCTTATAGAAACAATGAGCTGACAGGTTACGACATTATTGAATATTGCCTGAAACCGCTGGGCAATCTGTACACCAAAACAGGGAGTTACACCAATGCCGAGAATACCATAAAACAATATCTTTTTCTGGCCGAACAAAGTAACAATACCGGACAGATCGTTGCGGGCATCATAAACCTCTCGGTAGTATATTACAATACCGGAAATTATAATTTAGCCCTATCACTGTTAGAACAGGGCTTGTCTAAACCCAACTTAACCGACAAACAGAAACAGTCGTTACAAAATAACAGGTCCGCCAATTTAATGGCCAAAAAGGAATTTGAAAAGGCACAAGCCATAATCGGTGAACAAACTTCAAAAACAGTCGATCCTGTATTGCTTAAAAACGCAGCACAACTGGCAGTCAGACAACAAAATTACCAGAAGGCCCTAGAGCTGCTCAAAACTGCTAAAGACAAGCTGTTGCAAGATCCCGGACTATTGGCAAGAGACCTTGCCAAAATCCATGTGGATATGGCAGAGGTTTTTTTATTGACGGACGATTCCCCTGCTTGTAAAAGAGAGCTGGACAATGCTTTCCGGACTTTATTGCCCGGACAAGAGATCAACAATGTTGCACACTCCTCCCTCTATGAAGAAAACACGTTCATCGATATTTTTGACCTGATGGCCCTAACCGAAACCAACCATAAAAAAGCATTGGAATGGTATGACCTGAGTTTCTATGTTTCCCGATTGCACCAACAACACCTTAACTCCCAAAAAGAATTATTGTTGTACCAGGCTTCAGACAGGAACCGAAGTGAAAAGTGTATAGACCTGATCTTCGAAAACTATTCAAAAGAAAAAGATACCGCTACACTGCAAACTATTTATCAGTACTTGGAAAAAAACAAAGCCGGCTTACTAAAGAACGAGATCGGCAGAAAGGAATTATTATCCAACCATCCGGAAGACTCCGTCTTAATAAAAGAAGAACGCCTTTTAGCTCAACAGCAAGAACTGATCAACCTCATTATCAGGAATCAGATCAACAACAACACAGACAAGGCGTACCTAACCGGGTTAACCAACAAGCTCAATACCATTAATTATCAAATAAAAATATGCAGGGAACATATTGTAAATAACTACGGTAAGCCTTCAACAATCAATACATCCCTGAAACAGGTTCAGGAAAAACTAAAAAAGGATAATGCTGCAATGGTTCATTATTTTTATGGAAAACATCACCTATATCAATTTACAATACTTGATGATAACATAAGGATCGAAACAGTTAACACAGACAAAACAACTCCCTTACTTAAACGGTTTTTATCATATTTTGATTCCCAGAACGCTATCAACAATGATATTTCAGGATATAAGACCACAGCTCTGGAACTTTACAATACGCTTGGTCTTGAGCAGCTCACTTCAAAAGAGAATATATTGATTATTCCCGATGGACTTTTAAGTTTTGTCCCTTTTGAAACCTTATTGACCTCAGAAACAAAAACCATCAATTATGCTAAAATGCCTTTTCTCTTTAAAAAGCACAACATCGTATACAACACCAGTACTTCTTTTTATATGAAGGGAATCGTTCTCTCAGAACATAAAAAAACACTTGGTGTTTTCCCGGTTTTTGAAAACACCCCTAATGAACTTGCCAATACCCTTGATGAGGCCCGGTTTTTAGGTCAGAGGAAAAACACTGTTGCATTGATGCGTGAAAAAGCCTCCAAGAAAGCATTTAAAACAGCCGCTGCAGATGCCGATATCATCCATATTTCCTCGCATGCCTCCGGTGGTAATGTTGTAGTACCTGCAAATATCCAATTCAGGGACGACGCCATGTTATTGAATGAATTATATACCCTGAGCCTCCATACCGAACTGGTGGTATTAAGTTCGTGCGAAACAGGCATTGGCAAAATAGAAAAAGGCGAGGGCCCCTTAAGCCTTGCAAGCGGATTTCAGTATGCCGGGGCACAACAGCTGCTTTTCTCGTTATGGAAGATAAACGACCTTTCGACTTCCGTTATCATTCAGTCATTTTACAAGGATTACTTTCATTCCTCTTCGGGATACATGGCAAATAACAGCTCTAAACACAGTTATTTAAATTACGACAACATACCTAATTACAGGAAGTCGCCTTATTACTGGGGTGCTTTCGTATATTATGGCGATTTTTCGAAAGAACCGCAAAACAACTTCTATTTATATGTTGTGGCCTTCATCTTTGTTTTAATTGTTATACTTTTAGCAAAAAAAAGAAATGGCCTCACTAAAAAGCTTTTTGGAAGATAAAAAATATTGCCGGGTAAAGCTCACTCTCACCAAGACAAATCACTTCGAGGTCGTTGCCAGCGTAAATAACATAGAAGGCAGATTTATTTTAGACACCGGCGCATCAAGCACTTGTATTGGTTTTGACTGTGTATCTCACTTTAACCTGGCTACAGAAGACTCGGAAATCAAAGCAGCAGGAGCAGGAGCCATAAACATGACCACTCAAATATCGAAAAGAAACAAATTAGCAATCGGAGACTGGCAATTAAAAAAACTCAAAATCGTGCTATTCGACCTGACCCATGTAAACGCTGCATTAACCCAGCACGATGCATTGCCTGTTCACGGGATTATAGGTGCTGATGTATTAAAACGTGGAAAAGCAATTATCGATTATCAAAAAAAATCGCTATATTTAGGAGTAAAGAAATAAACAACCGATTACCAAACCTCTTGTGTGCTGACCTGAAACTTCTCTTAAAGAAGTATATCTTACTTTTTTAACCATCAACCATAAAAACAACAATTTCACCCCCTATTTAATTCTTGTCGAGAATACGCCCAGAACCCTATCTGAATACCACATGGATTACGGTACCACAGAATAACCCTCTCAAAAAGGGGAAATTCCCCTTTGCCTATCTAACTAGTAATCAACATCTTTGAAGTGCTATTAATCAACAAATTCTGTAGTAATGAAATCAAACACTCAAAAATTGAAAATAAACACCGACGATTCCGTATTAGCTATACTAATTATTGCCTTAACAATAATCACATTTCTTTTAAACTTACTTCTCATCATTTCACTTTAAAACAAAAAAAGCCCGGAATATCCGGGCTTTTTTATGCTAAATATTATGATGATTATAACTCTAATGCCTTTTTAGGATCGTTATCCATCAATAATTCTACAGGATTCTCAATAGCTTCTTTAACAGCCACCAAAAAACCTACAGATTCACGTCCGTCAATAATTCTGTGATCATAAGACAACGCCAGATACATAACAGGAGCTATAGCTATCTGTCCCTCTTTAACGATCGGGCGCTCTACGATATTATGCATTCCTAAAATACCACTTTGAGGCGGATTGATTATCGGTGTAGACAACATACTCCCAAATACACCTCCATTAGATATGGTAAACGTACCTCCTGTCATCTCGTCAACAGTAATCTTACCGTCACGGGCTCTTAAAGCAAGTCTTTTAATCTCAGCCTCTACACCTCTAAAACTCAGGTTTTCAGCATTTCTCATAACCGGAACCATCAATCCTTTAGGTCCGGAAACAGCAACTGAAATGTCACAAAAATCATAACTCACTTTATAATCCCCATCTATCATTGAGTTCACATCAGGATATAATTGAAGTGCCCTGACTACTGCCTTCGTAAAGAAACTCATAAATCCAAGACCCACACCGTGTTTCGCCTTAAAGGTTTCTTTATATTCATTTCTCAATGCAAAAATGGCACTCATATCCACCTCATTGAAAGTAGTAAGCATTGCCGTTTCGTTTTTAGCAGACACCAATCTTTCCGCCACTTTTCTACGAAGCATTGATAATTTTTTACGGGACTCGCCTCTTGATCCGGCTCCGGGGGTTCCCATAGACGGTTTGGCATTTATAGCATCTTCTTTGGTAATACGCCCATCTTTACCCGTACCTTTTACCGCAGCAGGACTAATTACCTTCTCTGCCAAAATCTTTTTAGCAGCAGGACTCGCCACACCTGTAGCATAAGTTTCTTTTGCAGGGGCTTCTGTCTTAGGCGCCTCCTTAACCGCTTCCTTTTTCTCTTCAGCGACAGCCGGAGCAGCAGTATCTGCACCCGCCGGCTTTTCCGCAGAAGTATCTATCAAACATACAACCTCTCCTACTTGAACCGCATCACCTTCTTCTGCTTTCAAGGTAATAATTCCACTAGCCTCTGCCGGCAGCTCTAACGTTGCCTTATCTGAATCGACTTCGGCGATTGCCTGATCTTTTTCCACATAATCTCCATCCTTCACCAGCCACTCAGCTATTTCTACTTCCGTTATCGACTCGCCCGGAGACGGCACTTTCATTTCTAAAACCATCGTGTTTTATTTTAGGTATTTAAAGTGAGTATTATCTTCTTATAAAATTATCTAATTCTTTATCAAAAACATATTCAATAACGCCTTCGTGTCGTTTTTTGAATCGCATTGCACTACCGGCCGCAGGGGATGCATAAAAACGTCTTGAAGCTACACGCCATTGCCTTGCTTCTTCCAGGTGTAACAGCAAATGACTCCAAGCTCCCATGTTCCTTGGTTCTTCCTGGGCCCATACCACTTCTTCTGCATTGCTATATTTAGCAATAACCTCATTTATCTTTTCAGTTGGCAATGGAAATAATTGTTCCAACCTGACCAAGGCTACATCATTTCTCCCTTTAGTTTCACGAGCATCCAGAAGGTCATAATAAAACTTACCAGTACACAACACCACCGATCTAACATCTGCCGGATTTACCTCAGCATCATCTATCACTGTCTGGAAGCTTCCGCCCGACAATTCCTCTACAGTAGATACTGCTTTAGGATGCCTCAGCAAACTCTTGGGCGTAAAAACAATTAACGGTTTTCGGTAAACCGACTTCATCTGTCTTCTCAACAAATGGAAGAAATTGGCCGGCGTTGTACAATCAGCTACAAACATATTGTCTTTTGCACATAGTTGCAGATAACGTTCCATACGTGCCGAAGAGTGTTCAGCCCCTTGTCCTTCATAACCGTGAGGCAGTAACATTACAAAACCATTTTGCGTTTTCCATTTGTCTTCAGCTGCAGAGATATACTGGTCGATCATAATCTGGGCTCCGTTACTGAAATCACCAAACTGTGCTTCCCAGATGGTAAGCGTATCAGGACTGGCCATTGCATAGCCATAATCAAAACCAACTACGCCATACTCAGAAAGCAATGAATTGTATATATAAAAACCTCCATGCTGATTTTCGCCAAGCTGGTTAAGCAACACCACTTCTTCTTCCGACTCCTCTACCTTAACAACTGCATGACGGTGTGAGAACGTACCTCGCTCCACATCCTGTCCGCTAATCCGAACATCAAAACCTTCCTGAATCAAACTTCCGTAGGCAAGGAGTTCTCCCATTGCCCAATCAAGCTTATCGTTCTCGAAGAACATTTTATTTCGTTCCCCGATAAGCCTTACAATCTTTTTCAGAAACTTTTTATCTTGTGGAAGATTGGTTATAACCTCCGCTATTTCGGCAAGTTTCTCTTTCGGATATGTAGTATCTACATCTTTTATCATCACATCTTCCCTCACTAAAGAAAAGCCTTCCCATTCGTCTTGCATGAATGGTTTTATAATGGTCTTTTCTTCTTTACGGGAATCTTCAAACTGCTGCTCTAATGAAGCCTTATATTCAGCTTCTAATTTCTTAACATAATCAGTTCCTATGATACCCTCGGCCATTAATTTATCGGCATAAATATCACGGGCGTTCTTATGCTTTGCAATTGCTTTGTATAAGTTTGGTTGCGTAAATCGAGGCTCATCACCTTCATTATGCCCATATTTTCTATAACCCAACAGATCGATAAACACATCCCTGCCAAACTGCATTCTAAAGTCTAGTGCAAACGTTACAGCATGTACTACTGCTTCAGCATCATCGGCATTCACATGCAACACCGGCGACAAGGTTACTTTAGCAACATCTGTACAATATGTAGAAGAGCGCCCATCTATATAGTTGGTGGTAAAACCAATCTGGTTATTTACAACAATATGAATTGTACCTCCTGTCTTATATCCATCAAGGAGTGCCATCTGAACGATCTCATAGGCAAGCCCCTGTCCCGCAATGGCAGCATCCCCGTGAATTACGATCGGTAAAACCTTAGACGCATCATTTTGGTAGTACTTGTCCTGCTTGGCTCTTGTTATACCTTGAACCAATGCGCCGACGGTTTCCAGGTGAGACGGGTTAGGCACAATATTCATCTTAATTTTCTTACCGTTCTTGGTATACCTGTCGCTGGTCCACCCCAAATGATATTTTACATCCCCGTCAAAAATATCCAATTCGTAGTCTTTACCGTCAAATTCACTGAATATATCGTTGGCAGGTTTATCAAATATATTTGCCAAAACATTCAAGCGGCCCCTGTGAGCCATCCCAAGAACAAACTGTTCAACACCGGCATCGGCTGCTCTTTCAACAATATTATCAAGTGCAGGTATCAAAGATTCGTTCCCTTCTACAGAGAATCTTTTTTGACCGACATATTTTGTATTCAGGAAACCTTCAAAAGACAGTGCTTCATTGAGTTTTCTCAATATATGTTTTTTAGTATCCGGCTCAAGAGAAGCATGGTTGTCATTCTTGTTCAGCCAACTCTGTATCCATTGATTTCTTTCAGGGTTCCGGATATACATATACTCTACCCCAATAGCATCACAATATATAGATTCTAAATGCCTGACGATCTCTCTCAGAGATGCCGGACCAATACCGATGATTTCACCGGCATTAAAAACGGTTTCAAAATCCGTTTCCTGTAAGCCAAAATTTTCTATGGCCAGTGACGGATAATACTTTCTTCTTTCCCTTACCGGGTTTGTTTTCGTAAACAGATGTCCTCTGCTCCTGTACGCATCAATTAAACGTACTACCTGAAATTCTTTATGAAGTTGCTGCGGCACCTCCATTTTTTCTCCTGTTGCAGGCACTTCAACCACCACTGTTTTTCCATTAGCAGCATAGGTGTCGGCTTCAGCATTTTCAACCCCAAAATCAAACCCCTGAAAAAATGCACGCCAACTTGGCTCAACACTATCCGGGTTCAACAAATATTGGTCATATAAATCCGCAAAAAAAGCGGTGTGCGCCGCATTTAAAAAGGAATACTTATCCATGTTATAATCTAACTGTCTCTTTTTGACAAAAATTTGTACAAAAGTACAATATTCTCAATTAACGCATATATGTTTTATGATTAATTAAGATAAATTTATTTGATTGTTGTATAGATAAAAATTCTTTTCTGAAATTATTGAAATACCCCTCCGCAAAAGGAGGCTAAACAACTGTTCTTTTTACCCGATCATCGAGATTTAAATACTCCGATGCTTGTCCTTATGAAATATTCGTGACGGAATTTCACAGGGCTTGCGTCGAAATGTTTTGCCATGCGCCAGCTGCTCCATCGCTAAAAAAGTCTACCAGTCCTTTTCTTTACGCTTGGCCCTCTCGTGGGCTTGCCCCAAGCTAGTTTACTAATTAACACTTATGATGAAAAAGCGTAAAATCACAAAAAAGGATAATATTATCCGAAATATGACATTTATCATTTATTTCCCGAACAGCTGCCACTACATTTGACCTTAATTTACTTAACTAATTCAGCAATGAAACAACTATTTAAAATCTCATTACTAATGCTTGCCACCATAATGATCAGTTGTGGAGGAGAAAGCAAAAAAAAGAAAGAAGGCTTTTCGTATGAACAAAAATCTGAAAAGAAAGAAACCCCTAAGGAAACCGTAAAAACCGAAACAAAGACTCCGGCATCTAAAAGAGTGGAGCTGGACAATAAAGGTATCGGCCCTGTAAAGACTTTGGCATTTAATGACAAGATCGATGCAGGTTTGGCTGCCAAAGGAGAAGAACTCTACAAACAATACTGCATGGCTTGCCACAAACCTGATAAAAAATTCATCGGACCGGCACCAAAAGGGATCTTTGAAAGAAGGAGCCCTGAGTGGGTAATGAACATGATACTCAACCCCGAAGGGATGGTTAAAGAAGACCAGCTTGCCAAAGACCTGCTCGTAGAGTTCAACGGTTCTCCCATGGCTAATCAAAACTTAACAGAAGAACAAGCCAGAGCCGTACTAGAATATTTCAGAACCATAAAATAACCGACTCATGAAAAAATCAATAAATACATTTCTCTGTCTTGGCATTGCCGTCTCCATGTTTACGGGATGTAAGCAAAGTTCGCAGACCTCTAACAACAGCGCCCTTTCATCTGACGTTGCTTCAAAGGTATATGTTGCCCCGGGTGAATACGACGAGTTTTACGCATTTGTATCAGGCGGGTTCAGCGGACAATTATCGGTTTACGGATTGCCTTCGGGCAGGCTCCTTAAAGTAATCCCCGTATTTTCTCAGGATGCGGAAAAGGGTTATGGTTACAACGAGGAAACCATACCTATGCTAAACACATCCTTTGGTTTTATTCCCTGGGATGATGCTCACCACCCGGAACTATCTCAAACCGATGGAGAAACAGACGGAAGATGGGTGTTCATCAACGGAAACAACACACCTCGTATTGCCCGTATCGACCTGTCTACTTTTGAAACTGCTGAAATTATAGAAATTCCCAACAGCGGAGGGAACCACAGTTCTCCTTTTACTACTGAAAACACAGAGTACGTAGTAGCCGGAACCCGCTTTGCGGTACCATATCCGCAAAAGGATATGTCGATAAAAGAATACAAAGGGAATTTTAAAGGGGCTCTTACTTTCATTGATGTAGAAAAAGAAAGCGGACATATGGAAGTTGCCTTTCAGGTACTGATGCCTGGCTTTAACTACGATCTGGCACACTCAGGAAAGGGAAAATCTCACGGATGGACATTCTTCACTACATACAACACGGAAGAAAGCAATACGCTTTTAGAGGTCGGTGCCTCACAGAATGACAAAGATTACATAGCTGCCATTAACTGGAAAAAAGCTGAAGAATATATAGCAGAAGGCAAATTTAAAACTATTCCTGCCAATTACGCACATAATATATATGACGAAAAAACCCATGTAGCAACTTCTGAGATGAAGAAAGAAGTACGTGTATTGGACCCGGCTGAATGCCCCGGGCTGGTGTACTTCTTACCAACCCCCAAATCACCCCACGGCGTAGATGTAGATCCTACCGGGGAATATATCGTCGGTAACGGGAAATTGTCTGCTGATTTAACTGTACATTCATTTACCAAAGTCTTACAGGCTATTGAAAATAAAAGTTTTGACGGAGAGGCTTATGGTATCCCGATTTTAAAAATGGACGAAATCGTTGCAGGCATTGTAGAACAGCCAGGTCTTGGACCTCTACATACCGAATTTGATGGAAAAGGGAATGCATACACTACCTTCTTCATCTCTTCAGAAGTTGTAAAATGGAAAGTAGGCACCTGGGAAGTTATAGACAGAATTCCTTCTTATTATTCTGTAGGACACCTGATGATCCCCGGTGGGGATTCTAAAAAGCCTGAAGGCAAATACCTGGTAGCTCTTAACAAGATCACTAAAGACAGGTACCTTCCGACCGGGCCCGAATTAAATCATTCGGCTCAACTGTATGATATCTCAGGAGACAAAATGGAACTTCTCCTAGACTTCCCTACGATTGGAGAACCACATTATGCGCAGGGAATCTCTGCCGGCAAAGTAATGAGTAAATCCAAGAAGTTCTATCCGATCGATGAAAACGAGCATCCTCATGCAACCAAAAGTGAAAGTGACGTAAAAGTAGTCAGAGAAGGAAATATTGTGAGAATATACATGACCGCCATCAGAAGCCACCTTAACCCGGATAACATTGAAGGCGTTAAGGTTGGAGACAAAGTATACTTTCATTTAACAAACCTGGAACAAGATTGGGATGTTCCGCACGGGTTCTCGGTTATGGGAGCGCAAAATGCAGAACTCCTCGTAATGCCCGGTCAGACAGAGACCTTGTATTGGGAACCTAAACAAGAAGGGGTATACCCGTTCTACTGTACAGATTTCTGCTCTGCATTGCACCAGGAGATGCAAGGGTATGTAAGGGTTTCACCCGCTAATTCAGATGTACCGGTAAAATGGGCTATGGGTGATGATTAGTAATTAGTGGTTTCCTGTTGTTGTGAGGCAGGCGCTCTGCCTGCCTCATTTTTCTCAAGCAAAAAACAAAACAAATGAAAAAGCTCGGCAATATATTGATGCTTACAGCAGCATTACTCTTACTCCTATTATTTGTTTTTCCTATTTGGCAAATAACACTTATCGCTCCTCAATATCCAGACGGCATATCTCTATACATCTGGATAAACCAGATTACCGGGGACACCCCGTCTACAATACAGAATATAAACATTTTAAATCATTATGTCGGTATGAAGTATATCGAGCCGGATGCTATTCCTGAGCTCACTTACTTTCCATACATCATCGGAGGAATGAGCGCCCTGGGAGTTATCATTGCTTTATGGGGCAAAAGATTACTATACCTGGTTTGGTCAGCGATCCTCGGTATACTAGGACTATTGGGCGTATACGACTTTTACTTATGGGAATACGACTACGGGCACAACCTTAGTCCCAGCGCTCCCATTAAAGTACCCGGCATGGCATACCAACCACCCTTATTCGGAGAAAAGTATTTACTTAACTTTTTAGCCAAGTCGTACCCGGAATCAGGCACTTATTTTATGTTTTTTGCCATTGTGCTGGCATTGGTGGCGTTTTACATTACCCGGCGTAAGCACAAATCTCTTAAAGCAAAGCCGACAGCAGCCAAATTAGCTGCCTCCTTACTGATATTATTCACCTTTGTGTCGTGTGAAATCAAGAAAGAGCCTATCAATTACGGGTCTGACGCCTGTTCCTATTGCAAGATGACCATAGTTGATACGCAACATGCCGCCGAACTGGTAAACAACAAAGGGAAGGCTTTTAAGTTTGACGCTATAGAATGCATGGTAAACCACTTACATTCTGATACGCAAAACAACTATTCCCTGTTTCTGGTGAACGACTACCTGAGCCCCAAAACCCTAATTGATGCCACTACCGCGTCTTACATTATAAGTCCGGCAATCACAAGTCCGATGGGCGCTAACCTTACTGCTTTCAGTAAAACTTCTGAAGCTGAGAAGACTGTCGATAAAGGGGGAGGTTCCGTATACAACTGGGAAGATCTAAAGAGGTACCTAAAACAGCAATAGGTTTATTTAAACATTTATGAAAAGTCTGACGCTCTACATATCAGTATTTTTTTTAGCATGGACGCTAGCTGGATTTGGTCAAATTATTCGCGTTTGCAGTGATTGCCCTGTAAATGATCTGGCAAAAGCTATAAATATGGCCAAAAGCAATGATACTATCATTGTTGCAAAAGACATTGCGACCACTTTTCCATTCGTTATAAACAAAAATCTCACTCTCATAGGTGAAAATTATCCCGTTTTAGACGGCCTGAATAAAAATGAAATCCTGACGGTAAAGTCGGATACCTTCACCATAAAAGGATTTAAATTCCAAAATGTGGGGCAGAGCTTTACCAAAGATCATGCTGCCATCAGGCTTATACGGTCGAAATGTTTTATCATAGAGGACAATCTGTTTGAAAATATATTCTATGGTATTTTTCTTGAAAAATCGGGTAACGGGATCATCAGGAAAAACACTATAAGGGGCAATGCTACTGTTGAATTTAAATCCGGAAACGGAATACACTTATGGCATTGCAAAAACATAGTCATAGACAACAACAGTATATCAAAAGTAAGAGACGGGATTTACTTTGAATTTGTTGATAACAGTACTGTAACAAACAATCACAGCTATAACAACCTGAGATACGGACTTCATTTTATGTTTTCCAACAGCGACGAGTACCGAAACAATACTTTTGAGCGTAATGGCGCGGGTGTAGCAGTTATGTTTTCCAAAAAAATAGCGATGCATAAAAACATCTTTCTGAAAAATTGGGGCACTGCTTCATACGGCCTTCTTTTAAAAGAAATATACGATGCCGAAATAACTGATAACACTTTTGAAAAAAACACCATAGGAATTAACGCTGAAGGATCGAACAGAATAAAATACCTCAACAACGATTTCAGGGAAAACGGATGGGCCGTTAAAATATTAGGTGCCTGTTTTGATAACGATTTTAAAAAGAATAACTTCTTAAACAATACTTTCGATGTAGCTTATAGCGGCAGACTGAACAACAACTCATTCGAAAACAACTACTGGAGCGAATATGCCGGGTACGACCTAAACAAGGATGGCATTGGCGATGTTCCGCACAGACCCGTAAAGCTATTCTCATACATTGTCAACCAATCGCCGGAAAGCATCATCTTACTCCGGAGCTTAATGATTGATGTTCTTAATTTTTCAGAAAAAGTATCACCAATCTTTACTCCGACAGATTTATTTGACAACAAACCACTAATGAACAGCGTACAATGATCACGATTGAAAATTTACATAAAAAATTTGGCAATCTGGAGGTACTGAAAGGCATTAACCTGCAAATTAAAGATGGAGGTATCTTTACTATTCTGGGCCCTAACGGCTCTGGCAAAACCACACTCATTAAAACGATTCTCGGAATGGTAATTCCCAACAGCGGAAACATCGAAGTTCAGGGAGAGAATATTAAAAATTCGTGGGGTTACCGAAATCATGTCAGCTACCTGCCCCAAATTGCCAATTTCCCGAAAAACATCAAGGTTTCGGAGCTTATTAAAATGATCAAGACCCTTAAAAACAAACCTTGTAAAGAAGAACATCTGATAAAAACATTTAAACTGGAACCCTTCCTTCATAAAAACCTGGGAGATCTTTCCGGAGGGACAAAGCAAAAGGTCAATGCCGTATTGACCTTTATGGTAGACAACCCTGTTATTGTTATGGACGAACCGACATCCGGATTAGACCCGGCTTCTGTTCTCGAACTAAAAAAAATAATTCTTAACGAGCGGGCCAAGGGAAAAACCATTATCATATCTTCTCATATTCTGAGTTTTGTAGAAGAAATAGCAGACGAAATCGTATTTCTTCTGGATGGAAACATATACTTTAAAGGATCGGTAAGCGAGCTTAAAACAGATGCCGGCAAGTCTAACTTTGAGGAAGCCATAGCCTCTATCTTAACCACTAGCAATGCTTAAAATAATTAAATATAGTTTTTTCGACCTGATCCGAAGCAGCTGGAGCTATGTGTACTTGCTATTTTACCTGGCTCTTGGTTTTGTACTGCTCTTTCTAAACAACGATATTTCGAAATCGGTGATCACACTAATGAATATCATTATCGTACTGACCCCGCTAATTGCAACGGTATTCGGAATAATGTATTATTATGACTCCAGGGAGTTCGTCGAACTTTTATTGGCGCAACCCATAAAACGAAGTAACATTTTCTTAGGACAATACCTGGGGGTTTCCATCTCGCTGAGCATGAGTTTACTTTTAGGGCTAGGCATTCCCTTTGCTTTTTACGGTGTTCTTCATTCTTCCGCCATATGGAACTTCAGCATGCTCATTATAACCGGTGTATTTTTAAACTTTATTTTTGTTGCCCTGGCGTTTAATATCGCACTATACAACAACAATAAAATAAAAGGGTTTAGTTACGTAATATTATTATGGCTCTTTATGGCCGTCATTTACGACGGAGTCTTCCTCATCACACTATTTGTCTTTAAAGATTATCCTTTGGACAAGCTTTCATTAGCTGCCACCATGTTTAACCCTATCGACCTCTCCAGGATTTTAATCCTGCTTAAGCTGGACATCTCGGCACTAATGGGATATACCGGGGCCATTTTTAGAGATTTTTTCGGAACCATGAGAGGCGTTTTGATATCATTATTAACCCTCACTCTCTGGATTATCATCCCGACATGGAATATCTATCGGAAATCAGCTAAAAAAGATTTCTAAACCATAGAGTCTGTTATGAATTAATATTATAAACACATTTAAAACACCACTACATGCATTTAGTTGCAGTGGTTCATCTTTTTCATTTTTTGTTTTTAGTTTTGAGGTTACTTCCCTTGTTTGCTCATCCCAAGCAAGGGAAGTTCTTTTATATACAGCTTCTCGTCTTCCATTACTTTTTGATTACATATTTTAGTATATTGTAGGATCATCTCTAACCTTCTGACATCGTGAAAAGAATTAATTTATTACACATCATTATTGTCTTTACAATTTCAATGGCAACAGCAAAGGCACAAGTCGGCTACAACACGAGCAGCAATGATTTTTGGAGGAATGTTCAATTCGGAGGCGGGATTGGCTTAGGTTTTGGAGATGGCTGGTTTAGCGGAACACTTTCTCCAAGTGCCATCTACCCTGTAAACGACCAGTTTGCCACCGGCGTCGGGTTAAATTTCAGTTATGCCGATCAAAAAGACGTCTATACGGCCACTATCGTAGGAGGAAGTATCATCGGATTATTCAATCCTATAAATGAGATGCAGATCTCCGGTGAATTTGAAGAACTTCACGTAAGCAGGAAATTTGAATTTGACGGAAGCAATTTAAAAGATAACTACTGGGTTCCGGCTTTATTCTTCGGACTCGGCTACAGCACGAGGAATGTAACTGTGGGGTTAAAATATGATGTTTTACACGATAACGACAAAAGCTTCTATGCAGATGCCCTGATCCCCTTCATCAGGGTCTATTTTTAAGGCTTGCAGTAACTGTTTTTATACCACACTTTCTGCCATTCCCGTTTTAGAACCAGAAAAGTAACCTGTTCTGAAAGCAACACTATATCCGGGCCTTCTAACTCTTTTATTTGTTGTTCCGGCACATCTACGATATAAAGCAGATTTAAATAATCGGCAAACCTCTCATTGATGAGCTTAAAGAGAAGCTCATGCAATTCTTGTTTTAAATGTATTGGCCTGATATCATTATCGAAAACAACCTCAACATTGGCTAAGGAAAGATCTTTGTTTAGCTGAACGACCAGTTTATCGTACAGCTTCTCCCGGTGCGCCAGTTTTAAAAGAGAGCCAGTATCTTTAACCTCAATTGCCATGCCTCAGTTTTTATATACTTTCCCTCCCTTCATAACAAAAACGACCTTTTCGAGGGTTTTAATATACTTTGTAGGATCTTGGTCGACAGCAATAATATCGGCGTAGAAACCTGGTTCGAGTTGCCCGATTCTTTTCTCCTCTCCCAACAGCCTGGCAGCAACCACCGTAGCCGCCTGTATAGATTCCATTTCAGGCATTCCTGCTTCTACCATATACCCAAACTCCTTTCCATTCTCACCGTGGGGGAAAACCCCCGCATCTGTACCGAAAACAATTGGCACTCCTTTTTTATACGCTTTGGCAAAAGTTCCTTGTATCTGAGGGCCTACTTCTCTTGCCTTTGGCGCCACAATGTCGGGATAAAACCCTGCGACTTCGGCTTTTTCAGCAACAAATTTTCCGGCCGTTATGGTTGGCACCAAATAAGCATCGTATGCTTTCATCAGCGCCATGGTTTCATCACTCATAAATGTACCGTGCTCTATTGTCTTTACCCCGCCTTTAACCGCCCGCTGCATCCCTTCATCTCCATGTGCATGTGCTGCGACCAACATTCCGTAATCTTTTGCCGTTTCGGTGATCGCCTTTACTTCATCTATAAAAAACTGCGGATTCTTGCCGCTTTTAGCGACGCTTAACACGCCCCCTGTAGCCGTAATTTTAATTACATCAGCTCCGTTTTTGTATCGTTGACGCACAGCTTTCCGGGCTTCTTCAGGAGAATTGATGACCCCTTCCCTTGGCCCCGGATCACCCATCAGGCTATTTTTACTGCCGTTTGTCGGGTCTGCATGCCCTCCTGTAGTTGCAATGGATTTCCCTGCCGTAAAAATACGAGGCCCATCCACATACCCGTTATTGACAGCATTGCGCAAAGCTATATTCACTCCTGTCCCACCCAGATCACGAACAGTCGTAAACCCGGCCATTAAAGTTCTTTTGGCATACACTGTACTTTCAAAGGCAATATCGGCTTCATTAAAGGTATAACGGGCCATATAGCGCTTAGGATTCGTCTCGCTTTCTAAATGCACATGCATATCGATTAAACCCGGAAGCACTGTTTTATCTTTAAGATCTATAAGCTTGTCATTTGTCTCGGGATCTACATAGCCATCCCTCACCTCTTTAATTTTATCTCCTGATATAATAATAGTTTTTTCAGAAAGCACTTTTCCTTTTTCGGCATCGATCAATTTACCGCAGTGCAGCAATATATCCTGAGCAAAAGCAGAAGGGGAAACTATCGTTAAAACAAGGATCAATATCTTTTTCATCATAAAAGGTTTGGTTTATGATAAAGGTATTATTTTTTTCGGATTTTTTGTTCCCATTTCCAGGCTGAGGCCATAGCTTCGTCGAGTGTTGAAACAGCTTTCCACCCCAATTTATTATTCGCTTTACCTGTATTGGCATATGCTTCTATTACATCGCCTGCCCTCCGGGGAGCTATTTTATAATTCAGCTTCTGCCCTGAAACCTTTTCAAAACTATTGATTACTTCCATCACGGAACTTCCGGTTCCTGTTCCTACATTAAAGATTTCGTAATTTGATTCGTTTTTGTTTTGAAGGAGTCTTTGCAAAGCGACCACATGTGCTTTGGCCAGATCTACCACGTGAATGTAATCGCGGACACACGTCCCGTCCGGTGTAGGATAATCATCGCCAAACACAGAAAGCTGTTCTCGCATCCCCACACCGGTCTGCGTAATAAACGGCACCAGGTTTTGCGGAACCCCGATTGGCAATTCCCCGATTTCTGCCGACGGATGTGCCCCTACCGGATTGAAATAACGCAATGATATCGCTTTTAGGTCATCGCAAACCTTACATACATCCCTGATAATCTCTTCTCCTACCTGTTTGGTATTTCCATATGGTGATGCCGCCGGTTTCACAGGAGCATCTTCAGTAATAGGCAACTCATCTGCCTGGCCATACACCGTACACGATGAACTGAAAATAAAGTTAGCATTCTTCTTTTTCGCCAGTTCCTGTAGGATATACACAAGGGTATTAATGTTATTTTCATAATAGAGAAGCGGATTTTCAACACTTTCTCCAACGGCCTTGGAAGCTGCAAAGTGTATCACTCCATCTATATCCTGATGTTCTTGAAAAAATTCCTGAACCTTTAATTTATCGCGAAGATCAAGTTTTTCAAATTCCGGGGTCTTTTGGGTGATATTCGTTATTCCGTCAAGCACTTCGATTGAGGCATTCGACAAATTATCTATAACCACCACGTCAAAACCGGCATTTTGTAATTCCACAACGGTATGCGAACCTATGAATCCGAGTCCGCCTGTAACTAATATTTTCACTTCTACTATCTTTTAAAAGCTGTTTACTCTTCAAAAGTAAGGAAAATTAAGAGCTGAAGAACAAACATCCTACCTGTTTACGGAAATAAAATAAATACCGGAACACCAGAAAGTGTAATTATTGAACCGATCTCAAAAATCGTGTATGAATCAGAGCTTTTATGAAACAAACACTGGAATTATCACCAGCCTCATTAAAGCTTATACTCCCTGAAGTATTAACAGCTCATTTCAGCCTAGTTTTTTATCAAATCTACCAGGATACGTTCCATTTATGTTTTGAAGAAAAGAACCCCAAAAGAAGAAAAATATCATATGTTCATTAAATAAACTGTATAGTTTTTTAGGATGGATCAGGCTCTACCCTGTATTATAGTATGGCTATATACGGGGAATGCATGGGAAATATACGGAGTAGAGGGGAATATCTATAAAGAGTGAACGGACTTTCTACGGACTTTTTGATGTTTACCGGGGCGAATTTGACTTAATTACATATTAACAATGCCGTTGTTTTTATGAAGATCAACAATATACAAAACAACTTATAAAATCCCTAAAAATGATATTATTTAAATTAGCGTTCGGTTTTAACATGGCTATAGACGGAAACTCACTAATATAAAACCTTCAAGGCTTCATTCAAGGTTTGCGAAATATTGATTTTTTCCTGCACAGATTAACCACAATATTTGCATAAACACAATAATTGGTCACGATCCTTACTATTTATGAACAACCAAAAAAAGCCCCGGCTGTAAGAACAGCCGGGGTAAATTACCTATATTAATCATTCACAAAGGCTATGACCTTCGAAGTTATAAAGTCAATTTGTTCATCATCGAGCTCGGTATGCATCGGAAGCGAAATCACTTCTTTCACTAGTTGATTCGTTACTTCAAAGTCGGCTTCATTATAACGACTGTCCGTATAAGCCTTCTGTAAGTGCAAGGGAATCGGGTAATAAACACCACACGGAATCCCGTTCTCATTCAGGAATTTTACCAATTCATCACGCTTACCATTTGTAATTCTCAATGTATACTGATGAAATACATGCTCTTCTTTGTTATCCGAAAAATCGGGGGTAATGATATGCTCCTGCCCTTTAAATGCCGCTGAATACTTTTGGGCTGCACGATAACGAGCTTCATTATACTGATCTAATCTTGGCAGTTTAGCTGCCAATACAGCTGCCTGCATACTATCCAGTCTGGAATTAACCCCTACCACATCATGATGGTAGCGTTCATACATCCCATGATTCACGATTCCTCTTAGCGTATGAGCCAGTTCGTCATCATTAGTAAAGATCGCACCGCCGTCGCCATAACATCCCAGATTCTTGGAAGGGAAAAAAGAAGTTGCAGCAACGTGGCCTATTGCACCGGCCTTTTTCTTGCTACCATCCTTATACAAGTAACTCGCCCCGATTGCCTGGGCATTATCTTCAATCACATAAAGATTGTGTTCTGCTGCGATTTCCATGATAGCCTCCATATTTGCACACCGTCCAAACAAATGTACCGGAACTATCGCTTTCGTTTTTGGGGTAATAGCTTTTTTAATAGCCTCTACAGAAATATTAAAATCATCCGCATTCACATCTACCAAAACCGGGGTTAGCTGCAAAAGTGCAATTACTTCTACAGTTGCAGCAAAAGTGAAATCGGCTGTGATCACCTCATCGCCGGGCTTTAATCCCAAACCCATCATCGCTATCTGCAATGCATCGGTACCATTTGCACATGGTATTACGTGTTTTATCCCCAGATATGATTCTAAATCTTTTTGAAACTGATGAACATAAGGTCCGTTTATAAACGCGCTTGTTTCCAAAACCTCATCGATAGCCCCTTTTACCGTATCCTTAATCGCTTCGTATTGACCTTTAAGATCAACCATTTGAATTTTCTTCATTCACTTATATAGTTATATGAAACAATATTACAAAATTAAGCAACTGCAACCAATGAAATTAACTAAAGAGGCGTATTTTAGCAGCAAACTGTAAACAAGGTGTTTTTTATCTATAATGTATTGGTTGTCGTATCGGGGTTATTGTTGAAAATAATAGCATTGTTCAACAATAAAATCAGGCTTTTTGTAAACGGAAGAAAGAATGTTTTTGAAACTTTAAAAAAGGAAATTGCCCCCTCAGATAAAATCATCTGGTTTCACACGGCCTCCCTGGGAGAATTTGAACAGGGACTTCCTGTTATTGAGGAGGTTAAAAAGAATTACCCCGGTTACAAAATACTGGTAACATTCTTCTCTCCCTCGGGATATGAAGTAAAGAAAAAAAGTAAGGCAGCCGACATTATCAGCTACCTTCCGCTGGACACAAAAAGTAATGTAAAAAGGTTTCTGGATCTGTCTCAGCCTGAACTGGCAATCTTCGTTAAATACGAGTTTTGGCCAAATTACCTTCAGGCACTGCTAGACAGAAGGGTTAAAACCCTGCTCATCTCGGCGATCTTCAGGAAAGACCAGGCCTTTTTTAAATGGTACGGAACCTTTATGCGTAAATCGCTGGTTACTTTCGATCATTTTTTTGTACAGGATGAAAATTCGAAACAACTTCTTAAAAAGATCGGCTTCAATAATACTACCGTAAGTGGCGATACAAGGTTTGACAGAGTTGACGAAATTCTTGAACGGGACAACACCCTGGACTTCATTGCTGAATTCATCAATGGCCGATTGTGTTTTGTAGCAGGCAGCACCTGGCCGGAAGACGAAGAATTAATCATCAAATTCATCAATGAGAGCGCACCGGGAACCAAATTCATTATCGCCCCTCACAATATCAAACCTAAAGAGATCGGCAAATTACAAAACAGCATAACCAAAAGCGCTGTACTATACACAAAGAAACAAAACCTCGATCTGAAAGACTACGATGTATTGATTGTCGATACCATTGGAATCCTTACCAAAATATATAGTTACGCCAACATAGCATATGTTGGTGGCGGAATGGGAGATACGGGGCTTCACAATACCCTAGAACCTGCTGTTTTTGGAATTCCGGTCATCATCGGTGAAAATTACGGTAAATTCAAAGAAGCTGCCGATCTTGTAGAACAAGGCGGGGTTTTTTCTATAAAAAACTATTCAGAATTCAATACTATCCTGAAAAACCTACTAAAAAGTACTACAAAAAGAGTTCAGAAAGGCAGGCTGAACATGGAGTTTATTCAAAAAAATAAGGGAGCTAAAGAGCTGATAGGCAACTACATTAAGAAGGAACTGTAAAAAATTCACCCCCTACTAAAAATATGTTAAAAAACATTTTGCAACTATTAAAAAAAGTTGCACTTTCGCACTTTAGTTAATAAACTGATAAAACTCAAAACAAATCATGAAAAAAACAATTTTAAACATCGCTCTTGTCTTAGCATTGGGTACATCGCTTGTTGCCTGTAAAGACACCAAGAAGGCTGAAGATGCTGCTCAGGATGCTGTAGAAGCAGTTGAAGAGACAACTCAGGACGCTGCTGAAGCTATCAAAGAAACTACCGAAGATACTAAAGAAGCCATCGAGGAAGCTGTTGATACTCTTGAGAAAGCTGCTGAAGACGCAAAAGAAGCTACAGAAAACGCTGTTAAAGACGTTAAAGAGGCTGTAGAAAACGCCGGAGAATAATTAATTTCCGGACAATACCATAAAAAGTCTTTCTGATCAGAAAGACTTTTTTTATTTCATAAGTTTTTGGTATTATAATTGTTTAACAAACTTTAAGACAGTATGTAATTGAATTTATTATTTTTACAACAGATTTTAAAGTATGAATAAATTACTTATAATAATCGCAACGATTTTTTTCTTACCAATTGAAACCGATGCCCCTGGTACACATAGCGCTTTCAGAGGCGGCGAATGGTTTCAGTTCAGAATCCACTATGGCATTTTTAACGCCAGCTACGCAACGCTAAGCGTTAACGAAACATCATTAAACGGAAAAGACGTATATCATGTAGTCGGAAAAGGAAGCACCACAGGTCTTGCCAGAGTATTTTTTAAAGTTGACGATAATTATGAAAGCTATTTCGATAAAGAAAAGCTTGTCCCGTATAAATTTATACGGCAAATCGACGAGGGAGGATATACCAAAGATCTCGAAATAAATTTCAAACACGATCAGGATAAGGCCGTTGTGTTAAACCGAAAGCACAACAGAACGACTGTTATCGAAACCCCGGATGGCATACAAGATCTTATTTCGGCCTTTTATTACCTCAGGAACAATTATGATTTTTCCTCTTTTAAAATAGGCCAGGAGGTTGACCTTGAACTGTTATACGACGATGATGAAGTTTTCAACTTCAGACTACGTTTTCTAGGCTGGCAAACCTTAAACACAAAATTTGGCAAGGTCAGATGCCTCAAATTTCGCCCGTATGTTCAATCGGGAAGGATCTTTAAGGAAAAGGAAAGTGTTACATTGTGGGTCAGTGACGACGACAACAGAATACCGATCAGAATACAGGCCGATCTGGTTATCGGATCGTTAAAGGCAGATTTAAACGCCTTTAAAGGACTTAAACACCAATTTAAAATTCAGCTGGACTAAGAATGGAAATAAAACCTGAAATTGCGGAAAGGATAGCAAAACTTGAAGAGAAATACAAAAATTCAGGGCAGGACCTAGGCTCTTATTTAGATGGTCTTTTACACGACAGGTATCTTACCTACTGGGACTACATCCATCTGGATACCTTATTGAGTTTACAGATACCGCGGACCCATTTCCCCGACGAGGAGATCTTTATCATGTACCATCAGATTACAGAACTCTACTTTAAACTTATCATTCACGAACAAAAACAGCTTATTGATGACAAACTTCAACGGGCTGAGTTCTTCACCAAAAAAATAAACAGGATCAATAATTATTTCAGGGCATTGATATCGTCTTTTGAAATAATGATCACCGGAATGGAACGTGAACAATTTTTGCAATACAGGATGTCATTGCTGCCGGCCAGCGGTTTTCAGTCTGCACAATACAGAATGATTGAATTTTATTCGACCCCGATGGAAAACCTGGTGCATCTGTCTGTCAGGGATACGATGTCTGAAAAGAAGGAACTCGAAGAACTTTATGAAAATATTTACTGGAAAAAAGGAGCTACCGATATTGAAACCGGCGAAAAGACACTGACACTGAAACAGTTTGAATACAGATACACACCTCGTTTTATGAGAATAGCCAACCAGGTAAAAAACACTACGTTGTATCAAAAATATTTACAGCTACCCGAAAAAGAAAAGAACAATAAAGATCTTATAAAGGCGTTAAGAACGCTAGACACCAATGCAAATGTACACTGGCCGTTGATGCATATGGGGTCTGCATATCGTTATTTAAGAAAAGATCAAAATACCATAGATGCCACTGGCGGAACCAATTGGAAGCAATTTTTACCTCCAAGTTATCAAAAAATCATCTTTTTTCCTGAACTTTGGAGCGATCAGGAAAAACTCGATTGGGGAAAACAATGGGTCGATCATATGTTTAATCCGGAAAAAACAAATTAAATGCTTAGAAAACTCTTGTTGGGAACGCTGGTAATTATAAGTATATCAGCATGTAAGAAAGAAAAAGAAAATGTTAATGAAGAAAAGCAAGTAGTTATTGAAAAACCAAAAGAGGTTAATGAATTTGGTTTTAACCTCAACAATTTTTTTGTGCTTCGCGATACGATAAAACAAGGCGATAGCTTTGGAGAGATCCTGGCCAAAAATAAAATTGACTATTCACGGGTATACCAAATCGCCGAAAAGACCAAAGACAGCTTTGACATCAGAAGGCTTCAGGCAGGAAAACCTTACACTATCCTGTGTTCTAAGGACTCTTTGCAAATACCCCAATGCTTTATCTATCAGCCGAACAAAATTGATTATGTGGTTGTTAACTTTGCCGACTCCATTCACGCTTACTCTAAAAAGAAACCCGTAAAGATCGTAGAACGGGAAGCCACGGGGACCATCAGCAGTTCGTTATCAGAAGCCATCCTGGAAAAAGGCATGGACTACCAGGTGTCGCATGAGCTTGCAGACATCTATGCCTGGACCATCGACTTTTTCAGGTTGCAGACAGGCGACCGGTTTAAAGTTATCTACGAAGAAAGATATATCGACGATACCATATATGCAGGAATGGGCAAGATCAAAGCTGCTTATTTTGAACACCTCGATGAATCGTTCTATGCCTTCAGGTTTAAAACAGACACCATTAACGACAGAAGCGACTATTATACTGATGATGCTAATTCGTTAAGAAGATTCTTCTTAAAAGCTCCTTTAAACTATTCCCGAATATCCTCACGTTATTCAAGGAAGAGGTTCCACCCTGTACAAAAACGATGGAAAGCACATTTAGGTACCGACTATGCAGCTCCGAGAGGAACTCCCATATGGGCAACAGCTAACGGTATTGTTACCAAATCGGGTTACACAGCCGGAAATGGTAAATACGTAAAAATCCGTCACAACAGCGTTTACGAAACCCAATACCTTCATATGTCTAAAAGGGCTGCCAAGGTTGGCGAATATGTAAAACAAGGAGATATTATAGGATATGTAGGAAGTACAGGTCTGGCAACAGGCCCCCACGTGTGCTATCGTTTCTGGAAGAACGGGAAACAGGTAGACCCTTTCAGCCAGGACCTGCCATCGGCAGAACCTATCAAACCGGAAATAAAAGAACGATATCTTGAATTCATCCAACCGATTAAAACTCAGTTAGACAACATTATTTTTGAAGAAGAGAGAGAAGAATTTATTGCAGAATTAAATTAAGCATGGCATTAAGCAACTTGAACCCAATCAATACTGAGGCCTGGAAAAAGCTTCAGCTACACCATCAGGAAATTAAAAATCTAAACATGAAATCGCTCTTTGCTGAAGACAGTGAAAGAGCCGATTCATTTACCATTAAATGGAATGATTTTTACGTCGATTATTCAAAGAACAGGATTACGCCCCAAACCAGGTCGCTACTACTTCAACTGGCTAAGGAATGCAATCTGGAAGATGCAGTAAAAAGATACTTTTCAGGAGACATCATTAACGAAACTGAAGGCCGGGCCGTACTACACACTGCCCTCAGGGCAAAAGAAAATGACACCGTATTGGTTGACGGAAAAAATGTAATTCCTGAAATTTTCGCTGTTAAAAATAAAATAAAGGAATTCTCGAATGCCGTCATTTCGGGATCAAAAAAAGGGTATACAGGTAAAGCCTTTACCGACATTGTTAACATCGGTATTGGAGGCTCCGACCTGGGTCCTGCCATGGTTACCGAAGCGCTACAGTTCTATAAAAATCATTTAAAGGTGCATTTCGTGAGCAATGTAGACGGAGACCATGTACACGAAACCATTAAAGACCTCAATCCCGAAACCACCCTGTTTATTATAGTTTCTAAAAGTTTTACAACCCAGGAAACACTGAGCAATGCACAAACCATCCGAAACTGGTTTTTATCAGATACATTCACAACCGGTGAAAATGACATAGCCGGGCATTTTGTTGCGGTATCTACGAATTTGCCTAAAATCAAGGAATTCGGTATCAGCAGTGAAAATATATTCCCGATGTGGGACTGGGTAGGCGGCCGTTTTTCCTTATGGAGCGCTGTAGGTTTATCGATAGCACTGGCTGTTGGATACGATAATTTTGAAGAACTACTTGAGGGTGCCTACGACATGGATGTGCATTTTAAAACCACACCATTCGAAAATAACATTCCGGTCATACTATCACTTCTAAGTATCTGGTATAATAATTTTTTCAATGCAGAAAGCGAAGCGATCATCCCTTATACTCAATACTTAAACCGTTTTGCTGCCTACCTGCAACAAGGTATTATGGAGAGTAACGGAAAAAGCATCGACAGGGACGGTCACCTGGTAAATTACCAAACAGGCACTATCATCTGGGGTGAGCCCGGTACTAATTCCCAACATGCCTTTTTTCAATTAATACACCAGGGAACCAAGCTAATTCCGGCAGATTTTATTGGCTTTACAAATTCTTTACACAAAGACAAAGATCACCACAACAAACTGATGGCTAATTTCTTTGCGCAGACGGAGGCACTTCTCAATGGTAAATCAGAGACCGAGGTACGCAGCGAATTAGAAGGAAAAATGGATGATAACACCATACAAAAACTCTTTCCTTATAAAGTATTTGAAGGCAACAAACCATCTACAACCATACTTATAGATAAATTAACCCCTAAAAGTATGGGGGCATTAATCGCCATGTATGAACATCAAATTTTCGTTCAGGGAGTTATCTGGAATATTTACAGTTATGATCAGTGGGGTGTAGAATTAGGGAAACAATTGGCAACAAAAATCCTGAAAGATCTCACAGCTGAAAATATTGATAATCACGACTCTTCCACCCGAAATCTGATCAGATTTTTCAAGAAAAATCAAAAATAATTGTTAATAATTCAGTTTACAAGTTAATTAACCATACCCTATACCGTTATATATTCTGTCTATATTTGTTATGCACGTATAATATTTAACATTGCCTTAATATAATAGTATGTTAAATAGTAGAATTTTGCACCGTAAAATCAAATTTAACTAACAAATGAAGACAATTTACAATTGGATTTTTTCAGCAGTTTTTACTTTGGTAGCCACTGCAGCTTTTTCCCAGGGTACCGTTACCGGTACTATCATGGATGGGGAATTTAACGAACCCTTACCGGGAGCAAACGTTATGGTTAAAGGCACCACTAACGGAACTTCCACCGACTTTAACGGTAAGTTTTCCGTTGATGTTTCTGAAAACTCGGGAACACTGGTTATTACTTACGTAGGATTTATTAAAAAAGAGGTTAAGTTCACTTTAACCGGAGGTAGCGCCAACCTGGGCACTATTGTTTTAAAAGCTGACGCACAGGAGCTGGAAGGGGTTGTTGTTGTCGGGTCAGGGGTTATTGATTTGGCTTCCGACAGGAAAACACCTGTTGCCGTATCGACCATAAAGGCAAGTGAAATCAGAGAGAAAGCAGCTAACTGGGATCTTCCGGAAATCTTAAAATCAACTCCTTCTGTACAAAATATAAAAGGGGGTGGTTTTGGAGACGGTAGTATGTTCCTAAGAGGTTTCGACCAAACCAATACAGCCTTCTTACTTAACGGACAGCCAATAAACGGAATGGAAGACGGTAAGATGTACTGGTCTAACTGGAGCGGTGTTTTGGACGTTGCCAATGCTGTACAGGTACAAAGAGGACTTGGAGCCTCCAAGCTGGCTATTTCTTCTGTGGGTGGAACAGTTAACATCGTTACAAAAACGATAGACCAAAGAGAAGGTGGTTTTGCACAGGCCTTGGTAGGCAACAATAACTATGTGAAAACCACTGCTTATTATTCTACCGGAGTTAATGAAAAAGGCTGGTCTTTTTCTGCTATGTTAGGCCATTGGCAAGGTAACGGTTATGTAGATCATACTGATGGCCAAGGTCAAACCTATTTTATATCCGTAGGTTATCAACCAAACGAAAATAACACCTTAAACTTCCTGATAACCGGAGCTCCTCAGTGGCACGCGGTAGCAGGTAGTGGCAGCATCGAATCTTTCTTAGAGAATGGGAGACGCTATAATTCATGGAATTTCTCCGGAGTAAACAGCCCTAACACTTTGAATGGTAAAGGCAATGTCTATCCGGGAGGTCGAAACATTTATCATAAACCGGTTGCCAATTTAAGCTGGGACTGGACAATAAATGAAAAATCTGGTTTATCTACCGTTCTATATGGCTCTATGGGTAGAGGTAGTTTTGCTCAAGCAATCACATCTGGCAACGATGTCCTTTATGCAAGAGGTTCAAACAATAATCATAATTGGTACGGTATAGTTACTAACTACAACAATCAATTAACTGAAAACCTAAACTTTAACATAGGTGCTGATGCCCGTTTTTATAATGGTATCCATTTCAGGGATGTAAGGGAGTTTATTTCTGTTGACGCTGTAAATGCTTCTTCAGGATATAGTGGTGATTATGTACTTACAAGCGCAGGAGGTATTAATCCATGGAAAGCCTTTTTTAATCCAAATAATGACCACGGTCAAAAGTTTGGTTACGATTATGAAGAACAGATTAATTATACCGGTGTATTTGGACAGCTAGAATATGCAAATGATGCCTTATCCGCTTTCTTCCAAGGTTCACTATCTACACAGTCACACGTGAGAACTGAGTTCTTAAACACTCAACAAGAAGGAAAATCTGAAGAATCGGACAAAATACACAATCCTGGTTTCAATGTTAAAGCCGGTATTGCCTACGCATTGGCACAAAACCACAAAGTATTTGCAAATGCAGGACATTACTCTCGTCAGCCTTTCCACGACGTCCTTTTTAGAGACAATAGAGGAAGTAACGAATATTTAATGCCGGAAGTAGAAAATGAAAAAATAACGGGTTTTGAAGCTGGTTATAAATTAGGAGGAAGTGCCTTCTCTGCAAACCTTAACCTGTATCACACCACATGGGATAACAGAACTTTACTCAGTGATAATGGTGAACAGGAAGAAGATTATATAGGATACCAAACCCAGGGTGTAAAACAGGTACACACTGGTGTAGAATTGGAAGTATTCACCAGACCTTTTGATAAATTAAAATTAAACGGCTTTATGTCAGTAGGCAACTGGAAATTTAAAGGCAATGGAAGTCAAAGGTCTTTTGATCAGGATGGAGATGAAATAGGCTCTGCTGTAACAGTAGAAATTGACGGCTTCAATGTGGGTGGTGCAGCTCAATTTACAGCCGGAATTAATGCTGACTATGAAATTTTACCTAGATTCAGCGTTGATGGAGCATGGAATTTATACAACAATTTTTATTCTACAGGTTCTTTAACCGAAGAAACATTAGAATTACCATCATACGATACTGTTGATGCAGGATTAAGTTACAAAATGCTTGTAGGACAAAATAAACAAAATTCAGTACAACTTAGATTTAACCTTAACAACGTATTCGACGAAGTGTATTTAGAATCTGTTAATGGAAATCTGGCGGCTTCAAATAATCCGGACGAAAACTACAAAGGCGTAAATATTAACAACAACGGTAGGTTCGGTTACGGCAGAACCTGGAACTTTAGCTTACGCTACAACTTCTAAGGAGGTAATCAATAATACTATTCTAAAACCCGGCAAAAGCCGGGTTTTGTTTTTAACAAACAATACATACATTTGCTCAGATCAAATTATCGAATAAATGACCTTGGAACAATTAAACGAAACCGTCGACTATCTAAAAGAAAAAGGATTTGACCACCCAGAAACAGGAATTGTATTGGGTTCCGGCCTGGGAAAACTCGTTGATGAAATTTCAGAACCTATTATAGCGCATTACAACCACATCCCTTTCTTTCCTCTGGCTACAGTTGAATTTCATAGCGGAAAACTCATATACGGAACACTAGAAGGAAAAAAAGTGGTAGTGATGCAGGGGAGGTTCCATCTTTATGAAGGATACGACCTTATAGATGTAACATACCCTATCCGGGTGATGCATCAACTAGGCATAAAAAAACTATTCGTTTCCAATGCCTCGGGAGCTATAAACCTCAATTTTAAAAAAGGTGATTTAATGCTTATTGAAGATCATATTAACTTATTAGGAGGTTCTCCCCTCGCCTTTAAAGGGGTTGGCCGGTTTGGAGAACGTTTTGCCGACATGAGTGAGCCCTATGATGTTGAAATGAAAAATGAACTTAAGCGCATTGCAAAACAAGAAAACATAGACCTCAAAAGCGGTATCTATGTATCTGTATTGGGACCACAACTGGAAACCAAAGCTGAATACAGAATGCTGAAAATAATCGGTGCTGATGCTGTAGGAATGAGCACCGTACCCGAAGTTATTGTGGCCAATCATTTAAAACTGCCTGTTGTGGCTGTATCTGTTATCACTGATATCGGCGATCCTGATAACCTGAAACCTGTCAGCATTGATGAAATCATCGAAGTGGCCGGCAAGGCTGAACCCAAAATGAGCTGCCTGTTCAAGAAACTTATCAAAACTCAATAAAAAAGTCCTGATCGAACGATCAGGACTTTTTTCTACGTTTAGATTGTTGTTAATTCTTCACCAACCGGCTTTCACTGTTCCAGGTAGTAACATTTGCTATTCGGTTATCTGTATAATCGACCTCACTTAACTTACCATCTGCCCAGAAAAACCATTTTCCTGTTTTCTTACCTTGATCGTAATTTGCTATAGCTGTTTTTTTACCATCCAGGTCGTAAGACACCCATTCTCCCTGAAGCTTCCCATTCAGATAATATCCTGCCTGTGCTACCTTTCCATTGTCGTGAAAGTAAGTTGCTTTTATCATATCATCCTGTTTCTCAAAAACAGGTTTTTTGCTATCTTCCTGTGCGTACAACGCAAAAGAAAACAAAAACGCTAATGTTAATGCTATCCTTTTCATAATGTTTGTTTTTTTAAACGCTTTTGTCGACTTTATAATTTACATTACAATAACAAATATAATTTATTTTTTACTTTAAATCAACCTTTACGTAACATTAATTTAACATTGAGGTCATAACCATTTGATTTTCAAACTTTAATTATGATCGGTTTAACAAATTCACCTTGTCCGCTCCCTTTAATTCAGACATCACTTAAAACCTGTAACCGTACAGATATAAAAAGCTTTACAAAACCTTAAATCGTCTTATATAACTTATTACCTTTGCAGCATTAAAATCAGCAGATAATGTTTAGATCTTATACTTGTGGTGAGCTTCGCTCAACAAATATTAATGAGGAAGTAACATTGGCCGGATGGGTTCAGAAATCAAGAGATAAAGGATTTATGATCTGGGTCGATCTCAGGGACCGGTACGGCATCACCCAATTAATTTTTGATGAAGAAAGAACACCCGAAAGTGTTTTTAATCAGGCTAAGACCCTTGGTCGTGAATATGTAGTACAGGTAAAGGGGACTGTTATTGAGCGAGAGTCCAAGAACAAGAATATTCCTACCGGAGCTATCGAAGTACTGGTTTCAGACATTAAAATTTTAAATGAAGCTGAAACGCCTCCTTTTACTATCGAGGATAATACCGACGGTGGAGAAGACCTGAGAATGAAATATCGTTATCTGGATATTCGCAGGAACCCGGTAAAAGACAAATTAGTTTTTCGACATAAAGTCGCTATGGAAGTGCGCAACTATCTTTCAAAAGAAGGATTTATAGAGGTTGAAACCCCATATCTTATAAAATCGACTCCGGAGGGAGCCAGGGATTTCGTGGTACCGTCAAGAATGAACGAAGGACAGTTTTACGCCTTGCCCCAGTCGCCTCAAACCTTTAAGCAGCTTCTTATGGTTGGGGGACTTGACAAATACTTTCAGATTGTAAAATGTTTCCGTGATGAAGACCTGAGAGCGGACAGGCAACCCGAATTTACGCAGATTGACTGTGAAATGGCATTTGTAGAACAGGAAGACATTCTTAACATCTTCGAAGGTTTAACCAAATATCTGTTAAAGGAGATCAAAGGTGTTGAAACCGAAAAGTTTCCGAGAATAACTTATGCCGATGCCATGCGTAAATATGGTAACGATAAGCCGGACATACGTTTTGGAATGGAATTCGGCGAATTGAATACCGTTGCGCAACACAAAGACTTTAATGTATTTAATACTTCCGAATTGGTAGCTGGTATTGCAGTTCCGGGCGCCGCCTCATATACCCGTAAGGAGATCGATCAACTTATTGACTGGGTTAAACGTCCGCAAGTTGGTGCTAAAGGGATGGTATACGTTAAATGCAATGACGACGGTACTTATAAATCTTCCGTCGACAAATTTTACGATCAGGAAGATCTTGCCAAATGGGCCGAAAAAACAGGCGCTAAAGCAGGTGATCTGATCTGTGTATTATCCGGAAACACAAATGAAACAAGAGCTCAATTGAGCGCCTTAAGAATGGAACTCGCTGAACGTCTGGGCCTAAGAAATGCCCATGAGTTTGCTCCGTTGTGGGTTGTCGACTTTCCTTTACTGGAGTGGGATGAAGAAACCGAAAGATATCATGCCATGCACCACCCTTTTACTTCTCCTAAACCGGAAGACCTTTCTCTTTTGGAATCAGATCCGGGCAAAGCAAGGGCCAATGCATACGATCTGGTACTGAACGGTAATGAGATCGGAGGAGGATCGATACGTATCTTTGATCAGGAATTGCAAAGCAGAATGTTTTCACTGCTCGGATTTACCAAAGAAGAAGCAGAAGCTCAATTCGGCTTCCTGATGAACGCCTTTAAATACGGAGCCCCGCCACATGGAGGGATCGCATTTGGTTTTGATCGCCTGGTAGCTATATTGGGGGGGCAGGAAACGATCCGTGATTATATCGCTTTCCCTAAAAATAATGCTGGACGCGATGTTATGATCGATGCTCCGGCACCTATTGACGACGATCAATTAAAAGAATTATGTTTAAAGATTGATCTTTAAACATTAATAACTAAACACTTATCCCGCTACATGCGGGATTTTTTTTCATCTTTGTTAATCTAATCATCCCTGAGATAAGTTTAATATGCCTAACCAAAAGAAATCATTACTGGCAAAACTATTAATCTGGCGTGCAAAGCATATTTCGCACCGGCAGTTTATATTAATACTCAGTATCTTGGTAGGTTTTACATCCGGAGTAGGCGCACTTATCTTAAAGAATTTCACTCACTTTATCCAACACATGCTGGAGGGCAATCTGGTTCAGTATTACCATCACGCCTTCTATTTTATCTTTCCTATTATCGGATTTGGCATTGTTTACCTGATTATGAAATATATCATCAGAAACAAAGTGAGTCATGGTATCCCTTCCACCTTGTATGCTATTTCAAAACGCAAAGGACTAATGAAACGATACCAGATGTTCGGGAGTATTTTAACTGCACCGATAACAGTTGGTTTTGGAGGATCCGTCGGTCTGGAAGGCCCTACAGTAGCTACCGGAGCTGCCATAAGTTCAAACATCTCACAGTTGTTTCACATGAATCAACCTACGAGAACATTATTAATTGGTTGTGCTGCAGCGGGAGCCTTGTCGTCTATTTTTAAAGCCCCGATCGCTGCCATTATTTTTGCCATAGAAGTCTTCAGTCTTGACCTGACCCTGACATCACTCGTCCCCCTGCTACTGGCTTCTTTGTCGGCAATCATCACTTCTTACTTTTTCTTTGGCGATGATATTTTACTTCCTTTTCGGATTGAAGATAAGTTTGTTATAGCCGATATTCCATATTTTATTATCTTAGGAATCGTTGCCGGTTTGGTCTCGATCTACTTCTCAAAAGTATATGAGCGTATACATAACTTTTTTGACAACATAGAATCTCCTGTAAACAGGATCATTATTGGCGGAGTTGCCATCGGACTTCTGGTATTTTTAATTCCCCCGCTGTACGGTGAAGGCTTTGATGTTATGAACAACATTATTAAAGGCGATCTGACAGCAGCGTTGAAAGGAAACATTTTCAACCTCGACCTCGACAATAACTGGAACGTTATCGGCCTTCTGGCTGGCCTCGTCCTTTTTAAAGTAGTAGCAAGCTCCATCACCTTTGGAGCCGGAGGTGTGGGTGGTATTTTTGCCCCTACATTATTTATGGGAAGTATTCTTGGTAACTGTGTTGCCAAAACCCTGAACAGCCTCGGATTGTTCAACACATCTGTTTCTGAAAGTAATTTTACGTTAGTGGGCATGGCCGGATTAATGGCAGGCGTACTACACGCCCCCCTTACAGCCATCTTCCTGATAGCGGAGTTAACAGGAGGCTACGAACTGTTTATCCCGTTAATGATTACCGCTGCCATATCGTATTCCTTTACCAAATATTTTGTTTCTTATTCCGTCTATACGACCGAACTGGCCCGTAAAGGAGAACTCATCACCCACGATAAAGATCATGCGATACTCACTTTTATGGATATAGAAAGTGTGATCGAAAAAAACTTTATGCCTGTTAATCCCGAGATGACACTCGGAGAGATCGTGCATAAGGCCGTGGTAAAATCCTCCAGAAACATCTATCCGGTCTTAAACACTAAAACCAGAACCCTTGAAGGAGTTATCCTGCTCGATGATATTCGTCCGATTATGTTTGACCAGGCTATGTACAATTCTGTGAAGGCCACAGATGTAATGCAAGCCCCTCCGGCCATCATTGAAATGGAAAAAGACAAAATGACGACGGTGATGAAAAAATTTCAGGACAGCGGTGCGTGGAACCTCCCTGTAGTAAAAAACGGGGTTTACGTTGGCTTTGTTTCTAAATCTAAACTATTGACCGCATACAGAAGAAAGTTGATTAACTTTGCAGTATAACTTAAAGTGCATACGAAAAGTTGAATACGCTTCTATTAGCGCTTTACCATAAAAACAATAAAAGAAAAAAGCAAGTTGCCATCAATTTGAAACTGGCGGGCAACATCCAATACAACTGACGTAAATGAAAAGGTTTCTTCAAATATTATTTATCGCCATTATGGTTACCATGGCCACAGGGTTTTATTTTAAAATGAATGACGACAACCTTACCGGAGATCGCCTGGTCGGCATCGGGGTTCTGGCCATTGCCTTTATTCTAATACCGTTCTTTATCTACCACAGATCCAAAGGAAAGAAAATTCAGGACTATATGTTTACCCAGGAAAATATAGATAAAATGAACAACAAAAAAGGCGATAGCACTGAAAATCAATAATTTTTCATAAAAAAAACATTCTTTTTACTTGGTATGTCAGATTAAATATTACCTTAGCGCTATCAAATTAATTTTTATTTTTTTTATAATGACTGGTACAGTAAAATTTTTCAATGATTCCAAAGGTTACGGATTCATTACCAACGATGACACAGGAAGCGATATTTTTGTTCATGTAACTGCATTGAACGGAGTAGAACTTAACGAAGGAGACAAAGTAGAATATAACGAAGAAGAAGGCAAAAAAGGAAAAGTTGCTTCTGACGTAAGAGTTATAGGATAATCATATTTTATTTTGGAAAAATTTAAAGCGTAACACAGGTTACGCTTTTTCTGTTTATAGAAGCCGGTTGTTTTATTACTCGATCATCGAGATTTAACTGTTCCGACGCTTGCCCTTGTAAAATGTTCCTAAAGGAATTTCACAGGACTTGCATTGAAATGTTTTGCCATGCGCCAACTGGCTCCATCGCTAAAAAGGTCTACCAGACCTTTTCTTTACGCTTGGCCCTCTCGTGGGTTTGCCCCGAGGTAGTTTACGGCATTAATTCAAATTTCTCTTTTCGATAAAGAATCTTTTTAACAGTCCGGAAGCTTCATCTTCCATCACCCCCCCAACAAGCCGGGTTTTAGGATGCAGGCCGGCTCCCATGGCCGCACACCCCCTTTTTTCATCTTTGGCCCCATAAACAACTTTTGATATCTGGCTCCAGTACAATGCCCCTGCACACATCTGGCATGGTTCCAGGGTGACATACAAGGTACAGCCGTGCAGATACTTTCCTCCCAGATAGTTTGCTGCTGCTGTTATAGCCTGCATCTCGGCATGTGCTGTAACATCAGTCAGGGTTTCGGTAAGATTATGGGTTTTAGCAATGATCTTATTATCAACAACTATCACGGCCCCTACAGGCACTTCTCCCTTTTCAAAAGCCAGTTCCGCTTCTTGAAGGGCTCTCTTCATAAAATAATTATCATCAAAAGGATTCATCATGCATCAAAAATACAATTTCAACTCGTATTTTTGCGGTATGCCATCAAAATTACTTACATCTGTTCATTCGCCTGATGACTTAAAAAAGTTGTCACCGGAACAACTTCCGCAATTGGCGAAAGAGCTCCGGGAATTTATTATAGATATTCTCTCGGTAAAAGAAGGTCATTTAGGTGCCAGCCTGGGTGTGGTAGAACTCACCATAGCGCTTCATTATGTCTTTAACACCCCTGATGACCTTTTGGTCTGGGATGTCGGACACCAGGCTTATGGCCATAAAATATTAACAGAAAGAAGGGAGGTCTTCCATACCAACAGACAGCTTAACGGAATCAGTGGTTTTCCCAAACGTTCGGAAAGCAAATACGACACTTTCGGTGTCGGACACAGTTCTACCAGCATATCTGCTGCTTTAGGGATGGCCATAGCTTCCAGTCTTAAAGGAGAAACCGACAGGCACCATATAGCAATAGTCGGCGACGCTTCGATAGCGAGCGGAATGGCTTTTGAGGCTCTTAACCATGCCGGGGTATCAGACGCTAATATCCTGGTAATTCTAAATGACAATGCTATAGGGATAGACCCCAGTGTCGGTGCTTTAAAGGAGTATCTCACCAATGTCAAAGAGCGTAAATTACGGAATCAGCAAAATATTTTTGAAGCTTTAAACTTTAATTATTCCGGTCCAATTAATGGCCATGATATCGATATTGTGGTTAATGAACTCAACCGTCTTAAAAAGATCAAAGGTCCTAAGTTTTTACATATAATCACAACTAAAGGGAAGGGTTTAAAAAAGGCAGAACAAGACCAGGTTCGCTACCATGCACCCGGAAAATTTGATAAGGTCACGGGAGAATTGGCTCCTAAAACCAACAAAATTCAGCCTCCAAAATTTCAGGATGTTTTCGGGCATACTCTTGTAGAGCTTGCGAAAAATAATGAAAAAATTGTCGGTATTACCCCTGCGATGCCTACCGGAAGTTCATTAAAATTTATGATGGATGAGATTCCTGAGCGTGCATTCGATGTAGGAATAGCAGAACAGCATGCGGTTACACTTGCGGCAGGAATGGCCGCTGAAGGCCTCATCCCCTTTTGCAATATATATTCTACATTTTTACAGCGTGCTTACGATCAGGTTATACACGATGTTGCGATACAAAACCTGCCTGTGATTTTTTGCCTAGACAGGGCCGGTTTGGTAGGGCAAGACGGTGCTACCCATCATGGTATTTTCGACATAACATACCTGAGATGTATCCCGAACCTCACTATATTTGCCCCCAGAGATGAGTCCGAGCTCAGAAATATAATGTACACCGCCCAATTCGGGCTCGACCACCCTATCGCTATCCGTTACCCAAGAGGCCGGGGTATTCAGAAAGACTGGCAAACCCCATTTGAAAAAATAGATATTGGTACCGGAATTACTTTTAAAACAGGAAGTAAAATAGCTATCCTGTCCATAGGATTCATTGCTAAAAATGTGGAAGAAGCCATTCAAAATCTAAATAATAGTGATAAAATCGCCCATTTTGGCATGCGTTTTGTGAAACCTTTGGACGTAAAATTGTTGCATCATATTTTCAAGGATTATCAAACCATAATCACTATTGAAGACGGAACAATAACGGGTGGTTTCGGCAGTGCGATTCTTGAATTCGCTGCCATACACAACTATCGTTCAAACATAAAAGTTCTGGGAATACCGGATACTTTCATTGAGCATGGCACCGTTGAAGAATTGCAGCAAATAGCCGGTATAGACAGCAAATCTGTTGAAGAAATACTGCAACAATTTTTATAAGATTATTTTTTTTATCAATTTTGCGAAGCTAAATCACTAATAATGAAACAATTCGTAGTTTTATTCTCTCTATTTTGTTGTTATCTTTCTTATTCTCAGGTAGACACCCTGACCATAATCAAACAGGATACTTTAGTACACACTAAAGACACTCTCATTATTAAAAAATATTATTTTGCTTCTCAGATAGATTCCTTGATCAAAAAAATCGAAAAGCCCGTTGCTAAAATAGATTCGGCTGCCAAGAAGCAAGATTCGGCTGTTGCCAATATTGATACAGTTCCTAAATCTAACTGGACGAAAGAAAATAAACTTGGTTTAAACTTAACAGAAGTTGCCTTTGTAAACTGGAATGCAGGGGGAAACAATTCTTTTTCTGCTATTACAAACGGACAATTCACACGAATCTACAAAACAGCCAAGACTTCCTGGAACAACGAGTTAAGGTTGCGTTTCGGCTTAAATGCCCAGGAAGGAAGGGAGCTAAGAAAATCGGACGATAAAATTGAATTCAATTCAACTGCCGGTTTTAAGAGAAAAGAAAAATCGAGCTGGTACCATTCGGCTAAATTAAATTTCAGGACCCAGTTCAGTAATGGTTACAAATACCCGGACACCGACACCCCTATTTCGCGGTTTATGGCTCCCGGTTATCTGTTTTTAGGTGTTGGAGCCGAATACATTAAAGACAAACCGGACTTCAATCTCTACCTTTCACCCCTTACCCAAAAATCGACTTTTGTTCTCGATCAGGACCTGGCAGACAAAGGTGCCTTCGGTGTACAGAAAGCTGAATACGATGCGGACGGGAATGTTATCCGGCACGGCAAGAACATTTATACTGAAGTAGGGATATTGGTCACGAACTCATTTAAGAAAAACATCTCCAAAAACATGGAGTTTAGTAACAGGGTTAACCTTTACACCGATTACTTAAACAGTTTTGGGAATATTGACATGGACTGGGAAATGCTGTTGGATCTTACTGTAAATCAATACGTAAAGGCCAATATCGGCACACATATCCTCTACGATAACGATGTGAAGTTTAAAGAATTCGAGAATCCGGAAGGGGAAACTCAAAAGTACGGCGCCCGTGTGCAGTTCAAGCAATTGCTGGGTGTCGGAATCTCCTATTCCTTTTAAGATTTAATTTTCTTTTTCTTCCTCCTCCTTATTTTTCTTTTTGAGGAAGGAAAAGATCCCTTTTTTCTTTTTTTCGCCGAATTTCTTTTTAGACACCTCTTTGTCAAAAATACGCTCAAAGAAAGTTTCTTCCCGTAACGGCTCACAGTCCAGAGCTGCTATAACCTCATCTGAAGGCCGGTCAAACCTTGCATTTGAAATTGATTGAAAATCGGTATCGGCATTAATCCTTTTAAGGAAAAGTGCTACAGTGGGCAACGCTGAGTTGGCTCCCTGACCAATAGCGGTATTACTAAACCCGATCCTGTGATCGTCATTGCCGACCCATGAAGCCATCACGAGATCAGGCGTTACAGCCACAAACCAACCATCTTTATTATTCTGGGTAGTTCCGGTTTTTCCGGCCATATCATTTTTGAGCCCGTACCTATTTCTTATTCTGATCGCAGTGCCTTCGTTTACCGTTGCCTTCAACATTTCCAGGATACTTTCCCTGGTCTGATCGGAATACGCAGGCTCCATGCTTTCTATTTTAGGCTTATACTCCCACAAAATATTTCCTTCCCTGTCTTCGACCCGTTCTATTAAATACGGCTTTACCGACACCCCTTTATTGACAAATCCGGTGTAAGCCGACGCCAATTCCATTAATGACATCTCGGCAGTACCCAGGGCCAACGACGGTACTTGAGGCAGATCTGTTTCTATCCCCATCTTCCGGGCCTGGCTGATCACAGCTTCTACACCTGTTTCATCCATTACTTTTACCGCTATGGTATTTATCGAATTGCTGAGTGCCTTTTTAAGAGCGTATTTAACTGTAATGTCTTCATCTTCGTTCTTAGAGGCATTTTCGGGCGTCCAGTCTTCTTCTCCTTCATAAGTTATCGCTTTTAACGAAAAATACGTACATGGTTCCATTCCGTTTTCCAGTGCAGCGGTGTACACAAAAGGCTTAAATGTAGACCCCACCTGCCTCTTACTTTGAAACACATGATCGTATTTATACGATTGAAAATCTATTCCGCCGACATAGGCTTTTACTGCTCCTGAATGCGGGTCTAAGGCAACAAACCCGGTATTTAACAATTTTAAGTAATGAGAAATACTATCCAATGTTGACATGTCTCTTAACTCATCTTCTTTTTTCCAGTCGAACACCTTCATTTTCTTTTTGATACTTAAAGAATCATAGATTGCATCCTGCTTTAAACCTTTCTGTTTCAGACGCTGATACTCCGGCAACTTACTTACGGCTTCAGAAACGATTTGCTTATTCTTCCAGGGCTTTCTTTTTCCATAAGCCTGTTCAAACTGCTGCTGAAGTTTAGCCATGTGTTCTTCCATGGAATCCTCCGCATATTCCTGCATCCGGGCATTCAGGGTTGTATAGATCCGGAGTCCGTCCTTATACAGATCGTATACCGACCCGTCTTCCTTTTTTATTTTTGAAACAAGCACTCCGGCTTCCCTCCTTACCTGTTCCCTGAAATAAGGGGCCAGGCCTTCATTTGAATCAAAATACTGATAGGCCAGCTCTAGTTTTTCGCCTTTCACCTTGTTGGCTTCATCTTCGGTAATGAAGTTGTACTTTACCATTTGTTGCAGCACTACATCTCTTCTAAACTGACTACGTTCCGGATATAACCTCGGGTTATAGCTATGGGAAGCTTTTAATGTTCCTACCAATGTTGCCGCCTGCGACAATGACAGCTCGCTTGTCGAACAATCAAAAAATTTCTGTGAAGCGCTTTCAATGCCGAAAGTATTATCGCTAAACGGAACCGTATTAAAATAAAGGGTTATGATGTCTTCTTTAGGAAATATTCTTTCTATTCTTCTCGCTGTTATGGCTTCCTTTACCTTATTGACCGGCATACTAAAGACTCCATGATTCTTTCTGCCATACAGATTCTTAACCAATTGGGTTGTTATGGTGCTCCCCCCTCCTGATGATTCATCGCTTAGCAGGATCGTTTTAAAAAACACCCTTCCCAAACTCCTCATATCGACCCCTGAGTGTTCGTAAAACCTGACGTCTTCGGTAGCTATTAACGCATCGATCAAGTTTTGGGGTAACTCTTTGTACTTTACGGACTGTCGGTCAAAAACGAAATACTTCCCTATTAACTCGTCATTTTCATCTAAAACAAGACTTGCCTGTGCCTGCTTCAATTCTTTTAAGTCATTTACATCAGGTAGTTTACCCCATAAGCCTGCATATACGGAAACACAGAAACCTGTTACAGCCAGAAGCAATAACGCGGTAGTTTTTAAAAATATTTTTAAAAATCGTTTCTTGTTATTTACACCCATTAAGGAGCATGTTTAGTTTTGTATACGATTAATATACGATCTTAAACTCTTAAAGGGATGTTAACATCTTCTTTTTTCTAAAGAAAAATGAGGCGAACAGGAAATCCTGTCCGCCCGACACAGTTTAGTTGAGTTTATAATAGCAATACCTGGGCTATAAATTTACTGCTTAGCATTTGGTAAGGTTTAATCGTTCAGGCCACTTACATTTGTCGTTGTTATGTTTATATCCCAAACAAAAAAGCCCCCCATGCTATAAACAGGAGAGAGCCAATCACCCCAAGCCCAATTAATTTTTCAAAAAATTGTAATGAAAAGCCCTCCCTTAAAACTATGCTTATATAGAAAATATGATCCCTCTATATTAAGAGATCACTACATTAATTAAGACACCTTCCGGCGGGGGAGGTCACTTTAATTTTTGAAAAATAAAGTTATTTTATTCCAATCATTGCCCTGCTTTCACAGGATCCCTGAATCTAACAAATAGGTTTTCCGCAGTTTCGTTGCGTATAACACGCTGTTCCAGGGAAAAAATCATCTGCGCGAACAAGTACAGACAGAGATCAGGGTTTTTTACATCCTGCTATTGAGTAAGAATACAAAAGTGCATATCACTGACATTTCCGGTCCAGAGCTTTAAAAATCACTTAAAACCATAAGTAAGTGCATCCTTTCCACACTATTTTGGACTAGAATTCTCTTTCCTGATATGGCAATCCTTTTTTGTTTTCGCAATAATTTTTAAGACTCAGTAAAAACATCGCCCAATTATAATTACACCATCTATAAAATTCGGTTACTTCCGACCAGTTGTAATGTTTTAAAACTACAGAAGTTACATTATCTTTTACAGTCAGCTCAAATAAAACCTTTGTTCCTACCCATTCCTGATCGGAAGCCAGGCATTCCCAAACAATTTTCGAATCTTTCTTCAATTCAATGATTTTCATTTTAGTTAAATAGTCATCATCAAAATCAAATTCATTGACAAAATTTATTTGTGGTTTGACCTTCAGTTTTCTGGTCCATACATTTGCCAGGCCTTCTTCTGTTGTTAATACCTGGTATACCAGTCCAACAGGGACTTTTATATAATTAATATGCTCAATACTCGCCATAACTATCAATTATCGTTATAAAACAAATTAAACTTATGGCCGTCAGGGTCTGCAAATACGCAAACATAATAGCCGTTTTTATCATAAAACTCCTTTCTGTCGGTATTGGAATCAAAAAAGACAGATCCGCCGGCTTTCTTAATTTCGGCAATCCATGTGTCAAACTCTTTTTTACTCTCTGCGGCCATCGTAAACATAATTTCATTGCCCTGGTTTAGATTGGAAATCTCTCCTTCCATGCTTTGCTTCAATTTTTCTTTTTCAAAAAAGTGAATCACAAACGCATCATCTCCAAACAAAAAGCTCACCAGGTCTTTGGTCGGGGTGCCGTTTAACTGAAACCCCAGTGCCAGATAAAAATCTCGTGTCTTATCGATATTTGCGACACCAAGGTTTGCCCAGATTCTCTTCGGATTCATTTTCGACTATTTATTTTAGTGAATGAAATCCTATGGTATTCCCTTCCGAATCAACAACCAGTGACACGAAACCGTGTTCCCCTATAGACATCTTCGGTTGTTGCACTTTCCCTCCGTTCTCAGACACCCGGCTTTCAAGTACGGCGCAGTCGTCACATCCGAAATAAACCACCGTACTATTATTTCCTGAGGGTTCCATTCCTTTCATTTTGATTAACGCCCCTGATGCTCCATAGGCTTCCATATTACCGGGAAAGCCTTTCATTAAGACTGATGCATCCGACGGGTCATTCAGGTCGAACAATTCAACTTTCAACACTTCCTCATAAAATTTAACTGCTCTGTTTAAATCGTGCACATAAATTTCGAACCAAACAACCGGATTAGCTTCTTTCATTGCTCTTTTATTTTATGGTTATACCTACAAATCTGAAAAAATATAATTACAAATAACTTGTCATAGGACAAGTTCTAATATTCTTTTGCAATTTCTTTCCGTATCCGGCTTAAGGAGGTATCTGTGACCCCTAAAAAGCCGGCTATATATTTTAATGGTACTTGCCGTATTACTTCCGGCTTTTCTTCAAGCAACTTTAAATACCGCTGAGTTGCATTGAGGGTAATCATTGACAGGGAGCGTTGTCTGGAAATAAAAAGCTGACTGGTCATCCATGACCGGCCCCATTCCCTGAAGCCTTCTATCTTATGGAATAATTCCTGAAAGTCTTCATATTTTATCTTCCACAGCACCCCGGCTGTCATAGCCTGAATATTCTCCACAGCCGGGATTCTTTGAAACAAGGAAGATTCATCTATTAAAATTTCATTCTCTGTGAAGAATCCGGTAGTAACCTCTTCCCCCTCATAATTATTTACAGCTGATCTGAAAGTACCTTTTTCAATAATATAATATTCATTACAGATATTCCCCGATTCTACGATCAATTCATTTTTCACACAGTTGATTTTGGTGTGGGCGCTGCTAATTTCTCTATACTCGTCCTTTAGAATTGTTGCATAATTATAAATCTCCTCAAAGAAACCTTCTTTCATAAATGATTATTTATCGAATTAATTACTGAAATGTAAGCAAGTTATAAAATCATTTGAAAATGCTAATACTCCGTATTAGCAGGTTTATCATAAAAAAACGGAAAAACTAAAAACAGTTTAAGTTAAGAAGTCTTAGTTATTGAACGACTCATTCTGCTATTGAAAAAGGTAAACTACCTCGGGGCAAGCCCACGAGAGGGCCAAGCGTAAAGAAAAGGTCTGGTAGACCTTTTTAGCGATGGAGCCAGCTGGCGCATGGCAAAACATTTCACAAGGGCTTGCGTCGGAGCATTTAAATCTCTATGATCGAGTAATAGGTGCCCTGCTTAAAAACAATCTTTGCATAAACACAACAATTGGGAATGATCCAACAATTGGGAATGATCCAGATTGATCCATCCATTGTCCCCCGAACTTATAAAAAACAAAAAAGCTTCTCAAATTTGAGAAGCTTTTTTTTCTGTGCGGGTGAAAGGACTCGAACCTTCACACCTTTCGGCACTAGATCCTAAGTCTGGTATATATTGCACTAATAAAACATAAATTAACTCATTTTCAATGGTTTATGTTTTTCATCATTTTATTTAAAGTCAATTAATATCAGTTAATATCAACATTTGTTGTACCTATGTTGTACCCAGAATTCCTAATAAAGACGTATCTTTAAAGTGAATTTTTGACAAAATGTTGTACCTGATTTGGCTTTCGTATCTAAAACAGGTTCAAAATGTCAACGAGTGCAAAAATAATACTTCGCAAAAAGCCTAATGCAAAAGGGCTGTATCCGCTTGCAATTAGGATAACCAAAGACCGTCGTTCAACTTACAAACACATAGGCCATTACATTGAATTAGAGGATTGGGACTCTAAAAACCTAAAGGTAAAAAAATCGCATTCTGAAGCTGAAAGCCTGAACAATTTGATAGCTTCCAAACTATCCGAAGCCAGAAAAGGGCTTATTGCATTACAGACGGATAATAAAGGTGCTACTGCTCGACAAATCAAAAAAGAAATATATAAGCCAACTTCGAGCTTAACTTTTTTTGATTTTGCTGACGAGCATCTTGAAGCCTTAGAAGCTGAAAAGAAAATCAATCGCCATTCTACAGATTCAGCTTGGGTGAGTTATATAGAAAAATACTGCTCTGGCCGACATTTGACTTTCCAAGAAATCAATGAGCGCTTTCTCAAAAAATTCAAGATTTATTTAAAGGGTTCTTGCTCATTAACTGAAACTACTGCAATGAATGTAATGGTATTGATAAGGTTACTGTTCAATAGAGCCATTAGGGATAAGGTTGTAAGTAAGGAAATATATCCCTTTGGCAAGGATAAGTTTAAAATCAAATTTCCCGAAACCACAAAAACAGGGCTTTCAGGAAAAGAAATAAAAGCCCTGGAAAGTGTTACTGAACTAACTGATATGGAAAGACACTCATTAAATGTTTGGTTGTTCAGTTTCTATTTTGCTGGAATGCGTGTTTCGGATGTGTTGTTTATAAGGTGGTCCCAGATTTATGATGGGCGATTGCATTATAGAATGGGGAAAAATTCAAAGTTACTCTCCCTTAAAATTCCAGCTAAGGTTGAAAAAATCTTGCTACAGTACATTGAGGACAGAGTAAATGATGATGACTTTGTTTTCCCGGAAATGAAAAAAGCTGACTTATCTGATGCGAAAGACATATATCGAAAGAAAAAAGTAGCAAATAAAAAATTCAATGACCACCTTAAAAAGATTGCGAAAAGAGCAGGCATCCAGAAAAAAGTTACGATGCACATTGCTCGACATTCTTTTGGCAATATTGCAGGCGATAACATTCATCCGCTTATGCTTCAAAAATTATATCGGCATACGGATTTGAAAACCACCATTAACTATCAAGCTAATTTTATTCATAAAGATGCTGACGATGCTTTGGACAGTGTGGTAAATTTTTTATAAAAACATATTTTCTTAAAAACTCTAACCTATTAGAAAAACAAAATAAATATATTTAAGTATTTGCTTAAATAATTATATAATTGTAGCTTTACTCAAAATTGTAATTATGGCTCTTGAATTAAGTTGCACCCGTGCCGAGGCAGACCAGAAGCAATTGATGCGCTGTCGTGAGACGTTGAAAACAAGTTCAGAATCAATCAACAGTATTGGCAAGGTACTCGCCCTGGCAGGTAATGAGACCAGACTGAAGATACTTTTCCTCTTGAACGAGGAAGGTGAACTTTGTCCTTGTGATTTTTCAGATATACTGGAAATGAGCGTACCCGCAATTTCGCAGCATATCCGTAAAATGAAGGATGCTGAATTGATAACTTCAAGACGTGATGGTCAAACGTTGTACTACTCCTTGGTCAAGGATTCAAGCAATGTGTTGGAAGGAATATTCGGTAGGCTTAAAGAAAACAAACAAGTAGCATAGAATGAACACATCCAAATCATCAAATACAGCAGCGTACACCGGCATTTTCACAGCGGTCGCTGCCTCAGTCTGTTGCATCACACCAGTGCTTGCACTATTGGCAGGAACAAGCGGTATTGCTTCGACATTTTCTTGGATAGAACCTTTTAGACCTTATTTAATCGGACTGACAATTTTAGTTCTTGGATTCGCTTGGTACCAGAAGCTAAAGCCAAAATCACAGCACGAAATTGATTGTGCCTGTGAAGATGATGAGAAACCTTCTTTTCTACAATCAAAAACATTTCTGCTTATTGTGACCCTCTTTGCGAGTCTAATGCTGGCATTTCCCTATTACTCAGGAATATTTTATACCCAACCAACCAAGGAAATCGTATATGTGCAACAGGACAATATTGTTAAAAAAACCTTTACCGTTGAAGGAATGACTTGTACTGGTTGCGAAAACCACGTCAAGAGCGAGGTAAACAAGTTGGACGGTATACTTTCTGTTAAGGCCAGTTACAAAGAGGGCATAACAATAGTCAAATATGACCGCACCAAAGTATCTGAGGAACAAATAATAAACGCAATCAACAGTACAAGTTATAAAGTCTCTGAATAATATGGATACTACAATTTTAAAATCCACCATTACCTGTCCCAAATGCGGGCACAAAGAAGAGGAACAAATGCCCACCGATGCCTGTCAGTTTTTCTATGAATGTAAAAACTGTAAGGTAGTAATTCGGCCAAAGGAAGGCGATTGTTGCGTGTACTGTTCATATGGCACCAAGGCTTGTCCACCTGTCCAAAATGATATGAAATGTTGCGAATGAGCAAAATTAAAATTCCGTTAAACCCAACAAAAACTGTTAAAATTTTGTAATTTTGCATTGATGAAAAAGATCTTCCATAAGATATTATCCGTTTTGATGGCTTTGGTAGTGATGTTCACTACAATGTCGTTTACGGTGGATATGCATTATTGTGGGGATTCTTTGGTTGATTTTAGTTTCTTCACAAAAGCAGAATCTTGCGGGATGGAAAAAGCACAACCAACCAGGGGTTGTGAAAATCCTGCTATGAGCGAGAAATCTTGTTGCTCGGACCAAAAAATAGTGAAGGAAGGTAGCGACGACCTTAAAACATCATTCAATAAACTTACTTTTGAGCAACAGACCTTCGTTGCCACATTTTTCTACACCTATATCAATCTTTTCGAGGGACTTGATGAAAACATTGTTCCCTTCAAGGATTACTCGCCCCCCTTTATTGAACGGGACGTTCAGATACTTTACGAGACCTATTTAATTTGATTTTTAGACAGTAGTCCGATTCCGATACCCATCGGAACGGCACTAAGCCCAACGGTTATCCCGTTCTGGGCACGTTTTGTTGTATTCAACTTTTAGAATTGCAACAAGACCACCATTGTATAACTGTCTAATTATCATTTTGTATGCTGAACAAAGGCATAAAATTCCTTATAGAAAATAAGCTCGTTGCGGTACTGATGCTCGCCCTTTTCGTGGGTTGGGGCATCGTGAACGCACCCTTTAATTGGGACACCGGAATATTGCCCAATGACCCTGTGGCTGTAGATGCCATACCCGATATTGGCGAAAACCAACAGATTGTTTTCACCAAGTGGCAGGGGCGCTCCCCTCAGGATATCGAGGACCAGATTACCTACCCGCTTACCACTTCCCTTCTCGGAATACCTGGCGTCAAGACCATTCGCAGTTCTTCGATGTTCGGCTTTTCGAGTATCTATATCATTTTTGAAGAGGATATCGAATTCTACTGGTCGCGTAGCCGCATCCTCGAAAAGCTCAATTCGCTACCCAGTGGTCTGTTGCCCGATGGTGTCAATCCCGCCTTGGGTCCAGATGCTACGGGATTAGGCCAGATTTTTTGGTACACGCTGGAAGGCCGTGATAAGGACGGGAACGTCACGGGTGGATGGGACTTACAGGAACTTCGTAGTATACAAGATTACTACGTAAAATATGCTCTTTCTTCTGCCAGCGGTGTTTCAGAAGTGGCTTCCATCGGTGGTTATGTGCAGGAATACCAAGTGGATGTTGACCCTGAAAAGATGCGTCAGTACAACATCGGTCTGGCCGATATAGTAAAGGCGGTTAAGGAAAGCAATCAGGACATCGGTGCGCAGACCTTGGAAATGAACAAGGCCGAATACCTGGTGCGCGGTCTGGGCTACGTGAAATCCATAGCAGATATAGAAAATGCCGTAGTTGATTCCGAAAATTTCACATCTATCCGAATCAAGGATGTAGGCAAGGTACACTTGGGACCAGCTGCACGTCGAGGCATTTTGGACAAGGAAGGTGCCGAAGTTGTGGGCGGTGTGGTGGTAGCCCGCTATGGTGCCAATCCGCTGGAAGTCATCAATAACGTTAAAGACCAAATCGACGAAGTAAGCTCGGGACTTCCCACTAAGGAATTGGCCGACGGTCGAACCTCACAAGTAACCATCGTTCCCTTTTACGACCGAACCGAACTCATTCAGGAAACCTTGGGAACGCTCAACGAGGCCTTGACCTTGGAAATCCTGATTACTATTTTGGTCATCATCATAATGGTGTTCAATTTGAGGGCATCCATATTGATTTCAGGATTAATGCCTGTGGCCGTCTTGATGGTTTTTATCACGATGAAGCTCTTTAATGTGGATGCGAACATCGTGGCACTCTCGGGTATCGCCATTGCCATCGGAACGATGGTGGATGTGGGTGTCATCCTCGCCGAAAATATGATTCGCCATCTGGAAGACGAAGATTTACGGGTAAATAAAAATGGTCAACCTTACATTACAAACGAAATCGTGTACAACGCCACCGCCGAAGTTTCCGGTGCTATCGTTACTGCGGTAATGACTACGATAATCAGTTTTCTTCCGGTGTTTACGATGATTGGTGCCGAAGGGAAACTCTTCCGACCATTGGCGTTTACCAAAACAATGGCACTGGCCGCAGCACTGGTTATTGCGCTATTTCTTATACCGCCATTCGCAGCCACTTTCTTTAGAAAGACCGAAATACGGGAACGGCTCAAATATGCCATCAATGGGTTTTTAATCTTATTGGGAATCACCGCCGTGATTTTTGGGTATTGGATAGGTTTGGTACTTGTCGCTTTTGGCGCGGTGGCCATTTTATCGATGCGTGTTACGTTTTCGCGGAAGCAGAAAAATCTCATCAATACGGTTATTGCCACCATCGCCGTTGTGTTTCTATTGGCCGAGTATTGGCGACCACTTGGTTTCGACCGCAGCCTAATTATGAACCTGATTTTTGTAGCGGTAAGCTGTTTTGGGGTTCTGGGCATCTTTTCGCTACTCAGAAAGTACTACGACAGCATCTTAAAATGGGCATTACAAAACAGGTTGCTGTTCCTGATAATCCCCACAACATTGCTCGTTCTTGGTTTCTTCATAATGCGCAACACGGGCAAGGAATTTATGCCAGCACTCAATGAGGGTTCGTTTCTGTTGATGCCCACATCCCTTCCTCACTCAGGCATAGAGGAAAACAAGAGGGTTTTGCAACAACTGGATATGGCCGTAGCCACTATCCCTGAAATCGAGACCGTGGTAGGAAAGGCAGGTCGTACCGAATCCGCACTTGACCCGGCACCGCTTTCGATGTACGAGAACGTGATTCAGTACAAGTCCGAATATATGCGGAACGCTTCAGGGGAACGGCAACGGTATCGGGTAAACGATGACGGACTCTTTGTATTGAAAAACGAAAGGTTTCATATCAATCCGAACAACGAAGTAGAAAGCGATGCTAATTATGAAGCATCCCAATTGCAAACTACTATCACAAGAAACGAATTGATTCCCGATGATGATGGCGAGTACTACCGCAACTGGCGACCTGAAATCGAAAGTCCAGATGATATTTGGAACGAAATTGTACGGGTCACCATATTACCGGGAATCACGTCCGCCCCAAAATTACAGCCCATCGAAACACGACTGGTGATGTTGCAAACTGGAATGCGCGCACCAATGGGCATTAAGGTCAAGGGGCAGGACCTACGGGAAATCGAAGCATTCGGCTTGGAACTCGAAGACATCCTAAAGCAAGCCGAAGGCGTCAAACAACAGGCTGTATTTGCCGACCGTATCGTGGGTAAACCCTATCTGTTGGTCGATATAAAACGGGAACAGTTGGCACGCTACGGTATTTCGATTATGGACGTACAGGAAATACTGCAGGTGGCCGTTGGTGGGATGCCCCTGACCCAGACTGTCGAAGGTAGGGAACGCTATGCGGTAAGGGTGCGCTACCCCCGTGAGCTGCGGGAAAGTCCGACTGACTTGAAAAACATCTACGTTCCCGTGGAAAAAGGAAGCCCTGTTCCATTAGGCGAATTGGTTGATATTCGATATGAGCAAGGTCCACAGGTCATCAAAAGTGAGGACACTTTCTTGGTAGGTTACGTGCTGTTCGACAAGCTGGACGGATTTGCCGAAGTGGATGTGGTGGAAAACGCCCAGTCATTGATTCAGGACAAAATAGATAATGGTGAACTGACCGTTCCCAAAGGCATTAGCTATAAGTTCACCGGAACCTATGAAAACCAGCTGCGAGCCGAGAAAACCCTGTCTATCGTGGTTCCGTTGTGCTTGATTATCATATTCCTCATTTTATACTTTCAGTTCAAATCGGTCACCACCTCATTAATGGTATTTACAGGCATCGCCATAGCCTTTGCAGGTGGCTTTGTGATGATTTGGCTGTACGGTCAGGACTGGTTTCTCAATTTCAGTTTGTTCGGTGAAAACCTACGTGAACTTTTTAATATCAAGACCATCAACCTGAGCGTTGCGGTTTGGGTCGGGTTTATTGCCCTTTTCGGAATCGCTACGGATGACGGTGTGGTGATGGCGACCTATCTCGACCAGAGTTTTGAGAAGGAAAAACCGAATGACAAACCAGGCATTCGTCAAGCTACCCTTGAAGCGGCCGGCAAGCGTATCCGTCCCTGTTTGATGACGACCGTAACGACCGTTCTTGCCTTGTTGCCCGTACTCACATCCACAGGAAAAGGAAGCGACATAATGATTCCAATGGCCATCCCCATTGTGGGCGGGATGCTTATTGATGTAACCTCATATTTCCTGTTGCCCGTATTGTACAGCTGGCGGGAAGAATACCAACTTAAACGAGCGAGCAAATGAAAAATGTAAAAATCATCATCGGATTATTGCTTGTTTCCGCTTTCGCAAAAGCACAGGAACTGCAATCCTACATTCAGGAAGCGGAAGCGAACAATCCCGTTATCCAAGCATACGAACTTCGATACAACATCGCACAGGAAAAGGTCAACGAAGTCAATACGCTACCTAATACTGTGGTAAGCGCAGGATACTTTGTAAGCGAACCCGAAACCCGAACGGGTGCGCAACGGGCACGGTTTTCGATTTCGCAGATGTTGCCTTGGTTCGGCACGATAACGGCACGGGAAAACTATGCCAGCTCAATGGCGGAAAATGAGTTTGTAGAAATTGCCATTGCCAAACGAAAACTGGCACTTTCGGTCGCCCAATCCTATTACCAATTGTATGCCAATAAGGCGAAGCAGGATATTTTGGACGAAAACATCCAACTCTTAGAGACCTATGAACGGTTGGCATTGACCTCTGTGGAAGTGGGCAAAGCCTCTGCCGTGGACGTACTACGATTGCAGATTCGGCAGAACGAATTACAACAACTAAAGGAAGTTCTTCAGGAAGACTATTTGGCGGAACAGTCCAACTTCAACAATCTGCTGAACCGAAAGGAAAGTATCGCCGTGGAAGTTGTTCCGGAAATGACCATTCCAACGGAAGACCCGATGTATAGCAAAGAAGGATTGGCACTCAATCCGGAACTGCTAAAATACGATAGACTTTACGAGTCCATTGAGCAATCCGAATTGCTCAATCAGAAAGAAAGTGCCCCGAATATCGGTTTTGGATTGGACTATGTACCCGTTTCCGAACGTCCCGATATGACCTTTAGCGACAACGGCAAGGATATCATTATGCCAATGGTATCGCTGTCCATACCTATTTTCAACAACCGCTATTCATCGGTTTCCAAACAGAACGAACTGAAGCAACTGGAAATCGAATCCCAGAAAAACGAACGATTGAATGTATTGGAAACCGCTTTCGCGAAAGCAACATCGCAACGCAATCAAGCCCGTATTCAATTCAATACCCAAGAAAAGAATTTAAAGCAAGCGAACGATGCCGAAGAAATCCTGATTAAGAATTATGAAACAGGAACCATCGATTTTAATGATGTACTGGACATACAGGAACTGCAACTGAAATTTCAGATGAACCAAATCGAGTCGGTGCGGATGTACTATGCACAGTCTGCGATTATCAATTATCTAATCAACTAATTATGGTCAAGGACTTTTACATAAAAAATATGGTATGCGACCGATGCATCAAGGTGTTGAAGGATGAACTGAATGTAAATAATATCGAGTTGCATCAGATTGAATTGGGTCGATTGCGGCTGGACATTGATGACCTTGATTTGGACAAATTCGAAACCTTGTTGAAAGAAAACGGTTTCTCGCTCATCGGAAGTACGGAAGAAAAGTTGACCGAAAAGGTCAAGGTCGAACTCATAAAAACGATGCAGGAACTACCGATTCAACTTGATAAAAAACTGTCCGAACATTTGGTGGATGCCTTGGGACACGAGTATTCAAAAATCAGCAAGGTATTCTCGTTTACGCAAGGTGTTACCATTGAAAAATATTTCATCAAACTAAAAATTGAAAAGGTAAAAGAACTCATACAGGCTAACGAACACAATTTTACTGAAATGGCGCAACTGCTCGATTATAGCCATATCAACCATTTAAGCGGACAGTTTAAAAGCGAGACGGGAATGAGCCTTTCAATCTATAAATCCCAACAAAAGAATTTTAGGAATTCGTTGGACAAAATTATGTAGATAAGAACCAAAATTATGACACAAGCTGTTGAATTACAGCCATAATTTTATTTCAAATAAAATTAACACATTATGAAATTGAAAATAAACTTACTTCTCTTATTACTCATTTCCTTCGGTGCGAACGCCCAATTCAAAGCGAATGAGAGTGAAGAGAATGTTGACAACTGGCCGGAACGGGTCTATGATTTGACCATTGATTACGAAACGGTCAACTACACGGGTAAGGATGTAAAGGCAATGACCTTTAACGGAAGTATTCCTGGACCCAATCTCGAATTTAACGAAGGGGAATTTGCCATCATCAACGTGACCAATAAAATGGATGTGGAAACATCGGTGCATTGGCACGGGCTTATACTGCCCAACTTTTACGATGGTGTACCGTATCTGACCACACCACCGATTCAACCCGGCGAGACCCAACAGTACAAGTTTGCGTTAAAACAATCGGGTACATATTGGTACCATTCCCACACAGGTTTGCAGGAACAACGTGGCGTTTATGGTTCCATCCAAATCAACCCCAAGGAAACCGACTTAGAATATGACAAAGATTTGGTATTGGTGCTATCCGATTGGATGGACGAAAATCCAAAATCACAGCTAAGAAACCTGAAGCGTGGCAACGAATGGTATCTCATCAAGAAGAATCAGATACAGAGTTGGGACAAGGTCATCGCCAAAGGTGCCACGGGTGCCAAATTGAAGATGATGTGGCAACGAATGCCCGATATGGCCATACTCGATAATTACTATGACCTCTTTTTTATCAATGGCCAAGCAGAACAAGACTATCCTGAATTCAAGCCTGGCGAACGGGTGCGGGTACGATTTGTCAACGCCGCCGCAGCCTCTTACTTCTGGCTCACCTTTGGTGGCCAAGACCCAATGCTGGTTTCATCTGACGGTCTGGATGTTGTACCGGTAAAAAAGAACAAAACGCTTATCAGCGTAGCAGAGACCTACGATTTTATCGTCACGATTCCCGAAAGCGGGAAGCTCGAAATACTTGCTACTTCACAGGACGGTTCTGGAAAGGCTTCGGCGTTTTTGGGAAAGGGCGAAGTCTTGCCCGCAGCAGAAGTTCCCAAGCCAGACCTAATCAAACAGATGCAGGAAATGATGGCAATGGATATGAAGATGGGCGCACCCGCCGCCAAGTTCAATCCCTCAAAAAACGATTCCATCGAAAAGATGAAAAAGTATGCGATGAAAATGGACGGAATGAAGATGGACAAGATGAAGGGAATGAAAAAGGATTCCACCGAAATGGACCACGATAAGATGGGTCACGAAGATATGCAAATGGACGACAAGATGAAGATGGATGATGGGGGCAAAATGGGCGGAATGAAAATGGGCTATATGGTACCACAGGAAAAGGTCATTGGCGACAATATGAAAACAGGTGGCAATCCAGAATTCAATTATCACTATCTAAAAGCACCCGGCAAGACTGAATTTGAGGATGGAAAACCTGTCCGGGAAATGCTGTTCAACCTCACGGGAAATATGAACCGTTACGTATGGTCAATCAACGGCGTACCATTGTCTGAAACCGATAAAATAAAAATCAATCAAGGCGAAGTGGTTCGTATTACCTTGAACAATATGACGATGATGCACCACCCGATGCACCTGCACGGGCATTTCTTCAGGGTGCTCAACGAGAACGGCGAATACAGTCCGCTAAAGCATACCGTGAACGTGGCACCGATGCAGAAAGTGGTCATCGAATTTGATGCCGTTGAATATGGCGATTGGTTTTTCCATTGCCACGTCCTCTATCACATCAACAGTGGGATGGCACGGGTATTCAGTTATGATACACCACGCGATGAACGCTTAAAGGGCTATCCACTTTCCAATCTGACCACAGAGGCAGACCATATGTGGACGTGGGGTGAAATCACAGGTGCAAGCCATATGACAGAACTTTTTTATACCGCCACCAATATCCGTAACCAGTTTACACTTCGCGGGGAATACGGTTGGAACGAAAATCTGAAAGCTGAGTTCACGTATGAACGTTGGCTTAACAGCTATTTCCGTGTATTCGGTGGTGTAAATGTAGAAAATGAGGGCGAGGACAGCCTTGATGAAATTTCAACGACGGGCGTTGTGGGTGTGCGCTACCTATTGCCGCTTCTTATCGATTCCGATTTACGGATAGACAACAAATTAAGGCCGACCATATCGTTTGCAACTGCAACGATGATTTTCCGAAATATCGCCCTTTACGGGGAATATGAATACCAGATGGACTTCGGCTGGGTCACCGATTTTGAGGAAGGGACCGACTTTGAAGAAGAGACCACTTGGCAGGTAGGCCTCGAATACGTTTTAAGCAGAAACTTTTCGTTGATGGGCAGCTACGACAACCGTTTTGGTTGGGGTGGCGGTCTATCGGCAAGATTTTAAACACAAACCATTTATAAACCTTTAAAACAGACACAAAATGAAAACAATCAAATTAACAATGAGCACAATGGCACTTGTTGCCACAATGATTCTAACCGTTTCCTGCAAGGATGGAAACAAGAATGAACCAGCTGCACCTATGAGCAACGAGATGCATCAGGAAACGATGAATGATAAGGAAGATATGGCTATGGACAAAAATCAAGATACAAAGGCAGAAGTGGTATTGAAAGACTATTTCAACCTGAAGGATGCTTTGGTCAACGATGACAATTCCAAAGCAAAAGAACTGGGCAACACCTTGGCACAATCACTAAAATCTTTTGATGCATCGAGCTATTCGGACAGCGAGCAGAACGAACTAAAGGACATCATTGAGGATGCCACCGAACACGCCGAGCATATAGGCGAGAGCGATATAGCCCACCAACGTGAGCATTTCAAAACACTTAGTAAGGATATGACCGATATGGTGGCGATAACGGGAACTTCAATGACCATTTATGAGCAGTATTGCCCAATGTACGATAACAATAAAGGTGGTGCCTGGCTAAGTATGAACGAAGAAATCAGAAACCCCTATTTCGGTGCCCAAATGCTGAAATGTGGTAAGGTGCAACGTGAAATAAACTAAATGAAAATAGTAAAAATCATAGCGTGGATAGCATTGATTGCCTTTGTGGTCATCCAGTTTTTTACTGTGGACTATAACCAGAATGAAACGGTACCAGAAACTGATTTTATGCTCGTGAACAATGTACCTGCAACGGTAGAACAATCGTTGCGGGTTTCCTGCTATGATTGCCATAGTAACAATACCGATTATCCTTGGTACAGCAAGGTGCAACCATCTGCTTGGTACTTGGAACATCATATCAAAGAAGGAAAGGCAGAGCTGAATTTCAACGAATGGGGCAACCTTTCCGACCGAAGGAAAAATAGCAAATTACGGTCTATCATAAACCAGATTGAAGATGGTGAAATGCCTTTGGATAGCTATACGTTGATTCATAGGGATGCCATTTTTTCTGAAACGAACAAAACAGCAGTAATTGAGTATATGAAAAAATTAAAAGATAGCTTGGAATAAAGTCCTGCTGCGGGAAGGGAAGTTTGATGGTTGGTTAGTGACCCTTCCCGTGACAGGCACAAATTAGTAAAGTAATGAAACACACCTATCACATACACGGAATGACCTGCAATGGTTGCAGAACCCACGTCGAGAAAACTCTCTCTAAAGTAGATGGTGTAATTGAAGCATCGGTCAATTTAGAAAAATCTGAAGCGGTCATTGAAATGGAATCGCATATTCCTATCGGAACATTTCAGGAAGCACTAAAGCAAGATGGCGGTTCGTATAGCATTCACAACCCAGGCAAACATCATCACAAGGATGATTCCGCTAAAGTTAATGCTGAGCATAGTCGAAGTACGAAAGCGAAAAAAGAAAAACCTAAAGGCAAGGGAACCGGAACGTTCTACTGCCCGATGCACTGTGAAGGCGATAAAACCTATGACAAACCGGGCGATTGCCCTGTCTGCGGAATGGATTTGGTCGAGGAACAGAATTTGACCGCTACCACTTCTGAACAGTGGACGTGCCCAATGCATCCCGAAATCGTAAAGGACGAGCCGGGAAGCTGTCCTATTTGCGGAATGGACTTGGTACCGATGGAACCCGACCTATCCGCAGAAGAAAAAACCTATAAAAAACTGCTCAAAAAGTTTTGGGTAGCCACGGCCTTTACGTTGCCGATTTTCATCATTGCGATGTCCGAAATGGTTGCCAACAATCCGCTGTACGACATTCTGGAACTGAAATACTGGAACTGGATTCAGTTTGCGCTTTCCATTCCCGTTGTGTTCTACGCCACTTGGATGTTCTTTGAACGCGCTTACCGCAGTATAAAAACGTGGAACCTCAATATGTTCACCCTTATTGGCATTGGTGCAGGTGTGGCTTGGTTGTTCAGCGTATTCGGGATGCTCGTACCAGACTTTTTCCCCGAACAGTTCAAGACCGAAGCGGGAACCGTTCACGTGTATTTTGAAGCGGCCACGGTCATTCTTACGTTGGTATTGCTTGGCCAATTGTTAGAAGCTCGTGCGCATAGTAAAACCAATTCCGCAGTCAAGGAACTTTTAAAACTGGCACCCAACAAGGCAGTCAAAGTCGTGGATGGCGAGGAACAGGAAGTTGCTATTGACCAAATTGAATTAGACGATATTCTTCGGGTAAAACCGGGTGATAAAATTCCGGTTGACGGCGTCATCACCGAAGGTGAAACATCCATCGATGAATCAATGATAACGGGCGAACCCATTCCCGTAAACAAGTCTGTAGATGATAAGGTCAGCAGCGGAACGATTAATGGCAACCAATCTTTCCTAATGAAAGCGGAAAAGGTAGGTTCCGACACGTTGCTTTCACAAATTATCCAGATGGTCAATGATGCCAGTCGCAGCCGTGCGCCCATCCAAAAATTGGCCGATACGGTTTCAGGCTACTTCGTGCCCATCGTGGTCATTATCGCAGTATTCACTTTTGGGGTCTGGGCAATTTGGGGACCAGAACCGGCCTATGTCTATGCCCTGGTCAATGCCATTGCTGTTTTGATTATCGCCTGTCCCTGCGCCTTGGGATTGGCAACGCCTATGTCCGTAATGGTCGGTGTCGGTAAGGGTGCACAGAACGGCGTGCTGATAAAAAATGCCGAAGCCCTCGAAAAGATGGATAAGGTAGATACCCTCATCGTGGATAAAACGGGAACGATTACTGAAGGAAAACCCACGGTGGAAAAAGTGGGGTCTTTTGATAACGGTTTCAGCGAAAGTGAAGTATTGCAATACATTGTTTCCCTGAATAATCAGAGTGAACATCCTCTTGCCGAAGCTACCGTCAAATACGGAAAAGAACAAAACACCGAATTCCTTAAAGCCGATGGGTTCAATGCCGTTACCGGAAAAGGTGTTGAAGGCAAGGTCAACGGCAAGGACGTGGCTTTAGGAAATGCCAAAATGATGGAACACGCCAATGCCGAGTTGTTGGAAACTATGGAAGAAAAAGCCCAATCTTTCCAAAAGCAGGGCAAAACCGTTTCCTATCTCACAATTGATGGAAGCGTTGTCGGTTATGTGGTAATTGGTGATAAAATCAAGGAAACGAGTGCCAAGGCTATCAAGGAATTACAGGACAAGGGAATCGATGTGATTATGCTAACGGGCGACAACCACGATACAGCTCAGGCAGTGGCCAACGAACTCAATCTTGCGGACTTTCAGGCGGGAATGCTTCCCGAAAACAAATTGCAGGAAGTTGAAAAACTACAAGAAAACGGAAAGGTAGTTGCAATGGCGGGTGACGGTATCAATGATGCCCCAGCTCTCGCAAAAAGTGATGTGGGTATCGCAATGGGAACGGGTACAGATGTGGCCATAGAAAGTGCTGCCATTACTTTGGTCAAAGGCGACCTGCACGGTATTGTCAAGGCAAGAAATTTAAGCGATGTGGTGATGCGAAACATCAAGCAAAACCTGTTTTTTGCGATGATTTACAACACCTTGGGAATACCCATTGCTGCGGGATTGCTGTATCCATTTTTCGGGATTTTATTGTCCCCAATGATTGCGGCCCTGGCAATGAGCTTCAGTTCGGTTTCGGTAATCGCCAATTCGCTAAGGCTCAAAGGTTCAAACATCGACTAAATGATATGGTAAAAAGAAAAACAGCGATAAAAATTAGAAAGGCGCACCGCTATCTGGGCATCTTCCTGGGCATCCAGTTCTTGATGTGGACGATAAGTGGAATGTATTTCAGTTGGACGGACATTGACGAAATACACGGCGACCAATTTCGGCAAGACCCGGTCGAGGCATCTGCTTTTACACATTTGATAAGTCCATCCGATGTGAATCCTGAAGAAGGGATAGTTTCCGTAGAACTTCGGGAAATTGATGGCAATCCCTATTACTGGATAAATGACAAGCAACTTTTTGATGCCAAGACAGGCAAAGTAAAGAAAGTAATCTCAGAAAGTGAAGCTCTGAAAATCGCTGAACGGAATATGCTGCCGGAACTTCAAGTAAAAGGAATCGAGCGCATCGAGCAAGTGGGCAGCCATAGCGAGTATCGTGGCAGACCGCTTCCGGCCTATGTCATCAGTTATGAAACCTCTGAAAACATCAAGGCCTACGTTTCAGAAAAAGATGGCGCATTCCAAACGCTACGTCATCGGGATTGGCGATGGTTCGACTTTCTGTGGATGACCCATACGATGGATTATGAAGGTCGCGATGATTTTAACACAATCGTACTACGCACCTTTTCCCTACTGGGATTGATAACCGTATTGAGCGGGTTTTTGTTGTGGTACATCAGCTCGCCCACAATTAGAAAAATAAAAAAAAGAAACAAAAAACATTAAAATCGAAAACTATGGAACAATCAAAACACGCAAACAAAGGAAAGTACAGAACATTTTTTATGATGCTGGCTTGCTCATTTGTGGCAATGTACATCACAATGTATCTCAATACTTACGAATGGGACCACGTCTGGTTCAGCTTAACGCGCTTCTATATGGTCTGTCTGGGCATAGCAGCAATGGCAGTCATTATGTGGTTTTTTATGCGCAAGATGTACACTGACAAAAAAAAGAATATGGCCATCTTATTCGGTAGTTTGGTCTTGTTCTTGGGGGCGTTGTTTCTCGTACGTGACCAAAAATCTACCGTAGGCGATGTACTATGGATGAAAGCAATGATACCACACCATTCCATCGCAATCTTGACCAGTGAACGTGCGGATATTAAAGACCCAGAGGTAAAGAAACTGGCAGAAGAAATCATTAAGGCACAGCGCAGGGAAATCGCCGAAATGAAAAAAATGATTGAACGATTACAGAACGAAAAATAACAACCTATGAAAAAGAATATTATATACATCACCATCGCGGTACTTGTGGGACTGCTTGGTGGTTGGCTCATTTTTGGGGGCTCATCGGAAGAATCTATGACAGATAACCACGACCATTCCGCAGAAGCGGAAGGTCAGATGTGGACCTGCTCAATGCACCCTCAGATTATGCAACCCGAACCAGGTGATTGTCCCATTTGCGGAATGGATTTAATTCCTGCGGAATCGGGTGCCGACGGACTGGCAATGAACGAAATAAAGATGACCAAAAATGCTATGGCGTTGGCGGACATCCAAACGTCCATCGTGGGAAATGCTTCTGTAGATGATGAGAATATGATTTCCCTTTCGGGAAAAATCAAGATGAACGAAGAAGAAAATGCGGTGCAGGCCAGTTATTTTGATGGTAGGATTGAACGTCTCAACGTCAATTTTGAAGGTCAGGAAGTACGAAAAGGGCAATTGTTGGCAACCATTTATGCACCTAATCTGATAGCTGCTCAGCAAGAATTGATTACTGCGGCTTCGCTAAAAGAATCGCAACCCTCACTATACAAGGCGGTACGCAACAAACTGAAACTTTGGAAACTTTCGGATACCCAAATCAATAGTATAGAGGAATCCGGCACTATCAAGGAAAACTTCCCGATTTATGCGACCGTATCCGGAACGGTTTCAGAAAAAATGGCTGCCGAAGGCGACTATGTTAAACAGGGACAGCCCATTGTAAAGGTGAGTAACCTAAACTCTGTGTGGGCGGAATTTGATGCCTACGAAAACCAGATTTCAGAGTTTAAAAAAGGGCAGAAAATTTCAGTAACGACTAATGCTTACCCCAATAAGGAATTTGATGCAACAATTTCATTCATAGACCCTGTTCTGAACACACAAACGCGAACGGTTACCGTTCGGGCCAATCTTAAAAATAGCAATGGATTGCTAAAACCGGGAATGTTCGTGACTGGTAAAGTAGAAGGAACAACGGCAAATACGGTATCAAACCTGACCATACCCGCAAGTGCTGTGATGTGGACGGGCGAAAGGTCTTTGGTGTATATCAAAACCAACCCCAACAAGCCTGTTTTTGAAATGCGGGAAGTAACTCTTGGCAATCGTAATGGCGATATGTTTACGGTTACGTCCGGTTTAGAAAATGGTGATGAGATTGTGACCAATGGCACCTTTACCGTAGATGCTGCTGCCCAATTGCAAGGCAAGAAATCTATGATGAATCAAAGTACTCAAGAAGAGAAAGAAATGATGGCGATGGAAATGTCACTGTCAACTTCTTTTCAAGGTCAGTTTGTGAAGGCTTTGCCCTCATACCTTGAACTCAAAGATGCGTTGGTGGCCGGTGATGCTGAAAAAGTTTCCACTTTCGCAACGACAACTTCTGAAGAAATGAAGGCGATACCACAAAACGATTTGGACAAAATGCTCAAAACCCATCTATCCAAAAGTATTGAAATGTTGGATGCCATAGCAAGTAATTCCGATTTGGAAAACCAACGCAGCCATTTCGTTATTCTCAATGAAAATCTGGTTGCCATTGCAATGAACCTCGAAGGTGTGGATGATACCCTATATGTTCAAAAATGTCCAATGGCAAATAACAATAAAGGGGCGGTTTGGTTAAGCACCAAAGAAGAAATCCGCAATCCGTACTATGGTGATGCGATGTTGACTTGTGGAAGTGTGATTGATTCATTGAAATAGGACTTTGCAACACCATTGCATCCATAAATTTTTAACTTTGCATAAGTGAAAAACATCGCAGTCATATTATCCATTCTATTTCTTGTTCTTTCTATAAAACCCTGTACAGATGGAAACAATGTGGAAGATTTACATAAAGATGAGATAAGCGTCAACCACAACCACCAAGAGGATAGTGATGATTCGTGCCCAATCACCTGTATTTGTAATTGCTGTGGAATGGCAATTACTTATGTGCCAATCAAAACATTCAATCTGAATCGAAGCGAAGAAATCTCAACAGAAGTATTTTCAAGTTATCAATCCAACTACCGATTTGATTTTCTTTCCACTATCTGGCAACCGCCACAATTGATGAGCTAATACAAGACAAACCGTCAATTTTAGTTAATCAATTATAAATTTCAATGTACAAATTCATTTTGAGCGCAATGCTCACAATTTTATTGTGCTTTTCAATAAAGGCACAAACATCAGATGTTCAAATAAAAGTTATCACAGAGGATGAAAAAGAGCCTTTAATGGGTGCAACGGTTTATTTTCCAGAACCCGAAAAAGGTGCAGTAACCGGTTTTGATGGTATTGCCACTTTTGCAGAGATTCCAAATGGTAATCAAATCATAAGAATTTCATACCTCGGCTTTAAAACCCTCGAAGCGACTATCGAGGTGGGTTCAAAAGATATTTTCACTTTTACGCTCGAAGCTGGCGGTAACGAACTCGATGAAGTCGTTTTGCAATCCACACGAAGCACGAGAACGGTCAAGAAAATTCCAACCCGAATTGAATTCATCGGTACCGAGGAGCTGACTGAAAAAGCCATTATGAATCCTACCAATATTTCGATGGTGCTTCGAGAAAGTACGGGAATTCAGATGCAACAAACATCTTTAAGTAGCGCGAACACAAACATTAGAATTCAAGGACTTGATGGTCGCTACACCCAACTTTTGAGAGATGGATTTCCTTTGTATGGTGGATTTTCGAGTGGTTTGAGCATTTTACAAATTCCGCCGTTAGACCTAAAACAATTTGAAATCATCAAAGGAAGTTCATCAACCCTTTACGGTGGCGGAGCCATTGCAGGCTTGGTCAATATGGTCTCAAAGACACCAGAGTCAGCACCATCTTTGGACATTATGTTGACCCAAACACAAGCTTTAGGAAGTACAGCAAATGTATTCTATAGCAAGCGAAAAGAAAAGTTTGGTATTTCACTCTACGGCTCTGGGCACTATCAAAAAGCGTATGACCCAGAAGAAGATGGCTTTAGTAATCTACCAAAAACAACATCAATTTCTTTCAACCCTAAACTGTTTTATTATCCATCAGAAAAGACTACAGTTTGGTTTGGTTTAAATGGAACTTATGATGACAGAATTGGTGGCGATATCACCAAAATTGAAGAAGGTGAAAACGGAATTCATCAATATACCGAGAAAAATATATCAAAACGGTTAAGCAGTCAGGCAGTTTATAGAACGCAATTAGATTCCATTAGTTCTTTCAACGTAAAAAATAGTGTCTCATTTTTCGATAGAAATTTGACGATTCCTGATTTTAGTTTTGACGGTCAGCAAATCAATTCTTTTACGGAAATCAATTATCAACGTGCGACTTCAAAATTAGATTGGATTTTCGGTGCTAACTTATATACTTCAAACTTTGATGAAAACGACAACGCACCTTTACAACGTGACCAAAATGACGTTACCCTCGGTGCATTTGCAAACAGCATTTACGACCTATCTGAGAACTGGATTTTAGAGACTGGCTTACGGGCAGATTACAATACCGACTTCGGCTTTTTTCCATTACCAAGAGTTTCGCTACTCTATAAAAATAACAGCGGATTTTCAAGCAGAATTGGTGGCGGATTGGGTTACAAGATTCCCGATATTTTTACAGAAGAAGCCGAGTTTATCAACTTTGAAAACGTTCTTGTCATAGATAAAGAGACGATTAAAGCAGAACAATCCTATGGAATAAACCTCGATTTCAATTACCAGACACGATTGTTTGAAACCGTTGGTTTTTCTGTAAATCAACTTTTCTATGTTACCGCCATCAATAACGGTTTGCTGCTAAACAGCACAAACAATGGGTTTTTTGAGTTCAAAAATGCAGCAGAGGAGATTTTAAGTAAAGGTGCAGAAACCAATATCAAATTCACTTACAACGATTTCAGATGGTTTTTAAACTACGCCTTTATCGATACACGATTGAATTATTTGCCAGGTAACCCTCAAAAGCCACTAACTGCAAGACACAATGCAGGAAGCGTATTGATGTACGAATCGGACAAGTGGCGAATTGGTTACGAAACTTTTTACACAGGAAAGCAACTGTTATCCAACGGAACAGAAACAACTGATTTTATTACGATGGGATTACTGGCAATGCGCAATTTCAACTTTGGTAGTGTGTTCCTAAATTTTGAAAATTTCACAGATAGAAGACAAAGCAGATTTTCGCCATTGGTGTTGCCACCACACGAGAATCCCGAATTTCCTGAAATTTATGCCCCAACTGACGGGTTTATTTTCAGCGTAGGCCTTATTATAAAACCATTTGGAAACGAAGACCACGATTAATTATGCAAACGATAGAACAATTTTTAGAATCTAAGGAAATTCGGGTAACCGCAATGCGATTGTTGGTTTACAAATTCCTTTCAGAAAAAGATTCGGCAGTCACATTGACTGATGTAGAAAACGCTTTCGCGAAAGCGGACAGAACCACCATCTACCGAACGCTGAAAACCTTTGAGGAAAAAGCAATCGTGCACCAAATAGACGATGGAACAGGAATTACTAAATACGCCCTCTGCGAAAAAGGCTGCAATTGTGAAATTGAAAACGACTTGCACCTGCATTTTCATTGCAATAATTGCCAAGAAACCATTTGCTTAACTGACCATAAAATTCCTCAGATTAAAGTTCCGCAAGGTTTTGTTTCAGAAAATATAAATTTGGTGGTTAAAGGTATTTGTGATAAATGTAGCGGACTATAAATGCACTTCCGTTGCATCCAGTTTCAGCCTACATTAGCACAATAATTTAAGTTTATGAAATTCAATACCACCATTCCAATAGGTCTCAGAGCATTTTATTTGAATGAACTGAGCCTATATCGTTCTTCTTTGCAAAGTGGAAATCTGCCCCAAGCTTGGCACCATCTTGAACGTTCCCATATCCTTGGCCAATCCTACCCCTTAGAGCATACCTATACCCATTGGCTAATGTTGAAATTCGGGTTACGTCAGCGAAACATAAAAGAAGTCTTGGGTCAAGTAATTCGGCTCTTGGTTGGTGGTTGGAAATCATTTATTGACCACGTACCTCTTGGAAATACGGGTGGTAGTAACGTACCGCCTTTGAAAAGAATGGAAATGCCCGAAGACTTAGTCAAAATTTTAAAGAAATACCAAAAAACTCAATGAAAAAGAAAAAAGTAAACTTACGGGATTTGAACCCGAAAGAACATCAGGGCGAGCACAGTCACGACGACGGCCATAGCCACAGCAGTCCCGAAGAAGTTTCCAATTTTAAGACATACCTACCCGCTATTTTCAGCTTTGTTATGCTGATTACTGGTATTGCCATTGATTATTTTGATGCGTTTCCATTCTTTAAGGGCTGGGTGCGGATTGTTTGGTACACCGTTGCATACATTCCCGTTGGGTTTCCGGTCATTAGAGAGGGCTGGAACAGTATCAAGAAGGGCGATTTTTTTACGGAATTTTTCCTGATGTCCATCGCTACCTTGGGGGCATTTGTCATAGGTGAATATCCCGAGGGTGTGGCCGTGATGCTTTTCTATGCCGTAGGTGAACTGTTTCAGAACGCTGCGGTAAATCGCGCAAAGGGAAACATCAAGGCACTCTTGGATGCACGACCTGATGAGGCTTTGGTTTTTAGAAATGGGGATTTTGTTTCGGCCAATCCGGAAACGGTCGAGATTGGTGAAAGGATTCAGGTTCGCGTAGGCGAAAAAATTCCTTTGGATGGGGTTCTACTGTCCGAAAAAGCATCGTTGAACACAGCTGCCATTACCGGGGAAAGCAAACCAGACACCATCGCCAATAGCGAAAAGGTGTATGCGGGAAGCATCAATTTAGATGGGGTCATTGAAGTAAAGACTACCAAAGAATTCAAGGACAGTTCCATTGCCCGGGTTTTAGATATGGTGCAGAACGCCACCGCCCGAAAATCTAAAACGGAACTATTCATTAGAAAATTCGCCAGGATTTATACACCCATCGTGGTTTTCCTCGCCATCGGTCTGACCTTCTTGCCTTATTTTTTTGTGGATGATTATGTCTTTAGGGATTGGTTATATCGTGCTTTGATATTCTTGGTGATTTCCTGTCCCTGTGCCTTGGTCATATCCATTCCCTTGGGATATTTCGGTGGTCTCGGTGCGGCATCCCGTAACGGTATTTTATTCAAGGGTGCATCATTTCTCGATGCGATGACCAAGGTGAATACTGTGGTGATGGACAAGACGGGTACCGTAACCAAAGGGGTTTTTAAAATTAAGGAAGTGGTCAATAAATCTGCTTTCGCGGAAGCGGAATTTATGCAGTACCTGATGGCGATGGAAGAACAATCCACCCATCCCATTGCAAAGGCAATTCTGGAATATAAGTCCGATGGTGCAGATTTTGAAGCGACCGAAGTTTCCGAAGTAGCAGGAAAAGGATTGAAAGGTACGGTCAATGGAAAGCAAGTATTAGTGGGCAATAAAGCGTTGATGGTTTCCAACGGCATCGAAGTCCCCTCTGAAACCGATACCATAGTCGAATCCATAGTAATGGTAGCCATCGATAAAAAGTTTGCCGGATACGTGACCATTGCCGATGAACTGAAGGAAGATGCACACCAAGCCATCAATCAGATACGAGAAGCGGGTATCTCTAAAATCATAATGCTATCGGGCGACAAGGATTCCATTACCCAACAGGTTTCCAAAGAATTGAAAATCGATTGGGCGAAAGGTGGTCTGCTACCAGAAGACAAACTGAACGAAGTAGAAGAACTCAAAAAACAACCTGATACGACCGTAGCCTTTATGGGCGACGGCATCAATGATGCACCCGTACTCGCTGCAAGTGATGTGGGTATCGCAATGGGCGGATTGGGAAGCGATGTGGCCATAGAGACCGCAGACGTAATCATCCAGACTGACCAACCCAGTAAGATTGCAAGAGCAGTCAAAATCGGTCGTTCCACCCGTAGGATTGTCTGGCAAAACATCGGTCTGGCCTTTGGGGTAAAGGTAGTTGTTCTTATCCTTGGTGCTGGTGGTTTGGCATCTATGTGGGAAGCCGTTTTTGCCGATGTGGGTGTGGCGTTGCTTGCTATTTTTAATGCGGTGCGATTGCAGAAAAAGAAGTGGGGATGATATTCTTTCCAAGTCTTTAATGTGATGTTATTTAATATTTACTGTTAAAAATCTGTTATCTTTATAGGTCACAACAAGTCCTATTTTATGATACATATTCTTACAACAGGCGGCACCATTGAAGGACTGGATTATGTGGACGGAAAAGGTATAACCCAATCAAATGTCACGATTCAAGGTTTTCTTGAGAAAGCCAATGTTGATTTTGATTACACCATCGAAAGTGTGTTCAAAAAGGATAGCAGGGCCATCACAGATGAGGACAGAGCGCAGTTGATTTGCAAGATTAAGGAATCTGCTGCGACAAAGATTTTGATAACTCACGGTACTTTCACGATGGAAGACACCGCAAAATATATCGGAAAACTCAACCTGAATAAAACCGTCGTACTGGTTGGGTCTTTCATTTTAGGTTCATCTGCAGAGACAGATGCACTGTTTAATTTAGGCTATGCACTAAGCTCATTACAGCTTCTAAAACCGGATGTTTATATTGCTATGAACGGAAAGATTTTCAATTGGAACAATGTTTCAAAGAATTTAGAAACCAACAAATTTGAGCGCAATGACCAGTAAAGTAAATGTTCGGCACGTCAATACATTGGACAACTTTCTTCTATCTTTTAATAGATACGGTCATTGTATTGCTCACTTTTTACTTTTCGAGAAGGAATACACGAAGTAGCCTTCGACGGTTTTTATATCTCGGCATACTTTTCATTACATACAATGCCACGGGCGGATTTTTACCCATAGACAACTTTCCAGGGCCATTCATCCTTCAATATATCATTACGTATGGCGTGGCCATTGCGTTATGCGTGTATATCGTTTACTACCTGTATAAAGAGTACGACATCGTCGTATTGAAATTCAACTCATCCATTAAAAATCTCGCATTTTTAGCGAGTGGCAGCTATGTTGTTCTTTTTTTGATGCCATATTTTTTGACAGACTCTTTGGATGCGGCTCGCTTTCTTTTTACTATTCCCATATCCATAATAGCATTTGTATTTCTCATCATTTTCTATCGTCGTATTTCAAATCCGAGCAACCCGAATGCCTTTATTTTAAGGCGTAACAAATTATCTATGGTGAGTGTAGCAAGTATAGCCCTGTTACCCATCTGCACCGTAATAGGTGATTATCAATGGATAACCTTTACCGTAATGAATTTGGCCTTCTTTGCCATCACAGCCATTGAGGTAGATAGATATTTATACTTCATTGAAAACAATACCCGAATGTATGAGGTATTTGCCCTGAAGAAAAAACAGCGCGAAGAATCTGTAGAGCGCAAGATAATCTATGAGGATTTAACCCGACGGGAAATTGAAGTTGCACTATCCATCCTTAGCAATCTTAGTTATAAGAAAATTGCCGAGGAACTTTTCATTGCCGAAAGCACCGTGTCAAAACACGCCTCAAACATCTTCAAGAAAACGGGTGTGAAGAACAGACGCGAGTTTTTAAAGCGGTTTCGCAAAAAAAGATAATTAAATTTCCTCTCTGAAGACCTAAGTATATTCAGTGTCTCACAGAGTTTCCGTAGAAAAATACGGCTTGTTCCGTAATTAAATACGGTAAGTTTTCCTTGTACGTTTACCAGGTAAAATTATTTTAGTGTGAGTTCCATAAAATACACCAATGAGCCACAAATTTAATGACCTGTGGCGTTCATTTATATCATTTTGCAGGACTATGATATCATCTAACCAACCGCATCAACTAAATCCCATTTCTATGGTTTCATATCAAAATACACCTGCTTATGGACTTTCAATTATTAACTCAGCGACTAAAAAAAGAACTTGATGATATAAAACTTCAAAATAAGAGCATCCTTGAAAGGGCACACCGTTCCATTGGGCTCTGCCGTGATTCATTGAGCACGCTGAAAAAAGAGGTTCTGTCGCAAGGCTTCAAATCCATTCAAGACGAAATCCATTTTTTTAAAGTAACCAAACAAGTCCCTCTCGTTGAGTTAATCTACTATTCCGAAATCCATTCGTTTGAAATCCAGTTTCCGAAAATCGACTTAAAAAGTCAGCTTAAATCCATCAAAAAGAAAAGCAACAAACTCAATCGATTCTTTCTCTACAATCTGGACTTCGGAAGATACATTGAATCAGGGCAGACGCATTTTGACAAAGAATATTACACTCGTGATTATCTCAATGGGTATCATATCACACTTTCCAAATTCTATTTTCAAGACCCGGAATTTTGCACAGCACGAGATATGTTGCTCGGCAAGTACAATGCCTACAAGTCCCTAACCGAATACTTAGCGGATAAGCAAAAAAGATTGAAGAATGGGTTGAATGGAAATGAGATTTCCTTATCTAACACCGAAAAAATGCATTGGCCGTTCAGCAATACAGACTATGTGGAACTCATTTATGCGCTTCACGCCAAAGGGCTTGGCGCTAAAAACAATCTGAGTATTGTTAAAATTTCAGATTATTTGAGCCAGATTTTCGATGTTGAACCGAAAGACATCTATAAAACCTATCAAGACATCAAATACAGGAAAAAAAGCCGAACGCTTTTCCTTGATGAGCTGTCCACTTCCCTTCTTTCTGAAATGGATAAAAGCGAGAAATAATAGAATCTACCAGCCGTTTATCCATCAAATCTAAATGTTAAAAAATTACCGTACTACGGTTGACCTACGGTGATTTGGTTTTCAGCCTATTTTGCATAAAATTTATTTCCTTTTGGGTGCAAGTTTCGGCATTAGGGCCATTACACAGCACCAAATCAAACCAAATTTCAAGATGTTAAATTTTCACCGTAGTACGGTCGTACTGGGGAAGAAAATCCGATAATCCATATCAAATTTGTAGAACGAAAGTCAAATCAGGTCAGGGGCTATCAAATTAGTTGAAAGCAATGCGATAGTCCCTTTCTTTTAAACCGTTCTATTATGCCAACAAGCATTATCACCACAGACGACCTTCGGGAATTCAAAATGGAATTGCTCGATGACATTAAAAATCTATTGTCCAAACAAGCTTCTGGAAAAATCAAGAAATACCTTAAATCTTCCGAAGTAATGGATTTGCTTCAAGTGAGTCCGGGCACACTTCAAAACCTTCGCATCAATGGCACCTTGCCATACACTAAGGTAGGCGGAATCATCTATTATGATGCCGAGGAAATTCAAAAGGTAATGGATGCCAACCGTGTACACCACGGGTTAAATTCCTGAAACTATGAACTACATAAAGCTACTCAACGCGGCTTTTGAAACGTTCTATTTTGATGACCGCCTAAATCCTACCCATATCAGTCTGTATATGGCGCTGTTCCAAGAATGGAACAGCTGTCGCTTTATGGATGAGTTCTACGTAAACCGCAGGGAACTGATGCGCGTGGCCAAGATTGGGTCAAAATCTACCTATCACAGATGCATTACAGAACTTCACTCGTGGGATTATCTATCCTATTTCCCGTCCAACAATCCATACAAGGGCAGTAAAATCAAGATGTCCATTATCGGTACAAGTGATGAACCTGTTTCGGGACAGTACAATCCCATATTGGAACAGCTTGCGGAACAGTACTATCCCAGAGGTGTACCGCTTGAGGGACACCACCATCCCAAAAATGAACAGGCGGTGTACCGACACCGTCCCACAAATGGACAAGCATTGGTATCTAATACAAACAATATCAAACAGGAAAACTATATAAAACAGCCAAAGGACTGTCTGGCTGTCGTTGATTTTTTTAAAGAAAAGAATTTTGATAAAGCTGAAGCTGAAAAGTTTTATCAGCACTATGCTGACCGTTATTGGCAAACAGGAAATGGCGAACCAATTCGCGATTGGCGAGCTGTGGCCATCAATTGGATGGACAGAACCGAACTTTTTGAATTGGAAAACAAACCAAACAAAAAACGACCGTCCCAAATCAAGGACAACTTGCGAACCACTAAATCGAAAGACTATGGACAACCCCTCTAAAATCATAGAAGGCGGCGTGGAATACTCGCTGGGCAAATTTGATGGGAAAAGCGTACTGTATGATTTCTCGAAAATCCTGATTTATTTGAATGCCAAGGGCAAGTTACTGTTTGGTAAAAAGTTCAGGATTTATGATGAAGATAAACCCATTATTTTAAAGCTGTGCTCATATTTTATAAGAGATAAGGAAAACTGTGATAAATATGAAATTGATGTAGATAAAGGTATTTTACTCTCTGGACCAGTAGGATGCGGTAAGACCAGTTTGATGAAATTGCTGCGCCACATTGTGCCCTTGCAAAGACCTTACGAAATGATTCCCTGCCGAAATGTAACTTTCAGCTTCAATCACTTGGGTTTTAAAACCGTCGAGGAATATGGTAATACCAAATTCTACTGTTTTGACGATTTGGGTGTTGAACCTGCTGGCCGATTTTACGGTAAAGACCTCAATGTGATGGGTGAGGTTTTACTCTCTCGATACGAACTCTATCTCGACACCAAACGGAAAATAAAGACCCACGCCACCACCAATCTCAACGCCGAAGAACTGGAAGAACGCTATGGTAATCGGGTTCGTAGTCGGATGCGAGAATTGTTTAATTTGATTGCTTTTGATACAAAAGCTGTGGACAAAAGGAAGTAGTTTATTTTCGATTAAACTTTGTTACCGTTCATTATGACCCTTCCCTTCAAAAATTTTCGGTTTAGCTTTTTCGATCCTTGATGTTCTGGTCTTGGATTGCTTGGCTCCAGAAAAGTGAAGTAAATATCCTCTTTGCCTGCCTGGTGTTAGTTCGTAGAATGCTTTTTCAAATTCTGGTTCTGCATCAAAGGCATCTCTTAGTTCGTCCACCAATTCAAAATCAGATGTTTTTTTCATTTCGACTTCCAGACCTGCTTTTTCAACCTCGATGGCCTCGAAGATATACTCTTTAATAATCTTCCTTTGCTCCTCGATTTCTTCTAAATTCTTAAAACGAAGCTGTCGGGCAGCCTGGACATTTTCCGTCTGTTGAACCAAAATATTCTCGGTGTCCTTTAAAAGAGCACCTTTGTGGAATAGCAATGCGCAATACTCCTTGAACCCGTGAATGAGTACGATGTTGGAATCCTTGAAGGTATAGCAGGGATGCATCCACTTAAAATCCTCATCGAGTCCGCAGTCCAGACAAATTTTCCGTAGCAGTTTTGATTCCTCTTTCCATTTCTTGGCTTTTTCAATATATCGGTCAACTTTTTCCATAGTTAGGTTGATTTTTGTAATGAAACAATTGTCCTGCTGTCTGGCCTAAAATACCAAGATAGGATGGTTACGAGCAACAGCACAAGTGATGGCAAAGCCTCCGTAAAGGGTTCCCCGTTTGCAAAGTGTGAGACCGCGGCACCGGACATCGCAAAGAAAAAGCCAGCATAGGCCCATTCTTTAAGAAGCGAATATTTGGGTATCAAGATCGCGATGACCCCTAATATCTTCCAGATTCCCAAAACTGGTAATATGTACTTCGGGTATCCTAAATTCTGGATTATTTCGATATATCCGCCTATCTGAAGAAATTGTTGAACGCCACCAGCGGTCATTCCGAAGGCAAGGAAACCAGTTACTATCCAGTAGATTATTTTGTTCCGTTTTTTCATATGCCAATGTTCATTCTGATTTTAATATTTCCTCCATTCGATTGTGCGCCATATTGAGTCCCTGCTTAAATGGAAGCTTTAGGTTTTGGTCTCTGTGGTTTACGGATTGATAGATAACTTGTTGCTGTAGTTTGCTGGTAGTTTCTGTCAATTTCTCGAATTCGTAAATTTCAAGTTGAACGCCAAAAGGCATATTTTCCATTTCAAAAGTCCTTATGATTTTTTGATTTGTTATGAAGTCGTGTATCGAACCATTGAATCTGATTTTGTTGCCTTTAGAGTCAGTAGTTAAAAATTGGTAGCTTCCGTGTTTTTGGAAGTCGAACTGCAACACTTTGGTACCCATCCACTGCTCGATGAACTCTGGTTCGGTATATGCTTTAAATAGAAGTTCTACTGGTAGATCAAAGTCTCTTGTAATTAAAATCTCTTGCTTGCCTTCTTCAGCTATTACATTTGTTTTTTGTTCCATATTTATTTTGGTTGGTGTTTTTTCATTACTTCTTCAAGTTTATTAAATCTGTCGTCCCACAACTTTCTGAAAGGTTCAATGAATTCCGCTATTGCCTTCATTCTGTTTGGGTTGAGTTGATAATAAATTTCCCTGCCTTTCTGTTCCTGTTCTAAAATCTCACATTCAGTAAGGATCTGTATATGCTTAGAAATGGTTTGTCTGGAATAGTCAAAATTTTCGGCAATGGCAGATGGTGTCATCGCATTGGCGGCCACCAAAGTGATGATCGCCCTTCTTGTAGGGTCGGCAATGGCCTGGAAAACATCTCGTCTCAATTTCATTACGCAGTTATTTGACTGCAAATATAAACGCAGTTATTTGGTTGCGCAAATTTTTCAGCTTCAATTTGATTTTGGTTTTCTTAAATCAGCGATGAGAACCTTTGTCGCAAAAAACATCTCAGTTATTATTTCCTTTACACTTGAAACTACCTTGATAAATATTTCTTTCATAATTCTAATGTTATTATTAATGATAATATAATTGCGGCAATGAGCCCAGCGTGTGTATAATTTGAAATGTAACGCCTCTCATCTTCATTACTCAGAAACCCCAATTCCAATAGAACGGATGGCATAAAGTCCGTAGTTTCCCGAAGCACTTGAAAATTGGCAAACTTTACGCCTCTACTTTCAAATCCCAACTTCTCATTCAGGTCAGCTTGCAATTGAAAGCCAAACCAAGTTGCTTCATCCAAAAATCTCGAACTTTGATTGGACACATAGACTTCTACACCTCTTGCATCTGGATTATCGGAATGATTGCAATGTAGGGAAAGGAACAAATCTGCATTTAGACCTTTAGCCAGCTTGGCCCTATCACTTAAAGAAACTAAGGTATCGCTATAACGAGTTTGATAAATTTCCACAGTTTTATTGTGGTTTTTCTCGGCCAATTCCGAAATCGACCTTGCTATTTCCAAGGTTATACTCTTTTCCTTTAAGTTATTTACCCCAATCGCACCAGAATCATTTCCGCCGTGGCCAGGGTCAATTACGATAATTTTCTTTGCGTCCAAATCCTGCCCAAAAAGGATGCAACTTTTGAGAAGTAAAATCACAAAACTGACGTTTTTGAGCCACTTTTTCATTTTCAACTTTTAGGTTTTCAACAGTTCGGCTTCAAAATTCCATAGAATTTGATGCCAAATAACAGCAACGAAAACCAAACAATATCAAATAATATTTTATTCACATATATTTGATTTACAGTTATTTATGTTCAAATATATGTAAATTTCCCATAACGAAAATGAACCAAAATTTTAAACCCACTCGTTATGAAAAAAACATATTATTTGGCAGGCGTTCTTTCGCTCTTATCCACTTCGCTTTTTGCACAAATTGGTGGTATTGAAGATTCTGTCAACGATGTTTCCGACACCATCCGAACTATTTTCCCAATTATATTGGGTGTCATCTTTCTAATAGGTTTCCTGTTTAATGCAGGTCACTTCTTTGGTGAAAACGCAGACCTTAAAAAAGGGATTACCCGTGTATTGGTCTTTGTGCTAATTGCTGGTGCAGTCGTTGGAATCTTCACCTATCTAATAGGCATTGTAGTATAAGATGAAACGGTATGAAGTCTATAGAAATATGCGGAAACGTGCGGTCATCTTTGGCTTGCCCCTTTCCCTGTTTGCCTTGATGATGGTATCCATTTTGGCATCACTGCTCATTATCATCTTTTCCTTCAGCTTTGGCATTATCATCGGTTTAATGGTCTTTAATGGTAGTCTATATGTCGCTTTGACGAGAATCGCCAAAAGTCCTCAAATGTTTCAAGTGGGTAATCCCTTTCCAAAAATCATCAGCAACAAGCGTAATTCAGGTTTCGATTATGAATAAGATGAACCTGTCGGCATATCAACCCATTGCGGATATTCAGGATAATATCGTCTTTGCCAATAATGGTAATGTGGTGTTGTGCTATAAAGGGAATCTGCCTGAAATCTATTCCTTATCTGAAAGGGATTTTGAAGACATCCACGGTGCCTGGTTTCAGGCATTGAAATCATTACCAGTCGGGACGGTTGTCCATAAGCAGGATATCTACTTAAAGAAGTCCTATTCCTCAGAGCAACTGCCCAGCGAATCCTTTTTAGAAAAAGCTACCCATAACCATTTTAAAGGTCGAGGGTACATTGAGCACCAATGCTATCTATTCTTCATCCTGACCAAAAACAAGGCACTCAACAATCCAAAATATGTCAATCCATTCCGTAAGGTTTCCAAAGGGATTGTTCAGCAGATGGATGATAATATCAAGGTATTCGCCAATGCGGTAAGTGATTCGGTATCGTTCATCAACAACAGCCGAAAGATGCATTTTGTTCCGCTTCAAGCGGAAGAAATACAGCAGCTCACCACCAACTATTTCAACGGATTCAGCGAGGGATTTGATACCGATATCTTACTGGAAAAAAAGAACGTCACCATTGGTGACAATCATTTTAATGCCCTGGCCGTCAACAGCGAACTGTGCTTTGGCGAAAGTGTGCAGAGTAGCAAGACCAATGAGAAATTCACTTCTGACGATTTTGTGTTTCATCAAGGGTTTATTGATGGCTTAGGGCTTACGCTGAATGAGAACCATATTGTCAACCAGATCCTGTATCTGGATGACAAACAGAAATGGCGCAAACTACTCGATAAGAAAATCGAAGAACTGAACAAAAGTTCAAACTTCGGTTCGCAGAATAAAGTGGTGTTGGGTAAAATTCAGCACATACTTGACCAAATCAATGCCGACGATAATGCGCGGATAATTCGTGGTCATTTGAATGTAGTCTATTGGGCAAATGACAAAAAAAGTCTCGATTCAATTACCTCAAAAATCAAGACCGAGTTTAAGGAATTGGATATCATCCCTTACTATCCGAGAGGTGAAGAACGAAAAAATTACATTCTAAATAGTTTCTGCTGTTTCTCTTCCAACTTCTCAAACAATGATTTATATGTAACGGATTTAAAGCACGCGCTGTGTCTACTCATCAACAATACAAATTACAAATCCGATGCTACCGGAATCATCTTTAATGATAGAGAACATAACGTTCCTGTATTAAAGGATGTATGGGATGAACGCAAAAAGCGCATTAAGGCAAGAAACTTTGCCATTTTCGCCCCAACAGGTGAAGGCAAATCCTTTTTGGCCAATAACATCCTGCGCCAATATTTTGAAAGTGGTGTTCGCCTGGTCATCATCGACTTAGGTGGTTCGTACACCAAATTCGCCAAGCTCTATCCTGAAAAGTACACTGTACTTCGATATGAAAGTGGAAAGAATTTGGGTATCAATCCATTCTTCATAAGCGATAAAAATGACCTCACACCAGAACGCCTTGAAGACTTATCGGTGTTCTTGTTTGAACTGTTCGCTTCAGATTTAAAAGTGACGAAAGCACAATCCGTTTCGGTCAAAAAAATACTGCGTCATTATTACGATAGCACTTCGGAAAATCATTCGCTCGAAGGTTTCTACAATTTTATAGAAAGGCATCAGAAAGATATTCTGAACGACCTTAAAATCCATCCCGACTACTTTAATGTAACGAGCTTCTTGCACGTAATGTCAGAGTATGTCGGCGATGGTCTATACAGCTTTCTGTTCGAGGTGAGCGAAGACCAGACTTACAAAATCGAGGATAAGCGATTGATTGTTTTTGAGCTGGATGAAGTAAAGGACAACAAGGAAATCCTTTCCGTGATGCTTAAACTTATTAAGTCAGCTATCCAAAGAACCATCTGGCGAAATCGGGCTGAAAAAGGCATCATACTCTTCGATGAGTTCGCCAAGCAATTGAAGTTTGACAACGTATTGGAAAGTGTAGAGTTCTACTATCAAGCCATCCGTAAACAGAATGGTGCCATCGGTATCATTTTGCAGTCCATCAATCAGCTGCCGAACAATTCCACATCGGCCAGTATTCTGGAAAATACACAGGTCATTTACAGCTTAAACAATGAAAAGGGTTATGATGAATTGGTCAAACGCCTCAACCTTTCCAGCCACGACCTGAACCAGTTAAAGTCTATCAAGAACAATCTTTCCGGACCACGGAAGTACACCGAAATGTTTATCAAAATTGGTAAGGAAAGCAACATCTTCCGGTTGGAAGTTCCAAAGGAAGTTTATGCAGCCTACTTAACGGATGGAAAGGAAAATGAGGAAATAATGAAGCTCTATAACGAGCATCAGGATATGGAAAAAGCAATCATTCAATTCACATCAAAAACATAATGCTATGAAAACAAAAATCAAATCAATTCTATTTGGGTTGGCTATGACAGCAGCCCTTTTAATGCCCAGCGGTGCAACCGCTCAGGGAATGCCAGTTTATGACAATACCAACTTCATCAGCTTGGTAAAACAGCTATTGGAATCCGGTAAGCAGACGGCGGAAATGATTAAGTCCGTGAAGTTCTTGAAGGATGCCAAAGAAGCTATTGAGAAAGTATCGAGCGTTGTCCAACAGTTAAGAGCCGTTGAGGAAATCGCAGATAATAATCAACGCCTCATCAATGTAATGCAGAATGACCTTCAGGATATTCTCAATTCGCCCTATATCAAACCCGAGGAAATTGACAGGGTTATGGGCTCTTTCGAAACCATTGTACAAAATTCACTGGACACGGTGGATTTTATAGATGAAGTCCTGTCCAGCGATTACTTAAAAATGAGTGATGCCGAACGTGCCGAAATACTGAAAGCAAAAGAACTGGAATCGAAGCAGATGGTATCCAATATCACTATGAAAACAAAACGCTATCGTGATATTATTTCTTTCAGAAAAATGCAGGATAAAGTCAATAATCGAGAAACAGGATATTAAAAATGACCGCGACCATCATTTTAGGAATTGGCTTGGAATATGTAGATACGGTGTTCCAGACCATACAGGCCAGCGACTTTTCGCAATATACCATTGCCGGAATGAAAACGCTCGCTGTCCTATTTTTCTTGGTCAATATTCTTAAAAAATACAACGAAGGCGTTGCCGATAAAGACGGCTACACTTGGGGATTGAGTCCGGGTGAATTGGCAAAGAATTTTGCCATCGTTCTTTTGGTCATATTCTCAACGCAGGTATTAGGGTTTTTCGATGGGATTTTAGTGGCCATCGAAGGACAGTATCGAGGAACTGCACCCGCGTTGCTGCCCTTACAGATGCAGGATATACCATTAGAGGAAGATGTAAGTCTTTTTGATGCGGCAAGTTCGGCAATGACACTTTTGTATGAGGCGTTGGTAACACCATTGTTTGGGTTCAAAATTTTGGCCTTCATATTAAGTACCATACTCTGGATATTGGACTTGTTCATCTATCCGCTATTCTTGGCAGAGCGTTTTTTCCTTTTGGGAATAATGCAAGCCTTTTTTCCTTTGGTCATTAGCCTTGCCGTATTTGAAAAGTTTCGCTCGCTCGCCTATACCTTCTTTAAATTGTACGCTGCCGTTTATATGCTCGTGCCAGCATTTTTTCTTGTCAATGTATTTGTCAATGCCATTTATACCGAAATCAACACCAATTTCTGGGTCAACCTATTCGGAACTGACACGGGCCAGGGCTTTTTTGCACCTGTAGTACAATTAGGCTCAGTAGGGTTTATCGTGTTCCTGAAATTCAAACTATATCGCCGTGCCACCTCGTTTACCCTCAGATTGTTTACCAACTAATTCCATTCAGAATGAAAACACCTTACAAAAACATATACAACGTTCTAAAACTAAATCGGTTTATTGTTTTGGCTGTTGTAGTTTGTTCGTTACTGTCCAGCAGCTTTGCTATTTGGATGGCTTTTAAAACCAAACAGGATTCACTCAACAGCGCGTTTGCAATCAATACTGATGGCACAATTATTCCGCTCAAGCTCGTTACCCAAAAAGAGAATTTCAAGGTGGAAGCATTGGCCCACCTGCAACTGTTTCACACGTATTTCTACAATATTGATGCGAGCAATTATGAGCGCAATCTGGAAAAGGCTCTTTGGCTGGCCAACAGCTCAGTGGATAATCTCTACCGTCAGAAAAAGGCTGATGGTGTTTATAACCGATTGTTGCAGTATTCATTGGTTCAAAAGGTGCTAAGTATCGATTCCCAAGTTGAGCAACAAAACGGAAGCTACGTCTTCCGAACCGTTACCATTTTCGAAATTAACCGTGGATCCGTCATTGACACTTACGAATTGGTATCTACTGGAAACTTGATTATGGTAGACCGAAACTTTCCCAACAATCCACACGGATTACTGATTACCAATTATTTTGAAAACACTTTAAAAAAGATTAACGATGAAAGTTGAAAAGAATAAAATCATTTTTGCTGGCGTACTTGCCATCATTTTCCTCTTCCTCATTTCCTATTCAGTGATGCTTATGGAAGATGAGGACAATGATGAAGACACCTTGCAACAGACGCTTGTTCCTGAACTGGAAGATGACCAAAAGGAATACGATTCCAAACTCGATGCCATAAACGACCTCAAGGAAGTGCGTGAAAGCACCGCACCGAGCATCTACGATGAAAAGCTCTTGGATTCTACGGGACTGTATAATCCCGATTTGCCCGAACAAAAAAAGCAACGCATTGTGGATAGCATTTACAAGGCTGGCAAGATAAAGTATTCCGAAAAACGCTACCAAAATTTGGGACATAAGCGAGTTGTACAACAAACAGCACCAAAGGTGGATTCTGCTGAAGTTAAAAGAGAACAAAAAATTGAAGCCAAGGAATTGGGCCTGGAACATCAACTATTCTTTGCAGCTTCACCTAAACCCAATGAAGTTTCAATTATCGGCAATACTGATGAAACGATTTATGTGGTCGTAGATGGTGACCAAATTGTTCAAGCAAATACCCGATTACGGATGCGCCTAACCAAATCGGCAACTATCAATGGTAAACTGATGCCAAAGAACACACCAGTTTTCGGCTTTATTAGTTTTCAGCCTAATCGTGCCTTGATTGAGATTGAAAACATTAAGCACCATCCGACCAAACTAAAAGCCTTCGATTTACAAGACGGTAGTGAGGGCATCTATGTCGAAAACAACTTTAGGGAAGAGGTAACCAGAGAGGTATATGATGATGTTATTGGTGATATTAATATTCCCAGCGTACCACAAGTCGGCGGACTTACACAAGTATTCAGGCGTTCTAACCGAAGGGTGAAAGTAACCGTCCTGAACAATTACAGATTAATTCTAAAACCAAAGTTATGAGAGTGATAATTTCCATATTGACCATATTTATTTTCGCTTTCGCGAAAGCGCAGACCACTATAAAATTAGATACCATTTATGCAAACGACACCAAGAATGTTGCGTTATTCTTCCCAGAACCTATTCGGCAAGGTATAACTGGTTCAGATAATTTTGTCTTTACCTACAACCGTGAGAAAGAACAGTATTTCGGCTTGTTGCAAGCCAAGCCAGGAAAGGAAAGTAATTTGCTGGTAGTCAACCGAAATGGTTCGATTTTTTCGTATATTGTAAGGTATAAAAAACAGCTTTCTAAGCTCAATTATTTTATTCCGATATCAAGTAGTATCGGGAATGAAAAACCGATTGCAACCGATTCAATTCTTGCTGAATCTTCTGAAGTACGGATAGACAACAGAACATATCATTACCAAAAATTCTGCTCGTATCTTCTCAATAGGAAACAGCGTATAGGTCGAATCAAAAAGCGAAATGAAGGAATTGTTGTAAGTGTTGAGAATATCGTTTTTGATAAAAAAGAACTGTACTTCGTCATCCAGATTGAGAACAATTCTACATTGGATTACGATTTGAATTTCTTGAACCTTTCGATTGAAACACGACAAAAAGGAAAAAGGAAATCGTTACAACGTTTGTATCAAGAGCCGATTTACAAACATAATCTGCCTTCAAAGATTGTAGAAGGTGAAACGGTACGGCTTGTTTATGTATTGCCAAAATTTTCATTATCCAATGACCGTAGGGCAATTTTAGAACTGAATGAAAAGGATGGTGAACGAAATATTGAAATGAAGCTATCGCACCGATATATCAATAACCCAAATTAAAGTCATTATGAAAAATATTGTTGTTTTATTGCTCGTACTGCTGTTCCTTTCGTGTGCTGATTCCACAACTAAAGTTTCAGGACCAAGTGCTACAGCCCAAGTTGTTATCGAAAGCTTTTATGAAAAGGATAAAGAAGCCTTAAAGGCCAACTCGACACCACAGGCGTATTCAAACTATATGAATACTATAAATATGTTCAACGCTACGCCAAAAGATGATTCCAAGTTTACTGTTTTGCAGGACACCATTATGGGCGATGTGGCTTGGGTAAAATATACTACGGCTTACGATAAAACACCAGGTCTCTTTAAGCTGGTTAAGCAAAACGGTAAGTGGCTGGCAGATGCCAGAGGTTCAAAAGACAAATCGCCTTTTTGAAAAGCGTATTTATTTATTTTTATCGAGATTGATTTCCCAATAGCCTCTTGTATCGCCGTGGCGCTCTAAAAAACCTTTATTCTTAATAGCTGTAATATGCTTACCAACGGCAGATTCGTTAATACTTAAAGCTTCAGCTATTTCATTATATGTGATAGAAGGATTTGCAGCTATAAGTTTAAGTACCTCTTTTTGTCTTTTGGTAAGTATAGTTGCGGCATCAATTGCAGCATCTGTTACACCACCTATTACACCACCTATTACACCACCTTTTTGACCACCTACTTGACCATCTTCATCAATAGTAGTCTCTTTAGCTACAAATGTCATTCTAAGAAAGTTATCAGAAAAGCTAAAACTCTCTTTGCCATAGTGTTCCAAAATACGAGGAATACCAGACCCCAGTTGCTCTACCAGTTCCAAATCCTTGAAAATACGCATCAGTTCTTTATTGCGCGGTACAGAAAAACCCTCAAAAAACTCTTGTTTGCTCAAACCTTCTGGAAGTCCGCCAGCTGATGTAATTTCTATCCTGTCCGCAAAGATTTCAAACTTTGGGGTAATCTCGTTCGTATAGTCATTATGCACAAAAGCATTGATGATGGCTTCTCGTAGGGCAATGGGATTCCAAAGATTGGTCTGTTGCCGTTCTTTGGCGGTTATCTTTGTGTTGGTTCTATTCTCTACTGCAATCTTATCAATCACCTGCTTAGTCGCTTTTACCAAGCATTCGTGACCATATTCGTTGCTTTCAATGAGGTCTGTTCGGGTCTTGCCTGAATACTTGGCCACTTTAATAGAGGTATTGTTCTTATCGGCCAAAAGATAGCCGGCGTAATTGAATGCGCCATCCTCGGTAAGCAGTTCCAGGTTCTTTGCAAAGGCTTTGCCCAAATTATAGCCAGCTTCTTCGTAGTAGATTTTCAACTGGCCAAAGCTTAAGTCCTGCCTACCAGCTTTAATTTTGCTAATGGAATTTCGGGTACGCTTGGCAAAGAGCTCGTCTATCATTTTTTGGGACATCGGTTCTGCAGATGAACCCATACGGATAAAACACCCCTTTTCGCTCATCCCATATTTTTTGAGATGATAGGGTTTTTCGGGACCGCTTGCTATTATGATTTTAAGGATATCCTTGCATTCTCGTTCTTCACTAACAATGTCAAACAGACCCAATGCGGAAGGTCGGATGTTGTTCTTTAGCCTATCCTTAATTTTAAGTTGGTCGCCATCCGAATCTACCAAACCGTAAACATTCTCGTTTTTGTCAATACCGATATAGAGAATGCCACCCTCACGATAGTTCAAAAAAGCAATAACCTCTTTTTCAAGCCCATCGGACAGTACTCGTTTGTATTCTATACGGTTTGTTTCTGGCATTTTAGTAACAGTGTGTCTTTAAAGTTTTGTAGGCACATAAAATTATGCTACATTTTCTTCTAAAATCAAATTTAAAAATGAGGTCGGCTGTAAAAAATAATTCGGATTTTCCTCTAACTTTTCTTTGATAAGGATAAGACCTCCATTTGTGTATGATTCCATTGTTTTCAGAATTAATTTGATTGCTTGATCTTCATCAAGTTCCCCCTTCTCTAAGTCTATCAAGTTTATATCTGTTTTTGCGATTAATGCAATAAACATATTCTCTTGTAAGTTGGTAAAGTCTTTACGAATAGCGGAACTTTTGCTCCCCCAATGCTGAATATGATGGCTAAAGTCTGTTTTCTTTTCATTATCAGGAATTGGACTATATTCATCGTTGTAGAGACCTAGAAAAAAGGCATAGGTATATAGTTCGTAGTTAGTACTGAAATGCTTCCCAAAATTAATCTTCTTTTCACCCTCGGCTCCAAACTTTTGAGAAAGTGAAGCAAACAAGTCCTTATGTACCTCACTGTATTTTGGAATTTTAGTTTTCCATTTTTCAAATAAATTATTCATCCTATAGTGTAATTACTTGTGTGTTAATTGTCTTCAAATTATTTGGATCAAAAGGCCTCTCTAGTTTTACCCAAAAAGCTTTATCTCTTCTAACATTCTCAAATTCATTTTTGATTGAAAGTGCTTTGGTCGTTTTATCATTATTTAGAAAATCTTTAATGAGCAATATTTTTTGGTTCTCGGTTTCAAAAATTAAGTTCAAGAACTGTGCAGTTTTGTTTTCCCCAAATGATGATGTAGGTGCATCAAAAATCATCGGAAAATTTTCTTCTTTTGTTTCAGTAGCCAATTCTGAAATAGCAAAAAGAATTGAGATGTGCATTGAAGTTAGCAGCGATTGATTTGGTTTATAAAAAACTCTTCCATCCTCTTGCAACTCGACTTCGACTATTGTTCGACTAATCTTATTTCGTCTTGTGAACACAATTGTTCCGGTGAACGCATCGATGTTAATTTTTTTGAAAAAGTGATTTGACTTTGATTGTAGCTTCTCAATAAACTCATCAAACTTTTTCTCTTTGGTATCTAAAAAGATTGTTTCAATATCTCGTAATATATTTCTTGTCTTAATCAAGAATGAATTAGCAGAGTCAGTATCAATTTTATCTTTTTCCTCCTTTTTTATTTTCAGTTGAGCTTCAAGCTTTTCGTATTCAGATGTATATCTAAGTTGTTCCCTGTTACGGTTTTTTAAATCATCTTGCCAAGCATTATAATTTTTAAGTACATCTATTAATTTTTCTTCAGCGACGCTAGAATTACCCAAAATTCTTTCTCTTTCTGATTTTTCCTTTTCTAACTGCTCATTAAGTTCTTCAATCTCTTTTTTCCTGTCATTATTAAACTCAAAGAGTTCTTTAATATTAGTTCTAATAGATCGTAGATTTTTCAAATTGTCTTCGTGACTAATGCTCAAATTCTCCAGCCTATTAGTATAATCTAGCTTAAAAAGTTGCTCATACTCTTCGTCATCAGTTTCATTAGCAACTTGACTTTCTAGATAAGTTTTTAATCTTTCCATCATAAATTCATAGGCGTCAGAACCCTTTTTTGCTTCACGGTTACATACTTTGCATATTTGATCGTTGAGCATCTCTTCCATATGGGCCTTTGAAGGTACTCCGGTAGGAAGTGGAACCGCATTATTAAGCAAATCTGCTTTTGCTTTTTTCTCACCTAGTTTAATTCCCTTTTCTTTGTCAAACTCAGATTGAAGTTCTCTGCGTTTTTTGCTATGTTCAGACACCTTTTCAGCAAATTCTTTATGGTACGGTTCGAAATTGACTAGAATCCAATTTTCATCAAACAGGGATGTGGTATAGTTTTCATCAATTCTACCGTTGAGAAAAGAAATTTTTTCTTCGATTTCTTTAATCCGTTTGTTCAAAGTTTCTAAAGCATCTGCATTTTTAACGTGACTTTCTGCTAATTGTAAGTTCCCTTCAATTTTCCTGATTTCATCATCCGTAGAATTTAAATGAACCTCGAATTTCGCTTTCTCTTTTTCAAGAAGTGAAATTTCTCCTTCAAGTTTCTTGTAAAGGTTTGCATTTTTCCTGTCAAGTTTGGCAGAATCCTCTACTGCTTTTTCGGCTTTTTCCCTGAGAAAAGCACCTTTTTCTGAATATTTATCGTAGTGCTTTGCTTCAGAAAATAAGTTGATTAGGTTAACTAGGGCATTGTCACTTTCAAAAATGTTCAAATCTGCTTCACCTTTGAACATAGAGTACTTTCGGATTTGAAAAGGAAATACCCTATCGAGAAGAGTTGTACCATCAACTTGACTTCGCTCACCCAAACTATTTTCTTCAATACCCTCGATCATAAAGCTTGACGTTGAACACTGATTTTCTTTCTCCTTTTTAGCAACAAAGGATCTTGTAATTATTTTGATATCGCCATACTGCTCAACAGTCATTGAAACCCTTACCCTGAAGCTTTCGCCAATTTCAGTTTCACTTAATTTCTTTGCAGAAACAAGTAATTCCAGATCTTCATTCTCGCCGTTGAATAACCAATCTACTGCTTCAAAAAATTTTGTTTTTCCTTCCCCGTTTTCGCCTAGAATTATATTCAACCCTTCCGACAACACAAAGGAATTAGTGTCATAATAACATAAGTAATTGTCTATTTGAATCTTTCTGATAATCATAAGGCCTCGTTTAGAAATTGTGTTACTTGATTCCTTAAAACTGAGTCCGTAACTTGTGCGGTGCCATCTAGTCCTTCAACTATTAAAGCAATTGCCTTTACAATCGGCTTGTCTGAATCTAGAGCTTCCCTTACCGTAGTTGGTAAATCTGTTTTATCAAGTTCGTACTTCGATTCAAGTAGGTCGTGGTTTAAAAAATTTTTGAGTATAGTATCTTTTCTTGCCATAAGAGTAATGTTATAAATCGTTCAGGTTTAAACTATAATAGTCTAAAATATTCTTTAGTGTTCCGTAGGTATCAGACTTATTCATCGCTAAATTGGCGAAGTCAACAACTCTCTCGAGTTCTTTCTTCACCAATCCTTTTTCCATCTCAAAAGTATTTTCTTCAGAGCCAATCTCTGGGACTACTACTAAATCGTGAATTATTGCGTGGGTTTTATCATCGTGTAAACGTAAAACTCTTCCTCTGCGTTGAATAAATTGTCTTGGATTTCCTGTGCTAGCACAAAATATCGCTAACTCTGAGCGTGGAACATCTACACCTTCATCCAAACACTTCATTGATGTTAATACGTGAGTACTACCAGATTCAAAACTCTTCAGTATGTCTTCACGATTAATAGAGTTAGAAGTGAATTGCTTTACCATTATAGAATCGTCGGTTTGACTAACAGCTTTTGTATACTCATTTATCAACCTGTTTTCCTCATCTGTTTCAATACTAAAATCCGCATTTTCAAAATTTGATTCTACTCCTTCTGGGACATAAACCAACGTATATTTTAGATTTCCACGCTCATCATATTCGTTGTTAAGGATTTTTTTAAAAGCATCCAATTTATTGGCTGCTTTGTGGATAATGCGTTTTCTTTGAAGAAGCAATCTCTCAATTTCCGGACTGCTTTTGAATGCCCCCGTTTCTTTGTCAAACATTCCCATTCGCAATAATTGAAGGGATAATTTCCTATACTCCTCCAATTCCCGAGCCGTAAGTTTAACCACGTGCGGGTAATAAGTATAACTGCACAACCATCCTATTTGTAGGGCTTCTTCCATAGAATATGAAACTATATAAGGCGGTTCGTCATTAAAAAATTCTTGAATGGCTTGGTTTCCAAGTTCATCAAACTTTCTATGCGGTGTGGCAGACAGTCCTATCCTCTTCTCTAAATGTACAGTTGGTAAAATTCTCAGAAGGCCTTGTGAACCCAGGTTATGGGCCTCGTCTGCTATTAAGATAGTATCATTAGGAAGTTGGGTAAAATAGCTCTGAAACTTCTTTCTCGGCAAGGAAGCGTATGTAACAATGACAACAAAGGATGTTTCAATAAGTTTTGATGCTGTGTTGAAGAAAGCAAGGTTATTGTCCCAATTTTCCTTAGAGCTTACAGTAATAATATTTTTGAAGTTAAACTTGGTACATTCCTTTTTCCACTGCTCTACTAACGCAGTAGTGGGCACTGTTATAATGGCTCTATAGACATTTGTTCTTTTGTATTCATTCAAAAGGCAGTTAAGAGAAGTGATTGTTTTTCCTGTCCCTGTTGCCATTGCAAAAACCCCTTTGTGATTATTCGAAACCCATTCATTATATGCATTAATCTGGTATTCTCTAGGACCTTCTTTATAAGGAAATTTAGGTGTTCTGCGAATGATGTCGATTTGATTGAAAAGTTTTGTAATCGTTTTTTTTAGTTTAGGATTTGAGATGAGACTTTTTTTCTTTTTTAAGAGTTGTTCTTCTTGAACAAGTAGTTCGTTAATATCTTTTTTACCAAACTTATCCTTAAGTACAACTTCTATCTCGTCCACAGGAATATACTCTACGTCTTCATCCTTTTCAGAAAAATAAGCATCAATCAATTTCCGTTGTTTTTTTATCAAGGTGTTTGATCTGCCATTTTCCCAACTTAGAAAGGCTTCTAGTTCCTCTAAATTTTCTGATAATCCATAAAGGGTGAAATTGCAGGATGCCTTATAACCTACCGAATCTTGTCCATCACTAAAAACTCCAGATTTGTAATGGGCTATTCCTTTTCCATTTTTTGGTTTAATCACTTTGATTTCAATTCGTTTTTCAGAAATGAGATAAGTTAGACACTCAAAAAAATGAGTATCATATTCATCCAAAACTTTTCCCAAGGAAACAACATCCATTAAATCAAAAACCTTACTTTGAGGTTCATTATTTGCGTTTGTAATCGCTTCTTTGTCTTTTGAGGAAAGCAAATGGTTTATAACCATTTTCATCTTACCGCCCTTACTGATGAAGGTGGCAAAACCAACGGAAAGCAGGTTGATGGCAGAAGAACTGAAATAGCCTAACAATAAGCTAAACTGATTGCTATTGGCCAACCCGTCTAAATAAAATTGAAGCGGTTCATTTTCCGAACCTGTTTTATAATCTCGATCTTTTGACCATTCGCAGTCTTTAAGCATATTTTGATTGAGGTTCAGTTAGTTTTCTTATGGTCTCAACAACTAGTTCTACATCTTCAATTGTGTTATATTTTCCTAATGAAAAACGTAATGAAGCAAGTGCATCATCATTACTAAGTCCCATCGATTTGAGAACGTGAGAAGGCTCGAAAATAGCTGATGAACAAGCCGAACCATTTGATACCGCAATGTTCCTCATTCTACCAATTAGCACATTAGCATCTTGTTCTTTGAAGCATATATTAGTTGTATTATAAATTCTTTTAATTGAATCGCCATTCAAAGCTGTATTGGGCATTCTTAACAATTCATATTCCAGTTTATCTCTCAATTCAGAAATGATTGTTCTATCGTCATTCATTTCAAGGCTAGAAATTTCACAGGCTTTCGCTAATGCAACAATTCCAGGTACATTGAGTGTCCCACTTCTTAAACCTGTTTCTTGGCCGCCACCGTGTGTTTGGGGTGTAATATTTACTCGTTTATCATTCTTTCTTATGAATAAAGCACCGACTCCTTTTGGGGCATACATCTTATGTCCACTGAAACAAAGTAAGTCTATATCTAATTCCTTAACATCAACTGCAATTTTCCCCACTGCCTGAGTAGCATCTGTCATAAACAGAGCTCCTTTTTGGTGGGTTATCTCAGCAAATTTTTTGATTGGTTGAATCACTCCTGTCTCGTTATTAACATACATAACAGAAACAAGTATAGTATCAGGTCTGATTGAGCTTTCCAAGAGCTCCAAACTCAACAAGCCATTTTCTTCAACTGGCAAATATGTCACCTCAAAACCTTTTCTTTCCAAATCCCCACAAGTGTCTAAAACTGCTTTATGTTCGGTTGAAACTGTGATAATATGTTTTCCCTTGTCTTTGTAACTCTCCGCTACTCCTTTGATTGAGAGGTTAATTGCTTCCGTGGCTCCACTTGTGAAGACAACTTCATTAGGTTCCGATTTTATAAATCGAGCAATTTGGTTTCTGGCTTGCTTAACGTTTTCGCTTATTATTTGTCCGAAATGATGGGTGCTGCTTGAGTTGCCAAAATTATCTTTTAAATAAGGTAGCATTGCATCAACCACCCTTGGATCGATTGGGGTGGTGGAATTATAATCTAAGTATGATATGTTATGTTTTTGGCTCACTCGATTTCTTGTAAAACATTATCTAAATCCTGTTCATAGGAAATTTTAGAGGCATATCCTTCTTTCAACCTTTGCAATTCATTTCCTTGAATTAGTTGTCTATCATATAAGTATATCAATAGCAAATAAGTCAGTGAAGTGGAATTCATCAACATTTTCTTTGCTATAGGATTCCAGACAACATAATGCCAGGGTTTACTATCTATATTAAAATTGATATTATTAAATCTTTCTAAAATCTCATCAAAGGTCTTGTCTTCCCTTTTATAAATTGTTAAGCACGCTTTGATAAATGGAATAAGACCAATTGGACGGAAAAGAAGATTTCCTCCTGTTTCACTGCTTCTAAAAGATGCAGCGGCATTAACTTCTAAGTTTAGGTAATCTGATATAAATGAAAGATTATTTTTAAACGCATCCCAATATTGAATACAAAAAGCTTTAAACTCTTCTATTTCATCATCAGAGGGTCTAAATTTTAGATATTCAGCAACCTTACTTTTAGTTGGTTTTTTATTGAATTTGTTCTGGAAATAAACATTAAACAACTCAACATTAGCTTGATACAAGGTTATAATAGATGTTATGGCTTCTTTGTTGCTACTAGGTATGGCTTTCTGTTTTGCATAAACCACTCTTTTGTCGGTAAATAAATCATACTCTTCTAGCATATATCTAGTTACTATTGCTACCGAATCATCTTCGTCTAGCGCAATAATATCATCCAATTTCACCGGTTTTGCATATCGATTCAAAGTTGTAAATAACCTTCTGGTCCGTTGTTTTCCTTCTGGATCATTTTTATGACCAATAAAAATTGCAGCTATTTGATGAGTCTTAAATTCAGGGTTCTCTTTTAAGGCTGCCTTAATACCTTCTACTCGATGTTGGCCATCGACTGGAAAAATTTTATGATTACTTGGAAAATCCAGCAAGCCCATTTTATAGGTCTCCATATCATCATACTTAAACTCAATCTCTTGCCAATCGGGATAGTCGTCGTAAACTGCTAGCACAAGGGAATTGAAAAAAACAGAAGGTTGATTGAGAATATAACTTTTAATACTTATAAAATTGTTCGTAATACTTCTCTGAATCAAATCTTTCAGTGAATCTGATTTATGCAGCTGTTCATCAATTTTTGAGACATACTTACTCACTTGTTCAAAAGTCAGGGTAGTTACATAATAATCCCAATCTCCTATTTTCGATTTTAATGCTGGTATTTTCATTATTGGAATGCTTTTATTGCCTGTTTAACTTCAGTATCAGGAATTTCAGTATTCATTGGCAAGAGCAATGAGTTAATGAATTGATTTTCAATACTGATTACATCCTCGTTATCGTCTAATGGAAAGTAGGCCAAATGCAAGTCATTTTTCCAATAATTGAACATCCTTGTAAGTTTTGGTCTTTCATTACTCTTACTAAATTTCTGAAAATATTCTTTGACACGTTTTCGAAGATTTTGATTTTCAGTTATTTGAGCTCTGCCAACATACAACGGATACTCGGTTATTCCAGAAATTATTGTACATTTTACATAAAACATATAAAGCCCTCCTTTATCGTTTGGAACATCTTGAATACCATCATCAAAATCATCTGCGTTTTCATTCAGGTACTTTATTTTTATCCAATTCTCAAACTTTAAGTCAAAATCAGTGCAGGTAAATTTCTTCCACAATTCTCCGTGAAGTTTGTACTCGACTTTTCTTAACTCTACTTCTTCTCCTAATGAAAATGCGCTGCCTGTCATAATGCTAAAAACATATTATCTAAATGAAGCAAGCTGCACATCCTTCACTCTCATCATCACCTAAAATGTCAACTAGATAAGGGGATTTAACTTTAGATTTTCTTTCCATTCTTTTGATATATTCCTCTTTAATCTTTTCCATCCTTTCGGGTTGTATCAGTTCTTCTAAACTTTCATTTTGTCCCCACGTATAACCATCTTTCTCATACTCCATTGCTTTTTTATATAATTCAGGGTGTTGTTCATATAACCAAACCCATTCTATTTTTTGCTGGAAAAAGCAAAAGAAACATCCTGAACGACTCCGAGCATATTCACCTTTTTTACCGTTAACCTCAAATTCAATTTTATTGTAATAGGCAGGAACACCCACACCACTTTCTTCTAAAATTTTAAAAATATCAGCCTTAACCAATACTTCGTCATTCTCTATTACCGGAAACACTTCTTCTTTTGCAAGAGGATAATCTGTTGTTTTCAAAAAATCGAAAACTAAGTGATTAAAAGCCTTTACGTTTGAGTCTAGCAATACATTGAGTTTTTGATCAAGGGTAAATTGAGGACTTACATTTTGTGATAGTGCCTGAAAAGCTTTTTCTTGATTTTGACCAAAATCTATATTTTTGGACATTGAAACTAGTTGCTCTATATTTTGATTAGACAACATCTTTTTTACCACGTCTTTACTCCATATATTTTTTCGAAAAGGGAATATTGACTGAATATTCTTTTTAGTAGATATATAACCTTCTCTTTCTTCATCACCCCTAATACCAACGTATGAAACTACAGGATCATCACCGACATAGTCTTCAAAAGGTGCTAATTTCAATTTTTTAGTACACCAACGCGCATTGGATGAAGGCAAAAAACCACCGTACATTTTTAAAAAATGATCGAATGGATCTTCTGAGCTTTTCTCCGCTCCCTGTAAAAGATTAATTTTTACACCAAGATAGACTTCCAAATTTCTGATCAATTGGTATGTTTCTTCTAATTCTTTTCCGGTATCACAGGAATAAAATTCCAAGTCAATGGATGGATATTTAGTCTTAACATAAATTGCCAAGGCGGCACTGTCCTTGCCTCCCGATATACCTAATACGTGTCTTGTTTTACTCATTGTAATAATTCTTTCAATAGATTCAATACAGCGGCTATATTAGAAGTATTGTCTTTGCCAAGTTTATTCTTCAACTCGTCCTTCAATTGCTCTATCTCTTTACTCTTACTTTTGGGCATTCTGACTACCTTTGGGTCAATCTTGCTAAAGAAAGAATCAATTTTAACTCCAATTACTTCTTCTTTACTCTCGTCTATGTCAGTTTTAGAAATTTCCGTTAAGCTATCTAAATCTAAAATCATTGATTTGAACTTCTCATATAGTAAAATCTCATCTTCATCAGAAAACCTTTCAAGAGTTTTACCCATTATGGCCTGCCCAATCGAATTTAACCAGGCTTTCTTGTCTTCCAATGGTGAGTCAAGACGTTGAATAAATGCTTTTTGATTCTTTAAAAGCATATGCTTTTTTAAACCTGAAAATCGGTTTTGAAGAGATTCTCTATATTCCTCAAAATCAGTTTTACTCCCAACAAACTCATTGACTATAAACTCTTCGAATCTGTTAAGAAGACCATCGTATGCTGTCCTTAATTCCCTAACCGCATTTTGAAGATTTACTGTGTAATTTTGAAGTTTGGACTTATCCTTTTGCAAAGTGTTTAAAGTAATTCCAAGGGCGCCAGGAAACGCTTCAAAGAAAGTTTTTTCAGGATCTTTACTGTTGGCAATAGCTTTACGTATCTTCTTTGCTGAAGAAGACAATCTCTTGGTGTTTTTGCTATATTCTGGTAGTTGTTTGTAAAAAACTATAAATGGCTTAATAGTTTCAATAAAAGATTCATTATCAAACTTTTCCTGAGTTCCAATATCAAGAAAAGTACGATAGCTGTTGAAAATGTCTAATTTGACACCCTCTATGTCAAAGGCTTTTATGGAATACTTGTCCGGATATTTTGCAATTAACTCAAGATTTTCTTCAGAAAGGTCCGGTATATAGCTATCATCATTGAAAATTGCAAAATCATCACGTTTTAAAAATAGAAAAGTGGGAATCCAAAAATCAATAAATCCTTGCTTTAGCTTAAAAGGTCTTTTACCTAAAATATCGGCCAATTCTGAAATCCTAAGTTGTTCAGATTTGGCACTTTCTATAAAATCCTCAGAAGCTCTCCATAATTTATTGAACGAAGAGTTTTTATCGATGGTAACTACACCTGTTGAATTTTCTCTTACTGGTGAAATTCCATTTTCTTTAAGTAAAGACAGGTAAATAGTTTTTTCCGGCGGGAATTTAGAATCATCGAAGCCTAAATTCTCTTGATCCCAGCAATTTGTTAAGGCTCTGAAATAATTTCTTTTTGCCGTGTGAATTGAAGAAGAAATTTTGTGCTTATTAACCAGTTCATTCTTAAATAAAGGCGTTGCGTCATATACCAAACCGCAAACTTGAGAGAGTAGTTTATTAAAGTCTTTCTTATCACCGATAGTTTTTTCTTCTCCATTGAAATACCATTTTACTTCTTTGCCTCCTGAATATATACTATCTGTTATGTAATGATTAAGTAGCCTTATTTGTGATTCTACGATATTTTCAAGCTCCCTCTTGGCAACCTTGTCATCTTTGTTCTCCTCTATGACTTTCTGAATTTTTTCTATCTCGAATAACAAATTTTTTATCTCGGCAGAATTCTTGAAAAAGCAATAAATTATAGCCTCTTCTTGAAGTTTGGATTTATTTTTAATATCACTTTCTTTCAGTTTACTATTAAAAACAAGATTTACGAAACCATCAACTTCCCCGAAAGGTATTTCCTGAATTGGATAGTCCGAAATAACAAACTCAAAATATCTTGGGGTACCTGTTATGAAAGAATACTGTTTTGCAAATACAGGACTAAAGAGGAAATGCTTATTCAAAAGCGTAGTTATATCAACTACTTCCGAAATTTTATTTCCTGCTTCAATTAAAGCATTGTGTATATCTAAATCCGTTCCCTCGAACAAAATAAATCTTTTGGAATGCTCGCGGTAACGGATAATGTTTTTCGTCTCTAGATTTTCAATTACAATTTTTGAGTTGGTGATTCCACAAGCAACCTTTAAGTAATCAATTAAAAAATTCAAATCTAAGACCGAACCACTAGCAGAAAAGATGTTTAAAAGCCCGATTACTTTAACGGTTTTGATGTAGTTGCTGATATCAAGATCAAATGCTCTTTCGACTTCCTCAATTGCTGAACGAATTGAACCCCAAGCAGAAAAATCAGGATTATACCTCGATATTAAAAACGAATAAAAATTAAAGTTTAAATAGTCGTAAACATTGGACAAATTATAAAAAGGATTTTCACGCTTATCAAATTTTGACAGACCGGTATGATCTGAAGATTCGAGAAAGGAAAACAATGATCTTTCATTTTGACCATATTTTTGAAGAGAAAGGGTAAGAATATTTGCCGAAAGAATATCTAATGGATATAGCTTTGAAGCAATATCTTTCAAGAAATCTGTATTAAAGTTGAAGGCTTTCGTTTCAGTTGTAAATGTCAAGCATTTTTCAATAGCTTGAACTGACGTACTTGCATCAAATTTTTCAACAAGATGCTCTGATGCTAAAAACAAAAGCTGCTCAACAGGCTCATTAAAAGTTATTTCACGAAAACGACCCTTGATTTTAGTCCATTCTTGTTGCTGTGTTTTACTTAAAGAATAGGCATAGGATTCTAGACTTTGGTGAACTGTTGTAATCAGTACAATGTTATGATTTGGATTGTTGCAAAATTCTGCAAGTTGCTGAACAAAATACAGTTCCCTTTCAGGGTTATTTCTCGTAGCATATTCCAAAAACTTTCCAAACTCATCAACCAAAATAAATAAGACCTTGTTCTGGTCGCCCAACGAATGGTATCTATTAAATATCTCAGAAAGTATAATTTCCTGTTGATTTTTTTTAGACACAACATCGAACGTATCTTTAAATTGTTCTATAATTGACGTGTAAGAACCTATTATTTTAACAAAGTCAAAATTAGGATTGCTTATAAAATTTGGGTCGAAATAACGTTTTTCTCCTTTTACACTTTTTTCAAAGGCCAAAAGGAAAGAAGACTTACCGGTACCATAGGTTCCAACAACATTAAAAGAACGAATTCCCTTTTTAAAATCATTGACTATTTGACTGACAACTTGTTTTGCATTAGGCGTGGGGATATAATTAAAGTCCCTGTCAGTGTCTCTAATAATATTAACCGATGTTGTGAAATTATTTGCCATAATATTTATCTAATACCTTGAATGCTTCAACCTTTTTTTTGAACTGCAACTCTTTTATTCCCGCTTGGTCTGTAAAAGTTATCCCGTCAAATTCACTGACTATTTCAGAAATTTTGTTCATCAAACCCAAACGATTCAATGCAAAAATTGACCCTGGGCTATTGATATTAAACTCTAGGGAATTTAAACTGATTGAATTTCCATAATCCGTATTTTCAAGAATTGTATATAAAATAACGTATTCCGAGAGGTTATCCCTTTCGCTATTCTCTATATAAAATTGCTCATCTTTTCCTTTTCCTGTTGTGCTCAGCAATTCGATTTCTGATAGTATTCCCGTAAAACTGTCCTCTATATTATTCCCTTTAGAATCATTTTTGTACAAGTTCGTAAAGACATTAAAATCTTTAGCAACAGTATTTTCATTGAAATTGAAATCTTTATCACCTTCAGCTATCCTCTTCAAATAATTGACGTACGTCTCTTTATTAAAGAAGAGCTTCTCTTTTCTAAATTCATTGAAGACAATACTATAAATAGAGGCAAATTGGGTTTTTACCAAGTTATAGTGCAAAAGCCATAAACTTGCTTCATCTTCCAAAAATGGGTCATAGCCAATATTATCATCAAATAGCCTTTTTCCAAATTCAGTCGGTAAATCATTATTGTCAACAACGTTGAATGCCTTAAGCCAAAAACGAATTGAAGAAACCATATTTTTACCAACTCCAAGCTGGACAACTGCATCTTCATCATTAAAGCTTTTACTTTCAACTACATAATCGTACCCCTTTTTCAACCACAGCTGTCGACACTGAAAAGAATCGTGTCCAGAAAAAGTATATTTTATATTTTGCAAACCCAAATTTTAATGCTTGTTATTTATTGCTCATATCGTTGTGATTTGACCACCAGTAAATCCAAAAAAAGCCAGAAATTTTTAGTTTCTAGCTAATTTACATCTTCAAACCCTTAAAATCTTTTACTCGATTGATTAAAAAGTTTAGGCGAATTTCAAACCTCTAAATCTAAAATTCTGACTAAAATTCAAATCATTCAATGAGTGTTTCTACCGATAATTAAATCATTTTGAAGTGTTAAATTTAACATAAATCACAAAAGTGTAAATCTACAAAGAATCGATTCCTTTACCAAGTTTTTGGGGTTCAACTTTGAGCTAGTTTTAAACTTTCAAATTGGAAAAAATGTTGGATTTATGATTATGTCTAGCAATTACTTTTCAAATTGACATCAATTGCTATTGAAAATCGACCTCACTTCCTCATAAACCCGCTCAAAATTCGCTCTTAAATCTGAATCCCTATATAGCTTGGTTTCTTGCGGAAATTGTCTTTGAATTTTAGATAATCTAAACCATACTTTTTTGTCCTTTCCATCCGCAAAAGTGACGAATTCACCCTGCTTGAGTCTAAAGAAAATATCTGCTCTTCTTTTGGAAACCTCTCTTTCGCCTTTGGTAATTCGAGTGTCGGTTTTAAAGATATTGGCTGCTTTGCTGACACTTCTCGTTGGATTTTTTATGATTTCAAAAAAGCGTTCGTAATATTTTGCCGTATCTGGGTCATTGACCTTGCCAAAGAACTGATAGGAAAGATTGCTTAGTATGGCCTTACTTGCCTTATCACCATACATCATATCGTTTTGGATTTTGTCCTGCATCACATAAATAGTGGCAATGTCGTAGCTTCGTAATGTCGCTGGAATACGGTGCATATTCAATAGGCGAATTGTGGGTGCTTCTTCCATCAGCAAAAAAGAAGGATTGGAATTGCGTACACTCATCTGCTTGGTAATCGTATGAATTATGGTAGCGATTACAGGTGAATAAGAGGTTTCAAATTTGGGATTGTTTACTACCGATATCACTGCTGGATTTTCTCGATTGTTGATATTCAACGGTACTTCATCTGCGGACAAAGCCATAAAAATCCTTTGGGTACTGATGCGTTTTAGTGCATTGGCCAACGTACTTTTTACACCAGCAGTTTGCCTGTCAGAATCCTTACCGCTGATGAATGCGTCCGCCATTGCCCTCGATGTGGTGTTGGTTTCAAGAAATTGGACCAGGCTATCGGTATCGAGCATTTGATAAATCGCAATCAAATGGGGCAAGGTGCAGAATTTGGGATAATCAGTTTTGAGCTTCCAAATCAATCCACCAATCAATCCTTCGGCAGCATCATTAAAGAATTTGGTGGTTCCGGTAGTTCCAGATTCCCTTTGTTCCAAAAGGTTTTCAATTAATACCCTGGATACTTCATTCACACTTTCTTCATTCTCTAAATACTGCGGTGCAATGGGATTGACCCGATGGATAATCCTATCAAATGAAATAATCTTCATTGGAACATTACTATCGGCAAAAAGTGGGTATGCCATTTCCGTCAATTCAAAATCCTTATAGTCGTGTATAACACCGCAAAAACCGTTTTCACGAAAGTGTTTTAAAAATCCATAAATCACACTTTCGGTCTTCCCGCTTCCTGCGGATCCGATGACGGATGCGCCGCGTTTTACATTGTCGATTTTAAATATTCCCGATTTGGTCAAGAATTTTACCTGATATCGTTTATCTGTTTTTTCTGTTGGTTCACTATTGTAAAAAGTATAGAGAAGTATGGCCACCGACAGGACAGGCACAACGATATATATCATTATTTGTACCAATGACCAGCTCATATCCCGATAGAACTTGATTTCACTGCAATTTCAGCACCTTTTCGTAACCGTTTAAAAACACGAAGCGCCAATTGTGCTTTACTGGTTGGGATATTTGGGATTAATGTAATGCCCGACTTACCCATAATCTTAAAGGCCATAGCTTTTTCATTTGCTGGTAGCTTCATCAAGGCAGCAAAGTAGAGTTTGGGGCTTTTGATGAAATCCTTTTTAGCTTTGTAAGTCTCTGCATAATTACGATTGTAGCCGAATGTCTTATCAAAGGTTACTTCCGCTTTCGAGAAAAATGCATCGCGGTCAAAACCTCGTTTTACCTTTTTTCCGTGCATCTCAACTTCAGATGCTTTATACTTGCTGCCAGGGGAAAGGCTGAACCTGTTGGATGCATCCTTCCTGCTGATTATGATATGGATGTGGCTTTGATTTCCTTCCTTGGGCATCCCCTGTACAATCCGTATACCATTCTGTTGGTGTGGGGCATCCCGTTCCAGTTTTCCTATCTTCAGTTTTAATCGTTCTATATTTCCGGTCGCATCACCACGTTCAATTTTACGTACCTCATTTTTCAGTTCAAGAATCTTAGAAGCAAAAGGTTGGTTTTCCTTTACCTGTTTGTCTGTGCCTTTGAAAGTTCTCTGATGCTCGATTTTGGCGAAGTATTTAATATCATCTACAGAAATAGGTCGACCATCAATTTCACGCCCTTTGAAACTGGCGGCATAATCTTTCATCAGCTCGCGGGTGTATCGTTTTAAATCAGCACTGCTGTTTTCGAGTTTTCGCAGTTCGTGTTTTGATGGACTGACCGTGATGGAATAGAATTTAGGTTCTTTCTTTTTGAGCTTTGCGGTGTTCCCATCAATTTCTTTGACCACTTCTTTAGCAGAAATCTCATCGCCATATTGGTTAAAAAAGTGTTCCATATCTTCCTTCGTCAAACCCTCATTTTCCTTTTCCAAATAGTCCACAAAATCCGCCGAACTCTGACTGTAATTCGTTTCTAATTTCTGTGCCGTGATAGTGATGTACATAGTTTGAAATTTAAAGTTGATTCGTATTATTTCGCTTTTCGCGAAAGCGTACTTTCTTCTTCTCTTCGGCATATTTCTTTTCCAAAATCAAGGCTTTCTTTTCAGGTTCTTCCATCTCAAAAAGGGATTGCAACATTGCTACCGTGGGTTTGGTTTGGGTCTTTTCGACATCACGCATTATGGCAATGACCGCGTTAATTCGCTTCAATAATTTTGCTTCAATGGTGCGCCCTGTTGGACCTAAATTTTCCTTTGGTGAAATCTCGTTGTAGAAGAAAAAATCGAGGATGGCTTCCATTGCCTCGGTATGGGTCTTGAAGTGTGTACGTGAGAATTCTTGGAAACGTTTGGCTGTTTCCTTCTTGAATCTTATGCCGATAAATGTGTCCATATTTCGCCGATTTGTCGCAAATCCTTCCCGAAAAATGGGCGTTTTGAGGGCGTTTGTCGCAAATTGCTGAAAATCAAAAAATTAAAATAATTTTAAACGACTGATTTTCAATACTTTGAGAACAAAAAGGAATATGTAACAGCGCGCAGCGTGTTACCCTCTTGCTATTCCTTTTCGTCCCGCTCGCGGGACAAAAATCCATACAATCCAGCTCAAAAGCTGATTGCCATTTTTAGGAAATGAAATTTCCGATACGTTAATTTTCGATGGGTACGGTTATCGGCGAAAGTCAAAAAAGTGGATAACCCTACATTAAGTTGTATGCTGTATTTCAGCGAAGTAAAGATACGATTTTTTCGTGATTATGACTGCACTAAAAATGAAAACACCCCTGAAAATTCAGAGGTGCATTTCTTTTAAAATCATCTTTCAAATATTAAATACATAAGTATAGGAATATAAATTCCGTAGTGCCTCCTCGTCAAGCATTTGGTCCAAATTGGTGTGGTGCTTGGTGGCATAGTCCATCAAATCCTTGCCATATTTCTTCTTAACATCTTCTTTTGAATTGGCAATCAATCGCTCTTGCGCTTCCTCGCTCAAATCGGTAAAATTTAGATAAATCATAGCTTCCCGATTTTAGTACTCACTTGGCAACATCAACGTATCGTTCACAAAAAATAACCGCAGTTCATCCAATGGAAAATCGGTCGCATTATAACGGTGGGTTTCCAAAACGTTGTCGTTTCCATCGCTGTAAATAATTTCAGCTTCGTAGCCTGTGTAGTCCTGTTTTTCTTCTGACATTCTTTTGAAGTCAATTGTGATAAATTCACTTCGGTTCATCAGACTTTTAGCGATTACCGAAGCATCCGTTATGAGCCAAAAACATTCGGCAACTTCAGACAGGTATTTCAGCCCATCGGTAAATCGGGTTCGCAGTAGCGGTATTTGGTAGAACATTTCAGTTCCCGTAAAATATTGTAAACGCTCTTTGATTTCGTTAACTTGTGTCTTCATTGTTCACTTGTTTTAAGTTTGGATAATGAAAAGAGGGCGAAACTTTCCACAGGTGCGCCCTCTTTCTTTTTGTTTCTACTCGTTGCCATTCTTTGTACCCAATAATAGGATTTCGTTGGCTTCGATTTCGGTTACGTATCTTTTGATACCGTCCTTGTCCTCGTAGCTTCGGGATTTCAGTTTTCCGCTTACGCCTACCTCTTTTCCTTTGACTACATATTTTTCAACAATTTCAGCAGTCTTGCCCCAGGCAACCACGGTATGCCATTCGGTGTTTTGCTCTTTCTCGCCTTTCTTATTCTTGTAATATTCATTTGTAGCAAGTGAAAAACGGGCTACTTTGCTTCCGCTTTCAAGGTTCGCAATGGTTGGCTCTTGACCAACGTTTCCAATCAATTGTACGTGATTTCTTAAAGTACTCATAACTAAAAATTTAAAGATTAATAATTCCCCTGTTAAATTAAATTGAGATGAAATTTTAAGGGGTGTTTGTTTGATTTCTTTCGTGCGTAGCACAATGGGTGACGTGGGTTTTGTCAAGACTTTCAGGGAATAAATCAGGTGTGTTTGCGACGTAGTAAAATGCTCGCATTTTCAAGGAAGTAGATACCTTATTTTTCGCTGAAACTTGTCACGGTCTTGACAAGTTCCATAAGGGCATTAGCAATTCTTTTAAAGCCGGTTGTGAGTTGAGCGTACGGGAAGTTAAGCGAGGCGAGTGATTGGGTTTAATGTAGAATTGGTTATGCACTGCCTGTTTTTCGATGCCCCGAAAAACATTCAAGGCTTCATCCATTATAAACCCCTTAAAATGTGTGGGACAGTGGCTTGGTTTTTAAGAATTTTCGAGCAAGGGCTCAAGAAGTTCTTGCCGTAAATTCTGTTAAGAAAATCGAGGTGCTGTCCTTCCTATTTGGTAAGGCGGACTTAATCATCAATTTTAGCTCGGGAATGTAGTGTTCCTTCCCAGCCTAAGCGGGAAGGGTTAGCGGAATGGAAAGCTGAAATTGGGGATTGTGTCCAAGATATTTGTAGTGAAGCTCTTTTCCCGAAGTGTAGTGGTTTCCTGATTTTTCAGCAGGAAACCGTGGAATGTAGGGGAATGTGCTGAGTGGTATTGATGGTAGGGATTCGCAACAGTAGAAAATCCAGTTTAAGGTACTGGATAAACCTTTCTTTGACTTTAAGCCATCGCATAGACTTCATCGAACAACTTTTTATCAAGTCGTTCCTGTTGGCCAAAGCTCTTTTTAAGGACATTGTGCAATACCGAATTGAAAGCATTGTAACCTAACCAGAGATTTGGTTCTTCGTCAAGTAAAATGGATTCGTAATTGAGGATTTCCAGAACCTCTCGCGACTTTTTTGATGGGTCGCTGTTCTTGTCGCTACATTCATATCGAAACAGTTTTGTTCTGTCGAGAATAGCTTTTACAAATTCCTTGGTGTCGATGATTTTAAATTCCTTCATCTTGTCGAATTTCCTTGTGATAGTGTAGAACTCGTTGTCCAGAAATTTATCACACAGATTATTCAACCTTGGCATTATAAGGTCTGTGTTATTCTTACTGTGCTTAATCGAAAACTCGATTTCGGCTTGTGAAACGTGAAGGCCATTTGCACAAACCATTCGATAAAATCCGAAGTGGCCAGAGGTCTTCTCGCTTCCATCATACGAATTCTTGAACCGAAGCATCGGCAATATCAAATCTTTGTCATTCTTGAGAGTGAATTGGCTTTTATCATCAATGATAAAATCGGTGATGAATGACCTGTCATTTTTGTTGATGGTTCGTTTGTGATAGTTGAGACCAGCATCAATCAACATTTCTTCTGCTTTCTTGAAGAACAGTTGGTTTGGAATGTGTCCGTAGCTTTTCGATACCACGTTGACGATTTTACCATTCGAGATGATGGCGTTTTCAAGTCCACGACGTGATTCTATCTGGGTCAGACTTTTCAAGGATTTCATTTCATTAGAAACGAAAATCTCATCTTGTTGCAAATTTTGTAAATACATAGCTTTTGAATTTTGGGTTAAACATTTTGAGACAAAACAGTGTAATGCTCTGGGTACTTGTCCCTGTAATAAGCCAAATGACTTTCGGCACCTTCAATCGTGTAGCTTGCCCTACTGGATTGATAATGTGCCTCGGCTTCTTCGACGGAAATCTTTGCTTTTGTTGTTTGTTCCATAATGCTAAAATTTTAGTTAAACAATATTTGAGCATCGCCCAAACGGAAGTTAAAATCACAGCTCAAAAGGAAACGGAATAAATGAGAAGGGGAATGCGCGCGACGGCTTTATGCCGTAGTCTTTTGATGGGTGTATTTTACGGGTTTACCTTTGCGCTGATATTGATTGATAGTCTCTTCTAAGTATCATAAAAAAGAAAAAGGGCCGACACGAATGCCGACCCTTCTTCAAACAACAAAAGCTAATCCTTGAGCTCTTGGATTTTCTTTTCAAGAACTGCGATGCGCTCTTTCAAACGTGCTTCACGCTTATTTCGTTTCTCAGTATAGCTCTTTTCAATGTCTGCAATTTTAGATTTGTAATATCCCTGCATCGCATTGTAGAATGAAATGTTCGTGAGATTATTGACGTGATTACTTTCGCCAAAATGGACTTGTTTCGTGAGGATATAGCGAATCAATTTGTGGAAAATTTCCTTTTTGAAATTCTTCTTGAAATGCGCTACTGTTTCTACTCTGGTCATTTTTGATGTATCACCTAAGAGTTTTGAAAAATACTTTTGCTGCGCTGTATAATCCACATTGTTTTCAAATAACGAAATTGAAAAAGCAACCATTTCATCCACTGATAGTGTTTTCTTGGTATTGATGTAATCTGTCTCGCAAATCATCTGCACTACTTCTTCAAACTGCTTGTTGTTCTCAATATGCTTCTTGCGGATTTCACGCTCATTAATTTTGAGAATCTGTTCTTGCGGTGTGCAGTCGGCCATTTTCCTGTTGGCCAAAGGTGCAGAATATTCAGAAGAGTTGCTCTTTGACTTCTCAATAACCTTTACAAAAACATTCTTATGTTGGTAGGTTTCAGGATGAAAGACGATTCCGTTAACAAAACCGTTCTTTTCTGCTGAATTGTACGTTTCCAGGTCTTCTTTATAGCTCTGTATGGCTTCGTCCAATTCTGCTTTCAATTCATTCTCGGAATAATCATAATGCTGGTATTCAATCTTAATGGCATCCATTGTCGGCTCGATGGGTCTCTCAATGATTTCAACATCATCCAGCAAATAGACTTTCAATCCATTATTTTCCAGTTGGGAAATGACCAGTTGATTTTTTTCTTCATCTGCCCAATACTGTCGTATTTCAGGAATGAGCAGTATGTTGTCTTTCTTCGATTTTTCAATCAGGTTCAAGAACGATTTTGTCTTTTTCGTTTCAAAACAGGCTGACTTCGTACAGACCATTTTGCCTTCGCCAAACAGATTGCCTTGATTTGCAGCATTGAATGGACATTCTACACAAGAACCCGCTTTAGCCAACAAAGTCTTATCAGCTACATCAAAGGGTGCTTTTTCCAAATCATAGGTTCGATTGTTTATCATCCGGTTTATCTGATGTGCATTGAAGTCTTCGCCCATTGTTTCCAGCATCATCTGTTGTTCTTCTGGCTCAAAAAGTGCGACACCAACACCTAATGAAATTGTCATTTCACCGCTACGAACAAAGTGCTTGAAACCATCAATCAAACCAGCCAACTTCAAACGTTGTCTTATGAAATTGTCGGTTCTTCCCAAACGCTTCGCGATTTCAGAGGGTTGATACTTGTCGCTTAGATACGCTATTGCTTTGGCTTCTTCGGTAGGCTCTACGTTCTTACGTTGTAGGTTTTCGATGATTTGAACTTCCAGCACTTCGTCGTTTTCATAAGTTCTGACGATACCGGGAATCGTTTTCTTGTTCGCCATTTTGCTTGCGCGAAACCGTCTTTCGCCCATAACGATGATAAAGTCCTTTCCAGATTTCCGAACCGTTATTGGTTGCAATACTTCTTTCTCCTTGATGCTATCTGAAAGCTGTTGTAGCTGTTTCTCATCAAAGGTCTTTCTCGGTTGCTTAGGGTCAGGCTTGACTTTGCCAATGGGAATGTTCTCGATTTGAAGTACTGGAACTTTTTTTCCGTTCACTTCTTTTTTCGCAGTAGTCGATGTTCTTCTACGCTTTCTTGTGGTACTCGCTTTTGTTGTCATAATACTCAAATTTTAGATTAAACAATATTTGAGCACTGAACCAAACGGAAGATAAAATCTTCGCTCAAAAGGAAACGGAATAAATGAGTAGGGCCAGAAGCAAAGGCTTTATGCCGTAGTCTTTTGATGGAAGTATTTTACGAGTTTAACTTGCGGGAATATTGTATGATAATAAACTCTAAATCGAAGAACAAGAGTAGAGAAAACCTAAATTCTATGAATTTATATTGATTGACATAGTGGTTAATATCAAATGGAAGTATATGATACAAAATCATAGTTTATCTTGAAAATAGGTCAAATGTTGTACCTATGTTGTACCCACGCCTTTTTTTGGTCATATTTTAAAATAAAAAAGCCGAAGAGAAATCTTCGGCTTTAAGTGCGGGTGAAGGGACTCGAACCCCCACACCTTGCGGCATCAGATCCTAAGTCTGACGTGTCTACCAATTCCACCACACCCGCATAAAGTGCAAATTAACACTTTTTATTTGGATAAATCCTAAGTCTAGCGTGTCTACCAATTTCACCACACCCGCGGTCATTTTGTGGGTGCAAATATAAATCAATTTTTCAATTTTCAAACCCTAAATGCATAAAAAGTTCTTTTTGTACATTTGAAAAAATTGAAAATTACTTCATGGACACAATTAAAGAGTATATCGATCAGCATAAAGATCGATTTATAAATGAACTTATTGACTTATTGAAAATCCCATCCGTAAGTGCTGACTCCGCTTTTTCACAGGATGTTTTAGACACAGCTCAAGCTGTAAAAAACGCTTTAGATAAAGCCGGATGTGATCATACAGAAATATGTGAGACACCGGGTTACCCTGTTGTATATGGTGAAAAAATAATTGATCCGGAGTTACCTACAGTATTGGTCTACGGTCATTACGATGTACAGCCTGCCGATCCGTATGACTTATGGAACTCTCCTCCGTTTGAACCTGTAATCAAAAAAACGGAAGCCCATCCGGAAGGAGCTATTTATGCACGTGGGGCTTGTGATGACAAAGGACAGATGTACATGCACGTAAAGGCATTGGAATACATGACCCAGACGGGCAACTTGCCGTGTAATGTAAAATTTATGATTGAAGGAGAAGAAGAAGTAGGTAGTGAGAACCTCGCCTGGTTTGTAGAACGAAATCAGGAAAAACTCAAGAATGACGTTATCCTTATTTCAGATACAGGAATGATCGCTAAAGACGTTCCTTCTATTACAACAGGTCTCAGAGGTTTGAGTTATGTTGAAGTTGAAGTTACAGGGCCTAACAGAGACCTGCACAGCGGTCTTTACGGAGGCGCTGTGGCAAACCCTATTAATGTGCTTACCAAAATGATTGCGTCTTTACACGATGAAAACAATCATATAACAGTTCCCGGGTTTTACGATAAGGTTGAAGAGCTTTCTGGTGAAGAACGCGCTCAGATGGCCAAGGCTCCATTCTCTCTTGAGAATTACAAAAAAGCTTTAGACATTAACGATATTTATGGTGAAGCGGGCTATACAACCAATGAACGCAATTCTATCAGACCTACCCTTGATGTAAACGGTATCTGGGGAGGCTATACCGGAGAAGGTGCTAAAACAGTTATTCCGAGCAAGGCTTACGCCAAGATTTCTATGCGTCTGGTTCCTAACCAGGACTGGGAAGAAATTACCAGGCTCTTTAAGTCGCATTTTGAAAGTATTGCTCCTGATGGGGTGACTGTAGAAGTTAAGCCACATCACGGTGGACAGGGATATGTAACTCCTATAGATAACGATGCTTACCAGGCTGCTTCTAAAGCCTATGAAACTACTTTTGGAAAAACACCAATCCCACAACGTAGCGGAGGTAGCATTCCTATCGTTTCCCTTTTCGAAAAAGAATTGAAAAGCAAGACCATTCTCATGGGATTCGGACTTGATTCGGATGCTATTCACTCTCCCAATGAGCATTTCGGAGTTTGGAATTATCTTAAGGGAATTGAGACTATTCCGTGGTTTTATCACTTTTTTGCTCAAAAAGAAAATTAACATCCCATAAATAGCATCAAGCTGACTAAATATCTGTTCTTTTATTTAGTCAGCTTTTTTATTCTATATACATTTGAAACTCATTTAAAAAAAGCGACCTATGTTTTCTAAAGATATATATGTTTCAAGAAGGCAACAACTAAAGGCAACTATCAAGAGTGGTATTTTACTATTTCCCGGAAATGGAAATGTAGGAATGAATTGCAAAGACAATTGGTTTCATTTTCGTCAGGACAGCAACTTTTTATATTATACCGGAATCAACCAACCGGATTTATATTTTTTAATCGATATTGACAACGACAGGGAGATTCTCTTTGGTAATGAACTGACTCCTGAAGATATGGTATGGGTTGGTGCTGCAGCACCGTTAACGGTATTTGCTGAAAAAGCAGGAATCGAAGCTGTGCATCCGTTAAACAACCTGGCTGCTTATTTACAAACAGCAACAGGAAAAGGACAAAAAGTACACTACCTGCCGCCATACAGAGCGCAAACGACTGTTGAACTGAGTGAAATGCTCCACATTCCGACGCAGGAAGTCAGCAATCAAAAATCGGTTGATTTTATCAAGGCTGTGGTAGCCCAACGCTCTTATAAGAGTGATATTGAGATTGCCGAAATCACCAAGGCTGTAGACATAACAGCCGACATGCATATTCACGCTATTAAAAATGTAAGGGTCGGGAAGACAGAAAAAGAAATTGCTGTGGAATTAGAAGCCATTGCTTCTGCAAAGGGAAGCAGTATCTCTTTCCCTGTCATTTTAACAAAAGACGGGCAATACCTGCACAATCATGCAACCTCAGCCATACTGAATGAGGGAGATCTTGTACTTGTAGATTGTGGGGCAGAAACCTTAATGAACTATGCCGGTGATATGACGAGAACCATGCCGGCCGGAGAAAGGTTTACCGATTTACAGAAAGACGTTTATAATATTGTACTGGACGCTCATGAATCGGCTATTTCTGCTCTCAAACCGGGAGTTTTATTTAAGGATGTACACGTATTGGCGGCATCAAAACTGGTAGAAGGCTTAAAAGGCATGGGGCTCATGAAAGGCAATACAACCGATGCTGTTCAGGCCGGGGCGCATACACTATTTTTCCAATGTGGTCTGGGACATATGATGGGAATGGATGTACACGATATGGAAAGTCTGGGTGAAGAATTTGTCGGTTATACCGAAACCTTAAAGAAGAACCCCGCTTTCGGATTCAGATCGTTACGCTTAGGAAGAGCTCTAGAAGAGCGCTTCGTGCTTACCGTTGAGCCGGGGCTATACTTCAACCCGTTCCTGATTGATAAATGGAAAGCCGAAGGAAAATATACAGACTTTGTAAATTATGAAGCTGTTGAACAATTTAAAGCGTTTGGAGGTATTCGGATTGAGGAAGATGTATTGATTACCCAAAACGGAAGTAAAATTCTTGGTAAGCCGGTTGCCAAAACGGTGGCTGATGTAGAAGAACTGAAGAATTCTTAATAGAACCTAACAGGAAAATTTAAAGCCGGACCGACGCGTCTGGTTTTTTTTGGCAACAAAAACATGTTCTACACTTGTAGAATTAAAATTTATTTCTACATTTGTAGAGAATAAACTATAAACATAGAACATGAAACTATCCAAATCGGAAGAAGAAGTTATGAATCATTTATGGAAGCTCAGAAGGGCTTTTATGAAGGATTTGTTAGAGCAATATGAGGAACCCAAGCCGGCAAATACCACCATAGCTACCCTATTGAAGCGAATGCAGGATAAAGGCTTTATATCTTATAAACTGTTCGGCAAATCGAGAGAATATTACCCTTTGGTTTCAAAAGAGAAGTACTTCTCGAAACAACTAAAGGGGATGATCAAAAATTTCTTTAATGACTCACCGGCTCAATTTGCTTCATTTTTTACAGAAAAGACCGAGTTGACCGAAGCCGAGTTAAAAGAATTACGCAAGATTATAGACGAACAACTAAAAAAACCGTAAACCATGCTACTCTACATACTAAAATCGGGTGCTTGTTTGGCGATATTGTTACTCTTTTATAAGTTTTTATTAGAACGAGAGGGGTGTCACTCTTTTAAACGCTTTTTTCTTTTAGCGTCGCTGGTCAGCAGCCTTTTAATTCCTCTTATTACATTTAAAGAATACATCGACATCAACGATACAGCCTCCCCATTTATCATGGAGTCAGTCGATTCAGGCCATGATATCATAGCGGAGGAAACCATCAATCCCATGCCTGTATTCTTGTGGAGCATCTATATCATCGGCGTATTGGTCTTTTATATTCGTTTTAGTATACGCATTAAAGGAATTATTGAAAGAATAAATCAAAATCAGTTATATCATCATTCTGCATACACGAATGTTCTTTTAAACGAAAAAATAACCCCACATACATTTCTGAAGTATATTTTTTTAAACAAAAAAGCATACGAACAACAGGAGATCCCAAAAGAAGTATTGATTCACGAGGAGGCTCATGCGCGGCAACATCATTCTTACGACATTATTTTTCTGGAGGTATTGCAGATTGTTATGTGGTTTAATCCACTCATTTATTTCACCAAGCAATTGGTCAGGCTGAATCATGAATTTTTAGCAGACCGTGAGGTTTTAAAACAGGGAGTTCATTCATCATTATATCAGGAAACGATACTGGCATTCTCATCAAATACCAGGTATTCGAACCTGTCAAGTGCCATTAATTATTCATCAATCAAAAAACGATTTACAGTTATGAAAACACAAACATCGAGATTTACCCGGCTTAAGTCAGCTTTATTATTGCCGCTGCTGGCCGTACTCATCTACAGTTTTAGTGAAAAGGAAATTATGATGAAGCACAATCAAACCGAGGTCATTGTGCTGAAAATGCCAAACAACAATGAAGTTGAATTTCAAGAATCTACCTTCACCTTAAAAGCCATCGAAAAGGAACTTTCCAGTTATATTGAAAGAGAGGAAGTTCATATTGAGTATGGGCCGGAAGTAACTGTTGAAGCCTGCAATTCACTTCACAACCTTTTGATAAAGCTGGGATTCCCCATCATCAAAGAATATGCTATAGGAACCAATGGAATTTTAATGAAGGATTTCTACAGTCACACATTGAAAGTAAACACTCCGGAGGATGCCTTGCTACAATACAACAGTCTGGCCAAACATTATAATACCTTCAAGCTGGATAAGGGTATGGACCTAATTGATATTAGCAAAATACAATATCTCTATGAGAAACTAACACCGCATCAAAAAAAATCTGCTGAACCTTATCCTGATTTATCGTCTTTTAAAAATTCGAAACAGTTATTAATAACAATACAACAGGGTGCTACTAAAAAAATGGTGGACGAATACAATAAACTTGCTGAGAAATACAAGCATAGTAACCTGGGCAAGGTTCGAATTGACAAGAAAGAGGTTGCTCGTATGCACCATATTTACGGACTTATGACCAAACAACAGAAGGCAAAAGCGAAACCTTATCCCAGCTTTCCGCCACCACCCCCACCTGCTCCCAAACATAAACAAGTAAAAGAAGAGGTCATTGAAATAATCGAAGAGCCTGTACCACCTCCTACTCCAAAGGAGCCTGTAGTTATAGAAGTTATTGAGGAGCGTATAGAAGAACCAAAAGAAGAAATCATAGAAGTGATAGAAACAGAAGAAGTTATAACGGGCAACGGAACCAAAAAAGTGACTGAAAATAAGGGCATGCCAACACCACCTCCTCCACCGGATCCTGTTGAACATTTTAGGGAGTTGGAAAAACAGCAGGCTAAATTTTATTACAATGGTAAATCTATAACTGCAAAAAAAGCCATTGAAATCGTTAAAACAAAAAAAGCCACTAATATATCCGTCCGTAAAGAAAGCAACGGGGTTCCGACAGTTAAGCTTACAGACAAACCTGTTAAAAATTAAAGAAGTACAACAGGTAAAGCATGTCTAAAAAGTGGTATTTGTTGTCTGTTCGAGCATTATTGACAACTTTCATCCCTTTTTAGGCAGCCCTGTTCTAAATAATCAATCCAAAAACATCATGGCAATTACGAAAACCCATGCTTTGTTTTCCGGAGGAAAAGCTTTTCGAAAAGCACCTTATTAAAACCATAGAATACATTCGGGATCATTACTGCGAACTTTCCTGGTTTAAAGAGTTTGTCCACCAGAATAATCACCTCTTTTTACCTGCACCCACAATACAGGCATGTTTTTTTCTTTAGTTCCTTTATCGTAAACTACCTCGGTGCAAGCACACGAGGCATTGGTCGGAAACAAATTTTAATTTCGAGGCAAGCCTCGGGGTATTATACCCTTTGGCGGTGCCAATAAAAACGCCTTCTAATACTTTATATTCCAACAACATACACCATAACCGTTATCTGCAAAATGTAACATTTTCAAGGGTTTTGCGTTATATAAAGAACATTAATTAAATATTACATCAATCAATTCATAAATCTCACCTGGTGAGTCAATCAAAAAACGTGTTATCATGATCAAAAAATTCTTCTGGATGTGTTCCGGGGCCGACACTGAACTCCTCGAAAACTGTTCAAAGGCCGAACAGATAAAACAGGCCGGTATTGGCGGTACTGTATTTTTTACAACTGTAATGGCTTTTATTGCGAGCTCGTATGCTCTTTATACTGTTTTTGACAATGTTTATCTTGCTGTTGTATTCGGACTGGTCTGGGGTTTGCTTATTTTTAATCTCGACCGGTTTATTGTTTCAACCATAAAAAAACGCGACAGTCTCAGAAGTGAATTTATACAGGCCGTACCACGTATTCTTCTGGCCGTAATTATCGCTATTGTTATTGCCAAACCTTTAGAACTTAAAATCTTTGAAAAAGAGATAGACCGGGTGTTACTGGAAGAAAAAAACAACCTTACTCTTGCTAACCAGGAGCAAATAGCATTACAGTTCAGCCCTGAAATCCGGCAATTAGAAAGTCAGGTCGAAACCTTAAAACAAGAAATCATCAACAAAGAAACCGAGGTAAACAATCTTTACGACACTTATATTGCTGAAGCAGAAGGAAGAGAGGGTACACTAAAAACAGGAAAAGGTCCTGTATATAAAGAGAAAAGAGAAAAACACGATGCCAGCTTACAGGAACTGCAAACACTCCGTGAAACCAATAATGCCAAGATCAGTGAATTAGAAAATCAGATTTCAGCATTAAAAACCAACTACCAGGACAAGGTTGCCAATACCCAACCGGTTATTGATGGTTTTGACGGGCTTATGGCTCGTATTGATGCTTTGGAAAAACTACCATGGCTGCCTTCATTTTTTATATTCCTATTATTTTTCGCAATCGAAACTGCCCCGATTTTTGCCAAGCTGATGGCACCGAAAGGCGAATATGACATCAGGCTTGCTGACAGGGAAGAAGCAGCAAGAACCTGGGCCGACCAAAAAGCCTACCAGCGAAAACAACAATTGGCAGCCGATGCAGCTATTAACGATAAGGTGTACAAAGATTTATCCGAAGAAGAGGAATTATATACTTATAAACGTAAAACTGCACGTGAGATCATGCAACTACAGGCCGATGCCTTTTACAAGCAACAAAAAAAATTACTGTAGGGGTTTATTTGTTTTTAACATGTAATTATGTCTATATTTTCTCCTGATAGTCAACCATAGAAATAAATTACATCTTAATGAGCAAACTTTATGTACCCTTACTGGTTTTTATCTTCATAATCATCGGTTGCTCTTCGAAAGAAGAAAACAATGAAGTCCATACCTTAAAACTTTGGTACGATGCACCTGCCAATGCGTTGGAGGAAGACTCAGAAAACGGCTGGAAAAACAACCCGGAATGGCTAAAAGCGCTACCCCTCGGTAATGGCAGCCTGGGAGCTATGGTTTTTGGCGACGTACATACAGAGCGCATACAACTCAATGAAGAGAGTATCTGGTCCGGAAGTCCCGACGACAACAACAACCCGGAGGCTCATAAATACCTCGATAGTATTCGCCGGTTATTATTTGCCGGCAAATACAAGGAAGCTACGGTTCTTACCAATCAGACACAAGTATGCAGCGGAAAAGGATCCGGACATGGAAATGGTGCCAATGTGCCCTTTGGGTGTTTTCAAACGCTGGGCGACTTATGGATTGAAAACCATTCCAAAACACCCTATAGCAATTATTACAGGGATCTGAATTTACACAATGCGATAGCTACTGTAACCTATGAGCAGGACAGCATCAGTTACACACGGGAAATTCTAACCAGTAATCCGGATCAGATACTGGCAGCTTCTTTCAGGGCCAGTAAACCGGGCAGTATATCATTTAACGTTAAAATGAACAGACCGGAGCATTATAAAACCTATGCTGAGGAGCAACAGCTTATCATGAGCGGTGAACTTCCCGATGGTAAGGGGGGCTCCAATTTAAAATACATGGCCCGGCTTAAGGCAGTTGCGAAAAACGGAGAAGTAACATATTCAGACAATGGTATTGAAATAAAAAATGCCGACGAGGTTACACTATACCTGAGCGCATCTACCGACTATGTCCTTGAGCATCCTCATTACAGCGGTCGCAATTATAAAAATAGTACCCTGGAGCACCTCAACAAGGCCGTAAAAAAGGGGTTCAGGGCTGTTAAGGCAGACCATATAAAAGATTACAAAGGTTATTTTGACAGGGTTCGTCTTGATTTAAGCGGAGGAAACATCACTGATATCCCGACAGACCGGCGGGTAACCCGTTTTAAAGACTCTTTACAAGATTTGCACCTCACGGAGTTGCTTTTCCAGTACGGCCGTTATTTGCTAATATCATCATCCAGACCCGGTACGCTTCCGGCAAACCTGCAAGGCATATGGGCTAATCAGGTACAAACTCCCTGGAACGGAGATTATCATACCGATGTAAACATTCAGATGAATTACTGGCCTGCTGAAACCACTAACCTGTCTGAACTTCACCTGCCTGTATTCGACTTATTACAGAATCTGGTAAAACCCGGAAGCGCAACGGCTGCGGTACAATATGGGAATAACGGCTGGGTTTTACATCCTATCACGAATGTTTGGGGATATACAGCTCCCGGAGAAATGGCTTCGTGGGGAATGCATTCTACAGGCGGCGCCTGGCTGTCGCAACATATCATGGAGCACTACGAATTTACCAGGGACACCGGCTTTTTAAAACGGATGTATCCGGTTTTAAAAGGATCGGTCGCTTTTTATAACGACTGGCTGGTTGAGGACCCTAAAACCGGGAAATTGGTTTCGGGACCTGCAGTTTCGCCCGAAAATACTTTTATCACAAAAGATGGTACTGTTGCTCAGATCAGTATGGGACCGTCACACGATCAGCAGGTAATCTCACAATTGTTCAGCGACTACCTGAAGGCCTCCGAAATACTCCATATTAAAGACAATCATACTTCTGTTACCAAAACTAATTTAGACCGCTTGGCAAGAACACAGATAGGTAGCGACGGCCGACTTATGGAATGGGCTGAAGAGTTTGAAGAAAGAGAACCCGGACATCGTCATATCTCGCATTTATTTGCGGTACATCCCGGAGCTGAAATCAACTCGTTTGACACTCCGGAACTTGCTGCGGCCGCAAAGAAATCGCTGGACTACAGAATTAATCATGGCGGTGGCCATACCGGCTGGAGTGCTGCCTGGCTTATCAGTCAGTATGCCCGGTTAGGTGCCGCCGACGAAGCCAGGAACTCATTAAACACCGTATTATCCAAAAGTACAAGTCCGAACCTTTTCGGCTTACATCCGCCATTTCAAATAGATGCCAATTTCGGTGCCACAGCCGGGATAACCGAAATGTTGCTCCAAAGTCATGCCGGAGTCATAGAATTATTGCCTGCACTTCCTGGTGACTGGACTTCGGGCAGTGTTTCAGGCTTAAGAGCCAGGGGTGGATTTACGGTCGATCTAAATTGGGAAAACGGGAAGCTTACTCATGCTAAAATCAGGTCTGACCACGATCAGTCATGTACTATTGTTTACAACGATCAAAAAGTCACCGTAGATGCAAAAGCCGGAATCTCTTTTAATCCGTTAAAATTATAATCTGTCGCTCATCAGACATCAAAAAACCTCTTCCTCAACACATCAGGGAAGAGGTTTTTACATTTATCATCTTATTTTCTGTGTTTTAAAAGCATATACAACAAGGCTGTAAATGCAATAATACTTACGGCATACATAACCTCCGGTATATTATCTATTCTGCTCTGGTAATACCATCCGGAGAACAAGGCTCCCAGTCCTATTCCGGCCTCCAGAGCAATATACATGGTGGCTACAGCCTTACCCCGGGCGTGTTTCAGGCTCATGTCTATGGTCCAGGCATTTAACGAAGGAGACAATACTCCCATGGCTATTCCGTATAAAACAGCACCGGTAATAAATAGCATCACAGATGTTGCCAAGCCCAGCAGCAACATAGACGCTACCAAAACCAGCAGTCCGATAATGATTAATATTTTGCGGCCGTAATAATCCGAGGCTTTCCCTGCCACGAACCGTACCAGCAATGACGAAACGGTAAAGACTATAAAAAACATCCCTTTATTCCCTATACCCAAGTGGGCTGTCCAGTCCGGAATCAGGGTCAGGATCACTCCAAACGAAACATAAACAAGCAATACTACCAACGCTGCGGGCAGGACTTCGAGCGCAATAACGTCACTCCTGTTGATTCGCAATAAAGACCATTTAAACTTTTGCTTAGGCTGCAATGTTTCTTTCATGTTCAGGATGACCAGCATAGACAGAAAGGCACAGACTGAAGAGGCATAGAACAATACGTTATACGAATAATTCATTTTAATAAAACTCCCCAGGGCAGGTCCGACTGCCATTCCGGTACTGTAAAACAAACTTTGCATGCCGATGGCCGCCCCCCACGATTGTGTCGGGGTTATATCGGCAACATAAGCCGAAGTTGCCGTCGGTTTAAATCCTGTCGAAAAACCATGAAGCAGTCGTAACAGCAAAAATCCAAATATGGTATGTACCATCGGATACAGCATTCCGCATATGACACAAACTATGGTTCCGAATATCATAATCGGCAACCGCCCAATCGTATCGGTGAGTTTACCGCTAAACGGACGCGACAAGCCGGCCGTAAGGGTAAACAACGAAATGATAAACCCGATATACTTTGCCCCTCCCAAAGAAGTGAGGTAAGCCGGTAACTCAGGGATCAGCATATTATAACTGGCAGAAAAAAGGAGCGAACTAAAACAGACCAGGCCTAGTTTTAAGTTATATACAGGGTGGGTATTACCCGACATTATGAGTTTTTTCATTCTTATTTTTATTCATTTACGAATTATACGGGACTTGATTTCCATAAAAAATAAATCGATCTTTACGGCAAAGTAACAACAATACCCTTTCCTTAAAAAGGACAAATGTCCCGAAGAAAAAATGATTCGTAAAAACCTGAAATTATTACAGTACCTGATCAGGACATTCCCTGAAAATAACGAACACAATATTTCTGTAGTAAATTATCACCCGGGTGAAATTATTCTGGATCAGAATAAACGGGTATACAGTGTACATATCGTTAAAAAAGGAATCGTAAAGTGCTACCTCACCGAAGATAACGGCAACGATTTTATACAGGAGTTCTTTGGTGACGGAGAGCTTTTTGGTGAAGTAGAGGTTATTAAAGGCGGACTTAGCTTTTGCAAGATAGAGGCCATAACTCCCGTAGAGGTCTTTTTAGTTTCCGAAACAACTTTTACTTCGTTGCTTGAAACTAACAGACAATTTAACCGGCTCATCCTGGAAGCACTCACTAATAAAATACAGTATAAAGCCATCCGTCATGCATACAACCAATCGCATACCATAGAAGACAAGCTTATACGCCTGCAAAATGAGTTCCCCCAGTTATTCCGGAAAATATCGAAGTCAGACATTGCCAACTATTTAGGCATTACCATCAGAAGCCTAAACAGGACCCTCAACGCTATGGACAGTTAGAAAATAACTCCCCGCACGAAACAGGCATAACAACGACATCTATTCAATGGCAGTATTTATAGCATACAATCGATATTCTCCAGAGCCACTTCAACATTACAGCACCTCCTATACAACACGTATTTAACACCTTAGGGTTAATAACTTTTTCCCTTCATACTAAAAACCGTTACTTTTTAATCGATTTTTTTCATTACATTTACCGTCCCCAAGTACCATTAACAAATTACACCAACCCTAAAAACTTACTATACCGGCTATGAACATTGACTACCTAAAGGAGAGAAACTCATTGGTTATCCACTATGAGATTACCCAACAATACCGGATCGTTTTCATCATTTTTGTATTAAATATCATCAATGCATGTATCAACCTCTATATTTTGAAAGATAGCAGATGGGGGGTTTTTGAAATGCTCTGGGTGACTATTGGCATGGCTTCGGTGGTTATGCTTATTTATTACAGTTTGTCTTTCTATCAGAAATCCAAGGTGAATTATGTGGAACTAAACGACATAGAAGCGCTGGTCGAACGGACCTTTTTTGGAAAAAAGAAATACAGTCTGTTACTGGTAGATGGGAGTAAAAGACATTTTTCGAGACTCGCAACACCCCATGAAATGACCCGCACCAAAGAGTTGTTTAAAACCATCGGAGTGAGGACCATCAAGGGATAGCGGTACCATTTACATGATTTTCCATCCGGGACTAGCTGTAAAAGGTCTGAGGTTTCCGAAGAAGATAAAAGAATGCTTCCCTTTTAGAACACTTTAATAATGATTTCCGGCAGCACAATTAATTCCCTGCATCGGACACATCATATTTCATTGTGATTCACTAAATTAGGACATACTTTTAAACCGTTACGGTATTGCGGGTTAAAAGCTTAATGGCAGAACCTATGGCTCATCTTAAAAAAATAAGTGACATCATTTTGTGGCTTGCCCGTATTTTGGCAGCTATTGTCATTGCCTTTATATTGTTCTTTTTGCTGACACATCTATCGAATAAAGGCAATACCGATAACCAAGCGATTCCGACCAAAGATGTTCTTGCTTTTATTTTATTTCCGGTGGGGACACTCTTCGGACTTGTTCTTTGTTTTATCAGAGAACGTGCCGGTAGTATTATTACCCTAACGAGCATGATTATTTTAATGATTATCAGACCCGATCTTGCTTCTAACCACTTATTGCTTAGCCTTGCCTTTATACCGGGATTTTTATTTTTTATTCATTCGTTTTTAAAAGACTGAACGGATACTTATTACCTCCATACGCATGCTTCGGATATTTTTTCTTGATTATACATCCGGCATCATAGTTACTACATTTTAGAAGCTGGTTTTTATTGTTACAAAAAATGTCTCCCAATCTGCAAAGGTTTTGTATAACCAACTATTTCGTCCTGTAACTCTGCTTTTTCATCAAATACATTTTTTTACATAACCAAAGGCGTTAGTGATGTTTATAAACACTAGCCGTAAATAGTTTTAAGCTTATTGCGGAAAACCGTATTGTTTTTCTGTTAATTTCTGTTACTTTCGAAAATGTTTATGCTTCTTATTTACAAATACGGTAGCTGAATCAGTATCGCATATCGCAATAAACACTGGGAATAGCCCGATAGTTATAAAGATTTATAAACGTAAGGCGCGTTTATACAAACATTGGCATTCATTATGACGAAACCCTAGAACTAAATAAAAAATATGAAGAAAGTACTAACGCTATTGATAATCCCTATCATTATTATAAGTTGTAAAAACAGAAATGACGGATTTACAATTACAGGATATATAGAAGGGATTAAGGATAGCACATTAATCAAACTGTATGATATTGACCGTCAATTCAATATTGATTCAACCTATTCTTCCAACAGAGATTTCACTCTGAAAGGGAAAGTCGAAAACCCAACAAGTTGCAGGATTTATGCAGAAGGACAATCGACAGTAATTCAAGTTGAGAATGTAGAAATGACATTTAAATCATCAATCAATAATTTAAACCTTGAAAGTAAAGTTTCTGGTGGCAGGGAACAAGAATTACAAAACGAACTTAAAAAACTCCAACAACCACACGACATAGTTTATTTGGGAGCTTATGATAGCCTTATGAAAAAAGATTACACAAGTAATGTTGAAAAGCAAAAATTGATTAAACGGTTCAATGAATCTCAATCAGCTTCTCAAGAAATTTATGTCAATTTTGGAAAACAACATCCGGATTCATATTTAGGTTTAAAGATTATTTATATGAACAGAAAAAGTATCCCAAAAGATTCATTAAAACTAATTTATCAAAACTTAAAAACACAATATAAAGAAACAACAATCGCCAAAGCATTAGGGATATTTCTATATGAGGACATTGCTAAAACTGGAAGCAAATACATAGATTTTACGGCAAAAACAATCGATAATAACAATTTCAGACTGTCGTCTCTAAAGGATAAATTCATTTATTTAAGTTTTTGGGAAGCTGGCTGTATTCCTTGTCGATTAGAAAATAAGTTTTTAAGTAAAAATTTTGACAGTATTCCCAATGATTTAACTATTGTCAGTTTTTCAATTGGTAAAAACTTGGAATCTTGGAAAAAAGCATCAGCCGCCGACAAAATTACTTGGCATAATGTATCTGATTATGAAGGGGGACAAGGTAGTATAAAAACTAGATACGGTGTGCAGGCAATACCAACTTCTTTTTTGATTAATAAGGAAGGTATCATCATAAAGAAATTTACAGGTTTTAACCCTGATAAGAATTTAATAGATGAACTGAAAAAAGTGATGAACGAAAACAAATAACGAAATACCAACATGGTCACCGTTGCACAACCCATTAGTTTTATAAATACAAGGTCCAAATAAGCCCTTTTAACCGACGGCAGGAATGTCTTTGAATACCCGATCACTTAACTAAAATTGATTGAAAAGCTTCTCCTGATACTGTTTTCACCTTGCATACTACAATATAGATAGCTAAGAAAGGTGATTGGCGACCCTGTGTATAATTTTTGCTAACTTGTGCAACAGGCACAACGTACATCCGCAATTACGGCGGATTCGACTACGTCCGTGCTTAGCCGAAAAACTCCGTATACCTGTAACTGGTGGTTATACGAAGCCTTTGTGTGTAATATAAACTGACCGAGAAATTATGAATTTGAACCAAATAACAGTTCCTTCATTGGATTTGACAAAATCAATACCGTTTTATGAAAAACTGGGACTTAAATTAATCGTGAAATCTCTACCGCATTACGCACGATTTGAATGTCCAAATGGAAACTCAACTTTTTCAATTCATCAAACGGACGAATTACCAAAAGGAGATGGAATCTATGTATATTTTGAATGTGAAAATCTTGACGAGCAAGTTGGCAAAATAAAAAGTGAAGGAATTGAATTCGACCAAGAACCAACTGACCAGAGATGGTTGTGGAGAGAAGCAAGATTAAAAGATGTGGATGGAAATCAACTAATTTTATTTTATGGTGGAGAAAACCGACTAAATCCACCCTGGCGAATAAAAAACTAAAGTTAGAATTGAGAGGCTTAGAAAGGTGCGAATTCTGTTGTGTGGTTACTTTTAGAGAAAAACCCACACCTACCATACTTACCGCTCCACTTTTTGTGTGTTTTCCCACATACTTCAGGCGCTTCTTCAAATTGTAGGCTATAGCCGATACCTGCATATATTTATTGGCCCGGATTTTCTATTTTTGAACAGTAGCTAAATATGGAAGAAGATCAGGTTACTCAACGAGTGACATTAAAGAAAAGAATTTGTCGAAGTTGATCTATAAAAACAGGGCTTAACAACAGCGTTGATTTACAAAAAACACACTGAAGTTGAAAAAAAAGTACATTTTTAAATCGGAAAGGCTTGGATTCCGTAATTGGACAAAAAATGACATCACTGAATTCGCGAAAATAAATTCAGACCCGGAAGTCATGGAACACTTCCCTAAACTATTAAACGAAAAAGAAACGTCTGAGTTTATTGATCGGTTAATAGATCATTATGACAGAAACGGATACAATTATTTCGCGACAGAAGTCATAGACAGTGGGGAATTCATCGGATTTATCGGGCTCGCATACCAGGAATACCCATCTGATTTCACCCCAGCGGTTGACATTGGGTGGCGATTGAAGAAAAGAGCCTGGGGAAAGGGCTATGCAACCGAAGGAGCCAAGAGATGCCTTGAATTTGCATTTGAAGAATTGAACCTGGATACAATTATCGCCACTTGTACAGAACAAAATTCTAAATCAGAAAATGTCATGGAGAAAATCGGAATGATAAAGATTGGAACATTTAACCATCCGAAACTAAAAGAATATCCCGAATATGAAAAATGTATCTGTTACGGAACAAATAAAAGTACCTGGAACCGTTAAAAGCTACTGCCTTATAAATTTAAAGTTAAAGAAAGTTCATACTTTGGATCCTTTTGTTTGCAGTAATTATGACTCATTAAATGATCGGTTAATTAAAGTTAATTCAGATGGGGATATTGTTTAAACATCCCTATCTTCAATATTAATTAACTTTGGCAACTGCGGAATACTTGAATGCGAAATGACATTTAAAGGCTGGAAAAACAAATAGCATCTGATAAAGATTAGAATTCAGTGTAACCATAGAGAAAAACTAAAAACATTTTAAAGATTAATAAGATATGATTATTGAACCAAGAATGAGAGGGTTTATTTGTTTGACTTCGCATCCGGTTGGCTGTGAAAAGAACGTTTTAAATCAAATCGAATATACAAGAAATCAGGGAGCTATTGCAGGCCCGAAAAAGGTATTGGTCATTGGCGCTTCAACAGGTTTCGGACTTGCCTCCAGAATCACCAGTGCCTTCGGAGCCAATGCATCTACAGTTGGTGTATTCTTTGAAAAGCCGCCTTCAAAAGGAAAAACTGCCACTCCGGGGTGGTACAACAGTGCTGCTTTTCAAAAAGAGGCATTAAAGTCAGGAATCTATGCCAAAAGCATTAACGGAGATGCTTTTTCTGATGAGATCAAGCAAAAAACTATCGCCTTGATCAAAAAGGATCTGGGTAAGGTAGATTTAGTGATTTACAGCCTGGCTTCGCCCGTTAGGACAAATCCTAAAACAGGAGTTACACACAGGTCTGTTCTTAAACCTATCGGACAGACATTTTCTAATAAAACGGTAGATTTCCATACGGGAATTGTATCAAATGTAACTATTGAACCATGTTCAGAGACTGATATCGAAAATACTGTTGAAGTTATGGGAGGTGAAGACTGGAAAATGTGGATGGAATCACTTATGGAAGCTGACGCCCTGTCGGATGGTGCCATGACCCTGGCCTATTCTTATATCGGTCCGCAAGTTACTGAAGCTGTTTATCGTAAAGGAACTATCGGAAAAGCCAAAGACCACCTGGAAGCTACGGCTTTTGAAATAGCCGATATGCTAAAACACATAAACGGGAATGCATTTGTATCTGTAAACAAGGCTTTGGTAACTCAGGCAAGTTCAGCAATTCCGGTTATCCCTTTGTATATCTCCCTCTTATATAAAACAATGAAAGAAAAAGAGATCCATGAAGGATGTATCGAGCAGATAAATCGATTGTTCAGGGAACGTTTATATACAACGAGTCGCGAAATTCCTCTGGACGAAGCAGGCAGAATCAGAATCGATGATTGGGAAATGAGAGAAGATGTTCAGAATAAAATTACGGAACTATGGGAGCAAGCCGATACTTCTACACTCTCTGATATCGGGGACTTAAACGGATACAAGTCAGACTTTTTAAACTTATTTGGGTTTGGACTTGAGGGTGTTGATTATTTAGAAGATACGGACGAAAATATACAAATTGACGAATTGGTATAAAACCTCGTATCAATAATAAGCGCCACTACATAAAAACAGGACAAATAATAAGTCCGGTAAAACCCCCAGATGGTATCCGCCTGTTTGGGGGTATTTTATGGATTGGAAAAAAATATTCAAGATCCGTTTACGTTACATTGTAATGTTCGCTTTACGGGGATGGTTTGTATATGTCGTCTTCAATGTATACTTTAGAGAGAATTTTCGTATAAACATTTCATATGAACCCGAAAGTAGATTTCTTTTTTGAAAAAGAGAGTCCGTGGCAAACAGCATATCACAAGTTAAGAAGTATAGTTCTGGATTGTGGGCTTGCAGAAAACTTAAAATGGGGTGTTCCGTGCTATACTTATAAGAAAAACAATATTGTCCTGATTCATGGATTTAAGGGGTACTGCGCTTTACTTTTTCATAAAGGTGCATTGTTAAAAGACACTAATAACATTTTAATACAGCAAACCGAGAACGTTCAGGCTGCACGTCAGCTACGTTTTACAAGCATTACCGGGATCAATGAACTGGAAGCCGTTATCAAGGCATATATATATGAGGCCATAGAGGTGGAGAAAGCCGGACTGGAAGTGGCTTACAAAAAAACGTCTGAATTTAATATGCCCGTAGAATTTCAAAACAAACTCGATCAGCTCCCGGAACTCAAAACTGCTTTCGAAACCTTAACAGCTGGAAGACAGCGGGGGTATTTACTTTATTTTTCAGGTGCAAAACAATCTAAAACCCGGAAAACCCGGATTGAAAAAAATATTCCGAGAATCATGGAAGGCAAAGGCTTAAATGATAAATAAACTTCTCTCTGGAACAAAAAATGCACCAGACCAAAGGCTGATGCATAAATGTTTTGGATAGATATAAATATACCTGCTTAAGACTTCTTAACGTACTTGGTTAAGATAACGATATGTTGCCCGTCTACTTTCCCTTCTATCTGCTCCGGATTGTCATGTACCAGTGATATTCTTCTGACTGCTGTACCTCTTTTGGCTGTAAACCCGGCTCCTTTTACATCGAGATCTTTAATAAGCACTACATTGTCTCCATTTTGAAGTTCTGCGCCATTACTATCCAGATGTTTTGGCTTATCCGGATCTTCTCCATCGCCCATAGCCTTTGCTATTTTTAACTCCTCCTCCTCAAGGTACATCATATCAAGTAAATCCTGTGGCCAGCCCTCTCCCCGCAAACGGCTCAGCATGCGCCATGCCATCACTTTTACCGCCTGATGTTCACTCCACATACTATCGTTCAAACAACGCCAGTGGTTCGGTTCTATCTTATCTGCATCTTCCATTTGTTCTATACAGACTGCACATGCCAGGAGGCTGTTATCGACACCCTCAGACACGGCAGGCGGTACTGTATATATACTTAATTTCTCTTTCGCTCCGCATAGTTCACACGAAGACCGGCTTCTATCCTGTAGTGATTTTAAAACGCTCATTATATTCTGAATTGGTTGCAATATTACTGCTATTCATAACGGTTTACAAGTAATTAAACACAAAAAGGAGACTAAAGTCTCCTTTTATTACTCTCTACCCCAAACAAAAGATTAATTTTTCGACAATTCGGGGACAGATCGGTACAAGTAATCTTCGTGCTTTCCGGTAAAATACTTACCCATCTTTTCTCCGAACTCTTTACGGGCTTCTTCCGATGTAAAATGTGCCTCGAGAAGGGTTCCGTTTTTTTCTAATGCAGCCTCGACAGCGGCCAGGTCTTTTACGACAAATACCTCAATAAAATCGGTTCGGTCGGCCCCCCAGGCATGCATATGGGGATAAAACCCTAAAATATGCTCGTTCTTCATGATAACATTCTCATACCATTCTTTATAAAGTTCTTTGAATTCTTTCATGGTACCATCTTCGGGAAAAGCTCCATGACTTACACGCACATAAGATACCAGCGGTTCTTTTGCTATCTCTTCTCCTTCCGGTTTCATATATGGAAATGACACGTAAATTTCATCAGAGTGGTGATTGGTATAATATGAATCCCTTTTTCTAAAGTACTCTTTACGGGCACTTTCGTCCGACCAGGCGGCTTGGATCAATTCGTTATTCTTGTCCTGGGCTTTTTCTATATTTTCCCAGGAGTCATATACACTAACAAAAATCACCTCCGAATTATCCGGGGTGAAATAATGAGTATAAACTCCGGCATCGACAATCAGATCATTCTTCTTAATAACATTATCGAAGAATTCTTTTTCAGTAGCGATCCAGTCTTTCATAGAACCATCTTCCTTATCGAAATTCCAGTGATTGGTAGTAACTGTAATGTAATATTGAGGTGATTCCTGGGCTTGGGTGATGAATGAGCATAGACATAATAATGTCCATAAAAACAAAATCGGTTGGTTGGTTGTTTTCATTGTTCCAAAATTTAGTTAATAATCAGTTGCCATAGAAGTGGTTACAACTAAATTTGGAGTATGGAATAAAAAGGCAGAAAGTAATACAAATATACAACATAAATCATTAAGACACTGTATTACAGAAACCTACAAGTCGAATAAAAAATATTCTCCCTATGAGGGCCAATATATTTTTTTGATTTTATACACTGTTATTGTTTGTTGAGGCGCATCTCAAGATACTTATTGGTAAAACCAAGTTTCTCATAAAGTATTTTAGCAGGATTATCAGGTTCTACATGCAATGCCAGGCCACCTTCAATTAAACTAATCGTTTTTTCCATGATCTGCTTTCCTACACCCTTTCCTCTTGCAGTCTCATCTACTGCAATATATACGAGTATATTTTCGGGTATATACCCCGACATTCCGGTTTCGTTTATAATAGTGGCACCGATAATTTCACCTTGTTCTTTGGCTAACAGAACAAATCCGCCATGTGCTGTGACCTTATCTTTTACCGCATAATTAAGACACTTCAGGATATCTTCTTTAGGATCTCCATACTGTCCAAGATTATTATAAAGGAAATCTACTATGGCAGATTTTGTTTCCTCATTGGGCTTGTCGTTTGTATTGTATAGAATAAAACTCAACATAAGTTATATATTTAAACCCTCCAAAGTTACCCCTCTTGCTTTAAAATAAAGAAATAATAAATTAATAAAAGACGAAGGTTAATCAACGAACCGTAAAACAAATATTCAGATACATGCAGATAATGCCATAATGAGGGAATAAAACCTTTATTCCCAATTAAAACAAGATATTAAGGCTTTGCCTAGAAACCTCTGAGCTGTTCTTTTTGCTTATTACTGAGTCCTTTTACAACCAAATCATACGAATGGTCTATAAGTTGTTTTATAAAACTGTCGGAAAGTTCATTGTTATTTACGGCCACGGTATTCCAATGCTTCTTATTCATATGATAGCCACCATAGATACTCGAATATTGAGCACGTAGTTCTTCAGACCATTCCGGATCGCATTTGAGATTGACAGACTGATCGCCTTCTTCCCATTTTTTAAGTGATGTAAGCAAAAACATCTTGCCCAGCACTTTAAAGACCAACGTATCCTGATCGAAAGGAAACTCTTCTGTAACGCCTTTTTTAGACAAACAATAATTTCTGATACAATCGATATGCATTAGTTGTCATTTATTGTTTCCCTGATAAGCAATTGTTCATTTGGTGAAATCCCGATTGCCGAAAAATCGAGTTTCCACCCGATGGTCTCTACGATACTCTGAATAATAATAATTGTTTCCAAGGCTTCTTTCCTGGCCGTTTCCATCAGGCTGCTTTCCGGAATTTTATCCATTACAAAATCCTTGGCCTGTTCATTAAGCTTCGATAAATCATCAGGCTTGAACCTGTTCAGCATACCATCCTTAATATCATAGAATTTATAGTTAGGCTCAAAGCTCAACACTTCAGGTTCCGGAAAAGCATGCAACACTATCCGCTTTTTTCGGTTGTCGGCCTCCATTTTAAGTTTTTTCAGGTCAAAACCGATATGCACTTTGGCCTTCACTATCAGCAGGGCTCTTTTCTTGCTGGAAATCATTCCAAAAAGATATCCTTTATCGTGCTCATGGTCGTAAATTTCGGCAAATTCTCCTTCTACCACAACCAGTTTACATACTTTACGTATTTTTTCAAGTAAGATTACAGACTGGGTATTGGTTACTTCCTTGTTCTTTTTTAGTTTAAAGACTGAAAAAAGCCAATACATGCAACCTGCCCCTACCAGAAGTCCCAATGCTATTTGAACAATATCACTCATGTGCGTTTCCTATTTTCCCTAAATGGGTATCGTGAAAAGATGTTGTATATTTTAAACCATATCCTAAAATTCTGTCGAAAGAGGCATGGGAAAAAATGATAATCCCCACAAGCTGTATATATTCATTACTCAGATAGAGTCCTAAAAAATATAACCCTATGGCAATTGCCTTATGATGTAATAAGTTGTATGTAAGCGCTCCAATTCTCGAGTTTGCCACATACCCTAACATTCCTATATCCGGAAGAAGAAATAATATCAAAAACCACCACCATTCGAATGACAGCCGGTTAAACAGGCAAACACCCAGAAAGAACATCAGCAATTCTTCTATTTTAATGCTATTCTTCATCGTCTTCTATTTGATATAATATGGGTTTGCTGGGCGAAGCATCATTCTCGAAAGGCGCAATCTGGATATTCAAAAAATAAGAACCATCTTTTATATGGTTCGGTACAAATATAAATTCGGTTATTGTAGCGTCATATCGTTTTATCCCTTCGAAATTCCAAAAGGCCTTATGAGCCAATAATCTCCCTTCATCTTTTTCTTTATCAACAGAGGGCAGGTCTATCAATAAATGTTTCACTCCTTTTTCTTTCAGGAAATTTGCCGCTGCTTCTTCCAGATATGGCGGATTCGTATGCGCATACTGTTTGTTTAATTTATCTGTATAGTTCGGTAAAGTCCTGATGACAACCGCTTCCGGTCTTTTGCCATGCAAGGCTACTTTTAGTTGTTGAGCCGGTATCACAAAGTCTTCCCCTACCTTTCCGGGGGCTACCGTTACCACCTCTGCCATAAAAAAAGATTTTTTCAACTGCTCATTTACCGAAAAAAATTCTTCCGTAATATGCCCCAGACATTCTGTATGTGTGCCATGGGCATGTGGTATAACATTAATAGCATTAAAGTTTGTCGTTGCGCCCGCGGAAATGGCTCCGGTGAAATCTCCGTCTTTAACCGGCTCTATTACCGGGGGGCCTACATACCAGGCATTGACATTATGCTCTCCATTTCTTATGGGAATCGAAATATCGATAGGGTTATTAAAGTTGATCGGGTATTTTTTGTTTTTATAATGGATAATTGCCTTCAATCGTATCTTTTTATCGGTTTACTGTAAATTTAAAAGAAATAAATCAGAGGCAATACCATCTGCAAGGAATTTTCCTTTCGGTGTTGTTCTTAGAACTTCATTGTCATCAGGAGTCGTGCAGGTCTCTAACAAGCCCTGTTCTATAAACTTTTTTGAATGCAGGGTAAGGTAATCGAGGTAACGATCGCCAAACTCGTTCTTTACTTTCTTCATCGAAACTCCCCAGACAGTCCTCAGTCCGGTCATTACATACTCATTATAGCGATCGGCTGTTGACAACAGTTCAATTTCAGAAGGAAGAATACCCTCCCCTATACTCTTGATATATTTAGTATTGTTGGCTATATTCCAGCTTCTGTGTATTCCGTCATAGCTGTGTGCAGAAGGACCAATACCCATATACCTCTTTCCCAGCCAATAAGCAGAATTATTTTTACTGAAAAACCCTTCCTTTCCAAAGTTGGAAAGTTCATAATGTACAAAATCGTTTTCCCTGAGCATCTCTACCAGAATATCAAAATGCTGCTGTGCCACCTCATCATCTACAGGCCTGACGACCCCTTTTTCTATAAATTTCTCAAGAGCGGTTTTAGGTTCCACCGTCAGTGCATAACTCGATATATGCGGAATTTTAAATGTCAGTGCCGTTTCTATATTCTGAATCCACCTTTCATTATTCATTCCAGGAATCCCATATATCAGATCGATCGTAATATTATCAAATTCCTTTGTTGCTTCTTCTATACATTTTTTGGCCTCTTCGGCATTGTGGGCACGGTTCATCAGCTTCAGATCTTCTTCAAAAAAAGACTGCACACCTATACTTAAACGGTTAATTCCTATGGATTTATACGCTTCAAAAACTGTTCCTGAAAGCTCCTGAACAGACGATGCCTGCGTTAAATCATCCGGGTTGGCTTCGAGGGTTATCTCAGGATGTTCTACAACATTGTAACTTTCATAAACTGTATCGATTATTGATTGAAGTTCTGCAACACTGAGCAAGCTGGGCGTCCCTCCACCAAAATAAATAGTTTCTACCGGCTCACATGCAAATTCGGGCTGCCTCATTTTCAGCTCTTTTTTCAAAGCGACAAGCAAGTCGTCTTTTTTCTTCAGTGAAGTAGAGAAATGAAAATCACAATAATGACAAGCCTGCCTGCAAAATGGAATATGTATATAGATCCCTGACATTTTATCCGGATGACAAAATTATTTAACCCTGCCTTTATTTTGTTTTACAAATGCTTCCCAACCGGAATAACTCTTGGTTTGTTCTGCGCTCCCTGAATTAAAGAAATGACATACAGCTGCAGCCAATCCGTCGGTAGAGTCAAGGTTCTTTGGAAGCTCTTTAATATTCAGTAAACTTTGTAACATTCTTGCCACCTGCTCTTTACTGGCATTCCCATTACCGGTTATAGCCATTTTTATCTTCTTGGGAGAGTACTCGGTAACGGGAACTTCTCTGGACAATCCGGCGGCCATTGCGACCCCCTGGGCTCTGCCCAGCTTTAACATTGACTGCACGTTCTTTCCAAAGAAAGGAGCTTCAATAGCTATTTCATCCGGATAGTGAGTATCTATAAGTTCAATGGTACGTTCAAAAATTAATTTGAGTTTGGTATATGGGTCTTCATATTTTTTCAGCTGAAGTTCATTTAACTGCAAAAACTGCATTTTCTTATCTATCACTTTAATAAGTCCGAACCCCATGATCGTTGTTCCCGGATCGATCCCCAATATAATTTTCTCTGTACTCAAAACATCCGTTTTTTATGGTGCTGTATGATTTACAAAGCTACGCTAATCTACCTTTAAAACAATGGGAAGTTTTATCTTGGTACCTACAGGGATATCTCTTTTAAGTGCCGGATATAACTTAGGTAACTTTTCGATGGATTGTTGTAAAAGACTGTCGAGTTGCGGAATTTGCCTGGTGATTTCCGGTGTTTTCTCTATGGAATCAATAGAAATCTGTCCGGTATTTGAAACCAGTATTTGAACCATTACCGTATCGTTCATACTTTTATGCACTACGATATGATTATTTTTAAGGGTGGTGAATACTTGTTCTATAAAGGTAAGCTGAAAACACTTTTTTTGCGATTCTTTATCGGCAGTTTCATCACAAGCTTCAAAGAGGGGGTACTGATCTACTTCATTCCAGTTGATATTTTTCATTTCTCTGTTAACCAATTCTTCCTTTGAAGGCTTTCCTTCGAAGAAATTGCATGAGACAACTAATAATATTAGAAAAATAACACCTGGTATTCGCATGAAAATCAATTCTGTGACGAAATTAAGCAATTAATCTTTATCCAGAAAAAATTACAATTTTTTCATCAATCTGAGAGATGGTCTTTGGCATAATAATTAATAGCCCGGGGAAGGTTCCCGCTTTTAAAAAGGCTATCGTTAAAACCGGGGCTTGCACCCCGGTTCCTATAACCCAAAATAGAATTATGAACTAAACAACTGTTTTCAATGACACTTAATTTAACCTGAACACTATGGGATACGCAAATGCCACAGAAATTGCATTCCCGTCTTTATCCTTTCCGGGGATCAACCGGGGTAGTGCTTCTATAATCCGAATGGCTTCATCTTCCAGGATTTTGTCCGGCCCTCTTTTATTCATCATGCTAACGGAACCATCTACGTTAATCCTGAACTGCACATACACTCTACCCTGTATCCCTTTCTCCTGAGCTTCTTCAGGATACCTGAAGTTCTTTCTGACGTGTGCATCTAATTGCTCTTTAAAACAATTAAGCTGATCTTCTTTTGCAACATCTTCACAAGCTGTAAACATGGGCTTCTGTGCTACCAGGGTAAATGGGATTTCTTCTTTATTTATAACCGTATTCTCTGGAAGCAACTCTTCTTTCCGCTCTTTTTCGCAGGAGGTGTAAACCAGCATTCCTGCTACTAATGGTACCATCAAAAGGTATTTTAATTGCCAAATCTTTTTAGATCTTGTTTTTTGTAACATAACGATTCGTTTTTTGATTAATGAATGATTGAAAAATTGATTGATGAATGATATATGTTCTGTATTGAACACCTGTTCCAATAACAGTTCATATGATTGTTTTTTTGATCTCTTTGCCGTATGGTCATCGGCTATAAATTCGTGTAACTCCGATATTCTTGCCTGATAAATATAGATAAGCGGATTGAACCAAAATACAATACGGAGGATTTCGAACAGCATCAGATCCCAGGTATGCCCCTGCCTGATATGAACCAATTCATGAGCTATGATATGATCGTGGTTCTTCTGTTTTATATAATCTCCTAAAAAAATATGCCTGAAAAATGAAAAAGCAACCTCGCTTTGAGTCAGTAAAACTTCCGTATACTCTTTATACCGGTGAATTTTACCTTGTTGCCTTAATTGATAAATTTTAATGAGTTTATACCCAAACCAAAGTATACTTAACAAACTTCCTGTTACAAGCATCCATTGCCACCAAAGTAAATCAGGCAATAAAGCGGTCTGCTCCGGAGTTCCGGTTACCGTGGTCTCCCCAGGGATCATAACGGGCAATCGCATGGCATACTCTTGCGGAACCACGCCTTTAAAGCTTTCGAGCCTGATAAACGGTACAACCAATGAGAGTAATGGCGCAACTATAAGATACACCCTGTTCCCGTTAAAAAATGTCTCTTTCTTAAGAAACAGATCGTATACCAAAAGGAAAAGCAACTGAAACGATATGGTTTGAATAATATAGTGTAACATGATTACTCTTTTTCTTTGTTCAATTCTTTCATGATGGCTTCCATTTCCTGTAAACTGATATCATTCTTCTTTACAAAAAACGATACCATGCTTTTAAAAGAACCCTGAAAGTAATTGTCCATTAACTTATTCAGTGATTGATTGCTGTATTCTTCTTTTTTTACCAAGGGAAAATACAAGTAGCCCTTACCTTCCTTCTCATGCCCTACAAAACCCTTGCTTTCCAGAATACGTACAATGGTAGATACTGTATTATATGCCGGTTTTGGCCCGGGTAGGTTCTCTATTATGGTTGCTACATTGGCCTTGCCTAAGGTCCATAACCATTGCATAATCTCTTCTTCGGCTTTTGTTAACTGTTTCATACCTATTAATCTTATTCTTAATACCAACACAAATACAACTAATTATTTAGTTTAAACTAATATTTTAGTTTGAAAATTATATGGCAAACTTTATATATCTTCGTCAAACTAATAAATATCGAAAATGGACATCCTGCTTTTAGTATTGGGTTTTGTATTTATAATACTTGGAATCTTAGGGAGTTTTTTACCCGTTCTGCCGGGACCTCCGTTAAGTTGGCTGGGGCTCTTGTTCATATACCTTACCAAAGCCGTTCCCGATAACTGGTGGGTCTTGGGGATAACACTTGCCATCGCCATTATCATACTGGTTCTTGACTATATTATTCCAGTAATGGGCACAAAACGGTTTGGAGGATCGAAAGCGGGAATGATCGGTACGACTGTAGGTCTTGTTGTTGCTATCATATTTCCGGTTTTGGGCCTGCTTGGTATTATCATCTGGCCATTTGTTGGTGCCTTTGTAGGTGAGATTATCAACAAATCTGACTCTAAAGACGCCTTGAAGTCGGCTTTTGGATCTTTTATCGGCTTTTTGACAGGTACATTTTTAAAGTTTAGCGTTGGAGTTGCCTACCTCATTATTTTCATAAAAGTTTTAATTACCAATAGCTCTTCCCTGTTCCGTTTTTAATATTTCAGATATAACATAAATTACTTACATTTATGGTATCTATTTAAATACATATATTTTTTGTATCCCAAACATACGAACTCTCATGTCTCGTCCTGAACTTGAAAAAAGACATATTATATCGCTATCGACATTTGTCTTTCTGGGCTTTGTGGCCTATATGCTGTATTGTATTTTTATTAAAACCATCAATAGCGAATTAGAGAAGGAACTTAATTCAACCGGTATACAAACAATAAAGGAATTTTCTAATATTGTTAAGAACGACATCAGGGAACTCAACAACCTGAAGAACAGACTTGAAGTCACCAATGGCATGTTCTATGAATACTGGACTGAGGATGCCATGGTAATTTTAGAGCAAAACCAATCGTTTAAATTTATTGAATGGATAGACAGTGCGATGGTCATCAGAAAAATTGTTCCTGAAAAAGGCAATGAAAAAGCCCTTGGTTTAAATATTTCAAATGTAAAATACAGGGTTGACGACTGGAGAAACTCTGTTAAGAACGCTACGACAAACATCACCCCCTGGGCTGAAATGACACAAGGGGGAAAAGCTTTTCTGGTGGATATTCCCGTATATTTTCAAAACAATTTTCAGGGTACCATTACAGCGGGGATGGATTTTAAATCTCATTTTGACTTCATCTTAAGTACATTGGAAGAAGAGTATGCGGTTTTAATCGAAGACGAAAACCAAGCTCCGTTTTATGAGTACAACAAACTGGATAAAAGTTCAATCGTCAACACCCCGCATATTAAAAAACTGATCAGTATTGAAGGCTTTGAAAACAAAGATTGGACCTTTTGGTTCACCCCGCTTCACCAGCACCCTATCGTAAAGAAAAAACAGATCGCTAATCTATCGCTGGCAGCCGGGATTATATTTTCTATCCTGACCAGCCTGCTGATTTATTTCTATATGTCCGCCCAAAAAGAAAATAAAAAAGTATACGAATCCAACGAACGGCTCATCCATTTAAATAAGTCGTTAAAGGATGAAAGGTTTAAGGCTGAAAAAGCATCCAAGGCCAAAACAGAGTTTCTTTCTAATATGAGCCATGAGATCAGAACCCCCCTGAATGCCATTTTAGGCTTCATTGAGGTATTAAAAGATTCTGAATTGAGCGAAAACCATAAAAAGTACTTATCGTTAATGGACCTTTCATCAAAAAAGCTTCTCAACTTAATAAATGACATATTAGAATTTGACCGTATAGAATCTGGAAAAACAGAATTAAAAGAACATGTTTTCTCTCCGGTAGAAGAACTGGAAAATATCATATCGCTTTACAAGCTAAGCGCTCAGGAAAAAAAAGTAGGCTTATCATTACACTTTAACCGAAACAATCATCATAACGTAATAGGCGATGCGGGTAAGTTCGGGCAGATCTTTACGAACCTGATCAGAAACTCCATTAAATTTACCGACAAAGGAACCATCGTTATAACATATGATGAACGTGTAGAATACAATGTGTTGTACTTAAAAATAACTGTAAAGGACACCGGTATTGGGATTCCCAAAAATAAACTGAGTACTATTTTTAACAGGTTTACACAAGTAGATGCAGGCAAAACTAAAAAACATGAGGGGGGCGGCATAGGACTCTCGATCACCTATCATTTACTGGAATTAATGAAAGGAACCATTAATGTTTCCAGTTCGGAGCATATAGGCTCTGAATTCGAAGTCAAACTGCACTTTCCCCTGACCAATAAGGAAAGGAAACCTGAAGAACACATTAACACATCCGCACTGGATCTATCCAACTTAAAGGTTTTGATCGTAGACGACAACAAACTTAATGTTACTGTTCTGGAAAAAGCAGTCGAGAGATTCGGAATCGTAAATCCGCAGAAGGCAGAAAACGGGCATATTGCCATACAATTGGCCGGTTCTGACAGCTATGACCTTATTTTTATGGATATTCATATGCCTGAAATGGATGGGTTTGATGCCACCAGTATCATTAGAAAATTTGATTCGAAAGTTATCATTTTCGGATTATCGGCCAACGTTACCAAAGAAGCGATCGATGAAGCCATCAGTGTAGGCATGAACGACTACATAACAAAACCTTTTTCATTAAAAAAGTTATATGTTAAGTTATATTATTACTTTGCCAAACAAAATGTAATAAAATAAAAAAAGCCCTCCGCCTCGGCGGAAAAGCCTTTCATTGGTTTAACTACTAAACCTCACGCTAATGCGTGATAAACAACACAACTAAACTTTAATGGGTCAAAAAAAGCTCTCAATTCCCCGAGAGCTTTTTTTATATTTTCATTGAAGACACCTTAACTGAGTCTTCAAATTCTTCATTTCTAAATGACCGGACAGCAAATATAAGCACATTTTTAAACCTGGCAAATTATTTTAACACAATCCGATACATCGCTATTAAAACAAAAATGATTATTCTTGTTTGTCTTACTCTGCATATTCAAATTCACTTGCAGGTTTTAATTCTGCTTCCCTGTCCGATTTGTTCTTCGATCTCAACCATATTTTAACCTTATATACGATAAAGAACATTAACGGCACCATGATCAGCGTCAAGAACGTAGCTACAAACAACCCGAATATAACGGTCCATGCCAATGGTCCCCAGAAAATAACATTGTCTCCTCCGAAATATATTTCAGGATTGAAGTTCGTAAACAAAGAGAAAAAGTCTATGTTAAGACCTATGGCTAGCGGAATCAAACCAAGAATTGTTGTTATCGCTGTTAACAATACGGGTCGTAGTCTTGCCCGTCCTCCGTTAACGATAGCCTCTTTTACCTGGTCTATGTCTAAAAGATCAGATTCGCCCAGACCGAGTTCGTGTTTTTTCCTATCAATCAATAATTGCGTATAATCGAGTAAAACCACTCCATTGTTCACTACAATACCGGCCAGTGAGATGATTCCCATCATCGTCATCATAATTACGAAAGACCAACCTGTAATCATCAATCCTCCAAAAACCCCGATCAAGCTGAGAAAAATTGCAATCATTATAATTGTAGGCTTCGAAATGGAATTAAACTGAAATACCAACAACAACATGATAAGTCCCAGGCCGGCAAAAAAGGCACCCATCAAGAACTGCATCTGTTTGTTTTGCTCTTCAATCTGACCCGTAAAGTCAAATTCAACGCCCTGCGGAGTATCGAAACTTTGCATTTCTCTTTCAATTTCAGCCACCACGGCACCAGCGTCTGTAAACCCCGGAGCCAACCCTGAATATACGGTCACTACCCGTTTAGTTTCTCTGTGTTTTATGGCACTAAACCCGGATGTATTCTTTTGTGTGGTTACTGCCGAAACGGGGATTTCTTTGATCTGACCTGTTGAAGGGTCTCTAAAAATGATATTCTGGTTAAACAATGCACTTTTATTGTATCGGTCTTCTTCATTAAACCTTACATTGATATCATAATCTTCTCCTGACTCTTTATAGACCCCCGCCTTTTCTCCAAACAGAGACCTTCTCAACTGATTACTCACTTGTCCGACAGACACTCCCAGTTCACCCGCTTTTTCACGATCTACCATGACTTTCATGGCAGGCTTACCTTTGTTCACATCAATTTTAAGTTCTTCAATGCCCGGGATATTACGATTACTTATAAAATCGCGCATACGTTCAGATACCACGATGAGTTCATCGTAATCTTCCCCGCTGATCTCAATATTAATCGGATAACCTACCGGCGGGCCAACAGCATCTTTCTCTACAGAAATTGCTACTCCGGGGTATATTCCATGCAATGCTTCCTGCACCTTTTTACGCAACTCCTCCGAATCCATTCCTTTCCGGTATTTATACTCGCGCATGGTAGCCGTAATTTTACTCCGATGAGGCATTTCTGCTGAGGAACCTCCGTCGGTTTGCGGATTTCCTGCTCCTTCCCCTACCTGGGCAACAGCAGACTCTACCATAAAATTACGATCTCCTTCACGGTATTGGTTGCCATTAAGGACTGTATAAACCCGTTTCTCAATATCCTTAGTCAGCGAATTTGTCTTTTCAATATCTGTTCCCTGAGGATATTCCACATACACAATGATCTGGTTTGGTTTGTTGTCCGGAAAGAACTCAATTTTGGTTCTACCACTTCCTACAGACATTCCGAAGAGCATAAAGACGGCGATCAGCAAAACAAATGTTCCGATCACAAATAGCCGTGGCCTCCATCCGCCCAAAGCATACCTTAAAAAGTTCCGGTATTTATCCTCGAGTTTTACCAACGTACTGCGCTGGAACCTGTTTGCCCAGCCTTTTACCAGGTATTTGTATACCCAGAACATGGCCGCAGTAAAGATCATCAGGGTTCCTAAGCCTCTTACTGCACCTCCAAACACTAAAATAAACAAACCACTCCCGCCTAACATAACACTCAGCCGGATCAACTGTTTTCTGGTCAGTACTTTTTCGCCGGTCTCCATAAACTGCGACACAAGCATGGAGTTAATAAAAATCGCCACGAACAACGAAGAGCCCAGTACTACCGAAAGGGTGATCGGGAAGAACTTCATAAATTCTCCCATAACACCGGGCCACATCCCTAAAGGAATAAATGCAGCTACGGTAGTTGCCGTTGAAATAATGATCGGGAATGCTATTTCTCCAATCCCCTTTTTTGCCGCCTGTATTCTCGACATTCCTTCTTCTTCCATCAAGCGGTATACATTTTCCACTACCACGATACCGTTATCCACCAGCATTCCCAGCCCCATAATCAAACCAAACAGGATCATGGTATTTAAGGTATATCCCATTCCATTCAGGATCATAAACGACATGAACATCGACATCGGGATGGCAAATCCGACAAACAATGCATTTCTAAACCCGAGGAAGAACATCAGCACCCCGACAACCAGGATAATCCCGAAAATTATATTATTAACCAGGTCACTAACCTGATTTAATGTTTTTTCAGATTGGTCACTGGTAAATGAAATTCTCAGATCAGAAGGATAATATTCCTCTTCTGCTTTTTTCACCACCTCTTTAACCTTTTCGGAAGCTTCAATCATATTTTTACCTGCCCGTTTTTTTACGTCGAGCATCACTACATTATTTCCGAACTCCCTGGCATAAGTGGTCTTTTCCTCTTCCTTAAAAGTAACTTTGGCAATGTCTCTCAGATAAACGGCTCCGTTATCAGACTTCACTACAAAGTCATTTAACTCTTTCGGGGTTTCAACCTCGCCCAATATCCTGATGGTTCTTCTTTGCCCGCTGGTAATCATGTTTCCGGCAGACATGGTAACATTGCCGTTCCGGATGGAATTGATCACATCGTCAAAGCTCACCTTGGCGGCCATCATCTTATATATGTCGACAGCTACTTCTACTTCTTTTTCCTGTGCCCCCCGAATATCTACCTGCTTGATCTCTTCTAAATCTTCTATTCTGTCTTCAAGATATTCAGCATATTCTTTAAGCTTTTCTACAGGATAATCACCATAGAAATTAACATTCATAATCGGGAATTCTTCTGAAAAATTGAGGTCAAACACATTTGGCTCAACCTTAGCACCGTTAAAAATCGGCCAATCTTCACTGGCTTTTTCTGAGTCTACCTCATCTTTTACTTTTTGTTTGGCTGCTTCGACAGAAATATCATCATCAAATTCTACAGTAATAATCGCATAGTCTTCCTGTGAGGTGGATAATATCTCCACAACATTGCTCACATTTTTAAGGCTCTCCTCAAGCGGATCCGTGATGAGCTTTTCAATATCTTCGGCTGTATTTCCGGGATAAGGAATACTTATATATATTTTAGTTTCTTTTATCTCCGGAAAATCCTCCCTCGGCATCCCGAAATAAGCCGAAAGCCCCAGAACCAAGAAAATCGATATCATTACATAGATCGTAGTTTTATTATCTATGGCCCAGGAGGCTAAACGAAATTCTTTATCTATTTTATTGTTATTAGTAGCCATTGTTTACTCTTTATCTAAGATTTTAACTTTCTGTCCTTCCTGCACTCTGCGTGCTCCTTCTTCTATTACCATATCTCCGTTGGCAAGCCCTTCGAGGACTTCTACATAATCGCCTTGTGTTTTACCGGTTTTGATAATTGCCTTATGGGCTGTAGCTACACTGTCTCCGTTTATTTCGCCAACAGTATATACATATTGATCTCCTTCTGCGTTTTCAGAAATAATGCTTTGAGGAATTAAAATTGCTTTTTCACTTGTATAATCGTTGATCTGAACTTTAGCCGTAAGATTAGGTTTTACAAGTCCTTTATGATTAGGCACAGATACTTCTATTTTAAAAGATCTGTTTGTCGGATTAATATAATTGCTGACCTGGCGGACCTTGGTTTCGACGATTTCATTTCCTAAAACAGGGAAAATTACTTTAACGCTTGTATTTTCTTTTATATAAGGCAGATACTTTTCAGGAACTTCAGTTTCTATATACATATTTCCCAGATTGACTATCCTAATGATCGGAACCCCGGCATTTACCACGGAGCCTTCATCGGTTATCACCTCATCTATGATCCCCGAAAACGGTGCTACCACTCTTGTCTTAGACAACTGACTCTGCATTTGTGCGACTGCATTTTTAGTAGATTCATATTGCGTTTTAGCCTGAAGATATTGAATTTCCGAACCTATCTTCTGATCCCACAAACGTTTTTGACGTTCGTAAGTTGTTGCTGCCAAATCAGCCTGCACTTTTAACTGCGCTAATTGTGAAGCCAACCCGCCGTCATCGATCTTGGCCAAAACCTGACCTTTCCTAACTGCCTGCCCTTCTTTTACCAATACATTGAGTAAAGTTCCGGGATACTCCGCATTAATGATAATATTCTGCTTGGTATTAACACTTCCCTGCAACTCTACATAATGATGAAAAATACTGTCTTTTGCTTTAAGGGCCGTTACCAAAGATATTTTAGATGTCGTATCTAGTTTTGATATTGCCGCATCGAGATTTCTTAACTCAGAAGCCAATACATCGTATTCTGCTACAACTTCCGAACGTTTTTGTTTAATCGCATTTAAATCACCTCCTGCGATAACATCTTCTGTCGACTTTTTATTCCCTCCACCACAAGAGGCCAATAAAAATGTAACGATTACTATTGAATATATTTTTTTCATTGATTGTTTAATTTGAGTTGTTTATTGTATAAATATGTTGATTAGGTAGTTATTCTTCTTCGACCGGCACCAGTTCTCCAGAATAAAGTATATTGTCCAATTCTACTTTACTGCTTATAATATCAAACATGGCCTGTAAATAATCTTGTTGAGAAGAATACAGTTGTACCTGGGCTTGTCTCAGTTCGAAACTGGACGCTATCCCTTCCGTAAATTTCACCTGATTCTTTTTCTCTATACGCTCGGCCAGATCAAGGTTCTTTTTAGAAATATTATACTTCTCCACCGAAAACTCATAGTTGCTTTTTGCATTGGCTAACTCAAGTTTAATCCGTTGTTCCGTTTCCGTAAGATCGGTTTTAGCCTTTTCATATTCAATTTTGGCCCTTTGTGTTCTGGCAGTACGTTGCAGCGAACTGAATATCGGAATATTAAGGCTCACTCCTAATAAGGAGCTCCCGAACCATTCCTGATCATTATCAAAAAAAGAAAACTCATCACTATAGGCCTGGTACCCTCCATTTAAAAACCCTGTCAAGGAAGGCAGCGCTTTCGATTTCTCCAATTTCAGCAGCAACTCTTTTGACCGTTCGTCGTTCGCAGCTATTTTATAATCTATATTCTCTTCCATAGAGAATGGCGCATCGTCCGGAGCTTCCAGCGATAGATTGATTAATGCCAGATCCTCTAACCTGTCTGTCAAGGTTATACTTTGGTTGACATCAATTCCTAATGACAGGTTCAATAGCTTATATGCGATTTCTCTTAACCTGAGGCTGTTATTTAATGCGTTCTCCACTTCAGTCAGTGTAATCTGCAACTGCTCTACACTCTCCTCTTCCGCCAGCCCGTTCTCAAATGTTTTCTGAGTTTCAAAAAGGTTCTTCTCCAGAGTAGCTTTATTGTCTTCCAATATCTTTATACTTTCTTCCGACACCAAAACATTACCATAGGCATTGATAACATTTGTCCTGACTGCCAGGTCAGTTTTCACTTTGGCATTCCTGGATATCTCTAAAAATACTTTTGCCGACTGGAGCCCTACCAGATATGAACCGTCAAAAATCAATTGTGACAGGGTTGCCGTAGCATTTACATTTTGTTTTGTTCCAAAGACCACCTCAGCAAATTCGCCGGAATCTCCTCCAAAAAATTCAGCAGGAACCAAAGAAACCTGCTGCTTTAAAAAATTTTGATAATCTACTGTTGCATTGATTTGCGGCAAACCAATGGCGGTAGTCTCCCATTTTTGCTTTTTGGCTGCATCGATGTCCCTGGCAGCATTGACAGAGGCCCGGTTATTTTCTATTGCAAAGTTAATGGCCTCTTCTAAAGAATAGGATTGCTGCTGCGCAGACACAACAGCTCCGATCAATAAAAAGAAATAGGTTAGTTTATTTTTTATCATTGTTTGAGTTAATTATTTGATTGAGTATTAATATTCCTTTTTCAGTTGCAATGCCCCGTACATAATAATCGAGAAAAACTTCCATTAAATAAGGCATGCTATAAACATGAGGTGAAAAAACATCTCCGTTTTTCAGCTCCATCATCCCATAGAAATAAAACTTGGAAATTATATCGACATCTATCTCCTTCCTGAAAATACCTTCGTCTACACCTCGCTTAAGGTTTTCCAGGATACATGCGTCCATCTGATCGTAAATCTTGCTCCTTAGTGCTTTATGTACTTTAGGGTAATATTTTTGTAACTGGTAGTAAGGAGAAGACTTTTCATCTTTCAGGTTTGAGAGCACGAAACCTTTAATTTCATACAATTCTTCTATGGGATTATTTCTTTGTCCCCTGATACAATTTATCCCATTGGTTACATAATCGCATCTGTGCATGGTACAAGACTCCACCAACTCCGTTTTATTTCTAAAATGCTGATAGATCGTCTTTTTTGATATCCCCATTTCATTCGCAATATCATCCATCGTTATACTTTTAAACCCAATGGTTAAAAACATATCGGAAGCCTTTTCTATAATCTTGTCCTTCATAATCGGAGCAAATTTAGGCAAGGAAACTTTATAAACAAAAAAAGTTTCCTTAGTTTTAAAATTATTTAACATTCAATTTACCATAGAGAGTGCCTTTATATATATTATTTTAGCCGAAAATTTTATTTTGCATGTTGTCAATAGATACATACCGGGAGGCTTTTTTATCTTTTTTGAATAAACAAGTTGCTGTAAAAGAACCTGAAAACCTATATAATCCCATGGTTTATATCCTAAACCTTGGCGGTAAACGGTTAAGACCGGTACTTACTCTGATGTCTGCAGAAATTTTCGGGGAAGACCATTCCAAAGCACTGGATGCTGCCCTTGCTATTGAGATTTTCCATAACTTTTCACTGGTTCATGACGATATTATGGATGCTGCTCCTTTACGGAGGGGAAAGGCAACTGTTCACGAAAAATGGAATTTGAATACCGGTATCCTGTCAGGTGATGTCATGCTTATTGTCGCTTATCGTTTCTTTGAGAATTACCGCCCTGAAATTTTTCAGAAACTGGCCAGGCTCTTTAGCAAAACAGCTATTGAAGTCTGCGAAGGCCAACAATACGACATTGATTTTGAAACACGGAATGATGTAACTGAGCAGGAATACTTAAAGATGATCACTTATAAAACAGCTGTTTTAGTGGGCGCTGCAATGAAAATGGGAGCTATCGTTGCTGAAACATCTGAAGAACAGGCGCAGGCCATATATGATTTCGGACTAAACCTGGGTATTGCTTTTCAACTAAAAGATGACTTTTTAGATGCTTTCGGAGACCCGGAGACATTTGGAAAGCAGGTCGGGGGAGACATCATTGAAAACAAGAAGACATACCTCTACCTGAAAGCCCTGGAAGGGCTGGATAATGAGCATACTGCAAGGTTAAAATCGCTTTACAATACAACCCCCGATTCACCGGCAGAGAAGATTCTGGAGGTTAAGAAATTAATGCGTCAAAGCGGTGCCGCAGCTATTACCCAAAAGGCTATTGAAACATACACGGATAAAGCTTTTGCCGTTTTAAGCAAGCTTGAAATCCCGGATCATAAAAAAGCTGTCCTCCGGGAGTTCGGGGAACAGCTAATGGGAAGAACCGTTTAAGACTTCCTTTCCTTTATAACGATTTAATCTTTAAACCGGCAAATATCGTCCTTGGCAAACCGGGACCGTAAACATAATTGCTATCCCTGTTTTTACCGGTATCAAAATCGCTTTGATAAGAATCGGTAATGTTCTTAACCCCTCCGAACACCTCTATTCCTGTATTTAGTTTTTCTATCTGGAATGTGTAACCTGCCTTAAGGCTTAATTCCGTAAATGAAGGCGAGCTGATGTATTCATCCCGGGTTTGTTCCGGAGCACCGGCAAAATGAGCAATATCCATAGCCCCGGTATACACCAGATTAGCACTGATGTTCAGCTTTTTGTTCGGCGTATAGGTTAGGGTTGCATACCCATAATTATCAGGTGTGCGTAAAAATTCTCTTTTCGCTTCCAGACCTTCAATGTTCGCTACCGCATCGTCAAACAGGCTCGACTGTAGCGTAAATCCTGATTCAAACTGGAGGATCCCGTCATAGTTTGCCCTTGCTTCAACAGTAATACCTTTAACCGTTGCTCCGCTACCGTTTCTCTTTTCAAAACGCTCTCCGAATTCATCTTCACCCAAAGGGAACAGATAAAACGCATCGTCCAGTTTCGTATAAAAACCTTCTAAGGTAAAACCGGCAATATAATGTTCTGTTGCTTTATCGTAATTTACAGAAGCGCTAAAACTATTGGAACGCTCTTGCTTTAAATCCTCTGATAAAGAAACCCTTGAGACCCCTCCTCCTGCAAAAGCGATATGCAGATCGGTATCAAAAGCCTGTGGAGCCCTGAAACCGGTACCCCAACTGGCCCTAAACTGTGTTTCTTTCCATTTATACATTAATGAAACTCTCGGACTGAGAATCACCTCATCTACAAAATTATGCTTATCTGCACGTACTCCTGTTAAAAAGTTCAGGGAAGGAGTAATATCCCAGTCGTTTTGTACAAATGCTCCAAAATTCTTAGTTGTCTGATCGATCTTATAATTGTACGCATCTATGATGTCTAACACATCGTCATACACATATTCCGAACCTATGGTCAGCACGGAAGATCCTTCAAGAAACTTCTCTAGCTTCTGATTGAACTGAAGTCCTCCCTGGTATGTAGAAACAACCGATGTGCCATAAGGCGGGTTGGCTATAAATTCAGATAATTCCGGGTCCTGATCCGGCATAATACCTGTATAATGATCGCGGTCTGTACGTTGTGTTCCAAAATAGGCGATCAAGGAATTTTTATCTTCATTAAAATTAATCTGATAGTCTACACTACCTATCAGGACATTATGTGTCCGTTCTTCCGATTGTTGTGCCAGATGCGCAGGCTTATCTACCATCTCACCCCCATACCGATATTCGTTAATACTGCTTAAACTCATTTCAATCTTCTGATCTTCACCGGGCATATAGAAGAAATTAGCTCCGAAAGAGTTATTCTTTAATTCAGGCAATTCAGAAAAGTTATCGCCATTATGGTCATATGTGTCCCTGTCTCTTTTATTTACAAAAAAAGTTGCCCCCGCATTTCTATTCTCATTAACAACTGTAGCATTACCACTTAGTATATGATCGTCGGCATTTCCTTTTATGTTCTGATAAGTATACCCTATATCATAAGCATCATTTTTTGGAATCTTTGTAATTACATTTACTGTTCCTCCTATGGCACTGGAACCATATAACGCAGAACCACCACCTCTAACCACCTCAATACGCTCAATCATATTGGCTGGTATTTGTTCTAATCCGTACAAACCGGTTAGCGGACTAAAAATCGGCCGGCCATTAATAAGGATTTGTGAATACCCCCCGGCAAGTCCATTCATCCGTAATTGAGTATAATTACAGGTCTGACAATCTGTTTCCACCCTTAATCCGGGTTGGAAACGCAATCCTTCCGATAAATTACATGCCTGTACATTATTAAGGGTTTCGCTACCGATTAAGTTTACAATTACCGCTGCATCTGTTCTTCTTTTTGCAGTTCTTGTACCTGTAACTACAATTTGATCTAAGCCCAAAGCATCTTCTTTCAGTGTAAAGTTTAGATCCAAAACCTTATTTGGTTCAATTTTTATTGTTCGTTCTATGGTCCTAAAACCAATGCTGGAAACTACCAGCGTATATTCCCCTTCATTAACTAAAAGATCAAAAGCTCCCGAATTGTCAGTAACTGCCCCTACATTATCGTCCGGCAAATACACGTTCACAAATTCTACCGGTTGCCCCTCATAAACCACCATCCCTTTTACCCTTCCTTTATTCTGAGCCTGCAACCCACAACAACACACTGATATTAATACACAAAACAAAAACCTAGATAACATTTGAATTTATTTTTATTTGTTTAAAATTATTTTTAGGCAAATCTAAAAATTTGTTTTTACAAATAAAAATGTATTTTTGCCTAAACTTAAAAAATAACATGACCCGTTCTGAAGAGAATTACCTGAAAGCCATTTTCCATTTATCGAATAATGGGGTTGGTGTTGTTTCTACGAACTCCATCGCAGATCAATTGGAAACGAAAGCATCGTCTGTAACGGATATGGTTAAAAAGCTTTCAGAAAAAAATTTAGTTACATATATAAAATACAAAGGTGTCGAACTTACAGCAGCAGGGAAGCTTCATGCTGCCAAAGTGATCCGCAAGCATCGCCTGTGGGAAGTGTTTCTGGTAGACAAGCTTCGCTTTTCGTGGGATGAAGTTCATGAGGTTGCCGAACAACTCGAGCACATCAAATCTGAAAAACTGGTAGAAGAGCTGGATTCATTCTTAGAATACCCAAAGGTTGACCCCCACGGCGATCCGATTCCCGATAAAAACGGGAACATTCAAAAACTTGACAAAGTATTACTTGCTTCTTGTAAGGCCAATGAATCCGGTGTTTTCGTCGGAGTGGAAAACTCTTCTTCAGAATTTCTGCAATACCTTGACAAACTTCGGCTTTCCCTCGGTGCCTCCATCAAAATCATGGACAGGGAAACCTTTGATAATTCTATGAGAATCCGTGTAGACCAGGAGGAAATAAACATATCTGCTTTAACGGCAAACAATATTTACATTAAAAAAAATAAATAACAATGTTTAAAGAAATCATCTCATTCTTTGAGTCCATCGATCCGGTTTGGGGCGCACTTTTAGCGACTTCATTTACTTGGTTTTTAACCGCATTAGGAGCTTCCTTCGTTTTCTTCTTCAAAACCATGAAAAGAGGTGTTCTTGATGGTATGCTTGGTTTTACAGGAGGGGTAATGGTAGCCGCCAGTTTCTGGAGCCTGTTGGCTCCGGCCATAGAAATGAGCCATGGCGAGGGATTCACTAAAGTATTGCCGTCAGTAATTGGATTTGCACTGGGCGCATTGTTCTTATTTGTTCTAGACAAGTTTCTCCCTCATTTACATATTAATTTCAAACCCAGTCAAAAAGAAGGGTTAGATACCGGATGGCATCGAACAACCTTATTAGTTCTGGCCATCACATTGCATAACATCCCGGAAGGACTGGCAGTAGGTGTCTTGTTTGGGGGGGTCGCAGCCGGAATCCCCGAAGCATCAATTGCCGGGGCAGTCGTACTGGCCATGGGGATCGGCATTCAAAATTTCCCTGAAGGAATTGCCGTTTCAATGCCCCTGAGAAGACAAGGCCTTAGCAGAAGAAAGAGTTTCTGGTACGGTCAGCTATCTGCAATCGTAGAACCCATAGCTGGGGTAATAGGAGCTGTTGCCGTTACTTTCTTCACTCCTGCCCTGCCTTACGCCCTGGCTTTTGCAGCAGGTGCCATGATATACGTAGTTGTAGAAGAGGTTATTCCGGAAACACAACAGGATAAATACACAGATGTAGCCACGTTAGGTTTTATAGGTGGTTTTTTGGTCATGATGACGTTAGACGTTGCTCTGGGCTAAACAGCATCCGTTTCTTAAATTCAAAATTTTTTGATTGGTTAGGTATTATTCGCTAAGTTTAATACCTAAAACACATCAAATGCGAACGCTTACCAGTATACTTGTTCTTTTCTGTACACTTCAATCATTAATCGGACAAACAGAAAAAAAGCCATTTTCTTATTTAGATGTATATGAAATAGAATATGCTTCTGACCCTCAAATAGCCCCAGACGGAAAAAAAGTAGTTTACCGCCGTGTCGGTTTTGACATTATGAACGACCGGAATTCCGGAAACCTCTGGATTATCAACGCCGATGGTTCTTCAAACTCAAAACTAACCTCCCGTGAAGTTTCAGAGTCTTCACCGCGATGGTCACCCGAAGGCGATAAAATTGCTTTTATAAGCAGCACGGATGAAGGTGCAGAAATTTATGTTTACTGGGTTAAAACAGGACAGTATGCCAAACTTTCCCAACTAGAGAAAAGCCCTTCGTCCTTAAGCTGGTCGCCGGACGGCAAATACATTGCTTTTTCTATGAATATTGCGGAAAAAGCTCCCGTTATTGCCAAAATGCCAAAAAAACCCAAAGGAGCCAAATGGGCTGATGCTCCCAGAATAACCGACAGGCTTAAGCATGAGGCCGACGGAAGAGGCTATATCGAACCCGGATACAATCATATTTTTATAATCCCTTCTGAAGGAGGCTCACCTAGACAGCTTACTTCGGGCAATTATAACCACAGTGGAAATTTATCCTGGTCGCCGGACGGGAAACTCATTTATTTTTCGGGAAACAGAAATGAGGACTGGGAATATAATTATACAAACAGCGAGGTATATAGTGTTCATACTGAAACCTCAGAAATAGCAGCCTTAACTTCTCGTCAGGGGCCTGACTACAACCCCATCGCTTCGCCAAATGGCAAACACATTGCTTTTATAAGTAACAATGGAAAAGTCCAGGCTTACCAAAACAGGACACTTCACATTATGAACACGGACGGTTCTGACATGAAAGAGATCACTACCGAACTGGACAGAAGTGTTTCTGACCTGGAATGGGATTCAAAAAGCAAGGGAATTTATTTTACGTATGACGATAAAGGAAACTCTAAAATAGGGTATGTATCACTTCGTGGCTCTATAAAAAAAATTGCCGATAATCTGGGAGGTACTACCGTGGGAAGACCCTATGCAAGTGGCTCTTATACTGTTTCTGATAAAGGAATCATATCATACACAAAAACCACTCCATACCATCCGGCAGAGATCGCTGTAATTGATGGCAGCTCCGACAAGGTAATAACCGCTCTTAACAGCGACATTTTGCCATACAGGAACCTTGGTAAAGTTGAGGAGGTGTGGTACTCATCATCAGTCGATAACAGAAATCTTCAGGGGTGGGTTGTATACCCTCCGAATTATAAAAAAGGAAAAAAATATCCTTTATTAGTCGAAAATCACGGCGGACCCATATTGAATTATGGCGATCGCTTTTCGACTGAAATGCAACTATATGCGGCTGAGGGATATCTGGTATTCTATCCTAACCCCAGAGGCAGCACCAGCTACGGAGAAGAATTTGCCAATCTCTTGTACAACAATTATCCCGGTGAAGATTACAATGATGTAATGGACGGTGTAGATTACCTGATCAATAAAGGATTGGCAGATGCTGACAATATGTTTGTCACCGGAGGTAGTGCAGGGGGTATTATGACTGCCTGGATTATAGGCAAAAACAACAGGTTTAACGCTGCCGTCGTCGCTAAACCGGTTATCAACTGGATCAGCAAAACACTAGTCGCTGACAACTATTATGGTTATGCAGATTACAGATATCCGGGACAACCCTGGGAAAATGTTGAAGGCTACTGGAAATTCTCGCCCCTCTCGCTTGTTGCTAATGTAGAAACACCAACGATGGTAATGGTAGGGATGAACGATTTACGAACACCTCCCAGTGAAGCCAAGCAATATTATCACGCATTAAAACTCAGAAAAAAAGAAACAGTTTTGGTTGAAATTCCCGGTGCAAGCCATAACATTGCCGGAAAACCAAGTAATTTAATAACCAAAATAGCCCATACCCTTGCATGGTTTGAGAAGTATAAAAAATAACCCTGCCCGTAAACAGGCAGGGTTTGCTAAATCAAAACGTGTTATTAACTTGTAATTTGAATCTAAAATTAGATACGGTGAAAAAAAACATTTGGATTACATCTACAGCAAGAAAAATCGATTTTACTGATATTGAAGCCGCAACAATGCTTCTGATGAAATGGGGGTTTGACTATAAGATCAGTAAAACTATCGGACTTGAGGACCGCCAATTTGCAGGCACCGACGACGAAAGAGCTGCTGAATTTCAATATGCGATGGACAATCCCGACATAGATGCTATCTGGTGCGCCAGAGGAGGGTATGGTACCGTACGAATAATCGACAAATTAGACTTCACAGGCTTTATAAAAAATCCAAAGCCAATTATCGGGTATTCAGATGTTACCGTTCTGCATTCCCACCTTCATACTTTAGGACTGACAAGCATTCATGCCACCATGCCGATAAATGTGAAGAAGAACACTATTGAAGCACTACATTCACTTAAAACAGCCCTTAACGGAGATAAACTGCAATATGAAATAAGATCATCAAAAGAGAACAGATCGGGTCAGGGAAACGGCAGGCTCGTCGGTGGAAACCTCAGCATCCTGTACAGCCTTCTCGGTTCAGGGTCTTCAATTGACACAGACGGAAAGATCTTGTTTCTTGAAGACCTGGATGAATACCTCTACCATATTGACCGTATGTTTATGAACATAAAACGAAATGGATATTTTGATAACCTGTCAGGATTAGTGGTAGGGTCTTTTACAGATATAAAGGACAATACGGTGCCATACGGGAAAACGGTAAAAGAGATCATAATCGATGTCACCTCCGAATATAACTTTCCGATTGTTTTTGACTTCCCTGCCGGACACATTGACGATAACAATACCCTTATCATGGGGCAACGTGTAAACCTTACTGTTAATAAGACCATCTCTAAACTCGAATTCTTGTAATGGCAACGCACAACGACTTTGGAGAAAAAGGAGAACAACTCGCCTCCGATTACCTTGTAAAAAAAGGGTATCAGATTCTCGAAAGGAATTACAGATTTCAAAAAGCCGAAATTGATATCATTGCCAAATATCAAAATATGCTTTGCGTGATTGAAGTAAAAACAAGATCAACTGACGTTTTTCAGAATCCTGAAGACGCAATTACGCAGAAAAAGATAAAATTATTGGTGAAAGCCATCAATAATTACATCAACGAAAACGATTTAGATACTGAGGTCCGATTCGACATCATAAGCATCCTGAAAAACCGCCAATCCCTTTCTATACAACACTTTGAAGATGCTTTCTACCACTTTTAAAATTGTTTTATTTAAAACAAATCGTTTATTTTTTTGTTTTAATATCATAAAATTTTAATTTTATCACACCATTAATCAATTTATAACAAAGTGTGTAAATGAAGACAATTTCATCGGTAGTAGAGGAATATATCAAAGCTAAGCCCTTTTTACAAAGTGCTTTAGCCCAGGGGATTATAAATCTAACCTCCCTGTCAAGAGAAATAAGACCAGAGATTGAAAATCAACTGGGCAAGGATGTCAGAAACGGCGCTATCGTCATGGCTCTTAAAAGACTATCTGCCGACCTTGAATTTCGGGCTACACATCGCATTCTAAAAGTCTTGAAAAACATCGGGGAGATTACTGTCAGATCTTCTTTAATCGATTACACCTTCTTGGTTTCAGACTCTATCCTGAACAAACAGGCTAAACTGATGCAGGAAATCAACAATAACCAGGATGTCTTTTATACTTCGTCAAGAGGGGTCAATGAAACCAATATTGTGGTAAGCAACAGCATGGACACATTAGTAGAGGCAATATTTAAAGAAGAGAAAACCACGCAAAAGGTTGAGAACCTTTCTTCGATTAGCGTCAAGCTTCCGGAAGAAAATGTCGTTATCCCGGGTATCTACTATTTTATCTTTCAAAGACTGGCATGGGAAGGCATTGTGTTACACGAAGTGATTTCCACCACGAATGAATTCACCATCATTGTCGGAGAAGACCAGGTAGACAAGGCATTTAAAGTTATAAAGGATTTGAAAATGCTATAAAAATCGAAAGACATGGGAAGCAGGGCCTTTTGGAAATACTACATCGATGTTACCGTTTTCAACGCCGTGTTTTCTATAATTTTCAGTTTTATTTCGGGACTTTTCTGGGGGTTGATATCATTTTGCTCGATAGGCATTCTCATAGGAATATTTGGCTTCCGGTATTTCAAACAACAAGAATATTACATGTATCACAATCTGGGTTATACAAAACTAAGGCTTATTAAAAACACATGGTTCATTAACTGTCTTATTGCTGTTCCACTAATACTAATAACCGGATTTTAATGCTACTCGAAGTTTCTGGTCTAACAAAGTCCTTTGGACAAAAACCCATTATATCCGACATTTCATTCACATGCAAAACAGCTGAAATTTTAGGTGTTTTTGGCAAAAACGGCAGCGGAAAATCAACACTGTTAAAAACCATCTACGGTACTTTAAATGCTAACAGTATTAATATAAGCATTGACGGCAAAAGTATTTCGCCAAAAAATATCATCCCATCAAAATTAATCAGCTATTTACCACAAGGTTCCTTTTTACCAAAAGAACTAAAAGTCCGCCATGCAATTCCTCTGTTTTATAAAGGTGATAAACAAGATAAAATATTCTACGCCCCAAGGGTTTCCTCTTTTGAAAACAAGAAAACGGGGCAACTGTCTATGGGCGAACTTAGATATTTGGAAACGTTACTCATAGCCCACCTGGGGCATCCTTTTTTACTTCTCGACGAACCTTTTTCAATGGTAGAACCCTTGTTTAAAGAACTCATCAAAGAATTATTTCTGGAACTAAAATCAAAAAAAGGAATCATCGTAACCGATCATTATTACAGGGACGTCCTTGAAATTACAGATCGAAACTTCCTGTTGCGTGAGGGCAAAAAAATCGACATCAACAATACCTCGGATCTGACGACTAATGGTTACCTTAATTCAGAAGACAGTTAGACAACTTCTTTCTGCGCCATAAATTTGCTTAACATGGATAAAGCTTTGTCAACAGATTTTACATGATCAAACGTTAGCAACAGACGCAATCCTTTACGGGTTTCCTTCTCTTTCATTTTACATAACCCGGGATGTAACTGCACAAACTGAAGCACGTGTCGGAAAGCCTTACTTTGATAAAACGCACTTTGCTGGTCTGAAATAAAATATCCGATCATTTTACCTTGCTTCATCACAACTCTTTCAAGTCCCATCTTACTTGCCAGCCATTTAATACGGACACTGTTCAGTAAGTCGACAGCTTCTTCCGGCAGTGGACCAAACCTGTCTTCCAGCCTGCTTTGATATACATTAAGTTTCTCTTCAGTATCAATATTACTCAATTCATTGTAAAGATGCAATCGCTCCGTGATACTGTTGATATAATCATCAGGGAAGAGTAGTTCAAAATCCGTATCAATCTGTATTTCTTTCACATATTCCTTATCCTCTTTGTCTTCAGGATACAACTCTTTAAACTCATTTTCTTTAAGTTCCTCAATAGCTTCATTCAATATTTTCTGATACGTGTCGAATCCTATCTCAGTAATAAAACCGCTTTGTTCGCCACCTAAAAGATCACCTGCTCCTCTAATTTCAAGATCTTTCATGGCTATATTAAACCCGCTACCCAATTCAGTAAATTGTTCTAAGGCCTGAATTCGTTTACGGGCATCATCCGTCATCGCAGAATACGGAGGCGTAATAAAATAACAAAATGCTTTCTTATTACTACGACCGACCCTTCCTCGCATCTGATGCAGATCTGACAACCCGAAATTATTGGCATTATTGATAAAAATGGTATTGGCATTAGGTACATCGAGACCACTTTCTATAATCGTCGTGGATACCAACACATCAAATTCGCCATTCATAAACGACAGCATTAATTGCTCCAGCTTTTTTCCTTCCATCTGACCGTGTCCTATTCCAACTTTGGCATCAGGGACCAATCGCTGAATCATTCCGGCTACTTCCTTGATGTTTTCTATCCGGTTATGGATAAAAAACACCTGCCCGCCACGCTGGATCTCATATGAAACCGCATCTCTGATCACTTCTTCAGAAAACCGGATAACCTGACTTTCTATCGGATATCTATTTGGCGGAGGTGTATTAATTACCGAAAGGTCGCGTGCAGCCATCAGGCTAAACTGAAGAGTTCTTGGAATCGGTGTTGCAGTAAGCGTCAGAACGTCTACATTTTCCTTTAACGTTTTCAGCTTGTCTTTTACAGCCACCCCGAATTTCTGCTCCTCATCAACGATCAACAACCCAAGATTTTTAAACTTCACCTTCGCATTGGTTAGCTGATGTGTTCCGATAACAATATCTATCTTTCCTTCCTCCAGCTGTTCCAGCACCTCCCTTTTTTCCTTGGCAGTCCTGAACCTGTTCAGGTAATCGATTGCCACAGGAAATCCTTTTAAGCGTTCTGTAAAAGTTTTATAGTGCTGAAACGCCAGGATGGTAGTCGGCACCAGAATTGCCACTTGCTTCCCGTTATCTACCGCTTTAAAAGCAGCACGAATCGCCACTTCCGTTTTACCAAAACCTACATCGCCACAAACCAGACGATCCATCGGCTGTACACTTTCCATATCGGCCTTTACATCTTCGGTAGCTTTACTTTGGTCCGGGGTATCTTCATACAAGAAGGAAGCCTCTAACTCATTTTGCATATATGTATCCGGGCCATATTGATACCCCTTTTCGGTACGACGCTTCGCATAAAGCTTAATCAGGTTAAAAGCTATTTCCTTAACCCTTTTCTTCGTTTTTTGCTTTAAACTTTTCCAGGCATTAGACCCTAATTTATATACTTTGGGAGGTTTTCCGTCTTTCCCGTTGTATTTTGAGATTTTATGCAGTGAATGGATACTCACATACAGAATATCCCTATCGCCGTAAATAAGCTTAATAGCCTCCTGCATTTTACCTTCTACATCGATCTTTTGCAAACCTGCAAACTTCCCAATCCCATGATCTATATGGGTTACATAATCACCTACTTCGAGGTTTGTCAGCTCTTTTAATGTAATAGCCTGCTTTTTCGCATATCCGTTTTTTAGGTGAAATTTATGATACCGTTCAAAAATCTGGTGGTCGGTGTAACATGCTATTTTATTTCCTTCATCTGCAAAACCCTGAAACATTGAAAACACCACTGTTTTATAATGCACTTCCCCTTCTATATCTTCAAAAATATCGTGAAAACGTTTGGCTTGCTGTTCGCTTACACAAAAGATATAATTGGTATACCCCTTTTCATGGTTTTGATTCAGGTTCTCAATCAATAAATCGAATTGCTTGTTGAAAGATGGCTGGGGAGCCGTTTTAAACTCTACAAAATAATCGGCCTTCAATAGCGGCTGATTACTCAATTCAACCACTGAAAAACTAAAAAGATCTCTCTTTACAGTTTCGGAAGAACAGAACAATTCGCCCGGTGTGGTACGCTTGACCTCATCAGAAAGCTGGCCAAAGGCTTGTACAGCCCTGTCAAAAAAACTATCAAGCCTTGCTGACAACAGGTCTATATCCTTAACAAACACCACTGTTTTGCCCGAAATATATTTTAAGAAACTCTCCCTGTTCTCTTCAAGCATCTTATTCTCTACATTTGGCATGATAGAGATTTTCTTTAACCTGTCAGTAGATAATTGGGTTTCTACATCAAAAGTCCTGACACTATCTACCTCATCTCCGAAAAATTCGATCCTGTATGGTTCATCATGTGAAAATGAAAATACATCAACAATCCCTCCACGGACAGAAAACTCGCCGGGTTCGGTAACAAAATCGACTCTTTTAAACTTATATTCAAAAAGGACTTCGTTGACAAAATCGAGAGACAGACGGTCTCCTACCTGCACCTTGAGGGTGTTTTTATCCAGCTCTTTCTTGGTTACCACCTTTTCAAACAATGCGTCGGGGTAGGTGACAATAACTGCCGGTTTTTTACGTGAGTTAATTCGGTTCAACACCTCGGCCCTGAGCAATACATTTGCATTATCGGTTTCTTCTATCTGATAAGGCCTGCGATAACTTCCCGGATAAAAAAGCACATGTTTTTCCCCGATAAGTTGTTCCAGGTCATTCAGGTAATAAGCCGCCTCTTCTTTATCATTAAAAATTAAAAGGAAGGGTTTATCTGCCTCTTCAAAAGCATTGGCAATTACAAAAGATAACGACGACCCGACCAGTCCCTTTAAATGGGTCTTGCTTTCCGAAACGGCAATAGCCTTCCCTAGTTTTTGCTGCTGCAAAGACCGACGAAAGGTTTGCGAGATGATACTTTTACTCACGTATAAAAATTTTGAACAAAGATAGAGTCCCTGTTTGCCACTTCAAAATATGGATTCCTTTTTTAACACGCTCTTAATTAATGTCAACCAAAAATATTGGGTATTTTAGCCGTTAAAATTTATTCCTCATTATTATGATTCACTATTGCAATAAAGCTGTAATTCTTAGCCTATTGATCATCCCCCTTACATTTTTCGCACAGAACAATGAAAAATGGGATGTGAATAAGCCTTCAGACTGGAAACTTAAAGAACATACATTTACCACAAACGAAGGTACCTGGATGAATTTAGATGTAAGTCCGGATGGAAAGTCAATTGTCTTCGATATGTTAGGTGACATTTACCTCATACCGGTCTCCGGGGGAAAGGCGAAGGCATTAAGAACCGGTTTAGCTTATGAAGTACAGCCCCGGTTTTCTCCGGATGGCAAACAGATTTCCTTTACCAGCGATGCCGGCGGAGGCGATAATATCTGGATCATGGATACAGATGGAAAAAATGCCAGGCAAATCACCAAAGAAAGCTTCAGATTGTTAAATAATGCCGTTTGGACTCCTGACGGAAACTACCTTGTTGCCAGAAAACATTTTACTTCCGGACGTTCTTTAGGAGCCGGCGAAATGTGGCAATACCACATAACAGGGGGCAGTGGATTTCAACTTACCAAAAGGAAGAACGACCAGCAGGATGTAAACGAACCTTCTGTTTCTCCGGATGGCAGATACCTGTATTTTTCAGAAGACATGGCCCCGGGAGGTGCTTTCGAATACAACAGAGATCCCAATAAACAGATTTATGTAATTAAACGTTACGATTTGGAAACAGGTGAAATTAAAACCGTCACCGGAGGACCGGGTGGAGCCGCCAGGCCTGCCATTTCCAGAGATGGAAAAAAACTAGCCTTCATAAAACGTGTAAGAACAAAATCGGTTCTTTATATACACGATTTGGAAACCAGAGAGGAATGGCCTGTGTATGATAATCTTAGTAAGGACCAGCAGACGGCATGGGCTATTTTTGGCGTTTATCCGAATATTAGCTGGATGCCTGATAATGAAGAAATTGTTTTTTGGGCAAAAGGAAAACTTCATAAGGTAAACATCAAATCTACTGAAGTGACGGAAATACCTTTTACTGTAAATGCTGATATTAAAATTGCAGAAACAGTTCATTTTAACAATTCAATCCCGGATAAAGATTTCACAGTCAGAGTAATCAAAGACGCTAAAACATCGCCAGATGGGAAGACTCTGGTATTTAGCGCCGTAGGGCACATCTGGAGCAAAAAGCTACCAAACGGAAAACCACAAAGATTAACAACCAATGATACGGATTTTGAATTTGAACCGTCATTTTCTCCAGACGGAAATGAAATTGTTTACGTAACCTGGAACGATGAAAACCTTGGAGCGATATACAAAACAAACACTTCAAAAGTTGGTAATCCGGTAAAATTAACCTCGCAAAAAGGTATCTATAGAACCCCCTCTTTTTCCAATGACGGAAAGACCATTGTCTTCCAAAAAGAGAACGGCAACAGCGACATGGGATATACCTATACCCTGAAATCCGGAATTTACACGATTTCTGCCAATGGAGGTGATCCGAAACATCTTGTATCAGAAGGCGCATATCCTGCCTTCGCAAGTGACAATCAACGAATTTTTTATCAGACGGGTGGTGAATACTTTGGCAACCTCACCAAATCATTAAAGAGTGTCGACCTGAACGGAAAGGACGAAAGAACACATTTAACATCTAAATACGCAAACCGGTTAGTACCAAGTCCGGACAACAAATGGATTGCATTTACCCATTTGCACAAAGCATACCTGGCACCATTGGTCATAAACGGACAAACAATTGACATCGACAACAATTCAAAAAACATCCCTGTTTCTCAAATCTCAAAAGACGCCGGAGTTAACCTGCATTGGTCTCCCGACAGTAAAATCATTTACTGGACTTTAGGAGAGGAGTACTTTACCAATGAAGTGGCCGAACGATTTACGTTTCTTGATGGTTCGCCAAAAGAAATTCCTGAAATCACAACAAAAGGCACGCCGATAAACTTAAAAGTAGCTGTCGATAAACCCAAAGGTAAAATTGCATTTACAAATGCCCGTATTATTACCATGGAAGGCGATCAGATTATTGAAAACGGAACTATTGTAATTCATAATAATAAAATTGAAGCTGTTGGACCTTCAAGCGACATCAAAGTACCTTCTGATGCCAAGGTTTATGATGCTACCGGAAAGACCATCATGCCGGGGATCGTTGACGCGCATGCGCATGTCGGTGGTTTCAGAAATGGTTTAAACACCCAAAAACATTGGCAGTTTTATGCCAATCTTGCCTTTGGAGTTACCACTTCTCACGATCCTTCCGCTAATACAGAAGCCATTTTCTCCTTAGCAGAACTTGTAAGAAGCGGAGAGATGGCCGGGCCTCGGATATTTTCAACAGGATTCATTTTGTATGGTGCTGATGGCGACTTCAAAGCAGTAATCAACAATCTGGAAGACGCACGTTCTGCCATCAGGCGCACAAAAGCTTTCGGAGCTCAGTCTGTTAAAAGCTACAACCAACCACGCCGCGATCAACGGCAACAAATCATGCAAGCTGCAAAAGAATACGGAATCAATGTAGTTCCTGAAGGGGGCTCTACTTTCTTTCACAACATGACAATGATCATGGATGGTCATACAGGGGTTGAACATAATATTCCGGTTGCTCCGGTTTATAAAGACATCATTGAATTGTGGAGCAATAGCAAGGTTGGATATACCCCTACCCTGATTGTGAACTACGGAGGAGTGAACGGAGAGTTTTACTGGTATCAGAAAACCAATGTCTGGGAAAATAACAAATTACTGAGTTTTACCCCCAGAGGTATTATTGATTCAAGATCAAGACATCGTATGATGATCCCTGACGAAGAATACGAAAACGGCCATATTTTAACCTCAAAGGCTGTCAACACTTTGGCTGAAAATGGTGTAAAAGTAAACCTTGGTGCTCATGGACAACTCCAGGGATTAGGTGCACATTGGGAATTATGGAATATTCAGCAAGGCGGAATGAGCAATCTGGAAGCCTTGAAAACCGCCACCATTAATCCGGCTAACTATATCGGAGCAGGCAAATACATCGGCTCACTTAAAGCGGGAAAACTGGCCGATTTGATTGTACTGACCGAGAACCCGTTGGAAAACATCAGAAATTCTGAATCTGTGGAGTACACAATGGTGAATGGAAGACTCTATGATACCAAAACCATGAATGAAACGGGAAATCACAATAAAGAAAGAGGAAAGTTCTACTGGGAAAACAATAAATATAATGCATCTTTTCCCTGGCATGAAGAAGCAAAAAGCTTTACCATTCCTGGTTGCGGATGTCATGTTGGACATCAATAACCTAAATCACAGCAAACTAACTCCGGTCATATTCGGGAAATTAAATATGCGTTATCAGGTAAATTACATACACTATCATGGTTAAAATCAGAAAATAACGTATATTTGCACCCGCCTTTACCGGAGGTAGGGGTTTCATTAAACTAATAATCGGGGTCGGGTACCCTAAAATTAATTCGCATTATGCCAGTTAAAATCAGATTACAAAGACACGGTAGAAAAGGAAAACCTTTTTACTGGGTAGTAGCTGCGGATAGCCGCGCTAAAAGAGATGGTAAATTCTTAGAAAAACTGGGAACTTACAATCCAAACACTAACCCTGCTCAAATTGAGCTGGATGTAGATTCTTCCGTAAAGTGGTTACAGAATGGTGCTCAACCAAGCGACACCGCAAGAAGAATCCTTTCTTACAAGGGTGTACTTTTAAAGCATCACTTACTTGGTGGTGTAGCTAAAGGCGCTTTAACTGAAGAGCAAGCTCAAGCTAAATTTGAAGCTTGGTTAGAAGAAAAAGCCGGAAAAGTTGATGCTAAGAAAGACGATCTAGCTAAAGCAAAAGAAGATGCTAAAGCAAAAGCTCTTGAAGCTGAAAAAGAAGTAAACGAGAAGCGTAAAGCTGCTCAAGCTGAATCAGAGGCAGAAGCCAATACTGAAGAAGCTACAGAAGACACGGTTGCTGAAGCTACAGAAGAAGCTCCAGCTGCAGAAACTGATGAAAACAAAGAAGCGGAAGCTTAAACAAATTGCATGAGAAAAGAAGAATGCTTCTATCTCGGTAAGATTGTTAAAAAATTTAGTTTTAAAGGTGAAGTCCTTGTCAAATTAGACACCGATGAGCCTGAACTATACGAAAATCTGGAATCAGTGTTTATTGCTCATGGCAATAACCTGGTTCCTTTTTTTATCGAACAATCTTCCCTACAGAAATCAAACCTGCTTCGTCTAAAACTGGAAGAGGTAGACACGGAGGCTGATGCCGATGCTCTTATGAAATCGGAATTGTACCTCCCGCTGGAGTTTTTACCCAAGCTAACAGGAAACCAGTTCTATTATCATGAAATCATAGGTTTTACCATTGAAGATCAAAATTATGGTATTGTAGGCACTATTACGGGTGTAAATGACACTACCTCGCAAGCTCTCTTTGAGATCGACAGAGACGGGAAAGAAATTTTAATCCCTGTAAATGATAAATTCATTATAGAGATTGATCGTAACAATAAAAAAATTATTGTCAACACCCCGGAGGGATTGATTGATCTTTATCTATAACAAATTCCAATTTTCAAGCGCCAAATTCCAAAAGGACTTATCTTTTTGCAAAGGATTGTAGGTTTTTTGGTTGAGAAGCTTCCAAATAGTATTTCCAACAGGAAAGATGAATTAAGAAAAATACTTTCAGCTATTATTCTAAAAACAGAATAATTGAATTTTGAAATTTATAATTTTTAAACTTTTTTACTCGATAATCGAGATTTAAATGCTCCGACGCTTGTCCTTGTGAAATGTTCCTAAAGGAATTTCATAGGGCTTACGTCGAAATGTTTTTTAGGTTTTCCTTTTAATGCCTCGTGGGCTTGCCCCGAGGTCGTTTACCTGGAATTTAATATTTGAAATTTTTCATGAGTAATCCATTCAAATTCAAGAAGTTTAGTATTGTTCAGGACCGATGCGCCATGAAGGTAGGCACAGATGGTGTTTTACTAGGAGCATGGACCCCTGTAAACCATAACCCGAATTCCGTACTGGACATCGGAGCCGGAACCGGCTTGCTATCACTTATGCTTGCACAGCGCTGTCATGCCGAACTAATAGATGCTCTGGAGATAGATGATGACGCATTTGAACAGTGTGTAGAAAATTTTGAAGCATCACCCTGGAGTGATCGTTTGTTTTGTTACCATGCAGGGTTTGATGAGTTTGTAGATGAAATTGACGATCGGTATGATCTTATCATCTCCAACCCGCCGTTTTATACCGAACAGGTTTTAAGCGGCAGCCAACAAAGGGATACAGCAAGAAACTCCTTTTCCCTTCCTTTTAAAGAACTCATGGCAGGGGCTGCCAAATTACTGTCCCATAAAGGGTTATTTTGTTGCATTATTCCTTTTAAAGAAGAACAAAAACTCATAGAGTTAGGCAATAAGAACAAGTTATACCCGAATAAAATCACCCGTGTTAAAGGCACTCCCGACACTGAGATTAAACGAAGCCTGATAGCTTTTTCATTTCATGAGCCTGAATTGGAAATTTCAGAACTCATCATAGAGATAGAACGCCATCAATACACTCAGGATTACATCGATCTCACCAAAGATTTTTATTTAAAAATGTAATTTGGACACATCCATACTCATTTTTACCGCAAACTAGGCAGTAATCATGTTGTTGAGCTAAAATTAGCGGGGAAAATCCATTATATTCTTATTTTTAGCTTCCGTCAAAACAAACTAATTCTTAACATAATTACTTTATGAGGTCAATTCTAACTATAATACTGGCTGTCTGTTGCCAGTTTACTATTGCACAAGATATTTTTATAGATAAAGTAACCGATCCGGTTGACTGGGCCAGTCCACTTATGGGCACTGACTCCAAACACAGTCTTTCCAACGGAAATGTATATCCTGCCATTGCCCTTCCTTGGGGAATGAATTTCTGGACTCCACAAACAGGTAAAATGGGAGACGGATGGGCATATATGTATACTGCCGATAAGATAAGAGGTTTTAAACAAACCCATCAGCCTTCACCCTGGATGAACGATTACGGACAATTCTCTATCATGCCGGTTACCGGAAAACTTCGTTTTACAGAAGACGACAGAGCCAGTTGGTTTTCTCATAAAACCGAGGTAGTAAAACCCCATTACTATAAAGTATACCTTGCCGATCACGATGTAACTACTGAAATCACTCCTACTGAACGCGCTGCCAGATTTCGTTTTACCTTTCCCGAAACAGAGCAGGCACATATTGTTGTGGATGCTTTTGACAAAGGGTCGTTCGTAAAAATCATACCCGAAGAAAATAAGGTTATCGGATACACCACAAAAAACAGTGGCGGTGTACCGGAAAACTTTAAAAATTACTTTGTAATTGAGTTTGACAAGCCTTTTTCAGGGTCAAACACCTTTAATGGCTCACAATTAAATAATAGCAACGAATTAAAAGGAGAGCATGCCGGCGCCGTAATAAGCTTCAACACAAAAAAAGGCGAAACTGTAAATGCTAAAGTAGCTTCTTCATTTATCAGTTATGAGCAAGCAGAAAGAAACCTCAATGAGATTGGCCCTGATAATTTTGATCAGGTTAAAGAAAAAGGAAGGAACATATGGAACAAAGAACTTAGCAGAATAAAAGTTGAAGGAGGTACTGCAGATCAAATTAAAGTCTTCTACTCCTGCCTCTACCGCTCATTGTTATTTCCAAGAAAATTCTTTGAGTACGATGCTGATGGAAATGTTGTTCATTACAGTCCGTATAACGGAAAAGTACTACTAGGTTATATGTTTACCGACACCGGGTTCTGGGACACCTTCAGATCTCTATTCCCTTTTCTAAACCTAATGTATCCCGAACTAAATGCTCAGATGCAGGAAGGTCTCGCCAATGCATATAAAGAAAGCGGATGGCTTCCTGAATGGGCCAGCCCTGGACTCCGCAATGTTATGATCGGAAACAATTCAGCTTCAGTTGTAGCTGATGCATACCTTAAAATAGACAGCAAACATAAGTACGATATCGAAACCCTGTATGAGGCTGTAATACACGGCGCTAACAATGCAGGTCCATTAACAGCTGTGGGACGTGCAGGAGTTGAACACTACAACAAACTAGGTTATGTTCCATATGATGTTGACATCAATGAGAATGCAGCAAGAACACTTGAATATGCATACGACGATTTCACCATATACCAGTTAGCAAAAGCGCTTAACAGACCAAAAAAAGAAATCAGATTATATAGAAAACGCAGTTTGAACTATAAAAATCTATTTGATCCTGAGACAAAATTAATGCGTGGAAAAAATAAGAATGGTGAATTTATGAAACCTTTCAATCCATTCAAATGGGGTGATGCATTCACTGAAGGCAACAGCTGGCATTACACCTGGTCCGTTTTCCATGACATAGAAGGTCTGATTGATCTGATGGGTGGTAAAAACGAGTTTGTAAATCAACTGGACAAAGTATTTAGCCTTCCTCCGGTTTTCGATGAGAGTTACTATGGTTTTGTCATCCATGAGATCAGAGAAATGCAAATTGCCAATATGGGACAATATGCACATGGTAACCAGCCGATACAACACATGATATATCTGTATAACTATGCCGGTGAACCCTGGAAAACACAATATTGGGTACGAGAAACTATGAACCGGATGTACACACCAACCCCGGATGGTTATTGCGGCGATGAAGACAATGGACAAACATCTGCCTGGTATGTGTTTTCATCTATGGGCTTTTACCCTGTATGTCCTGCTACGGATGAATACATTCTGGGAGCTCCCCTGTTCAGAAAAGTCACATTGGAACTGGAAAACGGCAAAGCAGTTGTTATTAATGCTGCTGATAACAATGCCCGAAACAGGTATATTCAAAACGCTTCTTTCAATGGGAAAAACTACACCAAAAACTATATCAGTCATAAAGAACTAATGAAAGGCGCTGTTATAAATTTTGAAATGGGAAGCAAACCTAATAAAAGTCGAGGAATCAATAAGACTGACTTCCCTTACTCTTTGTCAAATGAGTAAAAAATAACCGGCAGAGCATGTAAACAACAAACATTCTCTGCCTTTCTTAATTTATTATTCAATATTTTTTTGAATTCTCTGACAAAAACATAATTTTATAAGGTTATAAACCAATATAAGATTATGTCCTTTCAAATCAAAAAATCAACCAAAGAATATGATATCTGCATAGTAGGTTCCGGAGCCGGGGGTGGAATGGCAACAAAAATTCTGTCTGAGGCCGGATTTAAAATTGCCTTATTGGAAGCCGGACCCGATTTTGATCCGGCAAACCCCGAACAGCAGACACAATTTAAATGGCCCTATGAATCTCCCAGAAGAGGAGCAGGGACAAGCAGACCCTTTGGCGATTTTGATATGGCATATGGCGGTTGGGAAATAGACGGAGAACCATATACTCGTAAAAACGGGACTAAATTCGATTGGTTCCGTTCCAGAATGGTCGGTGGGCGAACTAATCACTGGGGACGCATCTCACTTCGTTTCGGGCCTTTGGATTTTAAGCGGAAAGACTATGACGGCAAAGGAGACAACTGGCCCATCAGTTACAACGACGTTAAACCCTATTACGACAAGGTAGACAAGCTTATAGGGGTATTTGGCACCAAAGAGAACTTACCTAATGAACCTGACGGATACTTTCTTCCGCCTCCAAAACCAAGATTACACGAACTATATATTAAAAAGGCAGGACTAAAAACAGGGTTGCCTGTTATACCATCTCGCTTATCAATACTCACAAAAAGAATCGATAACCGCAGAGGGGCTTGCTTCTATTGCAAACAATGCTCCAGGTCGTGCAGTATTTATGGCGATTTTTCATCCTCTTCAGTTTTAGTAAAGCCCGCCCTGGAATATGACAACGTAGACCTTTATGTAAATGCCATGGTAAGAGAAGTTCTTACCGATGAGAACGGAAAAGCCACCGGAGTTTCTTATATAAACAAAGTAGATTTACAGGAATATTCAGTAAAGGCAAAAGTCGTTATTCTCGCTGCCAGTGCCTGCGGGTCGGCAAGGATATTACTAAATTCCAAATCGTCAAGATTTCCAAACGGATTAGCCAATTCAAGCGGGGTAGCAGGGAAATACCTTCACGATTCTACCGGAGCTTCAAGATCGGCTCTAATTCCATCGATGATGGATCGGAAACGCTACAACGAAGACGGCGTAGGTGGTATGCACCTCTATGTACCGTGGTGGTTAAATGACAGTAAAAACCTGGGCTTCACCCGCGGCTATCATATCGAATTCTACGGAGGGATGGGAATGCCGGGCTACGGAACAGGTTTTGGCATGGAGAACCTGAATGGCCTTGTTCCCGGCAAAGACGGCAAAATGAAAAAGCCGGGGGGCTACGGACTCGACCTTAAAAACGACGTCAAACGTTTTTATGGTGCCATTGTCGGTATGGCAGGACGTGGCGAGAGTATTCCTCAAAAAGACAACTATTGTGAGATAGACCCTAATGTGGTCGATAAATATGGCATCCCCGTTCTCCGGTTTAATTATAACTGGACAGATGAGGAAAGAAAACAGGCCAGACACATGCATGAAACCTTCGAAGAGCTCATTCACAACATGGGCGGGATCGCCTTGGGAGAAAAACCGGGCAAAGAAACAGACTACGGACTGGATGTTCCGGGCAGAATCATACATGAAGTAGGAACCACCAGAATGGGTAACGACCCTAAAACATCGGTACTGAACAAATACAGCCAGGCACACGATGTTCCAAACTTGTTTGTAATGGATGGCGGCTCATTCGTTTCGCAAGCAGACAAAAATCCTACATGGACCATTTTGGCCCTGGCATGGAGAGCGTCTGAATACCTGACAGAAGAAATTAAAAAAATGAACCTCTAAAAACAAAGGGCATGGACAGAAGAAAAAGTTTAAAAGCAATGGTTGCCGGAACAGTTACTTCCGGGTTTATGTTCTCAGGATGCCTGACTGACAGTGAAGAGAAGCCGGCTACAGCCGAAATCCCTCAACCGGATACCGGAGCCGGCGGATATGGCCGAACGCCGGAAGAACTGGCGAGAGACCAAGAGCTATATAAGAAAACATTCTTTAATGATCATGAAATAGCCACACTTACCGTTTTGTCTGATATTATTATTCCGGCAGACGACACTTCTCCCTCCGCATCCGAGGTAAAGGTTCCGGAATTTATAGCGTTTATCGTGAAAGACATGCCGTATCATCAAACGCCGATTCGCGGGGGACTTATGTGGCTGGATCACGAAAGCAATAAACGCTTCGATAAAATTTTTAAAAATGCCTCTCCCGAACAACAAATCGAGATCATTGAAGACATAGCCTATCCTGATGATGTCAGGCCAGAGCTAGAACAAGGTGCCAGATTCTTTTCCCGGATAAGAAACCTCGTAGCTACCGGATATTTTACTACCAAAGAGGGTATCGACTACCTTGGTTACGCAGGCAATGTACCTAATGTATGGAATGGTGTTCCTCAAGATGTACTCGACAAACATCAGGTTTCATACGATGAAAAAACCTTAAATGAATGCATTAAACCTGAAGAACGAAATGAAATTGCCAATTGGGACAATTATGAACTTGGATAAAAATTGTTAAAAATAAAACTATAAGTATCCGTCTTGTTGCATTTCGTTTATATATTTGAAGTAATTAAGACCGACTGAACATGAAATGCCTATTAACGATTTAATTTATCAAATTAACCCATATGATAAACCGTGCATTTCACCTGACCGTTTGAAAACAATAAATATCTACAGATGAAACCAGATTTATTTGAAGCCCCCGACTATTACAATATAGATGATTTGTTATCTGACGAACACAAACTGGTTCGTGATGCTGCCCGTAGTTGGGTAAAACGTGAAGTATCTCCCATTATTGAAGAATACGCACAGAAGGCAGAATTCCCGAAACAGATCATAAGCGGACTTGCTGAAATCGGAGCCTTCGGACCCTATATTCCGGAAGAGTATGGTGGAGCCGGACTCGATCAGATCAGCTATGGTTTAATCATGCAGGAAATTGAAAGAGGTGATAGCGGTGTACGTTCTACTGCATCTGTCCAATCTTCATTGGTCATGTACCCCATATGGAAATACGGAACTGAAGAACAACGTAAAAAATACCTTCCTAAACTGGCTGGCGGCGAATACATAGGATGCTTCGGTTTAACCGAACCCGATTACGGCTCAAATCCAGGCGGGATGGTCACTAACTTTAAAGATAAAGGAGATCATTACGTACTGAACGGGGCTAAAATGTGGATCTCAAACGCGCCTTTTGCTGACATCGCTGTAGTTTGGGCAAAAAATGAGGAAGGACGTATCCATGGCCTGATAGTTGAACGCGGAATGGAAGGCTTTTCTACGCCGGAAACACACAATAAATGGTCGTTGAGGGCTTCCGCAACCGGTGAACTAATCTTTGACAATGTGAAAATTCCGAAAGAAAATCTGATGCCGGAAAAAAGTGGATTGGGCGCGCCTCTGGGCTGCCTGGATTCTGCACGATATGGAATAGCATGGGGTGCTATAGGTGCCGCAATGGATTGCTATGATACCGCTTTGCGCTATGCCAAAGAACGGATCCAGTTTGACAAACCGATTGCTGCCACACAACTTCAACAAAAAAAGTTAGCGGAAATGTTGACTGAAATCACAAAAGCGCAGTTACTGGCGCTCCGCTTGGGCCAGTTGAGAGAAGCCAATAAAGCTACAACAGCTCAAATCTCAATGGCAAAAAGAAATAATGTCGATATGGCCCTAAAGATAGCAAGAGAAGCAAGACAGATTTTAGGAGGCATGGGAATCACAGGCGAATACAGTATTATGCGCCATATGATGAATCTGGAAAGTGTAATTACCTATGAAGGAACACACGATATACATTTACTTATTACAGGAGCTGATATTACCGGAATGCCTGCTTTTAAATAAACGACCTCGGAGCAAGCTCACAGAAGCATTAAAACGGAAAAAACTAAAAAGATTTCTTTTTTAGTCAAAAATCAGTCAGGTTTCCCCCGATGCTTCGGGGGTGCTCGACCCGACATTTATCTTCTACTTCATTCTTTAAATCTAATTTTCAATTCACTACATTACATTTACCTATTCATTGCGTAACTTTACAACATGTTTGCACTGGTAGATTGTAACAACTTTTATGCTTCGTGTGAGCGGGTATTTAAACCTCAGCTCAACAACCAGCCTGTGGCCATACTTTCAAATAACGACGGCTGTGTTATTTCAAGAAGCGATGAAGCCAGGGCCATAGGGTTACCAATGGGAGCACCGGCCTTCAAGTATAAAGATTTTTTTGAACAGAATAACATACATGTATTCTCATCAAATTATCCGTTATACGGCGACATGAGCAAACGGGTAATGGATATCCTCAAACAATTCACCCCCGATGTGGAAATCTACAGTATCGATGAAGCTTTTCTTCAGCTCAAAATACCCGCCAATGATTACTATGCCCATGGAAAAGAAATTAAATATCGGATCGAAAAATGGACCGGGATTCCCATCAGCATCGGAATCGCTCCAACCAAAGGATTATCGAAGGTTGCCAATAAAATTGCCCGTAAATTTAAAAAAAGAACCGGAGGGGTTTATGTCATCGATTCTGAAGAAAAGCGAATAAAGTCCTTGAAATGGACTAAAATTGATGATGTATGGGGGATCGGGAGAAACCACGCCGAACGTCTCCGTTTAAAAAATATAAGGACAGCCTTCGACTTTACACAGCTTTCCGATCCTTGGGTACGAAAACATATGGCAGTTATAGGGCTTAGACTGAAAAAAGATCTGGAAGGAAGCCCTACCATACAGTTAAGCGATGGTATAGACGGGCATCGAAAGGCTATTGCTACTACCCGAAGTTTTGATTATTCGTATTCCGACTACCAGTATATAAAAGAACGTATTGCTACTTTTGCAGCAAGTTGTGCAGAAAAACTTCGAAAACAAAATGATTGCTGCACTGCCATTATCGTAATGCTTCGCAGTGATTTCCATAAAAAAGAACACAAACAACACAAAGGGAGTATCTACATAACACTCCCTTACACCACAGATTCAACATTAACCATTACCAACCATGCAATTAAAGGCCTGGCCTCTATATACAAGAAAGACATACAATATAAAAGAGCCGGAGTAATCGTTACCGGATTGATTCCTGCAAATGCAAAACAATTAGACCTGTTTCATCATGAAGATGCCAAACACCATGAAATAATGAAAGTCATGGACAATCTCAATAAAAAATACGGATCTCACAAACTTAAAATAGCGAATCAGGATTTAAACAAAACCTGGAAGATGCGTCAAGAACATTTATCGCCAAGATATACGACAAACATTAATGACATAATTGAAGTAAAATGCAATTAAAGCCAATAAAAGAAACAAAAAACCTTTCGTTCTACATCCCTGATGCAGACCATGAAGAAGAACATTTTTTCGTTAGTGAAGGTATTGCCGCCGGATTTCCTTCTCCGGCCGATGATTTTTTGGAAACCCGCATTAGTCTAGATAAAACACTGGTTCGTAATAAAGAAGCCACCTTTTATGCCAAGGTCAGGGGACAGTCAATGATTGATGCCAATTTAGATGATGGAGATCTTTTGGTTGTTGATAAAAGCATAGAACCTGCACACGATAAAATAGCCGTCTGTTTTATTGACGGTGAGTTTACCGTAAAGCGTCTTAAAGTCGAAAAAGAAACTGTTTTCCTAATGCCGGCAAACAAAGATTATGAACCTATAGAAGTTACCCGGGAAAATAATTTTGCAATATGGGGAATAGTCACCCATGTCATCAAAAAGCTGTAAAGAAAAAAGCCCGGTATAAAACCGGGCTTCCATTAACCAACCAAAACTTTAAATTATGAAAACTTTACTTAAAGTTACAAAAGGGCACCACCCCTTTTGCGTAGACAAATTTACGGCAAGTTTTTTGCTATGCAAGCATAATAACTAAACTTTAACTTATTTAACAATGCCTTAGCAACAAACCAAGTTTAAAACTGATAAAAACGTAACAAAAAGCTCTATTCCAGGGTTCCTCTAAGCTCCTGTTCACGCTCTATACTCTCAAACAATGCTTTAAAATTACCTGCTCCAAATCCCTGGGCACCCATTCGTTGAATTATTTCGAAGAAAAGAGTTGGCCGGTCTTCTACCGGTTTGGTAAAAATCTGCAATAGATACCCCTCCTCGTCTGCGTCGACCAATATAGACAATTTCTGCAACTCTTTTATATCTTCTTTCATCATCTTCATATGTTCTCCCAAACGTTCAGGAAGCGCATCGTAATAGGCTTGCGGAGGCGGTGGCAAGAATTCAATCCCCCTCGCCTTTAACTGCCTTACCGTTTCTATTATATCGTCTGTTGCCACGGCAATATGTTGTACACCTGAACCTTCATAAAAATCTAAATATTCTTCTATCTGAGATCTCTTCTTGCCTTCTGCCGGCTCATTGATAGGAAATTTTATACGCCCGTTACCATTACTCATCACCTTGCTCATTAATGCTGAGTATTCAGTATGGATCTGTTTATCATCGAAGGTCAGGAAATTTACAAATCCCATTACATCTTCATACCATTTCACCCACTTGTTCATTTCTCCCCAGCCAACATTACCAACCATGTGGTCAATATACTTCAGCCCCACCGGTGCCGGATTGTATTCAGATTCCCATTTTCTATAACCCGGTAAAAAAGCTCCGTTATAATTTTTACGTTCTACAAACATATGCACCGTTTCTCCATAGGTATAAATCCCCGACCTCACAACTTCTCCGTGCTCATCTTTTTCCAGTGTCGGTTCCATAAAGGGTTTTGCACCGCGCTTGGTCGTTTCTTCAAATGCTGCACGTGCATCCTCTACCCACAGCGCTACCACCTTTACACCATCACCATGCTTTACAATATGATCATTAATAGGAGACGAAGAGTTAAGCGGCGTTGTTAATACCAATCGGATTTTATCCTGTGCCAGAACATATGACACCCTGTCTCTTATGCCTGTTTCCAGACCCGAATAAGCCAGCGACTGAAAACCAAATGCGGTTTTATAGAAATGAGCTGCCTGCTTTGCATTCCCTACATAAAATTCTACATAATCTGTTCCTAACAGGGGTAAAAAATCTTGTGCCCCCTTAAATATTTTTTCGAGTCCGTAATCTACGGACTTAACTTCTTTTGACATTATATTCTGTTTTTAGTTGTGATCTTGAATTTTTAACACTTATTAATCTTCTAACCATGACTGATAATAAGTATCATCGGCAATAGCCATGGCTTCTTCCGTAAGCTGTAGTGGCTTAAAAGTATCTACCATAACCGCCAGCTCGTCTGTTTTTTCTTTCCCGATACTTCTCTCTGTAGCTCCTGGATGTGGCCCATGAGGAATCCCTGCGGGGTGCAAAGAGATATGACCGGCATCTATATCATTCCTGCTCATAAAATCTCCGTCGACGTAATACAATACCTCATCAGAGTCTATATTACTATGGTTATACGGTGCCGGAATGGCATCCGGATGGTAATCGTATAAACGGGGCACAAAACTACAAACCACAAAAGCATCCGTTTCAAAAGTCTGATGCACCGGAGGCGGTTGGTGAACACGGCCTGTAATCGGTTCGAAATCGTGAATACTTAACGCGTAAGGATAATTAAACCCATCGTACCCCACTACATCAAAAGGGTGTGTTGCATACACCATATCAAACAGTTCATTTTGCTTTTTAATTTTCATTAAAAAGTCTCCCTTTTCATCATTGGTCTCTAACTCGTACGGCCTCCTGATATCGCGTTCGCAAAATGGGGAATGCTCTAAAAGCTGACCGAACCAGTTCCTGTATCTTTTTGGAGTATAAATCGGCCTGTGCGATTCAACAATAAACAACCTGTTATCTTCAGTATCGAAATCTATCTTGTATATGGTTCCCCTCGGAACTATAAGATAATCTCCATATTTGAAGTCTAAATTTCCCAGGTGGGTACGCAATTTACCGCTTCCCTTATGAATAAAGATCATTTCATCAGCATCGGTATTCTTATAAAAATAATCTTTCGTCGAATGTTTAGGTGCTGCCAGAATAATTGTGCAGTCGCTGTTTGTTAATACCGGTTTTCTACTCTCGAGATAATCATTTTCAGGCTGCACTTTAAACCCGTGAAAACGATATGACTGAATATTATTTTTAATTGCCACCTTTGGCGAAACATCTTTTTTACCTTTTATGTCTTTCACCTGGGTAGGCCTGTGAATATGGTACATATTGGTTGACATTCCATCAAAACCTATGGTTCCGAACAATTGCTCATAATACAATTCGCCGTTAGGTTTTTTAAATATGGTATGTCGTTTATGGGGGATCTCTCCCAATTTATGATAAAAAGGCATAGTTTTAATTTTTGAAGAATTAAGTTTTGGATAATAATAAAAACACTACCCGTCTCTTTAATCATTTAACAGTCAACCTCCCGTCGCAATGAGGTTGTCAGGAACAACTCACTCAGGATTTCTCTTGATGAGATAATGGAGTAATAAGAGTAAATCTGCCCAAAAATTTGTCATATCTCTACAAATATCGGTATTTTTTTAGAGAATATCATAAGTTTTGCAATAGCATACGGCACATCGGCTGAAATGTTCTAAAACCAAAAACCAACATTAAACAGCCACTGTCCTTTGCCTCTTTCAGGAGACCATGTATACTTAGCCTCGATCGGCCCTAAGAAGGTTTCAAGACCGTAACCTATAGCATATCCGGTATAATCAGGCTTGCTAAACCACTCTCCGCTATTAAACAGACCATCCTGGACGTTAGCAAAATTCGCAGCAAAGTTCACATGGTTCTTCTTAACAAATTCCCAATCAACAGCAGCCTGAGCCTTGACAAAACTATCGCCTCCAAAGCTTAAAAAATCATACCCGTAAAAAGGAATAAAATTATTAATAAAGTTATTTCCATAGCCACCCAGAACAAAATCAAGAGAGCTCAGTTCAGTATTCCCTAATTTAAATCCTCCTTCGGCAAAACTATTAAAAGACAGGTTTTTTGCTACGGGAAAAGCAAACCCAAGCTTGGCTTTGGCAATAGAAAATTCATCAAAAACACCCGTATAATCATCCGGAGAACTAAAATATAAATGAAAATCACCATCAAAATAAATCCCCCTGGAAGGAAAATACCTGTCGTCAAAACTATCAAACCTCAAGAATCCGTAGGTGCTGAAATAATTACTATTATCAAATTGAATATTATCACCATCGTCTCCTGTGATGGTTTCAGATTCAATTTGCAGATATTTATGTTCTAAACCGGCTCCAAATGAAAATTCTTCTCTAAATACTGATTGCAGATACACCTGATTGGTAAGGTCATCCAGTTCTATATCGAGCTGAGAGATACCCTCAGGGGCATTCAATACCGTCCCGTCTCTCAAAAAATTGAAATTTACAGGTTTCCGAAAAGAGTTATACCTCGATTTCACACCGAAGCTCCAGTAAAACCCTTTATCGATATAATATTCAAGATTATAACGGATGCGGTCGCCCAAAATAAAATCCACAGAAGCCACATCGTCATCAAACAATAAGTGTTTTTTTGTCAGGTTAACCAATACGGCCGATTTATACAGGCCATCATAGTGTACTCCCAGCCTCAAAAACAAACTCGCAGGGGTTTCCTCAACCTCCATTATTAGGTTCTCCTTCCCGGTTTCTGCATCGTGTTTAAGCTCATATTGAATTCCCTTAAAGTTATTTGTAGCAGAAAGGTTACTGATCCCCTCATTGAACTTTTCAAAAGTAATCAACTCATCTTTCTTAAAGCGAAGCTTACCCCTTATATAAGCTCTTGAGTAACGGTCATACCCCTTGATGTCTATCGTACTCAGACTAAGGGTATCTCTCCTATACGGCCGGATAACCGACTGGATGTATCTTTCTTTTTTTTGAAGAGCAGCCAGGCTATCCAAAAGGGAGGATTGTTCCTTGGCCGCATAATAACCTCTTTTATATATCTGTGTTCCCTGATCGAACGAAAGCACATTAAAATCTGTAATGTCCGGCTTTATATAAACATCGGTTTTTTTTATTTTTTCCTTCATGACCAGGGCTGTTCTGTAATTACTTATCTGCATAAGTATTTCGTTAGCCGCTTTCAGGGATTCCCTGTCCGCCAAATCATCCTGGACATCAACCCCAATTATCACATCCATCCCTTTTGCCCTTACTTCATCTATCGGGTAATTGTTAACCACCCCGCCATCAATTAATACCTTACCATTTATCTCTACAGGCTCAAACACCGACGGCAATGCACCACTTGCTGCAATAGCCCGGGGCAGGTACCCCTCATCCAAGATAACCTCTTCTCCGGTCTCAATGTTGGTTGCTATACAAAAATAGGGAATGGGCAACTTGTTAAAATCATCGACATCTCTTACATGAAATAATAATTGCGAGTAGAGATTATATACATTTTGTCCCTTTGATATGGCAGATGGAACAGAAATTTTAAAACGGTCGAAAGGGACCGTTAAAGCATAGCGTTCACTATTATTCTTTTCATAGAATGTCTTTGCCGACCTCGGCACCTCATCTTGTATTAATTTCTGAAAATCAACACTCCTAAAAATAGAATCGAGTTCATTAGACGAATAGCCCGAAGCATACATAGCCCCGATAATAGCCCCCATGCTCGTTCCTCCAATATAATCGATCCGCAATCCAGCCTCTTCAATTGCTTTTAAAACACCAATATGCGCAAGTCCTTTTGCTCCGCCACCACTTAAAACCAGTCCGATTTTCAAATCTTTCTGACCCTTATCCTGGGCTAAAGAAACTACACTCCCTAAAAGAATCGATAAAACAGAAAGCAAGAATTTTTTCATAGGATGAAGGTAATTATTTTTAGTGAAAAGCCTCATATATTTTCTGTGCTTTTGATACCCCCACAATTGCAATTAACTTTTCTATGGAAGCTTCTTTAATCCGCTTAACGGATTTAAATTCTTTTAACAACTGAACTGCTGTTTTTTCTCCCACTCCGGGTATGTTTTCGAGTTCGGAATCAATAGCAGCATTACTTCGTTTTTGTCTGTGAAATGTAATCCCGAACCGGTGTGCCTCATTCCTCAGGTACTGGATTACCTTAAGGGTTTCCGACTTCTTATCCAGGTACATAGGAATGGAATCTCCGGGATAGTAGATTTCCTCCAGACGTTTAGCAATTCCGATTATGGCTATTTCCCCTCTGAGACCGAGAGCATCAAGGCTTTTTAAAGCTGATGAAAGCTGCCCTTTACCTCCGTCTATCACAATTAACTGAGGAAGCGGCTCCCCTTCATCCAACAGCCTTTTATACCTGCGGTATACTACTTCTTCCATCGAGGCAAAATCATCCGGGCCGTCTACCGTTTTAATATTAAAATGCCTGTAATCTTTCTTACTGGGTTTTCCGTTTTTGAAAACCACACATGCCGCCACCGGATTTGTCCCTTGAATATTTGAGTTATCAAAACATTCAATATACCTCGGTTCTTCAGACAACCTAAGGTCATTCTTCATCTGCGACATCAGTCGATTGACATGACGGTCAGGATCCGTTATCTTAGCTTGTTTAAAGCGCTCCTGTCTGTAGAACCTGGCATTGCGCTCAGACAATTCCAAAAGCTTCTTTTTATCTCCGACTTTAGGTGTCGTTACTTTTATCCCGTCGCCGGCATCAACAATAAAAGGCACATATATTTCTTTTGACTGTGAATGGAAGCGTTGTCTTAATTCTGTAATAGCCAGCTCTAATAATTCCATATCGGTTTCATCGAGTTTCTTCTTCATCTCAATCGTATGGGCTCTTATAATAGCCCCGTATGAAAGCTGAAGAAAATTTACATACCCATACGCCTCATCCGAAACGATCGTAAAAACATCTACATTGGTTATTCTTGGGTTAACTATCGTTGATTTTGCCTGATAATTCTCCAGCACTTCCAGCTTTTCCTTGATTTTCTGGGCCTCTTCAAACTTTAGAGCTTCTGCAAATTGGTTCATTTGCTTTTTAAAAAGTTGCAGGGACTCTTTAAAGTTACCTTTCACTATTTCCCGAATGGCCCGGATTTGTTCATCATATTCCCCGACAGACTGAAAGCTTTCACAGGGTCCTAAGCAGTTTCCGATATGATACTCCAGACAAACTTTATATTTTCCGGCATCGATCTTTTCTTTAGAGAGGTCGTAGTTACAGGTCCTAAGCGGATATAACTCCTTAATAAGATCTAATAAAGCCCTAACGGTCCTTACACTCGTATAGGGGCCAAAATACTCTGAGCCGTCGCGAATTAATTTCCGGGTTGAAAAAACCCTTGGAAAACGCTCATTTTTAATGCATATCCAAGGATACGTTTTATCGTCTTTCAACATTACGTTGTAACGTGGCTGGTACTTTTTGATCATATTATTTTCCAGCAAAAGCGCATCTGTCTCTGTAGGAACCACAATATGCCTGATTTCTACGATCTTTTTTACCAGTACGCGGGTCTTTCCTGAATCATGCTCTTTATGAAAATAAGAGGACACTCTTTTTTTTAAATTTTTCGCTTTCCCGACATAGAGGATCTTCCCTTGTTTATCATAAAACTGATAAACCCCAGGATTATGGGGCAATGTTTGTAATTGAAGTTCTATCGATGCTTGACTCATAAGTACGAAATTACTAATTTGCCGTTGTTTTTACATTTTTTGCAAAAAGTTTAAACCGAGAATTTACCTAAATATTAGTCTATAAAAAAGTTATTATTTGCAGATCAATAGTTGTTTTTTTAGTATAAGCTTGTCAGCTTCTTGCTCATATCACCGGTCAATTTCATTAAACCCAGAAAAGTAATCGGTAAAAAGGCACTAAAAATAGGCTCCCGGTCAGCAAAAACAGGCACATGAACATGTTCAAAACCGATCTCAGAGAAAAATATAAAACTTTAAGAAGTCTATTATCTACAGATGATATTGATTCATTCAGTATCAATATAGCCAACAATGTGCTTAAATTGCCCGTATGGGACAAAACTTATTATCATATATTCTTAACCATCGAAGAACAAAAAGAAATAGACACCTCTTTTTTACTGAGTATCTTACACGGTAAGGACAAAGAAGTCGTTATTTCTAAAAGCAATTTTAACGACTACACTCTTTCTCATTACCTGTTAACTGAAAATACCCGTTTAAAAAAGAACCGGTACAACATCCCAGAACCCGTTGACGGACTCGAAGTCCCCGTAAAAAAAATAGACGTGGTATTTATTCCGCTTTTAGCTTTTGACAAAAAAGGGAACAGGGTCGGATACGGAAAAGGGTTTTATGACAAGTTCCTCTCGGAGTGCAAAGAGGACACCGTAAAGATCGGCCTCTCCTTTTTTGAACCGGATGACCTGATTGAAGACACTAACGAAAACGATATACAAATCGATTATTGCATCACTCCTGAAAACATCTATTCTTTCCGTTAATCTTCTTTTTTAGGAAATGCTCTTTTATTAAATACCAGCAATATCCCTACTCCGAAACTTATCGAGGTATCGGCTATATTAAAAACAGGTTCAAAGAACCTGAAATGGTTTCCTCCCACAAAAGGCATCCACCCGGGTAACGTAGTGTCAATCATAGGAAAATATAACATATCTACCACCTTCCCATGAAACAAACTACCGTAAGGCTCGTCAGCAAACATCGCTGCTACCTGTCCGTAGCTGTCATTAAAGATCATCCCGTAAAACACGGAATCTATAATATTCCCGAAGGCTCCCGCAAAAATCAATGCAATAGAAACTATTAATATTCTGGGACTATTTTTCCTGACACTGTCATACAGCCAGTAACCTATTCCACAAATCGCAAAGATCCTGAATACTGTTAACGACAATTTGGCTATCTCATCTGATACAAAAGGAAAGATATCACTCAATTTAGTACCCCAGGCAGCTCCTTCATTCTCTACAAAAAGAATCTTAAACCAACTAAATACTTCTACATATTCCCCTAAAACAAAATTTGTTTTTACATATATTTTTGAGATCTGGTCTACCAAGAGAACCAATACTATAATGAAAATAGACTTTTTTAACGACATACTGAATCCTTTATATATACACTTTCGGGGTTATCCCTGAAAAATGAATCCCAAAAATGAATCTATTATTCATTTTTAGATATGTAAATGTTCCCGTGAACAGTTTTTAATACAACAACATCATTTCCCGTTGGTACATCATCCTTACAGACAACCCCATATTCGGAGACTGCCTCTATTTGTCCTTTGGACGTTATATAAAATAAATCCCCTTTAAAAGAGTATGCATTTATCCTTCCGACTGTATTTTGAAAAAGGGTCTTTTCAGACCGTGTTTTTGTAACAATCTCATCGTACTTCCCCCGGATCTGTAATTCTGTATCGGCTCCGACCACATGCAGGCTCATGTTCTCAGGAAGCTCAACAGTAATCACCACCGACAATACCTTGTGAGCACTTAACTTATCATCAGGCACCTGAAACAGAGGCGTTAACTCCGCCTTTATCCTTAAAGCCTTTCCTTCCTGACCTGAGACTATATATAGTTGTTCCTGATACGCTCCATTCATACGGGCCTTAATTGTTATGTCGGTTTTTTTTACAGTTGACACAACAACCTTATATGCGCTCAAAGCTTCTATTTCTACTTTTGAAATATTTCGGGAAGGGAGTACCTTTTCTACCTGCTTCTGGCTTCTCATTCCAAGTGGCAAAAAGCACAAGAACGATAAAAAGACAATTCTTCTATGACACAACATTAACAACACACATCTAAAAAACAAAAAACGCCCAATATTGGACGTTTTTATAGTTTTAAAAGTCATTTATTAACTCTTTTGCATATTTTTTGCTTCGATGCTTAAAGTTGCATGAGGAACCAACTTTAACCGTTCCTTATTAATAAGTTTTCCTGTAACCCTACAAATCCCGTATGTTTTATTTTCAATACGTACCAAAGCATTCTTTAAATCCCTTATAAACTTTTCCTGACGGATAGCTAACTGAGAGTTTGCTTCTTTACTCATAGTCTCAGACCCTTCTTCAAATGCCTTAAACGTAGGAGAGGTGTCGTCAGTACCATTGTTTCCGTCGTTCATATAGGCACTTTTTAAAAGATCTAGATCTTGTTTGGCTTTCTCGATCTTAGATTCGATTATAGCCCTGAATTCTTCTAGCTCCTTATCAGAGTATCTTACTTTAACGTCTGTGCTCATAGCTATAAGTGTTTTTGAATAGACAATTTGGTGTTCACATCATCAAAAGCAATTTCTGTACCATTCTCCAGATATTCTTCAAAATTCAAGTCTGCTGTAAGGGTTTCGGCCTTAATGTAATCGATATTACTCATTACCGCTTGTTCAATTACAGTACTGTCTTTTTGAAATTTAACATCAATTTTATCTGTTACCTCTAAACCGGAATCTTTTCGAAGATTTTGAATTCTGTTAACCAGTTCCCTGGCAATTCCCTCTTTTCGTAATTCATCGGTTATCGTAACATCTAACGCTACAGTGATGGCTCCTGAATTTGCAACCAACCAACCTTCAATATCTTTAGAAGATATTTCAACTTCTTCGATACCTAAAGTAATATTTTTTTCGTTAATAACAAGTGTTATCTCCCCAATTTGCTCAAGTTTTTGGATATCCTGCTGATCGAATTTTTTTATCTCACTGGCAATCAAGCCCATATCTTTTCCGAAACGAGGCCCCAAAACTTTAAAGTTCGGCTTAATTTGTTTCACCAATACTCCCGAAGCATCATCTAAAAGCTCTACCTCTTTTACGTTTACTTCAGAAGAGATCAGGTCTGATACTGCCGAGATCTCTTTTCTTTGCTCCTCATCTAAAATCGGAACAATTACTTTCGTAAGTGGCTGACGAACCTTTATCTTTTCTTTCTTACGCAATGACAGCACTAATGACGTAATTGTCTGGGCCGTTTCCATTTTCCGCTCCAGGCTCTTATCGATATAGCTTTCATCGCTCTCTGGAAATTCCGATAAATGGACACTCTCACACACCTCTTTCCGGGTAGCCTGGTTAAGGTCCCTGTACAACTGGTCCATATAAAACGGCGCCACCGGGGCAGCTAACTTTGTAACAATACTCAAACAAGTATAAAGCGTTTGATACGCTGAAATCTTATCTTCGCCATATTCACCCTTCCAAAAACGTCTTCTGCATAAACGGACATACCAGTTGCTCAAATACTCCTGAACAAAATCCGATATCGCTCTTGTTGCTTTGGTAGGCTCATAGTCATTGTACGCCGCATCAACCTTAGCTATAAGTGTATTCAGCTCTGAAAGTATCCATCTGTCGATTTCAGGACGTTTTTCCAATGGGATATCAGCCTCTGCATATGTGAAGTTATCGATATTGGCATACAAGCTAAAAAACGCATACGTATTATACAACGTTCCGAAGAACTTACGTCTTACCTCTGCCACACCTTCTATATCAAACTTTAAATTATCCCACGGATTGGCATTGCTGATCATATACCATCTGGTGGCATCCGGACCATATTCCGCCAGTGTCGTAAACGGATCTACCGCATTGCCTAAACGCTTGGACATCTTTTGCCCGTTTTTATCCAGCACCAAACCATTAGACACTACATTTTTATATGCTACAGAGTCGAAGACCAAGGTTCCGATGGCGTGTAAGGTATAAAACCATCCTCTGGTCTGATCGACCCCTTCTGCTATATAATCGGCAGGATATGACGCTTTATCATCTATCAGCTCTTTATTTTCAAACGGATAATGCCATTGCGCATATGGCATTGATCCACTATCAAACCAGACATCGATAAGGTCTGATTCTCTTTTCATCGGCTTACCCGATGGTGAAACCAAAGTAATTTGATCTACTATATTCTTATGAAGGTCTACTGTATCATAGTTCTCCTCACTCATATTTCCGACTTCAAAATCAGCAAATACATCGGCATCCATAAAGCCTGCTTCAACAGCTTTTGTCATTTTAGCTTTCAACTCTTCCACAGAGCCAATAATAACCTCTTCCTTTCCGTCTTCGGTTCTCCATATCGGCAAAGGGATTCCCCAGAAGCGTGAACGCGAAAGATTCCAGTCGTTAGCATTCTGCAACCAGTTTCCAAACCGGCCTTCTCCAGTAGCTTTTGGTTTCCAGTTGATTGTCTTATTCAACTCGAACATCCTGTCTTTCAGCTCAGTAACTTTTATAAACCACGAATCTAACGGGTAGTACAAAACAGGCTTGTCGGTACGCCAACAATGCGGATAGCTATGGACATACTTCTCTACCTTAAAAGCTTTATTCTCTTCTTTTAACCTGATGGCGATTTCAACGTCTACTGACTTTTCAGGAGCTTCTCCATCGGTATAATATTCATTCTTAACATATTTCCCTCCTATCTCCGGAAGCTCCTCTCTGAATCTTCCCTGAAGATCCACTAGTGGAACAAGGTTATCGTTTTCGTCTTTTACCAACATCGGGGGCACTTCAGGAGTAGCTTCTTTAGCTACTTTAGCATCATCTGCACCAAATGTCGGGGCTGTATGAACGATCCCGGTACCATCTTCTGTAGTCACAAAATCTCCAGAAATCACTCTGAAGGCATTTTCAGGATTCTGATAAGGCAATGCATAAGGTAATAATTGCTCATATCTAATGCCTATAATGTCTGCCCCTTTAAAGTCCTTCACTACCAGGTAAGGTATCTTCTTATCTCCTTCCTCATATGCAGAAAGTTCGTCTTCATTTTCAGCAACTGTGTACTTGCCTGAAAACTGGCTTGCCACCAATGGCTTGCCAAGCACTACATTTATCGGCTTGTGTGTATACTGATTAAAGGTTTTCACCAACACATAATCGATCTTCGGCCCTACAGTTAACGCGGTATTAGAGGGCAAGGTCCAGGGAGTTGTCGTCCATGCCAGCAAATCGATCTCTCCGTATCCTTTTAAAAAGCCGGGAAGCGTTTCTTCTTTTGCCTTAAACATTGCCACGGCCGTGGTATCTGAAACATCCTTGTACGTACCCGGTTGGTTCAATTCATGAGAACTCAGGCCCGTACCTGCTTTAGGCGAATACGGCTGAATGGTATATCCCTTGTAAAGAAGTCCTTTATCGTAAATCTGCTTCAACAACCACCATACGCTCTCCATATATTTAGGCTTATAGGTAATATACGGATCTTCCATATCTACCCAATAACCCATTTTTCTGGTAAGATCATTCCAAACATCCGTATAACGCATTACCGCCTCTTTACAGGCTTTGTTATAATCTTCGATTGAAATCTTCTTACCGATATCCTCTTTCGTAATACCCAGTTCTTTTTCCACACCTAATTCTACAGGCAAACCATGTGTATCCCATCCCGCTTTACGTTTCACCTGATACCCTTTCTGCGTTTTATAACGACAAAAAATATCTTTAATAGCCCGCGCCATAACATGGTGAATCCCCGGCAAACCATTTGCAGAAGGCGGTCCTTCAAAAAAGACAAAAGGCCGGGCGTTTTCACGCGTGGTTATACTTTTTTCAAATACATCATGTTCTTCCCAGTAGTTCAAAATTTCTTCTGCTACTTTCGGTAAATCAAGTCCTTTGTACTCAGTAAACTTCATTTATATTCTTTTTCCTTATTCTGGATATTTTACTAAATCTATTTCATCAACCTTAAAAAGTGCGGACCTCCCGGCCACTGCACGCAACTGTCTTTACGCAACACTCATTAAGTTGCGCGAAATTAGTGATTTTCATTGAATTGTAGGTTTTAAAAACACAAAAAAAGCCCCTTTAAAAGTGAGCTTTTGTTAAAATTCAAAATTATTTTTGACTATCAAATTCTGTTGTCAGACATTAAACAAGCGGCTAAATTCACTCCTACGGCAAGCATTTAAATGTCTCTACGCCTGTCCATGCCCTTGCAGGAAGACCTTTCTTGGACTTGCGTTCAGACAGACCTCTTTATTTCCGGGCTGCGTATCAATATTAACAGCCAAACATATAAAATCCTGATCAGGTCATACAACCTGTGTATTAGCCAAATAATTGATCCAGTACATCTAAAGATTTCGGTTCTCTGAAACCATGAAGGTGAAACTGATAGAACCTGATAAGCATTTTTAACAGCTCTTTTCTTTTGAATTTGGTTGTTTTAACGGCCGCTATCGAATCGAAATCAGCTCTCAAAAAAGCATTGAATAACTGTAATTGCTCATCGGCTATATAAGGCTGTGCCGGCCTAACGGACACATATTCCGCCTCCCCCAGATCAAAGTACAAGGCGCCCTCATCGATTTCGTATGGCTGAAAGCCGAGGTACCGCGATAATTTAAGCAAGAAAAAGATATGAAAGTTAGCCACTTCTTCATGTGTATCCAACCATTGAATGGCTGTTTCCAGAAATCTGTACATTGGCTTATTTTCTTCCTCTTCGTGAAGCACACCTGCCAATACTTCTGACAAGAAAAAGACAATTGAATTCTTTACAACATCTGCATGAATGGTCTGAAAGTGATACAAAACCCTTGCTTCCCTGACACTCTCAAGCCCCCCTTTGTTCTTATGATTAGCTATAAGCTCCAACTGTGTTAACGGCTGAAAATAACCAGATTTGAGCTTTCCTTTTTTTGATTTTAAAACTCCTCTCAGCAAATAACTTTTAACCCCGTCCAGCTCTGTATAGCATTTTACAATCAGACTGGTATCGGAATATTTAATTGCAGATAAGACTATAGCTTTGGTCGTTACTATCATTTAATCTATATTACCAGACATCAAAAATACCAAATAAAAAAGCTCTTCAGGATGTCCTGAAGAGCTTTTAAAAGTTAATAACACGTAAAACAAATAATTATACTACACCTTGTGCAAGCATGGCATCAGCAACTTTAACAAAACCAGCAATATTTGCTCCTTTTACATAATTAACATAGTTGCCTTCTGTTCCATACGAAACACAAACATCGTGAATATTTTTCATAATTCCTTTTAATCGCTCATCAACTTCCTCTCTTGTCCAGCTAATTCTCAATGAATTTTGCGACATTTCGAGACCTGAAGTCGCCACACCGCCTGCATTAGACGCCTTACCCGGAGCGAACAATATTTTACTTTCATGGAATGCTGAAACAGCTTCAGGTGTTGAAGGCATATTTGCTCCTTCAGCAACAGCCATGCACCCGTTAGCTAACAGTGCTTTCGCATCATCTCCATCCAGTTCATTCTGAGTAGCACAAGGAAGCGCAACATCACAAACAACATTCCATGGTTTTTCACCAGCATGAAATTCTGCATTCGGATATTTCTCTATGTACTCGGAGATACGCACCCTTTTCTCATTTTTCAGATACATTACATGCGCCAGCTTCTCTTCATCTATCCCCTCTTTATCATGGATATATCCGGATGAATCAGACAAAGTAAGTACTGTTCCTCCTAAATGAAGTACTTTTTCAGCTGCATATTGAGCTACATTTCCAGATCCGGAGATCACGACTTTCTTCCCGTTAAAACTATCTCTCTTTGTTTCAAGCATGCTTTGAGCAAAGTAAACAGTTCCGTATCCGGTAGCTTCAGGGCGAATTAATGACCCTCCCCAAGAAAGTCCTTTACCGGTAAGCACTCCAGTAAATTCATTTCTGATTTTCTTATACATTCCAAACAGGTATCCAATCTCTCTGGCTCCAACACCTATATCTCCGGCCGGGACATCCGTATTCGGACCGATATGACGGCATAATTCAGCCATGAAGTTATGGCAGAAGCGCATAATTTCAGCATCGGATTTTCCTTTAGGGTCAAAATCAGATCCTCCTTTACCACCCCCCATCGGCAGTGTCGTTAAGCTATTTTTAAACACCTGCTCAAAAGCCAGGAATTTCAAGATACTCATGTTCACACTTGGATGAAAACGCAATCCCCCCTTATAAGGCCCGATAGCGGAATTCATCTGAATCCTGTACCCTCTGTTTACATGTATTTCTCCCTGGTCGTCTACCCAAGAAACCCTAAATGTAATAGCTCTTTCAGGCTCCACCATTCTTAAAAGAATGTTTTTACCACTATAAATTTCTTGTCCAGCAATATATGGAAGAACCGTTTCTGCCACTTCCTGAACAGCTTGTAAAAATTCCGGCTCGTGTGAATTACGAGCTTTTACAAGCTCCATAAACTCTTGGATTTTTTGTTCCATGTTAGTTTTTAAAATAGTTTTTAAAAAGTTCCCAATAAATCAGCGCAAATATACGATATGCTTAAAAATATCCTTCAAAAATTCACAACTTTATAATACAGCTCTAAAATACGTCATTCACTTTAACAAAACCTTAATAAAGCTACCCTATGGCTTGCTTCAGATCTGCTATCAGGTCGTCCGCATCTTCTATCCCGACACTTAAGCGAATTAATGCATCTACAACACCTGACCTCTCCCGTTCTTTCTTAGGGATACTGGCATGTGTCATGCTTGCAGGGTGTCCCGCCAAAGATTCAACTCCCCCGAGAGATTCTGCCAAAGTAAAAACCCTGAGGTTTTCTACAATTTTAATAGCATCCCGATAATTACTGTCCTTCGTTACAAAGGAAATCATTCCCCCGAAATCTCTCATCTGTTTTTTAGCTATATCGTGATTGGGATGACTTTCAAAACCGGGCCAGTAAACCTTTTCTATTTTGGGATGTTGTGCCAGGTACTCTGCTACAGCCCGACCATTTTCACAATGCCGTTGCATCCGTACGTGAAGCGTCTTAATGCCCCGAAGCACTAAAAAGCTGTCCATCGGACCACAAACAGCCCCGCTGGCATTTTGAATAAAATACAGCTTATCTGCCAGTTTCCTATCCTTAACAATTAAAGCTCCCATTACCACATCACTATGCCCTCCCAGGTATTTGGTTGCTGAATGCATCACAATATCTGCTCCCAGATCTATAGGCTGTTGCAAATAAGGAGTGGCAAAGGTATTATCTACCGCCAACAGCAAATCATTTTCTTTGGCTATTTCAGAAACCGCAACGATATCTATGATGTTCATCATTGGATTGGTAGGGGTTTCAACCCAAATCAGTTTTGTGTTTTCATTGATCTTCGGTACAATTTCAGAAACATTATGCATTCCCACAAAGTGAAATTTAATTCCGAAATTTTCAAAAATCTTGCTAAATAAACGATACGTACCTCCATACAAATCATTTGTAGAAATCACTTCATCTCCGGGTTTCAACAACTTCAAAACTGCATCTATTGCAGCCAATCCACTTGCAAACGCCAAACCGTAACGTCCATTTTCAATACTCGCCAACGCATCTTCCAAAGCCTTTCTGGTAGGATTATGTGTTCTGGAATACTCAAAACCCTTATGTCCTCCCGGTGTTGTTTGTGCATAAGTCGATGTTTGATATATGGGTGGCATGACCGCCCCATAAGCTTTATCGTGCTCCTGATTTCCGTGTATCGTCTTCGTATTAAACTTCATGATTACTCAAATTAAAATCTCTCTAACAAAAATATTGTTTCCTTTTGGGTATTCCAACGAACAATGTACCTTTATACAATCTTAATTTGACATTTTCCGATGAAAAAATACAATCTCTTACTATTAACCATCTTTGCTGTCATTTCATGCAACAAAGACGGTTTCGAACTTCAACAACAAACCATTACTTCTGAACCGTGCGATACTTGTGCCAAAGTATCTATCACTATACCAAAGGCTAACGGAAATGCAGTGGCAGACTCCATCAATAAACACCTTAATGAGTACGCCATTCAAGTATTAAATTATACCGAGGAACATTCTTCTGAATCAATCGAGCAGGAGGTTGATAAGTTTGTTGCGGAATACAAAAAGACCAAAAATGACTTTCCTGATATGGCTGCCGTTTGGGAAGCTACCATAAAAGGTGAAATCCCATACCGGTCCGAAAACGTAATAAGTATTCAATTAGATTCTTATGTATATACCGGAGGTGCACATGGCTATGGCGCTATTTCATATATTAACATCGACGCTAAAACGGGAATGCTGTTGGAATCCCGTGATTTATTTTCAGACTTTGACAACTTTGAAGAATTGGTTGAAGAAAAATTCAGGAGTACGCATAACATCCCTGAAAACGAAAACATAAACAGTACCGGCTTCATGTTCGATAACGATGTCTTCAGGCTCCCTCAGAATATAGGTTATACCCATGAAGGGATTGTACTTATATACAACCCCTATGATATCGCAGCTTATGCCGAAGGTATGATCACCATTCAGATTCCATTCGAAGAATTACAACAGAACCTGATTTTAAAATAGATTATACTGAAGACAATGCTCTCTTCTGAGCGAGCACATAACCCATGTGAATGCCTTCATGAAAATTATTAAATTCCAGAGCTTCTTCAATATTGCTTAACGTACTCCCATTGGTCTGCACCGTATATTGCTGATATTGCTGAAACTTGTTTTCATTATAATCCTGTTGAAGCTGATCAAGTGTGGAAAACAAAAGCTCTATAAGCTGATCCACCTCTTCCCGTGTTACATCACGAACAGGTTTCGTTCCTTTTCGATATGCCTCTATCATTTCATCAGAAACGTTCATTTCCAGCCCTGATAATTTATAGGCAAGCAATTGTTGTGTAACCACCACATGAGCTATATTCCAGAATATATTATTATTGAATCCCTCAGGAATTTTATTCAGGTCTTCTAAGGAAGTACTTTCCAGTAAATTTTTAAAAATCGCTCTGTTTTTTGTTGTAATATCAAAAGTCCATTCCATTTTAAAAGTATTTTTTTTCAAAGATATTTTAAAAGAACTTACTTTGCATCGTATTTCCACTCGAAAGCTACAATTCATGAAAAAAATATACCACCTCAGCACTTGCGACGCCTGTAAACGCATTATTAAGGAACTCAACCTGCCCGGCGATGTTGTAATGCAAGACATTAAAACAACACCTGTAACCAGTGATCAATTGGAAGCAATGAAAAAATTATCAGGCACCTATGAGTCACTATTCAGTAAAAGAGCCAGGCTATACAAGGAAAAAGGTCTTAAAGAAAAAGATCTCGGCGAAAACGACTTTAGATCATTCATCCTGGAACATTATACATTTTTGAAAAGACCGGTAATCATTATAGACGATCAGATTTTTATCGGAAACAGCAAAAAAGTAACCCAAGCGGTCTTTAACGTTTTACACCCGTAATTAATGGACAGAAGAATTCTTGCATTAATTGCCGCCTTTATAGCGTCTGCCATTTACGGTATTAACCACACCCTTGCAAAAGGGGTGATGCCAACCTATGTACAACCCTACGGCTTTATTCTGATTAGGGTTCTTGGCGCCGCCATCCTGTTCTGGGCTATCAGTTTCTGGGGACCAAAAGAAAAAATATCCAAATCCGACTGGCCAAGGATCATAGCCTGTGCTATACTCGGCATGGTTATCAATATGCAAGTTTTTTTTAAAGGCCTAAGCCTTTCAACCCCTATTCACAGCTCCTTAATAATTACGGTTACCCCTATTCTGGTTTTTGTATTATCTGCCTTTTTGATTGGTGAAAAACTAAGCTGGCTCAGAGCCCTCGGTATTATACTCGGGTTTGCGGGTACAGCCGGACTCATACTTTACGATAATACCGAAGCGGTGAACGCCCCAAATATTCCGCTTGGCAATTTGCTCTTTGTAATTAATGCTACCTCGTACGGACTATACCTTATTATGGTTAAACCCCTTACCAACAAATACCATCCGTTTACACTAATGAAATGGCTCTTTTTGTTAGCCGTCTTTATTAATGTACCGATCAGTTACAACGAATTCTCTCAAATACAATGGCAGAAACTGCCCATAGATATCATTCTGAAAATTGCTTATGTTGTACTGGGAACAACTTTTGCCACCTACCTGCTGAATGTTTTTGCCATCAAAACCCTGAAAGCATCTACTATAGGTGCCTTCATATACCTGCAACCGCTTATAGGCATTTTGTTTGCTGTAGCTGTAGGTGCAGACAAGATTAACGCCATGAAGATTGCAGCAGCGGCTTTGATATTTACCGGGGTATATCTGGTTACCCGAAGAACCGAGAAATCAGCTTAAGTCCATTGGCTTCTTTTTAAATCTGCGGGTATCTTCTTTTGTAAGCACCTTAAAATCTTCCGGTTTACGAACCCCTTCAAACATGGTTTGTAATTCCTGTTCTAAACCTATCAGTTTCCTGGTCTTAAGATCAATCCACCCCCCCATCATTTCACACGAAGCAAAGTTACGGCCTTTATAATCGTAAAAGTTATGCCTGAATTCAAAAAACATACCATCTTCGCTTAGCCCCGACAACTCCAGCGACACCTTTACGGGTTTACCGGGAAAGACTTCCCTGAAATAGTAGATATGCTCATAAAACACCACCGGCCCGATATCGTGCTTTTGCAGCAAATGCTGATCAAACCCATTCTCTATCAGGAAAGACATTCTTGTATGCGCAGCGTAAGCAATATATGCCTGGTTTGCCAAATGCCTGTTGGCATCGACATCATTCCACCTAATTTCAAACTCTTTTATATACATGGATCTTAATATTATGCGTGCATAACAAAACTACTATTAATTGATTAGTTTTTCAAATGATATTGATTTATATGTTTTTTGGTTCATCAACAGATAAATTTGATACGACCAGCATACGAAAAACCTTTCTATTACTTATCTTAGTCCGAAACTAAAAAATTTTAAAAATGAAATTGTTCAATAAAGCGCTTACACTTGTTTTCACAGCAGCATTAATAAGTTGCGGCGGGAAAGAAGAAAAGAAAAAAGACGGCTTCCAATACGATGAAAGAAGCAAAGACACAGAAACTGCTACGCAACCTAAAAAAGAAGATGGTGTTTCTGAAGTGATTATTACAGGGGATGATCTGATGAAGTTTAACCTAAAGGAAATTAAAGTAAAGGCAGGAGACAAAGTAAGGCTCACCCTGAAGCATATTGGCAAACTGGATAAGAATGTGATGGGACATAATTTTGTACTTCTGGCACAGGATGCCGATTTAATCGATTTCGCTACCAAGGCTGCAACGGCTAAAAAGACAGACTTTATTCCTGAAGGAAGTGAAAATGATGTTATTGCACACACAAAGATCATTGGCGGAGGCGAAACAGACGTTATTGAATTCGAAGCGCCGGAAAAAGGCACATATCAGTTCTTGTGCAGCTTCCCCGGACATTATGCAATGATGCAGGGCAAATTTATAGTAGAATAACATCAAATCTGTTAACCAACCAAAAACATGGACAAAAAAGCTTTTCTTCTCTTTTCATTATCTGTTTTTACACTGTTCTTTTCGTGTAAGAATGAGAAAAAAGAAAACACTGAACCCCGGAAAACTGTAACGCTTAACTGGGAACAACTTTTTAACGGCAAAGATTTATCCGGGTGGACCCCTAAAATTTCCAAACACGAACTGGGAAATAATTTCGGAGAAACCTTTAGAATTGAAGATGGCAAAATGATCGTTCGGTATGATCAATATGAGGCGTTTGACAAACAGTACGGGCATATTTTTTACGAAAAACCATATGCGGCGTATTTTTTGGCTGTTGAGTATCGATTCGTAGGCGAACAAGCCAATGGAGGTGAAGGCTGGGCGTGGAGAAACAGCGGGGCGATGCTCCACAGTCAAGACCCTAAAACCATGACCAAGAATCAGGACTTCCCGATTAGTATTGAAGCACAGTTTTTAGGGGGTGACGGTGAAAACGAGCGTACAAACCTTAATCTTTGCACTCCCGGGACAAACGTTTTTATTAACGACTCCCTGTTCACCCCGCATTGCGTTAGTTCTACATCTAAAACATACCATGGAGATCAATGGGTTCGTGCCGGATTTTTAGTCTTAAAAGATTCCCTGGTTCAACATTATGCCGGAAACCAGGTGGTAATGGAATACACCAGACCACAAATAGGAGGCGGCATGGTGAATGAAACCGGCGAAGGCATTAAAATTGATGGAAAACCTTTGACTGAAGGATATATATCGCTTCAAAGCGAAAGCCACCCAATCGAATTCAGAAAAGTCGAGATTATCGACTTGGCCTCTGTATATGAGCAGAAAGAAGAACTCGAAAAGACCATTAAGACCATCCTGGAAGAAGAAAAATCAAAATAATTCACATTAAAAAAAGCCGATTATCTAAAACAATCGGCTTTTCTTTTTATCTGTAAAACTTAAAAATCATCTACTTCTTTGTAGGCGTCTATTACAGCACGCTCACCTTCTTTTCCCGGCTTTGAATTTCCATGTTCCATTCCAAGAACTCCATCAAATCCTCTGGCGTGAATATGCCTAAATACATTTTTATAATTAATTTCTCCTGTTGTCGGCTCTTTTCGTCCGGGATTATCCCCTATTTGTATATAAGCTATTTCATCCCAGCAAGCATCGATATTAGGAATAAGGTTTCCCTCGGTAATTTGCTGGTGGTAGATATCGAACAGGATTTTACACGATGGAGAATTAACCGCTTTGCAAACCTCAAAAGCCTGAGGAGACTCGCTTAAGAACATTCCCGGGTGATCTCTAAAGTTCAAAGGTTCCAATACCATCACCAATCCGTGAGGCTCTAAAATTTCAGCTGCCCGTTTTAACGACTCTACTACATTTGCAGTCTGATAAGCTATATTTTTACGCAAATCAACATGTCCGGGCACTACCGTCATCCATTTAGCATTAACGCGTTTAGCCACTTCCACCGAACTTTTTATATCGTCTAAAAACTCTTTTCGGTATGAAGCATCACCTCCTGCAAGGTTGGGCTTATTCCAGTATATCTTATGCGCCACAAAAACCCCCATCTGAATGCCGTGTTTTTGCATGGTTGAAGCCATTTGTTCCTGTGTCTGAACTGCCCTGCTTTTCATCCCATTATCCTCAAAGGCCTTAAAACCCTGACTTGCCATGAACTCAAGCTGGGAGACCTCATCCTTACCTGCAAGGTTTTTAAACATCCCCAGATGTGGAGCGTATTTCAGCTTGAATATATTTTCGCCATTTTTAACATTGTCCTTATTTGCAGAAAAAGCCTCTGAAGTAATCATAGATGCACCTATAGTTGATAAAGCAGTGTTTTGAATAAACTTTCTTCTTTTCACGTTCATTTTAATTTTATAAAGACCACGACTTTCCTCCGGTAAGGTCCTGCAGGTTTTCACATCCTAAATACTGACCGGGCACAGGATCATAGGCCAAAACAGTTTCTCCGATAACCTCACTGTTCCTGTACGCATTAATGGTCATCCACTTTATGCTGCCAAGCAACTGGGCAATTTCCTTTTCTTCTCCCTCCCTTTCAGCTTTAGAAAGATATTTATCCAATATCTTCTGATAATCCTGCTCTTTGACCTTGTTAAGGTCTTCAGAATAATCAGCTCTGATTTCAGTTATCAGGGCTTTCATGGCATTCTTCTTTTGCTCCTGTTCTTCAGAACTCACTACGTCTTTTAAAATGACGTCTATAAATTGAGGAACATTTACTTCAGACGCAGAGGGTAAATCTGTTTTAGGCAATATCGTATCCACCAAACCTATCAAAACGACGCCCTCATCTACAGTTAAATACTCAGGCTGCCAGTTTTCCACAGCCGTATTACAACTTTGCAGTAAACTCAACAGAGAAGGGGTTGCCACGACAAAGCCGGTAGTTAACCCTATATTTCTAAGTGCTTTTCTTCTATCCATGTCTCCTGATATTAAATATTTTGCTTTTTCAACTCTTTAACCGCATGGTCAACAGCCCTTGCCGTAAATGCCATATAGGTCAATGAAGGGTTCTGACACCCCGAAGAGGTCATAAACGACCCATCGGTTACAAATACGTTTTTAGCAGCATGCACCTGGTTAAAACCATTCAAAACTGATGTTTTCGGGTCGTTACCCATTCTTGCCGTACCCATTTCATGTATCCCAAGTCCCATTCCTCCGATTGAATCGTAGGAGCTGACATTTTTAAAGCCTGCCGCTTCAAGCATGTCAACCGCCTGTTGCTTCATATCCTTACGCATGGCAAGCTCATTCTCGCCAAAATCTGCATCGAATGTAACCGTAGGCAAGCCCCATTTATCTTTTTTATCGTAATCGAGATACATTCTGTTTTTATGATCAGGCAATGTTTCACCAAAACCGGTAAGTCCCATACTCCATCCTCCCGGATGAAGAATGGCCTCTTTCAGCTCTTTCCCATAATTAAGCTCGGCAACAAAACCACCATCATAACCGGCACGTCCTGCTCCTCCCTGATAACCATATCCTCTCAAATAGTCTTTTCTATCAGTAGTTCCCCCAAGATTTCGGAATCTTGGAATATAAATTCCGTTAGGTCTTCTTCCCTTGTAGTATTTGTCTTCAAAACCATCTATACTACCTCTGGCCCCTACTCTAAAATGGTGATCCATCAGATTATGCCCAAGCTCACCACTATCATTTCCAAATCCTTCCGGGAAACGGTCTGATTTCGACTGTAGTAAAATAGATGTTGAAGCTATGGCAGAGGCACACAAGAAAATCACCTTCGCTTTAAACTCGTATGTTTCATTTGTTTCAGAATCTATGACACGAACACCGGTTGCTTTTCCTTTCTGGTCATCATAAATAATTTCATGAACTATTGAATTCGGCCTGAGCGTCATATTTCCAGTTGCCTCGGCTACAGGCAGTGTTGAAGAGTTACTGCTAAAATACCCCCCGAAAGGACACCCTCTCATACAACGGTTTCTATACTGGCACGAACTTCTGGTTCCGGGTTTTGTACCTTCTGTGATATGAGCCACTCTCCCTATAGTCAGTAGCCTGTCATTAAATTTATCAGCCATGGAAGATTTTAAATGTTCCTCCACACAATTTAATTCCATAGCCTTTAAGAACTGTCCATCCGGCAACTGTTTCAACCCCAGATTTTCCCCGCTGACACCTATAAAACGTTCTACATGATCATACCACGGAGCTATATCTTTATATCTGACCGGCCAGTCAACCCCGATGCCTTCTTTAAGGTTAGCCTCAAAATCTATCTCACTCAGGCGATAGCTTTGTCTTCCCCACATGAGCGACCTTCCCCCTACATGATACCCCCGAATCCAGTCAAATCGCCTGTCTTCATTATATGGATGTTCTATATCATCGACAAACAAATGATCGGTTGCCTCACTTACCACATAACCGGTCCTGTTCTGTTTAGGTTTTCTTTCTATCATTTGCCTTGTAGCCCTTCCACCATGTTCAAAGTCCCAAGGATCTTTATTGGCTGTAGGATAATCTTTCACGTGTTTAAGGTCTCGCCCTCTTTCCAGCACAAGAGTCTTCAACCCTTTCTCGCAGAGCTCTTTAGCTGCCCATCCTCCGGAAATTCCTGTACCCACTACAATAGCGTCGTACTCCTCCTGAGGTGTGTTATAATAAAAAATACTCATGTTTTTTGTTTTAAAAATTCGATGCCCCCCAAATATATAAATTAATTTTTTACATTAGTTGGATGTTTATTTTAACAGATTCATACCTAAAAGACTTAATTAATATATAATTACCGAATTTGCAGTTAAAAACCACTCCCTTATGAAAAGAAGAATTTTTCTGAAAAACACAAGCCAGTTTGGCATTGCGCTATCTGTTCTTGGTTTAGCATCATGTGCCGAAAACAACAAGAAAAAAAACGCTGAAAACCCCGAAAACATTACAGGATCAAAAGAACCGTTTTTCAAACTCTCTCTTGCCCAATGGTCTGTGCACAGAATGATTCACAAGAATGAACTTAACCCATTGGATTTTGCCAAAATAGCCGGTGAATGGGGATTTTCCGGTCTTGAGTTTGTAAATCATTTATACAACAAGGAGTTAGACAAAAACACAAATTTGGCTTTGTCTGTTAATAAATTAACTACAGAATTGAACAAACGCAGTAAAGACAATAATGTTACGAACCTGATTATGATGGTTGACTTACCCGGTGATATTGGGAGTCTGGCCTCTGGTGATGAGGCCAAAAGAAAAGTTGCCATAGAAAGTCATCAGGTATGGGCAGATGCTTCGGCAGCTTTAGGCTGTCATAGCATGAGGGTTAACCTGCATGGAAACTCAAATCTTGAAGAATGGACAAACTTCTCTGCTGAATCACTGGCTACACTTTCCGAATACGCTTCAAAAAGCAACCTGAACATTATTGTAGAAAATCACGGTGGTTTCTCATCAAACGGACAATACTTGTCCGATGTAATGAAAAGAGTAAACATGAGTAACTGTGGTACACTTCCTGACTTCGGGAACTTCTGTATTAAGAAGGAGGATGGAAAATGCACAGACGAATACGACCGATACACAGGTTTAAAAGAATTACTCCCTTTTGCAAAAGGGGTAAGTGCAAAATCATACGATTTCGATGCTGAGGGAAATGAAACAACCATAGACTACAAGAAGGCTTTACAGCTGGTAAAAGCTACCGGATATAGCGGTTTTGTAGGTGTCGAATACGAAGGTGACAGACTAAGTGAAGAAGAAGGTATTAAAGCCACCCGGGACCTTCTGATACGTATCGGTTCTGAATTAGCATAATTAACCTGCCTAAACCATTTCTAAAATGAATAAAAAAATACAATTTCAACTATCCTTAATGATGTTCCTCGAATTTTTTATTTGGGGAGGATGGTTTGTATCATTGGGTACTTTTTTAGGAAATAACCTTAATGCTACAGGAGCAGAAACTGCCATGGCCTTTTCTACACAGTCGTGGGGAGCGATCATTGCTCCTTTTATAATAGGTCTTATAGCCGACAGATACTTTAACGCAGAAAGGATCTTAGGTATTCTCCACCTTATCGGAGCTATACTGATGTATCAGATGGCCAACGCCTCAGACTTTAATGCTTTTTATCCTTATGTACTCGGGTACATGATATTGTACATGCCTACACTGGCACTGGTTAATTCAGTATCCTTTAATCAAATGACCGACCCTGCCAAGCAGTTCCCTCTGGTTCGTGTATTCGGAACTATTGGATGGATTATTGCCGGACTTACGATCAGCTTTGTCTTTAACTGGGATTCATCAGAAGGCATCGAACAAGGCTTGCTGAAAAACACTTTTTTAATGACAGCCGCTGCTTCGGCTTTCTTAGGCCTGTTCAGCTTTACATTACCTAAAACCCCGCCACGGGCAAAAACATCCGGTGAAAAACCAACAATTTCGGAAATTCTTGGACTTGAAGCCCTCAGCTTATTAAAAAGCAGAAACTTTTTGATCTTCTTCCTGTCTTCCGTTCTGATATGCATCCCTTTGGCTTTTTATTACCAAAACGCTAATCCTTTTTTAGCAGAAGTAGGTATGGAAAACCCAACAGGTAAGATGACACTCGGACAAGCCTCTGAAGTCTTATTCATGCTTTTATTACCTGTGTTCTTTAAAAGGTTCGGAATTAAAATGACCCTACTGGTAGGTATGCTTGCCTGGACGGTAAGGTACTTATTATTTGCCTATGGCGATGCCGGAGAGCTTGCATTTATGCTGTTAATCGGAATTGCTTTACATGGCATTTGTTACGATTTCTTCTTCGTGTCCGGACAGATCTACACAGACTCCAGAGCAGGAGAAAAATATAAAAGTGCCGCACAAGGATTGATTACACTTGCCACGTATGGCGTGGGTATGTTAATTGGCTTCTGGGTAGCAGGAAATATCTCTGATCATTTCTTATTATCAGATGGTTCGCATGTATGGACATCCATATGGACATATCCGGCATTCTTTGCATTGGGTGTTTTAATCTTATTTATTATATTTTTCAAGAATGAAAAAGTAGAGTACAAACAATAAAAAACAGAAACAAATTACATGAGCAATAAAATTAGATTGGGAATCTTAGGAGGTGGCGGTGACTCCTTGATAGGCGTCTTACATCGCGTGGCATCTTCAATGTATGATAGTTATCATTTGGTTGGTGGTGTTTTTAATCCAAATCAAAAAGACAACCTCGAATTTGCCGAGAAGATAGGCATCCCGACTAACCGTGTTTATAAAGATTTCGATACGCTTATAGCCGAAGAAACTAAACTTCCTGAAGATGAGCGTATGCAGGTAATATCGATATTAACCCCTAACTTCCTTCATTTTCCAATGGCAAAAAAACTACTGGAAAATGGTTTTAATGTTATTTGTGAAAAACCGATGACCACAACCTACGAGGAAGCTAAAATTCTTAAAAACATACTGGATCGATCCGAAGTCGTTTTTGCTGTAACATATACATACACCGGATATCCTATGATCCGCCAAATGAAGGAGATGATCGCTTCAGGCGTAATAGGACGTATTCAAAAAATAGATGCACAATATTATCAGGGATGGATCAACCCAATCATTCACGATGAAGAAAAAAGAGCTAATACCTGGCGGTTAGACCCTGAAAAATCAGGAATCAGCTGCTGCATCGGAGATATAGGAACCCATGCTTTCGATATGGTCGAGTATGTAACCGGCATGGAAGTCAGTGAAATTTTAGCCGACCTTAACTATGTGTACAGTAACAACAAAATGGATGTCGACGGTACAGTTCTCTTGCGTTTTTCTGAATTTGTAAAAGGCATCATCAGAACAAGTCAAATTGCCACCGGAGAAGAAAACAATTTCACTGTCAGTATTTATGGAGATAAAGGCGGCTTAAAATGGGAACAGGAAAACCCGAATTACCTATACCACCTTACCGAATCCGAACCATTAAAAGTTTTAAAACCGGGACATGCATATAACAGTGCTCTTTCGCTGGACGGAACTAAGTTGCCTCCGGGTCATCCGGAAGGAATTTTCGATTCTATGGGCAACATATACAGAGGAGTAGCTAAAGCTGTCAGAAAGGAAAACTATCATCCCGGTGAATTCCCAACGATGAATGATGGCGTCAGGGGTATGAATTTTATAGAGAAAGTAGTTGACTCTCATCAAAAAGGAAATGTCTGGATTAAAATTGAAGATTAAACATGAAAACAATAAAAGGACCTGCTGTTTTCCTGGCTCAGTTTGTAGATAACAAACCACCGTTTAACAGTTTAGACGGCATGTGTAAATGGGCATCAGAACTGGGATACAGGGGCATACAAATACCTACCTGGGAGAAATTTCTGATTGACCTTGATTTGGCTTCGGAAAGTCAGACATATTGTGACGAACTGAAAGGAAAAATCAATTCTTACGGATTAGAGATTACTGAGCTATCGACTCACCTGCAAGGACAATTGGTTGCCGTTCATCCTGCCTATGACACCATGTTCGACAACTTCGCTCCGGATCCGTTAAAGGGAAATCCGAAGGCAAGAACAGCATGGGCTGTAGAAACTGTTAAAAAAGCCGCCATTGCCAGTAATCGCCTGGGGCTAAAAGCACATGCGACGTTTTCCGGCGCACTTTTATGGCACACTTTCCATCCCTGGCCGCAAAGACCTCCGGGACTTGTAGAGATGGGCTTTGAAGAACTTGCCAAAAGATGGCTTCCCATATTAGATGTTTTTGATGAGCATGGGGTAGATGTTTGCTATGAAGTTCACCCTGGTGAGGATATCCACGACGGAGATACTTTTGAACGTTTCCTCGAAGCAACCGGAAACCATAAACGTGTAAATATCTTATATGATCCTTCGCATTTCGTACTGCAACAATTAGATTATATAGAATACATCGATCATTATCACGAATTTATTAAGGCATTTCATGTAAAGGACTCTGAATTCAACCCTACAGGAAAAAAGGGAGCATTTGGAGGATACAACAACTGGGGCGACCGCGCCGGTCGATACCGTTCACTTGGTGACGGCCAGGTGGATTTTAAAAAAATATTTTCTAAATTAACGCAATACGGTTGTGATGTCTGGGCTGTCATGGAATGGGAATGTTGCATCAAAAGTCCGGAACAAGGTGCCCGGGAAGGGGCTCCTTTTATTCAACGGCACATTATCGAAGCTACTGAAAAAGCATTTGATGATTTCGCGGGTGGGGAAATAGATAGAGAAACACTAAAGGACATTTTAGGTCTGTAAAACAAACTAACAAGATGAAAAAGCTGGCTTTCCCGTTAATTGCATGTATTGTATTGGTATCATGTAAACAAAACGAAAAAAAAGAAACTGCTGTGACTACTGAGAAAGTTGAATCCAATACTGCTAAAACCGACAACCCGGATACAGAACAAGATAAATGGATTATGCTATTCGACGGATCTTCATTTGATGCATGGAGGGGTTACCTGAAAGAAGACATCCCAGATCAGTGGACTATCGAGAGTGATGCCATGGCATTCACTCCGGGAAAAAACGGGGGCAGCAACATTATCACAAAAGAGAAGTTTAAAAACTTTGAACTCTCACTGGAGTGGAAAATATCCGAAGGAGGCAACAGTGGCATTTTCTGGGGTGTCCATGAGGATCCCAAATTCCCTGAAGCATACCAAACCGGACCCGAAATACAGGTTCTGGATGACGAACGACACCCCGATGCAAAAAACGGAACGACGCATCAGGCCGGATCTCTATATGATATGATCGCACCATCTGAAAAAGTCGTTAAACCGGCAGGGGAATGGAATACATGCATTATCAGGATAGATCATAAAAACAATGCAGGCAGCGTTACACTTAATGGCACAGAAATAGTCAAATTCCCTGTTCATGGTCCGGAATGGAATCAAATGGTCGATAATTCAAAATTTAAAGGCTGGGAAGGCTTTGGCAAATACCCGACAGGACATATAGGCCTGCAAGATCACGGGGATAAAGTTTGGTACAGGAATATAAAAATTAAACCCTTGTAATTTATGTTTTTAAGAAAAACTGCTGCCTTTATCCTTGTTATACTAATTACAGGGTGTAAAAACAAAAATCAGAACACCGATAAAATTGCCTTACACAGCCCTATTGAAGCAGACTCTACAAAACAGAAAGAGCCTACGATTCCTGAAGATACCGAAATATGGGAGCCCGTACCGAAAAAAGTAAACACAACCGGAAACAATAATATTCCTTCAGATGCCATTATTCTTTTCGACGGCTCTGCCCTCGGTGCGTGGGTCAGCTCAAAAGACACCTCCAAAGTAGCGGACTGGATCATAAATAATGATAGCAGCATGACTGTAAAAAATGGTGCCGGGGATATCCAAACCAAACAGGAATTCGGAGACATCCAACTTCATATAGAATGGAAAAACCCTGCTACATCTGAGGCAATTGGACAAAATCGTGGCAATAGTGGTATATTCCTGCAAAACAGATATGAAATACAGGTTTTAGATACTTATGAAAATAAAACCTATGTAAACGGGCAAGCAGCTGCCGTGTATAAACAACATATACCGCTGGTTAATGCCAGCAAGCCTTCAGGAGAATGGCAGACTTACGATATCATCTATCGCGCTCCTATATTCAATGAGACAGGATCCAAGACAAAAGACGCCACCGTTACGGTTCTTCACAATGGTGTTTTGGTACAGGATCATGTATCGATCAAAGGTACGACCGAATATATAGGCTGGCCCAAAAACACCCCACATGCCAAAGCGGCCCTTAAACTTCAGGATCACATGGACCATAGCGGCGTAAGCTTTCGAAATATATGGGTCAGGGAATTATAGCCTTGTACATTATATGTATCTCCTGGTCTTTCCTATAAGCTCCTGTTGTAAAATACGGGTAATCTCGCCTATTTGGTTTTGTTTAAATCTTGCAACTCCATTCATCACCACAGACCTGACAGCCAGTATCTGTGTTGTGGTTCCGGTCAAAAACACTTCGTCTACAGTTGAAAGCTGATCAATACTCAAGGGGGTTTCGATAATTTGAATATTATTAGCCCTACACAAGTCTATTGTTGCTTTTCTCGTTATACCGGGCAATATAAACTTACCATTGGGATGCGTGTAAACCACTTTGTTCCTTACAAAGAAGACCGAAGAATGAGAGCCTTCGGTAATCACCCCGTTTCTGTGTAATACATTTTCATGGAATCCATTTTTTACCGCTTCATTATTCATGGCCACATTCGCTACCAATGAAGTAGATTTAATATCACAGCGGTGCCACCTGTAATCCTCGGATACCAACACATCTACAGATTTTTCTTCGAAGCCTTCCAAAACAACAGGGAAAGCATAAATCAATACGGTCGGTTTACTTTCTGAGGGATATGAATGTATCCGTGGAGCGACTCCTCTCGTTACCTGAATATATGCAGCACCATCACTCCCATCCAGGTCCGCTTCCCTGATTGCCTTTAACAAAACATCATTAATACCATCTATTTCAAATTCAATATTTATCTCTTTAAGACCGTAGCTCAACCTGTTTAAATGATCTTCTTTCAGGAAAAATTTCCCATTGTAAAACGGAATCACTTCATATAAACCATCGCCAAAAACAAACCCCCTGTCAAATACAGAAATTTTCGCTTCTTCAGCGTTCTTCCATTCGCCATTCAGGAAAACCCTTTTCGGGAAACTCTTTTTCATAACACTAACAATATAATTTCAAAAATACATCATGTTGTAAAAAACTAAAGCATTCACCTCTCAATTAACACTCATAATGCTACATCGGGAACGCTCCACTTCCCGGATTTACCTGTCTTTCACACTACAAAACCTGTAAAATGCATCTGATTTCCTGAAGGTCTCTCTTATTGAATTTTCAATGAGATAAATTTTAATGTACTTTTGCATAACTTTTAAAATCAGAGCATGATACAATCCATGACCGGTTACGGGAAGAATGTAATTCAACTTCCGAACAAAAAAATAACCATCGAGCTTAAATCATTAAACAGCAAAGGCCTCGACCTTAATGCACGTATACCATCTCAATACAGGGAAAAAGAGATGGAGTTACGCAATACTATAGCCTCCTCATTAAAAAGAGGCAAAGTAGACTTTGGATTGTATGTAGAAATTACCGGTGAAGAAACCTCATCGTCTATCAATATACCTGTTGTTAAAGAATATATCCGGCAGCTAAAGGCTGTTTCTCCTGATGCCGGTGACAATGAGGTAGAATTCATGAAAATGGCCGTAAGACTTCCTGACGCGCTTAAAACAGAACGCGAAGAGATCGACGAAGAAGAGTTCCATGCAATTGCTGATGCCCTTAACAGCGCTTTGAAAGAGATCAACAAATTCAGGACTGAAGAAGGAGAAGCGCTGAATAAAGATTTTCTTATCAGGATCGATAATATCAAAAACCTGCTGAGCGAGGTGGAAAAACTGGATCCTGAACGCTTAAACGCTGTCAGGGAACGTTCAACCAAGGCCATCGCCGACCTAAAAGAAAATATAGATGAAAACCGTTTCGAACAGGAGCTTATCTACTATCTGGAGAAACTGGATATAACCGAAGAAAAAGTCCGGTTAGCAAATCACCTCGACTATTTTATGTCTACCCTGAAATCTAAAGAATCTAACGGCAGGAAACTTGGCTTTATCTGTCAGGAAATAGGCAGGGAGATCAATACTATGGGGTCGAAAGCCAACTATGCTGCTGTACAGCAATTGGTAGTTCAGATGAAAGATGAGCTCGAAAAAATAAAAGAACAAATCTTAAACGTATTGTAAATGTCTAAAGGCAAACTCATTATATTTTCCGCTCCTTCCGGCAGTGGAAAAACCACTATTGTCAAACACCTGCTTCAACACCCCGAATTGAACCTCGAATTCTCAATATCTGCCACTACACGTGAGGCAAGAGGTGAAGAGAAAGACGGGGTTAATTATTATTTCTTATCATTAGACACCTTCAAGCAACATATTAAAAACGGAGATTTTGTAGAATGGGAAGAAGTGTACAGAGATAATTTTTATGGCACTCTAAAAACAGAAGTAGAGCGTATTTGGGCGAAAGGTAAAAATGTAATCTTCGATATTGACGTGGCCGGAGGCTTACGAATAAAAAGGAAGTTTCCGGAAGAAACCCTGGCTGTTTTTGTAAAACCGCCCAGCATAGATGAACTAAAGATCCGATTGAAGAAGCGGAAAACAGAAAGCGAAGATAAAATAAACATGCGCATTGCAAAGGCATCTGTTGAATTGGCCACAGCCCCTCAGTTTGATACTATCATTAAAAATTACGACCTCAATACTGCCAAACAAGAAGCTTACGATCTGGTAGCTGATTTTACAGGCATTAAAAAAGGAAATCAATAATGAAACGAACGGGACTTTATTTCGGTACTTTTAACCCTATCCACATAGGTCATCTGGCCATTGCCAATCATATGGTTGAGTTCTCCGAACTCGAAGAGGTTTGGTTTGTCATAACACCGGTAAGTCCTTTTAAAAAGAAATCGTCATTATTAGACAATCATCACCGGCTAGAAATGGTATACATGGCTACAGAAGGTTATGCCAAACTTAAACCTTCTGATATTGAATTTAAAATGGAGCCTCCGTACTATACGGTAAACACTTTGGTGTATCTGGAAGAAAAGTATCCCGATCACAAATTCTCCCTAATTATGGGAGAAGACAACATAAAAGGGTTTCATAAATGGAAAAATCACGAAGTAATACTTGAAAAGAACGACCTTTTTGTATATCCGAGGCTATCTGTAGGTGAAACCGTTCCTGCTTTTAAAGAACATCCTAAAATACATTTTGTCGACGCCCCCATTATGGAAATCTCTGCCTCTTTTATCAGAAAGAGCATTGCAGAAGGAAAAAATATTAAACCCCTGTTACCGGAAAAGGTATGGGATTATATAGACAGAATGAATTTTTATAAATAAAAAGGCTGAAAATTCAGCCTTTTTTATTTACGCTTCTGTTACAGGTATACGAAGTACCTGTCCCGGGTAGATCTTATCCGGATCAGAAAGCATTGGCTTATTGGCTTCAAAGATTACAGGATACTTCATGGCATTTCCGTAAAATTTCTTAGCAATCTTACTTAATGTATCACCACTGACAACTGTATGGAACTGTGCTTCCGGCTCGGTATGTTCAACTTCCATCCGGTCGTCGACAACGGCTATACCCACGCTGTTTCCGACAACGAGCACGGTCTTCTCTTTATTGGTCTGATCGTATGCCAACCCGGTTACAACCGCCGTATCACCTTCAATCGAAACATCCAGATTCTGGACTTTCAACCCTAAGTCGTTTATAGTTTCTTCCAAGCGTTGCTCCGCTGCGGCTATTCTTGCCGCTTCGGCCGCAGCTTTATCAGCCGCTGCCTGTGCTTGTTTTTCTGCTTCAGTGGGGTAGCCAAAAATTTTGGCTCCTGCATCTTTAATAAATGAAATCAATCCCATTTTTATTCATTTTAGTGTTTATTCAATGAAAATAAGGAATCTGCCTTCTATATCCAACAGTAGTCATGTTAAATAATGATTATACATTCTAAAAAGCTTTCATTAAAACATTTAATCGTATTTTCACTATTCCGTAACTTTATACCATAAATCATAAAATAGCCATGAGTGTTAAAAGACCTTTTAATTTGTTGCAATGGGTTAAAGAGAATAAAGACCTGCTTAAACCACCTGTAAGCAACAAAAACCTTTACAAAGAATCTGATGATTACATCGTTATGGTTGTAGCCGGACCGAATGCCCGAAAAGATTATCATTATAATGAAACTGAGGAGTTATTTTATCAGTTAGAAGGAGAAATAGAAATACTCATACAAGAGGATGGACAAAAAAAAGTAATGAAGCTGGAACCGGGAGACATGTACTTACATCCTGCCGGAACACCTCATTCTCCGGTAAGAAAAGAAGGATCGGTGGGGTTGGTTATCGAACGAAAAAGAGCCGGAAAAGGTTTTACTGACGGATTACTCTGGTATTGCGATCATTGCAATGAAAAACTACACGACGTCTATTTTGAATTGCACGATATCGAAAAAGACTTCCTTCCATATTTTAAAACTTTTTACAGTTCAGAAGAACTCAGAACCTGTAATCATTGCGGAACCATAATGCCTGTTGATAAACGTTTTACGACGGACAATGATTAAGCAATTATTTATTTGTACATTCGTAGAAATTTATAACAAAAACACTAAAAAAAGTTACAAATGTCAATAGTTGCTACAGATTTTGGTATTGAAGAAGCCTTGAAAAGTTTGGGAGTTAATGACCTAAATGAGGGTACCTCTACAGGCATTCAATGGTATTCAAATGGAAGTGAAATTACATCTACATCTCCGGTAGACGGACAAGTGATCGGGAAGGTAAAAACCACTACAAAGGAAGATTACGAAAAAGTTGTAGAAACTGCCCAACAAGCTTTTAAAACATGGAGAACCCTACCGGCTCCCAAACGTGGAGAAATTGTTCGTCAGTTTGGTGAAAAACTACGTGAATACAAGGAACCCCTGGGGAAACTGGTTTCGTATGAAATGGGTAAAAGTTATCAGGAAGGCCTAGGTGAGGTACAGGAAATGATCGACATCTGTGACTTTGCTGTTGGACTCTCCCGTCAATTGCACGGTTTAACCATGCATTCGGAACGACCGCTGCACAGAATGTACGAACAATACCATCCGCTGGGGATCGTCGGAATCATTTCAGCTTTTAACTTTCCGGTGGCTGTTTGGTCCTGGAATACCGCTTTGGCATGGGTATGTGGCGATGTCTGCATCTGGAAACCTTCTGAAAAAACTCCGCTAACGGGAGTTGCCTGTCAGAACCTAATAGCAGAAGTCTTAAAAGACAATAATATGCCTGAAGGCATCTCTTGTTTAATTAACGGGGATTATAAGGTTGGTGAGTTGATGACTCATGACAACAGGGTTCCGCTCATATCTGCGACAGGCTCTATCAGAATGGGTAAAATAGTTGCTCAGGCTGTTGGGGCACGCCTGGGTAAATCGCTCCTGGAACTCGGGGGCAACAACGCTATTATCGTTACTCCTGATGCCGATCTTAAAATGACAATCATTGGTGCTGTTTTTGGTGCAGTTGGTACTGCCGGACAGCGATGTACATCGACCAGGAGACTGATTATACATGAATCTGTTTATGATACTGTAAAGGAAAAACTGGTTGATGCTTATAAGCAATTACGTATCGGGAACCCATTAGATCAAAACAATCATGTGGGTCCGGTAATCGACAAGGATGCCGTTAAAATGTATCAGGCCGCTTTGGAAAAAGTAGTTACAGAAGGCGGGAATATTCTTGTAGAAGGAGGCGTACTGGAAGGAGACGGTTTTGAAAGCGGATGTTATGTAAAACCCGCAATTGCTGAAGCGGAAAACCATTTTGAGATTGTACAGGAAGAAACTTTTGCACCGATCTTATACCTGATGAAATATTCAGGCGATGTTACAAATGCGTTAGAGTTGCAAAACGGGGTAAAACAAGGACTTTCATCTGCTATTATGACAACGAACCTCCGTGAGGCCGAACAATTTTTAAGTTATGCGGGTTCCGATTGTGGGATTGCCAATGTGAATATTGGTACTTCAGGGGCAGAAATAGGAGGTGCATTCGGTGGCGAAAAAGAAACAGGTGGTGGTCGTGAGAGTGGATCAGACGCTTGGAAAGTTTATATGCGCCGTCAAACCAATACCATAAATTACTCTACAGAACTTCCGCTGGCTCAGGGAATAAAATTTGACCTGTAACACAAATCATCAAACATCTTAATAACACCAAGCCGGTTCAAGTTTATTGAACCGGCTTTTGGTTCAACAATAAAATCTTGAGTTCCCGCTCATAAAAAAGGGCCGCCAATGAAATGACAGCCCCTTTTATCGCATCAATTATAAAACAAATTAAACCAGAGGTCCTCCGGCTTTTATCTCATCATTGGCAAAAGATTCAAACTTTTTGAAATTCTCCTTGAAAGCATTTGCCAACTGATGGGCTTTTTCATAGTACCCTTGATCATTGCCCCACGTTCTCCTTGAACTTAAAACTTCCGTAGGCACATTAGGACACGATCTTGGCTGAGCCAATCCGAAAACGGAATGAATATGATAATTTTCGTAATTTATCTCATCTGGCAATACACCGTTCATTGCAGCTGTAATCATGGCCCTTGTGTATTTAAGCGCCATCCGCTTGCCGACTCCGTAGGGTCCACCGGTCCATCCGGTATTTATAAGCCATACATTCACTCCGGCCTCCTTCATTTTCTTACTCAGCATTTCGGCATACACAGTTGGGTGCAAAGGCATAAAAGGCGCTCCAAAACAAGCTGAAAAACTTGGTACAGGTTCGGTAATTCCGGCTTCTGTTCCCGCTACTTTGGCCGTATATCCTGAAATAAAATGATATGCTGCCTGACCGGGAGTTAACTTAGAAATAGGAGGTAGTACTCCGAAAGCATCAGCCGTTAAGAAGAATATATTCTTTGGATTCTTCCCTATCGATGGCTGTTGAATATTTTCAATATGATAAATCGGGTAACTGACCCTGGTATTTTGAGTAATCGAAACATCGGCAAAGTCAACCACTCCATTCTCATCCATGATTACATTTTCCAGGATAGCGCCATTTTTTATTGCACCATAAATCTCCGGTTCGCTTTCGGCAGAAAGGTTAATCGCTTTGGCATAGCACCCTCCTTCAAAATTAAAAATGGTATCCTCAGGAGTCCACCCGTGCTCATCATCCCCTATCAGTTTTCGATTCGGGTCGGCTGACAAGGTTGTCTTACCGGTTCCGGAAAGGCCAAAGAAGATAGAAGTATCTCCTTTTACCCCCACATTGGCACTACAATGCATAGGAAGTGTATTATGATATACAGGCAATAAGAAATTCAAGGCAGAAAAAATACCTTTTTTAATTTCACCCGTATAGCCGGTACCTCCGATTAAGGCAATCTTCTTCGTAAAATTTAAAATAGCGAAGTTATGCTGGCGTGTTCCGTCTGCTTCAGGTTCTGCCATAAAACCGGGTGCATTTACTACCAACCAGTCTTCCTTGAAATTATCCAGTTCGGCCTCTTCAGGACGCAAGAACATATTATAAGCAAACAAATTACTCCAGGGATATTCATTAATTACCCTGATGTTCTGCCTGTACTTCTGATCAGCACAAACATAACTGTCTCTTACATAAACATCTTTTTCCGAAAGATAAGCCACAACCTTATCGTATAGCTTATCAAACTTTTCAGGAGCAAAAGGAATATTAATATCTCCCCACCAGACCTTATCGTTGGTTATTTCGTCTTTGACAATAAAACGATCTTTAGGCGAACGACCCGTAAACTCTCCAGTATTGATGGCTAATGCTCCCGAGGAAGCTTCCTTACCCATATCTTTTTCGATCGTAATGCTGTGTAGCTCTTCTGGTGAAAGCTGATAATACACATTGGCATTATTTATTCCATACTTCTTTAACGAAATGTGATTCGTTACCAGGGAATTTGTAGCCATAATAACTGTTTTTTGTGTTAGTTTGTTTTAAGCGTTTTTACAAGGCAAAAATATGAAATTATAGCTACTACAACGTTTGAGTTGTGATGATTATTTAGTTTTTATAGATAAAACGTTAAATATTAACATTCCCCATGCAATAATCAGAAGCAATCCGCCTATCGGAGTAACAAATCCTATCTTTTTAAAATCAAATGATGATAAATCGTTAGTCGCCAATCCGTAGATCGAGCCGGAAAACAGTATAATTCCTCCCACGACGAGATAAAAAATAGTCATTTTAGCTCCATTGTTCAGATACCCAGTACCTCCGACGAATAATAAAAGTAACGCATGGTACATCTGATAGCGAACACCGGTCTCGAAAGTGTTAATTGCATCAGCATCTACTAATTTTTTCAGACCATGAGCACCAAAAGCTCCTAAAATTACCGCCAGCATACCTAAGATGGCAGCAACACTCAAAATTGTTTTGTTCATAACTTTACAAGGGAAATTTTTTATAAATATAACAAATTGCTACATTCGTGTTATATAATTCAAAAATACAGAACTTACAACAGAATGAGAAACATTTTAATCATTGGAGCGGGTAAATCAATTTCATTTTTAGTACGGTATCTATTAGAGAAGTCTGAGAAGGAAAATTTATTTCTTACTATAGCTGACATTCAGCTGGAGAATGCCAGGGTATTGGTAAGAGATGCTTCAAATGTTGAATTACTCAAACTAGATATATTTAACGAATCCGAGCTTAAAACAGCTATAGAAAAAGCCACTATTGTCATATCGATGGTTCCGGCTCGATTTCATATTCAAATAGCTAAAGAATGCCTGGATCAGAAGAAAAACCTGATTACAGCCTCCTACGTAAGTGACGAAATGAAAGCCCTCGACGAAGAAGTTAAGAATGCCGGTTTGGTATTTATGAATGAAATCGGACTCGATCCGGGCATCGACCATATGAGCGCCATGAAAGTGATTGATGAAATACGCGATAAAAATGGCAAAATGATTTTGTTTGAATCATTTACCGGCGGCTTGGTAGCTCCGGAAAGCGATAATAATCTCTGGAACTATAAATTTACCTGGAACCCTAGAAATGTTGTTTTGGCCGGTCAGGGTGGCGCCGCCAAATTTATACAGGAAGGCGCCTATAAATATATCCCGTACCATAAATTGTTCAGGAGGACTGAGTTTCTTACTATTGAAGGTCATGGCAGATTTGAAGGCTATGCAAACAGGGATTCCCTGAAATACCGTTCTGCTTACGGACTTGACGATGTATTGACGTTATACAGGGGAACCCTCAGAAGGGTTGGTTTTTCTAAAGCCTGGAATATGTTCGTGCAATTAGGAATGACTGATGACAGTTATGTTATTGAAGACTCTCAAAATATGAGCTACCGCGATTTCACCAATGCCTTTTTGCCATATTCTCCCTCTGACGCTGTTGAATTAAAACTCAGACACTACCTGAAAATCGACCAGGACGATATTATGTGGGACAAACTGGTGGAACTCGATCTCTTTAATAAAGACAAACGTGTTGAACTTGAAAAAGCTACGCCTGCCCAGATACTGCAAAAAATACTGGAAGACAAATGGACACTCTCCGAGAGCGACAAGGATATGATTGCCATGTACCATAAGTTCGGTTATGAAGTGAATGGAAAGAAACACCAGATAGATTCTACTCTGGTCGTAACCGGGGAAGACAAAACCTATACGGCCATGGCTAAAACTGTAGGGCTTCCGATTGGTATTGCCACCTTACAAATCTTAAATAAACGATACACAACCCCGGGGGTTCAGATTCCTCTTAACAAAGAACTCTACCTCCCGGTATTAAATGAACTGGAAACATACGGTATAAAATTTAACGAAAACATACTACCCTACCAGGGATACAACCCCAACAATGTGGCTGGTTAAACAACATGCTCAATCTCAACAATGACTTTTAAAACCCGCCGGCTTAGGGTTTGTTACCAGGTGTGTTTTGCCTTCGTCCGGCACAGACTCTATAGTTTCATATTAAAACCTATTTTGTAACTTTACTTTCAATTTATCACTCACACGATGAAAGTAAACGACGATAAAATAGAAATAGACGGTATAGACAAAGAAATTCTTCGTTTTCTAATGGAAGACGCTCGCAAACCGATTTTAGAAATTGCACGAAAGATCGGTATCTCAGGAGCTGCTATCCATCAACGATTGAGAAAGCTGGAACAAAGCGGCCTGATTGCAGGCTCTAAATTTATAATCAATCCGAAAGTACTGGGCTATACTACAATGGCATTTATAGGCATCTACCTCGATAAAGCCATGCGAAACCCCGAAGCTGTAAAGCAGCTGCGAAAGATTCCTGAAGTACTCGAATGCCATTACACCACCGGAAACTGGAGCATCCTGGCAAAGATCATCTGTAAAGACAACGAACATCTTATGAACCTGTTAAATCACAAGATTCAGAGCATAGAGGGGGTTTCAAGAACCGAAACATTTATATCGCTGGCACAACAAATTGACAGGCAAATAAGTATATAAACACGGCGGAGCGAACCCAAGATTAGCGGTATTCTTCATCAACATTAACACCTTGCACTTTAACTATAGCAAACTACCTCGGGGCATTAAAAGGAAAACCTAAAAAAGAAGAATGGATGTGTTCACAGACCTTCACTCAAATCACTACAGTATTATATAAAAACAGGCATATCCTTCCTGATATGAGAACAGGCCAAGCCATGTCTTCACCATACTGATTCCAGATGGGATACATGGAAGCTACGGACTTGAACGGAATTTATGGCATCTAAGAAAGGCATAATTGATGTTTTTTTGACATCTTCTAAGCGACACCGCAAATTTAGATGAATATAAAGAAAGTAATCATTAAAATCAATATTTACCTCTGAAAACAACGTTAGCCTCCTGTGAGTTTTATCAAGAAGCTGATGGCTTGAGCTGAGTAAGAAAAAACCGTCCGGCATATACTCTCGGACGGTTTTTTTTAGTATGTTTTAATATCAAGGACTTAATCCCTGCTTCCAAACACCTGCAAGGCCCAGTATACGAGATTTGCAAGAGCTCCTATGGCAGCAACCACATAGGTACGTGCAGCCCACTTTAATGAATCTTCGGCAGCTTTATATTCCTGCTGACTCACCATGTTTTTGTTTTGCAACCAGGCTAAAGCCCTGTTACTCGCATCATACTCTACCGGAAGTGTAACAAAACTAAAGAGTGTTGCCATTCCCATAAAGACAAGTCCGGCTACCGCTACCCAGTACCCCATTCCAACACCAGAAGCAGCTCCTAGTATCAATCCACCAATAACAAGCCATTGTGACATTCCCGAAGTAACGCTTACCACAGGCACAAGCTTAGAACGCATTTCCAGCCATTGGTAGGCCTGTGCATGTTGCACGGCGTGCCCACATTCGTGTGCCGCTACTGCTGCAGCTGCTGCATTTCGTTGATTGTATACTGACTCACTAAGGTTTACTGTTTTATTTTTCGGGTTGTAATGGTCCGTAAGCATTCCCGGAGTTGAAATAACCTTTACATCATAAACACCATTATCTGCAAGCATTTTCTCGGCAATTTCCTTTCCGCTCAATCCGTTTCTCAGGTACACCTGAGAATAATGCTTGAATTTGCTTTTAAGTTTAGAGCTTACAAGCATGCTTATAAGCGCAATACCACCAATAAGAATATAATATCCTAACATATTTCAAAAATTAACTGTGATAAATATACAATGAAGATATCAAAAATCCGGCCGTTTTAGCTCGGTTTTAACAATCTGTACTTTTGTCAGTTCTTGAGCTTTTTCTTTGTCTTTCTTATCGTTGGTGATGAAATCCAAAAAAGCATAAATCCTGACAAAATGGTCAACATCCCTAAAACTGAAAAGAAACGCAATACCCAGTTAGTGATATAATCGCGGCTTTCATAATCCATGGTATGCAACATCCAGAGAAAATCAAAACGTCTCCAATTATTATTCCGGATACTGGTAATCCGGTGTGATTGCGTAGAAACATACACCGAAGTTTCTTCTTCATTGTTAAAAGTAACTACATAAGCCGGCAATGGCTTTCCCCGATATTCATGATGAGCATTAACTCCATCTTTTAAATATTCAACAGTCTTCACTTCAAAGACATCGGTTAAACCCTTTGTCGCAATTAAAACCGCCTGCGTTTCAGATACCGGCCTCATGATACTCAAATCACCAAGGCTGTATACCAGGTTCTGAATATGACCGGAAATCTTCACTTTCAGCAAAGCAAGCTCATCGACACCATTGTTGTATGTCTGAAAATCCTGCAATACAGCATCTGTTTTTAAGCTGTCCAATGCCGACTGGATATGGTGTAAATTCGCATTTTCAGTCACCGGATAGGGAGCGTGCCTGTAGGTGTCGCCATGCACATCATCCATGTCATTCCAGGAAAAATACAATCCGCCCAATGTCCAGAAAAAAAACTGGATGCCTATAAAGACACCCAGATACCTGTGTATTTTACGCGTTTGATAATGTAAGCTTCCCTTAAAGAATTTCATTACCCGACAATATTAATTATTTTGCCCGGAACCACAATTACCTTTTTAGGCGCTCTGCCATTTAACTGGGTTTTGGTGCGATCGTCTTCTAAAATAATCTTCTCTATTTCTTCTTTCGAAAGATCGAGTGGCAGTTCTTTTTTGAAACGCATTTTTCCGTTGAATGATACCGGATATTCCTTACTGCTTTCTACGAGGTGTTTTTCATCAAATACCGGCCACGAAGCTGTAGCTATTGATTCATCATGCCCCAAACCGGCCCATAATTCTTCAGCAATGTGTGGTGCATACGGTGATATTAAAACAGCCAATGGCTCTAAAACAGCACGCTCGTGGCATTTTTGTGCTGTTAACTCATTCACGGCAATCATAAATCCTGAGACTGAGGTATTAAATGAGAAGTTGCCGATATCTTCTGTTGCTTTCTTAATGGTTTTATGCAAAGTCTTTAATGAATCTTTCCCCGGTTCGTTATCGGTAACGATTAAGCCGTTATCATCAAAATACAAACGCCAAAGTTTCTTTAAGAACCCTGCTACCCCTGTAATACCGGCCGTATTCCACGGCTTCGCTTGTTCTAATGGCCCTAAGAACATTTCGTACAAACGCAGGGTATCCGCTCCGTATTCATCGCAAATATCATCCGGATTTACTACGTTGTACTTCGACTTGGACATTTTTTCAACTTCGCGTCCAACAACATATTTGCCTTCTTCAAGAATGAACTCAGCATCTTTAAACTCAGGTCGCCAGTTTTTAAATGCTTCAACATCTAATTCATCCGAAGCGTTTACAAAAGACACGTCGGTATGAATTGGCTGTATATCATAATCTCCTTTTAACCCTTTTGATACAAATTTATTTTCACCTTCTATTCTATACACAAAAGCACTCGTTCCCAGGATCATTCCCTGGTTGATGAGTTTCCTGGCAAATTCATCGACAGGCAACAAGCCTCTGTCGAAAAGGAATTTTTGCCAGAAGCGGCTGTACAGCAAGTGTCCGGTAGCATGTTCACTTCCGCCTATGTACAAGTCGACATCTTTCCAGTAATTTAATGCCTCCTGTGAAGCAAATTCTTTTTCGTTAGCGGCATCCATATAGCGGTTAAAATACCACGAAGACCCTGCCCAACCCGGCATGGTATTCAGCTCTAACGGAAATACCGTTTCATGATCTACCAGATCGTTTGAAACTACTTCATGTTTTTCCGTATCCCAGGCCCACACACCGGCATTCCCCAACGGCGGCTCGCCTGTTTCTGTCGGCAGGTATTTCTCTACTTCCGGCAAGCGAATCGGCAGATATTCGGCTTCGATCATTTGCGGCAGTCCGTTTACATAATAAACAGGGAACGGTTCTCCCCAATATCGCTGACGGCTGAATACAGCATCACGCAGACGGTAATTAATCTTACCTTTTCCTTGGCCCATTGCTTCAAGCTTCTCAATTACTTTTTGGGTCGCTTCTTTATATCCTAATCCGCTAATAAAATCGGAATTGGCAATTTTTGTATTGTCTTTATCGGCAAAAGCTTCTTCAGAGATAGCTACCCCATCAAAAATATTTTTAATCGGAATATTGAAGTGTTTTGCAAAATCGTAATCACGCTGATCGCCACACGGTACCGCCATTACAGCACCTGTTCCGTAACTTGCCAGCACATAATCACCTATCCAGACCGGAATTTGCTCTCCGGTAAAAGGATGAATCGCATAAGCTCCGGTAAACACACCCGAAATGGTTTTCACATCGGCCATTCGGTCTCGTTCACTACGTTTTGCCGTAGCATCGATATAGGCTTCAACTTCGGCTTTTTGTTCGGTTGTTGTAATCTCTTTTACCAGGTCCAGTTCCGGTGCCAGCGTCATAAAGGTAACTCCGAATATGGTATCCGGACGCGTGGTGAACACTTCTATCATTTCGTTGTGTCCATCAATCTTAAATTTCACCGACGCCCCTTCCGAGCGCCCGATCCAATTGGTTTGCGATTCTTTTAGCGGCAAGGGCCAGTCAACTTTGGCCAGTCCGTCTAACAAACGTTGTGCATAGGCAGTAATCCGCATACTCCACTGCATCATTTTTTTACGTATTACCGGATGCCCCCCACGTTCTGAAACGCCATTTACAATTTCATCATTCGCCAGCACAGTACCCAATGCAGGACACCAGTTTACTTCGGTCTCCGCCAGATAGGTCAATCTGTATTTTAAAAGAACGGTTTGTTTTTCTTCTTCAGAAAAAGACTTCCACTGATCGGCAGTAAAAGCTTCTGCATCTTCATCACAAACAGCATTTACGTCCGTATTCCCTTCCACTTCAAACGTTGCAATTAAAGTTGAAATATCTTCGGCCTTATCCGCATCAATATTGTACCATGAATTGAATAACCGGATAAATATCCACTGTGTCCATTTATAATATTCAGGATTAGACGTTCGCACTTCGCGGCTCCAGTCGAAAGAGAACCCGATTTTATCCAACTGTTCGCGGTATCTTGTAATATTGGCTTCTGTTGTAACTGCCGGGTGTTGCCCTGTCTGAATAGCGTATTGTTCAGCAGGTAGTCCGAAGGAATCATACCCCATCGGGTGCAATACATTATATCCCTGATGACGCTTAAATCGCGAATAGATATCACTGGCTATATATCCAAGCGGATGCCCTACATGCAATCCTGCCCCTGACGGGTAAGGAAACATATCGAGCACATAATATTTTGGCTTGTCGCTGTTATTTTCAGCTTTAAATGTTTTGTTTTCTCTCCAATACTTCTGCCACTTGGCTTCAATTTCGTTGAAATTGTACTTCATCTTTATTAACTTCTGTATAATGACGGCTATGCCTCCTAAATAAATATCATAATTCGGTGGGCAAAAATACGATTAATGCATGACTCTGAAAAAGAAATAGATACTTCTTTAAGCGTTTCAACATTTGCAGCAATACTCAAGAAAACGATAAAAATTCTTACTTTTACTCGATCATCGAGATTTAAATTACTTCATTCTATGAAGTACAGGGATACAATGAAATATTTTTAAGCTTTTTTACTTTACTTTCTAAACCATTATCTTGAAAGCGTATTATTTAAACCCAAAATAACATGCCTGACAAAAAAATTGGAATAGTTCTCTCGGGCGGGGGTGTAAAAGCCCTGGCCCATGTTGGCTTTTTAAAGGCTCTTGCTGAACATGGCATTCATCCGGCAGCACTGTCGGGAACCAGCGGGGGAGCGTTGGTTGCCGCCCTTTATGCTTCCGGCTACCGGCACGATGAGATGATTGCCTTTTTTAAAGAAACTCCTGTTTTTAAGTTCTCATTATTTGCCATGAACAAACCGGGGATTATGGACAGCGCCAAATACCATCTTCTATTCAAGAAATATTTCAGGAAAGACACTTTTGAAGAGCTTGATATCCCGATAACTATAACGGCTACGAATATTACAACAGGAAGGGTTGCGTTTTTTAATTCGGGGGAACTCATTAAGCCTCTTATCGCTTCTTCCGCATTGCCTCCTTACTTTTCGCCTATTGAGATCAATGGTGACCTATACTCTGACGGGGGTATCTTAAACAACTTTCCGATCGCCCCGCTTCAAAGAGATTGCGATGCCATTTTAGGCAGTTTTGTAAACCCAATACGGAAAGTAGAAAAAAGCGAAGTGAACACGACCCTGAAACTGATTCAACGTGTTTATCACATCGGTATGGATGCCCTTTACTACAATAAATTTAAAAGCTGTAATTATGTCTTTATCCCTGACGACATAGAAAAAATCAGCGTTTTAGACACTAAAATGATCGAGAAGGCTTTTACCTTAGGATACGACCATGCCATGAAAGAAATGGAGGTTATCCTGGGAACCCTCTAATATTTGCTTCTCGCTCTTTTTTCCTGAAGCAATAAAAGATTATAGATAAATTCATTGACCGGCACATCAACACCGTACTTTATAGCTTCACGAACTACATAACCGTTAAAATCTTCCAGTTCTGATGGCTTTCCTTCCATGATATCACGTTGCATCGAGGCTGTAGTATGCGGATCTTGTTTTGCAATCCCTTCAAAAACCGCATCGACATCCTTCTGGGTTAAATTTATCCCTTTTGCCCGGGCAAGAAGCAAAATTTCGCTGGCCGTTTGACGCATTATATCCATCACAAAAGGGTTTTCCCGCATACCCCCCATTTCAGACCTTGTTAATGCTCCAATCCCGCTGATGGTACAGATAAACAGAAATTTTTTCCAGACTGCGGCTCCGATGTCATCAGCTATCAGATTATCAAAACCTGCTTCGTCAAAAATCTTTTTAAGGTGTTGAATCCGTTCACTTTTTTCATTGTCCAGCTCTCCGAACATTACTTGCGGGTGAAATGCCTTATGCCTTATAACCCCGGGAGATTCTATAAAGCTGATAATCCTGCACAAACCACCTATCACGTGTTTCCCTCCGAGTACTTCCATTAACTTATCGGCATTATCTGCTCCATTCTGCAAGGGAAGAACCATCGTATTTTCTTCCAATATGGGTTTAATATCGCGTGCAACGTCACTTACCTGCCACGATTTCGTACATACCAGCACCAGATCCGGTGTTTCTATACTGCGGACATCGCTTGTTACACTATTCGGTGCCGCTACAAAATCGCCATAAATACTTTTCACCTGCAGTCCATTTTTTTGTATGGCCTCCAGATGTCTTCCCCTGGCTATGAAAGTGACCTTATGGTTGGTTTTTGCCAGTTTTCCGCCAAAATACCCTCCGACACCTCCAATTCCGTACACAACAATTTGCATGAGTTTAAGTTATAGTTTACGTATTAAAATTACTTTATTACTTTTACACCAGCAATTATATTTATAATGAGCAATTCTTTTGAACGTTACCAAAAACGAAAGTTAATTTCATCATACTTTTCCGTAGTACTGAGTATTGCACTGGTATTATTCTTACTGGGCATGCTTGGCCTGCTCATTTTAAATACCAAAAAACTGGCCGATCATTTTAAAGAGCAGGTTGCCGTTACGGTATTTTTAAAGGATCAGGCAAAAGATGTTGAGATAAAACAGCTACAACAAAGCCTGGCTATGGCCAATTACACAAAATCAGCAGTATTTGTATCCAAAGAAGAGGCTGCCGAAAAACACAGCAAGGAAATTGGAGAGAACTTTATGGATTTTCTCGGGTACAACCCATTGCAAAATTCTATCGATGTACACTTAAAAGCTGTCTATGTACATCCGGACAGCTTACAAAACATAGCCGCCAGCCTAACGGAAAAAAATTACGTAGACGAAGTTTCATACGATCAACCGTTAATTTCATTACTGAACGACAATATCAAGCGGATCAGTTTCTGGATATTAATAGCCAGTGCCGTATTTACCTTAATTGCCGTATTACTCATTAACAGTTCCATCCGATTGTCGGTATATTCGAACCGTTTTATTATCAAAACCATGCAAATGGTAGGTGCAACCAAGGCGTTTATCAGGAAGCCGTTTATCTGGCGTAATGTCAAGCTTGGCATGGTGGGTGCCACTGTAGCTATTCTGGCCATGGCAGGAGTATTGTATTATGCAGATATAAAGCTACCACAACTCGATATTCTTGGCGATCCGGTATGGCTGGTCGTATTATTTATCGGGATTTTTATGATGAGCATTTTCATTACCACGATAAGCACCTTTATTGCCACACAACGTTTCCTTAATTTAAGAACTGATGATCTTTACTATTAAACTCATGTTATGAAAAAGAATCAACAAAAAGAAAATAAAAAACCTACACATGATTTTGTATTTCAAAAAAAGAACTACACCGTTATGTTTATCGGTTTAGCAGTAATCGCACTCGGTTTTATCCTGATGAGCGGTGGCGGCAGTGATGATCCGAATGTGTTTAACCCGGAAATTTTCAGTTTCCGAAGGATAAGACTGGCTCCAACCCTGATTTTAATCGGGTTTGCTATTGAGGCCTATGCTATTCTTTTAAATCCGGACAAGGAAAAGAAAAACACCAAATAGCCAGAAAAAAGCCTAAATGGATATAATTGACGCAATTATCCTTGGAATTATCCAGGGGTTGACAGAATTTTTACCGGTATCTTCCAGCGGACATCTGGAACTTGGAAAGTTTATTTTGGGTGATGACTCCATTCCGGAGGAAAGCCTCATTTTCACAATTGTTCTTCATTTTGCCACAGCATTAAGCACCATTGTCGTATTCAGAAAAGACGTTTTCGAAATTATAAGAGGATTATTCCAGTTCAAATGGAACAAGGAAACTGTTTTTTCACTGAAAATTATTGTTTCCATGATTCCGGCGGTATTTGTCGGGTTGTTTTTTGAGGAACAGCTTGAGCAACTTTTTGGCGAGAACATTCAGCTGGTAGGTTTTATGCTTATGGTAACCGCATTGTTACTATTTCTGGCAGACCGCGCAAAAGACACTTCAAAAAATGTAACCTACAGCAACGCCTTTATTATCGGGATCTCACAGGCTATTGCCATGCTTCCCGGAATATCGAGAAGCGGCGCCACTATTTCGAGTTCGGTACTATTAGGGATTGATAAAACCAAAGCTGCACGTTTTTCATTCCTCATGGTAGTGCCTTTGATCTTTGGAAGCATTTGCAAAGAAATAGGATCTGGCGCTATCACCTATGACTCACAACAGTTTACACCGCTTGCGATCGGGTTTGTAGCTGCTTTTATTTCAGGCTTGCTAGCCTGCACCTGGATGATTAAATTAGTAAAAAGCAGCAAACTCACCTATTTCGCCGTTTATTGTTTGCTCGTAGGTGCGGCAGCCATTGTTTACTCTTTTTATAACAGTTGATATGTATTCGCTAGAAGAGCTCAAAGAAGGAAAGATCCTGTTGATCGACAAGCCCCTGGAATGGAGTTCGTTTCAGGCAGTAAATAAATTGAAATGGGCCATACTTAAAAAATTCAAGATCAAGAAGATCAAGATCGGACATGCAGGAACACTCGATCCGCTGGCTACCGGATTATTGGTTATTTGCGTTGGTAAATTCACTAAGAAAATTCCCGAGCTGCAAGGACAAATAAAAGAATATACAGGTACGTTCACCATAGGCGCCACCACACCGTCATACGACCTCGAAACCGGGATAGACAAAACATATCCAACCGAACATATCTCCGAAGAACTTGTTCTGAAAACCACCCGAAAATTTATTGGAAAAATAGAACAGGTACCTCCTGTATTCTCAGCCTTAAAAAAAGACGGAAAAAGGCTGTATGAATTTGCAAGGGAAGGGAAGGATGTAAAAATAAATCCGCGTGTTGTTGAAGTCTCGGAATTTGAAATCACAAATATCCGTTTCCCTGAAATTCATTTCAGGGTTGTATGCAGTAAAGGCACCTACATTCGCTCTTTGGCATACGATTTCGGGAAGGCCTTGAATTCAGGCGCCTATTTATCTGCACTGCGGAGAACCAAAATAGGTGAATTTAACGTAGATAAAGCAATAGCACCCGAGGCATTTGCCGAAAGTTTACAATAGAGTTTTCTATTTTTCTTTTATATTTAGGGTGAAGAAATTGTGATCATGAGCCCCAACAATAAACAATTATCATTAATGATTTCATTCTTCATATTGGCCCTGCTGGTATTGACTTTGTACAATATACGTTTACGGGGACAACAGGAGGATGAAATACGCTATGAAATGGTGTATGAGGAAGAAATTCCCGAAGAATTCAAAGAAGAACTCAAGAATGATTTAGCAGAACTTGAAACCCATGAAGCTCATAACGAGGCTGAAGATGAGATAAAAAGCAGGTTTGACGAGGAATTAGAAGAACTCAAAACCCTTGAAGAACTGCGGCAGGAACAACATGAAACTGACGGGGAGGAAAGTCCCGAGGAACTAAATGATCTTGCACTTAATAACAGCACTGCCAAGTACAGAGAAAAGCTTAAAGAGCAGCGTCAAAAAATGGCGGAACTCAATAAGAAGTCCTCCGAGAACAAAGATATCAATATTAAAAGAAGGACAACCATCTCCTATTCTTTAAAAGGCCGTACGAAAGTGATCATCCCCAACCCCGTATATACCTGTGACAGTTTTGGGAAAGTAGTGGTTAATGTAAAAGTTGACGCCTATGGCAATGTAACAGAAGCTACCTATAACAAGGCCAGTTCGACTACTACAAACGGGTGCTTAATAGATAATGCCATCAATTACGCTTTGAAAGCCCGGTTTAACAAGGACCTGCAAAAACCAGACCAACTAGGAACCATTACTTACCAGTTCCAGGGGGAGTAATTCAATCAACTCTTCAGAGATTGCCTGGCCCTTATCTTTATTATACCAGACTTGGAGGTTCTGCTTTAATTCCGGGGTAATTTTCCCGAACTTTTCCTTGTAATCCGATACCATCCGGGTTGCGGGTTTAGGGCGTGGCCCCCAGGTGCCGGTCACATCAGAGTTCATATCGTCTATAACTATTAATTTAGGGATCGACTTTCCTCCATTGGTTAAAAACATATTCATCAGATCTTCATGCTGATCCCTAAACACAATTTCCAATCGGATTTTATCGGTTTGCTCAGCTATTTTATTCATTATTGGCAATGCATGAGCAGCATCACCACACCAGCTCTCCGTTAAGACCAGCCATGTTACAGGTCGTTCTAGATTTTTAAGGGCCGACAACGTATCATCAGATATTTTTATTGTTTTATCCCATCGCTTCATACGCCTTTCATTGAGAACGGTGTATTCGGACATTTGCTCATTTTGTTGCGGGGCACTTGATCTGCCTTCAGAAGCCAGCGACGCTACCAGCTCTCTATACTTACTATATGAAACAGCCTGTGTCAGGCTGTCTTCAATTGTTTTATTTACCGTTATTTCCATACTCATGCAAAATAAATACATCTGACACGAATAAAAGCTAACATTTATCAGCTTTTGCCCGATCGTCGATATTTTAATGTTTCATCCCGGTATTACCAGGATGTGCCTAAACATCTCATTCGTTTTTCCAATGTATGCTTCACAGGCTTTCGTACAAAGAAATATCTTGGACGTTTTTCCCACATGAAACTTACACCGGTTTCATAATTGGAAAAAAGTAGTATTTTTAGGATTGTAAAGAAAAACAGCATATAATGCAGAAAAATCGTTGCGGTTGGTGTATAGGAGATGAACTCTACGAGGAATATCATGATACGGAATGGGGTGTTCCTGTATATGATGATGCCACTTTGTTTGAGTTTCTGACCCTGGAAACCTTTCAGGCGGGTTTAAGCTGGATAACCGTTTTAAGGAAAAGAGAAAATTTCAGGACGGCTTTCGATAGTTTCGATTATAAAAAAATTGCCCGGTACACTGAAAAGAAAACAGAGGCGTTATTGAAAGATCCCGGTATTATAAGAAACAAACTTAAAGTTAAAGCTACTGTAACAAACGCTCAAGCTTTTATAAAAGTTCAGGAAGAATTCGGTTGTTTCAGTGATTACATATGGAGTTTTGTTAACGGAAAGCCGATTAAAAACAAACTTGCACATTACAAGGACGCTCCTGCCAATACATTGTTATCAGATAAAATCAGTAAAGACCTGAAAAAACGCGGTTTCAAGTTTGTGGGCTCTACTGTCATCTATGCACATATGCAAGCCACAGGAATGGTAAACGATCATGAGGTCGGATGTTTCAGGTACAACGAAGTTACCCCTTAACAGCTTGTATTATTTTAAGAAACTCATTGCGTGGGATTTCAACCGCTCCCAAACTTGCAAGATGATCGGTGTACACCTGACAATCTATTAGTTTATAGTTTTTTTTCCTGAGATGTTTGACCAGCGTTATAAAGCCGGCCTTCGATGCATTGCTCTCCCTGGCAAACATGCTTTCACCGCAAAAAACGTCTCCAAGATCTACTCCGTATACTCCACCGACAAGGCTTTCATCTTTCCAGACCTCAACAGACATGGCATAACCAAGCTCATATAATTTCATATAAGCTTTTTTCATGTCTTCCGTGATCCAGGTATCATCCTGACCTGTCCTTCGCATGGACGCGCAGTTATTAATAACCCCTTCAAAATCCTTATTAAAAGTCACTTTAAAAACATTCTTCTTAAGAATACTCCTCATGCTTTTGGATACTTTTAAATCTTCAGGATACAGCACCATTCTTGGATCCGGACACCACCAGAGAATTACGGAACCTTCATCAAACCACGGAAAGATGCCATTCTTATATGCATAAACCAGACGTTCATGTGAAAGGTCTCCGCCAAAAGCCAGCAATCCTTCAGAAGTCGCTTCTTCAGGATCAGGAAATTCTATTTTTTCACTTAAGGATCGTATCATTACCGGTTAAACTTTCTGCAATTTCTTAAAAAACCATAAAAAAATCATTTTTATATTGTTTTTACAGAAAAAAATACTCACATTTGTTAACACCTTTACATTCTGTTAATATTATTTTCATCATTGCTTTTTGAGTTTGATGTAAAGGTAAACCTAAAACCACAACACTTAATCCCGCTATCTTTGGCGGGATTTTTTTATTCTGGCAACTCTCTTTCCCTGCTTTGTTTGCTGAAAACCTTAAGATTTAGTGTATCACCCAGATTCTAATACCAAAAGCTTGCACCTTACAATGGTTACAAATCCATGAAAACTAAAAAATGATTGTTTTCAGACGGTTATATTCCGGGAGACAGTAAGGGTTTAAAACAAAAAGAGGCCGTCTAAAAAGTCCCAGAAGTGCCCTTCCGAATTCATTTCAGGATTTCATCGCGTTGATTTTAAACCTGTGCGACATTCTGAAACGGGTTCAGGTTGTAAAAAAAGCCTTTTAGATGGTCTCTTTTGTTTATTTACTCGATCATCGAGATTTAAATGCTCCGACGCTTGCCCTTATGAAATAGTCCTGACGGAATTTCATTGGGCTTGCCCCGAGGTAGTTTACTTCCTTTACATTAGAAAGGAAGATCGTCGAAATCTTCTTCTTTAAAATCATTCGCGGGCTCAAAAGCATCTGCCGGCGGCACAGGAGGAAGATCCGGAGCTTGTTGCTGCTGCTCTATATTCTCTATTCTCCATCCCTGAATCGAATTAAAATACTTGGTTTCGCCTTGTGGGTTCACCCATTCCCTTCCTCTCAGGTTTATACTTACTTTTACCATTTGTCCTACATTGAAGCTATTGAGCAGATCGGTTTTATCCTGCACAAATTCAACCATAATGTGTTGTGGATATTGTTCTTCTGTGGTAACAACCAATTCTCTTTTTCTAAAACCGTTATTTCCAAAGGTCTTAGTTTCGTCAATCATTTTAATTCTTCCTTGTATTTCCATTATATCTGTTATTTTGCAAGTAACACTTTCCATGCAGAAAGCACATCGTTTTTATTTAAATATTCCTGAGACCGCTTATGAAGGTCTTCTTCTGTCATCTTATCCAAGGTACCATTTAATTCTGGAGTAGCAGTTATAAAGGCCTTTATTTCCTCATTTGAAGGCAGGACTTCTACATTCCCCAGTTTCCCAAGATCATTTCCCGTAAGCACCTTACTCAGTCTTATTTGTTCAGGCAACTGGTCGACGCCTATCCCCAGGGTCGATAAAGGCTTAGGCACTTCAAAAAGCCCTTCCCGTAAGCTGCCATACCAATTTCCCCCTAACCTACTCACCAAATCTATTTTATACTGATCTATTTTACCTTCTGCATTCAATACCTGCTCATTTATATGTAACTTAACCACTTCACATAAGATCAGGTTTCCTGCGCCTCCTTCAGCTCCTAATTCAATAATCTCCCTGATCTTACATTCAAACTGTACCGGCGACTCAGCTACCCTGAAAGGCTTCACCTCATCGGAAGGAAGCATTGTTAACCCTGCTTTTTCAAATTCATTAACCCCTTCAGGATATTCGGTACTTGATAGCGACATCTGCTGTACAATATCGAAATTAACCACGTTGATAACCATTTCACGGGTTTCCTTTGCATTTTCGAAAGTATGTTTGGTCGTATTATCCCGCACTCTCCTGTTTGGCGATACAATCATTACCGGAGGGTTGGAACTGAATACATTAAAAAAGCTAAAAGGTGATAAATTAGGACGGCCATCAGCATCTATTGTACTGGCAAAAGCAATTGGCCTCGGAGCAACTGCTCCCAGCATATAACCATGTAATTGAGCCGTAGGGGTATCTTTAGGATTGATTGATAGCATGTGCGTAATTTTCAGCAAAAATAGCCAATCTGCCAGAGCCTGAAAAATGTTTGATCCGGCAAAACAATAAATTTAACCGTTTTACTTTATATTTATGTTGTAAAGTTTTTTACGTATATGGATTATAGCGATCAAAAAAGTACAACTCGCTGGATATTGATTGCAGCTTCGTTTATTATTACGTCGTTGATTTTATGGAATACCTATATATTCTTTCAACGGTTTAAGGAGGAGGAAGAAGCTAAAATGAGGGTCTGGGCTGCCGCTTATGCAGAATTTATTCAAACTGAAGACCTGAATAAAGATTTAGGCAATCTTACCCTGGAAGTACTGAGGAGTAACAACTCCACCCCCATGATATACCTCAAGGCCGACGGGGAAATGGAACCGCGGAATCTCGATTCTGAAAAGTCTAAGGACACGCTATACCTTCAAAGAAAAATCAATGAATTCGGACAAGAGAACATCTCCATAAGGATCTCCTATAAAGATAAGTTTATGGGAACTCTTTATTACGGAAATTCAGACCTTCTAAGAAAGCTTAAATATTACCCTATAGCACTTTTACTGGTATTCTTCCTTTTCGGAACGGTTGTATATTTTTATTATAAAACCAATAAAATGTCGGAACAAAATAAGCTTTGGGCCGGCATGGCAAAAGAAACCGCCCACCAGATAGGAACTCCTCTTTCATCTTTGCTCGGGTGGACTGAATTCCTGAAAAACGAAAATGTAGACCCCACTATCATAACCGAGATAGAAAAAGACATCAGCAGACTACATACGATCACCGAGAGATTTTCCAAAATAGGTTCCGTTCCTGATTTAGAGCTTTTAGATATTGTGGAGGCCACTAAAAAAAGTTACGACTACCTAAAAGCACGTAGCTCCGATTTAATCGAATTTCAGTTTAAGGCTCCGGATAAAGAATTAATTTCCCTGGTGAATCTCCAACTTTTCAGCTGGACCATTGAGAATCTTGTGAAAAATGCTATTGATGCCATGAAGGGAAGGGGATTGCTGACCATTGAAGTCGCTGATGACAAAAACAGTGTAAAGATCAATATCACAGATACCGGAAAAGGCATTCCCAAACATTTATTTACTAAAATATTTGAGCCCGGGTTTACCACTAAAAAAAGAGGTTGGGGATTAGGACTCTCACTGGTAAAACGAATTATAGAAGACTACCACAAGGGCAAGGTCAGGGTTTTATCTTCGGAGACCGACAGAGGCTCTACCATTCAAATAGTTTTAAAAAAAGAACATAACTAAACACTAATGGAACCAAGTAAAAAGAAACTTAACCAATTTACATTAGCCAATAACTGTCCTGAATGTTATGCCCAGGATGCCATGATTTTAACCTTTTACCAGAAACGTGTTAAAAACAGTATTTACGAAAAGGTATCTAAGCAAACAGGGCATTCCATCCTTTGTCAAAAATGCAAACAAACGATTTATCCTGTTAAATGGACGGAAGACATAGAACGTGTATATAACTTCTATCTTAAGACATTAACTCCGGAGCCTTCTTTAAAACTGACCAAACTGGGATTATTCCTGATCATCTTTATTGTTTTACTAATTGCAGGACTCCTCATTTTCTGGCCTCAGCAGGCAGTTAACCTTCAATAGCGGCGCTTATCTCGGAAGCTGTCCTGACAAACTCATCCGGACTCATACTTGCTTTGTCTTGGAAAGTAGCATTTTTCATTTCATTCAATGGAATCAGATGCACGTGTACATGAGGTACTTCCAGCCCGATAACCGTCATCCCGACCCGCTTACAATCTATTACCTTTTCAATCGCCTTTGCAACCTTTCTCGAAAAAGCCATTAATTCTATATATGTTTCCTCATCGAGATCGAAAATCTTATCCACTTCCTTTTTAGGGATACACAGTGTATGCCCCTTTGCATTGGGGTTTATATCCAGGAATGCTAAAAATTTTTCGTCTTCAGCCACCTTGTGGCATGGTATTTCCCCATTTATGATCTTTGTAAATATTGTAGCCATTCTATTGATTTTTGAAGTGTGTTAAAATTAAAAAATCCTTTCCTGAACAGAAAGGATTTTTCAAGCCTGAGCCTGTTTTTTTATCGGGTTATTTCCAATATTTCAAAATTAAGTTTCCCGTTCGGAACCTGTACTTCGGCAATCTCCCCTACTTTTTTCCCCAACAGGCCTTTACCGATAGGAGAGCTTACGGATATCTTACCACTTTTTAAATCAGCTTCACTTTCAGCCACCAAAGTATACTTCATTTCCATACCATTAGCCTGATTTTTTATTCTAACTGTAGAAAGCACCAACACTTTTGAGGTATCCAGCTGACTCTCATCTATAAGCCTGGCATTGGCAACCGTTTCTTCTAATTTAGAAATACGCATTTCTAAAAGGCCCTGCGCTTCTTTTGCCGCATCGTATTCGGCATTTTCAGAGAGATCTCCCTTATCCCTGGCATCGGCAATAGCCTGAGATGCTTTAGGACGCTCAACACTTTTTAAGTGCTCTAATTCTTCTTTTAATTTTTTTAACCCTTCTGCTGTGTAATATGATACGTTACTCATAACTTCATCGTTTATAAATAGAAAAAATCCCCTTCATTCCAAAGAGGATTTAGACAAATATACAAAATTTTATTGAAGTTTGTTTTTATCGTATTTTGCAAAAAAAATTGGAAAATGAGAAAGATAATATTCCTTGTGGTTACACTTTTTATACTGGCCTGCAGTAGTGATTCCGGCAACCGAAACCCGTACTTGCCCGAAGCCGGTTTTTCATTCGAGGTCAATCTCAACCTTCCTTTATATGGAAGTCTTGCAACACCCGGAAATGCCATCTATATAGGAAACCAGGGGGTCGGAATAAGAGGGGTATTTGTTTATAACGCAGGTTTTGGGCAGTTTTTTGCCTGGGAGGCAAGCTGTCCCAATCATTCTCCTAGTAGCTGCTCTACCATGAGCATTATTAACGGAAACATGTGTAAGTGTTCATGTGAAGACTATGAATACAGTTTAGTGAACGGCACTTTACTATCAGAGCCACCCTCAGGAGGGAAAATACATGAGCTTTTGATCTACAAAGTAACTGTTCAGGAAAACATTATAACCGTATTTAACTAAAATCAATTACCGACAAGCCTTTGGAAAGTCGCTGATTGTTACTACTTTAGTAAACCACCTCGGGGCAAGCCCACGAGAGGGTCGAGTGCCGGAGCATGAAACCTCGGTTATCGGGTAACTAATCAATCTCAGAAATTTTGAAAACCATAAAGCACCTCTTTTTTTGTTTGTCGTTTATTCTTTTTACAAATACTTACAGCCAGGACATCCTTCCTGTTAAAGGTCTTTGCATTGCAGCACCCCATAGAGATCATGTAAATGAATTTGTCAGGTTCATCGACAATGAACTGGGCCCTGGCGGAATAAACACCCTGATCCTTAGGATAGATTTTAATTACGCCTACAAATCGAGGCCGGAGCTGAGGGGAGACAATCCACTCACTCAAACGGACATTCGAAAATTAGTTGATGTTTGTAAAAAACATCAGATAAACCTGATTCCCCAGATAAATTTGCTGGGACATCAATCCTGGGCTGAAAAAACGAACAAACTGCTGGAAGTTTACCCGGAATTTGATGAAACACCCAATATTAAAGTCCCGAAAACATACGAATGGCCCAATGCAGACGGGCTTTATTGCAAAAGCTACTGTCCGCTTCATCCAGAAGTCCATAAAGTTGTATTCGCCTTGGTTGATGAGATCATTGAAGCTTTTGAAGCTTCATCATTCCATGCCGGAATGGATGAAGTATTCTACCTGGCCCATCCGGATTGTAAGCGGTGTAGCGGAAAAGATCCTGCCAAGCTATTTGCTGACGAAGTAAATAAGATAAGCAACTATCTTTCTCATAAAAACATCCGCCTGTGGATTTGGGGAGACCGGCTGATCGATGGTAAAACAACCGGTATCGGCATGTGGGAAGCCAGCATGAACAATACTGCCCGGGCTGTCGACCTGATAGACACATCCGTGATGATCTGCGACTGGCATTACGAAAAAGCTTTGCCGACTGCTACATTATTTGCCATGAAAGGTTTTGATGTCCTGACATGCCCCTGGCGTAATCCGGAGGTGACCAGAAAACAGGTGGAAATGACCTACCTGCTCCGGGAGAACTCCAACGGGATTATGAAAGATCATTATCAGGGCATACTGCAAACGATATGGTCTTCTGCCAAAAACTTCATGGAGGAATATTACGACAAGAAAAGTCATCGTAAAAAACAAGGACAGGCGGCCTCTTTTACATCAATGATATCGGCCATAAAAAAGCACGAAGCAAAATAAAAAGGGGTGTCTAAAAAGTCTTTCTGAATACTGAATATCAAGTTGGGCGTGGTCGAAACCTATTGACAATCAACTACTATTGGTCCTCGATAGCTTCGCCAGGCACTTTCAATGAAAATATATTTTCATTTCAGTAATGCTCGAACTGATAACTTTCATTCCTTTTTAGACAGCCCTTTTTTAACTTCCAGCCACATCTGGTTACTAACCCTAAAACCTAAATGTGGCCCCTACAAGGAAGTTTATTCCTGCCTGGGGATAATACCCGGCTCCCTCTATGGTTGTTACCTGACCCGGATTACTCCAGTCGTCGTTATAGGTATAAAAATATCCGTTTGAAATATACTTTTCGTCGAAGATATTGTTCACCAACCCCGTTAGTACGATCGAGTCGATAAATGAATTCGCCTGGATTTCATACTGAACATTAAAATCATTTACGAAATAACCTGAAAGCTTAGACCCAACGGCATCAATATTACCCATGTACTGCTCGGAAACATACTTGGAAAGCAACGATATCTGCAAATTACTGACAGGGATGTATGTAAATATGTTAGACCCCACAAAGTTGGGGGAATAAGCAATGTTTGTATTGCCCAGATCAGCCAGTTCTCCATCTCTTTCAAAATAAAAGTCGACATTTTTGTTCGTACTTAATGCTATATTCGGACGAATGATGAATTTGCTGTTCAATACGATCGTAGCATCGGCTTCGACTCCCAGTCTGTAACTATCTCCAATATTTTTTCGAAGCGGGGCACCAACATCATTAAGCGCTCCTGTTAGTACCAGTTGATCTTTATATCGCATATAATAAGCATTCAGGTTCCATTTAACCCCTGCCGATTTGTGTCTCCACCCCAATTCAAAATCATTCAGCTTTTCCGGTCTGGGATTTCCATTCTCATAATCATTCCTGTTAGGCTCCCTGTGTGCTCTCGCATATGAAAAATACAGATCGTTGGCATGATCAAGGTTATAAGTCACACCAGCCTTCGGGTTAAAAAAATCAAAATCATCGTTTACTAATCCTGTTTCATCTCCATTAGCTTTGTACGTAACCCTTCTGTATTGCAAATCACTATAAAAGCTAAGCTCACCGGTAAGCATAAAACTGGCTTTTCCGTATACATTCAAATCTGTTTTCACAGAGCTATCGTCATAATAACGATCGCGTATTTCACTATTCGATGCATATTTGGCCCAAATAACCTCACCAAAATGATCGCCTTCATATTTATTCCATGCTCCTCCCAAGATCAAATCAACGCCGTTGTTTTGATAGTTGGCAGAAAAAGTGGTTCCGTAAAAATCATTGTCTAACCATCTTCTCCTGATGAGGTCGGTAGTATTAATTTCACCATCGGCTGTTGCAATGGGTTCCAGGTTGTAATCCTCGAAAGATTCGTCTTCTTTATACTGTTCGAAATAACCTCTGCCATAGGTATAATGCAATGCCAAATTGGTGCTCCAGTTGCTGTCCCATTTTTCATTCCAGTGTAATTGGGTGTGGTCTTGTTTATAATCATCTACTTCATTATCGTAAAACCTGACATTGTTATCTTCATCAAAATACAATCCTGCTGAATTAAAACGTCTGTTTTCTTCCAGCATATTTTCATTCAATCCGACACTTGCCAAATAAGACGGATCTATGCCATTCCATGCCTGATAGGTAACTTCATGCCCGCCAAACACCAATGCTTTTATAAGGGTTCGGTCGTTTACGTAAGCTCCTTGCAGAAAATATGACTTCAGGTCAGATTCGGCCCTATCGATATAACCATCAGAAGCTACAGCCGATAAACGTCCGGAAATCTCAATATGATCATTCAACAGTCCGGTACTGAATTTAACAGTATGCTTCCTCGTATTAAAGCTTCCATAAGAATTAGACAACTCGCCATAAGCATCTTCAGAAACAGCATCTGTTAATACGTTTAAACTGGCTCCAAAGGCACCTGCTCCGTTTGTCGATGTTCCAACCCCTCTTTGTAGTTGTAAATTTTCGGTCGACGAGGCAAAATCAGGCATATTGACCCAAAAAGTACCCTGGGATTCCGCATCATTATACGGAATCCCGTTAATGGTAACGTTTACACGGGTAGCGTCGCTACCCCTCACCCTGATGCCTGTATAACCCACTCCTGCCCCGGCATCTGAAGTGGTTACAACCGACGGCAGGTAATTCATCAGTGATGGGATATCCTGTCCAAGATTCCTTTTCTTAATGTCTTTTTTGTTTAAGTTGGAGAATGTGACAGGGACTTCCGAGGTGACCCGAACAGCCGATACCAACACTTCATCTAGTGCTATCGGCACTTCCTTTTCTCCGATAGAATCTTTCTTTTTTTCAGCCTGAGCGTTAGCGAAAGTAACACTCAAAAAAAATAACATAACGTAACTAGCACACTGTTTCATTCATAAAGTTTTACGAATAAAAGGGGATTATTCTTAAGTTAAGAAACGATTTGATTACATTTTTTCTTGTAAATAATAAATTTCTGTACTACTTTTAAGAAAACAAACTTTTAACAAGTGTTCCTTAATGCAGTGTTTTGTTCCTAAACAGCATTATCTGTTCCAGGTTCAACGGGTATGATCTCAGCTAGTCTTTCTTTATATAAAAAAGATATAAGCACCCCCTTATGAGATGCTGCAAAGTTAAAAACTTAAATCGAAAGACCGCCCCGTTTTTCAGATTTGTCAGATGAACCTATTTATGAACCGGCAATATGAATTTTTTAAAAAGTAAGATAAGCCTAAAGGTCTTTATCAGTTATATTCTCCTCTGTCTGCTTTCGTTTGCCGTTGGTGTCATCATCTATAGTGAATTTCAAGACTATTTACGGTTGCAGAAGAACAATGCCGCCGACCAGAATAAGGTTTTCAGGGTAGGGCACGTCTTAAGCTTGATGTACGAGAACGAAAGTATGGCCAGGCAAGCTATTCAGGATGGTTCTCAAGATTCGTATAATGAGTATCTGGCAAAGAACGATCAGCTATCCGCCGGGATCGATTCTTTAAAAATATTACTTCATTCAAAACAGCAAGTCCAATTATTAGACAGTGTAAAAACACTTATCGCGCAAAAAGGGGAGAATATACTCGCCCTAAAGACGTTAAAATCGGCCAATGAAACCAATGAATCTATTGATAATGCCATACAACGGTTAAATAAAATGGGGACTTCGACAGGCAAATACACTCTTAATGACTTTGTCCCTAATCCCAGCTCTTTATATCCGGAAACACGAAAGGCATTAGAAAAATATATTGCCAACCTGAACAATACCTCTTCAAGGAACGGCAATATTAACAGGGAGACAGTTAACTCTATCCTTAATGCCTCTACCAAAATATTAAAAGAATTAAAGCAAAGCTCCAGTGATCAGTTGTCTTCAGTTTCTTTCCAGGAACGAAAGTTAATAGCCAATGACCTGATGATCTCCCGTCAGATCCAACGAATCTTGTCTGAAGTGGAATCAGATGCTCTGCAACATGCGAAGAAAGTAAATACCTCGCGTGAGATCGCCATGGAAAAAAGTCAGGATGTCTTTGCTGTCGCCTCCGTCATCGGAGCCATCCTGGTTGTTTTATTTACCGTAATCATTTTAAACGATTTCCTGAAAATTCAAAAGTTCAAAAAAGAACTGGAGCTATCGAACAACTACACCAAGACACTACTGAAAAGCCGTGAACACCTTATTAAGATGGTGAGTCACGACCTGAGATCCCCGCTAAGCAATATTCTTGGATATAGTGATCTTTTAAAAACAGCCACAACAAAATCAAAACGAGATTCTTATGTCGATAAAATAAAGGGTGCTTCAAGCTATATGACCAGGCTCGTAGAAGATCTTTTGGACTATACCAAGCTGGATGCCGGAAAAATAAAGCCCAAAAAAGATGACTTTAACCTTGCTGCCGTAATAAACGAGATCAGCCAAAGCGTACAACAGCAACATAGTAACAAACCTATAAGCCTCAGTGTCATAACAGATAATGCCCTAAACCGTAATATCATAAGTGATTCACATAGGATTCGTCAGATTCTAAACAACCTTATCAGCAATGCATTTAAATATACTGAAGATGGCTTTGTGAAGGTCAATGCCTCCATTTCTGATCAGGATACTTTCGAAAAAGCAGTCTTGATCACTGTTAAGGATTCGGGGGTTGGGATCGAAAAAGAAAAGCAGGAACTGATCTTTAATGAGTTTACTCAAATTGAAGAAAGCGGTATCACTCAAAATGGTTTTGGACTCGGACTCTCCATTACGAAAAAACTGGTTGATATTCTGAACGGAGAACTCACTTTTACCAGTCAAAAAAATATCGGCAGTATCTTCTCGGTTAAAATTCCTGTTGAACTATCGGAAACAACCGTTCCGGAGTCTATTTTTAAAAATAACAAGACAGTTAAACTAACTAAAAATAAAAAAAGTGACCTTCGGGCAATCGTTATTGAAGACGATGACCCTCTAAGGATATTGATTGAAGAAATTTTTAACACCGCAGGTATAAAAGTTAAAAGTTTTAAAAACGGGGATGAGGCGTTAAAGGCGATTGAAAGTTTTCCTTTTGACTTTATCACAACCGATATCCAACTGCCGCAGATGAATGGCTTCGATATTCTGGAGGCCATAAAAAATATTGACAGTTATAGCGGAGAACCTGTAATTGCCCTTACGGGAAGAAAAGATTTCGACAAAGAGTACTATCTTTCAAAAGGATTTTCTGAAGTAATCTTTAAACCTTTTACACCTGAAACTTTACTTAAGACTATAAAAGCCTTATTCCCTGTCCATAAGGTTAAAAGGTCTGCAGCCACTAAACCCGTTTCGTTAAACCCTGCCAACGAAAACTATAGCATTCAAACTTTGGAACGTTATATTACAGACACTGAATCATTAAAAAATGTACTGACAATCTTTATAGAAGACTCTCATAAAAATACAGAACTACTAACCCAATATGTCATAGACAAAGATATTGAAGGAATCAATGAAACCAGTCACAAAATGCTGGGCATGTTCAAACAAATAGAAGCTTATCGAGTGGTTCCGATCCTCTCTCAACTTGAAGCAACTAAAACCTACGAAGAAACCATCTTAAAAAACATCGTCTATATCCTTAATAAACATATCAATGAAATTGTCGAGGATATAAAGCTTAAAATCGTATAGACAGCTGTTTTTTATCATCCCGAATACTTTTTAACACTTTTTTGAGTTTATCTAAGTGCTACCAACTCTTTTTCAACGTAAATAATCATATTTATTTGGTTGATGATTAATTTTGAAAATGGATTTTTCTAAAAGTAAAATTACTCTTAAGGTTCTGATCAGCTATATTGTACTCGGAGTACTCTCATTTATAGTAGGCCATTTCGTTTTTGCGGAAATTGATGCATATACGCAATTACAAAAAGATAATGCAGCTGATCAGAATAAGATCTTACATGTGGGTAAGGTTTTGAGCCTGATTTACGAAAATGACGGCCTGGCCAGAACAGCCATTCAATCTAAATCATGGGAACCTTTTGATGAATACAAAACCATGAACGATAGCTTGAATATTGAAATAGATTCTTTAAGCCTCTTGCTCAACACCAAAGATCAAACATACTTACTCGACAGTATTAAAATCCTTATTTCCAAAAAAGAAAGCAATATACAAAGCCTCAAAACCCTAAAATCTCAAGACACCACCGAAGCCATTATCTTAAGAACCCTTGACAAACTTCGCTCTATGGAATCTTCTTTAGGAAGGCTTACCATAAAAGATTTTGTCAGCAATCCGGAAAATTTGGATTCCAGAACCAAGGGTGCCCTGGATAAATACATTGCCTATTTAAACGAAAATGCACCAAAAGATACCAGCAATACCATTAATGAAAAAACCCTGGATTCTGTATTTAAAGCTTCAACCAAAGCCTTAGAAGAGCTGCAAACCAGTTCTTCTAAACAACAAGCATCTATCGTCCGTCAGGAAAATAAACTCATCGCCAACGACCTGTTGATTTCCCAACAAATCAGAAAGATACTATCTGCGGTTGAAGAAGAGGTCATTGCTTATTCGAATGAGATATCCCTGCAAAGAAAAACAGCTATCGACAGAAGTAAAGATATCATAACATGGGCTGCTATAGCGGGTATCGGACTTATTATTCTTTTTTCTGTTCTGATATTAAATGACTTCTGGAAGAGTCAACGTTATCGGAAAGAGCTGGAAAAAACCACTAAAAAGGCCCAGTTACTGGCCAACACCAGAGAACAATTGGTAAACATGGTTAGCCATGACCTCAGATCGCCGCTGAGTACCATTGTAGGTTATGGAGAGTTATTGCAAAAATCGCTACAGAACAAAAAAAAAAGCGTCCATTACATCAACAAAATAAAGAACTCTTCTGCGTACATGAATCGCCTGGTCGAAGATTTACTTGACTATTCCAGACTGGAGGCCGGAAAAATCGCTTTAGAAGAAGTTAGTTTTAATCTGGATGCGGTTATCAGAGAAAGTGCTCAAAACACCCGGCAGCAATACAATAGCAAACCGATAGATCTTCACTTTGAAATCGACACTTCACTGAAGAATAATATAATTAGCGACCCCTACAGAATAAAACAGATACTTCACAACTTAATAGGCAATGCTTATAAATTCACCGAGAAAGGTTCGGTAACAATCAAAGCATACATCGACAGGAATACCAAATATGGCAAGTCGCTCCTGTCTGTTGAGGTTATAGACACAGGGATTGGCATCAGGGAGGAAAATCAAGACCTGGTTTTTAGCGAATTCACTCAAGTTGATGAGGATATAAAGAAAAAGAAAAACGGTTACGGGCTCGGGTTAGCGATCTCCAAAAAGCTGGCTCAATTATTAAAAGGTGACCTGACCTTTACAAGTGAAGCCGGGACAGGCAGTTGTTTTAAACTGATTGTTCCCATAAGGTTTTCTGACAATATCCATAAAGAGAAAACTTCCGGCAGTAAAGAAGGGTTCGCTGTTCCGTTTTCTGAATTAAACCTCAAGGCCATAGTCATTGATGATGACGACACCTTACGTAGCCTAATAGCAGAAACCCTTTCTGCTAACAACTGTACCGTATACACCTGTAAAGATGGTACTGAAGCAATTGAACTTATCAGAGAGAAGGAATTCGACTTCATTATAACTGACATACAATTGCCTAAAATGAATGGTTTCCGGTTTGTTGAACTTTTGAAAAAAGAACTATTGACTGGTTCGGACAAGCCTATAATTGCCATAACCGGCAGGAAGGATATCGATAAGGCTTTCTACAGATCCAACGGATTTTCGGAAATTATATTTAAACCTTTTACATCGGATGAATTAATACAAAACATAGCTCCTTTTTTTGTTAAAGGACACAAAAAAAAGCAACAGCCCGATAACAACCCGGCGAATCGACAAGGCAAGAACCCCACGATCGATCTTAGGAGTTTAAAATCGTTTGTTCCTGATGAAGATTCACTCAAAGAAATCTTAAAGGTGTTTGTTCAGGATACAAAAAAGAACTTAACCCTGCTTGACACTGCCCTGAATACTCAAAACTTTGAACGTATTAAGGCTATCAGCCATAAAATGCTGACAATGTTTAAGCAACTTGAAGCACATGGGGTGACAACAATTTTACATTCATTGGAAAACACAGACTCCCGACATGAAAAAACAGTTGAAAGACAATTAGAATCTTTACATCAGGAAGTCCAAACAGTACTAGATGAGCTGGATAAAATAATTAATTGATATCATACTCCTTTAATTTGTTGTACAGGGTCTTCCGGGTAATTCTCAAGAGTTTTGCGGCCTGGGTTTTATTATTGGAAGCCTCTTTTAGTGCCCTTATAATCAGGTCTCTTTCGTGCTCTTTCGTTGAAAATTCAATCACTTTCTTTTCAGCATTACTAATTTCTACGGGCAAAACCTCCGGAGGAACGAATTCCGCTTGTGTCAGCAACACAGCTCTTTTTATCACATTTGAAAACTCCCGCAGGTTTCCGGGCCATCTGTACTTTTGAAAGCAGGTTATGGTTTCGTCGCTGAACCCTATAACATTTTTGTTCAGCTGTTCATTGGCCCGTTCAAGAAAGTAATCGGCAAACAGTAACAGGTCTTCTTTTCGGTCAGACAGGCTTGGAACGCCAATTGAAAATTCATTCAGACGATGGTACAGATCTTCCCTGAAATCACCGCGGTTTACGGCTTTCTGGAGGTCTTCATTGGTAGCTGTAACCAATCGTATATCTACATCGATCTCAATATTACTCCCGATAGGTTTAATTTTTCGTTCCTGTAATGCCCTTAAAAGCTGAATCTGATTTTCGTAAGAAAGATTTCCGACTTCATCCAGAAAAAGGGTACCCCCGTTAGCTGCTGCAAAATGTCCGGACTTATCATTTACAGCTCCAGTGAAAGACCCCTTCACATGCCCGAAAAATTCACTTGCGGCTATTTCTTTCGGAATCGCCCCGCAATCGACAGCGATAAAAGGTTGATCGCTCCTATGGCTATTCATATGGATCGCCTTGGCTACCACTTCTTTTCCTGTTCCGCTTTCACCAGTGACCAATACCGACATGTTGGTAGGTGCTACCAGTTTTATAAATTCATTTAATTTTTTGGATGCAGCGCTGATACCTTCCACAAAAGACGTACCCTCAGTATTTTTGCTTACAGGCTTCTCCTTTATTACCTTAGGAACCACCGCTTCATTTTCTTCTCCTTTTACAGCATTCTTTATAACGTTGAGAACCTCGTCCTGATTAAACGGCTTGGATATGTAATCAAAAGCCCCCAGCTTCATAGCCTGTACTGCCGAAGGCACCTCGGCATAGCCTGTCATCATAATAATCGGCAGGGAAGGATCCGTCTCTTTCATCTTTTCCAGCAATTCCAGACCACTTCCATCGGGCAACCTTAAATCCGTAAATATCAGATCGTATTTTTCCGCCTTTAACTTTGTAAATGCCTTTTCTATAGAATGCGCAATTTCAACCTGAAAATCCTTTCTTTTTAAAAAGCGTTCAAGCATTACTGAAAAACTAATATCGTCTTCAACTAACAGTATTGATATCATAAAATTCTGTAGCATTTGATAAGGTGTCTTGTTATTCGACCACCCATGAATTCAATATACTTACGATAAATAATATCAAAAAAGATGTTAAAAAAGAAAAAAGAAAGGGAGATGTAATCATTACACCTCCCCTTCAACAAATGGATAGATAAACCTAAAATTACTCCTTTTCAATCCAATTGCCATTTTTATCGGCATAGAGCGTAAGCTTTGCCTCATTATGGCTCACCACCAGTTTATATTCATCGTTTTCATTCACGTAGGCCCTGTCTATGGTAGCACCTGCGTAATCCTTATTTACTGCTTTTGTAACCGCTTCCGGAAGTTTAGACACTTCGATCTCCTTAAATTCTTCCTGAGCTCTCATTACATCTTCCATAACTCCATCATGGAATATTACCGGGGTCGCTGCAAAAGTTGAGAAACTCCCCAACGTGATTGCCGTAACAACTGCTAACTTTTTCATCATTGCTTTTTTTTTTAAAAAATTTGTGGTTAAATATAAGTTTGGGGGATTTAAAGAGGGATACTATTTTTTAATCCAGTTACCCTCTTTATCGGCATACAAGGTTTTTGTAGCATCGTCCTTACTGATCTCCAGCTTATATTCTTCTTTATCATTTACATAAGCTTTCTCAATTTTAGCTCCCGCAAAATCTTTTTGCACCGCTTCTGCAACTGCTGTCGGAAGTTTAGATATTTCAATCTCTTTAAATTCTTCCTGAGCTACTACCTCGGTATTGTGCTGAACTAATACCGGAGTTGCAGCGAATGCAGTTAAACCGCCTAAAACTATTGCTAATGTTAAAACAACTTTTTTCATAACTTCTAATTTTTAATGTTATTAATTTTTGATTTCGCTAGTAATAGTGAAAAAGTTGTTCCAAATAACCGGGAAGCACAAAAAAAACAACTAACGTGCTTTATTTCAGCTAGTTAGTTGTTCCTGGATTCATGTACCTTATGTGTAAATATGTGTAACCGGACTGTGTAGTTGTATAAAAATTACACACTTAACTGTTTACTGATGAGGAGGTTTTAAAAGGTCGTTAACGGTTTTAACCGGATTAAAGGTTATTAAAGGCACCTCTACAAAAATAGTGTTCCAGTTGGCCATTGCTCCGTTCCACAACCCTGGTAGCTCTAATGCCTTCAATGATTTACCGTCTTTGGTTTTTTCTGTAATGAAACCCTGCTTCGGGTTTGTGAACCCGGTAAGATCGTACTTTTCTCCTTTATAATTCTTGGTACTGCATACCAGGTCTACAGGATTAAAATGCGTAGAAGTTTTTAAAATTGAATTTTGCTTGCTATTAGAAATATCTATCTGTGCCGATTCTATAATCTGAAGGGAAATATTACCGTCTTCATCTTTAATCCAGAAAGGTCCTCCTCCCGGTTCTCCTTCATTCTTCACCATTCCGCAAACCCGGATAGGGCGGTCTAACTTTTCTTTTAGATATTCCACCTGATACACTTCTTTGTATTTATCGAAATCGGCTTTGACCATTACATTTAATTCATTTTCTATAAATTCTTTAATGATCTCAATTCTGTAATTGTCTATTGACGGCTGATCCAGTTCTCTCCTGAAAGCATAAGACCTCTCCTGAATGTCCAATAACAAACCGGCCAGCATTTTTTTATATTTTGCGATCTCCTCACGCAAACGGGCAACAACCACATTATCTATATTTTTTATGAAAATAATATCGCCTTCCTGTTCGTTCAGGTTTTCTATGAGTGCTCCATGACCCGCAGGCCTGAATAATAAAGTATTACCAGGTTCCCTGAACGGTTTGTTATTTAAATCTACGGCTATCGTGTCAGTAGACTTCTTCTGGTATGAAAAAGAAATCGAAAAAGACACCCCGGTATCCTTTTCTACCTTTTTTTCTATTCTTTCAAATTCTTCATCAAATTTATGAGCATGATCCTCCGATATCGTAAAGTGCAGATAAGCCTCTCCTTTAGAAGCTGCATACAAAGCAGCTTCATACAGATGCTCTTCAAAAGCAGTCATGTTCTCAGATTCATATTTATGAAAAGGAATCAATCCTTTAGGATATCCCCCATAGTTCAGGCCGCTGTCCTGTAACATCTCTTTCACAAAATAATACTTTTGCAGGTCGTCCGTAAGTGAACTATAGCCGGTATGTTTACCCAGCACTCCCTTCATCACTTCTTCATAAAACGGAAATTTCTCTACACCTATAAAAAAAGTACTTACCATTGAAGAACCTGTCCTGTTTATATATGCATTTACAGATTCGTCATAGGGATCAAATTCTTTTAAGAACTTAAAAAGCTCCTTAAACATCCGGGTTGCAGCTCCGGAAGCCGGCACAAACTTCAACAACCTCAAATCGTTTTTCGACTGTTCAAACTTCCGGATGTACAGTTCTCTTTTTTTATCATTAAGCTGTTTTATACCGTTCCCTATGGTTGCACTTGATATTAAGTTTACAAACGGGATTCCTTCTGCAAATGTCTGCAACTGGTCTTCAATCTTACCGATTGCAACACCATATTCTTTTATTTGTTCTTTATCCGAAGTACTTAATGATTTCACACGCTTAATTTTTAATAGCTATTGACTGTGATTAAATTACAAAAATCTCAATATTCGTTTTATATTTTCTTTAAAAGGTTGTCTATGCTTTGAACAGCCTTATTGAACCTCTCCTGTTGGTTGCCTTCTATAAGCTTATATGGCATTTTATACTTATCTAAAGTATTTTTAAACCTTATAAACATCGATGTCCTCTCCAAAGGTTTATCCCTAAGATCATCGGCCTCCCAGGGTACATCAACATTGGTTAATAAATATAGATCGTAAGTATTGGCTAAAGCAAATTTTTCTATGGTTTTATTACAATATTCGTTGTAATACGCTTCGGAATATACTTTTATTTCCAACAGGTTCGTATCACATATTAAAAGTTTCCCGGCCTTCTTTGCCAAACGGTTCTCTCTTTCCATTTGTCCGACAGCTATAGGCCATAAATCTTCAGGCTGACATACCTCTTTTTCTTTGTCCCATTTATCCTGTAAATATTCACGCATATATTCCGGAACCAACGCTGTTTTGTAATATGCCGCCAGTTGCCGGGCCAAAGTGGTTTTCCCGGTAGACTCAGGACCGAACAACACTATTTTAATAATGTTTCCGGACTTTTGTTCAAGCTTTTCTTCCATGCCTTGTAACCATAAATAGCTATTATTGTAAAGAGTAAGTATTGAAATGATGTAAATATCAGTCCTTTATACAGGTACAGAGGAACCGAAATAATATCGCCTATTATCCAGAATATCCAATTCTCCAGTTTCTTTTTAGCCATTAGCCACATTCCTACAAAAAATATCGCGGTGGTAACGGTGTCTATATAAGCTGTCCAGCTTGTCCATTTTTCGAAGTACCAATAAACCAAAAACACGAACAAAAGAGTAGCCACAAAAAGCAATACACTCCAATTTTTCTCGCGTAAATTAATATTCGTAATAGGAACAAAATGCGTTTCATCTACTTTACGTGTCCAAAAATACCAACCATAGATACTCATGCTAAAATAATAGGCATTTATCATCATATCTCCCAACAGGCCGTAAACTAATAAAATGTAAACAAATATGGCGGTACTTATTATTCCGGTAGGATATACCAAAATGTTTTCCCGTTTGGAGTACCAAACACTCAAAAAGCCGAAAATCACTGCAATGATTTCAAATATCACAATATGTAACGGAACTCCATCGTACTGTGCAAAAAACCAATCAAAAAAGCTATTCATCAAAAAATAATGTTATTATCATAAAGTTGTTATTACTTTATCGCTACACAAAACTAATTATTATATTACTTTTTTTTATATATTTATTCTTACCAAACTTAAACCAAACCTTATGAAAAAGTATTATTTACTACTGCTATGTACATTTATTGCCTTAACAACCAATGCTCAGGATACTAACACCGCTGCTCATAGTGTTACTATTAACTTCTCTGAAATTGCCATTGTTGACCTCGAAAGTGGCGGAAGCACAGATATTACGCTAGATGCTACTGCAGGTGTATCCGAAGCAGGTAATCCTGCGAACTTTGGTACTGTCACAAACAATTCGCTCTGGCTGAATTATACCAGTATCCTTGGGAACGAAGCCGCCAGATCGATTACAGCTGCTATTACCAACGGAACTGTTCCTGCCGGTATTTCTCTTAATGTTACCGCGGCAGCAGATGCCGGTAATGGAGACGGAACCACGGGAACTTCTTCAGGATCAGTCGAACTTTCAGGCACCCCTCAGAATCTCATAACCGGAATAGGTAGTGCCTACACCGGGAATGGTATCAGCAACGGCCATAACCTTACCTATGTGTTGGGCATTGCTGATTTTAGTGCTTTGGACGCCGATAATTCAGGGGCTTTAATAGAGGTTACTTATACTATTACCGACACCCCTTAACCTTAGACCTATGAAATATTCAGGTCTTATAACCTTGTTCTTCATGGTTCAATTTAGCTATGCCAACATAGCTATTCTGAATGGTCTGAAGCATGAGCATTCAACATCATCAGGAGATTCAATAAGCGGAGAGATTGATGTGAAAAATATATCTGACGCCCGGCAAAAGATTATTTTATACCTTCAGGACATTTTAATTCCCTGCCATCAGGATGTAGTTTTTTCTGAACCCGGAAGTTCTGTGAATTCCTTAAATAATTGGATCTCCATAGAAAACAACGAGGTTGTACTTGAACCCGGGGAAGTTCGAAAGATCAGATATAAAATTGTTTTTCCAAAGAATATAACTCCTATGGGGTATTGGAGCATGATCATGGTCGAGGGGCAAACCCCTTTATCTGAACAAAAATTAAAAAGCATTGTAACGGTGAGCTCTAAAATACGCTACGGCGTTCAGGTTATTTGTAACCTGGCCAATGATTTTGACCAAGCGCTGCAAATTGAAGATGCGAAATACAACCCTGTTACCGGCACTGTAGAAGTTACATTATCCAACCCTTCTGATTATGTTGCCAAATCTTCGCTATCTATAGAAATATACAATAAAGAAAGTGAATTAATCTCCGACAAATCTTCTCAGAAGGAGAACATATATCCGGATTCTTGCAGGACGATCAAAATGCCATTGAATGAAACCCCCGACCCGGGTAAATACACCTGTATGATCATCATGGACCATTCGTCTGAACTTACAGGAACTTCTTTTGAATTTATCGTTGAGTAACAACTACGTCCCTGACGTAAAAAACAGTTTATTTGATCACCCCAAAAGGAATAGCAGGCTGTAAAAACATAGGCATCAATAGCCTTTTACTAGTCGTGTTCCTGCTTTTTGAACCACTAAACGCTCAGCGAACAGCAATAAGCACTCCCAATGACACCATACATATATTGCCCAATAAACGCCATACCATTCCGGTAACCTTTTTTAATCCAACACAATTAAAAGACAGCCTGCGCATCCTTTTAAACGTTCCCGGCACCATGTCTGTTTTTCACGATATCCCTGAGAATACCGTTTTAGAGGGAAATTCTAAAAAATTATCATTTATCCTGCTAAAGACAAACTCAAAGGTACGCCCTGCGCTATACCCCCTGAAATTACATTATGGTAACGGGAAAATAAAACGTGTAAAAACCATATACATAAATCTTCAGGAAGAAGAAAGAACAGAAGCTTCTGTTATCTCTTTTCCCGAGGAAGTAAAAAGTGATGAGGAATTTTACATTAAGTATTTAATAAAAAACACAGGAAATATAGCCGACACCTTGCAGCTAACATACACGAATGCTGTTGGTGGAGATGATTTAAATAAGATCTGGGTCTTACCTCCCGGCAAAGACCTTTCTGTTGAATTGCCTTTCTTCGTACCTGAACAAGGTATTGGGAAAAGCTATTTTATGGCAGAAACACATTACAGGTCACTACATAACGGAAAATTAACCAAAATCCGTAAAAGCATCCCTGTTTACCACTCTACACATAATAACGATGAAGATCGGTTGACTTTTCCGGTTACCGCCGGAATAAAATATTTTAACAGCAGCCTGCCAGAGCAGGAAAACCAAAGTCATTTTCAATTTGAGCTGTCCGGCAGTGGGTATGTTGATACCATCAGGAATAAGAAAGTTGATTTTACGCTCAGGGGACCAAGCACCTTGGAGCAACCCAGGTTTGGCAGTTACGATCAATACAGCGTAAATTATACATCAGGGAAATTGCATGTTGCACTTGGAGATTATCCGTTAAAACTAAATGTTTTAAGTCTTCAGGGCAGATGGGTCAGAGGTGCAGAGATTAAAACATACTTCAACCGGAAAAATTCAATTAAAGCCTTTTATGGGAAGCCCCGTTTTTTTGCACTTACGAATACCCTCTACGGGGCAACATACAGTTATACAAACAATAAAAACTTCTCATACTTCCTTGAATGGCTTCAAAAAGAAGAAGATTATAAAAATAAATTACACAATGGATGGATCGGTACAGGCGGTTTCAATTACAAAAGAGAAGGGTTTACTTTTCAGGGGCTCTTTTCATATAGCAATGCTGATGCATACAAAGGTCACGGATTTCAAATTAACCCCCAGTTCAGGGACGACCTTATAAATGCCTCCGTCGATTACCTGTATGCTTCAAAAGATTTTTTTGGTTATTATAACGATAGCGAGCTTTTAAATGCCCGTTTTCACTATAACTTCCTAAAACGTTTAAGAATCGGTGTAGGATATAATCAGGCACAATACAACAGACAGCTCGGGGACTTTGAGTTCAACACCCAGCCACAATACAATATGGTGTTTTCAGATGTGAGGTGGTATTTAAAATCTACTAATTATATCCAGTTCAAATTATACAGGAGGAACAATAAGGATCAGGCTGTAAATGCTACGTTCAATTATAAAGAATCTGGTATCAGAAGTATATTAAACTGGAATTTTAACGGGTTTAACGCCAATATTCAACATACAATTTCCGAAACTGTTAACTACCTGATAACCGATAACCACAATAGCGGAACCTCGTACAACACCAGGCTTGCCCTTACCTTTAACCCCTTTAACAGTCTTTCTGTTAAACCATATACAGAGCACCTGGCTACCAATAGATTTAATCAGGACTCCTCAATAAATGAGACCTATTGGTATTACGGATTGTCTGTTAATTACCGTACAGAGAATTTTAATGGCTCTGTTTTCTGGAGAAACTCTTATGCCAAAGACGAGTTGTATAAAGACCGAAGCTTTTTTAATGCTCTTCTAAACTATAACATAAATAAAAGGGGACTTTTATCACTGTCAGGGGGCTACACCGTTTTTCCTTCTCCTCTTGAAAACAAAGACCTTTATTTCAGTCTGGGATACCGGCACCGTTTCGACATCCCATTAGAAAGGAGCAGGAATAAGTTTAACTTAATGGGCGACATCCGGTTTTATGGTCAGCAACTCCTGAATAAAACAGGAATCAGGTTCCGGGTAAACAATGACGAGGTTGCCACCGATCAGGACGGCCGTTTTGTAATCAGAAACATCAAAACACCGTCTGTAAGGATCGATATCGATAAAAACACCTTACCGGCCGGCTATCTTACCTTTGAAAAGTTTCCACAAATCGTAAACCTCATGGAAAATGACGTAACACGGATCAACCTGACCCTCGTTAAAGAAAGCAGCTTAAAAGGGAACCTGTCTGTAAAAAAAGCCCCGTACAGCAAACTCCGGGATTTTAAAATTTATCTCAAACTCTTTAATCAGGATTATCAATATTTTGCCGAGGTAGATAAAAAGAGTATTTTTAGGTTTATGCATATTATTCCCGGAACATATAAACTGGAAATAATGAACAACCTTAAAAAAGATCGTATAGAAATTGTTTCCATGGCTGATGAAGTAACCCTTTTGCCGGGGAAAACCAAAACAGAGAATATTGAACTAAAAGAAACTGAGCGAAAGATCCGCTTTGTTAAATTGAAAAAATAATATGAGGCTGGCCTTTTATATATTGTTGTGTTCTACCCAATGGCTTTTTGCGCAGATTGACAGCGACATTGTTCCTGTAGAAATAAGCCTCCCCGAAATAGCCTTGCTGGATATTGAAGATGGTAGTCCTGTAATTTTGAACCAGATCAACCCGACAGAAGCCGGGAACCAACCCGGCTTTGAATCAAACTCGGTTCACTGGATCAATTTTACTTCCGCAGTAAGTACCGGAACGACCCGAAATATTACAGCTGCCATTGAAGGGGGAAGTATCCCTCCGGGGATAGCATTACAATTAACCCTATCCGGTTATAGTGGCACCGGTGAAGGAAATCTGGGCACTCCGACGGGTGGAGCTATCACTCTGACAACGTCTCCACAGGATATTATTACGGCCATAGGCGGTGCATATACCGGTAATGGCGCAGGCAACGGATACCAGGTCGTCTATTCCATTTTATTATCAGATATCAGTTTATTAACCTCAACAACATCAACCAGTTTCGATGTCGTTTATACCATGACCAGCTTATGAAACAAGCACCCCTGTTTATCTTCTTTTTTTGCGCATTTTTCTCTAACAGCCAGACGATTACAGTTAACGGGGGAGGCTGGACACCAGCCATCTCTTCATCTGACATACTTGATGCCGGCAGTGATTACAACACGAATATTTCCAGCAATACAGAACACTCCACCATTAATATCACCGGAACATCGTTGCTGTGTTTAGGTATCCTGGTAGCTCCCGACTATCAAATTCGAATAAGCCGACAAGACAATAACTGGAACAACCTGTTACAGCTTTTTTTAAGAAGAACAGGAGATGGAGAACCTACCTTATTATGCTTAGGTTGTTTCATAGAAAACGGCAATAATTATATTGAAATTGAGAGTATTGACAAATACTTTTTTAACATACGCGGTTGCTACAGTAACATCCCTATTCAGTATGACCTTAGAGGCTTATCCGTCCTTATCCCGCTAGACAGCTATAGCACAGAAGTTATTTATACTATAACCAATTTCTAAATTACAGTTTCTCTAAAAAAACGGCTCGTAGTCGCTCCTGTCAGACTTTACAATTTTCATAAATAACAAGCCGCGTTCTACCAGCTCAAATGCTTCTTTAACTTCAGTGGTCAATACTTTCATTACTTCATCGTAGTTACCGTAAACCTGCGTACTCAAAGGGTTTTCGAGTACCGTAAGTCCGGATTCCCTCAATTTTTTTATAAAATGGATAATGGCCGGCTCAAATTCGTCCTGAAGCGGGGTTAATGTAAGTTCTACTGATATTTTCATTTTGTTGTTTGTTTTGTAAATTATCAATGGTGAATAGTGTTTTTTTCTTCAAACTCATAATTCAACACTCCGAATTCTAAAAATTCATATTTCTGACTTTATGGCATAAGCACAGGTAAACCCCTCAAATTCCAGGAATTTAATTTCGTATTTCTCCAATTGATCATTGTATATGATCCATCCTGTTGTTTCCTGTTCCCCTATTTCAAAAGGAATGACTTTGGTGTGTTGTTTAAAACTCATTCCGTCTGTTGCAAAAGCTTTATACAAGCTCTCCTTAACACACCAGACAACGGTTAATTCCCGTACCTGATCAGAGCTGAGATAATTAAACTCATAATCTATAAACTTATGTGCGATCACTCCTATTTTATCGCGTTGTTTCTCGATATCGATACCAATAACACCATCACTGACGATAATAGCAGCGAAAGTAAATGAATGTGTAATGGAGATATGTTTGCCGTCTTTGAGATGCGGCTTCCCGCTACTGTTATAAAACAAATCTGAAGCCTTATACCCTGCCTTTTTTAATAAATGCCTGACACTTAGAAAACCTCGTTGATGTATTTCAGATTTCATGGAGGCGACTCTTGTCCTGCAATTATCCGTTAATTGTATTCCCTGCAATAGTTCCTCATACGATTCTTCTATCTTCCATATCAGCACCTTAGAGTTGTTTGGGGTAGTTATAGTTTTGTAAAGAGGCATTTATTCTAAAAGTTATTATGTACCTTTGCAGGCACAAATTAATGTATTTCAACACATTTAAAGACGTAAAAATATAAAAGTAATATGAGTACTAAAACAATTCCATACGTACCATACAAAGTAAAGGATATTTCTTTGGCGGATTGGGGTAGAAAAGAGATTGAATTGGCGGAAGCTGAAATGCCCGGACTAATGTCGCTTCGTGAAGAATACAAAGACGAGCAACCTTTAAAAGGTGCCCGTATAGCGGGTTGTTTACACATGACCGTGCAAACAGCCGTTTTAATTGAAACGCTGGTAGCTTTAGGCGCAGAAGTAACCTGGAGCTCATGTAATATTTTCTCTACCCAGGATCATGCAGCAGCCGCTATTGCAGCTGCGGGAATTCCCGTTTATGCATGGAAAGGAATGAACGAAGAAGAATTTGACTGGTGTATTGAACAAACTTTATTCTTTGGCGAAGAGAGAGAGCCCTTAAATATGATCCTGGATGACGGGGGCGATTTAACCAATATGGTGTTGGATCAGTATCCTGAACTGGCAAACGGAATTAAAGGTCTATCTGAAGAAACCACTACAGGTGTTCACCGTTTATACGAGCGTATGAAAAACGGAACTCTTCCGATGCCTGCTATTAATGTAAATGACTCTGTAACCAAATCTAAGTTCGACAATAAATATGGTTGCAGGGAGAGTGCTGTTGATGCCATTCGACGTGCTACAGACCTTATGCTTGCCGGTAAGCGTGTTATCGTATGTGGTTACGGGGATGTCGGTAAAGGAACCGCGGCTTCTTTCAGAGGAACGGGAGCTATTGTAACTGTAACGGAAATCGATCCGATTTGTGCTTTACAGGCTGCCATGGATGGTTATGAAGTAAAGCGTTTAGATACTGTTGTAGACAAGGCTGACATTGTAATCACCACTACGGGAAATAAAGATATTGTGGTAGGCCGTCATTTTGAAAAAATGAAAGATAAGACCATCGTATGTAATATTGGTCATTTTGATAATGAAATTGATGTAGCCTGGTTAAAAGAAAACTATGGGAATACTTATGTGAACATCAAGCCCCAGGTGGACAAGTACAACATAAACGGTAATGATATTATTTTACTGGCTGAAGGTCGTTTGGTAAACCTTGGATGTGCTACCGGTCACCCTAGCTTTGTAATGAGTAATTCTTTTACAAATCAGACATTGGCCCAGATCGAATTATGGAACCATAGTGACAACTATAAAAATGAAGTTTATATGCTTCCGAAGCATCTGGATGAAAAAGTGGCAAGGTTACATCTTGAGAAAATAGGTGTAGAGCTGGAGGTTTTAAACGAAGAACAAGCTAAGTATATTGGTGTTACGGTAGAAGGCCCATACAAACCTGAATATTACAGATACTAATTCAGAAATATATTATATAAAAAGCCTTTGGTGATAAACAACCAAAGGCTTTTTCTTTATATTAAATCTGAAAAAAGTAATTGTAATTTATTAATCCAATTCAGCTAACATGCCTTCTCCGTAATGCTGGGAAACGGCTTTGTTAATCATAACCAAGCCTTCATCTTGCGTGGCATTCGCATCTATCTGAACTTTTTCTCCGTTTGGCAGGTAAACATAATAGAAACCTTCTTCAAAAGAAGATAATTTAATCATCTCACCATTTGCTTTAATAGCATTCCAAGATTTTTCACCGGGCTTATAGAACAATTCTAACTTCTCTCCTTTTTTAGGCCCTTCTATAACTTTGACGAACATTCTGTTCTTCACAGCAGTCATTTCAATGGTATTACCGTCTTTTTCTACAATTTGGGTTTCAACGTCTCCGTCTTTCATAGCTATAGGGTTAGATCCGGACCAGAATTCTATAACGTTGAATATGATGGCATCTCCTAAAAAGAAAAGTCCGTAGACCGGAATTATATTTAACCCCCAGAAAACAAGGTTATTCACAAATTTACTGTCACTAATCCCCTGGTTCCAGTCTTTTAAATTGTTAAACGCGCTAAAAGACCCTAAACAACTGGAGCATAACAAAGAAAGGGACAATACTGAACATAAAGCTAATTTTTTCATATCTGATGATTTAAACAATGGTTATACAATATTAAATATATGAAAAATTCTACAAAATCGGACAGACTATTGTCCTTACATCATAAAAGAATACGCTTTACAGCCAGGCAATGTTATAGGAATGATACGATAAAGCACCTTTCCTTATATGAAAAGATGCTTTATTCTGAGATAATATCTGGTGATTACTCCCTAATCTAACTGAAGTTTGGCATAATCGTAGAAATAAAAAGTTCCATCGTCGTTCATCGCTACAAACAAGCCTTCCGAAAAGACATCGTTCAGAGGTATTGTTACAACATCGCAACCGTCTGTTTCTACGGTATTTAAATTTACTGCCTTGACAAAGATGTTCTCTTTCCTGGAGAAAATATTGAACTGCCCTTTTTGCTGGTCTGAAACTATAATGTAACCGCTGCCGTCGGTATTTTTGGCAATGGCTATACCTTCTATATCTTCCTTAAAATAGTTACCCCCAAAGCAGGCCAGCTCGTCATTTCCTGCTGACGGATCTGCACCATACTTTCTTATGCATTCACCTTCGTCTGAATAGTACACATGTCCGTTTTCGTCATCCACAGCTATGGCTTCGATCTCCTTTTTACCGCTGAACTTTCCAAACTTACGCACTAAAACCGCTTTTACCCCTGTGCTGTCGGCCTGGAATTTATACTGGTGGAGATAATTATCGTCCGGGCCTGATTTACGTCCTACTATTGCATAAATAATCCCCTCCGGGTTCGATTTATACAGGCTCACTCCCATAGGGGATTTAAAATCGGGTACTGTTTCTTCTGTAAACACAGGATAGCCTCCCCCGTCTAACGGATTCATATCCGGCACTGAAAAGAGCCTTAACATTCCTCTTTCTCTTTCCGTAAAGGCCAGTACATCTACAGTTACGGAATCGTTTAACTTAAGTCCATAGCGAAGGTCAACATTATTAGGGCGTTTAATCCCCCTGATGGTTTTCTCTTCGATCACTTTTCCGTTCAGGTCAAAAGCATAAATGGCTCCGTCTGTATTCTTGTCGGTACCGAAAACGATACTCTCGGCAGGGTTCTCAGGATTGACCCAAATAGCGGGATCGTCGGTATCGTATTTTACCCTCTCGGTAATAACATCCGGATCGATTGGCGGCAATTTCTTTTCACAAGCTACCATAAACGGTATGCTTAAAAGAACTAAACTCTTCTTTTTTATCATTGTAAAAACTTTATTAAAACAGGTCATATTTCAATCCCAGATTGATTCTTGTTCTGTAATACTCCAATTGCATCGTTCTGTTGCCGGCGCCCTGGTAATATCTCAAAGGTTGGTTTGTGATGTTGGTAACGTCTGCATAGATCCTCAGGTTCTTGTTTATTGTAAAAGAGGCATTGAAGTCCAGAAAAAGCTGCTGATCGTAATAACGGTCTTCGAAAGATTCTCCTCCCAATTCGTCTATATAAGCATCCGAAAAGTTGGCGGATACCCTGGCAGAGAATATCTTGTCTGAATACGATAACGATCCGTTAAACATATGAGGAGAGGCACCGGGGAGGTCCATATTTCCCCGTTCATCGCCATCTTCGTTCCTGATCCCTTTGGCATTGGAATTCAGGTAGGTATAATTGGCATAGACCCCAAAGTTTTTAGCAAATCCGGGTAAGAAATCGAGTTGCCGCTGAATAGAAACCTCCGCACCGTATACCTGGGCCTTATCTCCATTAAGCGGCTGAAAAACATCATAACCATTACCGTCTTCCGAGGTAAATGTATACACAAAGTCCTTAATATTCTTGAAGAAGACCCCTCCGGAGAGAATTCCAACATTTTTAAAATAATGTTCGGCCATAAAATCGAAATTCATTGAGGTTGTCGGATCCAGTTCTGAATTCCCTAAAAATATTTCTTCATCTTCATTATTTATTTCCCTGTACGAAACCAGATCAACATAATTAGGTCTTGCCAGCGTATTGGTCCATGCCAAACGTAAAACAGTGTGATCATTCAGGTCGTATTTAAAATGAACTCCCGGCATAACATTTACATAAGCATTCTCGTCTTCGGCTGATACGGTTGCATCCGGATCAAAATCGCCATCTTCATTATAGGCTATTTCATTTCCTGTACTCTCGATCTTTGTGCTTTCTACTCTTAATCCTGCCAGAACACTTAATTTGTCAGACAACTTCTGATTAGCCATTACATACGCTGCATTTACACTCTCGGTAACGTCGAAGTTCGCTGTCAAATACTCTTCGGGAAGATCTTCTCCTTCGTAATTACCTGCATCCATGAGGTTCAGCCCCCCCAGGAACTCTGCTGTTGCAAATGTTCCGACCAGATAACCACTTCCTGCTGAAAAATCTTTATCTGAATAATCTTTGGCAGCTACATCTGCCAACGTCTCCAAACCTGAAACAGGCTCATATTCGTAGAACCCGTTCTTTCGTGTTTTATTTTTGTACCTGGTTTTCAGCCCAAACTTAAAAGTTCCGTCTCCATTACCAAAGAAATCCGCAGGTAAAGTAAAATTGGCAAAGAAGTTATAGTCTTCTTCGTAGGTATCCTGATTTTCTTCTGTCAATTCGCCAAACTCAAAATTATCCGGACTAAGATCAGATGGGTCCACAGCGGCATAAAGAGGCTTTCTCGTATCGGTACTGTTATTGATAAGGTATTCGCCCTCATATTCAATATATCTTTCATTAGGACGCTTTTCTGAGGCTCTTGAATACGAACCCATCCAATCTGCCTGAAGTTTTCCGAAAAGGTGTTCTCCTCCGATGCTGTAGTTCTGCATACGCTGGTCTTCTAAACGCCTGTTCTTATTTCGTTTACCATCTATCCCCCCTTTGGTCTGTCTTTTGGTTTCTACAGGAAACCTGATCAGGTTCCCGTTTTGAACATCAAAATCGGAACTGCCGATATCTTCCCCATCCAGGATCTCATTTTCCTGACGGTATCTGTTTTCCCTGTCGTCTCTCCAGTTATACATGGTTTTTACGAATACGTGATTGTCATCGTTGAAACGATAATCCATATTGGCCGAAAAACTTCTTCGTATCCGTTGTACTAAATATTCCCTGATCTCGAATACACTGGCATAAGGATTTACATCAACTTCTTCAAGAATATCTTCCCCTTCTGCATCTTGTGTTCCTGTGTTATATTCGAACTCGTTATCCCATTCTGCTTCAATATTATCTGACCCGAAATCATTATCGTTGACAGATGCAGAAAGCATCCATCCGAATTTCTTGTTTTTCGAACGGTCGCCTATCAAAAAGGAGCCGTTTAAGATTCTTTTATCAGAAATTGTATTAACGCCTGAACCGAGCGTTGCGGACAACCTGAAATCTTCCGGTGCAGAACGCGTAACGAGGTTTACAGACCCTCCCAGGGCATCAGCGTCCATATCGGGAGTAACAGCCTTATTTACTTCTATGGTCTGGATCATATCAGACGGTATCAGGTCCATTTGCACGTTCCTGTTATCCCCTTCTGCCGAAGGAATCCTGCTGCCGTTCAGTGTCACGGAATTCAGTTGTGGTGCCAATCCCCTGATAATAATGTTTCTGGCCTCTCCCTGGTCTACCTGCATCGTAATCCCCGGAATACGCTTTACGGCATCCCCGATATTAGCATCCGGAAATTTTCCGATTTGTTCTGTAGAAACCACATTCGTTATATTGGGGTTGTTCTTTTGTGTGTTTAACGCTCTTGCTTGTCCACCCAAAAAGCTTCCAACGACCTCAACATCATCCAGAACCACGTCTGAAGGCCGCATTTCAACTCTAACAGCCGTCGTCTGACCGGCCAGAACGGTTACATTGACCGTTTTATCTCCAAATCCTAAATATTTAATTAATAAGGCATGGGTTCCCTCGGGCACACTGACAATAGTGAACTTACCATTCTGATTTGAAACAGCCCCTTTATTCAGCGCTGTAATTTCTACAGATGCGCCGGGCACATAAATTCCATAATTGTCTACAATGATTCCCTGGATAGCGCCTTCCTGAGCCATCGCTTTACCCGAAAACAAGGCTAAAACAAGCGTTACAAATAATAGCCTACAGGTGTTGATTAGTTTCATTTTTCTTTGGTTTGATTTTCTACACAAAACTATGATACACAACACCTTTAGGGTTAAAAACTAAGATAACAAAATGTAAACAAGTTCGCGAATTGCCTTAAACAGCACAGCAACATTCACGGTTTTGAAACCCTGGCTTAACACCTTCTTAACAAACGGCAAAAAAAACAGCTATAGCTCTAAAATGAAGCTTTGAAGATTATCTCCTTTTTCTAAAGGCAGCTTTTTTCTAAGACGATAACGCGCTATCCGGATACTATCGGGGGTTATTCTCAAAATAGCCGCTATTTCCCTGGAGGTCAGATTTAACCTGAGCAGCATACACAACCTTAATTCGGATGCCCCGAGCTCTGAAACTGAAACTTCTGAGAGTTTCTTAAAGAAATCGGGGTGAATCTGTTCGAAATACCCTATGAATTCCGTCCAGCCTTGTTCATCTTCAATATCTGTCTGTATTTCTTTTATCAACGCTTCTATTTTAGGCTTGATAAACATATGTTCCCTGTTTTTTATCTTTTCCAGCGTATTGGAAACGTCTGACAACACTTTATTTTTATGTGCCAGATGAAGGCTGTAGTTAGATAATGAAGATGTTTTTAGTTGTATTTCTTTTTGGAGGTTCTCTTCTTTCGTAATCTTTTTTTCCAGATCAGCCCTCAACAGCTTTTGCTTGTACTGCTCTATTTTAAATTCCTGGCTTCTTTTCTTTCTATAAAAAAGGAACAGGATTGCAAAAACCGACATGACCAACAGTACAACGACAATGATAGTCCTCTGGTTGGCTTTATTCAGTTCGTTCTGTTTGGTAAGCAATTCTATTTTAGCTTCCCGCTCCTTAAAACCATACACTGCCTGTAACGCATTCATCTGCTGCAGGCTTTTTGCCTGCTGTTCTTCTTTGTATGTATCGACGGATTCATTAAGGTAATCATAAGCCTTCTCATAATCGTCCGTAAGCGCATATGTTTTGGAAAGATCTTTTAACGCGCTGGAAAGCTGGTGTATATTGCCGGTCCGTTCTGCTTCATCCCTCGCTTGCCCGGTATACCGGAATGCTTTATAATAATCTCCTCCCTTCCTGTTAACGTCTCCCAGGTTATTGAGAATATTAATTCTTCTGTCCGTATTGCTTTCAGGCACATTGTCATATGCCTTTTGAAAATATGCATATGCCTTGTCGTATTGTTCCTGATCTTCATAGATACTTCCAATGTTCTCATATACCACAGCAAGACCTTCATCATCATTCAACAACCTGAACAACCGCAAACTTTGATACTGATATTCGATCGCCTTTGCATATTCTTTTTTCTTTTCGGATGTAGCTCCCAAAAGCGTATATGCAACTGCTTTCCCTCTTATCAGATTCTTTTTTTCGGTAATGGTCAGCCCTTCGTTTAGATAATCGATCGCCGTATCGTATTGTCCCGCAGCCAGATTTATACTGCCCAGATTGTTCAGAATAAAAACATAAAGAGTATCTTCTATTGCTTTTTTATACGACAATGCTTTATGATAATGCTGAATGGCATCATGTGTAATTCCCAGGGTCTCATAAAAATCGGCCAGCAAAACGTGTTTTGAAACGATATTCTGTGTATCCTTCTTTTGAACGGCTTCATCCAGTTCTTTTTTGAATACCAAAAAGGTAGTATCGATCGGTTCCGTATTAACTGCGCCTGTGTTTTTCTGACCTGATACGGTTTGTATAACTAAACAAAGAACTATAAAGAAACTTTTAACCTTCATTTGCTTACTTCTGATAAAATACTGAATCTGCCAAGGTATTATCAATAACCGGAAGCAGTGTTAAGTTTACATTATTAAAAAGCAACGCTCCGGCTAATAAACAAAAAAGCCCTTGCTGATCAGCAAGGGCTTTAAACGTTTTAAAACAACTAATGATTAAGCCTCGAACGGCTCAATAGAAACATAAGATTTGTTGTTTTTCTTCTTTTCAAATTTTACAATACCGTCAATTGCAGCATGTAAAGTGTGGTCTTTACCCATGTACACATTTTGCCCTGGGTTGTGAGCTGTACCACGCTGACGAACTATAATGTTACCAGCTATAGCAGCCTGTCCTCCAAAAATCTTAACACCTAAGCGTTTCGATTCTGACTCTCTACCGTTCTTAGAACTACCTACACCTTTTTTATGTGCCATTTCTTTAAGATTTTAATGGTTTTAAAATTAACTTAAAGCAGCTATTAGTTCGGCTTTCTTCATAGAAGAATAACCTTCAATACCTTTACTTTTTGCGATTTCTTTTAACTCAGCAACAGTTTTCTTACTTAGATCTTCAGATCCTTCTGCCGGTTTAGCTTCTGCTTTGGGAGCTTGTTTTTTAGCTGCTTGTTTTTTTGCACCAGAAGCTACGATGTTCTCAATTACGATTTCGGTTAAGGCTTGTCTGTGACCATTCTTTACCCTGTACCCTTTACGTCTTTTCTTTTTGAAAACTATCACCTTATCTCCTTTAAGGTGTTTTACGACTTTAGCCTCAACAGCGGCTCCGTCTATAGCTGGGGCGCCAACAGTAACGTTCCCGTTATCGTCTAAAAGAAGTACGTTATCAAAAGATACTTTTGATCCTTCTTCAGAACCTAAACGGTGTACGAATACTTTCTGGTCTTTCGCAACTTTAAATTGCTGCCCTGCTATCTCTACAATTGCATACATAGCGATTCGTTTAAAAATTACTTTTACTCAAAATGAGTGCAAATATACCGCTAATTATCTAAACAACAAATGTTTTTATATGTTTTGAGGGGATTTTTTTGTGTTCCAGCTTGGTTTGAATTTTTGCATAAACGCAAGTGTTAATACTACGGTAGAAGCAAAGCCCTCTACAACAAGAACGAAAACCAGAATCCCGGGGCCCTGATAATACTCTTCTATCCAACCTTTCATAATGGTATTGGGAAACTCCGGATCTATATGAAACATATAAAGCGCCATGAACCCGACAAAAACAAGCGTGGCTATAAAACCTGTAAACAACCCGGTACGGAAACCGGAATAGTAATTAAACTTATCGCCTTCGGTAAGCCGTCTGAACCGGATGGCCGCATAAATACCATATGCCACAATAACACCATTTAAGACCCGTAACCACGGATTTTCATGCAATCCGAAGAGACGTACAATTAAAAAGTATGCAATCAAGACTACTGCCGTTATAGCGCCATACCTGAAATTCACTTTAAATGATCCCATTTTATATAACTTTATGATTTTCACCATTAAATTACAAAAAAATATCCAGTCAGTCTTTTAAACTTTTGTTATTAAGGCTTACATATTTCTATTTTCAACATCCAAAAACTATCTTTGATAGAAGAAGAACTTTTGTAACATTTTTAATGTTACCCACACTAACTGTAATAACACTATAATTAATCAATTAACCTTAAGAAATGAAAAGAACGTTTTTTGCAGCAGCTTCTTTACTTATCGGCATGACCGTTACGGCACAAGAAGTTTCTTTTGAAGAGTACGATCTGGGCAATGGCCTGCATGTGATTTTGCATCAGGACAACAGCGCCCCTGTAGTTACAACCTCGGTAATGTACCACGTAGGCTCTAAGGACGAAAACCCTGAACGTACAGGTTTCGCTCACTTTTTTGAACACTTATTATTTGAAGGTACAAAAAATATAGAACGCGGGGAATGGTTTAACATCGTCAGCTCGAATGGCGGCAGCAATAATGCCAATACCACAACCGACAGGACCTACTACTACGAGACCTTTCCTTCCAACAATCTTGAACTGGGCCTGTGGATGGAATCTGAACGGATGTTGCACCCGGTAATCAATCAAATTGGTGTTGAAACACAGAACGAAGTTGTCAAAGAAGAAAAAAGACAGCGTATCGACAACGCTCCGTACGGGGGGCTCATATACGGAACAGCTGTTCAGCCGCATTTATTCAAGAATCATCCCTACAGATGGTCTGTTATCGGTTCTATGGAGCATCTGGATGCAGCAAGCCTCGATGAATTTCTGGCTTTCAACAACAAATTCTACGTACCTAACAACGCTGTGCTGGTCGTTGCCGGCGATATCGACATCCAAAAAACAAAACAGCTTATTACAGCCTATTTTGGCTCCATTCCTAAAGGAGCTTCTATTACCAGAAGCTTCCCTGAAGAAAACCCGATAACACAGGAAATAAGAGTTACTGAACACGATTCCAATATCCAAATCCCGGCCCTGGCATTATGTTACCGCACGCCGGCAATGACAGAAAAAGACGCTTATGTCTTAAACATGATCTCGACCTATCTGAGCGACGGAAAAACATCGAAACTATACAAAAAAATGGTAGACGAAAACAAATCTGCCATGCAGGTCTTTGCCTTCAACAGGCCACAGGAAGATTATAGCATGTATAATATCTTTGCGCTTCCGTTGGGTGACAAATCGTTAAATCAGCTGGAAACAGAAATCGACGAGGAGATCACGAAATTACAAACGGAACTGATCTCAGAAAAAGACTATCAAAAGCTTCAAAACAAGTTGGAAAACGATTTTGTGAATTCCAATTCGAGCATTGAAGGTATTGCCAATTCACTGGCCAGAAATTATATGCTTTACGATGACACTAATTTAATCAATACGGAAATTAACATCTACAGGTCCGTTTCAAGAGAAGACATCAGAAGCGTGGCAAAGAAATACCTTAACAAGAATCAACGTTTAAGATTAGAGTATTTACCGGAATCAGCCAGGTAAACCGCCCCGGAACAGGTTTTGTGAATGCCTTCCGGGATATTTCACAAAAACAAGTTCAACAGGCATCCCGATCATTATCGGAATAAAGCATTTACATCTCGATTATCGAACAAAGCTTTCAAACAGAGAAACAATGAAAATAAAAATATTACCTATCATAGCATTTATGCTTTGCGCAACAATTTCGCAAGCGCAAATCGACCGATCCAAGCAACCTAAGCCGGGACCAACCCCGAAAATAAACTTAGGAAAACCTGAAACATTTCAACTAAATAACGGATTGACCGTTATGATTGTTGAAAACCATAAACTACCAAGGGTATCGATGAACCTGAGCATTGACAATGCTCCGATATATGAAGGCGACAAAGCCGGGGTAGCGAGTCTCACAGGTGCTGTGCTTGGCAGCGGAACAACATCCGTAAGCAAAGATGCCTTTAACGAACGTGTAGACTTTTTAGGGGCGAATATCGGCTATGGAGCCAGCGGTGCCTCAGCGAGCTGCCTTTCCAAGTACTTCGAAGAAATTTTAGGGCTTATGGCAGACGGCGCCCTCCATCCGGTATTTCCTGAAGATGAGTTCGAAAAACAACGCGAACAACTTCTGACAGGGTTGAAATCTCAGGAAAAAGACATTGCATCTATTTCAAACAGGGTTAAAAATGCCCTGGCCTACGGCAAGAAACACCCTTATGGAGAATTTATTACGGAAGAAACTGTTAACAGCGTTTCTCTTGAAGACGTTAAAAGTTTCTACAGCCAGTACTTCACACCTGAAAATGCCTATCTGGTTGTAGTCGGAGATGTGGACGTTAACAAGACCAAAAAGTTAATCAAAAAAGTTTTCAGCAGCTGGAAAAAGGCAATAGCACCACAAGTAACATATACTGCTCCTAAAAATGCACAATACGCCCAGGTTAATTTCATAGACATGCCCAATGCGGTTCAGTCTGAGATCAAAGTAGTGAATAATATCGACCTTAAAATGTCTGATCCTGATTATTTTGATGCCCTTATGGCAAACCATATACTGGGAGGCAGTTTTGGCAGCTATTTAAACATGAACCTCAGAGAAGCCCACGGGTATACTTACGGAGCCCGTTCATCGCTGAGTACCGACAGGTATGGAGCCGGTTTGTTCCAGGCAGCAGCTAAGGTAAGAAACGCCGTAACAGACAGTTCTGTCGTTGAATTCATAAAAGAAATAGACAGGATCAGGACTGAAGATGTAAACGAGGAGACATTGCGGAACGCCAAAGCCAAATATTTAGGCGACTTCGTTATGGCGCTGGAAAACCCGGGTACTGTAGCCCGTTATGCCCTAAACATCAAAACGAATAATCTTCCGGATGATTTTTATGAAACTTACCTGCAAAAGATCAATGATGTAACTGTTCCAGATGTAAAAAAAGCAGCTAATAAGTATTTTAAATCCGATGTAGCCCGAATTATTATTGTCGGTAAAGGAAGTGATGTTGCAAAGGGTTTGGAAAACATGGAACTTCACGGAAAAAAAGCAGTTGTTAAATACTTTGACAAATACGCCAATGAAGTAGAAAAGCCAACGTATAAAAAAACGGTTCCGGCGGGTGTAACTGCCCAAAAAGTTATAGAAAACTACCTGGAAGCCATCGGAGGGGCAAACAAACTGAAAAGTGTAAACACGTTATACAAAACGGCAGAAGCTACCCTACAGGGTATGGCTCTAAACATGGAAGTAAAAACCACTACAAACGCCCAGGCCTGTGTTGATATTAAAATGATGGGGAACTCACTGAACAAACAGGTTATTAACGGGAACAAAGGGTACACTGTAACACAGGGACAAAGAAAAGAGATGTCGGCGGAAGATCTTGAATCTTCCAAAATGACAGCCAGCACTTTTCCAGAATTACACTATACAGATACCATCACCCTGGAAGGAATAGAAAATGTGGACGGCAAAGATGCCTATGCCCTTAAAGTCTCTGATCAAATGACCAGCTTTTACAGTGTAGACAGCGGCTTGAAAATAAAAGACGTTGTGCATATAAAACAAAACGGGCAGGAAATATCTTCATCCGTTTTCTATGATAATTACAAGGATATTGAAGGCATAAAATTCCCTTTCAGCTTATCCCAAACATTTGGTTCGCAAAAAATTGATTTTGAGGTAAAAGAAATAAAAATCAACGAAGGTGTTTCCGATACAGATTTTCAATAATCTCTTTTAAATTTGTTGTTAATAGGAGGGAGCTCACAGGCTCCCTTTTGTTTTGCATTGGTTGCCTGAAAACAAGCTTAAAATCGCTTAAATCAATCCAAAAACCCTCTCTTATGACAAGAGGTCTATTTGTGACTGAAAAAGGTTCTCACCTCATTCTTTCTTCCTGTTATTTGCAAGATAAACTCCTGTCAGGATCACCAACCCGCCAAGCAACTGAAGCAAGCTAAAGCTTTCGCCGTCCAACAACCCCCATACAATAGCCAACAAGGGCATCGTGTAGGTAACTGAGGATGCAAAGACCGGGCTTGCTATCTGAATCAACTTATTGAACAAAACTTTGGCAAAGGCCGTTCCGAATAAGGAAAGTACGGTTACATAGAGTACTGAAAGCTGCATCGCTTCCGAACTCATAACGGTCTCAAAAAAGCCCGTACCCCATAAAATTACCAGGGCAGGCAAAACAATAAAGGCAAAATTGCCGGTTGTGACCGCCAATGCACTTATATCGGTTAAGTATTTTTTCAGAATATTTACGTTAAGGGCATATCCCAATGTAGACATAATAATCAGTATGCTATACCAATAATTCTGATCAGGATTGAACTCCGCCCCTTTTAAAATCAGAATTAACGTCCCTATAAAGCCGATAAATACGCCATACGCCTGCTTTTTTGTTGTAGTGATACCAAAGAACACGGTTCCAGCCAATAATGTATTAAGGGGCGTAAGGGAATTTAGCACAGAAGCAACTCCGCTATCGACTTCGGTCTGGGCCAGGGCAAAGAAAAAAGGAGGAAAGAAAGAGCTCAAAAAGCCCGATATGGCAATCCATTTCCAGTGCCGTTTCTTTATTTCTCCCATTTTTTTAAATCCGACGGAAAATAAAAAGAAAGCGGTAAAGACAATCCTTAAGGCTCCGACCTGATATGGAGACAAACCTACCAGGCTCTTCTTGATAAGTATAAAGGAGCTCCCCCAAATAAGTGTCAGCACTGAAAGATAAAGCCACTTTTTCCCTTGTTCGCTCATACGGTTCGATTAGGGGACAAAATTCGTATTTAATTCACACTTATTATACGGTCTTTATCCTTATTTTTGTAATGATTCAATAAGTTTTAACTATAAGCGTTCTTATGGATACAGAACTGTTTGAAAATCAATTCACTCAAAACAACAAAAACATACAATTATGAAATTATTCAAGACTGTACTTGGTGCAATGGCTTTAACCCTGATGATTGCTTGTGGCGAAGATAATTCTCAGCAACAAGCATTTGACACCCTTAAAAGCGAAGTCCTTAAAGTACATGATGAGGTAATGCCTAAAATGGGCAAGATCAACACGCTTATTACCGAATTAAAAGATAAGGTCGATACCACAGAGATGGGAAGATCATATGAAAAGGCTAAACTGGACCTGGAAGATTCGCATGAGATGATGATGACTTGGATGAAAGATTTCGGAAGTAATTTTTCCGGTACGATTGCTAAAGACAGCCTGTCCAAAAAAATTCAACTTTTGAAAGAAGAGGATACTAAAGTTAACGAGCTTAAGGAAAAGATAAACCAAAGCATTAAAAATGCCGAAGAACTCTTAGGCAAACAGTAACCTCCTTTACTCGATCATCGAGATTTAAATGCTCCGACGCTTGTCCTTGTGAAATGTTCCTAAAGGAATTTCACAGGGCTTGCGTCGAAATGTTTTGCCATGCGCCAGCTGGCTCCATCGCTAAAAAGGCCTACCAGACCTTTTCTTTACGCTTGGCCCTCTCGTGGGCTTGCCCCGAGGTCGTTTACTCCGAAAACCATTAAAGAAAAAACAAACTGCCTGTTTAAGCACCTGTACGACATGGAGTTTTCCGACAGGCGCCCAAACAGGCATTCTATATTCAAAAAGGCTTTCGGTTTATTATTTTACTTCTTTATCAATCCAACGAACGGACTCCATCATTTTCCGGATATCATTTTCCAAATAGGCTGCGGCAGGCAAAATGGAATCGTAGTTAGGTTTGGTTTTAAAATACAAAGATCCGGTTAAAAAATGCCTTACACTGTCGGTAACATAGAACTGTGATTGGGAAGCTGCATCGCCACTTATCCTGTAAAACATCCCGTATACGTTTTCATCGTCGTTAATAAAGGGCTGGTCTATGATGCCATCTGCTTTTACCGCATGTTCATAGGTTAATTTTTGAGCATCCATAAGAAGGCTGTCTATATTGCCGTCAACTTCTTTATAGGTTAAAAAAACCGTGGCATTCATCGAGCTGTAATTAACATTATAAGCACAGTTCCCTTTTTGATCCGCTACAGCTGCTTTATTGATCTCCATACTGAACGGGCAACCGCCAAGCACAGTATTTATATACACTGGTAACGGATAATCCAACCTTAAAGCCGCTTCCGGCTTTGGCATAGCTTCTTCTTTACACGAAACAACAACGGCCGCCACTAATAAAAAGATGAAAAATACCTTTATTACCTTCATTAATTGATCGTTAGTTTTATTTGTTTAATTCGTTTTTTATCCAACGCTTCAACAACAAACGTATAATTCTCATAATTTATTTTTTCTCCTTTTTTCGGAAAGCTCCCTGCTATCTCAAGAATAAACCCTGCTATGGTCTCCGACTCTCCTTTGTTTTCTTCAAACAGGGATTCATCCTCCAACTGAATAACCCTGTAAAAATCTTTTAGTGTCGTTTTACCTTCAAACACAAAGTTTCTGTCGTCGAGCTTGGAATAAATAAGATCTTCATCGTCAAATTCATCTGAAATATCACCTACGATCTCCTCAATAATATCTTCAAGTGTTATAAGTCCCGAAGTCCCCCCATATTCATCTACCACGATGGCCAAATGACTTTTCATTTCCTGAAATTCCAACAGCAGATCGTCGAGTTTTTTATTTTCAGGAACGAAATAGGCTTCCCGTTTCAGCAAAACCCAATTAAATGATTTCTTGTCGATATGCGGCAAAACATCTTTTACGTATAAAACCCCTGTAATGTTATCCATATGTTCACTATATACGGGGATACGCGAATAACCGTTTTTGACAATCTCCTTAAAAACTTCAGAGAATTTCGTGTCTTCGCTAAGTGCAAAAACGTCTATTCTCGGCGTCATTACCTGTCTGGTTTCCGTATTCCCGAACGTAACGATTCCCTGCAATATTTTCTGTTCTTCCGAAGTGGTATCCTCTTCCGAGGTTAGCTCTAAAGCCTGGGACAGCTGATCTACCGAAAGGTTAGATTTTTGCCTCCCCCATTTTTCCTGAAAATAATTATTGGCATTTCGCATCGGGATACTGACCGGCGACAATATTTTAGCCAGCAAATTAAGAGAAGGAGCTATAAACCTCACGAATTTAAGCTGGTTCTTGGTCACGTATATTTTCGGCAATATTTCTCCAAACATTAAAATGAGAAAGGCTGCCACAATAACTTCTACGACAAACTTAAGTTCAACGCCACCCAGTGAATAAGACGACAAGGGTCCGAAAAAATAGTTGGCTGATGCACTGAATAAAAGCACAAAAGCAATATTGACCAGGTTATTAAAGATCAGAATGGTATTGAATAGCTTTTTGGGAGTTTCCAGGAGCTTCAACACCAACTTGTCTCTCTTGTTCTTACCATTTCCTTCTTCCAGCTCATCTTCATTAACAGTAAAAAAGGCCACTTCTGCACCTGAAATTAACGCAGAACATACCAGCAAGATAAATAAGACAATAATTTTGGTGGTTGCAACGGTATCTATAACCGTAAAAATTGCTAAAAAACTCGAGGGCTCAGGATCCAAATGTATACAGTTTAGTTAAACAATTAAAATGGCAGATCGTCGTCCGGTTCGGGTTCTTGAACCACTTGACCTGCCTGTGGTTTTTGCTCTTGCCTTTGCGGCTGAACAGAGGAAGACTGCTGCATGCCTCCTTCTTCCTTCTTGGCCGACAGAAACGTAAAATCGGTTACTTGTATCTCTGTGGTGTAACGCGTTTGTCCGTCTTCACCCTGCCATTGACGGTTCTTTATTCTCCCTTCCACATAAATCTTATCGCCTTTGGTCAGGTATTTTTCGCATATTTCCGCTGCTTTATTTCTAACCACTATATTATGCCATTCAGTAGAAGTTACCCTTTCTCCGGTTTGCCTGTTCGTATAGGCTTCATTTGTTGCCAACGGAAACCGGCCTATGCAATTTCCCCCATCGAAATAGGTCATTTTAACTTCATCTCCCAGGTGTCCGATCAACATTACTTTGTTCAGCGTTCCGCTCATATCTGTCTTTGTGTTTAACTCAAAAATATTAAAAAATAACCACAACTAAAAACTATATTCCTCTACAAAATTAGCGATTAAAACCGGCATCGGGTATTCATCTAGTTCCTGACAGGGAATCCCATTTTCAATCGGAGCATGCAAATGTACAACCCAAAATTTAGTATATAAGTGTTGATGCGACAATTTATGTACTTTCGGCTGCGCATTAAACAATGTCAGACTGTAATTTGCGCCTGCTAGCAGCGCTGTAAAATACGGATGTTCTTCCAGCTGCTGTATATCAAGTTCTTGTTTTGATTCGATTAACGGAAACTCATACAGGTTCTGCCAGATATCTTTTTGCCGGCGTTGCCGGATCAGCGTTTCGCCTTCTGATCGAAGAACAAGATAATTAAAATACCTGTCTTTTACTTTTGTCTTTTTTAGTTTTACAGGGAGCTGTTCAATCCTCCCCTTTTGTAAGGCCAGACAACCGTCGTTCAAAGGACATGTACCGCATTTGGGAGATTGTGGCTTACATTGTATGGCCCCAAACTCCATGATTCCCTGATTATATTCTGCGGGATTGCCTTTGTCGATCAGCTCAGAAGCCAGTTCTTTAAAATATTTAATCCCTTCAGTGCTGTTTATAGCGAAGTCGACACCAAAATATCGTGCTAAGACCCTGTATACATTGCCATCTACAACGGGCTCGGGGATATCGAAACAAAATGAGGCAATCGCACTTGCTGTGTAATCGCCTACTCCTTTAAGTTTTTTCAGTTCTTTATACGAATCCGGAAAAATGCCATTTAAATTTTCAGCTACGTGTTTTGCAGTTGCATGCAGGTTTCGCGCCCTGGAATAATACCCTAAACCCTGCCACATTTTCAGCACTTCTTCTTCAGATGCGGCAGCAAGCTGAAACACAGTCGGATAGTTTTCCGTAAATTTTTTATAGTACGGCAGCCCTTGCTCTACCCTGGTTTGCTGTAACATGATCTCTGACAGCCAAATACGGTACGGATCCTGCGACTCACGCCACGGCAACGCCCTTTTATTCGCCTTATACCACTGTCTAATTTTGCTAGAAAACATCCTTATTTTTTATAACGTCGTCAAAAATACTAAGTTATATGGTTAATTTTAACGCATTTGTGTTTCTGTTATTGGTTAATTAATTCATATATTTGCATCCCCAAAAATTATAATAGTCTTAAAAACAGTATAATAAAATGACGAAAGCAGATCTAGTAGCCAAAATCTCAGAGAAACTTGGCATAGAAAAGGGAGACGTACAGGCAACTGTAGAAACTTTTATGGAAGAAGTAAAGAACTCCTTAGAGAACGGAGACAACGTTTACTTGCGTGGTTTCGGTAGTTTTATCATTAAAACAAGAGCCGAAAAAACGGGAAGAAACATCTCTAAGAATACAACCATCAAGATTCCTGCGCATAATATTCCTGCTTTTAAACCAGCTAAAGTATTTGTAGAGGGCGTTAAAGCGAACGTAGACGTAAAATAATTTATTAACTATAAAATTTATACCCTATGCCAAGCGGTAAAAAAAGAAAAAGACATAAGGTGGCGACGCACAAGCGTAAGAAAAGAGCAAGAGCTAACCGCCATAAAAAGAAAAAGTAGTTCTTAAACTACTTTTTCTTTTTAACACATTTTGTTGTTCATTGAAATAGAAGTTTCGTAATATCATTATGAAATTTCGCCGGGTTTTCCTGTTTTTAAAACAGGAACCTGTGTAAAATATTTTTTGTTTAATCCATCTGTCCGTATTTACGGATCGATACAAACCAATTCAGAGTGAATAAGGAATTAATTGTCCGATCTGGTTCCTCTGACGTTGATTTTGCCTTATTAAAGGATGGAAAACTGATAGAATTACACAAAGAGGTAAGTAGTTCAGACTTTGCCGTAGGCGATATTATGCTGGCAAAGGTAAGAAAACCGGTTCCGGGACTTAACGCTGCATTTGTAAATGTAGGTTATGAAAAAGATGCTTTTTTGCATTATCACGATCTCGGCCCGCAATTATCCTCATTGTTAAAATTCATCAAACGTGTAAGCACAGGTAAAGTAAAAGATTTCTCTTTAAAAGATTTCCCATTTGAAGAAGACATAGACAAAGACGGTGTTATTAACGATGTTATTAAGGCCAACCAGTCTATATTAGTTCAAATTGTAAAAGAGCCTATCTCTACCAAAGGACCCAGAATTAGTTCAGAGCTTTCAATAGCCGGACGATATCTGGTTCTGGTACCTTTTTCGAATCGAATTTCTGTTTCTCAGAAAATTGAAGACAAAGATGAAAAAGATAGACTTAAAAGGCTCGTACAAAGCATTAAACCTAAAGGGTTTGGAGTTATTGTCCGTACGGTAGCCGAAGGCAAAAAAGTCGCTGAACTGGACAAAGATTTGCAAAACTTGATCAATCGTTGGCAAGTTATGTGCAAAAAAATTTACAAAGCGCCTCAACCGTCTAAAGTTTTAAGCGAAATGAATCGTGCCGCCTCCATATTGAGAGACGTTTTTAACGATACATTTACAGGAATTCACGTAGACGACGAAACGCTTTATTATCAAATCAAGGATTATTTGAGCGAAATCGCTCCTAAAAAAGAATCCATCGTAAAAATGTACAACTCTTCTGTTCCGGTTTTTGAAAAATTCGGAATTGAGCGTCAAATCAAAACTTCGTTTGGTCGTACTGTATCTATGAGTAAAGGTGCTTATCTGGTTATTGAACATACCGAAGCCCTTCATGTAATAGATGTTAACAGCGGTAACAGATCCAATAAAGCTAAATCGCAAGAAGAAACGGCCCTTGAGGTAAACCTCATAGCCGCTACTGAAATTGCGAGGCAGTTAAGACTTCGGGATATGGGAGGTATCATCGTAGTCGATTTTATTGATATGTCTGATGCCGAAAACCGAAGAACGTTATACAACCATTTAAGAGACGAAATGGGCGACGACAGAGCCAAGCACAAAATCCTTCCCCCCAGTAAGTTTGGCCTGATACAGATTACGCGACAAAGAGTAAGACCGGAGTTAACTATTAAAACAAGAGAAGAGGACCCTAACACCAATGGTGAAGTAGAGGCTCCTATTGTCCTGGTTGATAAAATGACTTTCGATCTTGAAAGAATTATTAAAAATGATAAAGCTAAAAACGGTATTATATTAAACACACACCCGTTTATAGCCGCTTATCTGACAAAAGGATTTCCATCCATCCGTTCTAAATGGTTTTTAGAACACAAAAAATGGGTAAAAATTTTACCAAGAGATGCTTACACGTATTTAGAGTACCGTTTTAAAGATAAAAACGGAAAAACATTAAAACAATAATTTAAAAAACCACGTCATCCCGATAGCTATCGGGAGCGTGGTTTTTTTATTTTCTGAAAAAATCATTTTAAGTAGTTTTCTTTGTGATCCGCCTGCTGACTACAGGAGCTTTATACGCTTCCATTTTACTTAGCTGGATATCGATATCTTTGTCGAACAGAACCATATCCCTGTTCTCTTATTTTAACAGTCCGTTATCGTATCTGCCATTAACATTTAACACTCCTACAGGCTTTCTGTGCATCCCTGGCCGGGCCCGGACAAGCATTTCAAACAGTTCGTCCATAACACCAAAACTACCTGGATCGTTTGTTCATATACTTTTCTAATAGTTTTACCAATTTGCTACCCCGCAGGTCTTCTGCTATTATCTTTCCGTCCGGATCTATTAAATACGATTTAGGAAAATTCCGAACATCGTATATATCTGCGATCTTATTTTCCTTACTGTGAAGTATTTGCGGCCAGGTAATCTTTTCCTTTTTAATCGTTTTGGCAAGCTCTTCGGGCTTGTCGTATGCGATTCCCAGAAATGAAATCAAGGCCGGATCTAAATTCTGCCTGGCATGTTTTACATTAGGAATTTCCTTCATACATGGTTTACACCAGCTTCCCCAGAACTCCAGGTACAGGTACCTGCCTTTATAATCTTTTAAACTGACAGGTTTGTTTGTCGTAAATTCATTCCCTGAAAAAACTGCTGCTGCATCGCCTACCATCGGCTTTCTATACACTAAATTATTCTTGGTTGGTTGTTCGACCCCTAACGTCAGCATCAGATTATTGGCATCTGTCCCCATATTCAGGTAATTTTCACCTTCTACTTCCAACTGCGCTTCTTTTTTTACCGGTTTAAAGCCCTCCTTTTTACCGTCTACACCTACCAGAGTGCGTTTATCATATGTCGTGCTAACAACATCACCCCTTAAAACCAGTCTCTTTTTTTTAAACCATGTTTCCCCATGTACGGGAAAACCATACAACAAACGATCCTCTTTATTTTGTGCGATAAGTACCGGAATGGTTTTCTTTTCTACCTTACCGTTAACATAGGTCTCGTATTGTACTCTTAATGCATATTCGGGTTTGGCTCCATTTGCAAGAGCAACAACCATTATTGGAGAAGACACCGTTCTTTCATCTCTGAAATCCTTGTCGTTATCAGTGTCGAGCTTATATTCAATCACTCCAGACGGAGTTTTAAACATTGCTATATGCGTATAACACCGAATCGGCTGCTCATAAAGAGCCCTCTTTGCCGGATCCCATTGCCATGCTTCCTTCGCACTGTTAAAAAAATCTTCGCTTAAAGCGCCAAGCTTATAATTCTGATATGTGAACTGGTAAATGTCAAAAATAATCCTTTTTACCACCGGTTTGTCCCAATGCTCCGGTATTCCCGTTACGGCCTCTCTGGTATTATTCCACTCATCTGACACCATTTCTGCCGGATCATACTCTAATTCTTTAAATTCCGGGGAAAACAGACCAAACCCCTCTGCTTCTGTGATTGGCAAGGTTATAATATGGGTGTCGGCAACATTTTGTGCAAATCCTGAATACGAGAGCAGCGTTAACAGCAGCCACCAAATAATTTTATACATTACAGGCCTTTTTAAATAATTAATTGACCTCTAAAACTATACAATAGCTTAATTATCATTTAATTTTATTGTTGTATTGCACCGGTCTCTGGATGTATTACCATTTTTCATAAATAATCAATTACTGGATTATGCCAACCACGATAAAAATAAAAAAGCACCACATTTTAAGTGGTGCTTTAAAATATGCCTGTTTAGCCTATTTTTATTTTTGCATATACTTATAGTTTAGTGTATATACTAAAGTTTCATTGTTTCCTAAATCCTTAGCGCTTATTGTGGCAGAAACCGGATAATTATCATCATCATACACATAATCCGCTTTTATTTCATAAACAGGGTTTCCTTTTTCATCCTTATAAAGGATTTTGGATATATTATTAACTGGAAATAGTGCCTTGGCTTTTAAAATTTCCGCAGACTCAGGTGAAGCACTAAAGTTAAGTTGAACTTTATCTAGAACGTCTATAACTCCTGCTGCCTTTAAAGTGAAAAAATAAGGACTAGGCGCTTCATCATAACTTACCTCTGCCGTATACACCAAATCTGTATATGTATCATTCTCATAATCATACTCTTCTTCATAAAATTCTATTAGACTTGGGTTTTTATTATCATCATACTCCAAAACCTTTCCTGTTTCAAAAGCACCATAAGGAGACTGATAAAGTTCTTCAATATTAAAGACGCTACCGGAATTTCCTCCGGTTACATCAGAAAGCTCATCATCTTCATATACAAAAGTACTTGACTCCATCCCATTCGAAGCTTTACTCAATCTTAAATCAGCATCATACGTAAGGTACACAGAACTGTTTTCGGTTTCATCCTGAACAGATGCTAAGTCTAATTGAGTGATTAACTTTTCTTCTACACCTCCATTAGCCTCATCAAACTCATCAGAAGTAGAATCGCTACAACTGATCAGAAAAACAGAAACAAACAAGCCAGGCATTAAAGCATTCATTTTTTTCATACTAACAATAGATTACATTTATTTTTTAATGATTATTTACTACAAAATTATGCATTAATATATAATATAAAACTTGGTTTATACGAAATATTAATATTTTTAAAGAAATCGTAATACAACCGGAAGGTTACAGATTTTTAATACTTAAATCTATTCATATACTGTGAAAATATCTTATTTATCTTTACCATAATACAGATAAATAATTCTTTAATTAAAGAAAAAATTTCTTCGTATACATTCGTATCGTTAGAATACCCGCTAAATATTTATCGGGTTCAAATATCATTAAGCTTCCTGTCTTCTCTAATCTCTCCAATATGATAATATGCTACGACCCGATCGATCGACTTGTCTTTTATATAATACCACTCACTCACCTCCAGTTTAAAGTCGTCCTGCCTGGCAATATAGCGGACACAAGCTTTGTCCGGATAGTACAATGCATCAAGTATATCGAAGGTATAGCCAAGAAATTTATCCTTGTTAGCGATTACCTGTTCTATATAGGCTCTTTTTCCTTCAATGGTTCCAAACGGACTGGTATGTGTAAAAGTTTCTGTAACCGGGAGACTTAAAAAATCGCCTGTCGTCCATTTATCAAACCATTCCGAAACCAAAGTCGCAACTTTTTCCATTCGTAGTGTTTTTACCTTAACTATAATAAAGCTTTTACAGTCCGCTATTTTTTATCCTCGTATTGAAACACATTGAAAGGTTTTGCAGTACCTATTACTTTTAATACCACAATACCATGAGCCGGGACTTTCATTATCATCGAATCCTGTTTTGATGCCGGGTAGTCTTTTTTCTCCCATAAATCTCTCATCGTATAAGCCTCAGAAGCAATGATACCGACATCCTCAAGGTCAAAAGCTATATCCTGTTCTTCTTTACTTCTGTTCAATAATGCAACGGCTACCTCTCCGCTTACAGTCGATGTTAATGGCTTGGCCCAAACCTCCAGATCTCCCTTATCAACCACTCTCCTTGCCTGGTATACAAAAGAACTCTGATTGAGGTCTATAATTTCTTTATTACTAATAATCTGAAGCGTTTCTTCCGATATTTTGGTTAAATCATTTCCTAAAATGAGTGGTGAATGCATCATGCTCCACATCGAAAAGTGTACTTTGTTTTCTTCTTTGGTCATCCCTCTCCCTACCTGTAGAATATCCATATCGTTGTAATGCCCGTTTGTTGCATATTTCCATAGATCGGCATTTTTATCGATGATGTGAAGTATGGACTTGAAGTTGTTTGCAATATCGCCTGAGATCCTCCAAGAATCGGCAACTTGAGTCACCCATTTACCGGGAAACTGCCATCTGCATACATTATATAAGACTTCAGGCTTAACCTCTTTTATCAGATTTCCTATTTCAGTATATCTTGTCTGTTCATCCAAGCCCATCCATTCTCCGCCACACCAATCTACTTTTAAGAAATCGTAATTCCATTTATTTAACAACAGATTTAAATCTTTATATTCATGGCCGTACAACCCCATTCCGGTTCCGATGGTATCCTTATCCCAATATGAAGCACACGTATTTATCCCTGCATCGGTATAAATACCTGCTTTCAGGCCCTTATTATGAATATAAGCTGACAACGCCTTCATTCCATTCGGAAATCGTTCAGGATGCGAGATTAGCTCTCCGCTTGCATTTCTTCCCCCAAAATATCCATCATCGATATTTATATAGCGGTATCCGAGTGTATCTAAGCCCAATTTAACGATCGCATCAGCTTGTGCCCGGATTATTTCTTCGCTGATATTTACTCTGTAGGCATTCCAACTGGCCCATCCCATCATCGGACGATTAAAATCTTTCTTGCCAGATATCGCAACAGCATTCTGATCTTCTCTTTTATCCTCTTTGCCGCTTCCAGAATTACAGGACATCATCAAAACAAAAACGATAAGTAGTGTGGAGAAATAAGTCTTCATTACATTTTTTTTCTAAAATAATACAACCTCTCCGAACAGGAAAACCGGTAGTGTCAGAATCCGGTAAATTATGATAGAACAGAGCGCCTTAACAGCCCCCCCCTTTTTTATAAAAAAGTATCATTTCTTATTCCTGACCGGCTCCCTTGGCTCTGTTAGGGTATGCAGGACGTACAGGATAACCGGGCTTATACTCTTCTAATTCCTTCATAATAACCTCAATAGCTTTTTCGAGTTGCGGATCATGCCCTCCCATGACTTCTTTTGGCCATTGCTCTACTTCGATATCCGGAGCTACTCCTTCATTTTCAACCCTAAATCCTTTTTCACTGTAGAATGCCACATTAGGTGCTGTGACCCTGCCTCCATCAATAAATTCAGGATACCCCAGTATCCCCACAAGTCCGCCCCAGGTTCTTTTCCCTATAAGCTTTCCCAGCTTATACTTTCTGAACATCCAGGGAAGATAATCTCCTCCCGAGCCTGCTGTTTCATCGATCAGCATTACTTTCGGTCCCTGAATAGATGCATTGGGTGCTTTCAGATCGTTCCCATACCTGAAATTCCAATGTGACTGATATGGTTTTCTCAACAGATCTATATAATAATCCGCAAGCTGTCCGCCGCCATTATACCTCTCATCTACAATAATTGCTTTCTTGTTTACTTGCGGGAAGAAATAACGTTTAAAATATTCATGCCCGGCTCCGGCTGTATTCGGCACATATACATAAGCAACCTGTCCGCCTGTTGCCTTGTTTACTTTCTCGATATTTCCTTCTACCCAGGCCCTGTTTCTCAAAGCGTCCTCGTTAGCTATAGGAACCACTTTCACGTTTCGGGTGTTTGATCCGTTTGCATTCGTCCCTACCTTTAAATTCACAATCTTGCCTGCCTTGTTTTCAAAAAAGCGATATAAATTATCATTGGCAGTAAGGTTATTTCCATCTACACTGAGGATATATTCGCCCTCTTGTATATTAACCCCGGGTTCGGTAAGCGGAGCCTTCAGATCAGGAGTCCAGTTCAGGCCTCCGTATATCTTCTTTAGCTTGTATCGGTTGTTCGCTATTTCATAATCCGCACCCAGCAAACCTACGTTTACCCTCTCCGGATTGTTCAATCTGTCGCCCGTTCCCTGAAAGCGGTGATGCCCCACAGCCAATTCACTAAACATCCATTGCATCACGCGGTATAAGTCGCTTCTGCAAACCACATCCGGTATAAAGCCTGTATACTTTACCTTCATAGCTTCCCAATCGGCTCCGTGCATACCGGGATCATAGAAATAATCCCTGTTAACACGCCAGGCTTCGTTAAAGATATTCTTCCACTCCTGAACCGGATCAATCTTCACCTTAATTTCATCGATTTTAACAGATCCGTTATCAGGCTTTTTCCCTGTTTCCACCACATTCCACGAACTTCCATTACGGACAAGCATCTTTTTACCATCGGCTGAGATACTATATTGATTTGCTTTTAAAACCTCCTTTGCCTTACGTTCTTTCAGATCGAAATGCATTAATGATTGTGGACTTGAAAAGTTGCTATGGGGCTGATATGACAAATAATATAAGCTTCCGTTGTCCGGGCTTATCAGATTCGAATACACTCCCGGCCTGACCGGAAGATCTATAATACGGTGTTGTATCCCATTGAAATCGATCTCCAATACAGGTTTCTTTTTTTTCTTCTTATCTGCTCCTTCTTTTTTCTTATCGATCTCTTCTTCATCATTTTCCTTTGCCAGTGGTGAAATCGTTTCTTTTTGAAGGGTTACCAGATAAATAGAATTGGTCATTTCCATATCCTGATTTGACTGGTCGAACCAATTAACTACTGGGCCTGCATCTGTTGATGCCAGCATGTATATATATTTTCCTTCAGGATCAAAAACCGGTTCTGAAACATTGGACAACCCGTCAGAAACAGCATACGACCTGTTTTCTTTCAGGCTATAAACAAAAGCCTGCTCGAAGTTGGTTTCGGTAATTACTGTATAAGTAAAATAATTTGAGTCGAAAGCCCATGATCCAAACAGATCTCTAAAGGCTCCGGGAACATACAAAATATCTGTTGCTACTTTTCCGATCTTTTTCGAACTTACATCCAATACATAAAGGTTTCTCCCATTGTCGACAAAAGTCATTTTTTTACTATCCGGCGACCAGTTTAAATTGGCATAAAAACCTGTGCCATCCAGCGTTATGATTGTTACCTTATCACTTTGAATATCTTTTAAGTGTATCGCATACTCTCCGCCAGCATCAGAAAAATAAGCAATCGTCTTTCCGTCGGGTGACCACGAAGGGTCTTTTTCGTGTATTCCCGGTGTATTGGTTATATAGCTTACATCTCCTTTGTTTGCAGGCACCGTAACAATATCTCCCCTAAAATCGAACACAGCTCTTACCCCCGAGGGTGATATTGCTGCACTTCGCACATAGTTGGCCCCTGACACAAACCTGGGTCTCATTTCGAGTAAATCAGTGGCAATTCCAACTGTAATCTTTTTACTCGTACCTAACTCAGGATCGTATAGGTGCAAATAACCCGCCTGCTCATAAATAACCTCTTTGCCGTTCGACCCCAAGCCTATAACCGGTAACCCGGTATAGTTTGTATGCTGTACAACCTCTTTCGTATTAATGTCGTATGAGAATAAATTAAACTCTCCGTTCCTGTCGCTCCTGAAAAACACCTTCTTACCGACCCATTGAGGATGGGCATCATTAGCGCCTGTTGACGGTTTTGGAATTTCTTCTACTCTTTCATTGCTTTTATTGTACACCCAGATACGGGCCTGTGTTCCCCCTCTGTAATGTTTCCACTGCCGGAAGGCTTCGTAATTCGGATTATAAGCGATATAGTTTCCGTTAGAGGATATGGCTGCTCTGTACGCAGTAGGTATTGATAATTCTTTCGGCTGCCCTCCGGTTACAGCAATTGTATAGAGTTTTGCATGCCTGTTGGTATGGTTTGTTCTTCTCGAATTGAACAAAACCTCCCCTTCGGGAGTAAAACCCCTGACAATATCCCAGGAAGGATGCCATGTTAACCTTTTGGGAACCCCTCCGGAAGACGGGATGACAAAGACATCTGTATTACCATCGTATTCTGCACTGAAAGCTATCATCGAACCATCCGGAGAAAAAACAGGACTTGACTCAACTCCTTCATCGACGGTCAATCGTCTCGGGTTAGATCCGTCCTTATCAGAGATCCAGAGGTCTTCTGCATAAACGAAGGCTATATGCTCATCGCTAATGGCAGGGGAATGTAATAACCGGGTATCTTTTACGTTCTGGGCGCTGAGCTGAAAAGCACAAAACAGGAGGAAACATCCTGATGTAACAAAGTTTTTCATGGTTTTGACTGTTTAACAGTTAGCAACAAAGATCCTATCTCATTGAGAACCTTCTTCTTAATTGCTTATTAATTTATGAAAAACCTGCACTAATTCAATCAAAATCAGGATTATAATTTCAATAAAACGCCGTTCTCATCAAATTAAAAGCTTTCAGTGCCCGTTTCCAGTACTCCTTCTAGTTATTTTCATTTGATATCGCTACACGTTGCTTTCTCCCGATTAAAAAATACAATACCACCCCGACAGGATTTAACAGCAAAACCACTAGCAGCCATACTATTTTTCCACTGCCTTCAAAATTGTTCCTGACGATATCGACTACTGCTATTATTAGCGGGATTATAAAAATCACCATTAAAATCGTTAATAATAAAATTTGCCAGAGGCCTATCATTCCTAAAAAGTGCGTCATATTAATTTTTATTGTTTGTTAGATTATATACTGGTTATTTTATTTTACTTTTCAGCATTTTGGTTTTATAGGGATATAGAGTTCTTCTTCAGAATCAGGGTCGTTATTTTTATACTTTTCGCCCATGACGGCAAAATGCGGACGATCATCCAGCACATATCCCGACTGTGGCAACCATTCATTAAAGATATACTGATACGTTTCCGGTGCTTCGCCGGCAGATCCTTTATACAGAAAAATGGCATACACTCCTTCGGGACTTGTAAAAGCTTCCATTCCTTCAGGCACATTTTCAAGGTTACATACTTCAACGGCCGCCCACTTCTCATAGGTAGCCGCCGGATTGAATATTTTAAAATAATCTGGTGTATAATTCTCTATAGAATAAAGCTCAGTGCCTGTTACATCTTTAACTTTTGACTTTTCGGGCATAAAACTTTGCCATAACTGAAGGGTTTTATTCCCGGCTAACGACATTTTTATGCGCTTGCCTATAAATTTTTTCTGCGGGAAGGTTTCTATTCTCGGTTGTAGGTTCATTTTCTCTTCAGTCTTTTTTCATTGCTTGTTTTTTCCGCTCAGGAGTCATTTTTTCTATAGCATACCGTAACGATGTTCGTGGCATTATATCTTTTTTACTCATTACATATTCGAAAACCTTTCTTTGATGTACCTGGCTGGCTACTTTTAACAACCATCCGTACCCTTTTTGCACCAGATAATCCTGGTCTGGCAATAATGTATCGGCTATTTCAAAAACCTCTTCTAAAAACTCTCCTTTTCTGGCCGGCACGATAAGGGATACTGCTACTGCACGCCGCATCCATCTGTTTTTTGAAGTCGTCCATTGTTTCAATTCTTCTATATATTCAGGAAACATTTCTATAAAGGTTCCTATAGTATGATTGCAAAGGGTATCGCACGATGCCCAGTTATTCACATAGGTATTTACCCATTTTTTAAAGATTTTAAAATCTTTCGGTTCATACTGCTTATGGATATAATAAGACCAATGACAGGCAATAAATGATTCTTCCATCATTCCCGATTGCCATAGTGTTTCGCAAAGCTTAAAGATGGTTTCTTTATTTTCTGCTTTAATTTCTTTGAAGTATTCTTTACTTATTTTCCGAACCACTGCGGCTTTAACGCCATAGAGCCTAATCTCTTCTCTAAAAAAGCGGTATCCGCTCTCACGGTCTTTTACCGTACTGCTTTTTTGCAATTCTGATCTAACTTTTTCTATAATGGTACTCATCTGTTTTTATAACCTATGAAACCTAAAGGTATAAAAAGCTTTCATTATCCCTTTAATCATTTCTTTTAAAAATCGGTAACGTTCTTTTTTTGTTTCTTTACACCATGATTGAAAAGCGCTCATATACTGTTGAGGAGGCCACCCGCAAACTGGAGGCTTATTGTGCTTACCAGGACCGGTGTCATAAAGAAGTAGCCACAAAGCTAACGCATATGGGCATGATCTCTCTGGCTATAGATACTATTATTGCTCATTTAATTGAGCAAGGCTTCTTAAACGAAGAACGTTTTGCCAGAAGTTTTGCCCGGGGAAAGTTCAGGCATAAAAAATGGGGCCGCAATCGTATTGTTAATGAATTAAAGCTACGCGATATCTCTAAATATAATATCCAGACGGCTCTGAAGGAGATTCCGGACAGCGATTACTACGGTACTTTCCATGAACTTGCCAAAAAGCGCTTTTTACAACTTACTGAACCTAACCCTCAAAAAAAGAAGAAGAAACTAGCCGATTATTTGTTATATAGAGGCTGGGAAAGTCACCTGGTTTATGAGAAGGTGAATGAATTAGTGAAGTAATTTTCAATTATTCCGACTGATGTGGAGGTATACTGGTTATTGCATTCATGTTTTCACAAAGTCGGAAGACTTCGCGGAGCAATGCTTGCGCTCAGGTAATTGATCAGAAAAAAGCGGACCAAAGTCCGCCGTAACATTGTATAGTGTATTTTTATATTTTATCTACCAATACTTTTGGTAATAGCTTTTCTAAGATTGGTTTTTGTCGCTCTTCTACTACTAAAAACTTCCAATTACCGACTCCATTGGGTGAAACTGCATACACATTTTTTTCTGAATAAATTTCAAACACCCCGGATTCTGCATCGTATTTTACATTTTCAGCACCGAAAGAAGTTTCTAAAGATGATTTTATCAGGTTATTTCTGGTTTCTTTTTCATCTGTAGCTTCTGATGCCTCTCCTTTAAATTTCATATTCATTTTATTTGAATAGGATAATAGTGCATAAAATTTACTGTCTATTTCTTCTACATCGTTCACTTTTAGAATTTTCTGATCTTTTATTTCAAATTCAATTTCAGGATTATTGAAGGTTTTATCCATTAGTGAAACCATTTGTTCTCTAGGAATAATGGTAAAAAAATCATCGACAATATAATCCATAGATTTTTCAAAGTCTCTTGTTACGATGGCATTCAGATATTCTGAAAACTGTGTTTCAATTTGTTTTTTGTAATCCTGAGCGGTTGCAACAAGACCCGTAAAAAGTAAAATCAGGCCGAGAAGGTTCGTTTTAAAATTCATTTTAAAGTGATTTAGGGTTATTTTTCAATATGGATAAAGGTAGTAATTTGTAGGAGTTATCAAGTAATCGCTTAAGTTTTTCTCATTTTTCCGGCATTCCGGTCACATAAGAAATCTGATGTTCTGATCGATGTATAAATGCTTTCATTGTTCTTTCGATCGTCTGGTAAAGATGCCCGGATATGAAAGTGGTGAATCAAAAAAATCCGGCAGGTTTTAAAACCCAAGTATGAGTTTTGCAATAAGAAAGTAGATCAATATTCCGAAAACATCGTTGCTTGTAGTAATAAATGGTCCTGTGGCAACGGCCGGATCTATGCCTCTTTTATCGAGGAAAATGGGTATAAACGTTCCGATTAACGCAGCAATAATAACTACTGAAACAAGTGCTACGCATATCGTTGCCGATTCAAAATAAGTGGTGCCGAATGCAAAATGACTGATCAATAACACGATAAGGGCAATTGCTACCCCATTTACCAGTCCTAAGAGCCCTTCTTTCAGCAACCTGCTCCATATTTCCCCTTTAATGGTATCGTTTGCCAGTCCTTGCACTACGATAGCTGAAGATTGCACGCCCACATTACCTGCTGTTGCCTGAATTAAAGGGATAAAAAGTATCAATGCCTGATATTTGGTGAGCACATCCTGAAAGCCACCGATAATACTTGCCGCCCCGAGTCCGCCCAACATTCCGATAAGCAACCAGGGCAATCTTGCTTTGGTGAGCTCCCATATGCTATCATCGGCTTCTACATCATGGGTAATACCCGCCGCCAACTGATAGTCTTTTTCTGCTTCGTCTTTAATAAAGTCTACAATATCATCGATCGTGATACGTCCGACAAGTCTGCCTAGTTCATCTATTACAGGAATGGCTTCCAAATCGTATTTAGACATTATTTTTTCTACTTCTTCTGCATCGTCATTTACAGACACATAGTCTACTTTCGGAATATAAACGTCTTTTATAGCGGTACGGGTAGAGGTCGTTAGCAGGTCTTTTAACGATAAGCGCCCTTTTAATTTATCTTCGTCGTCAACTACATAAATAGAATGTACCCTTCGTACATTTTCTGCCTGGGCACGCATTTCTTTGACACAGGTAAGCACATTCCAGTTTTCATTCACCTTTACCAACTCCTTTGCCATTAAACTTCCTGCTGTTCCTTCGTCGTAACGTAATAAGTCTACAATATCGCGTGCATGTTCGCGGTCTTCTATCTGGGATATAATTTCACTGACCCGCTCTTTAGGCAGCTCCCCGATAATGTCAGCTGCATCATCGGTATCGAGTTCCAGAAGTTCATCTGCAATTTCTTTTGCGGATAGTTTTCTTAATATGGTTTCCCGAACATCCTCATCTAACTCGGCAAGAATATCTGATGTCGTCTCACTGTCGAGCAGTTTGATAATGTAAATAGCTTCTTCATCATCCAGCTCATGAACGATCTCGGCAATATCGGCATAGTGCAACTCACTCAACATATCGAGGAGTTCGCCGGTGCTATTCTCTGCTATCAGCAGATTAATTTGCGCGATGAGTTCGTCTGTGAGTTTAAATGGTATCATGCTCTATTTTTTCTGTAAGGTCTATAAAATCGAGAACGCTTAACTGCTCAGGACGCTGCCCAAATATAGTATCTTCTTTTAAATTATCTGATAGCTGAAATGTTTTTAAACTGTTACGAAGTGTCTTTCTTCGCTGGTTAAATGCTGTTTTTACGACCCTGGTGAATAATTTTTCATTGCAAGGCAGTTGAAAATTTTCTTTTCTGGTAAGTCTTATTACTCCGGAGTCTACTTTTGGCGGGGGATTGAACACTCCCGGTTTTACGGTGAACAAATATTCTGCATCGTAAAAAGCCTGCACCAGTACAGACAAAATTCCATAGGCTTTACTTCCTTCTTTTTCACAGATTCGCTGGGCTACTTCTTTCTGGAACATCCCGGTAAATTCTGGAACCTGATGTCTCCACTCCAACATTTTAAAAACAATCTGAGAGGAAATATTATAAGGGAAATTTCCGGTAATAGCGAACGGTTTGTCCTTGAATAGACCGGACAGATCTGTTTTTAAAAAATCTGCTTCCACGATCCTGAATTTTACTCCGTCTTCCTGATAATTTTCTCTTAAATAGGCTATGGATTCTGTGTCTATATCCATAGCGGTGACATTAATATTTTTTAAAAGCAAATATTTGGTAAGCACTCCCATACCGGGGCCAATCTCCAGCACTTCGTTGTAATTCTGAAGTGTTAATGTCTCTCCGATTTTATTGGCAATATTTTCATCATTTAAAAAATGTTGCCCTAAATGCTTTTTGGCTCTTACCTTGCTCATTTTATTATTTATTAATGCTCGCTGATAATTTCAAGCTCCGTTCTAAAAGCGACAAACTTATCTGCAAAAAGCTTGAAAGCTTCTTGTCTTAACCTGTCGGCATCTTCCTGATAATAACGCTCTAAGGTATGCTTACTATCTGTAAAGTATTGTACCGAATAGGTTGTTCCGCCCATTTCTTCCTCAACCAACACCTTTACCATTCGTGCTTTCGTAAACTTCCCTGTTGCGAGCATATCAGGAATATGCGTTTCTTTCATCCACACTACCCATTCATCGTGCGCACTCTGATCGATATTTATAGTAACATTATAGATATACATAGCTTTTTTATTTATCCAAAAGATGATCTTATTAAAACTGATGCAAAGAACCGGAGTTTTTTTATGGCATCAAAACATCTGGTGGCCGAAGTACATTAATTTACCACATCGCCCCTGATCTTCCTATATGCGTTTCGTGCCTGAACAAAGAATATGCTATCGGGATGTTCTAAAACAAGCTGTTCGAAATAAGGCTTGGCCTTTTCTTCCAGTCCCTGATCGTAGTATAAGTTTGCCAGACCAAACAAGGCATCGTCCATTAAAATATCATCCGGGAAGAATTCTATAATTTTGGTATAATTGAGCCGGGCTTTATCTGGTTCGTTCATTTTTTCAAGGAGCTTTGCCTGTTTTAAAAGAGCTTCATCTTCTATACTTTCACCCTTATGGTTTTGCAGTATTTCATCCAGTAAAGAAATTGCTTCTTTGTTTTTATTCTGATATGCCAACAAATCGGCTTTAGCATATATTTTAAGAGCCGTTTGGGTAGAATCTTCCAGGGAGTTATCGGAAATAAGCAATTTTAATTGTAGCGCATCATTAGCGATAAGCTGCGACGTTGAAGACTTCAGTACTTTTAACTGGCTCTCGGCCCATTTAAAATCTCCTTTGTAAAAACTGGCTTGTGCCACTTTAAAACGAGCATCCTGGGCCATTACATCATTTTTTACTTTTCGTTGTACCTGAGAGTAAAGTATAAGAGCCCTGTTGAATTGCTCATGGTAAACCAAGATATCGCCCAATAACATTTTGATTTTTGCTTCTTCAAAATTGTTCAGAGGCAATTGAAGCATTTCATTTAAAAATTTCTGGGCTTCAACAGGCTTTCCCATTTCAAAGGCCAAAAACTTACCATATGCCAATTGCAACTGAATCGTTTGCTTTGTTTTTCCGAATTGCTCTAAAAGGGACAGAAAGCGTTCATTGATTTTTTTATTATCCTTGTCGGTATGATTCTCCAGATCAATATTAATAATATACAACTCCGCTTCTAATGTAACTTCCTGAAAAGGACTGTTCTCCACAACATAAGAGAAAATTTGTCTCGCTGCTTCGAGGTCAGATGCTTCATATGCAGACCGGCCAAGGTTTACGATACGCCCCAGGGTTTGTTTGTCTGACTTCTTGTAAATGGACTTTTCCTGAATAAAAGCGCTTCCATAGAGTTGTTGCTGAACAAAGAACCAACTCAGCAATTCATTCCATAACACATTCTGATCGGTTTGCGACCGCCTTAGCAATTGTTTTCTTAACAGTTGATTGTTCTCTGCATTGACATCGTCTGTTATAAAATTTCCCAGACTATTTAATACCCTTGGCTTGAACTTTTCATCAAAGGCCAGTAGATTCAGATAGGTTTCGAACATCTGCTCAATGGCATTGAGTTCTCCATAGATCAATGCAAGGTTATAATTAAAATTCAGATCCGGATTGATCTCCATCGCCTTCTTATAGGTTTCAATGGCATAGTCGAGTAGGGTATGGCTTCTGAACGCATTACCTATCCCATAGGCATTGGTTACATTTTCTGAAATGCTTTTAATAGCCTTGTCATAATTTTCCCTGGCCCTGGTCTCATCTCCTTTTAATTGATAGTTATACCCGATCTCCACCCATAAGGCGGCAGAAAAACGTCCTTGATTTAATTGTGATTCAAGAAGGGATTGTGAATCTTCAAACCTCTCAAGTTGCTGGTAACATTCAACCAAAGCCTTGAAGTAAGTAAAACTCCCGCTATTGGCCTTATAGAGCTTTTCAAATAGCGAAACAGCCTTTTCAAACTTACCGTCATCAAAATACTGTCTGGCCAATGCTTCATTCTGGGCATTGGCAAGGCACGTAAAAAGTAAAATTGTTAGTATGACAACCGATCTCCTCATGAAAAGCTAAAATACAATCATATCTCTCAAAGATACTACATCAAACACAAACTGAAATATGTTTAGAAAAAGAAAGCCCAAACTTTCGCCTGGGCCCCTACCAACTAAATAAAGTGCTATTAATCAACATATACTGTGATTGTTATTTGCGTTGGTATAAAATTATAACCTTTCTTTACTACCTATCTGTAATAAGCCTTTTCCTTTGATATTTCTGATGTGAAGTAAATATGGGTAAACATTATTCAACACCAGCAGGTTCATTAAATAAGAAATAGGCTACTTCAAATTAAGTAATTTTTTTTAATATTCCAAGTTTAATCGATAATATCGAACCCGGTATAAGGCACTAAAATTTCCGGAATCTTAATACCGTCTTTGGTCTGATAATTCTCCAGAATTCCCGCCAACACCCTTGGCAAGGCCAATGCACTTCCATTTAAGGTATGCGCCAGCCGGCTTTTACCGTTCTCATCTTTAAAACGCAGCTTAAGACGGTTAGCCTGGTAGGTTTCAAAATTCGATACCGAACTGATCTCTAACCACTTTTCCTGAGCAGTAGAATACACTTCAAAGTCGAACGTTAATGCAGCAGTAAAGCCCAGATCCCCTCCACAAAGCCTTAATATCCTGTAAGGCAATTTTAATTCGCGAAGTATTCCCTTAACATGTTCTACCATACCGTTTAATGCATGGTATGAATTATCCGGATGTTCTACCCTCACAATTTCTACCTTATCAAACTGATGCAGCCTGTTCAACCCCCTTACATGGGCGCCATAGCTGCCCGCTTCCCTTCTGAAGCAAGGGGTGTAGGCTGTACAGCAAATCGGAAAATCAGATTCGTTTACAATCTCACCTCTGAAGAAGTTTGTAACCGGAACCTCAGCAGTAGGTATCAGGTACAAGTCGTCATTGGTAACATGGTACATCTGTCCTTCCTTATCTGGCAACTGGCCTGTTCCGTATCCTGAAGCTTCATTCACCAAATGCGGCACCTGGTATTCTTTATAACCTGCGGCCGTGTTTTTATCTAAAAAATAAGAGATCAGTGCACGTTGTAAACGGGCTCCTTTTCCTTTATACACAGGAAATCCGGCTCCTGATATTTTAGTTCCGAGCTCAAAATCAATGATATCGTATTTTTTTGCCAGCTCCCAATGAGGCAGGGCCTCATCTTCCAGTTGGGGCACGGTGCCTTCTTCAAAAACCACTTCGTTGTCTTCATCTGAATTTCCTTCAGGAACTGACGGGTGCGGTACATTCGGTATACTATACAGTAATCCGTTTAATCGCTGTGCCTTTTCATTTAACTGTTCATTAAGGTCTTTTGAACGCTCTTTTAACGATCCGGTCTGTTCTTTCAGTTCATTCGCCTCTTCTCTCTTTCCGGACTTGAACAAATTACCGATTTCTTTTGACAATCTGTTGGACTCAGCCAACGTATTGTCCAGTTCCGCCTGTATACTCCTACGTTCTTCGTCTACAGACAGTACCTCGTTAATGACTTCATCAGCGGCAAAATTTCTTTTACCCAAGGCTTTAACCACCTCTTCTTTGTTTTCTCTGATAAACGGTACTTGTAACATCGTTAAAAATTTTATTTGGGCGTTTCCACTACCGTGGCCGGGCTATCCGCTCATAGTTTTGCTGAAAAACGCAAAAGCTATCCGCTTCTATCCCTAACGCATTTAAATTAAGCGACAAATTTAATGTAAATAGTGTAGGCTGTAAAAACAAGTCTTTAAAAAATAACGAAAACCTTAATTTTTAATCTCCTCTTTCCTATCAAGCTCAGAGGGAAGTAACCAGCTATGGTGCTGAAACTGTTTCCAGGGCTCCGCAGCCAGGTCTATCGATTCGTCAATCAACGGTTTTGCCCGCCTTCGGTTTACACTTACCCTGTTTTTCACATATACCGCCACCTCTTTTCCTTCTGCATTGTATTGTTTCTTCAGGCGCTGGGCAAACTGCCAGATTACATCAGGCTTGGTTCCTATTATTCCTTGTTGTTTTCTGCTCAGGTAATTTTTAGGATAGACAAGCTCTGTTTCTCCTGTTGCCTTATCTACAACTTTAAAAGTTGAATATCCTGACTTGCTTCTCAACATCATACGCCAACTCAAACGGTGCCCCTCTTCTGTCCACAGCACATCATCTTTAATGAACCAATGGCGTAAAGGCAAAACCAGTTGAATTAAAAAATAAACCCCTCCAACGGTATATAGCAGATTTTTATAACGAGGGATTATCACCTCATCATTAACATACAACGGTTTCTTCTTTAAAAAGATATCGCGTATGGTTTTCGGTTCGAAAAAAAACAACGTAAAAGCCAAAGACAAATATGGAAAAATCCCTATCTGGAATACGATGGAATTAAACAGATGAAAAACAACTGAAGCCAGAAAAGCCAATTTGCGTGTCGGCTTCCAAAGCAACATCGGAATTACCAAAAGATCAAATAAGATTCCGGTATACGCTATAAAAACATGCACTCCTTGTTTTTGCAACAAATCACCTATAAGGTAATAATCTGCTTTTGAACTCATTAAATTCTTCACTACTGTCAGATCCAACCAATCGGGATAAAGCTTCGCCAGTGAGGCATAGGTATACACGATCCACAGTTGCAACACTATAGCCCATTTACACCAGCCTGGCATTGCTGTTTTTTTAATAGTCGGGTTTCTTCTGGCATCAACCGAAAAATAGCGGTGAGCAGGCAACACCAGCATCAGTAAACAGATCAGGATAAGCAGGTAATAGTGGTTGTTATATGATGCTTTCTGCATGAGGTACACCCCTGTCCACATCAGGGTAAACAGCCCCACGCTAAGACGGTATTTATATCCTGTCATGACCAGGATTCCCAGTACTCCCATGGCAGCAAAATAAAAATACATTCCATTGCCCGGTAAAGGCTGCAAGAACTCAAAACCGATAACGGTAAAGGTAAACTCAGGTTCTATAAGCGTTCTTTTAATCCACCCGGTAAAAATAGCGCCAAAGGCTTCTGCTGCAATTAAAAACCCGAAAAACACCCTGAAAACAATCAGGGCAACATTATCAATCTGCTTGAATAGAAGTTTATTGAGCATTTATAAACGCTAAGGCATTTAATTTATCTTTTCTGAGCTGTTGCTGTAGTGAATCGATGGAATCAAAACGTTGTTCGTCCCGCAAACGCATCAACATACCGACCTGAATCTTTTTGTCGTACAAATCCTCATCAAAATCAAAAAAGTGGACTTCAATTGACTTTTTAACACCATCTACAGTTGGGTTATAACCTATATTCATCATCCCGAAAACCTCCCGGTTGCCGATACGGCTCTTCACCACATAAACCCCGTCTTTAGGAATAAGCTTATACTTTTCTTCGATATGAAGATTCGCTGTAGGAAAGTCTATTTGCCTGCCCAAACCTTTTCCTTTGGTTATGGTTCCGGTAAGCATAAAGTCATAACCTAAAAACTCATTGGCTGTCTTAACATCTCCTTCTGCAAGTGCTTTTCTTATCTTGGTTGAACTAACAGAGACTTCATTAATTTCTTCAGCTGATATCTCTTCCACTTCAAACCCGAAAGTTTCACCGTAAACTTTTAAATCTTTAATGGTTGCCGTCCGGTTTCTTCCAAAACGGTGATCGTATCCTATAATGACCTTTTTGGCATTCAGGTTCTTTACCAATGCCTCCTGTACATACTCAGAAGCCGATAGTCTGGAGAAGTCTTTTGTAAAAGGATGAATCACCAATACATCGAGTCCTGTCTTTTCCAGAATTGCCATTTTCTCATCCAGTGTATTAATCAGTTTCAAATCTGCATCCTGTTGCAAAACCATTCTGGGATGAGGGAAAAAAGTAAGTATTGTTGATTTTAAATCGTTTGCCCTGGCACTTTCAACTAATCGCCTTATAATCTTTTTGTGACCTACATGAACTCCGTCAAAAGTCCCTATAGTAACAACCGAAAAATATTCTTCATTATAATCAGACAGGTTTCTTTTTATAATCACTGGAACCTTGTTTATTTTAACGTTGATTGTTACAGCAAAGTAACAAATTTTTACAATGCTTTTGTTATATTAGTAAAAGTAATTTAGCCATTTCGGACAGACCGCAAACCCCTGATTCCTCAATTTAACTATATTTACGGATCAACCATTTCTAAAATGAAAAAAACACTACTCTTACTTTTTCTTTGTTTATTGGGTTACACAAGCATTCTAGCGCAAGATAACGGCACCTGGAGTTATGCCAAGGAGGTAAATCCGAAAATGGTTAAAAACATCCGGAACTACAAGGCTTATCAACTAAACAGCAACAACCTAAAAAAGGAACTGTCGAATACTGCGGACAGAAAAGGGCTGGCCGGCGGAAAAACCCGGGGAAAGATTATAGCCTTCCCTACCGGGAATGGCTCTCTGGAAAAATTCAGGGTTTATGAATCCGCTGTTCTTTCAGCCGGATTACAACTGAAATACCCGCATATAAAATCGTATTACGGCGTTTCTACAACAAACAAAGGAAAGACCATCCGGATAAGTCTTGACGATTTTGGCTTTCACGCATTGGTCCGCTCTGAAAAAGGCATTTCTTATATTAATCCGGTTGCATCTGAAAAGGATTTATATTATATCGCTCCCAAATCAGACTTCAAGGCTCCAATGTTTCAATGTAAAACCGGTGATGAAGTTGCGACACAACAATTAAAAGGGATGGTTGGCAACAGAGAAGATATCGTTAACGACGGTTCATTAAGAACCTATCGGATCGCCATTGCCAGTACCGGCGAATATTCAGATTATCACATTAATGCAGCAGGCGTCTCTGACGGAACCGATCAAGAAAAAAAATCTGCAGTGCTGTCTGCAATGAATACCACGATTACCAGGGTTAACGAGATCTTCGAAAGAGACCTGGCCGTTACCCTGGAGATCGTTGCCGATAACGATAAGATCATATACCTCGATGCAGACACCGATCCCTTCACCAATGATGACGGCGATACTTTACTAGATGAAATACAATCAGTAACAGATTCCAACATAGGGACAGAAAATTACGATATCGGGCATGTATTCAGTACCGGTGGAGGAGGTATTGCAGAGGTAGCATCTGTATGTACTACCACGAAAGCCAGGGGAGTGACAGGTAGTTCTTCTCCTGTCGGCGATCCTTTCGACATAGATTTTGTAGCTCATGAACTGGGACATCAGTTCGGTGCCTCTCATACGTTTAACAACTCTTGTAACTCGAACAGATCTGATAATACTGCCGTTGAGCCCGGAAGCGGAACTACGATCATGGCCTATGCCGGTATCTGCCCTCCTAATGTACAAGGGGCAAGCGACCCATATTTTCACGCAGTCAGCATAGCACAAATCTGGAGCAATATTACCGACGGAATAAACGACTGCGCCGCTGTTCAGGCCATTGGCAACAACGCTCCTGTCCTCGACCCGTTAAACAACTATACGATCCCCAAAGGCACAGCCTTTTATCTGGAAGGCACAGCCTCCGATCCTGATGGGGACGAGCTAACTTACAGCTGGGAACAAATTGACAACTCTATAGTTACCCAGCCCCCCGCTCCCGACGCTAATGAAGGCCCTGCTTTTCGGGTTTACCCACCCGATACCAGTCCGAAAAGATACTTTCCTTCCACTTCGGCTATTTTATCAAACAACCTGAGCCCGCAATGGGAAGTGGTCTCTAATGCCGGAAGGGATTATAATTTCGCATTACTGGTCAGGGACAACAATGTTAACGGGGGACAAACGGCAAGAGAAGACACGAAAGTTACCGCCGATGAAAACTCAGGCCCTTTTACGGTAACATCACAAACCGACAATACCACGATTACGGGCGGCGATGCCATTAATATTACCTGGGATGTAGCAAATACCAATATTGCCCCGATAAACGCTTCGTCCGTCGACATCTTTTTAATTATCGATGGTGATTTTGAAACCTTAATCCCTTTAATCAGCGACACACCGAATGATGGTGAGGAAAATGTTGTTCTGCCGGGAAATATAACGACATCGAACGCAAGAATAATGGTTCAACCTACAAACAATATATTCTTTGCCGTTAATACCGCTTCATTACAAATACAACAAAGCGAATTTGTTCTGGATTTCAACGCACTGAGCTATGAAGAGTGCCAGCCAAACGATGTGATTTTTAGCTTCACTTACAATACGTTTGCCGGCTTTAACGAAACCACAAACTTTACAGCATCGAATGTTCCCTCAGGCTTAAATGTAGATTTCAGCAACACCTCTGCGACCAGTAACGGAACCTCTATCGATGTAACGGTTTCCGGAACCGGGAACCCGGGCAAGGGAAAACACAGCTTTACGATCAACGCCAATGCCTCTTCTATAAGTAAAGAATATCCCATTGAGATCCATCTTTATGACAACACATTTGACAACATACCTTTAAACAGTCCTTCGGACGGAACATTAGAAGTATTGACCGACAGGAAATTTGAATGGACGGCGATCGACAATACAATATCTTATGAAATTCAATATTCTGAACTTGAAGACTTCTCAAGCATCACCGAGACATCCGTTGTAAATGAACCCCATTATATCCCGGCGAACCTGCAACCCGGAACAACATACTACTGGCGCGTAAAACCCATTAATGATTGCGGGTCCGGAAATTTCTCCAACTCTTTTAGCTTTTCGACAATAACACTGGATTGTCTGAATGAAATCAACAATACTCCGATAAACATAAACAACCAGCAACCCAGTACCATAACCTCCGAAATCAACATTACAAACAACGGTTTTATCAGCGACATTTCAGTCGACCTGAATATTACCCATACATATATAAGCGACCTGACCGTATCATTAACATCTCCATCCGGAACTGAGATCACATTAATCAATGAAATCTGCGGAAACGGAAGAAACATAAACGCTACCTTTTCAGCTAACGGCACAAACATTATTTGTGGAACCAACCCTTCTATAAGTGGTTTGGTAGCTCCTGATCAAGCTCTGGAAAACATGGTTGGCGAACCTGCTGCAGGAACATGGACCCTGACAGTTTCTGATGCTTATAGCTTAGATGGCGGGACATTAAATTCATTTGGACTCAATATATGCACCAGGGAAGATTCTGATCAGGACGGCATTTTTGATCCTTTGGATGAGTGCCCCGATACTCCTCCCAACACCAAAGTAGACACAAAAGGATGTCCGGTCTTTTCAGTTGCTGCAAATAACTATACCATAAAAACCATTAGCGAAAGCTGCATAAGCAACAACGACGGAAGCATTAACATCAACACTGTCGAAAACCATAACTATATTGCCACTCTTACCGGTTCAGGAGGCAGTAACAGCCTGAATTTCAACAACGGCACTGCATTCAACAACCTTTCCTCCGGCACTTACCAACTGTGTTTTACCGTTGAGGGGCAACCGGAATATGAGCAATGTTTTAACTTAACGATAAAACAGCCTGAAAGCCTTAGCGTCTTGTCTAAAGTCCTGGCAGAAGAAAAACTGCTCACCCTCAGGCTGGATGGTGCTTCCCTGTACAATATTGACATCAATGGCATTACAACCCAAACGACGGAAAACGAGATCTCTTTACCTTTGGCAAAAGGGTATAATATTATAAAAGTATACAGTAACAAAGATTGCCAGGGCCTTTACGAAGAGAATATTTTTGTTCCGGGAAAAGTTGTAGCACACCCAAACCCTTTCAGTCATCAGATCACCCTGTTTACCGGTAGCAGCAACCAACAAACAGACATTATGATCAGCTCTTTAGGAGGTAACAGCGTATATCGTGCTTCGCGAAAATCAGACAGTAAAGGCAACATCCCGCTAGACCTGTCGCGGTTATCAACAGGGATTTACCTGGTTACATTAAGAGGGGAAGAGATTATTACAACACTTAAAATTGTTAAAGAATGAAAAGCTACTTATATACAGTAACGTTATTCGCCGCTCTTCTCATGAGCTGTGGTGGCAAAGACGATCCAAAACCACCTACGGCCGCAACACTGATATTTCCGGAAAACAATACTGAATGTATTGACGGAACAGATATCAATACAACACAAACAGCCATTACATTTAACTGGGAAACCACCAACAACACGGACGAATACCGGTTGCAGGTTAAGAATTTAAACAATTCGGCCATACAAACGTTTTCGACCACAACCACTTCTCAGGAGGTGATCTTAACCAAAGGCGAACCTTATTCGTGGTTTGTAACATCCGCTTCCAACAACTTTCCCGATGAATCTGCCATAAGCAATACCTGGAAGTTCTATGCCACCGGTAATGGCACTGAAAACTACGCTCCTTTTCCGGCTGAGATTATATATCCCAAATCGGGCATAACGATCAGTGCTGCAAACAACATGGTTAATTTACAATGGAGCGGCTCTGACATTGACAATGATATTGCCGGTTACGAAGTATTTTTAGACACAAATAATGACCCCAATACTCTTTTAACAAATACCAATGCTCAAAATTTTCAAACTCCCGATCTGGAGTTAGGGATTACTTATTTCTGGAAAGTCATCACCAGAGATAACGAAGGAAACACTTCTGATTCAGGAGTATATCAATTCAGGCTTCAGTAAATCACCTGTTAACCAAAGACACAAACCCCTACGGGCCTGTTTAACAATTAACCGGACAAAAGCTATTTTCCGTTAAAGGAGTTCATTGTGTTACCGACCCCGGCAGTGCCAAAAGACTTGATCAGTTCATATGACTTCTCTAATCGTTCGGGCATTTGGGAAAGCTCGTCAGCATTCCATTCCCCAAGTACATAATCAACCTGTTTCCCTTTTGAAAACGTATCTCCGATTCCAAACCTGAAACGCGGATATGTACCGGTATTTAATTCCTGCTGGATATTCTTAAGCCCGTTATGCCCCCCGTCGCTTCCTTTTGTCTTTACCCGGATAGTTCCGAAATCCAGATTAATATCGTCGGTAATCACCAATATATTTTCTATGGGGATTTTTTCTGAATTCATCCAATACCTTACCGCTTTACCACTGAGGTTCATATAAGTATTAGGCTTCAGGAACACGAAAGTCCTTCCTTTAAATTTAAAGGTCGTAACATCTCCCAACCTCCTGGTTTCAAATTTTAAAGATTCTTTTTCCGCAAAATAATCCAATACCTTAAACCCTATATTATGACGCGTGTCAGCATATTCAGCCCCTATATTTCCTAAGCCTACAATTAAATATTTTTTCATAGGATCAACATCTTCTGTAATTGATTTGTTCCGTTTAAAGATCCAATTTAAAAATCCGGACATTCCTTAATTTTCAACAAAAATAAAAAAGCATTCGATACCAATGTACCGAATGCTTTTAATTACGCTGAATGCACTATTCTTATTTTCCTTTTGTAGCAGCTTTTTCGGCTTTTGCAGCTTCCTGAGCAGCTTTCATAGCGGCACGTGAAACTCTCACCTGGCATACTACCGTGTTATCAGGGTGCATAAACTTATAATCTTCAGAAGCAACCTGAGTAACATATAACTTATTACCCATTTCTAAATTACTGATATCGGCTACGATATAGTCAGGTAGATTTGCTGGTAATGACTTCACCTTAAGCTTACGGTTAACCAATCTTAAAACACCACCGGCCATGATACCAGGAGAATTCCCGGCAACCTTAACAGGGATTTCCATAGTTACTTCTTTATCATCATGTAACTGGAAGAAATCAATGTGTAAGATACTGTCGGTAACCGGATCAAACTGAATATCCTGTAAGATAGCATTGATCTTTGTTCCATCTTCTAATTCAATTACTACGGTATGTGCATCCGGAGTGTAAACCAATTTAGAAAATGCTAATTCTTCTGCTGAAAAGTGCAATGGCTTCTCCCCTCCGTATACTACGCAAGGTACCTTTCCAGCATTACGTAAGGCTTTTGTTGAAGCTTTGCCCACGCTTTCTCTTTGAGATCCTTTGATTGTAATTGACTTCATTATATAAAAATTAAAATAATTTACATTAAAAATTTAGAACTGATAGAGGTATTATGGTGTACCCTGTGCATTACATCTGCAAACAGTTCAGCACAACTCAACACCTTCACCTTCGGGCTCTCTTGCCTTAACGGAATAGAGTCAGACACGATTAACTCCGTTAACTGAGAGTTTTCAATTCTTTCATAAGCACTTCCCGACAATAACGCATGTGTTGTTATAGCCCTTACGCTAAGCGCTCCTCTTTCCATCATCATATCGGCTGCTTTGGTCAATGTACCTGCCGTATCAACCATATCGTCGATCAGAACAACATTCTTACCTTGTACTTCTCCTATCAGCTCCATATGCTCGATAACATTGGCCTTTTTACGTTGCTTATAACAAATAACCACATCACTCTCCAGGAATTTAGAATAAGCATACGCCCTCTTAGATCCTCCCATATCCGGAGAAGCAATCGTTAAATTATCCAATTCCAGGCTTCTTAAGTATGGCAAAAAGAAGGTAGAGCCAAACAGGTGGTCTACCGGCCTTTCAAAGAACCCCTGAATCTGGTCTGCATGCAGGTCCATTGTTATTATTCTGGTTGCCCCTGCCGATTCCAATAACTTTGCCACCAATTTTGCTCCTATCGGAACACGGGGCTTATCTTTTCTGTCTTGCCTTGCCCATCCAAAATATGGCATGACAGCTGTAATGTGTCTTGCTGAGGCTCTTTTAGCAGCATCTAATGTTAATAACATCTCCATTAAATTTTCACTGCTGGGATGTGTTGATCCTACAATAAACACCCTGGCTCCACGGACAGACTCTTCAAAAGACGGTTGAAATTCGCCGTCGCTAAATCTCGTATATGAAATTTTACCTAATTCGGTTCCAAACGACTTTGCTATTTTTTCCGCCAATTCTACACTCTGGGTACAAGCAAAAATTTTCGGATCTGGCACTGTATATGACATTATAACTTATTGTTTAGTAGTTATTTAATCGCTGCGTTGTGTTTAACGAGGTGCAAATTTAGAAATTTATTCTTAGAGCAAAAGTATAATTGTATATATTTTTGTTTCAGAAAAGAAAATATTTTATAGATTTGCACTCCGTTTGCCTCGGTGGCGGAATTGGTAGACGCGCACGACTCAAACTCGTGTTCCATTGGAGTGTGGGTTCGATTCCCACCCGAGGTACTTAAAAAGCCTGATGATTTCATCAGGCTTTTCTATTTTAATGAACTCCCGGTTATTTTATTAAACAACAACACTGCATTTCCATCTGTCAGGCCTGCTACAAACTGACATACCGAAAGCAACATGGTATAAACAGCCCCTGAAGTCTTATATTTTTCAGGCAATAATTCCAGCACCAGCTTATCGTAATTAGAGCCCTCTCCCTTGTTCATTCTGATAAGAGCTTCAGAAAACGCCTCCAATAAAGTATTCAATATTTTGTACCCCGCTATTTCTTTATGTACAACTTCCGTACTCTTATAAATATTATCAACACTTAATTTAATAATATCATTTATCTGGGCGGTATATTTAGACTTATCAAGCAAGGAACAATCAAAATCACCATTCAATATTTTTTCTTCATTTTCCAGAAATATCCTTGTTGCGTCACTGATAAGTGTATTAATGGACAACGCTCTTAAATAACTCAACCTGTCTTCTTTGGTAGTCAGTGAATGATACTTCTCTGTATTGATACTTCCTCTCACCAGATTAATCAAATACTCCAGGGCGTACTCTTCCTGGATGAGCCCTAAATTAATACCATCTTCAAAATCTATGATCGTATAACATATATCATCGGCAGCCTCTACTAAAAATGCCAAAGGGTGGCGGGCAAACGAAACATCATCCCCTTTTCGGATCCGGATCAGTCCCAGATCATTGGCCACATCAGAGAAAAAATTCTTTTCAGACTGAAAGAAACCAAATTTTTTATCAGCTATGTGCTTTGTCGGCTTTTTCGGGAGGGACTCTTTCGGGTATTTGGCAAAAGCCGCAAGTGTAGCATAACTTAATCTCAGGCCACCGCTTACCCCTTCCCGGTTTTCGGTCAATATCCTAAATCCGTTTGCATTTCCTTCAAAATCTATAAGGTCCTGATATTCTTTCGCCGTTAACTGTAGCTTATATTTCACACCCGTCCCGTTCTTAAAAAACTCGCCGATAGCTTTTTCACCGCTATGACCAAACGGGGGGTTTCCAATGTCGTGAGCCAAAGCAGCAGCAGCAACTATAGCTCCAAAGTCATTAAACCTGTATCCGTGTACCTCCCTCAAATAAGGGTGTTTTTCTAAAATTGCTTTCCCTACCGCACGTCCTAAGCTCCTTCCTACTACAGACACCTCCAGGCTATGGGTCAGGCGGGTATGCACAAAATCTGTTTTCGACAAGGGAATAACCTGAGTCTTATCCTGCAAGCTACGGAACGCTGAAGAAAATATAATCCGGTCGTAATCCACTTCGAACCCCAATCGTGTTTCATCTTGTTCTTTCCTTAATCTTTTATGCTTATCACCAAAACGCTTAAGCGATAATAAATCTTCCCAATTCATACCATTATATATAATCCCGGCAATATACATCAATTAACAAAACTCCCCGGCTGAGCTCTTAATTTTCTATTAACATTGAAGCAGATAATTAATAATTAGATAATATTCTGATTACGCATACCTCAGATCAGTAAACGATTTTTGGCCATGTCTATTTTAAGGCATTTCATTTAATCATTAGTTTTTGTCGACTTGATTTTTGAAATCTTGAGGGCTGCTATTGTCATAGCAGCCCTTTTCTTACGACAACTCACTAACAATCTATAAATTAAACCTATATTGACCAAAGATTAATAATTAGGAAACATTAACTTAACATTGCAATCTGTTCTTTGCGGCGACAAAAACTAGGAAATCAAATGAAATTAAAGTTTTTAGTACTTGTGCTATGCGTATGCCTTATTAATATTACGCAGGGCCAGGAAGTAAAAGCACCTGAATTTGGTAAAGGAATATTAAATATTACCGGTAAAGACAATAGCTGGAGTATGAAATTAGGTGCCCGGATTCAAATGTTATCTGTATCGGAATGGACCAATGATGACGGCAACATTATTGATCCGAACTCTAACTTTTCGATAAGGCGGGCCAGAATAAAAATGGATGGATTTGCCTTCTCCCCTACATTTAAATACAAAATTGAATTAGGCTTATCCAATCGAGACATTGCAGGAGCCTCCATTTATACGAGAAACACCCCCCGATACATTTTGGATGCCGTTGTAAAATGGAATTTTTATGAAAATTTCACCCTATGGGCCGGCCAGACAAAATTACCGGGCAACGTAGAACGGGTAATCTCTTCGGCAAACATGCAATTGGTCGACAGGTCCATACTAAATGCTACTTTTAATATAGACCGCGATCTTGGCTTACAGCTAAGACATCATACAAATTTCGGAGAACGATTTGTGATGAGAGAGATTTTTTCAGTAGCGCAGGGGGAGGGCAGAAATGTTGTTACCGGAAATATTGGCGGATACCAGTATACCGGAAGACTGGAGTTTCTTCCTCTCGGCCTTTTTGAAAATAAAGGAGATTACACCGGAGGGGATTTAAACAGGGAAGAAACCCCAAAACTAATGATCGGCGCCTCATACGATTTTAACAACAATGCCGTTAAAACGAGAAGCAACCAGGGCTCGTATATGGAAACAGACAACGGTTTTCACGAAACAAACGTCACCACTTTTTTCGCCGATCTTATGTTTAAATACAAGGGGTTTTCTGTAATGGCTGAATTCGCGAACAGAGATGCCGATGATCCTTATGCAAAAAATTCTGACGGTACCCTGACCGGTGATGTTGTCCAAATAGGAAACGGGGTGAACGTACAGGGAGGCTACCTCCTTAAAAGCAACTGGGAAGTGTCGGCAAGGTATTCAAATATCGAACTGGACAAGGCAATTACCGGCAAGGAAGAGCAAAACCAGTATACGCTGGGTTTATCTAAATATATTGCAGGACACAAGTTAAAAGTCCAAACCGATCTAAGCTATATGGATATTGCCAACATCAACGACCAATTGATGTGGCGATTGCAATTAGATGTACATTTTTAATTTAAAAACAATCCGCGTTCAAGGATTTTAAATTACCTTGAACACTTTTATTAGTAACTATGGAAAACATTTATTTATTAATGATCGTAGCTCTGGCAGTATTGGCTGTTGCCGATTTGGTTGTTGGAGTTAGTAATGATGCTGTAAACTTTTTAAATTCAGCGATTGGATCTAAGGCCATTTCCTTCAGGACGATAATGATCGTGGCCAGTATAGGGATCTTCGTAGGAGCTGTTTTTTCCAGCGGAATGATGGAAGTTGCAAGAAAAGGCATATTTGTCCCTGAACAATTTATGTTTAATGAAATCATGATCATTTTTATGGCCGTCATGATCACGGACATTTTGCTTCTCGACTTTTTCAACACGCTGGGGATGCCAACATCAACCACGGTTTCTATTGTTTTTGAACTATTGGGCGCAGCAGTTGTAATGGCGCTTATTAAGGTATCTACATCAGAAACCGAAACACTTGCCGATATCTCTAAATACATTAACTCCGACAAGGCATTAATGATTATTTCCGGCATCCTACTCTCGGTCGTTATTGCTTTTACCATTGGTGCTATCGTTCAATACGTTTCCCGTCTTATTTTTTCGTTCCATTACAATGAGAAAATGAAAAAGTTCGGATTCCTTTTTGGCGGACTTGCATTAACCGCCATTACTTATTTCATCTTTATGAAAGGCTTAAAAGGAACGCCTTACTATAAAGACCTGAAAGGATTACTGGAAGGCAATGAATTATTGATCATCGCCGGTAGTTTTGTTGTATGGTCGTTATTCTCATATGTATACATGAACATCATTAAAAAAAACATACTGGTATTGGTTATCATTATAGGTACTTTCGGACTGGCCCTGGCCTTCTCCGGAAATGACCTCGTAAACTTTATCGGGGTGCCAATGGCTGCATACCACTCGTACGAGGCATGGACAGCTTCAGGAATGGACGCATCAGCATATTCAATGGGCGCACTTTCCGAGAAAGTCCCTACAGAACCCTTATTATTGTTCATCGCCGGCGCTATCATGGTTCTCACCCTTTGGTTCTCCAAGAAAGCGAAACGCGTAACCGAAACCGAAATCGGATTATCCAGACAAGACGAAGGCCAGGAGAAGTTCCAGCCCAACTTGCTGTCCAGAACAATTGTCAGAAGTGCCACAAAGGCAAGCCAGGCTATTTCTCATATGCTTCCTGAAAAGATTAGGGTCAAAATTGAAAAACAATTTGAAAAACCTGTTATCAACATCAGAAAGGACAAAGACTACGAACTTCCTGCTTTCGATATGATCCGTGCTTCGGTAAACCTAATGATTGCCGGGGTTCTTATTTCTATCGCCACATCACTTAAACTCCCTCTATCGACCACCTACGTTACATTTATGGTAGCCATGGGCTCTTCGTTGGCAGACCGTGCATGGGGTAGAGAAAGTGCCGTATACAGAGTGGCCGGCGTATTTAACGTTATCGGAGGATGGTTCTTCACCGCATTTTCTGCTTTTGTTGCCGCAGCTACAATGGCATATATTATCTATATTGGAGGACCGGCTGCCATAGCTATCCTTCTCTTCTTCGCTGTTGTGTTATTGGTCAGAAACTATGTCAATTACAAAAAAGCTTCAAAAGAGATAAAAGCAGAAGACAGCCTAAAAAGATCTGAAAGCAGTTCAATTCAGGGAGTTATCGAAGAGAGTGCCGATAATATTGCCACCGTGGCAAAAAGAAGCAACAAGATCTTTTCTTCTGCCATTACAGGGCTCTCTAAAGAAGATCTTAAGGAATTAAAAAAATGTAAAAAGGGGATTGCCAAGCTTTCTGCTGAAGTCGACGAATTAAGGGACAGCATCTTCTATTTTATTAAAAACCTTGACGAATCGAGTGTCGGGGCAAGTAACTTTTACATCAGTGCTGTTGGCTACTTACAAGACATGACGCAATCTCTTGAATACATCGGAAAGACCAATTATAAGCACGTTAACAACAACCACAAAAAACTCAAATTCAACCAGATCAAAGACCTGTTAGAGATCCAGAAACAGATAACAGATCTGTTCGATAAAATCGAAACCACATTTAACGACCGTTCATTCGAGAATATCGAACAGATTTTGGATAACGAAAAAGGCCTGTTAGAGAATGTCTCTGAAAAAATACAGAAACAGGTATCCAGAACAAGGACTGAAGAATCAAGCCCAAAGAACACCACGCTATACTTTGGCCTTTTAATGGAAACAAAAGACCTGATCAATGCAGTCATGGATCTGCTGGAGCTATATTACAAAGAGCACGACAGCTCGGTTCCGGCGCCTAAATTAGAAGAAGTGAACGAAGACAAATAATTATAAAAAAAGGCTCTCGATCGAGAGCCTTTTTTTATAATTATTCTTCAGTAGAATTCCCTATTTGATTAAACTCCCCGAACAACCTCTTTTTCCTTTCAAACTCCTGCACGTCCACCACATAGGTTTTAGACAAAGAATCGTGCCACCCCCTTCCCGTTGCACCTAGATATGAAAAGGCATCGAAAGGGATCATACGACTGAACGACCTTCCCAGGATAGCCAAAGCGTCGGGAGTCTTACCCTGCTCATCAACCACTACCGTCCTTGTTATAAACTTCGCTATGGTCCTTCCTTTCAACAAAAGCTCCGACAAAAAATAAAGTACTCCGAAAAGTATTCCCGTCAGCAAGTAATCCTCTATCCAGCTTAAGTTTTCCAGCCACAGCGCCATATAGGACCCTTCTTCATACAAGATCACCAAAAGAAAAATAAACCCGTAAAACAACCCCATAAAAATAATGCGATCGATGATCAGGTTTGCTATTCTTTGCCCTTTTCCGGCATAAAGATCTTCTGTAACAACAAATCTATCATTCATAATTAATTGTTTTTAAGCAAAAAGCCCCTCTATATAGGGGCCTCTTCAATTTAAGGTTAAGTTTGACGGATATCATCTTTAAGAACCACACATAAGGCAATCATCGTCTTCATTATCGCGTGATTGTGCTAACATGGCTCTTAGCTCTTCCGGATCCATCGGTTCAATTTCCACTGCTTTTGGATCAACTGCATTCTGTGCTACGGGAGCAGCCGCAACAACAGGCTCTGACTTTTTGGTATTATCTAAAGTAAATTTAATAGCATCGACTGCCGACTTCGTTCTCAAATAGTACATGCCGGTTTTTAAGCCGCTCTTCCACGCATAGAAGTGCATAGAAGTCAGTTTAGCGAAAGTAGCCCCTTCCATAAACAAGTTAAGAGACTGAGACTGGTCGATAAAATAACTTCTCTGACGAGCCATATCTATAATATCCTTCATACTCATCTCCCAAACTGTTTTGTACAGGTCTTTAATATCCTGGGGGATGATATCAATATGCTGAATCGACCCGTTGGCTCTCATTAATTCCTGCTTCAACTGTTCATTCCACAAGCCAAGGTTCACCAGGTCTTCCAACAAATGCTTGTTTACTACAATAAACTCTCCCGAAAGCACCCTTCTTGTGTAAATATTTGAAGTATATGGCTCAAAACATTCATTATTCCCTAAAATCTGAGAGGTCGATGCCGTTGGCATAGGCGCCACTAGCAAAGAGTTCCTGACACCGTGTTTTTTAACATCTTTACGCAGTTTTTCCCAGTCCCATCTTCCGCTTAACTCCTGGTCTTTTACGCCCCACATATTATGCTGGAATTCACCTTCGGAGATCGGAGAACCTTTAAAAGTAGAATACGCCCCTTCTTCTTTTGCCATTTCCATGGAAGCCGTTACGGCTGCAAAGTATATCGTTTCAAAAATCTCCTGGTTTAATTGTTTTGCCTCGTCGCTGGTAAACGGCAAACGCATCATTATAAATGCATCGGCAAGCCCCTGGACACCCAAGCCTACGGGCCTGTGGCGCATATTAGAATTTTTGGCCTCTTCTACCGGGTAGTAATTCCTGTCGATCACCTTGTTTAAGTTCTTAGTAACTCGTTTGGTTACCCTGAACAATTCCTTATGATCGAATTCTCCCTTCTTCACAAACATAGGAAGCGCTATAGAAGCGAGGTTACAAACAGCAACTTCGTCGGGAGAGGTATATTCCATGATTTCAGTACACAAGTTTGAAGAACGTATAACACCTAAATTCTTCTGATTTGATTTCCTGTTCACAGAGTCCTTATAAAGCATGTAAGGCGTTCCTGTCTCTATTTGAGATTCCAGGATTTTCTCCCAAAGATCTCTTGCCTTAACCGTTTTACGTCCTTTATTCTCTCCCTCGTATTTTGAATATAATTTTTCAAACTCATCTCCATAAGTATCGCACAAATCCGGGCATTCATTCGGACACATCAGCGTCCATTCACCGTTTTCTTCTACCCGCTTCATAAACAAGTCCGGAATCCACATGGCATAGAACAGGTCACGGGCTCTCATTTCTTCCTTCCCGTGGTTCTTCTTCAGATCCAGAAAATCCAGAATATCGGCATGCCATGGCTCTACATAAACAGCAAAAGACCCCTTTCTTTTTCCACCTCCCTGATCAACATAACGTGCGGTATCATTAAACACCCGTAACATAGGCACGATCCCGTTGGAAGTTCCGTTGGTTCCGGCTATATAACTTCCTGTAGCCCTAACATTATGAATAGACAATCCGATCCCTCCGGCCGATTGTGAGATTTTAGCTGTTTGCTTTAACGTATCATAAATACCATCGATACTGTCTTCTTTCATGGTCAGCAAAAAGCAGGAAGACATTTGCGGCTTCGGAGTCCCAGAGTTAAATAGCGTAGGTGTAGCGTGTGTAAAATATTTTTTCGACATTAACTCATAAGTCTCAATAGCGCTTTCAATATCGTTTAGATGGATTCCCACTGAAACCCTCATAAGCATATGCTGCGGGCGCTCTGCAACTTTCCCGTTAATTTTAAGAAGGTAAGAACGCTCTAAAGTTTTAAACCCGAAATAGTCGTAGCCAAAATCGCGATTGTAAATAATTGTAGAATCCAATGTCTCGGCATTGTCCATAATCACCTTATACACATCGTCTGCAATCAGGGGAGCTTCTTTTCCGGTACGCGGATTTACATATTCATACAGATCGGTCATTGTTTCAGAAAATGACTTCTTTGTATTCTTATGAAGGTTAGATACCGAAATCCTTGCCGCTAATTTAGCATAGTCAGGGTGTGTTGTTGTCATGGTTGCTGCAATTTCAGCCGCCAGATTATCGAGTTCTGATGTTGTTACGCCATCATACAGACCTTCAATAACCCGCATTGCCACTTTTACCGGATCGATAAGCGGGTTAAGGCCATAACATAATTTACGAACCCTGGCCGTAATTTTATCGAACATTATCGGCTCTTTCCTTCCGTCTCTTTTAATTACATACATACGCTACAATATTTTATATTAAAGACTATTTATCCTGGCCAAAGAAGCTACTCTTCAGCTTTTAAGTTTATTTTTATTCACAGGAGTTCCCTCCCTTTAAAATTCAGTTTTTAGAAATCGGCGTCGAAGCTGATCTTTTGCGAATCTTCATCCTTATTCAATACTCCGGCCTTCTGATATTCAGACACTCGTTTTTCAAAGAAATTAGTTTTCCCCTGAAGCGAGATCATATCCATAAAATCGAACGGGTTCGTTGCATTGTATTCTTTTTCACAACCCAATTCTACCAACAATCTGTCGGTAACAAACTCTAAATATTGGGTCATCAGTTTAGCATTCATCCCTATTAAACTAACAGGCAATGACTCCGTTATAAACTGACGCTCTATATCCAGTGCATTTATTATAATCTCTTTAATTCTTTCCTGAGGAACTTTATTGATCAGGTGATTGTTATGAAGGTGAACCGCAAAATCGCAATGCATCCCTTCATCTCTTGAAATCAATTCATTCGAAAAGGTCAGCCCCGGCATTAAACCACGTTTTTTCAACCAGAAGATCGAGCAGAAAGCTCCTGAAAAGAAGATTCCCTCAACGGCAGCAAAAGCAATCAGTCTTTCTGCAAAACTTGGTGATTCGATCCATTTTAAAGCCCAATCCGCCTTCTCTTTAATCGCATCAAAATTCTCTATCGCTTTAAAAAGAAGGTTTTTTTCCTTTTCGTCCTTGACATAAGTATCAATAAGCAAGGAATATGTTTCAGAATGGATATTTTCCATCATAATCTGAAATCCGTAAAAGAATTTAGCCTCTGTAAACTGCACTTCATTCACAAAGTTCTCTGCAAGATTTTCATTAACAATACCATCTGAGGCTGCAAAGAAAGCCAGAATGTGCTTTATAAAATAACGCTCATCGTCGTTTAACTTATTATTCCAGTCCGTTAAGTCCTGGTGTAAATCTATTTCTTCAGCGGTCCAAAAACAAGCTTCCTGCTTCTTATACCATTGCCAAATATCCTCATGTTTTATAGGGAAAAGAACAAATCTGTCTTTGTTTTCTTGTAAAATCGGTTCTACTGATGCTGACATCTCTCTCGTTTTTAATGTTTTAAAAAATGGAATTTGAAGTGACTCGGGACTAACAAAGATTGGAAAACAGAGTCAAAATTGAAAGCTATTTTAAAAACTTAACTTTAAAAGTTTTTAACAGAAGTTGTTGACAAATCGCAAACACCTGATTGTTATTGACTTTGTTAAGTTATTGTTAACCAAATGATTAAAACAAGAAAAATCTGACGATATAAAGAAGCCTCGATTGACAAAACCTCCTAAACAGCAGGCCCTCAAAGGCTCCGGGCCTGAGAGGGTTAAAAATATTTCACGGTTTTTAATTATTCACTCACGGCAAAGGTTTTGAGCAGCCGCATCTGTTCGAGACCTGTCAGATCTCCTGCCGTTTTACAAGCCACTACCGAGACAACAGTATCCACGACCTGAAGACACCAGACAAGGCATCAATTTTAAAAATTTTCATATTCGGTCAGTTTTGCCGGTTAAAAACAGCATAAGCCCTAAAGCTGTTACATAGTAAAATCACAAAGACAATAACCAACAGAAAACACACAAACTAAAAACACCTCTAGTTTTTAAGCATCTTTGAACTTCCGAAAAAATCCATCACCTGATAGTCGTCTTTTTTAATGGATGTGCTTACCTTATTTAAAGCCCGGGCAGTGATCATAAAGCTATTTTTAGCCTTCTTTTTATCGGAAACCTGCATTTCCATAATCAATCCGCCGGAGAATTGTTTTGTTATTCTTGGATCTATATCAGGCAGAGACATCTTCTTATTGCCACTAAAACTGAAAAAATTGCTAAGGGAAACTGGAGCGTCCGCAGCATGGTATACCTGCAAAACATACTCGTTATTTTCCATTTTAAGTCCTTTACAAGGATACCCTAAAATGGTTTTAGAAGGAATTTCCGTTATACTGAAATCTACATCGGCTTTACTTTCTTTTACTTCAGGCACAGGAAACAACTGAAGTATTTTTTGATCCCCCTGACCATCCATAAACAGAGCCATCGTTTTTAGATCTGAGTCGAAAACCATGGTAACCTTACCCATATCCTTATTTTTTCTGTCTGTGATTTCCGAACCTTGATATTTGGCATTCTTTCTCAGCAAGAAATTAATATCCATAGGGTCTTTTGGCCTGGAATCCATAACAAGCGTTGTTTTATACTGCCAGTCAAAGTCATACGCCGACGGCAACATATCAGCCGTTACATTATGATCTTTCAGCGTTTTTCTCATTAATTTTACCTGTCCTTTAGAATTACCGGTATCATAATCCCTGTCCGGAGTATCACCTTTTTCTCCTTTCCCAAAAGAGCCCATTACCATTTCCATCAGCTCCTGCCCCTGTGCTTTCACCTCCTTAGCTGCCGGCAATTGCACTTCAACGGGTTTGTACTCATAAAGAATAAGGCTTTTACCCGAAGGCAGCATATCCGTTTCCATTACATCCTGAGACTCTCCGGCAGAAGATTTATTCGTATATATCTCCACCAAACGCCCTTTATCGTCGAAAAGCACATAACTCCCCTCATATCCGGGCTCATTGAGAAAATCAAACCTGGTATGGGCAACACCCCTTATCATCTGTTCAGACTCTTTAAAGTCTTCATACCTGAACTGTTCGGGTTTATAAACGAAAGCAAACTCTACCATTCCGTTAAACGGGTTTGCAGTCATCCCCTGATCGGTCTGCCTTTCTAAATTTGCCATAAATGGTTCCGGAGGAAGCTTATATGATTCCAACATCATTAACGGAATCATCATTCCCTGGCTCTGCAAGGCCACCAAGGACGATTTGTTGTATTGCTGTTCAGACTCATTAAAAACATAAATAAACCCTTCACTGTCCATATACCCCGACCGGGGTTGGTTATCCTGCTCCATCCTGACAGCAACTTGAGCTGCGTCAAAATACTGAGTCTGTGTCAGGGCATCATTTTCATGCATTTTTATAACCACATCTTCGCTATAGAATGACTTTTTGGCTTCAGTACGGATATTTAATGCGGGGTTCTCCCCCTCCATACCAATAGGCTCTCCCTGATCTTTTTTACCTGTAACCTCATCTATGGTTTTTTCTGTCTGCTTACTGACCGCTTCATCTGTTTTACGCAAAATAGTACGCTCGGCAGCTTTTTCTGCTTTTTTCCTAAGCTTTTTAAGAATTTGCGCCTCAGCAGTATTGCAGCACATCAGACTTAGAACGACAAGGATAATAGTGTGTAATGCTCTCATAATTGATGATTTAAATAATTCTACTTCAAAAAAACATCAATATCCACCCGGCACGAGGAGTTCTACTAGGAATTAAAGACTTTCGAGCATTTTGAGGAAACCCCTCTAAGATACTAAAATTTAACCACTTACAGTGTTAATTCTACCACAAATAACAACGGAGACAAAACTCTTTCTGCCATACTCTTATACCTAAAGAGCTTGCTTGGTTTATAAACAAAAGGATCGTGGAAGCATTTGATTGAAAACCCGGTCAGGTTTTCAATTGTCCGGCTACAGCTTCGAGTTCGTTGTACCACTCTGCACCAAACTTTCTTATTAATGCATTTTTCACAAACTTATAGACCGGCACCTGAAGCTCTTTGCCTAAAGTACATGCATCGTCGCAAATGTGCCATTTGTGATAATTGACAGCCGAAAATTCTGAATATTGCTTAACACGAACAGGGTATAACTCACATGACACGGGTTTTTTCCAGTCTACCTCTCCATCTTTGTGCGCCTGTTCTATGCCACACATGGCAACTCCATCATCGTTAAAGGTAACGTACACACATTCGGCGCCGTTTACCAGCGGTGTTTCCCATTCACCATCGAGACCTTTAACAAAAGTTCCCTGTTCCTCGATAACAGCAATACTTTCAGCCCTGAGATAGGGCCTAACCTTATCGTAAATTTCATCCAATATTTTGGTTTCCTCATCTTCAAGCGGAGCCCCGGCTTCACCATCTACACAACAAGCCCCTTTACAAGCAGATATGTTGCAAACAAAATCATTTTCAATGATCTCTTCCGATACGATTGTCTTCCCTAACTGAAACATTCTGCAAAGATACTTTTTAAGAAATGTCTCATCAATAAAATTTTATTAAATATTTTAGTTTTTTTGATTGTTTTTTGAAAGTTAATATTAGTTTTGCACGCTCATTTTGAAACCCTTACACGTTTTAAGCCATGAATTTCAATGTAAAAGAAATATTTACGTCCAGCATGATCCTTTTTGCGGTTATCGATATCATCGGAAGCATTCCTATTATAATTGATCTACGCACGAAAGTGGGGCATATACAATCTGAAAAAGCTGCTGTTGTTGCGGCATTAATCATGGTTGCTTTCCTCTTTATAGGGGAGGAGATACTAAACCTTATCGGGATTGACGTGAATTCATTTGCTGTTGCCGGCTCGTTCATATTATTCTTTCTGGCTATTGAAATGATCCTGGGCATTACGCTGTATAAAGATGACGCCCCGGAAACTGCATCCATCGTACCACTGGCTTTTCCACTGATTGCAGGAGCAGGTACATTAACCTCTATTCTATCTCTCAGGGCTGAGTATCATGTCGAGAATATCGCAGCCGGAATCGTCATTAACATCATTTTTGTTTACATCGTGCTTAAATCATCTAAAAAATTAAGCCGGGTATTAGGGAAATCGGGATTAGCTGTGATCCGTAAAGTATTTGGTGTCATTCTTTTAGCTATTGCAGTTAAGCTTTTTTCTGCTAACGTAACTGGATTATTTTAACATTTGCTGTTAAACTATTCTGAAAAGAGCCGGTATTCAGCAGTGTTTTTTGTCATACACCCCTTAATTCAATACCTTTGCATTGTAATTATATTCTGTAATGAAAATATTAATTTCCATATTAATCCTCTTGGCTGTGGCTTTAATTGCCTACAATGTCACCCTCATAGATTTCAGCGAACCTTTTAAGGGAGACAGTGTTGTAGCCATCATAGGGGTTATAGCTTCTCTGTGCGCCATTTTGTTGCTCACTATTTTCACTTTATCTAAAAAGATTCAGGACAAAATCAAAGACAAGCATTAATGTTTGATGTATTAGTGATCGGAGGCGGTGTTGCCGGGATGCAATGTGCCTTAATCCTGGGGTCTGCATATCAAAAAGGTTTTGCCAAGGACAAGAAAATAGGAATCATTGCACACCAGAAAGCATCGCACCTGCAATCGGCCGAACTCAACAACGTTATAGGCCTTTCTCCTAAAACAAACGGAGCAGATGTACTTAATAAAAGTAAAACACATCTAGCCCAATCGTTTCCGCATATAAAACAGATCGAAAAAGAAAAAGTGCATAAAGTTGTACGGTCAGACGATCACTTCATTATTTCTACCAACAGGTCCTCATATAAATCCAGACTTGTTGTTATAGCGCTTGGCTACACCAATTTCTTTAACATCGAAGGTTTAAACGAATACCTCGAACCACATCAGTTATCAAATCCGGAAAAGGAACGTATTCAACTGAAAAACACAAACCACCTGGTTGAAGAGGGCATTTATGTAGCCGGAACCTTAGCCGGCTGGCGAAGTCAATTCGCTATTGCTGCCGGAAGCGGAGCCCAGGTAGCCACCGACATATTAACCCTCTGGAACGACGGTAAACACGCTCACGTACACGATAAGTTGGATTAATTCAGGCAGGTAGTTTTTTATTCTTTTTCCTCAAGCGGTTGAGGAGAAGAAATCTCAAGAACCTTTTCCAACATATGATCTCCCTCATTAAGAATCTGCTCCTTGATATTGGGTCCGTATAGCTGTTCTGCTATTGCGGCCTTTATATACTTCCTCAAAGCCTCTTTATATGGGTTCAGATCGATATTCAGCCCCCTGTCATTTCTTGAATAATCAATAAAGCTTTCTGTTATATCATCCGAAATTTCTACGGACTCAATAAACTCCTTAGCGGTAAAATCCCGGTAAGCGGTACGATCTTTATCCAGCAGTTCAAAAGCAAAAAAGGAAGTAAAGTCCGATTTCAGAAGCACGTCGAGTGACTCATCCTTATACGTACCGTTAATAGGAACAAAAACATCCGGAATGATCCCTCCGCCCCCATATACTATTTTACCCTTCGGGGTCTTAAATATTAACGAGTCTGCCACTTTAATACTGTCGGCATTCTTCAATTCACCATTGCGATATCGCTCATAAAAATTATCAAAATAATCTTTGGTCCCGTTTTTATATGACCGCTGGATCGAACGCCCTGTAGGAGTGTAATAACGGGAAACCGTCAACCTTACAGAAGAACCGTCACCAAGCCCCATTTCCCGCTGCACCAAACCCTTACCAAAACTTCGCCGTCCGACAATGGTTCCTCTATCATTATCCTGTAAAGCACCTGCAACAATTTCACTGGCAGAAGCTGACTTTTCATTGATCAGCACATACACATGCCCATATTCAAAATCTCCTTTTTTTGTAGCAAAGCTTTCCTGAATTGCCCCACTCTTGTTTTTGGTGAACACAATAAGCTTTTTAGTCTCCAGAAACTCATCTACAATTTCTTCCGCTATCCCCATATACCCTCCGGGGTTATCCCTTAAATCAAGGGTCAAAGCAGTCATTCCTTCTTCCAGCAAAGCATCGAGTGCCGTTTTAAACTCCTGATAAGTACTTTCTGCAAAACGGTTAATTTTTATGTATCCTAAAGAATCGGACAACATATAATAAGCATCCACACTGGGCAAGGGAACTTCGGCTCTTTTAATATTAATATCTATCAGCGACGCCTCCCCTTTTCTATACACTTTAAGGTTTACCGGGGTATTTCTTTCCCCTTGCAGTTTGCTTATAATTTCATCGCTGGCCAGTTTCTTCCCAAACAAAGTATCTCCGTTGGCAAAAAGAATGCGGTCGCCCGGCTTAACTCCCGCCTTATAACTCGGCCCTCCTTTAATCGGACGAATAACGGTCAGTGAATCTTTGTACATATAAAAACTGACTCCAACCCCGACAAAATCTCCTTTCATATTCTCTGCTGCTCTTTTAGCCTGTTCTTTAGGAATGTATACAGAGTGAGGGTCAAGCTTATCTAAAATATTGTTTACCGTTACATCTACAATGCTATCGGTATTAACATCATCTACATATTCAAAATCGATATAATCGATAAGCCTGTTCAGTTTATCTTTCTTGGAATTGGTTGTAAACAGCTTTTCAGGCGTATCGTTAAAGTGTAATTTCCCCCCAATAAAAACCCCCAGAGCCAAAGTCCCTAAAATAATTAATGGCCATATATAGTTCTTTCCTTTCAACATCTACTCCCCTTCTATATCGGATATTTGCTCTAATTGAACGCCTGCTTTTGCAAGAAATTGTAATCCGGAATCATCTTTGTACTGACTAATATACACGACCCTTTTTATACCCGCCTGATGTATCAGTTTACTGCACTCTTTACACGGTGAAAGTGTTAAATAAAGTGTTGCACCATTACAGGAATGTGTAGAAGATGCCACCTTTAGGATCGCATTTGCCTCAGCGTGTAACACATACCACTTCGTATACCCTTCTTCATCTTCACAGGGGTTTTCGAATCCTGTCGGGGTACCGTTATATCCGTCGGAAATGATCATCCTTCCTTTCACGATAATAGCTCCTACCTGTTTTCTTTTACAATGGGATAATTTACCCCATTCAACAGCCATTCTCAAATATGCTTTGTCGTAACGTAATTGCTTTTTGTCAGTCATAAATACTGATAGAGATCAAAAAAAGCAACACTATGGTTGCTACTTGGATTTATTTTTAACGAAGATATAAGGTTTCACGCTTACTACCAACCTGATAGGCGTTAATTTTTATCTAATATTCCATATTCCCGGTTTAAGTTTAAAAAGGATATGTTTCTCTCAGCATGGGAATAACAAAACCAATTACTATCGAGGAAATCACCAAGATCCAGTCTCTCTTATTAAACCTGAAGATCGTCTGGGTAATGAATCCAACGATCAGTACCACCAAAACGATAATCACCTGAGCAGCCTCTACCCCCAGTCCAAACTCTATGAGCGGCCATAATTTACTTTCCTGACCTGCAATAATCTGTTTGAAATAATTTGAAAAGCCTAATCCATGGATAACACCAAAAAACAAAGTAACAAAAAATGTAACCCCAACTTTTTCTTTACGAGCCCCTTTACCGGCAGTGAACACATTAAATAATGCTGTAACCAATATCGTAACAGGGATTAAAAACTCTACCAGGGAAACACTTACTCTGACCACGTTATAGGAAGACAGTACAAGGGCTACTGTATGACCTATTGTAAATACGGTTACCAGCCACAATACACGCTTCCAGTCTTTAAAAGCAAACGGCACTGTTAACGCTATTAAAAAAAGGATATGATCGTAAGCTGAAAGATCTAAAACATGGGTGAGTCCAAGTTTAAAGTAGAACCAAAACTGATCCATAAGAAGTGATAATTTTAGGGTTTCTCAAACTTACGATATATTTCACAAATAATTCAAATATTAACAAGGCTGCGTGATTCATAACAATCAGCGAAAAATTTAACATTTCATAAAAGCCTGAATATCAGCAATACAACTATTTTTATTTAAAACAAATCTAAATAAGGTTTTCTTTATCCATCTTCAACCGTATATTTGTCTCGTTATTTATAATAAATCTAATTTAAAATAAAATGCTTAAAAAATTACTTCTCGTCATTCTTGGTATTCATTTTGCCCAGGCACAAACTAAATCTATTGAAGGCCAGGTTGCTAACAGTAATGATACTCCCATTTCATATGCAACGGTACTTATTCAGGGCACTGACATCGGTGTATATGCCGATGAGAACGGAAAGTTTCACCTGAAGGACATTCCTGCAGGAATACACCAGATCACAATAAGTGCAGTAGGTTACAAAACGGTTTCCAAAACCATAGACATAACCGATAGTAACACAAGCAGGCTGTCTTTCATTCTCCAGGAGGATATGCAGCTCGAAAAAGTAGAAGTATTTGGAAACAGGTTCAGGCACCCAGATAAGATCGAAGCCATAACACGGCTTCCACTGGCTCCTTATGAACAAATCCAGAGTATATCCATTATTTCTGACAAACTTATAGAGCAACAGGGAAACCTGACAATCTCAGAAGCTACTAAGAACGTTCCGGGTGTTTACACCTTTGCAACTTACGGGAATCGAAGAGAAAGTATGTCGTCAAGAGGTTTCAGAGGGATTCCTATTCTTAAAAACGGGGTGCGTGTAAACTCAGATTTCAGGGGTGTGGGAATACTCACTGACATGCAGGGAGTCGACAATATTCAGGTGCTGAAAGGAGCTGCTTCAATAACCCAAGGGGTCGCAACTGATCTGGGGAGCCCGGGAGGTGTAATCAATATCGTTACAAAAACCCCGAAATATCAATTTGGCGGTAGCGCTTCCATGAGAATTGGCAGCTACGGACTTGTTCGCCCGACATTTGATGTGTACGGTCCGGTAAATCAAAAAAAGAACTTAGCATTCAGGCTAAACGGATCTTTAGAAAGAGCCGATAGCTACAGAAAAGGGGTGTCTTCAGAAAAATTCTATATAAACCCGTCTTTACAATGGCGCATAAGTCCAAAAACAACATTTACCGCCGAAATGGATTATTTAGATGATAGCAGAACTCCGGATATGGGTACTGTAAATTTGACCGAAAACGACAGGAATGCGATCTACGACCTGCCTCACAACCGGTTTCTCGGCTATGAGAATGACAGAGCTATAACCAAGAACACTACTTTTTCATTACGCTTAGATCATAAACTAACAGAAAAGCTCCAGCTAAAGGCTGCTTACTTTAAATCTGACCTGAACTTAAATGACAAAGCTGCCAGTCTCGGAAACTACATCACAGACGAAAACAATAATCCGGTCTATAATCGTAGGATCAGAGGATACGCCATCTCTGAAAGGAACGACAATAACAGCGTTTTACAAATAGACCTGATCGGAGACGAGATCAAAACCGGATCTGTGAGTCATAGTTTCCAGGCAGGGTTTGACTATCGTACGTCCTCGTACAGCACCTTTAGCCAAGGAAACAGCGCTATCGATACTATTGATGTTTTTTCAAGAATTTCAAACAGATTACCTGGCGGAATCTCGTACAGCAGTCCATCAGAAGCCGAATCATCATCAAACTCTATCGGAATAGTTGCCCAGGATGTGATCACGTTTAACAAATACCTTAAAACATTCCTAGGACTCAGATATAGCACTACAGAAACAATCGGCGCTACGGAAACCACTACCAGCGATGCTTTTAATCCATTGGTAGGATTAATCGTTTCTCCTTACAAGAACATCAATGTATTCGCTTCTTACACCAACAGCTCGTATCCGAGAACCGGAAGCCGGTTAGATGTAAACGGTAATCCGCTGGGGAATGAAAGGTTCGATCAATTAGAAGCCGGGATAAAAACCAACTGGTTAGACAGCAGGCTTAGATTCAACCTGACTTTCTTTAAAATCAACAACAAAGACATTAACCTTCCTGTTTATGACGAAAACTGGATTGCCACAGGTTATTATCAAAAGGGAGGTAATGACGAAAGAAAAGGTATCGAAGTAGAATTAACCGGACGTATTCTTGACAACTTAGAGATCATAACCGGCTATTCATACATCGATGCCCAATACAAAGAGCACACCTCTTATGTTTTCGGATCAGCCCCTCTCAATACACCAAAACACACCTTCAATGCATATGCAAACTATTCTTTCAAGGGGGCTTTGGACAGACTGAGTATAGGCGCCGGCGCTTATTATACAGGTAAAAGGCCTATAAACGACTGGAGTGCTGGGGCTGTTACACATGAAGGCATAGTTCCCGGTCAAAAACCATTTGATGTAGCCTCTTATACGCTGGTTAATGCACAGGTCGCGTACCAGATAGACAATCATTGGAATATAAGATTGTTGGCCAACAACATTTTCAACGAAATTGGTTACAATGCATACAGAACGAGATATATTAATCAGACCGATCCGAGAACGTTTGGCGGTGTACTGACTTATAGGTTTTAAACCCAAAATCCAGACTAAAAATCATGAAAAAGAAAAGTTGAAATGGTTTAAAGACAAATATGGAAACCATTAAATTAAGCTTATAAAGTAAACTACCTCGGGGTAAGTCCCGTGAAATTCCTTTAGGAACATTTCACAAGGGCAAGTCCAATGAAATTCCTTTAGGAATATTTCACAAGGACAAGCGTCGGAGCATTTAAATCTCGATAATCGAGTAAATCATTATATGCAGGTATATTTTATACCTGCATCATACTTTTAAAAAATGAAGAAAAAGAAAAGGGCTTAAATGCCCTTTCGTCTTTTTTAGAACCCCCGTTCTCTCTGAATGTCTTCGTATGCTCTCTGAACTTCTTTAAACTTTTCCTCTGCACCTTTCTTTATCGCTTCATCATCTGTAATGACCTTATCAGGATGATATTTTTTGACCATATTCCTATACGCCTTTTTTATCTCTTCATCAGACGCTGTCCGCTCAATCTCTAAAATCTTATAAGCATTATCGGCAGACTTGACAAACATAGCCATAATACTTTCAAAATCCCTGAACTGAACCTGAAGGCATCCGGCAATCTCCTTAATTTTTTCTACCTCGGCTTTCGACACTGCCCCATCCGCCTGTGCTATACCAAACAAAAAGTGCAACAACTGTAATCTAACTTCATATCGTAAACGCTGTTTTAGATACGACCCGATCCGTTGAGCAGATATTTCCCTGTCCTTTATAACGGTATTGAAAGTCCTAAAAATTTTATTGGCTCTTTCTTTACCGTACGTCGATACAAAATATTGACGCACATAATTCAATTCGGTCTGATTTACCGAACCGTCGGCTTTTATAACTATGGCACATAATGATATCAGGTGCATTTCGAAATCGGCAGGAGTTACTGTTTGCCTGCTTTGGGATGTAAAAGTCGCCCCGCCTTTGTCATCCTTTACCATATCATAGAAACTACCGAGTAAAAATCCGATGACCGCTCCGGGAAATCTAAATATCATGTATCCTAAAAAAGCGGCTAACCACTTTACCATATCCTCTAGTTTAATTTGCTGGCAAAGATAGGGTTTTCAACCGTTTTAATAATTTCACCCATAAACAAAGTCGATAGCCCCATAGAAGACACACATGAATTAAATACACTAAAAGCCAATTGTTTTTCGTTATCTTTGCATTTATTATTGTTGAATTAAATTTTTATAAATATGTATCCAGCAGAACTAGTAAAACCAATGAAAGAAGATTTAACTTCTGCAGGTTTTCAGGAACTTATTACCGTTGAAGATGTAGATGTAGCTATGGCGCAAAAAGGAACTACCCTGGTCGTTGTTAATTCTGTTTGTGGTTGTGCAGCAGCCAATGCCCGCCCGGGAGCAAAATTAAGCTTACAAAACGCTAAAAAACCTGATAACCTTTATACCGTTTTTGCAGGAGTTGACCGTGAAGCAACAGACAAAGCAAGAGGGCATATGTTACCTTTCCCTCCATCATCGCCAAGCATGGCCCTATTTAGGGATGGAGAATTGGTTCATATGCTGGAACGCCACCATATTGAAGGAAGACCGGCAGAAATCATAGCCGAAAACCTTATGGAGGCTTATAATGACTATTGTTAATTAACAAGCAAGAAAAGATCAAAAAACCACTCAATAAATACAGAGTGGTTTTTTTATATAAAAACGTTTTTTTAAAGCGGAAATACGTTCATATATATTGTCGCATTTCTTAAAAAGCATTAAATTAACCCATAATTTTAACTATTTCATGGCAAAAATACTTGCGTATCCATTATCTGTGATCTACTACCTCTGTTTTGGTATTGTATTATTGGTTTTTCATGTTATTCAATGGATCTGTCTGAATCTTTTTGGTTACGAAGCCCATAAAAAAAGTGTCAGCATCTTGAATTGGTTCCTGATGCGATGTGTGAATCTTTTGGGGAACAGGTACACTTTTAAAATGAATGAAAACATCCCCGATAATGTTCCTGTCATCATTGTGGCCAATCACCAAAGCCTGCACGATATCCCTCCGATCATTTGGCATATGCGTAAGTATCACCCCAAATTCATCAGTAAAATTGAACTGGGAAAAGGCATTCCGAGCGTTTCGTTCAACCTGCGACATGGCGGATCGGTATTAATCGACCGCAAAAATTCCGAGCAAGCCTTAAAGGCCATTAAAGACTTCTCCCTGTACATCCGAAACAACAATTATGCCGCTGTAATTTTTCCGGAAGGAACCCGCAGTAAAAACGGGAAACCAAAAAGGTTCCAGATCAGCGGTTTAAAATTAATGTTCCAGCAGATCCCGGAGGCTGTGGTGGTTCCTATTACGATAAACAACTCCTGGAAATTATTTAAATACGGTAATTTCCCATTAGGGATCGGAAACAACATCCGTTTTAAAGTACACGACCCTATTAAAATTGACGGTCAGGATATCAACCAGCTGACCAAGGAAATAGAAAGCATCATTGTTAACGATATAAAATGACGAACCCGCAAATTGTAGAAAAAACAATCGCCTTTGTAAAATCTACACTCAAAGGCGCCGAAGGTGGTCACGACTGGTTTCATATCCAACGTGTATTCAACAATGCTTTGTTAATTGCCAAAGATGAGACGAATGCCGATCCGGTAGTCGTTAGCCTGGGAGCCCTTTTGCATGATATTGCAGACCCGAAATTCCATGATGGCGATGAAAGTATCGGACCGAAAACGGCCCGTGAATTTCTTCAGTCGATCTCCGTAGATAAAAAGGTTATCAATCATGTTGTAAAAATCATAGAAAATGTATCTTTTAAAAACGACTTCGAAAAACGTTCTTTTTCTTCTATTGAGTTGAATATCGTACAAGATGCAGACCGTCTCGATGCTATCGGAGCTATTGGTATTGCCCGTGCTTTCAACTATGGGGGATTTAAAAACCGAGAACTTTACAATCCTGGGATTCCCCCTAACCTGGACATGAATAAAGAGGAATACAAAAAATCCAAAGCTCCTACCATCAACCATTTTTACGAAAAGCTTTTATTGTTAAAAGATCGTATGAAAACTGCATCAGGAAAGAAAATTGCAGAAGAACGCCATCAATTCATGCATGCTTACCTTACACAGTTCTACGACGAGTGGAATGGCAGAAAGTAACCCGACCCTAATATCTCTTATTGAACTATCTGCTTCCTCTTTTTTAAAACCTTCTTCAGGCTACCAATCATATTTTATCTTATCTTGGTTATACTTTACCTCTATCTCTTAAAGAACATCGATATATTGAGCGCTGATATCAAAAACGGCAGTTTCCCCGGAAAAAGCCATAAAGAACACTCAACAATTATTGCATGATGCCCGACAGGTTTCAAATCATTCAAATTCACGAAAAGGCCGCAGAAAAGGACCTGAATATAATTATCGAATTATATCTCCAAGTTTTTGACAATGCGGATATAAAGAAGTTCAGAAAAAAAATAAACAACAAAAAGGACCTGCTTTTTATTCTGGCCTATGTAAACAATGAACCGGCAGGATTTAAAATCGGCTATGCCATAAACCCTAAAGTATATTACAGCTGGACAGGCGGGGTTAAAAAAAATCACCGCAGGAAAGGAATTGCCGGGGCGCTTGCAGCAAGTCAGGAAAAATGGGCTTCTTCTAAAGGTTATTGCCGCTTAAGAACAAAATCGATGAACCGTTTCAAGCCCATGATGATCCTCAATCTGAAAAATGGATTTGATATTATAGATACCGACGAAGACAGGAACGGAGATATTGAAATAATCTTTGAAAAAAAATTACGCCAAAACCCCGAAGCAGATTTTCTTCGGGAAAGCCCTTAAAACACCTGCCTGAATGACAAGACCGTACAGGTTACAAATATTTCGTCGCAAGTCCGTGAAACTCTTTCTGGAACATTTTACAAAGACAAGCCCGGAGCTCCCGATTTCTATGGATTAAATCCCGGATATCGGGTAAAAAGCGGAGCAAGGCTGACGAAAAACCGGCTTATTATCAGTCCTTATCAGAAAGAGCTTGGAAAAGAGATCATCCCATCCAACCAAAGGATAGAAGCCGGGATCTGGTATAACAAAATGAATCTTAACTTCTGGAGCTATTCCAGTACTTCTTTACCATCGGATTCATGATGCCGGTTCTTGCAATTGTTAAAATCTTCAGCAAGAAAAAATGGTTGCCGTCCTTATGGAGCCTTACTGTAATCCTCTCCTTAACAGGCTTCATTGTTTTCGCCGGAAACATTATACTGAGGTGGTATGTGGCACAGAGCAATGGGTATGAGATGTTGGTTTTTGTCGCATGGTGCGTTCTTTTATGTGGAATCATCACGTACAAAAAATCTGATTTTACACTTCCTTTAGCACCCCTTTTTAGCGGAGCCCTGTTATTTGTGAGCTACCTCGACCGGCTTAATCCGGAAATAACAAACTTAATGCCCGTACTCAAATTGTATTGGCTTAAAATACATGTGGCCCCCATCGTAAGCAGTTACACTCCGTTAGCTTTAGCCGCCCTTATAGGGGTCATGGCATTAGCAGCAATGATAAAAAGAGCCCGGCAACAACATTCAAAACAATCGCATTTGTCCGCTTTTTTGCTGCTTTAACAGTTCTTTTTGAGGTTGATAAAGCGAACCATCTATTTCCGGAAACTGTTTATCCGAAAAGTAACGTTGTTTGGCAATGCGCATCATGTTATGGAGCTGCTCTGCAATTTTACCTTCACCCCGCATCCTGGTAACATAATTAGAATCATTTAAATGCCCTCCGTGACATGCTTCTATCTGATGTAATACCTTATCTGCCCGGTCCGGCATTGTTTTTCGGATCCAGTCCGTAAATATCTGCCCTATAGCACCATTTAACCTGACCACAGTAAAAGCTATCGACAAAGCCCCGTGATCTCTTGCCGCTTTTGCCAAAGACAGTACTTCATGGCTGTTGATGCCCGGTATAATCGGAGCGATCATTACATTTACAGGTATTCCGTTTAAAGACAATTCTTCCACGGTTTTTAAACGCCTTTTTATAGTTGCTGTCCTCGGCTCTAAAACCCTTCTTGTTTCTTCAGACAATGAAGTGATTGAAATATTTGCACTGACAAGCTTTAGCAAAGCCAATTCCCTTAAAACATCCAGATCTCTCAAAACAAGTGCATTTTTTGTAATGATCCCGACGGGGTGTTTATACTTCAGGAAAATCTTCAGGCATTCCCGGGTAATCTTGTATTGCTGTTCAGCAGGTTGATAACAATCTGTATTTCCGGAAAGCACTATGGTCTTAGCCTCCCAGTTTCGTGACCGGAGTTTCTTCTCCAATAATTCAGGGGCATCCTTTTTCACCAGGATCTTTCTTTCAAAATCCAGTCCGGCACCATACCCCCAGTACTCGTGAGAGTTTCTGGCATAACAATAGATACACCCGTGTTCGCATCCCTGATAAGGGTTCATAGAATAGGTCATTCCTACATCCGGGCTGGTCACTTTGTTTACAATCGTCTTTGGAAAAACCTCAATATAGCTCGTTTTGTTTTTATCGGCTTCCTCTCCTTCAAGCCTGCAGTATTCCAAAAAATCATCGCGCATTTCATGAGAATGTTCCAAAAACTTATTCCGGACATTCATCTGTGCTCCCCTTCCTTTTATAATTGACTCCTCTTTCATCTTGTATAATGGACTTATAAAATTATTAATTCCCAGTCGAACAGAATGATTATTGGCTTCTTGTTTATGAACATTAACATTTAACATAATCATTATCATTTTTTTGTACCTTAAGCCTTCATTTTAACGATCCAAAATCATCCAAAACTTTAAAACAGATGAAACGAAGAGATTTTGTAAAGAATGTTGCCGCGGCAAGTAGTGCATTCTATATAGTACCAAGCCATGTACTCGGTGGCTCCCACATCCCGCCAAGTGACACCCTTTACATTGCTGCCATAGGAGTAGGAGGCAGAGGCGCAGGAGTGATCAATGAGCTCGATGCAACTAAAAAAGTAAAATTTGTCGCTTTATGCGATGTAGATGACCGGAATGCCAAAGGTTCCTATAAAAAATTCCATAAAGCCAAAAGATATAAAGACTTTCGCAAAGTTTATGACGAACAATTAAAGCATATTGATGCCATAACGGTTGCTACGCCAGACCATACACATGCTACAATAGCACTTCCTTTTATGAAAGCTAAAAAACATGCATATGTAGAAAAACCATTAACGCATAATATTTATGAAGCACGTTTAATGGCCAAGGTAGCCAAAGAAAACGGCATCATTACCCAAATGGGTAATCAGGGCAGCAGTACCGATGATGTTCGAAAAACCAAAGAATGGCTTGATGCAGGCATTTTAGGTAAGGTTCACCGTGTCGATTGCTGGACTAACAGGCCCGTATGGCCACAAGGGTTGAGAGCTATAACAGAAAGTGAGCCGGTACCTGAAGGTCTTGATTGGGACCTGTGGTTAGGACCCGCGTCCATGCGGCCATACAATTCCGCTTATTTACCTTTTAAATGGCGTGGCTTTTGGGATTTCGGAACGGGAGCCCTCGGAGATATGGGCTGCCATATTATGGAAACCCCTTTTAAAACTCTTGGATTAGGTTATCCGTACGAAGCCGAGGCAAGTTGTACCACCGTATGGTCCGGTGACTTTGTAGAAGCAGATTATAACAGTACCTGCCCGCCTTCTTCTGTTGTCAGGCTCAAGTTTAAAAACGATCGCCATGGCGATGTAGCCCTCAATTGGTATGACGGTGGTATTATGCCTGATATTCCGGATCATATTGTTGATGGGGAAACTATTGGAAATGTCGATGGAGGCTCCGTTTTTTACGGAGAAAAAGGAATTTTGGTTACCGACACTTATTCCCGTAATCCGAGATTTTTAAAGAACTATACCCCCGGAGCTATTACTTATCCGCCTGAAACCTTGAAGAGAGTTAACGGAACCCATGCTGACAACTTTGTTGACGGATGTCTGAAAGGAACAGAAACATCGTCGCCTTTCTCTTATGCAGGCCCGTTGACGGAAGCTGTTCTGATGGGGAACCTGGCCATTAAAGCGTTTCAACATAAAGTTCTCAAAAAAGGCAAAAAACCAACCGACTGGGCTCCTTATAGCTATCCGGGAAGAAGAAAACTTAAATGGGACGGAGAGAAAATGTTAGTCACCAACTTTGATGAAGCCAACAATTGGGTAAAAGGAAATTACAGAAAGGGATGGGAACTGTAAATTATTAACCCGTAAATTTCTCCGGGGCAAACCCCGGAGCATTTACCTTTTTTATTTTCCAGGAAAATCAGCTTTTCGTTTTTCCAGGAAAGCAGCTGTACCTTCTTTAAAATCTTCCGTACCGAAACTCTCCCCAAACAACTCTATTTCAGCATCAAACCCTTTTTTATTAAATCCTGCATTAACTGCCTTTATAGCCGTAGCAACTGCCACTGACGAATTCGTCATTATTTTATTTGCTATCTTTTTACAAAACGGCAGCAACTGTTCTTGTGCTATCATATGGTTAATCAACCCATATGCCAGGGCCTGCTCAGTTCCGATCATTCCCCCGGTCATGATCATCTCCATAGCCCTGCCTTTCCCTATTAACTGTGGAAGCCGCTGAGTTCCTCCATAACCGGGAATAACCCCCAGAGACACTTCCGGCAACCCCATACGGGCATGATCGCTGGCAACCCGGAAATGGCATGCCAAGGCCAGTTCCAAACCTCCGCCAAGTGCAAAACCGTTAACTGCAGCAATAACCGGTTTATTATAGTTTTCAATGTAGTTGAATAATAAATCCTGTCCTTTCTCCGCCAGTTGCTTCCCCTGCTTAACAGAATAATCCGCAAACTCGGAAATATCTGCTCCGGCAACAAAAGCTTTTTCTCCGCTTCCGGTGATGATCAGGACACGCGTTTCTTTATCATCTTTCAATTCTTTTAAAGCCCTGTTAAGCTCTTCTATTGTCGCCTTATTAAGCGCATTGAGCTTGGCAGGCCTGTTTATTGTAACCGTGGCTATACCACCATCTTTTTCGATCAGAATGTTTTCGTAGCTCATATTGTGTTCTTTTATAATATCCGTACTTCGAAATTATGATTTTTCCCTTGGAAATAAAACCGTAAACACCGTTCCCTTGTTTTCAACTGAAGTGAATTTAATAGTTCCGCTATAGGTTTCAACAATATTCTTTACCATCCCCAGTCCCAACCCCATACCACTGGTTTTTGTGGTAAACTTAGGTTCAAACACCTTTTCATGGTTTTCCTCAGGAATTCCCCTGCCATTATCAGCTACTGAGATTTTTACATGCTCCCCTACACTCATTACCTCCACAATCACTTTCGGGTCTGCATCTTCCGGTATCGCCTGAATCGCATTCTTTACCAGGTTCGTAACGACCCTTACCAGTTGGGTCCTGTCCAGATTTGCCATGATCTCCTCTTCACTGTAATGGAAACTTATATAATCTTCATTAAAAATATCTAAAGAAAGTTTAACCACATCAACTACATTAAGCCGTTCTGTTTTTTGAACCGGCATTTCAGCAAAGCTTGAGAAAGCCGAAGCAATATTGCTCATTATATCGATTTGCTGAATAAGGGTTTTAGAAAACTCTTTTATCTTTTGGGTTGCCTCAGGGTCTTCAGGATCGAACCTGCGTTCAAAACTCTGTACACTCAGGCGCATTGGGGTAAGCGGGTTTTTTATTTCATGGGCCACCTGCTTTGCCATTTCCCTCCAGGCCTGTTCACGTTCACTCTTAGCCAATTTGGCTGCGCTTTCCAGCAATTCGTCAATCATACTGTTATACGCATCAACAACATTCCCTATTTCTTCACTGGGACGTTCCAGATGTATCTTCTCATTGGTCTTGTTAAGTTTTGTCTCCTCTATTTTTTCGCTTACAGCTTTTAATGACCGGGTAATGTATTTCGATATAAAATAAGCCAGTAAAATAGCCAGAAGGAGTAAAAAGAAATACACTGCCCCTAAACGGATAAGGAATTCTTTCAGCTCGTAATAGTTAAAATTATCATCTTCGTAATAAGGGACATTTAAAATACCTATAGGCTTAAATTTAAGATCATTTATATAAATAAATGAAGACTGATAATCATCTCCGGCTATCTTTCTTTTTTTAACAATTCGATGGTCAGGATTCAGGGAAAGTTCTCTCAGGGTAGCAGCATCAATTAACGATCCGTTCTCTTCTCTTTTGGGTTTGCTGCTTAAAATCAGCTCGCCGTCCAAACCATAAATATTAAAATTGAGATTCAAGATATCGGCAATGTCGTAGATGCGGCTCCTGAAAATATACTGAAGGTTCTCTGTTTTCACCTCAAAAGTGGTTTCGCGGAGCTCGTAATTAATCTGTGCAAGCAACTGGCTTTCTTTTCGCTCTAACCGCTCACGGTGATAATCTATAGATTGTTCCTTATACTGATAAATAGTTACTGCCGCTATCAGCACAAATGCGAATAACACCAGTACAATCATGGTTAAAAAAATCCTATATCGAAGCGAAATTCTTTTTCTCACTGCCTTGAATTTGCGGTTTTTACCAACAATTATCCTGCCAATCAGGCCTTGGGGTTTTTATCTCGTATTCGTCTATACAGTTTGATCCCCAACATTAACAAAACGGCCAGTACTATAATCCCTGTTACACCGAATATCCAGTTGATGGCATTTTTCAATATCACCAAAAATACAACCGCAAACAATATAATGGTAGATCCTTCATTCCATATCCGCATAAAATTTGACGTATACTTTACCTCGTCCCGTTGCAACTGCTTAAAAATTTGGTGTGTTTTTAAATGATAGGCAAAGAGCAATATCACAAAGGCTAATTTTACATGCATCCACCCGTGTTCCAACCAACCGGGAATCAAGACCAGTAACCAGATTGCAAAAACCGTAGCCAATATGGCCGAAGGCCAGGTAATAATATACCACAATCTTTTTGCCATTAGTTTTAATTGTTCTCCGAGGATTTCCTTTTCTGGCGAACCTTTATGAAAAGCTTCAATTTGGTAAATAAAAAGCCTCGGAATATAAAACAATCCTGCAAACCAGGTGATTACAAAGATCAAATGGAGTGCTTTGATATAATTATACATACACTTCTATTCTACAAATAAGTACTGCAAGTTTAAGGCATTAAATCCTTTATTGAAAGTTTAATTTTGCCGGACGCGATTTCATTAATCTTTTTTAATTTCTCATTGGATCTTATCGTCGGTCACTTTCGCCGTCGCGTGTCCTGATCTGTTGGATCTCTTCCGATCTTCAGATGGTTTACATACCGTTAAAGACCCCGGCACAACAAACAAGCTAAGAAGCAGCAGTCTTTATAGTCATCTTTAATTTACAGAATTTCGTTAGCTTTTTAAAGGTAGGAATAAAATATGACATGAATACCCGACATATCTGCCCCAACGACCATCAACTGTATTAAACACACCTATACAGGTCCTTTTAAAACGGCGGGGGTTTGGGATATTCTTCGGCTCGTTCACAAGCCGTATTCCCAGAACTCGTCAGAACCATATCGAAACACATATAAGAATTTCTGTTTATTGAAAACAGCAAGTATCCTAAGAATCAATTTTTATACCTGAAGTCCGTCTTATTTCCCTGTTTAAAAAATAGGCCGTAACGATTGTAGACAAGATATCCGCAATGGGAAAAGAAATCCAAACACCAGTTTCTCCATAAATACCCGGTAAGATAAGAATAAGAGGAATAAAAAAGAACCCTTGTCTGCTCAAGGTTAACAACAATGCGGGTCTTGCTTTCCCTATGGCCTGAAAATAAGCTGCTCCGATGAGTTGAACGGCAACAATAGGTGTAGCCGCAAAAACCCAACGCAATGCACCCGGTGCCTTGGCCAGAATAACAGCATTTGTCTTAAGCTCCTCTGCCGTTAAGCTCCCGTCATTCTTTAAAAACAACCTGGTAAACACATCAGGGATAAAGAATATGAGTAAAAAAACCAGCAACCCGACCACACAGGCTGTAATGATCGATTTATTAACGGACTCCCTTACCCTGTCATATTTTTTTGCCCCGTAATTAAAACCTGCTATCGGCAGAAAACCCTGTGTAATTCCCAATACGGGAAACAATACGAACATAAGCATCCGTCCGACAATAGCATAAACAGAAACCAAAGCCTCTCCCCCCAATCCGAACAAAATATTGTTCATAATGAGATATATAATACTAACCACCGCCTGCCTTGCCAGGGTTACAAAGCCCAAAGAGCCTATTTCAGAAACAATTTCCCTGCTTGGAATAAGATGAGAAAAGTTGATCTTAAGCTCAGAATTTTTCCCAAGAAAGAACCAGAGTATATAAGCAAAACACATCAGATACGATAGCGTAGTGGCCCAGGCCGCCCCATACATCCCCATATCCAAAACGTTTATCAGCAAATAATCCAACAGCAAATTCCCGATAGTCGGTATGATCATGGCTATCATAGAATACCTTGGTTTACCCTCTGCCCTGATCACATTATTACCCATCATGCAGAGAGCAAGAAAAGGCACTCCGTACAATACGATCGTGTAATATATTTTGGCAGGATCAAAAATAGCACCTTTACCTCCAAAACCCGGAATAATATCATCTATAAAGATCAGTCCCGGTATAACCATCCCAACGGTAATCAGAACGGTTAAGGTAATCTGGTTCCCAAAAGTGGTCAAGGCCTTCTTCTGGTTTTCGGCTCCTAAGGCCCTCGAAATTATTGAAGATCCGCCAATACCTATAGCCATCCCAAGAGCTGCTATAAAAAAGGAAACGGGCAAAACCACATTAATAGCTGCTATCGCTATTGATCCGATCCACTTACCTACAAATATACTATCGATAAGCACATTGAGTGACATCACCAGAATACCAATAGAGGCAGGTATCGCCTGTTTAATCAACAGCTTACCAATCGATTCGGTTCCTAATTCAGTAGAACTTACTTTAGCCATTAAGCGTTCACGGTTTTTGTCATTGCCCATTCATCGATCCAGCGAGAAAGTACCTTAACCCATTCATCATTATCATTTAAACAGGGAATCGCATAGAATTTGTCGCCTCCGGCTTCAATAAATTCTTCTTTCCCTTCCATCGCTATTTCTTCTAGTGTTTCAAGACAATCGGAAACGAATGCCGGGGTAACAACTGCCAGTTTCTTTACCCCTTCTGTTGCCAGTTTTTCTATGGTGGCATCGGTATATGGCTGAATCCACGGATCTCTTCCCAATCGTGACTGGAACGAGGTTGTATACTGATGTGCATCAAGCCCCAGATACGCCACTACCAACCTTGTTGTCTCGTAACATTGATGCCTGTAACAATACTGATGTGCAGGTGAATCCACAGAGCAACACTGTCCGTCAATTTTACAATGTGAATTTGTGATATCAGATTTTCTGATATGTCGTTCCGGCACACCATGATAAGAAAACAACAAGTGATCGTATTCTTTTCCTTCTAATTCTTTTTTAATAGAATTAGTCAATACCCTTACGTAATCCTGATGATTATAAAAAGCCGGAATGTTGGTAAAATGCATCTGCGGGAAATATTTTCTTCTTACTTCTTCGGCTTTCACCAACACCGTTTCAGTAGTCGACATGGCAAACTGGGGATACAAAGGAACGACCAGAACCTCATCTACACCCTTATCTGCTAACTCCTGTAACCCTGCTTTTATCGATGGGTTTCCATACCGCATTCCTAATGAAATCGGTACCTTCGTTAAATCGTCTACCTTCTTTTGTAACCGTTCAGACAATACTATTAACGGAGAACCTTCCTCCCACCAAATTTTTTTATAGGCAGCTGCCGATTTTTTGGGACGTGTATTTAATATGATTCCCTTTACAACAAAAGCCCTCAAGAGATAAGGCTTGTCAATAACACGCTCATCCATTAAAAATTCATCCAAATATCTTTTAACATCTTTAGGATCGGTACTATCCGGCGAACCCAGGTTTACAAGAAGAACTCCTTTCATATCTGTTTTTTATTCCTGGCAAAAATACAGTTTTCCTTTAAGCTTACTCAACAAGTAACGGTTAAGAATTAAAATAATGAAATAGATTTATTCAATTGTTTTCGATCTTTTTAAACACCACAAGACACCTCCCAGCAAATGCCTGATAAAATTTTTTTCCTTGTAAGATTCCTTCGTATGTCCGCCTCCGGTATAAAATACACGGCTGCCTTTATACAGATGAAACCACGCAATAGGATGCTCCGCACCATTCTTTCCTCCTTCATAACTCATTTCGTCAAGATTGATCAAAACCTTTATTGCCGGGTTAATATCCCTGAAATTATACCATTCATCTGTCCTGTTCCAAACCTCCGGAAGGTGGCTGCATGAAGGATGTGATGTGTCTAAAACTTCCAGCCTGGCAGTTTGTGTCTTCGGGTGATTGTCAAAATATGCTCCCACAAGCTTACCATACCACTCCCACTCAAACTCAGTATCTGTAGCAGCATGCACTCCCAAAAACGCTTTTTTATCATGGATAAACTTTTTAAATGCCTTTTCCTGCTCTGAATTCAGAATATCTCCTGTAGTGGACAAGAATATTATTAAATCTATATTTTTCAATGAATCATCGTTAAAAATCGATGAATCCTCAGAATGAATGACATTAAAATCATTCTCTTTTCCAAGTCTCTTTATAAGAGCTGCACCATCTTCAATTGACTGGTGCCGAAAACCGGCAGTTTTTGTAAACAACAAGACATTTTCTTCATTCTTTTCATATTCCTGTCCGGTTATCAGGTTGAAAAAAAAGAAAAATGGTAATACATAGAACAACAGAATGCGCATAGGGCTATCATAAATTAGTTAATGACATTAAATACTTCTTCGGTGTGGTTCCGAATTTCTTTTTAAACGCAGCGATAAAATGACTCGCAGTACTATACCCAACCTTCAGTGCCACTTCATTTACATTATGCTCGCCGGTTTCTAACATCTTCCGGGCATACTCCATTTTATAATCGAAAAGAAAACTATATACAGAATCGCCATAGACCTGCTTAAACCCTTCTTTCAGTTTCTTGAGATTAAGCCCTATTTCTTCCGACAATTCCGTTAGTGAAGGCGGCTCTGCCATCCGGGAGATCACTATATCCTTAGCTTTTCGTATCCTTCGGATATTGTCTTCATCGATCAGAAACGGACATTGTTCAACATCGGCATCATCCGGCTTATTGAAATACAAGCTTATCAGCTCATAAACCTTTCCTTTCAAGTACAGTGTTTTAATCGACGAATGTACATGATAATTCATAATCTGACTTAAAGCCACGGCCATTGCAGGGGTGATCGGTGCATTTGTATAGTACTTCTTATCTATGTTTTCTTCACTCAAAAAATGAATATAATCCGCCTCTTCCGAAAACAATAAATGAAATTTCTTGATCGAAATAAGCACAGAGATCAACCAGGTTTTCGGGGCCAGTTCTAAATTAATAGGCAGATCCTGCTGAGGGTTATACAACAATAATGCCTTCTCCTCATCCACATTCAATGCATAACGCCCCTTATTAAAATTAAACCTGGAAGCCCCCTTTAAACAAAAATGTATCTGGATATAACTGCTGTCTGCAAACCGTTCAAACTGCTGGCGGTCAGCACCATCATTTTGAGTTTTCAACAAATAAAAACCTTCTGAAATCTGAATCTCTTCCATAGCACCTGGAGCGTTATTTTTTAGCTTTACTTTTGTGTTGATTCGATACTCTTTTATTTAGATTCGTTCTAAACAAAAACGATCAAAAACGCCTGTTTATCTTCAAAAATAAGCTATTTTAGGGTTTTGACATGAATTATTGCTGAAAAAAACTTAAAGCGACACAAAAAGTTCTTTCAGCGTTATTTTTTTAAATATCGTCCCCCTATTTTTGCTTCCGATTATCAGATTCTTTAAATGGAAGCATATAACATAGCAAGAGGTAAGTCTTTTTATGCCGTAGGAATAAGCTACAAAAAAGCGGATGCAGAAACACGCGGACGCTTTAGTTTGGATGCAGAGGGAAAAGAAAAATTACTTACTCAGGCTAAGCAAGAATGTTTAGAAAGTTTATTAGTAATCTCTACCTGTAACCGGACTGAGATATACGGTTTTGCTCAACATCCTTTTCAATTGATCAAATTAATCTGCGACAACTCAAATGGTACTGCCGAAGAGTTTCAAAAGGTTGGATATGTGAGTAAAAATAACGACGCCATCGCTCATGTTTTTAAAGTAGGCACCGGTTTGGACAGCCAGATTTTAGGCGATTTTGAGATCATAAGCCAGTTAAAACAAAGCTTTATTGCTTCTAAGGATGCAGGACTTACCGATCATTTTATCGAACGCCTGTGCAATTCCGTTATACAAGCCAGCAAACGGATTAAAAACGAAACGGACATCAGCACGGGAGCCACCTCTGTATCTTTTGCTTCGGTACATTACATTATGAACGAAGTTGAAAAAATATCTGACAAGAACATCTTGCTCTTTGGCACAGGTAAAATAGGAAGGAACACTTGTGAGAATTTGGTGAAACACACCAAAAACGAACACATCACTCTTATCAACAGAACAAAAGATAAAGCTGAAAAGATAGCCGGTAAGTTCAACCTGATTGTTAAAGATTATTGCGAACTACAAACCGAGATCTTAAACACGGATATCCTGATAGTCTCTACCGGAGCCCAGCATCCTACCGTATCGAAAGACCTGATTCATCGCACCAAACCTTTGCTGATCCTCGATTTGTCGATTCCGAAGAATGTTGCTAACGATGTTACCGAACTGGAGAATGTTACCCTGGTTCATTTAGACCACCTCTCTCAAATGACCGATGAGACATTAGAACGCAGAAAAGCCTCTATCCCCAAGGCAGAAGAGGTTATTGAAGAGGTTAAATCAGAATTTATCCAATGGCTGCAAACAAGGAAATTTGCACCAACCATAAAAGCACTCAAAAAGAAACTGAAGTCTTTAAAAGATGCTGAGATCGATTTTCAGCGAAGAAAAATTGAAGACTTCAACGAGGAACAGGCTAGTATTATCAGTGAGCGTATTATTCAAAAAATAACGACCCATTTTGCGAACCACCTTAAAGATAATTCTAACACTTCTGATGAAAGTATCGAGTTAATTCAAAAAGTGTTTCAACTAGAAAGCAACGCTTAAATGAGTCATATTATTCGAATCGGCACCCGCGATAGCGAATTAGCGCTTTGGCAGGCAAATACGGTAAAAACAAGATTAGAGAACCTTGGTTATCAAACCGTGCTTCTTCCCGTTAAATCTACGGGAGACCTCATTCTCGACAAACCTTTATACGAACTTGGTATTACCGGTGTATTCACCAAAACACTGGATGTTGCCATGGTAAAAGGCGAGATTGACATTGCTGTGCACAGCATGAAAGATGTTCCTACGCAGTTGCCAAAAGGAATGGTACAGGGCGCAGTGCTTGAGCGTGCCAACGTTGAAGATATTCTTGTACACAAGGGTAAGACTTCATTTATGACAGCCGGAAAGGCCACTATTGCAACGGGGAGTTTACGCAGAAAAGCCCAATGGCTCCACAAATATCCTTCGCATACGGTAGCAGGATTAAGAGGAAATGTAAATTCCCGCCTGCAAAAGCTTCAGGACAATGACTGGGATGGTGCTATTTTTGCAAAGGCCGGTCTTGAACGTATCGCTCTGAAACCTGACAACCACACCGTTTTAGACTGGATGATCCCTGCACCTGCGCAAGGAGCCATCACCATATCGGTCATGGAGGACAATACATTTGTAAAAGAGGCTGTCGCCAGATTAAATCATACCGAAACAGAAATCTGCACCAGGATAGAACGCGATTTTTTACGTACACTTGAGGGCGGATGCTCAGCTCCGATCGGCGCTCTGGCAATTTTCGAAAATGAAAAAATTCATTTTACAGCTGCTGTTTTTTCGCTTGACGGCACTCAAAAAGCTGAAGTCAACACCTCCTTTTCAGTAAACGACGCCCTTGACAAAGGCATTATTCTCGGGAAACAGGTTCTAAATGAAGGAGGAACAGTTATCATGGAAGAAATACGTAAAACCCTAAACTAGAAATCCCCTATTATAAAACCGTAAACGTTGAAAAAGCTCAAATACGCACGATTAACATTACTGATAATCGATTTTATCGTTATTAGCTTTCTTGTTTTCGACTTCGGTTTTATTGTCTATGAAAAATTCAAGGCTCACAAACTCACTCTAGTCTCATTTCTGATCCCTGTATTACTTGCCGTAAATATCTACAGATATTATTACCAGAAAAAATCGGTTAAGAAAACCCTTAGCCTCACCTATACTGTTTTATTTTCCTCGGTGATCGCCGGAAGCCTGATCATCTTCCTGTTTTCACCCGAAAAGACCCTGGAGGAGCATCTGTTTGTAATGAAACCCTATCTGGAAGGGTCCTTGTTGCTATACCTTATTATCCGGTTAAGCATCCTTATCCGGTATCTTTACAGCATTTATTTTAATCCGGCAATCATCTTTGTTGGAAGCTTTTTCATCATAGACCTTATCGGAGCATTTTTATTAATGCTCCCGAAAGCCACAGCAACCGGAAACATACACTTTATCGATGCTCTGTTTACCTCAACAAGCGCAGTTTGCGTAACAGGCTTGGCAGTACTGGACACTTCAAAAGACTTTACCACTTTCGGACAATCAATAATATTATTCCTGATCCAATTAGGAGGTCTGGGAATCCTGACTTTCACTTCTTTCTTCGCCTTCTTCTTCAGAAGCGGTTCTTCCTTCAAGGAAGGATTGTACCTGAAAGATTTTGTCTCCTCAGAAAACCTGAAAGACACACTTCGGTTTGCCATGCAAATCGTTACTTTCACACTGGGTATTGAAGCTTTGGGGTCCTGCCTCATCTATTTTTCACTAGACGATACCGCCTCAATAGAAAACCCGGTTTTTTTCAGTATATTTCATGCTGTTTCTGCTTTTTGCAACGCTGGGTTCTCTAACATCTCAAACGGACTCTTCAATAACTCCCTACAGTTTGACTATTCCTTCCAGTGGATCATTATGATCCTCGTAATCTTAGGAGGCCTGGGACATAATATCGTCTTTAACTTTTACAGCTACTTTAAAGTAATTATCAATAACATCGTTTACAAAGACGATAAAAAACCACTCGTGAGACTCATCTCGCTGAATTCTAAGATTGTTTTGACCACGACCTTCATTTTACTTATAACAGGTTTCTTATTTTTCGGAATAAGCGAATTAAACAATACCATTGCAGTACACGAGAACTGGTTTGGAAAACTAACCACCGCTGCATTTCAGTCGGTAACACCCAGGACGGCAGGATTTAACACTATCGATTATAGCGCATTAACACTACCCTCCATCCTCTTTGTTATCTTGTTAATGTGGATCGGTGGATCGCCGGCGTCTACCGCGGGGGGAATAAAGACCACGACCTTTGCCCTGGCCACCCTTAATATTCTGTCTGCGGCAAAAAACAAACCGGAAATAGAAATAGGAACCAGAAGCATACATAACGACACCATAAAAAGAGCATTTGCCATTCTATGCATTTCGCTGATAACGATTGGCCTGGCCATACTAATGCTGCTGATCTTTGAACCTGAAAAAGACTTGTTACATATAGCTTTTGAATGTTTTTCAGCCTATAGTACAGTAGGGTTAAGCCTTAACCTTACTCCAGATCTCGGTAATGCCGGGAAAATGGTGTTAATTATTGTTATGTTTATCGGGCGGATCGGGATGTTGAATATTTTAATCGGATTGCTCAGGCAGATAAATACCAAAATGTATGAATACCCAAAAGAAAACATTTTAATAAATTAGTTTTCGTTTTTAAAAAATATTGATTATCAATAACATATTTCCGGAAGGCAAATGTCATCGAACATTTAATCCCGGCAATCGAATAGAACAGATAAATTAGACGTTGTGAAGACTATAATATTCGGATTAGGAAATTTTGGCATTTCACTTGCCTTAAAGTTAACGGAAACCGGCAATGAGGTTATAGGTATCGACCTTAAAATGGAAAAGGTGAACCTGGTCAAGGACAAAATAGCCCACACCATTTGCATGGATGCCACCAATGAACTCGCCTATGATTCCATTCCATTAAAGGATGCCAACCTTGCGGTAGTGGCTATCGGTGAAAATGAGGGTGCAGCGATCATTACGACGGCCATCTTAAAAAAACTGACCAAAGCAAAGATCATTAGCAGGTCATTATCGCCCATTCATGACACCGTTCTAAAAGCCATGGGGATAGAACACATCGTTCATCCCGAACAGGAAGCTGCCGAAAAGCTAACTTCCAAGATCAACCTGAAAAACGTAATCGACAGCTTTAACATCGATAAGAACTATTCTATTTCCGAAATTCAGATCAGTGAAGAGATGTCTGGAAAAACCCTGCAGGAATTGAGTTTCAGGCAAAACTACAACCTCAACGTAGTAACCATTATTCGCGACTGTAAAAAAACCAACCTGCTCGGAAATAAAATGCAAAAAAAAGAAGTTATCGGTATCCCGAACAATAACACCAAACTTCAGAAAAACGATATTTTAATTGTATTTGGCAACAATAGCGACATTTCAACTTTTGGAGCTCATTTAGCCGGATAATAGTATATATATGACAAGCAGAAGATATAAAATATTAAGCACAAAAGAACTGACCCCGCTTCAGAAAGGCTTACTGGAAGAAGCTAATATAGAAGTAACTGACGCTAATTTTATAAAGATCAAAGGCATCAATTTCTATTGTGATGATATTATAGAGAATGCCATTTTCACAAGCAAAAATTCTGTGGAACAAATCGTTCATAAAAACATAACAATCTCAAACTCTTTCTGTGTTGGCGATAAAACGGAGGCTTTTTTACTGGAAAAAGGATATCAGGTAACAGAAAAAGCATATCAGGCTAACGGCCTGGCCAAAAAGATCATCGAAAACCACAAAGACAAAGAGTTTGTTTTTTTCTGTGGCGATCGCAGACGGGAAGAACTTCCTGAGCTTTTAAAAGAACACAACATTTCTTTTGAAGAAACAGAGGTCTATAAAACCGAAGCCGATTCCAGGCAATTATTTGAAGATTTTGACGGTATTATGTTCTTTAGTCCAAGTGCTGTACAGAGCTTTGTTCTAAAAAACCATATAGAAGATGCAGTAGTTTTTTGCCTGGGAAAAACGACCGAAGCAGAAGTAAAAAAACACACAAATAACATAATTACAGCAAACAAACCTACAATTGAAAATGTAATTGTTCAGGTTATCAAACATTTTAATTAATTACAGAAAGATATAAGAATTCATGATAAAAAACGATCTATTTTTAAGAGCATTAAGAGGAGAGTCTGTTCAACGCCCTCCGGTATGGATGATGCGCCAGGCGGGTAGATACCTGCCGGAGTTCATGGCCCTGAGAGATAAATACGATTTCTTTACACGATGCAGAACTCCGGAGCTTGCAGCTGAAATTACAGTACAGCCCATCCGTATCGTTAAGCCTGATGCTGCTATTTTATTTTCAGATATCCTGGTAATTCCCCAGGCGATGAACATAGAAGTAGAAATGAAACCGGGTGTTGGCCCCTGGTTACCAAACCCCATTCGTTCAGCCAGAGATGTAGACCAGGTAGTAGTCCCTGAGATCAATGAAGAGCTAGGTTATGTAATGGATGCCATTAAGCTCACCAAAGAAATACTTAACGATGAGGTTCCTCTGATCGGTTTTGCGGGATCACCGTGGACCATATTATGTTATGCCGTTGAAGGAAAAGGCTCTAAAAGCTTCGACGCCGCTAAAGGGTTCTGCTTCTCACAACCGGAAGCGGCACATGCACTGCTGCAAAAAATAACTGATACCACGATCCTTTATCTTAAAGAGAAAGTGAAGAACGGTGTAAATGCCGTTCAGGTATTCGACAGCTGGGGTGGTATGCTCTCGCCGTCGGACTACCAGGAATTCTCATGGAAATATATCAACCAGATCATTGATGCCCTGGCGCCGCTTACAGAAGTAATTGTCTTCGGAAAAGGGTGTTGGTTCGCCCTGAACGAGATGTCTAAAAGTAAAGCATCGGCATTAGGGGTAGACTGGACATGTTCGCCTGAGAATGCTCGCTACCTCACAGGGGGCAATATCACTTTACAGGGAAATTTCGATCCTTCGAGATTGCTCTCCCCAATCCCGACCATTAAAAAAATGGTTCATGAAATGATCGATGCTTTTGGAAAAGACAAATATATAGTAAACCTGGGCCACGGTATACTGCCTAATATCCCGGTCGACCATGCCAGGGCATTTATTGAGGCCGTAAAAGAATACAAATAAAATGATACCCCGATCGCTGCTGTCAGGATTAAACTATAAAAAGCTTTTCAGCCTGTCGGGGTTGTTTTTCAGACATCCGTTTATGCTCATCCCAACATTAAAGGCCACTAAAGATTGTATCGATATCTCAGACAAGCTCTTTCCGGGACTTCATCATCTCAATAACAATACCAATGCATTCAGACATGCCTTGTGGAATATGTTACTGACCAAAGAAGCTTACATCCGGAACAACGATATTGACAAGGCCTCGCATTGGGCGCAGATTATTGGCGATTGGCATGAGGAATTCTCTCCTAACAAACCCCTGGAGAAAGCAATGGATTTACACAACAATGCATTCGGACGCGAGCTTATCTATAAGCTATACCGGAAAAACGACAACTTAAAAACCGAATACCTGGCAAACCGGCTCTTACTACATCTAGACAACAGCAAAAAGGTCTCAAACATTCAGGAAATCAACTCCCTGAAAGACCAGATGGTTCACCTTATTGATTAATACATTTATGACAACACATAAAATCACATCACTTATACTCTTCATCCTTTTCTCCTTAAAAGGCTACACCCAAACCCTGAAATTAAACCCTGAAATCAACCATGTTTATAATTATGATTCGGAGATCATCCTTGAAGAAGATAGCGAGATCGCTTTCATGGTTAACTTTAATTTTGGATTAAAATACCTCAATAAAGGACACGATTTCGACATCGTTCTGAACCATATTAAGGGCTCCATGAGCAATAATTCCAATACAAGAAAATACTTCAACTCTAATAAAAATAATCCGGATAATAAGGAGTTCAAACAACTTCTCGATAATGTTATCGGCAAGCCACTATCTTTTAAAGTAGACAAAAACGGTTTTGCCCATAAAAACTACAGCCTGAAAATAGATAATAGTGACATCGAAATTTTCCTGGAACAGCTTACCAACAAATTCGGCAGCAAAAAAGTAAACCCTTTAGATAATGTTCCATTAAAAGAGGGCTTTACATGGGATGAAAACGACTCTTTATTGATTAAGAAAAATAAGCATGTATACACAACCACAACATTCACAATTAATGAGGTAAGCAATAAAGAAGTAATTGTCAGAAACAAAGGGTATTTCATTATCAAGAATGACACTATTCAAATAGGAGGCGTTAGTATATTCGACCGAAAAACAGGCATTCAGCTTCTTACAAAACTAATGATGAATTTTGAAAGCGATACCAATATGTACATGCTTGTAAAGCTAGAAGACTATGATTATCCGGAGCTGATTCTTGACTATCACAACCTGACTTATAAAAAATCCTATAATAGTTGGTACACAAAAGACAATGAAATAGTATATAATGAAATCGTTTATCCTGAAGTTACATATCAACCAAATCAGGATATATCACTTCCGGTCCTGATTGAATCTTACAAAAGCTCACTCCAGGCCCAGAAAACCAACGGTAAATTTGAAAGTATCTCTGTTTACAACATAGAGAGCGACTCCCTTTATCCAAATGGCTCATATGTAAAAGTTAACGGTTTTTACATCAATACCGGCACAGGGAAAAAACCGCTTAAATTAATTCCGGGAATGTGGGAGTTTGATTCCTTTTCACTTGGGTACCTTGGCGAGTATTACCAAGGACTGTACGAGCCAATTCCTCAGGGAGACAGCATAAGTATTGATATGTCTATATATCTTCCGGTTAATAACAAAAGTCTTGAAATCACAAGAAAAAAACAGAAGAACAAAGGCATTGAAGCCGCTTTCAGTAACGACGCCGTAGTGATATCTTTTTCAAAAAAGGATTATAAAACCTTAATCTACAGCCTCTATAAAACAATCCGTTTTTACGATAAAGAAAATAAGGAGATAACGGCATCATACAATTTTCTGTACGATCAAGACATAAAAACAGAAGCGCCTTATACACCTGATGAATTAATCGATATTTTTAATGATAAAGTAAACACAACCCCGACAGAAGACTTTAAATTGGAGTTTAAGGTTAAGAATGCCCAAAGAGTAACTTTTGACACCTTTTCAAATTTTGAAAAACACGATATCTCTGTCACCAAAGATATATTACACTAACCCTTTTAAACGTTAGCCATGAAAGAACAATTTTATCAGTATATACAAGAGCTACAAGACACCATCACCTCTAAAATTGAAGAAATTGACGGGAAAGCCCGGTTTCAGCAAGACCTCTGGGAACGTCCGGAAGGTGGCGGTGGCCGTACACGCGTTATACAAAATGGTGCTGTTTTTGAAAAAGGGGGTGTTAATATCTCTGCCGTGCACGGCCCGCTCCCTAAAGCCATGCAAGCCTATTTCAAGGTAGAGGATGTAGATTTCTTTGCCTGTGGATTAAGCCTGGTACTGCACCCTAAAAACCCTTTCGTACCTACAGTTCATGCCAATTGGCGCTATTTCGAAATGTACGATAAAGAAGGAAACACCGTAGACAGCTGGTTTGGTGGCGGACAAGATCTGACTCCATACTATTTATTTGAAGAAGATGCTAAACACTTCCACCAGGTATGCAAAACCGCTTGTGATAAACACAATCCCGATTTCTATCCTGACTTCAAGAAAAAGTGTGACGACTATTTCCGGAATACACACCGCGATGAGGGCAGAGGTCTGGGCGGCTTGTTCTTCGACTACTGCAAGGCCACTGACAATATGAGCATGAAAGACTGGTATAGCTTTGTAACAGAGGTAGGTAACAGCTTTCTGGAAGCTTATGCTCCGATCGCAGAACATAGAAAAAACATGCCCTATACCCAGGAAAACAGGGACTGGCAGGAAATACGGAGAGGACGCTATGTCGAGTTCAATCTGGTACACGACAAGGGCACCTTATTTGGTCTTAAAACCAACGGTCGTATAGAAAGCATCCTGATGAGCCTGCCCCCACATGTACAGTGGGTATACGACCATCATCCGGAAGAAGGAAGCGAGGAAGAAAAACTGATAAAAGTGTTAAAAACCCCTGTCGAGTGGGTGGTTTAAACTATACGGCCGAAAAGCCAAAACCGGCTACAACCAAAACACCGAATTTATCAGAAAAACAAATACTCTAACTAGTAACCGTAAACGGTTAACTGCAAACTAAAACATATATGTTCCCATTAAGAAGAAACAGACGACTTAGACAAAGCGAAGCCATCAGAGGGTTGGTTCGTGAAACAATCGTAACTCCCGACGACTTCCTGGTTCCTTTATTTGTAACCGAAGGCAAAGGCATCAAAGAGGAAATCGCCTCCATGCCCAACTATCACCGCTACAGCTTAGATCAACTTGAAAAAGAAGTAAAAGACCTATGGAGCTTAGGACTCAAATCGGTTCTGCTTTTTGTAAAAGTACCCGACAACCTCAAAGATAATAAAGGTACAGAAGCACTAAACCCTGACGGACTCATGCAACGCGCTGTCAAAACCGTAAAAAATGCGGTGCCCGATATGCTGGTAATGACTGATGTAGCGTTAGACCCTTACTCCTCCTACGGACATGATGGTGTGGTTGAAAACGGCATGATCTTAAACGATGAATCTTCTTCCATTCTGTCAGAAATGGCCTTAAGTCACGCACAGGCAGGTGCCGATTTTGTTGCGCCCAGTGATATGATGGATGGACGTATCCTCGAAATGAGAGAACTATTGGAAGACGAAGGGTTCATCAATACAGGTATTGTGAGCTACAGCGCCAAATATGCTTCGGCATTCTATGGCCCTTTTAGAGACGCCCTGGATTCTGCCCCCGTAGATATGGCCAACGTTCCAAAAGATAAAAAAACATATCAGATGGATTATGCCAACCGCATTGAAGCCCTTCGTGAAACCGAAATGGACATCGATGAAGGTGCCGATATCGTTATGGTAAAACCTGGTCTTTGCTATTTAGACATCGTCAGAGATATTAAAAACGAATTCGATGTACCCGTAGCCGTTTATCAGGTAAGCGGTGAATATGCCATGATAAAAGCTGCCGCCGAAAAAGGATGGCTTAATCACGATGCTGTGGTACTCGAACAAACCTATGCCATTAAAAGAGCCGGAGCAGACATCATCGCCAGTTACTTTGCCAAGGATGTTGTGAAACTGCTAAGCTAAGAAAACACTACAAAATATACTTTTAAGCATTGCCTGTTCTATCCGGGATCGATATCGAAAATGGAGAAAACAGGCATTTTTTATAATCTTGCTCCAAAAAAACTTACTTTAGTTCCCCACAAACAATTTGATGCGACCTTTAGGTTCCTTAAACCCCAATACTTTAAAAACGGTAAAATGAAATTTACTACAACAATAAAAAACGGCTTGATTCTTTTCCTCATAAGTACTATCGCCTTTTATGCAGAGACATCTGCACAATCCGGCAATAAAAAGCTTTTATGGCAGATAGGGACTCCCGACAATGCTGCCACCGAATTTGCACTCCATAAAGACAATGAGTATAAGAATTTTGTCCCGAGAGGTTTCGGAGGAACAGATCGATCTTACATTATTGGTCAATCTGACCCTGCCGACGACTGGCCCTGTATTTTACCAGGACCGATGGATGGGTTTGCCGGATATGGGTTTTGGGCAGGAAGAGCTTTAACACAACTCCCGGTTTATTTCAATATAACGGAGCTGGACGACAAAGGATCATGCATCCTGGAAGTTAACATTCTCAGTGTCAATTCATCGCAGGCACCTCTGTTTCGCTGCACCATTAATGGAAAAAAATACGATTCTCAGCTCAAAACATGTAATGATAAAAACACTCCGGACAACTTCAAAAATTGTACGCAGCAACTTCGCTTCGAGATCCCGGCATCTTTATTGAAGAAAGGGATCAATGAAATAATTTTTCAGAATATGACTGGCAACTGGTGTGTTTTTGACTGTATCCAATGGTATGGCCCTGCATCCGTAAAAATTGCCCCTCCGGGAAATACCTTGATTCAATCGGTGTCATTTTCAGAAAAGGAAACCACAAAAGATAAAAATCATTATTTACCTCTGCATATTGAATTACTTCACAAAGGAAAACCTGTTTCTGTAAGAGCAATTGTAGATAATATTGAACTGGAATTGTTGGCTGAACAAGGGCGCTCTATCTTGGAATTTAATTTTCCGGCAGTAGAAAAGACAAAAAAATCGAAGGTGAAAGTTTTCGTAAACGGAGAGTTGAAATTTGAAAATAGGCTAACCCGCAAACCAGGAAACCCGGTCAGGATGAGTGATTATGTAAATCAATTTATGGGAACCAGTGGTTCAAGGTGGATGATAGCTCCCGGTCCCTGGATGCCCATGAGTATGGTAAAAATCTCACCGGATAATGAAGATAGCAACTGGAAAGCAGGCTACGACTACCAGGTAGAAAATATAATGGGATTTAGCCACGTTCACGAATGGACCATGGCAGGTTTATTAATGATGCCTGCTAATGGCGCACTATATACACAACCCGGGCCTGAAAACGATCCGGATTTGGGTTATCGTTCAAGGATTGACAAAGAAAATGAAATAGCCGAGGTGGGCAGATATAAAACAAAATTATTAGATTATGACATAGACGTAGAATTGACCGCAACCACCAGAGCATCTATGCAACGTTATCTTTTTCCGAAAGGAAAAGAAAACAGAGTGCTTGTTGATTTGCATTTCCCGGCAGAATATGTTTGGGAACTACGTGACGCGCAGGTTACAAGAGTCAGCGATACTGAAATTGAAGGATGGGCACTTTCCCACTGCTCCGGAACTGGATATGCAGGAAGTCAGGATTATACGCTCCATTTTGTGATTCAGTTTAACAAACCCTTTAAAAATATGGGAGGATGGGTCATGGACAGAGTTGTTTCCAATACAGACAGAATTGACAAAAAAACTTATGAGCCTAACTGGACAAACCGGTTAAAAGATTTTAAGATCACAGATGCAGGAGCTTTTGTTAATTTCTCCAGTGACTGTAAAGAAGTATTGGTGCGTACAGGAATTTCTCTGGTTAGCACTGAACAAGCTCGTTTAAACCTTAATAAAGAAATGGCCGAACCCTTCGGTTGGGATTTTGAAAAGATTGTTGTAAATCAGAAAAATGCATGGGACAACATTTTTAACAGGGTCGAAATAGAAACTACTGACTATCTGCAGAAAGAGAAATTTTACACTAATATGTACCGGGCCGTATGCGGGCGTAACACATGGAGCGATGTTAACGGCAAGTGGGTTGATATGAATGAACAAGTACAGACGTCAAACCCGGACAAACCCCTGTTTGGTAGTGATGGGTATTGGGGGTGGCAATGGAACCTGGTTCCGTTTTACAATTTAATCCTGCCTGAATTTTCTTCAAACTGGATAAATACGTATCTGGAGATGTACGACAAAGGAGGATGGCTCCCGATCGGTAATCCGGGGATGGAATATTATCAGGTTATGGTCGGTCAGCCGGCAATTCCGTTAATCGTTTCTGCCTACCAGCACGGTATCAGCGATTTTGATAAAGATAAAATGTATAAAGCCATTTATCATCAACAAACGTCTCTGATGGAAAATCACCCCGGAGGTAGCAAAGTAGGCAATGAAAGTTATAATTATTACCTCGACTTAGGATATGTTCCATTAAACAGGGAACCTCACAGCTATGTCTCAAATACTATGGAATATGCCTATCAGGATTGGTGCTTTGCACAATACGCCAAAGCTTTAAATATAGATTCAACCTACAATACTTTTATGAAACGCTCGGAAAACTGGCGCAATATCTTTGATGTCGAAACCGGGTTTGTCCGCCCAAAAAATAAGGATGGTGACTGGATTGAAAACTTTGACCCTTATCATTCTCCCGGATTTTGTGAAAGCAATAGCTGGCAATTTAGCTGGTATGTACCACACAATCTATCCGGTTTAATAAAATCAATAGGCAAAAAACGATTTGTTTCAAGATTAGAAAAAGCCATGGAAGAATCAGAAAAAATTTATTTTAATGCGCTATCCGACAATTTTTCGAAATATCCGATAAATCATGGTAATCAGTCTAACATGCAATCATCATATATTTTCAATCACGCCGACGAGCCCTGGTTAACTCAAAAATGGACACGTGCTATTCAGGAAAAATATTATGGAGCCGGCCCCAGGAACGCCTATCCCGGTGATGAAGACCAAGGGCAAATGAGTGCATGGTTCGTCATGAGTACTATCGGTTTATTCGAAATGGACGGGGGAGCATCCGCAGAGCCCTATTATGAATTGGGGAGCCCACGGTTTGAGAAAGTTACTATTCACTTAAGCGATAAATATTACGATGGTAATACTTTTACGATTGAAGCAAAAAATGCTTCCCGGGAAAATAAATATATCCACTCTGCGTCCCTGAATGGAAAAGAATTAAAATCCTGGCGCTTTCCGGTAAAAAAATTACAACAAGGAGGAACGCTTATCCTCGACATGAAAAGTGTACCCGACAAAAAACTGCTAAAAAACGCTGAATAAAATTACCGCCGTCCGCTTTGTTCCATATACTTAACCGGAAAGCATCACACAACAAACATGGCGATCTCTTTAACCGCAATAACACAATCCCAAGAGATCGCCACACCTCATTCGGTACTGTATTACCGGTCAACGGCACAGGAGGCGGAGGAAGAAAACCTGATATTCTTACCGCTTCTCCTTTAAAAAAGAAGAAATACCCGTACATTTGACCTTTGGAACGATTATAACCGTTCCGGAGTTAATTAAAAATTTTGCACAAACTCAAACAACACTTAGTATCCTTTTGTGCTTTGGCACTGTTTTTCGTCAGTACTTTTTCTGCTTATGGAAAAACTACCGACAAGACCCTATTGCCGTCGAATCAAAAAAATGAGCTTTCTTCTAATCAGCTCAAACATCTATTACTGGCCGAAGAGCTTTCTGCTTATGAATACCTTTCGCTAAAAACAGATTTCTTTCCCGTTGACCCGGGTAATTGGTATGAGGTACATATTGATGCCCTAAAACCTTTTAATACTGTCGTTTCAGGCGAGACACACTATTTGCCGGATTTTAGAGAGCGTATCTGCAAACAACTTTATCCCTTCCATTTTTTCTTTTGATCTCAGCCTCCCTCAGGAAGAAGACACTGGCTGTCTGAACAGTTTAATTAATTATAAAAAAAGAAAATGGATATACCATCAGCAGTAATAGGTATAGGCATGATGCTGTTATTCGTTGTGCCTATCGGATACGCTGTCAACAGCGAAAAAAGAAAAGAAAAAAAGATCATTAAAGCCCTCTGTGATTTCGGGCATACTAAAAAACTGGCTATTGACACACATGAAGTAATCAGGGAATCAGGGCTAGGCCTCGACCACGGTCGAAGAACACTGGTTTTTCAAAACTCAAAACAAGAACTGTTTGCCATTAAATTAGCAGATATATCACAGTGCGAAGTTTTAGAGAAAAGGAAGCCCGGCAAAACAAGAAATGCCAAAGGGTCTTTATATCAAGTAGGACTTGCCTTATACGATACGAATGCGAATGCAAGAGAATTGATTCTTTACAACGAAGACACCGATGGTGTAACAGATGCCGAAAGCCTGATCCCCGTCGCCATTAAATGGAGGTCGGATATTCTAAATCTCTGTTAAATATAAGGATTCTTTGATTTTAACATAAAAGTAATTTTGTACTTTTAAATCCCGTTTCGGCGGGATTTTTTATGACCAAATCACTATGAAAAAACTACTCGCTTTTACAATATTATTTATAGCCGCAAAAGGATTGGCTCAAAATGAACCTGTCTCAGCTTTTCTTGAAAAATGGGAAAATTCAAAAAATTACCTCGTTCAAATGGTTGATGCCATGCCTGCGGATGCTTTTAGTTATAAGCCTTCCGAGAGGCAGATGACTTTCTCAAAACAGTTACAACACATACAACAAAATATGGTATGGCTGGGTTCGGAGTATTTTCATGCCGATAAAATCGAAATCGCCGATCTTGAATCCGATAAAAAATTAACCATCGAAAGCATCAAAAAGTCATTTGATATTGTCGCTCAAGCTATCAAAAACACAAATCCGGAAGAACTTAAAGAAACCGTAAAGTTCTTTGCCGGACCCAAAACCAAACTCCAGATCCTTAACCTGTTACAAGACCATGTAACCCATCATCGCGGACAGTTGATAGTATACCTGAACCTTAACAATATAGAGCCACCCCGTTATGTTGGCTGGTAAGTTTCTTCGGTACCGGTGAAGCAAGAGTATATTTTGCCGGGGCAAGCCCCCATGTCGCTCACACAGAAAAATTTAAAAAAGCATTCCAATACCCGCCACAGCGCATTTTTAAATATCACTTAGTGAGTAAACCTATATTTTTTATTAAATTAGCATACGAACGACCTTAAAAGACCATGACCCTATTAATAGTTTACGCAGTAATTTCTATTTTCTTTTCATTTTTATGTTCCATATTGGAAGCTGTACTGCTCAGTATCACTCCCACTTTTATCAACTTGAAAAAGCAGGAAGGAAAAGCCTATGCCGATACGCTTGAATCCCTTAAACAAGATATCGACAAACCCCTTATTGCGATCCTCACAATAAATACAATTGCCCATACCGTAGGAGCTATCCTTGTAGGAGTACAGGCAGAAAAAACGTTTGGAAGCGGAAATAATTCTGTGGGAATCGTTTCGGCAGTGATGACATTTCTCATCCTGGTGCTCTCTGAAATCATCCCTAAAACCATAGGCGCTACCTATTGGAAACGCCTTTCAGGCTTTGCTGCCTCTACGCTTACCATAATGGTGAACGTACTGAAATACACGGGGATTCTCTGGATCCTCCAGCTTACCACCAAAGTTATCGGCGGTAAAAGTGCTCACGGTTCTGTTTTCAGTCGCGAAGAATTCAGTTCGATGGCAGATATTGCCCATCAGGAGGGTGTTTTTGAAGAATCTGAAAGTAAGGTCATTAAAAACCTTCTCAAATTCGACGAAGTAAAGGCCAAAGATATTATGACTCCGCGAACGGTAATGAAGATAGTTTCCGAAGACACTACAATAAAGAAATTCCTGGCCGACAACCCAAAACTCCGGTTTTCACGGATCCCCCTTTTTAAGGATAATATCGATAACATCTCCGGTTTTGTGCTAAAGGATCAGGTGATGGAAGAAATGATCAACGGACATGGTGACGCCCCTCTTTCCACCATAAAAAGAGATATCCTCATTGTCCGCAGGGATATGCCTATTCCTACTTTGTTTGAAGAACTTATCAGTGAAAAAAGGCACATCGCATTGGTAGTAGATGAATACGGAACTATTGGCGGACTGGTTACCATGGAAGATATTATTGAAACCCTGCTCGGCCTCGAAATTGTAGACGAAAGTGATAACGTGGAAGACCTGCAACAACTGGCCCGCCGTAACTGGCAAACAAGAGCAGAACGTCTGGGCATTCTGAATAAAGAAGATTTTTCCAACCTCGATTCAAAATCGAATGAAGAAGAAAACACACATAAAAAAGACGTGCATTAAAACCCCCTTGGGGCCTGCCATAATAGAAGGAGATGAATCCGGGATAACAGCTATAAAAGTTTCGGACAACAACCGGGAACCTATCTCCGAAAATATTCCGGACATCCTAAAAGATTGTGCAACGCAACTGGATGAATATTTTAAAGGCGAAAGAAGGGATTTCTGTTTAAAACTGAATCCGGACGGAACCGATTTTCAAAAAAAGGTTTGGGAAGAGCTCCTGAAAATCCCTTATGGCACATCGACTTCCTACCTTGAACTTTCTAAAAAACTTGGCGACGTGAAGGCTATAAGAGCTGTGGCTGCCGCAAACGGCAAAAATCCGCTTTGGATTGTTGTGCCTTGTCATCGGGTCATTGGCAGCGACGGATCACTAACCGGATATGCAGGAGGGATATGGAGAAAAAAATGGCTGTTGGAACATGAAAATCCATCGCCGCAACAATCTTTATTTTAAGGAAATAACCTTATCTTTATTCTGAACCTGAATAATCAAACCATGAAAATATTTAGACTTTTGTTCAAATGGGCTCTTATCCCTTTTGGCGTACTGATCTTACTACTTTACATATTCGACTACGATTACCTGATCAAAGCCGTACGGACCATTTACCTAAACGGGCAGACAACTGCTTATCTCGACGATTATAAAGTATTTGACAACAGGACCATAGAAACAGACACTCCGCAGCCCTGGCCCAAAAGCACTGCCTATAATACTGTTCCTGCAACAGACAGCCTCAATAACATACATGAAAAGTATCAGTCGGTAGCATTTTTGGTTATTAAAAATGACAGCCTGTGGCATGAAGCCTATTTTGATGGCTATGACAAAGACTCGAAAAGCAATTCTTTCTCTATGGCCAAAAGCATGGTGTCCGCTATGCTGGGTAAAGCCATTATGGAAGGCAAAGTAAAAGGTTTAGACCAACCTGTAAGCGATTATTTCCCTGTATTTTCTGAAGGCCTGGCAGCAAAAATGACAGTTGGGGACCTCTCCTCTATGTCGAGCGGATTAAATTGGGATGAAGCCTATTATTCGCCGTTCTCCATAACAACAAGAGCTTATTTTGATGAAAATCTGCGCAACGTTATCCTTAACCTTAAAGTCATTGATGAACCGGGACGATCGTATAAATACCTGAGTGGCAATACCCAGCTGCTGGGAATGGTACTGGAAAAAGCTACCGGTGAGTCGATGTCCGAGTATTTATCTGAAAAATTCTGGAAACCAATGGGCGCTGAAAATGAAGCCTTCTGGCAACTCGACAGCCAGGAAGACGGGCTCGAAAAAGCTTATTGCTGTATCGCCAGTAACGCCCGCGACTTTGCCCGTTTCGGAAAATTATACAAAGATCATGGCAAATGGAATGGCCGGCAATTACTCGACTCAGCCTTCGTAGCGAAATCGATCACACCCCGTTTCAAAAAGGACTGGATGTACGGATACGGATTCTGGTTGCTCCCCTACAACGGAAAAAATTTCTTTATGCTCAGAGGGCATCTCGGACAGTATGTAATAGTTGAACCTGTTGACAACATAATAATAGTCAGGCTCGGACACGAAAGAGCAGAAGCAAAATCAGGCGATCCGTACCGTGACGATATCTACGGATATATAAATGAAACATATAAAATGCTCCGGTGATGCAACGTAAGCTACAGCTCGAAAACATTCTTTTTTTGGATATAGAAACCGTTCCTGAAAATGAGCATTATATTGAACTTACGGAAGAGAAAAAAGAACTGTGGGCCCAAAAAACCTCGTATCAGCGCAAAGACGAATTCTCCCCGGAAGAATTTTATCACAGAGCCGGGATATGGGCAGAATTTGGCAAGATCGTTTGTATATCTGTTGGTTACTTTACCTTTAAAGGAGACCTCAGAAACTTTAGAGTTACTTCTTTTCATGGTGACGAGCAAAAACTCCTCACAGATTTTAAATCCATGCTCGAAACCCACTTTAACCGCCCGCAACATGTACTATGTGCCCATAACGGCAAAGAATTTGATTTTCCATATATCGCCAGAAGAATGATTATTCATGGAATCTCATTACCGGAGAAATTAAACTTAATGGGGAAAAAACCCTGGGAAGTTCCACACCTGGATACAATGGAGCTATGGCGCTTTGGTGATTACAAACACTTTACCTCCCTTAAACTGTTAACCAATATTTTAAATATACCATCTCCTAAAGATGATATTGACGGAAGCATGGTGAGAAATGTATATTACGATGACAACGACATCGATAAAATCATTATCTATTGCGAAAAAGATACCGTGGCAGTAGCACAAGTACTCTTAAGGCTTCAGGGCAAAGAGATTCTTTCTGAAGACGAAATATTGCATGTTTGACACTCCTTAAACACGCATACCTGTTCCTGCTTCAAGATTGAATGGCAGTAATCTGTAGAAAATTTAATTTTATCCGATTTATTTCCTTTCTTCCAAACAAATCTGTAATTTTTATATACTATTTCGAATATCCGTAAGCTGTCATTTATATCAATCAATGGCCGGTCGGACATTACTGAAATAAAAATATATTTTCATTGAAAGTACACAGCAGAACTATCGGGACCTCATGCCAGTACCTTAAGTTCAATAAGCTCTTAACGGCACTGGAAGTAATAGTGCGTTATGGGGTCATGTGTACAACCGGACATCCGTAAACCCTTTAAAACAAACACCTTGAACCAGTACAAAAAATCAAAAACTATATATAAAGATTTTACATATCCGGACAATTGTCAAAACCAACATTAAACCTCTCTGGGTGAGAGAACCAGAACAAACCCACATGAAACACTTAACAACACATATCTTTTTTATACTATGTATAAGCCTCTTGGTTTCTTGTGCTCCAGTAAAAGTAGAATCAACCCGGTTAGACCGGTTCAGATTCACTCAGAAATACCGGTCGTTTAATTTTTATGATATAAAAGTTCAAAATGCCGATTCCGGTTTCGTAAAGAATCATTCAAAACTCAATATGCTTAAATCGGCTATCGAGCATGAGATGAACACTCTTGGTTTCCTCAAATCGGAAAATCCGGATTTATTGGTAAATCTGGCAATAAATATTGAAGAAAAAATACAAACCAGAGAGACAGGTATACGTGATGCCCCTCCATATATGGGACAAAGGAGCTATCATTGGGAGGTGGAGGAGGTTCCCGTTGGAAAGTACAAAGAAGGCACCATGGTTATAGACCTTATTGACCGTAAAACAAATACTATGATAGGGCAGGCTGTAGCCTCAGGGGTAATCGTAAAAAATGATGACCATCTGAAAAAACGCGTTGATGAATGCATACACGTAATTTTCAATCAAATGATTAGGCCCAAAAAATAAATCAGGCGCTCCACCCGCAAAAAATGAAACGCCTGCTCCTCTAAATCTTGTATATGAGAATCCAAACATATAAAATTTATCGATGCTCACATACCTTATTAACATTATTTGGGATAAGATTAACGTTCCTCCTATCAGATACTCAGCACATTATCGCTCCCGAAACCATATCAATCATGCAGGATATCCTTTCGGCCATCTCACGATAAGCGGCACTATCTGTCAAATGAAAACAATGGATTAGGGGTGTTCTCCACCCTCATGACCGAGTCCATCATTTTAACTATTTCCGGATGCTTCTCTGCTACATTCATAGTTTCGGAAGGATCCTCACTTAAATTATAAAGCTCAATAGCTGCATTGCGATCTTGTTTTACTTTTAAACGGATAGCTTTCCACGGACCTTTTAACAAAGCCTGCTTTCCTCCTCCTTCATAAAACTCCCAATACAAATGATCATGCTTTTCCTGTGTTCCGGCGCCTGTTAACTCATTAACAAATGAAATTCCCGTAGTATTAAGATAATCGGCTGAACCTCCCGCCAGTTCATAAAACGTTGGCAGGATATCCCAAAAAGCCCCGGTATGATCACTTACTTTGTTCGCTGAAATGGTTCCCGGCCAATAAGCAATAAAAGGCTCGCGTATCCCTCCTTCGTACAAATCTCTCTTCACTCCCTTATAAACCCCGCTACTCTTAAAGAAATCTACATCACTTCTCTGACGTCCTCCTTCAATATGAGTTCCGTTATCACTGGTAAAAACTACCAGGGTATTTTCATCTAATCCCTTTCTCTTCAATGCTGCCATCACCTGTCCTACATAGTCATCGATGCTGCTGACCATGGCAGCATATGCTGCTTTCGGAAATGGTTGCCCCCCATAATGCCTGCCATCGGGCCATGCGCTTTCAGGAGCAAACTGACTATCTCCCTGTTCGTCCAAATACATGTCTAAATACTTCTGGGGCACAAGCAGCTCAGCATGAGGTACCGTAAAAGACAGGTACAGAAAAAACGGTGCCTCTTCCGTTTGCCCATCTATAAAACTCAATGCTTTTCGGGTAAAAATATCATTCCCGTAGCTATTGGCCGGTACAGGCATCTTTTTTACCATGCCGTCAGTTAATGTCCATAAGGAATCCGGTCGCTGGTAATGAGCATCGACATGATGCAGGTGACCCGTAAATTCATCCCAACCTTTTTTTTCCGGGGAGCCGGAAGTCCCTTCAACCCCCAATCCCCATTTACCATACATTGCAGTTCGGTACCCTTGCTTTTTTAACAACTGAGGTATAATAGTATCCTGATCCCTCAACGGAAATTCCCCATTACCTCTTATATGTGTAACCCCGGTATGTTGTCCCGTCATTAAACTCGCCCTCGAAGGTGCACATACAGTACTGCCCGCATAAAACTGAGTAAACCTCATCCCTTTTGATGCCATTTCATCAAGGTGCGGTGTCTTTATATACTCCTGCCCATAACTGCCTAAATCACCTATCCCCATATCATCAGCTATGATAAATACAATATTCGGCTTAACGGAACGCTGATTTTCCCGCTCTTTCGGGCTACCGTTACACGATAAGCACAGCGAAAGTATGAGTAACGATTTTAACGGATACATACCATGTTTTACAGAAAATCTCATGTTTGGTTATTTTTTAGAAATTAAATATTCTGACAATTTTTCAGACTCAAGGTTTTGGTCATATTCCGGATTTAAATCCTTGGGAACCGGAGCATTTATGTGTGCTCTCCATAAGTCTAATTTTTCATATAGTTCAGCAGCTTTCCCAGGAAATTCTGAAACCAGATCCCTCGCCTCCGACACATCTTCTTCGATGTTGTATAATTCCATTGCATCATCTTCAAAATAATGATGCAGTTTCCACTTCCCGTCTATAATGACCGATCCGGGACGGGTTCTGAATAAAGGGTCTCTCCCCCGATCTGTAACCGGATTATAAGCTTCTAAGTAAATAGGGAAGTGAAAATACAACGCCCGGGTTTCAATTGCCCTCCCTTTTAGTAAAGGCATCAATGAAACACCATCCAGGTTCTGTTCAGGCCTTTTTGCACGGGTTAGCTCCATTAAAGTAGGAAAGATATCAAGGTTCACGATTGCCGTTTCACATTTCGAATCAGGGGTTATCACTCCCTTCCATTTGAAAATATAAGGAACACGTATCCCCCCTTCGTAATAAGATCCCTTTCCTGCCCTCAAAGGATCTTGATAGCTTATATCCCTGATTCCTCCGTTATCTGAAGTAAATATGACCAATGTATGATCGTCAAGCCCTGTACGTTTTAAAAACGACAACAGCTTTCCTATATTGGTATCGACTGTCTCGACCATTCCGGCATACCTGGCATTAAACTGCCCTTCATTTCCCTCCTTTTGCGCATATTTATCTTCCAGTCGCCTGAAAGTTTGCAACGGCGTATGAACCGCATAGTAAGGTAAATACAGAAAGAACGGCTCTCCGTTCGTTTCTTCCATAAACTTAATGGCTTCATCAGTCAATCTATCGGTAAGATTTTCTCCCTCACTTTCAGCCTGAAGGTTTTTCAGGTTATAGGGAGAAAAATATCCGGATTTTCCCGGGTTTCCCCTTTCACCACCTCCTATATTAATATCAAAACCCTGTGTTGTCGGATCTTCCCCTAAATGCCATTTTCCAAACGTCCCCGTTCTGTACCCGGCAGTTTTCAGCATTTCGGCTATAGTGATTACGGAATCGTGTAAAACAGTAGTATTCGGGGTCGGAACTATTCTTCGCAATTTAGTATTTCCTCTGTCCGAATTCGCAACCGTATACATACCATGTCTCGGAGTATTTTGCCCGCTCATCAGACAAGCACGGCTCGGGGCACAGTTAGAAGCACCCGCATAGCCATTAGTAAAGGTCATGCCCTCCAATGCCAGCCGGTTGATATTGGGTGTCTCATAAAACGTACTGCCAAACACCTCCGTATCGCTCCAGCCCAGATCATCTACGTTAATGTAGATAATGTTGGGAAGTTCTGTTCCCTTTTGCTCCCTGCCTCTCTGGCAGGAATTCAATAAAAACAATACCGGTATGACTAAAAAATATATGGAGAAGTATTTATACATCGCAGCTTTCAAAAATTATATGAACCCCGGAAAGTTACGCAAAAACCAGATCAGTAATCTTTTAACCCGCACAGTTTTTCCTACGGAAGAAACTTTTGTTATAAGACTACGCTCCCTTTATTTTTAAAGGATCAGGATAAAGGAAACAATATAAAGTATGTAAGTTCTTTTTCAAACCCACAGAACAACAACAATTACAGCATTCAAAAAAAACATAAAATACAGTATTACAAATAATTAACACATAAATTCTACAACAAACAAGTAAATATTAAAAAAAATCATATCTTTAATAACCCTGTCAGTACACAACAATTTTTAACAAGTAAAAGCTTGATAATTGAAATAAAATAAAAAGTATTATGTAAAGACTAACTCCCCCCTTATTATAGTCTTTAATACGTGTTTCAGCAAGCCATCATAAGAGTCAATAATAGTTTCTATAATCATTTAACAGGAAAAAGTAATCTCTCTCCTATATGGAGAACTATAGATGCGAAGGATGAAACATATAGAATTAAGTTTTGGATTAAGAATAATTCCATAACCCGGGTATTAAACAAGCCTGATATAAAACCATTAAAGAACTCATAAAAAAAGTTGGCGATATGACCTATAAAGTACACATCAACGGGTTTAACAATTTAGACTACTGGACAGGTAAGGCTGATGAATCTGCCAGAAACTATTTCTTCTACTATTATGAGTCTGGACTGACTGCAATGCGTGTCGGGCCATGGAAAATGCACTTTGCAACCAAAGAGCGTTATTTCGACGATATGGTAGTACACACCATGCCGAGGCTATTTAACCTCAGAAAGGATCCGTTTGAGCATTACGACGATATTACAGGGTTCCATTTAATCATGAACAAGTCATGGGTTTTTCAACCAGCCATCGGATTATTAAATGAGCATTTATCAACATTTAAAAATTTCCCTCCAAGACAGGCATCAGCTTCGTTAGACATTAACAAGGCCATAGATGCTATCTTAAAATCAGATACGCGTCAATAACTAGATAATAAAAAAAGATTTTTGTACGAATCAGAAGCCTTTTTATAAAACCAAAATGATAAATCAAACACAGATGTAATGACAAATGAATTAAAGAAACTGTTATCTATATTCTTTTTTTTATCTGGAGTATCTTACACTTATGCGCAAGATCGTAATGCGTCTTCCGCCGATGAATTAGCCAAGAAATTACAAAATCCCGTAGCAAGTCTTATAAGTGTCCCCTTTCAAGGCAACATGGATTTTGGTGTAGGCCCTGAAGACGGAACACGATTTACCCTGAATATACAACCTGTAATACCTATAAGCATAAGCGAAAAGTGGAACCTGATCGGGCGGGCAATTGTTCCGTTCATCTCTCAATCGGATGTATTTGGAAATAGCGGAAATCAAACCGGGCTTAGCGATGCAGTGATCAGTAGTTTTTTTTCACCTAAAGAAGCAACAAAAGGAGGAATCATTTGGGGAGCCGGTCCGGTACTATTAGCCCCCACAGCAACAGATGATTTGCTCGGGACTAAAAAATTTGGGGTAGGTCCAACAGGAGTTATCCTTAAACAAGTTGGAGGGTACACCGTTGGAGCCTTAGTGAATCATATTTGGTCTGTAGCCGGTAACGAAGACAGACCTGACGTAAACGCTACCTTTTTACAGCCGTTTATCGCACATAATTTTTCCGGAGGCTATGCCTTGGCTTTAAACACAGAATTTACTCAAAACTGGGAAGCAGACTCTTCATCAGGGACCGTGCATCTTGTAGGATCTAAAGTAATATCCTTAGGGTCACAATTAGCTCAGGTTTTACTTGGTCCAAGAGTTCATTACGGCAACGGTAATTCTGCAGGTTGGGGAATAAGAGGAGGCATCGTATTGTTGTTTCCAAAATAAAGTTAATAATCGAAAAAATCACATTATGAGAATCATATATTTATGCATCGTTCTCGGCATTATTTCCTGTGCCAAAACGAATAAAGAAACTACTCAATTAGATAGCGTATATTTTAACGGGGACATACTTACCATGGAAGGAGATCAACCCACTTATATAGAAGCTATCGGGATAAAAGATGGAAAAATAACCATTACAGGATCAAAAAAAGAGGTAATGAGCATGGTTAACGATTCAACCATACAAAAAGACCTAAAAGGACAAACCCTATTGCCTGCCTTTCTGGACGGACATGGTCATTTTTATAATGTAGGATTTACTGCTCAGGTAGCTAATCTACTTCCACCGCCAGATGGTCCGGGTCATAATTTTGAAACAATTACAAATACTTTAACCCAATGGAAAGACAGCCAAGACGGAAAATATTTCATCGATAAATTCGGTTGGATAGTAGGTAACGGATACGACGACTCCCAATTAAAAGAGAAAGAGCACCCCAAAAGCACTGATCTCGATAAAGTAAGTAGCGAAATTCCCATAGTAATCATACACCAATCAGGACACCTTGGGGTTATCAATTCGAAGGCTATGGAAATATTAGGAATTACAAAATCCACGCCTGACCCTACGGGGGGATCCCTTAGAAAAGATAAAAATGGCAACCCGAATGGAGTACTTGAAGAGAATGCGTTATTTGGAGTGTTATTTCCAATTCTGGGTAAAGCTGATGAAGAATTTGAAGCTAAATGCATTCAGAAGGGACAGGAAGAATATGCCAAAAATGGTTACATGACTGCTCAAGACGGAAGAAGCTCTACAGAACAAATGGCTGCTTTTAAAAAAGGAGCGGACAAAGGAATGTTCTACATTGATGTTGTTTCTTACCCTGACATCACCTTAGGAACTGAAAATGTAACTGATGATTACTACAATAAAGACCATCAATACAAAAATCATTATAGAATTGGCGGTATAAAATTAACTTTAGATGGATCTCCTCAAGGAAAAACAGCATGGTTAACGCAGCATTATCATGTGCCGCCACAGGGACAAAACGAAGATTATAAAGGCTATCCGGTAATGGAGGACTCTTTAGCTATTAAATATGTAAAAGAGGCATTTCAAAACAAATGGCAAATTTTATGTCATACAAACGGTGATGCTGCTATTGATCAATATCTAATGGCAGTAAAAGCTGCTGAAGAAACTTATGGATATGACGATCATAGAACAGTGCTAATTCACGGGCAAACTTTACGGAAGGATCAAATCCCGGAACTGGTCGATCTGGAAATTATGCCATCACTATTTCCTATGCATACATTTTATTGGGGCGATTGGCATGCCGAGTCTGTCCTTGGCCATCCCAGAGCAGATTATATCTCTCCATGCAGGGACGTCATTGATGCCGGCCTAAAAATAACATCTCACCATGATGCACCGGTTACTTTCCCTAATTCAATGAGAGTTCTGGATGCCACAGTAAACAGAGTTACACGAAGCGGAGTGGTACTAGGACCTGAACAACGTATTTCACCATATGAAGGACTAAAGACCTTAACCGATTGGGCTGCGTATCAATATTTTGAAGAAGGCAGAAAAGGAACACTAACCAAAGGAAAATTGGCAGATTTCGTAATTCTTGATAAAAACCCTTTGAAAATAGATCCGTTAACCATCAAAGATGTTTCTATAATTGAATCTATTAAAGAAGGTAATACCGTCTATAAAAAATAAAATTATTACTCGATATTATTTTTTCACATGATTAACCGATTTATAAAAAAACAATCACATGAAGTCAAAACTTTTAATTCTAATTGCACTGGTAATATGCGCTTGTGGTAGTAACACATCTATTACAGGGGCCTGGACAAACAAGGAAAAAATTGAATCTAAAAACTATAACAGTGTTTTTATAGCTGTTTTAAGCTCAAATACAGCTGCCAAAATACTATTAGAAGATCAATTAGGTTACGATGCTCAACAAGCAGGGATTAAGGTTATTAAGTCACATAACACTTTTCGATCAACATTCACTAAAGAAAACAAGCCTTCCAAAGAAGATTTATTATCTGTTATTAAAGGCACAAACTCTGAAACTATCTTTACCGTAGTACTTAAAGATAAAGAAAGTGAGACGAGATACGTGCCAGGTACAACAAATTATGCTATGGGATATACTCCACTGGGATATTATAATTATTATGGCAATTTCTGGGGATATTACAATACGATCTATCCTTATGCGTACGATCCAGGATATTATACCACTGATAAAATATACTATCTGGAGAGCAATTTATACGATGCCAACACCGAAGAATTATTATGGTCAGCACAATCCAAAACATACAACCCCTCTGATCTGGATAGTTTTGTCGAAAGCTATACCAAAGTTATCATGAAGGAGCTGGTAAAAGACGGTATTTTTAAATCGAACAAATAATTCCTTGCAATATGCTAAACAGCGACATTAGAGCTATGATGTTTTCCTTACCAAATTCAGGCAAAGTCAAACTCATTGTGGCACTATTGTGTCTGTTTACTTATGGTGTCCACGGACAAAATGATACTATAACACTTAAAAACAAGGACAGGTTGATTGGCGAGATCAAATAAATGTCTAAAGGAGTCCTTACCATCGAAACCGACTACAGCGACGATGATTTCAAAGTAAAGTGGATCGAAATAGAAAAAATTATAAGCACACAGGACTTTTTAGTTACACTTAAAAACGGGAACCGGATTAAGGCCTCTGAAATAAATCACAAAGAAAATTCTGATGAAATTATCTTAAAAGAAGATAATTTTGCAACTACTGTCATCAAAGTAGATGATATTGTATTTATTCGACAGATAAAAAAGGACTTTATATCTCGTTTAGATGCTTCGCTATCTTTTGGATTTAATTTTACGAAATCCAAAAACCTCAAACAACTAACAGTCAGAAGCACCCTTGGCTACACCACCAATTTCTGGAGTCTTGACGGATCTTATAATTCCGTGAGAAATAATCAGGATCAATCTGATGAAATTCACCGGACAGATGCCAATGTTTCATTCAACTATTTTTTAAAAAAAGATCGTTTTGTATTGTTTTCATCCGAATTCTTAACTAATAACGAACAACCGTTAGATCTGAGATTAACACACAAAGCCGGATATGGTAAATACATTATTCACAATAACAGAATGTATCTGGGCACCGGCGGAGGCATTGCATCGAACAATGAAAATTACTTCAACAATGCTGACGACAGGAAAAGTGGCGAATTGTTCGGGCTGATCGAAGTAAACATGTTTGATTACGAAAACATCAGCCTTCTCTCTAACCTGACAATTTATCCCAGTTTGACTGAGAAAAAAAGGTGGAGAACTAACTTTAAAATCGACTTGAAATATGACTTACTACTGGACTTCTTTATTAAACTGGGACTCACCTACAATTATGATAACAAGCCTGTTGAAGGAGCTGCTTACGACGATTATATATTGCAAACCACTTTCGGCTGGGAGTTATAATTTCGGCACAGCCTCTCCATAAATACACTCCACAGAAATTTCCAATCAACCAGCCCCCTAAAAACCCTTGCACAGATCCTCTTTTCGGTCTATGACGACACCTTTAAAATTTAAACAGGAAAAAACCTGTATTATGACATGGAATTAGTAACTTGGAATCTGATTTTTCTTAAAAAACATCATTATGGGAATTTTTGACGAGATAAAGAACAAGCTTAAGCATGAGTTTATAGATATCATCGAATGGTTAGATAATACCAACGATGTCATTGTCTACCGTTTTGAACGGTATCAGAATGAGATAAAGAACGGAGCCAAACTTATTGTCAGGGAAGGGCAAATGGCCGTTTTTATAAATGAAGGCCGGCTGGCAGATGTTTTTAATCCTGGAACCCATACCCTAAATACCGAAAACCTCCCGATACTGGCTACCCTTAAAGGATGGAAATATGGATTTAATAGCCCTTTTAAAGCAGAAGTATATTTTGTAAACACCCGTATTTTTACTGAAGAAAAATGGGGAACCAAAAACCCGATAACACTTAGCGATGATCGGTTTGGACTATTCGAGATTCGGGCATTCGGCACTTACACTTTCCGCATTGCCGATCCGGGCAAATTTATTATAGACATTGTGGGTACCGACGGTCATTTTACCAATTACGAAATAAACGAACATCTAAAAAGCCTGATTGCTACACGATTTACAGATACTGTCGGAGAAGCCGGACTACCCATAGAACTCTACGCAGCCAACACTTCAGAACTGTCGGAAGCCTGCCGGGAAGTAATGAAACCCGAATTTGCAAGGGTAGGTATCGAACTGGAAAAATTCTATATAGAGAATGTTTCGATGCCGGAGGAGCTTAAAAAAGAGATTTTTGAGTACAGCCGCCTCGATAAATTAGACCTGTCCAAACTCACCCAATTCAAGGCTGCCAAAGCTATGGAAGAAGCGGCCAGGAATGAGGGAGGTACTGCCGGTGCCGGTATGGGAATGGGAATGGGCTTTGTATTGGCACAGCAAATGGCACAGCAAATGGGCTCCATACAGACCACACAACCCCAGTCAACCGCAAACACCCCGGTAATGCCACCTCCCATCCCCACAGCCATACAATATTTCTACGCTGTAAACGGACAACAATCCGCACCGGTGAGCTTTGAGACCTTACAGGCGTTGTTTGCAAACCGCACCATCAATAAAGACTCTCTAGTATGGAAGCAGGGATTGGAAAACTGGAAACCCCTCAGAGAGATTGAAGAGTTAAAATCCTTTTTAGGAGGTCATACCCCTCCTCCGTTACCTGCCGAATAAAAAGAACCTAAAAGCAGATCAGACAGAACCCATGCAGGAAAAGACTGTAAAGAAATCTGAAACCAAAAAATCATGTGCCAATTGCGGTGCCGAACTTAAATACAAACCCGGCTCTCAACAATTGCTTTGCGAATATTGCGGGTATGAAGAATTTATAGAACAAGACAAAACCAGTTTTGAAGAACTGGAATTAAAACACTACCTCAGACTGGTTGGAGAAAAAGCACATGCCGATACCATCACCCTTCTGCACTGCAAAAACTGCGGAGCCAACCAGCATGTGGAAGAAAACTATAAATCCCTGAGCTGTGTGTATTGTGGCGAACCCCTGATCCTGGAAGACATCCATGAAGAAGGGTGGATACTCCCGGGAGCCATTATTCCATTTGCATTAGATCAGACAAAAGCCCGTCAGATCTTCAGAAAATGGGTAAAAGGAATCTGGTTTGCTCCCAACAAACTAAAACGGGCTTCACTCGATATCGAATCCCTGCACGGCCTGTACCTGCCTTGCTGGACATTTGATTGCAACCTGAAATCGGACTACCAGGGAATGCGTGGCGACTATTATTACGAAACGCAACGCTATAAAACAGCCGAAGGTACCAAAACCCGACAAGTACGCAAAACAAGGTGGCGGCATACCTCGGGTAGTGTCAGTGGTTTTATAGACGACATCCTTATCAATGCTTCCCTTAAAAAAAGACGCGAAGTACCGGCAAATATAGCACACTGGAATTTAAAAGATCTGCAACCCTTTAATACTAAATACCTGTCCGGTTTTATAACCGAAAAATATACCATTTCCCTGAAAGACGGACATCATTTGTCTTTTCAGAAAGCGAAAGAAACGGCCTATCAGTGGATTCGAAATGATATCGGCGGTGATACACAACGCATCAACCATGCCGACATCCGTCTAAGCAATGAAACTTTCAAACATATCTTATTACCGATCTATATAAGCAATTATAAATATAACGGAAAAGAATACCACTTTTACATCAATGGCCAAACCGGACAAATCAGCGGAAAACATCCGGTATCATTCTGGAAAATATTCTTTTTAATAACAGGCATAATACTCCTGATAGCCATTATTGGCTATTTCAGTTAATTTGAAGAAAGTTGACATGATTACCTTGTTTGCCTTCATATAAGTAATTGAACATAGAAAACACCCCGAAGACAGTCGGGGCACTACATGTTTTAGCTCGTATGTTTGCTTATTGTTTTTTAGTGGAACTCATGAAATATTTGGGCATAAAAAAAGCTCCCTGATTATGGACAAGGAGCAACCCAAATGTTTTACTTACAAGATATTAATGATTCAAATGGTGTTCGTGAAACATTTACAAATAAAAACGAGGCAAACTTGCGAATGCCCCGTAGTAAATGTTTTCACAACGGAATAATCCTTATTGTGAAACCGACAGAGAAGGTTCAGCGAATACCAATAAAAATAGATGTAACATGAGCTAATTGCTTCAACAACCATACTATGGAAAACCGTAAAATGAAGAACAGAATTTTATCTATCTTTAGGATTTAACCGAAATTTCTTATGTTTATAGAAATTCTTCTTTTGAAAAGAAATCGGTATATACATACTCAATTATAAAAAATAACGACTACCGAGGCAGTCGTTTAGAATTTTCTGCGGCTTTTAAGCCTTGTTGTGAATTGTCTTTCAGAGATACTAAGGTATAATAAAAATATAATATGACAAAATTAGGTTTGGATTTAGGGGGTTCTTCAGCTGGCTGGGCAAAAAATGAAGATGGTAAAATTGTGAAAAGTGGAGTAATCACTTTTGATACAGGAATGTTTAAAGGACAATCTGGAGGTTATATTTCTCCAACAAGAGAACGAAGAGAGGCACGTTCGAAAAGAAATTTGATTAAATCAAGAAAATACCGAAAATGGGAATTGTTAAAGATTTTGGTGCAAATGAAATTTGTACCGTTGGAAGAACAAGAGTTGCAAGTTTGGAGCAAATACCAAAAAGGAAGAACACGTAAATTCCCAGAAAGTAAAAATTTCTTAAAGTGGTTGGCTTGTGATTTTACTTATGAAGGAAGTGAAAAACACAAAAACCCATACCAGCTACGAGTAAAAGCACTTGACCAAAAATTAACGAAACACGAATTTGGTCGGGCTTTATACCATATTGTACAGCGTAGAGGTTATAAGGATATTGGGGAAACTGATAAAGAAACCGAAAAGCAAATTGAAAGAAGAAATGAAGATTGTTTTAAATCCGCTTTAGACAAATATGGCACAATTGCAAAAGCGTTAAACGTAGAATTTCTAAAAAAAGGAAAGCGAGCAAGAAATCAATATCCTCTTAGAGAAGAATACCAACACGAATTAGAAGCAATATGCAAAGCTCAAGGTTATAATATTGAGAAAGATGTCGAAAAAGATTATAAAGATGAGTTTGTGAAAAGTTTATGGAAAGCCATCATCTGGCAACAACCATTGAAAACTCAGAAAGGAAATATCGGGAAATGTACTTTGGAACCTGCAAAACCGAGATGCCCCGTTTCTCATCCTATATTTGAAATATTTAGGGCTTGGCAATTTATCAACACTATTAAATTTTTTGATGAAAATAATGAAAAGCAGCCTTTGAGCCAAGAAATGAGAGAGCGGTTGTTTTTTGATAAATTCTTGAAAAAAGACTCAAATTTCAAGTTTGAGGAAATCAGGAAATTTCTTGACAAAAAGTTTGGTAAGGCAAAGAAATACAACTACCCTATAGATAGAAAAACAGGAAAGTATGACACTTCCGTTTCGGGAATGCCAATTTGTAAAGGATTTGTTGATCTATTTGATGAAAAAGCAATGTCAGCTCTTGACAATATAGAACAATATCATATCGGTAATGCACCTAAAATCATTGATAAATATTCAATATATGATTTATGGCATATTCTCTTTGCCTTTGATAAAAGAACCGCAAAAGATGAGGATTTCTTGGAGAAATTTGCTAATGATAAACTTGGTATCCAGAACATCGTCCGGAAGAAAAAAGGTATAGAGGTTTCTGTTTCACCTTTAGTAGAATTAAAAGAGAAATTTTTACAAGGCTATGCAGATTTAAGTGTAAAGGCGTTGTGCAAAATAATCCCGTTTCTAAAAGAAGGTTATTTATATAATGAGGCTGTCGTTTTAGCTAAAATACCTGAATTGACAGACAGTAATTGGCAAGAAAAAAGAGATGTGATTACCAATGTGTTAAAGAAAGCCTATCAATTGTATAATGAAAGGAAAACGATAATCAACATTGCAAATAATTTGATAGATAAGCACAAAGGGTTATCACCTCAAGAAATGTTTGCATATAAAGATTTCGAATATACTTTAAAGCCAGATGATGTTGAAGAAATTAAAAAAGCGTGTGAAGGATCTTTTGGTGAAACATCTTGGGAAAATGTTGAAGACAAGGAAAGAATACTACAAGAAGTTGGTTACGAATATCAAGACTATTTCTACGATACAAAACGGGCTTATCGCAAATCTTCAACCTTGACAGATATTTTTAAAGATGCTTTAAAAGAGAATGAAATTGAATTGAAAGGAGAGTTATACCATCATTCCAATCGTGAAAACCGATACAACAAAAATTTGAAAACAAATCGGAAAACCGGCGAAAAGCATTTGCCTACCTATAAAGATACAGGAATAGAAATTCTGCCGGTTCCCTACATAGATAGTATTAAAAATCCAATGTTCAACAAATCAATGAGCATTTTACGAAAGCTGATAAACGAGTTGATTTTAGCAGGTGAAATTGATGAGGACACAGAAGTAGTAGTAGAACTCGCAAGAGAACTCAATGATAATAACAAACGTGCAGCCATTGAACAATATCAAAATCTACGCAGAGACAATAGAGAAAAATATCGACTTTTCTTAAAAGAATATAAGAACAATGAAAAATCAAACTTAAATATTGAAGAAAGCATTCCCCTTTTTGAAATGTGGGCAGAACAGACTTTTGAGGAAACCAAAGACGAAAACAAAAGTGAAGTTTCAAACAGAAATCATATTGAAATTCTTAGGGAAAAAGATGCTGTAAAAAGATATGAGTTATGGATGGAACAAAAAGGGCAATGTATGTACACAGGAAAGATGATTTCCATAACACAACTATTTTCCAACGAAATAGACATTATGCATACGATTCCTCGTTGGTTATTGCCTGATAACACAATGGCAAATATGACTGTCGGATTCGCACGTTACAATCGTGATTTACAGGAACAAAAGCTACCTAAAGAATGTAATAATTATTTCAATGATTCTGATGGTTGGGGAACGGCTATAGAACCCCGATTGGAAATGTGGAAACAGGAACGTGATAAATGGAAATGGAAATATGATGGAGTAAAGAAACCTAAAGTAAATGAAGATGAGAAAAAGAAGAATGATAGAATAAAGGCTAAGCATTATTTCAAAATGCACCTTGACTATTGGAAAGATAAAGTTGAACGTTTTGAAGCAGATGAAGTAAAAGATAGCTGGGTAAGAAGGCAATTGGTAGATACGCAAATGGTCAGCAAATACGCGCGTGAGTATTTAAAACTGTATTTCAAAAAAGTGGCTGTACAAAAAGGAACGGTTACGGCAGATTTTAGAAAATTGTTCGGTTTTCAGGAGGAAGACGAAATTAAAAGCCGTAATAAGCACACGCACCACGCGATTGACGCATCGGTATTAACCTTAATTCCCGTTAACAGTAGTAGAAGAGAGGAAATTTTGAAGACCTATTACAAAGCAGATGAAGATAAGGATAAAGTAGCCCTTAAGAGATTAAGAGCTATGGTCAAACCATTCTCTGACTTTAATCCTCAAGAACTGATAAGAGAAATAGAAGGAAAAACATTGATTGTTAATTATGAAAAAGACAGGATACTAAACCAAGCAGTAAAAAAAGTCCGAAAAAGAGGAAAAATCCAATATGTAAAAGACAAACAAGGAAAACTTGTTTTGGATAAAGAAGGTAATCGAATCGTCAAATACGCTAAAGGCGATACCATAAGGAGTGCATTGTATGCTCAAACTTATCTCGGAAAAATAAAAGATGTAGAACGCTATGATGACGGGCATCCAAAAAGAAAAAATGGTGATTGGGAATATAAAACAGGCAAAGACGAATTTCTTTTTGTAAAAAGAGAGGATATAAACAAGGTGAAAACATCAGATAAACTAATTCAATCAATAATTGACCCTGTTGTCAGAAATTTAGTAGATGGACAGAAGAAAAATGGTATTATAAAAGACTATCAAGGAAATATTATTCGCCACGTTAGAATTAAAGCAAAAACAGGAAGAGAAGTAAAAGAACGAATAAATTATCGTTCGGAACACGACTATAAAAACAAGTTTTATTCAGAAGCGGGAAAAATCCCTTATGCAGTTCTATTGCAAAAAAGTATAGACGGAAAAGTAGAAAGAGAAATGCTGCCAATAGCTTCTTTTGAAGTTGCAAAAGCGTATAAGCAATATGGTAAATTCAATTTTGATTCTTTTATAAATGAGCAATATCCAGAGTTCAAAGACTGGGATAAAGAGCTATTGAAGGTTGGACAAAAAGTACTTGTTTTAAAAAATGACAAGGAATTTGATGAAAAAAACAACCTTGATTTTCAGCACAAAAGATTGTATGTAATAACTCAATTTTCAGAAGGAAGTATTTGGCTACAGTACCATTTAGAAGCAAATCCTGATAATGTTGAAAATAATGTAAAACTTATTAAAGATGAGTATTTAAAAAAGTTGGAAAAGAAGTACGGTTTACCAGAAGTTCAAGAAAATAATATAATTGAAAATGTTGTTGAAAGAAAAAAAGATTACGAAAAACGAAAATTTTCTTTTAACTCGATAAAGGATTATAGACCTGCAAGGTTGGCAGAGTATTTAGGAGAAAAGGAAGTGAAAAAAATCCTTTATAAGTTAAGAACTGATTATGCGGCGAGGCCTTCTAAGATTGGAGAAGAAGTTCAACCTTCTCTTCTCAAAATGTCAAAAGAAAACTGGAATTACCTTTATGAAGACAAGGATTTTGAGGTTACAATGCTAGGAGAACTGAATTGGTTATAAAATGATAAAACGCACCCTATTTTTCGGCAACCCCGCTTATCTAAGCACCAAAAACGAACAATTGGTGGTCAATTTTCCAGAAGAAAACAAGGAAGAAAGAACCATTCCCATTGAGGATTTGGGCTACGTAGTGCTGGAAAGCCCGCAAATAACCATTACCAACGGATTGCTTATGAAGCTGGTACAAAACAAGACTGCCGTTATTACCTGCGACAAACAACACTTGCCATGTTCCTTTTTACAACCCTTGGTCGGCCACACCGAGCAAACCGAACGTATGCGCCACCAGCTCAATGCCAGTATCCCCCTTAAAAAACAATTGTGGCAGCAAACCATCACAGCCAAGGTTCATAACCAGGCCGGCCATTTATTAAAACAGGAGAAGAAAGCATTAAAACTGAAACGTTGGGCAAAGGACATAAAAAGTGGTGATACCGGTAATATAGAAGCCGTAGCGGCAGCCTATTATTTTCAGCATCTTTTCGATGAAATAGATGGTTTTAGCCGGAATCAAAAAGGAGTACCACCCAACAATCTGCTCAATTACGGCTATGCCATACTCAGGGCCGTTACCGCCAGGGCATTGGTAAGCAGTGGTCTTTTACCATCGGTTGGCATTTTTCACAGCAATAAATACAATGCCTTTTGTTTGGCCGATGACGTGATGGAGCCATACAGGCCATATGTGGATGCTTTGGTATATGACATAGTGGAAACAGGCTGTCATATAGACGAGCTTACCAAAAGCATCAAGACCGAGTTGCTGATGATCCCGGCCATGGATGTAATCATTGACGGAAAAAAAAGTCCGTTGATGATAGCCATGAGCCGGACAACCAATAGCCTGTATGAATGTTTTTCCGGTATTAGCAGGAAGATATTGTTTCCTGTTTTTTAGGCTTATAGACCTTCAAGGTTTTAAAACCTTGAAGGTCTGACAAATAAAAACCAGTTTGATGGAAACCGACAAATTTTCACGATTAAACCAATATAGAAGTATGTGGATCCTGGTGTTTTTCGATTTACCAACCGAAACCATAACAGAACGTAAAACGGCCTCCCGGTTCCGAAAAAACCTGCTAAACGACGGTTTTGCCATGTTCCAGTTCAGTATCTATATGCGTTTTTGTGCCAGCAGGGAAAATGCCGCCGTTCATATCAAACGTACCAAAAATGCCCTGCCCAAAAAAGGGAAAGTCTGTATCATGCAAATCACCGACAAACAATTCGGGATGATGGAGCTCTTTCACGGTCAAAAAGAAATAGACCCCGAACCTCCAAACCAGCAATTAGAACTATTTTAAAAGCAAAACATTATTACCCTGTCTTAATACGAAGAAAGATGTAAAGGCAGCACCTGCCGGAATAGAAAAACTTTTCGGATTAACAGCTAAAGCCTCAGCCGACAGCTTTATTTTTTATTCCTAGAACACCCCATAAAAAACAGGATACCAGCATATTAAAGCAAGTATCCTGTGAATCATCCATAAAATTACAGAACTGAAAGCAATTCACAACCCCTTGTTCGATTTCAATAATCCGTTTAAACCTGTGAATCATCCATAAAATTACAGAACTGAAAGCAATTCACAACTAACATGCTTAGCATCAGCAGTATAACATTCCTGTGAATCATCCATAAAATTACAGAACTGAAAGCAATTCACAACTCTGAACCTTTAAATGATTGTTCGGATCCGCCTGTGAATCATCCATAAAATTACAGAACTGAAAGCAATTCACAACCAGCAGCTATTTCAAGCGAACGCGTTACCACCTGTGAATCATCCATAAAATTACAGAACTGAAAGCAATTCACAACTACTCCTATTACGCTTAAAAAGCAGTACCGCCTGTGAATCATCCATAAAATTACAGAACTGAAAGCAATTCACAACTGTACATAATAGCGTGATAGTGAGGGCGTTCCTGTGAATCATCCATAAAATTACAGAACTGAAAGCAATTCACAACAGACGGCACCCGAGTACGCATTACCGTAAGCCTGTGAATCATCCATAAAATTACAGAACTGAAAGCAATTCACAACTTGTACAGACACTAATGTTCTCGCTACCTTCCTGTGAATCATCCATAAAATTACAGAACTGAAAGCAATTCACAACAACCTGGGCAGGTAATCGTTGCATAAGGTCCTGTGAATCATCCATAAAATTACAGAACTGAAAGCAATTCACAACATAAGTTAAAGGACAGCTTAGTGGAAGGATCCTGTGAATCATCCATAAAATTACAGAACTGAAAGCAATTCACAACTACAATTACTAATGGCTGTTAGCTGTTTTTCCTGTGAATCATCCATAAAATTACAGAACTGAAAGCAATTCACAACATCGCCATGACTGTAATGTGAAATGGCTTCCCTGTGAATCATCCATAAAATTACAGAACTGAAAGCAATTCACAACCGGCAACCGATTTATAAAATTCATCGTAACCTGTGAATCATCCATAAAATTACAGAACTGAAAGCAATTCACAACTGTGCGCAACGATGATAATGAAGGGAAATGCCTGTGAATCATCCATAAAATTACAGAACTGAAAGCAATTCACAACCGGTATGAATATTCGCTAAACAATGAGTTTCCTGTGAATCATCCATAAAATTACAGAACTGAAAGCAATTCACAACAGGAAATAGTTTTTTCCATCTCGGGTCGTTCCTGTGAATCATCCATAAAATTACAGAACTGAAAGCAATTCACAACTTAAGCAGTGGATTGAAAAGTTATGATATACCTGTGAATCATCCATAAAATTACAGAACTGAAAGCAATTCACAACGATGATTTATATCTCATTTTAATACTCGTCCTGTGAATCATCCATAAAATTACAGAACTGAAAGCAATTCACAACCGGCAACCGATTTATAAAATTCATCGTAACCTGTGAATCATCCATAAAATTACAGAACTGAAAGCAATTCACAACCATTAGGTATGGCAGCAGGTGCAGCCATTGCCTGTGAATCATCCATAAAATTACAGAACTGAAAGCAATTCACAACTAACGTTTAAATTCAATATTATGAGAAGAACCTGTGAATCATCCATAAAATTACAGAACTGAAAGCAATTCACAACTGTCCGCTTAAAAAAAGCGAGATCATCTTTCCTGTGAATCATCCATAAAATTACAGAACTGAAAGCAATTCACAACAGGGTTAATGGAAACCGTTAAAACATCACCCCTGTGAATCATCCATAAAATTACAGAACTGAAAGCAATTCACAACTAATGAAGCGTAAACAACGTATCAGAACTCCCTGTGAATCATCCATAAAATTACAGAACTGAAAGCAATTCACAACCGTTACGAATACTCCCTAAACAATGAGTTTCCTGTGAATCATCCATAAAATTACAGAACTGAAAGCAATTCACAACTTCGGGTTCAATGGTTTCGAATCGTATCGACCTGTGAATCATCCATAAAATTACAGAACTGAAAGCAATTCACAACAAGAACTAAAAAAGTTGAAACATGACAATACCTGTGAATCATCCATAAAATTACAGAACTGAAAGCAATTCACAACGATGATTTATATCTCATTTTAATACTCGTCCTGTGAATCATCCATAAAATTACAGAACTGAAAGCAATTCACAACAGGATGCAACGATTCCCAAAAATCACCCAGCCTGTGAATCATCCATAAAATTACAGAACTGAAATCGACAAAGGAGATTCAGCAAACTCCTGTAAAAACAATAATCACACCGTGAGCTAAAGCAATTCACAACTAAAACTATCATAGGTACTATATTTACTTTCCTGTGAATCATCCATAAAATTACAGAACTGAAATCGACAAAGGAGATTCAGCAAACTCCTGTAAAAACAATAATCACACCGTGAGCTAAAGCAATTCACAACTCTGTAGTTGATGATGTGGTTAAGTACAACCTGTGAATCATCCATAAAATTACAGAACTGAAAGCAATTCACAACCGCAATACATTCTTCCTGTATAAGCTTTTTCCTGTGAATCATCCATAAAATTACAGAACTGAAAGCAATTCACAACAGTTTCCTGTATCTCAAATTCGCCGGCAGCCTGTGAATCATCCATAAAATTACAGAACTGAAAGCAATTCACAACTAAATGATGCTCCTAATTTCTTACTCATCACCTGTGAATCATCCATAAAATTACAGAACTGAAATCGACAAAGGAGATTCAGCAAACTCCTGTAAAAACAATAATCACACCGTGAGCTAAAGCAATTCACAACATAAACAGGCCATCGGATTTAGGATATGATCCTGTGAATCATCCATAAAATTACAGAACTGAAATCGACGAAGGAGATTCAGCAAACTCCTGTAAAAACAATAATCACACCGTGAGCTAAAGCAATTCACAACAAGTGGTTCCTGGAGATGAATTTAATGTGACCTGTGAATCATCCATAAAATTACAGAACTGAAATCGACAAAGGAGATTCAGCAAACTCCTGTAAAAACAATAATCACACCGTGAGCTAAAGCAATTCACAACAAGTGGTTCCTGGAGATGAATTTAATGTGACCTGTGAATCATCCATAAAATTACAGAACTGAAATCGACAAAGGAGATTCAGCAAACTCCTGTAAAAACAATAATCACACCGTGAGCTAAAGCAATTCACAACGATCTTTAGTAACAGCACAAGTTACTTAATAACCTGTATAGCTATTATACATCATCAATACGCCGGGTTATTGCTCCAAAACAAGATTGCCATAAGCATGACAGAAAATAGTGACCCCTATGAAAATGCCATAGCAGAACGCGTAAACAGAATCATAAAAACAGCGTTTAATTTACACTCTAGTGTATTGGGCTTTGAAAAGACCCAAAAGTTAGTAGCCGAGAGCATTGCCAATTATAATGGTTAAGTATGGATCAAGCATACCAAAGCCATACCAAAGGCTAGGATAGAGTATGAATCTGAAAACTTCACCTTTGTCCGTATTATTTAGTGCCCTTTCGTTGAAAACGCCCCTTGTTCACCAAAAATAGTTTTTAGAAGAATCATCCTTTAAAATCAAGATACAATCATTCCAGCCTTTAAAAGACAAACTATTATACAAAAACAACTCAAAACGCCTAACAACACTTAAACAACTACTATACAGCAACATATAATAAAATATTTTACAAACTAATAGTTTTATTCAATTAATTAACGTTTCTTTGCATCGCATTAGCAACATAGATCGCAAGGGCTAGCAATTTTTTATTCTTCACAAAATAATTTATTCCTAATTTTTGATTCTTTGCTGGGTAATTTTGAAACTGGATTACAACCTTATCTCGGACGTCCGTAATGTTTGTGTGAAAAGATAGGCTGGTATATTCCGATCAAAAAAAATTAAGAACATTTTAAATTTAATATACAATGAAACAAGGAACAGTAAAGTTCTTTAACAGAACCAAAGGATTTGGGTTTATTACAACAACAGACTCTAACGAAGATATCTTCGTTCACGAAAGCGGGTTAATTGACAACATTAGTGAAAATGACAAGGTGCAATTTGAGACCGAAAGAGGGAAAAAAGGTTTAAACGCAGTAAACGTAGAAATCATAGACTAAATAAAAGAGGCTGTCTAAAGTAAAGACAGCCTCTTTTTTTTGTTATTAGGTTTTGTGGACTTGTATACTGCCTACCGAATACTATCCTCTATTTTTAAATGAAACCTATTGGAGTGAAAATAAAAAAACCGCCTAAATCTTTTTAGACGGCCTCTCTTATGTTATTTATTATAAAAATCTTTAGGCCAGGTATCATTAGAGCCATTAATATCCGGTATCAGCATGTCCGGATCAATTCGTACAGATTTAATCGTCTTGTCGGTTCTGAAAAAATGATTCCACTGGTCGCCTCTCTGCCAAATCTCTACAGGTAAGGTCATATCTTCCGTAGATCCGTCATCAAAAACAACCCTCATCTGAACTGGCATAGGAATTTCTCCCATATTATCCAATACGATTATATAACCTTCCCGTTGTTGATACACTCCCGTTAAAGCCAGATCGATATTCTTATTTCCATAAAACCAGCCACGCCAGAACCAATTCAGGTTTTCTCCGGTTGCATTTTCCATAGCATTAAAAAAATCGGATGGCTGAGGATGTTTAAATGCCCAATTATGGATGTAATCCCTGAATGCAAAATCAAAACGTTCGGGCCCTAAGATATACTCTCTTAAAATAGCCAATCCCAATGCAGGTTTGTAATAAGCGGTATGTCCTAAATTTCTCGTATTCACAACATCCGGATATGTGTCGATCCCTTCTCTGGTGCTGCTGGTGTAGTATTCCAGCCCCTGTCTTGCTCTTTTATACATATCGAGATATTCGCCATTATTGAACTCCAAGTGCAGGTGATTGTTGATAAAGGTATTAAAGCCTTCATCCATCCACGGATACAATCGCTCGTTAGAGCCTACTATCATCGGAAACCAATTGTGTCCGAATTCGTGATTGGTAACTCCGTACAAACCTCCTCCTTTTGCCCTCATACTACAGAAACTAAGACCGGGATATTCCATCCCGCCGACATTCGAAGCCACATTTACAGCGCTGATATACGGATATTCAAACCACTTTTTTGAATAAAACTCTATCGATGCTTTGGTATATTCTGTCGAACGTCCCCAGGCCTCATCTCCGGAAACCTCTATAGGGTACACCGATTGTGCTACGCATTTATTACCGCTCGGAAGGTCTATTTTAGCCGCATCCCATACAAATGCCTTTGAAGAAGCAAACGCCACATCCCTTGTGTTTTTCATACTAAAATGCCAGGTAATCGTTCCTTCTTGTTTCGGTCGAATGTTTTTATAGTCGGTAACTTCATCCGGAGCAATAATATATACCCGCTCCTGGCTTTTTTCAGCCTTTCTCATACGCTCTATCTGTACTTTGGTCATCACCTCTTTTTCATTCATAAGTTTTCCTGACGCCGCAACAATATGATTATAAGGTACTGTGATCTTATAATCAAAATCGCCATACTCGCAATAAAATTCACCTGCTCCCAGGTATGGCTCTGTATTCCACCCTTTAACATCATCATATACTGCTACACGCGGATACCATTGCGCCAACGAATAAATAATTCCATTGTCGGTATCCTGCTGTCCCATCCGGTCCATCCCCGATCTGGGGATCTTATACGAAAAGTCTACCTTCACCGTAGCCGTTCCTCCGTTAGCAGCGATAGGCTTGTTAAAAATAACCTGCATACGGGTATCGGTTACCTTATAACTATTAGAAACCTTCCCTTTACCCGTTTTTGCTTCAAGCCTGGTAATCGTATATCCGCCATCAGTATCTCCCGAATAACGATTGCCCGAGATCGGCGTTGTTAAAGTTCCTCTTGAGTCTGCCTTAAATCGGTTCTGTTCCAGATACATCCAGATATAATTTAAATCTTCCGGGCTGTTATTTCGGTAGGTAAGGGTTACACTACCGGTTACGGTATGTGCAACATCATCGAGGGTCACTTCAATCTTATAATCCGCTTCGTTTTGCCAGTACTCAGGTCCGGGTATACCCGAAGCTGCTCTATACACAGAACCCTGGCGGTACATTACCGGATCAAAATCATGCTGATTGTTTTTAATAGCTTCCTGAGAAAAACCCAGAAAAGGGAACTGGATCATCATCAGTCCCAAAGAAATCTTTTTAACTATCCTTTTCATATAAATTATTATTAAGTCGCTTTAGCTTCACAAAGAAAATTATAAACTAGCACACTAAAAAATAACACCCACCCCTTTAACATAGTAAACTATCTCGCAGCAAGCCCACGAGAGGGCCAAGCGTAAAGAAAAGGTCTGGTAGACCTTTTTAGCGATGGAGCCAGCTGGCGCCTGAACTCCCGATTATCGGGTCAACTAAAACAATGCCTGTTTACAAGGCAGAAGCCCGTTATTACGAGAACGTCCTCTTTTTAGTAATTTTGTTTTAACAAAACATATACAGGAAAGTGGTCGCTGTAACCCCCCAAATATTTACTTCCGGCGAAGGTTCTGAATGGATTCCCCTTAAATTTACCATGCCATTCCTTCAGAAACAATTCATCAAAAACATCGGCATGGGCAAAAGAGTGTGTCCCGGCCTGATCGTTAAAAAAGTTATTGGTAAATATGATCTGATCGAATAAATTCCACCTTGCCTGATGGTTTAGACTCCCCTTGCTATAGGGATCAAGCAGTTTGGCCATCGGGTTATACAAGTCCGGATACATCAGGTGATCTTTAATACTTTCTGAACCCGGATCATCGTTAAAATCGCCCATAATAATAAAGCTGGGATCTTCTTCGGCCTGCTTTACACTATATATGATTTCGTGTATTTTCTGTGCAGCTTCAACACGTTTATAGCTGGTTGCTTCCGCACCTTCTCTTCTTGACGGCCAGTGATTTACCAGCACGTGTATTTGCTCATTATTCAATCTGCCCGTTACGTGCAGGATGTCGCGGGTATAGTCGCGTTCACCGTTATCATTGTAAACGATTAAAGGATGTGCTTCGGATGCCAACACCTCAAAATCCTCTTTCCTGTAAATCAAAGCAGTATCTATCCCTCTCTCATCCGGTGAATCATAATGAACAAAATCATAATCGTGTTCTTTAAGGTACTTCGAAGTAATCAAGTCTTCTACAACCGATTTATTCTCCACTTCAGCAAAGCCAACTATAGACGGTACTTTTTTAGTGGTATCTGATCCTATTTCGGAAACTGTTTTGCTTAACTTATACAACTTATTTTCGTACCGTTCCTTATTCCATTTATTCTTTCCATAAGGCGTAAAATCGTCGTCTAAAGTTTGTGGATTGTTTTTAGTATCAAACAGATTCTCGAGGTTATAAAAGGCTACTGTATATAAATTGTTTGAGGTCTTTCTTAAATATGGCAACATAATATAAATCTTTCAGGGTTTAAAAATAGCAAATCAATTTGTGCCATGCCCCCGCAGATATAAATTATATCAAAATCAGTCATCACGTTCCCTTGAAACAGCAACAAGCAGAACAATTTCCAGCAGGAAAATTCAAGTTGGAAACGGTATTAAATCTTCATCGAAAAAAATTAGCGTACCTTTGCATTTTAATTCAATTTATGCTAGAAAAGAAAACATTAGACTATGAAAAGGTAGTGCTCATCGGGGTTGTAAACCAAGAGCAAGATGAAGAAAAATGTGAGGAATATTTAGATGAACTCGAATTTCTTGCTTACACGGCGGGTGGTGAAGTAATAGAGCGGTTTTGGCAGAAGGTAGACACCCCAAACCCCAAAACCTTTATCGGTACAGGGAAAATGGAGGATGTACGGGCATATGTAAAAACACATGATGTCGGGACTGTTATTTTTGACGATGAACTTACCCCTGCCCAACAAAAGAACATAGAGAAAATCCTGCGTTGTAAGATCTTAGACAGAACCAGCCTGATTCTGGATATTTTTGCACAACGGGCTCAGACAAGTTATGCCCGGACTCAGGTCGAACTGGCTCAATATCAGTATTTGTTACCCCGGCTTACCGGATTATGGACACACCTGGAAAGGCAGCGAGGTGGAATAGGAATGAGAGGACCGGGGGAAACCGAGATTGAAACTGACCGTCGTATTGTACGCGACCGGATTGCTTTGTTGAAAAAGAAACTGGAGAAGATCGATAAACAAATGGCTACCCAGAGGGGGAACCGCGGTGCTTTGGTTCGCGTTGCTCTGGTTGGTTATACCAATGTCGGAAAATCAACATTAATGAATGTGATCAGTAAAAGTGAAGTGTTTGCGGAAAACAAACTCTTTGCCACGCTGGACACTACCGTACGAAAGGTTGTAATAGGCAACCTCCCCTTTCTTTTAAGCGATACCGTTGGATTCATCAGAAAATTACCGACACAGTTGGTTGAGAGCTTTAAAAGTACATTAGACGAAGTAAGAGAGGCCGATTTATTATTACACGTGGTCGACATCTCTCATCCCAATTTCGAGGAGCATGTAGCTTCCGTAAACAAGGTTTTAGATGAAATAGACAGTGCCGACAAGCCTACTATTATGGTTTTTAATAAAATAGACACCTATAAACACGAAAGTATCGATGAAGACGACCTTATAACAGAAAAAACGACTAAACATTTTACCCTGGACGAATGGAAAAAAACCTGGATGGGAAAATTAGGTGACTATGCCCTGTTTATTTCTGCCCTCAACAAAGAGAACCTGGAAGAATTCAGAAAACGTGTTTACCAGGAAGTCCGAAGAATTCATATTACCCGTTTTCCGTACAATCACTTTTTATATCCTGAATATGAAGAGATGGAAAAAGATCTGTAAATAAAAAAGCGCTTCCAAAGAAAGAAGCGCTTTTTTATTTATATCTCATTTGTTATGTATCCTTAAAAGCCGAAGTTAACCCCTAAACCAAACACCTCACGTAGCTGTAAAGCGCTAACTGCATTATCATCGTATACCGCTTGTACGGTTAGGTTGGTCGAAAGATACTTGTTAATCTTCATTACCACATTCATAGTGTAGTCAATGTCTACATTCTGCGGATCTTCAAGATAGTTTGAGTACAAACTCAGAATATTCTCCACACTTACATTCTCCATAACGTTAAACTTATAATAACCGGAAGCATGGAAACCCAATTCATAACGGAAAGTATCTCCCGGATCGATCCCGTATGCCTGTAATCCGTTTACGTTATCCGTACCACTATGCTGAACGAAACCATCCAAATCGCTATCGTAAACATACACATCCTTACTAATGAACGTCATTTTAGAAGTGGCCGGTGCCAGGTTAAACTTCAGGTTCTCGTTTTTCTTCCATTCCATCCCCGGACCAAAAGTCAGATAAGCAGGATTGAACAACCCGGATGTCGGAAAATCCGTATCCTCATCATTATCATAATCGTATCCATCCGTGAATTGCGTTTTAAAGTTTAAAAAGAATGAATAGTTCCAATATCCAAACGCCTTCTTACCAACCAGTGAATTGTATTCGAACCGGTCGTCTGTTTTTCGGGTACCGAGATCTTTGGTATTGGTAAGTCCGTAAGAAGCAATGATCTTATTATCCCACGACCAGTCCCCTTTCAGATAATTAAAATCGTAATTAATCCCTGCCGTTCCAGACACGTTGTTCTGCCCCCCTGCAACCCAGTTTTTAAATGCAGACTGATTTAGCAAAAAGGTAAAAGTACCTCCTTTTGTCCATCCTTCTTTCGGTTTATCTTCCGCTTCTTTATCTTGTGCGTAACCAAACGTAACCCCTGACAATAAAACCAGGGTAAATAGAATTTTCTTCATGATTGCTTTGTTTTGATGTTTGATGGTATTTATATAGTTATTTACGAATACAAACGGTAAAAGGTCGTTATTTCTTTTTCTTATACAACGGTACAGACGAACAAGCCTCTCCGTACATAATGTTTTTCGCCACGGGCTGAAGTTTTTGGGTAAGAAAAAGATACGCATTTTTCGGTACCGGTTTATTAGAGCAGCCTTTCACGATAACGGGAAGGTCTTTATAAACCGAAACGTCCAGTTTTTCTACTTGCTCCTGATACAACACTGTTTCTAATAATTCCAGATCTCCGACAACTACCTTTTTGGCATATGGAGACAGAAACGTTGCAAGCAGCATATACGCCCAGGCAGGTATTATTGCGTCGGTAGCGCAATATAAGGCAACATACGAACCTGTATACCGCGACCAGTCAAACTCCGCAGCCTTTGCCCTAAAATCCTTTTCCCGAAGTAGAAAACCTTCTTCCAGCCATTCAGACACATCCAGAGGAAACCTCTCTCCTTCCTGGTAGAAATCCTCCAAATCGATAGTTACCAGTTTGCTTTGAGCAACCCTATTTACAATTTCATCTGACATAAGCGCACCACTTACAGCAATCCCAGCTCCAATTTAGCTTCTTCACTCATTAAATCCTGACTCCACGGCGGATCAAAAGTAATTTCTACCACACAGTCCTTTACCATATCAATCGTTTTCACTTTTTCCTCTACCTCTACAGGTAAGGTCTCTGCTACCGGACAGTTGGGAGTCGTTAAGGTCATTAAGATTTTAACCTCGCTGTCTTCATTTACAAAAACATCGTAAATAAGTCCCAGCTCATAGATATCAACAGGAATCTCCGGATCATAGATCGTTTTTAATACCGAAACGATTTTTTCTCCTAATTGTGCAGTATCTATAGTTTGTTGATCGCTCATTCTCTTTCTTTATTAAGTTAAATTAATTTAGCTGGGTCTGATAAGCCACTGCATACATTTTAAGCTGTTTTATCATGCTTACCAAGCCATTTGCCCTTGTCGGGGATAAATGTTCTTTTAATCCTATTTCATCTATAAAACCGGTATCGGCACCAATAATGTCCTGGGGTTTTTGATTAGAAAAAGCACGAACCAAAATAGCGATAATCCCTTTGGTGATAATTGCATCGCTGTCTGCAGTAAAAACAAGCTTATCGTCTGCGAGTTCGGCATGTACCCATACTTTACTCTGACAGCCTTTTATCAGGTTTTCATCTATCTTATACTGATCGTCAATAAGCGGCAACGATTTCCCTAATTCTATCATATATTCATAACGCTGCATCCAATCGTCGAACATCGAAAATTCATCTACTATATTTTCTTGTATTTCCTGAATGGTCATTTCTATTTATTTTGAGACAAAAATACAATAAGAATTACTGCTTTTCAACAGTTTCTGCCAATGTTAGGATAGCTTTAACCAATGATTCAGTTCCTTTCGATCAGTTTTCTGAGGTTAAAAAGAGCTGATTTATGATTTTTACCGGCAGTTGAAAAGATTACAGCAACATTTTTTTTGCTCTTATAACCGCATCTACCAGCCGATCAATTTCTTCCCTGGTATTATAAAAAGCGAAACTGGCTCTAACGGTTCCCGGAATCTTATAATAATCCATAATAGGCTGTGCGCAGTGATGCCCTGTCCTTACAGCAATTCCGAGCTTATCTACTATGGTTCCTATATCATATGGGTGGACTCCTTCTATATTAAAGGAAATTACAGAGGTTTTCGCACTGGAAGTTCCGTAGATCTTAACCCCATCAATAGCCAAAAGCTTTTCCGTGGCATACGCCAGCAATTCATGCTCATATGCTGCTATAGCCTTAAACCCGACGGCATTCAAATAATCGACAGCGGCTCCAAAAGCAATACCTCCACATATATTCGGTGTTCCGGCCTCAAACTTATGGGGCAGATCCGCATAGGTTGTTTTTTCAAAAGTAACCTCAGCGATCATTTCTCCTCCTCCTTGATATGGAGGAAGTTTTTTTAGCCATTTTTCTTTTCCATAGAGGACGCCAACACCTGTAGGGCCGCACATCTTATGAGCAGAAGCCACGTAAAAGTCAACATCGAGAGCCTGTACATCCGGTTTTACGTGTGGACAAGCCTGGGCTCCGTCGATCAACACTGCCGCACCGGCCTGATGTGCTTTCTGAATTATACTTTCAATAGGATTAATAGTTCCGAGTGCATTAGATATATGATTACAAAAAACCAGCTTGGTCTTTTCAGAAAGCAATGTATCATACACATCCATCATTAACGTTCCGTCTTCATTCATAGGGATGACCCTAAGAACAGCTCCGTTCCGTTCGCACATCATCTGCCAGGGCACAATATTTGAATGGTGTTCAAGGGCAGACACTATGATTTCATCGCCTTCTTTAAGCAAGGCTCCAAAACCATTAGCCACCAGATTAATCCCGTGGGTAGTCCCGGAGGTAAAGATCATCTCATGAGCTTTAGCAGCATTAAAATGTTTTTGAATCTTAATACGCGCCTGCTCGTATGCATCGGTAGCTTCCTGCGATAAGGTATGAACTCCTCTGTGGATATTTGCATTATAGCTACTGTAATAATCTACAATTACATCGATAACCTGTTGTGGCGTCTGAGACGTAGCAGCATTATCAAAATATACCAAAGGATATCCGTTAACCTCTCTTTTGAGGATCGGAAAATCCTTTCTGATTTCTTCAACATTGAATGGTATGTTTTGGGTAGCTGTATTCATATCATAATTTATAGATCGAAACCGATACTTACATTCAGCTTCATGGCGATCAGTTTTTTAATCCTGTTTTTCACCTCATTAATCTTTACGCTTTCCAGTACATTGTTCGCAAATCCATACATCAATAAGGCCTTGGCTTCCCTGGAAGGAATTCCTCTGGATTGCAAATAGAACAATGCCTCTTCATCTAATTGTCCGATGGTACAACCGTGCGAACACTTTACGTCATCGGCAAAGATCTCCAACTGGGGTTTTGTATTTATAACCGCCCTGTCATCGATCAGGATATTATTATTCTGCTGGAATGCATTCGTTTTTTGAGCGATCTTATCAACCAGTACTTTTCCGTTAAAAACACCTGTACTTCTGTCGGCATAGATCCCTTTATAATCCTGATGGCTTTCGCAGTTAGGCTGTGCATGATGCACCAGGGTACTATGGTCTACATGCTGATTATTACCTATAATAGTGATCCCTTTCAAGGTAGAATCAATTCTTTCATCTAAATGATAAAAGTTAAGATTATTACGCGTTACATTTCCCCCGAGGGAAAAAGTATGTACGGAAGCATGACTATGTTTCTTTTGAGCGATATACGTGTTATCGATCAGGGAAGCTGATTCAGCATCATTCTGGATCTTATAATAATCCACAACCGAATTTCTGTTTGCATGAATCTCTGTAACAGCGTTAGTCAGTACCGGATTCGCCGTCAAACTCTGATGACGTTCTATGATCTGTACGTGAGAGTTCTCTCCAACCACAATTAAATTCCGGGGTTGCAACATTAAAGCGGCCTCGTTCCCTGTTGAAAAATGTAAAATCTGTATTGGTTTTTCAACAACCTTTCCTTTCGGAATATTAATAAAGGCCCCTTCCTTACTAAAAGCGGTATTTAAAGCTGTCAAGCTTTCATCTTTAGGAGCTATCTTGTTGAAATAGTTCTCAATAACTAAGCGATATTTAGGTTTTGAAAGCGCTGCACTCATCAGGCAAACATCCAGACCTTCATGCGATGTTTCAGAAAGGTACGAACTGTAGATCCCGTCGACAAAAACGATCTTATACGAATCGATTTCGTGCAAGAAATATTTCTTGACATCCTGAAACTGCAACCCTGTTTCTTCCTTTGGAAAAACAGTATAATCCTTTTTCAACAGGGCATTTAAAGACGTATATTTCCAGGATTCATCCTTTTTGGTCGGGAATCCTTTTTGTTCGAAAACCTTTATGGCTTCTGAGCGTATTTCATGAACCGGTGCATCTATATCTATCTGACCTTCAAAAGCCATGAAAGATGATACCAATTTTTCTTTCAAATCCATTTTATTCATTTTGTAATCTCCGTATTCACGGAAAAACTTCAATCAAACAATAATTTAGTTCCCTGTTAAAAATTCAGGGACACTATACAGAAAGCTCTTGCTTCAGCCAATCGTAACCTTTCTCTTCCAACTCTAACGCAAGTTCTTTCCCTCCTGACTTTACGATCTTGCCGTCTAGTAACACATGTACAAAATCAGGAACAATATATTCCAGTAAACGCTGATAGTGCGTAATAACAACCACGGCATTGTCTTTGCTTCGCAATTTGTTAACACCGTTAGAAACAATTCTCAAGGCATCGATATCCAGACCTGAATCGGTTTCATCAAGAATAGCCAATTTAGGTTCAAGCATTGCCATCTGAAAAATTTCGTTTCTTTTCTTTTCGCCCCCTGAAAACCCTTCATTCAGTGAACGGGAAAGAAATTTTCTGTCGATCTCCAGCAATTCCGATTTTTCCCTGATAAGCTTTAACATTTCGTTTGCCGGCATATCTTCCAAACCTCTTGCCTTACGGGTTTCGTTAATGGCAGTTTTTATAAAGTTGGTAACTGTAACTCCCGGAATTTCAACCGGATACTGAAATGAAAGAAATATACCATTATGGGCTCTTTCTTCAGGTGCAAGCTCATTGATACTCCCTCCTTCAAAAATGATATCTCCATCTGTCACTTCATATTCTTCCTTCCCGGCAATAACAGACGACAAAGTACTCTTCCCTGAACCATTTGGCCCCATAATAGCATGTATTTCACCAGGGTTCACCTGAAGATTGATACCTTTTAAAATATCTTTCTCTTCTATACCGGCATGTAAATTCTTAATCGTTAACATCTTACTCTATTTGAATTTTTATCGTGTTTTGGGCTCTCCCAATTTTCTTTAATTATTTTTTATCCTACCGAACCTTCTAATGATATCTCCAGCAATTTCTGGGCTTCTACAGCAAATTCCATCGGAAGTTTGTTCAACACCTCTTTACTAAAGCCATTTACTATTAGGGCAATAGCTTTTTCAGTATCGATACCCCTTTGGTTACAATAGAAAATCTGGTCTTCTCCAATTTTACTTGTAGTAGCCTCGTGTTCAATCTGAGCCGTTTTGTTCTTAGCTTCTATATAAGGGAACGTATGAGCTCCGCAATTGTTTCCCATTAACAAAGAATCACACTGAGAAAAATTCCTGGCATTTTCTGCTCCTCTGTTCACCTGTACCAAACCCCGGTAACTGTTTTGGGATTTTCCGGCAGAAATACCCTTTGAAATAATCGTACTCCTGGTATTTTTTCCAATGTGTACCATTTTGGTACCCGTATCTGCCTGCTGAAAATTGTTTGTAACGGCTATCGAGTAAAACTCTCCTATTGAGTTATCTCCTTTTAGCACACATGACGGATATTTCCATGTTACTGCCGAACCTGTTTCTACCTGAGTCCAGCTGATTTTAGCATTCTTCTCGCAAATCCCGCGTTTGGTAACGAAGTTAAACACGCCTCCTTTACCCTCTTTATCTCCAGGGAACCAGTTTTGTACCGTTGAATATTTTATCTCTGCATCGTCTAAAGCTATGAGTTCTACAACAGCTGCATGTAATTGATTTTCGTCGCGCTGTGGAGCAGTACATCCTTCCAGATAACTAACATAACTTCCTTCATCAGCAATTACAAGCGTTCTTTCAAACTGACCTGTTCCGGCCTGATTGATCCGGAAATACGTTGAAAGTTCCATCGGACACCTAACCCCTTTTGGGATATAACAGAAAGAACCATCGGAGAATACTGCCGAGTTTAATGCAGCATAAAAATTGTCTTTCTGGGGAACAACAGTCCCTATATACTTTTTAACCAATTCCGGGTGCTCTTTAATAGCCTCAGAAATCGAACAGAAGATAATTCCTTTTTCAGCAAGTGTTTCTTTAAAGGTCGTTGCTACAGATACTGAGTCCATTACGATATCAACTGCAACTCCGGCCAGTTTCTTTTGCTCTTCTATAGAAATCCCTAGCTTTTTGAAAGTATCCAACAATTCCGGATCTACCTCATCAAGACTTTCATACTGAGGTTTCTTTTTAGGAGCTGAATAATATGATATATTCTGAAAATCAGGTTTTTTATAGGTTACGTTTGCCCACTCGGGCTCTTCCATAAGCTCCCATGCCCTGAACGCTTCAAGTCTCCATTCGGTCATCCATTCAGGCTCTTCTTTCTTTTTAGAAATAGCACGAACAATATCTTCATTTAACCCATTAGGAAATGTATCAGCTTCTATATCTGTATAAAACCCGTATTCGTATTCTTTGGTTTCGAGTTCCTTTTTTAATTCTTCTTCAGTATACGCCATCTTTGTCTATTTGAAAATTATTCAATCAGCCGAATGCTGATTATAGTGAAAAGCTTTCTCCACATCCACACGTACGTTGCGCATTTGGATTGTTAAACACAAAACCTTTGCCATTCAACCCGCCAGAATATTCAAGAGTAGTCCCGACAAGGTATAAAAAGCTCTTTTTATCAACCACAAGTTTTATATCGTTGTCTTCAAAAAGTTTATCATCATCGGTTTTATTCTTGTCAAAATTTAAATCATAAGACAAACCGCTGCAACCGCCACTTTTCACACCAACCCTAACATAGTCCTGTGCGGCATTAAACCCATCATCTGACATGAGCTCCACTAACTTATTTTTCGCTGTTTCAGAAACTTTTATCATCTTTAAACAGATTTGTTCTAAATAGTAGGCAAAAATAGTACAATAAAGCCGATTTACCATAAGTTACAACATTATTATAACAAATCATTGCATAGATTTATATTATGATTGCCAAACCACCTTTTCATATTACCTTTGCAGCATGTTAGAAGATAAGAACCAAAAACGCACATCGGTCTCCGAGCTTGGCGAGTTCGGCCTGATAGATCACCTTACTGAACATTTTGAAATCACTCAAGAGTCTACAGTTAAAGGCATTGGCGATGATGCCGCAGTAATTGACTTTAAAGACAAGAAAGCCGTCATTTCTACGGATTTACTGATTGAAGGTATTCATTTCGACCTCAGCTATATGCCTTTAAAACACCTGGGGTATAAAGCGGTGATGGTCAATCTTTCCGACATCTATGCCATGAATGCCATGGCAACACAAATTACAGTTTCCATTGCTGCCTCCAACAGGTTTCCGTTAGAGGCGCTGGAAGAGCTCTACTCAGGAGTTCAACTTGCTTGTAGAAATTACAAAGTGGACTTAATTGGCGGCGATACCACTTCTTCAAACAAAGGTCTTTTAATCTCCGTTACCGCCATTGGCGAAGCCAAAGAAGAAGATCTCACATACCGTAACGGTGCCAAAGAAAACGATCTTTTAGTAACCACAGGAGACATTGGGGGAGCCTACATGGGCTTGCAGATCCTAGAAAGAGAGAAGGAAGTGTTTAAGGTAAACCCAAATAATCAACCGGATCTGTCTCCATATTCATACATCATCGAAAGGCAGCTCAAGCCTGAAGCCCGCAAAGACATCCCGCAGTTACTAAAAGAACTGGAAGTAAAACCTACTTCGATGATCGACATCAGCGATGGCTTGTCCTCAGAAATTCTCCATTTATGTAAAAACTCAAATGTAGGCTGCAACCTGTTTGAAGAAAAAATTCCTTTAGACCAGCAAGTCATCTCTACTTGTGAGGAGTTTGAACTCAACAGCACTACAGTAGCATTAAGCGGTGGAGAAGATTATGAACTGTTGTTTACCATCTCTCAGGAAGACTACCCTAAAATCAAGGCAAACCCGCACTTAACCGTCATCGGGCATATGACAGCACTAAGCGAAGGAATTCACCTGATAACACGTGCAAACACAAAAATCCCGATCACATCTATGGGATGGAGTCCGTTTAACGAAGACAAAAATAACGACAAGAATGATTAATATTCTAATGCCTGTCGGTGTCTTTTTCTATAAAAATGTGCTAAGGTATTATTGATCTCTTTTCGTTCGGGAGTAAGGGTCACCATACAACCTCTGTCATCAGTGGTTTTTTCACACTTGCAGACAGAACATTGAAATTCCGTGACATGAGGTGTCACTTTTTTGGAGATCTTGTATCGATGGCCAAAGACGCTACACAAGCAATTTCTCAACGAAAATCCGGAGGTTTGATTAGATTTTACCATAAGTATTTCAAGATTTGGGTCGTCTAATTTATTAAAATATAGCATTTTATCAAATATTTTTTAAAAAAACCTGTACCCCTTCCACAAATTCTGCCTTGTTTTCTATATAAGACATATGGCCGTCCGGCAATTCTACAACCTCAACCTCACTGTTCCTTGTCTGCGCTATTAAATCATTATAGTTTAATACCGGATCCTTTTTGCCGATGATCATCATCTTTTTATACGGAGAAAAATGAAGCAACACCTCCCTGTCGTCTCTTATCTTCATTCCTTCCAATGCTGCTACAATTCCCTGTAAAGGAGTTTGAAGCGCCTGCTTTTTCAATTCCCGGATTTCTTCAGAAAAAACCTTCCTGTTCTTCGGCCTGAATAAATTTGCAATAGCCATCCGAATAAAACTCTTATGATTATACTTTACAGCCTCAATAGCACGGTCTCTGTTTTTCTTCCTTTCGGCAGAATCTGCTCTTGCCGTTGAATTCAACAACACCAGCCCCTTCACACTATCGGGAAACCTTTCGGCAAAGGCCAGAGCAACATACCCTCCCATTGAGTGTCCGATAAAAACGGATTTTCTGATTTTCAAATGGGTCAAAACAGCTTCTACCGTTTCTGCCATCATTTCCATGGTATGCACATACCCATAACAACCGGTTTTCCCATGACCCGGCAGATCGATGGCCACCACCCGGTATTTATCTGTAAAAAAAGACTTTACGTCTTTCCATATAGTACCGTTCTCCAAGAATCCATGGAGCAATACCAATGCAGCCCCCTTTCCTTCATCTTCATAAAACACTGTAGTTCCTTTATGCAAAATCTCCATCAATCCCTATTATTTAAATTTCTTAATTTAGGCCCCTGTTAAAAATGTGTCAAAGATACCAACTACATGAACAAAACGAAAGAAACCTTCCTCACAGCTTTCACTCTGTTTTCATTATTCTTTGGTGCAGGAAACCTGATCCTTCCTCCTTTTCTGGGGTACAATAGCGATAACGAATGGCTCCTTACCACTATCGGTTTTTCACTTTCAGCAGTATTAATCCCGATCATAGGCATCTATGCACATGCCAAGCTACAGGGAACCATGATCGATTTTGCCAAAAAAATCTCTCCCGCTTTCAGCATTGCATATTGCTCTATCGTTTACCTGATATCCATCAGCATTCCATCACCAAGAACAGCTTCGGTAACTTACGAAATGGCCATCGCCCCTTATTTTGACACTTCTCCTTTAACAACGAGTATCGTTTACTTCGCTTTGGTTTTTGTATTTGTCATTAACCGCTCCAGAATTATAGACCTCGTCGGAAAGTTCCTGACACCCTTTATTCTTATTATCTTATTAAGCATTATCGGCGTGTCTTTATTTTCTGAAAGCACTGTCGGCACAAACCCTTCTTACAAGCACCCCTTCTCTTCAGGGTTTTTAGAAGGGTACCAGACCTTTGACGCTATTGCGGCCGTAGTTGTGGGCGCCGTTATTATTATTTCTATCAACACAAGGAGCAGCGCCTCTTATTCAGAAAAAAGAAAGCTTATCAGCAAAGCAGGGATTTTGGCAGGTATTGGCCTGTTGATAATATATGCAGGATTAATTTACACCGGCGCCATGTCGGCCTCCCTTTTCGGAAACGACCCCACAAGATCGGCTTTATTAAACGGCATTGCCAAAAAGACTCTTGGAAATGCAGGAAACCTGCTTCTTAGCATCCTGGTTTCTTTAGCGTGCTTTACGACTGCGGTTGGGATTGTAACCGGAACATCAGACTACGTAAAAAAACTTTACAGGAATTCAGACAACGCTTATTATATCACTGCTGCTTTGGGATGTATTCTAGGCATCCTGATTGGACAATACGAAGTAGGGTTCATCATCGATGTTGCCATTCCGGCCCTGATGTTCATATACCCGATCACCATCGTTCTGATCATCCTGAATGCACTCCCCGACAAGTACACCTCCAACAGTGTTTTTAAAAAAGTAGTCGGAATCACGATACTTTTCAGCATCCCTGATTTTATAAACGCCCTGGGCTTTTACAAACACATCTCTTCATGGAGTCAGCTTATACCTCTCTCTCAATATCAATTAGGCTGGGTCATCCCTTCATTGACCGTTTTGATTATTTCGAACTGCGTTAAAAAGACCGCTGATTAGCCCACCCTCAGGATCTGCCAAATAATTTACCACGACACATTTCCTATTTCAGAGTCGTTATCCACCATACACAACCTGTCGGGTCTTCAAACCCGGCACTTCTTGTATCATCATCTTCGTTCATGGGAAACATTAACGGAACCGCCCCTCTTTCCAATGCTTTATAAAAAGTAGCATCCGTATCACTCACATAAATATAGAATGCCGATGTAGACGACACATCTCCTTTTACAGCCTGCGTAATAATTATTGTAGCATCACCGACACGCAACTCAGAATATTCTACCTGCTTCTGCTTATCCAGTTTCCGGATCATTTCTTCAGCGTTAAATATCCCCCGTGTAAAATCTATGAATTCATCAATATTCTCCAGCATCAAAAAGGGCATCAGTTGCTGATGCCCCACCGTAATTTTTGTTCTTTTCATCTTGCACCAACTTTTTGAGTTAGTGCTTTAACGATCGGAATCAAAGAATATTGAACACAAGGTTTATTTCTTGTTCATATACTCTTCTATTTCTTCTATTTCTACCGGGATGTTCTTCATTAAATTCAAAGGCTCTCCATATTCCTGAATTACAACATCGTCTTCAAGACGGATTCCCATATTTTCATCAGGAATATAAATTCCCGGTTCGACGGTAAAAACCATATTGGCCTTCATAGGGGTTTTTAACTCACCATAATCGTGAGTATCCAGACCTAAGTGGTGACTTGTACCATGCATAAAATACTTTTTATATGCCGGCCAGTTCGGATCTTCATTCTGAACGTCGGCCTTATCCAACAAGCCAAGCCCTAAAAGCTCAGAGGTCATAAGCTTGCCAACCTCTTCATGATAAGCCTTCCACATGGTACCCGGCACCAACATTTTAGTTGCTTCATTTTTAACTCTGAGCACCGCATTATACACCTCTTTTTGTCTTTGCGTAAAACGGCCGCTCACCGGGATCGTTCTGGTCATATCGCTTGCATAATTAGCATATTCAGCCCCCACATCCATTAAAAGCAAATCGCCGTCTTTACATTCCCGGTTGTTTTCTATATAATGCAATACACATGCATTAAACCCTGAAGCCACAATAGGTGTATAGGCAAAGCCCCTGGATCGGCTCCTTAAAAACTCATGCATGTATTCTGCCTCAATTTCATATTCCATCACTCCCGGTTTCACAAATCCAAGCACCCGCTTAAACCCTTTTTCTGTAATACCGCAGGCATGCGCCAACAGGGCGATCTCTTCAGCTTCTTTTACCCCTCTTAACCGATGCAGGATCGGATTACTCTTTTCCCATTTGTGTGCAGGATATTTTTCTTTACACCATTTAATAAAACGATCTTCGCGAGTTTCAGTCTGTACAGCTATACCTCCCCTGTAATGCTCGTTGGTATTAAAATAAACGGTATCTGCTTCAGTCATTAATTCAAAAAAGATCTTTTCAAACTCGGAAAGCCAATATACCGTCTTAATTCCCGAAACCTCATAAGCCTTTTCCTTACTCAGTTTCTCACCTTCCCAAATAGCGATATGCTCATTGGTTTCCCTGACAAACAAAATTTCCCTGTGCTTTTCTTCGTGTGCATCGGGGAACAGCAACAGTATCGTCTCTTCCTGGTCAGCTCCGGATAAATAGAAGAGATCCCTCGCTTGTTCAAACGGAATGGTCGAATCCGCTCCAATCGGATAAATGTCATTGGAATTAAAAATGGCTATGCTTTTTGGCTTCATGGCAGCCATGAACTTTGTTCTATTTTTTACAAAAAGATTTTTGTCTATCGGATGATATTTCATAAGAATACTGTTTGGAAACAAATTTATACATTTGGTAATGAATTACATATTAATCCTATGCTAAAAATGCCTCTTCTCCGGCTGTTCCTATTTCTTTCCATTTCATCAAACTCAACAGCCCAGACCAAAGCACCTTACCGGTTATACGATCACAAAGGAAAAAAGGTCTCCTATAAGAAAATGCTCCACCATCTCTCAAAAGCACAAATCATTCTTTTCGGCGAACTTCACAACAACGCTACTGCTCACCGGCTTGAATACAAAATAGCCTCCGACCTTTCACAGGAGTACCACTTGATGCTTGGAGCTGAAACGTTTGAAACAGATGACCAACGCCCCCTGAACGACTATCTTTCTGATAAGATTGATGAAAAAACAATGGGCTCCACCATAAACCTCTGGCCTGATTACTACACTGACTACAAACCATTAGTGGAATTAGCAAAAAAGAACAACATACCGTTTACAGCAACCAATGTACCCCGAAAATACGCAAGCCTGGTTTTTAAAAAAGGGTTTTCAGCACTTGATTCTTTGCCTGAAACAGAGAAAAAACTCATGGCAGATATACTGATTCCATACGATTCCGATTTACCTTCATACAATGCCATGTTAAAAATGATACCCGGTCACGGAAGTGAAAACCTCCCGAAAGCACAAGCGATTAAAGATGTGGCTGTGGCTCATTTTATTTTAAAAACCCTGAAAGACAACTCCTTATTCATTCACTATAATGGCTCATCCCATTCTAACAACCACGAAGGGATCGGGTGGTGTCTTCGAAAAAAAGACCCGTTCTTAATCATAGAAACGATCAATATTGTAGCGTAGCAGCCTCTTAAAAAAGGAAAAAGAGGAACACCTAAACTCAGCTGATTACATCATTGTTGCCGACAAAGACATGACCAAAACACATTAAGAAAATCGTTAAACTTTATTTAATGTTTTTGAGATTTTTTTAACAATCTTTAATTTCAACCACTAGAAAACAACCTTCATTATGAAAAATTATTTACTTCTGGCCGCAAGTGCCCTGTTCCTGAACCCAATGCAGGCTCAGCAGCCGGCTACCAATTCAGACAAAATACTACAAGGGCTCTCAGATATCAAAACCATACAACAAAACTCCCTTATAAAAAACGTGCCTCTTAAGAATATTGGTCCGACAATTATGAGTGGCCGCGTTGTTGACCTGGATGTAAATCCGGCCGATCCAACCGAATTTTATGTTGGATATGCTTCAGGAGGCGTTTGGTATACAAATAATAACGGTACCAGTTTCACTCCGATAACGGAGAAAGCTCCAACAATGAATATAGGCGACATTGCTGTTGACTGGAATACAAAAACTATCTGGGTCGGAACAGGAGAAAATAATTCTTCGAGATCTTCTTATGCCGGTATCGGTATCTTAAAATCATCCGACCAGGGAAAAACATGGAACCATGCCGGGCTCCCTGATTCGCATCATATCGGGCGGATAATAATAAACCCGAACAACCCGGATGAAGTAGTGATCGGCGTTACCGGACACCTGTATTCGAAAAACGAAGAAAGGGGTGTTTACAAAACAACGGATGGGGGAAAAACATGGAAAAAAACTCTTTTTATAAATGATGAGACCGGGATAATAGACCTGTCCATTGCTCCGGACAATTTCAACATCATGTATGCCGCAGCCTGGAAAAGAGATCGTAAAGCCTGGAATTTTGTAGGCAGCGGGAATGATTCCGGCATCTATAAAAGTACCGACGGAGGCGATTCGTGGACTCTTCTGACGACCAAAGAATCAGGATTTCCCACAGGCGATGGCGTTGGACGAATTGGGCTGGCTGTATTTGACAGCAATACGCTATATGCCGTTCACGACAGCCAGTTTCACAGAGATAAAAAGGAGAAAGATTTAAATGAGCCTGATAAACTCACTAAAGAAGACTTCAAAACCATGTCAGCAGCTCAGCTCATGGAGCTGGACAATAAGAAGCTTAATGAGTTCCTTAAGACCAATGGCTTTCACGAAAAATACCGTGCACAAAATGTAAAACAACTTGTCAGCACCGGTTCTGTTAAACCTGCCGATCTGGCAAAATACCTGGAAGATGCCAATGCCCTTCTCTTTGACACGCCCGTTATTGGTGCTGAAGTATATAAAAGCACCAATGGAGGAAAGACATGGAGAAAGACCAACGACGAATATATTGACGGTCTTTTCTACAGCTATGGCTATTATTTTGGTGAGATCAGAGTAGATCCTGGCAATGTAAACAGACTTTATATAGGAGGTGTACCACTTGTAAAGTCGGATGACGGTGGAAAAACATGGGATATCATAAGCAAAGAAAACGTACATGCCGACCATCAGGCCCTTTGGGTTAACCCAAATAAACCAGGTCACTTGATAAATGGTAATGACGGCGGTGTTAACATCACCTATGATGATGGCGAACACTGGATCAAGAACAACACCCCGGCTGTCGGACAATTTTACGCTGTTAACGTAGATAACCAAAAACCGTATAAAATATACGGCGGCCTACAGGATAATGGCGTTTGGATGGCTGCCCATAATGCTCGGCAAGATCAAAGCTGGAAACAATATGGAGCATACCCCTGGAAAGAACTTATGGGAGGCGACGGGATGCAGGTACAGATAGACAACAGAAACCCTAATGTTATTTACACAGGATACCAATTCGGAAATTATTTCAGGATAGAACTGGATAAAAACGAAAAAACATACATCCAGCCTAAACACCAACTCGGTGAAAGTCCATACCGGTTTAACTGGCAAACTCCCATTTTACTGTCCTCTCACAATCAAGACATCTTATATTTAGGAGGGAACAAACTAATGCGTTCGATGAACCGGGGTAATGACTGGACAGCCATATCCGGCGATCTCACAAACGGCGGGAAACCCGGAAATGTAGCGTATGGCACCCTGACAACCATCTCAGAATCTCCTTTTGAATTTGGCCTGATCTATACCGGAAGCGATGACGGCCTGGTACACCTGACCAGAAATGCCGGAGGAAACTGGAAACTGATATCTTCGAGCCTGCCTAAAGATTTATGGGTGTCGAGGGTTGTGGCTTCCAGCCATAAAAAGGAAAGGGTCTATGTCTCCCTAAACGGCTACCGATGGGATGACTTCAACACCTATGTTTATATGAGTGATGATTACGGAAATACCTGGAAAAATATCAGCTCGAACCTGCCTATCTCTCCTGTGAACGTTATCAAAGAAGACCCCGAAAACGAAAACTTATTATATCTCGGAACAGATAATGGCTTATACGTATCATTCGACAAAGGAAATTCATGGGAGGCCTTCAGCAAGAACCTGCCTAAGGTAGCTGTACATGACCTGGCCATACAACCAGACGCGAAAGACCTTATAGTAGGCACGCACGGACGAAGTATTTATATAGCAAACATAGAGCAATTACAAAGGCTAAGTCCAGAAGTTCTAAGCAGCAAGGTATACACTTTTGACATTGACGATGTAAAGCATTCGCAGGCATGGGGAAGCAGCAGATCAAGATCCTCTGAGACATTTGAGCCAAATGCCAAAATTGCCTTCTACACTGCAAAAAAAGGAAGTTCTACCATTAAGATATCAACTCATAATGATATTACAATCAATTTATTTGAAACAGAAACGGACAGAGGAATCAATTACTTTGACTACGACCTCACTTTTTCTGAGAAAGGCAAAAAAACATTTGATAAAAAGAACAAAAACATCACATTAAAAGAGGCTCCAAACGGAAAATACTATCTTCCGAAAGGAAAATACACAATCGAAACCTCCACAAACGGAGGTACAAGCAAAAAGCAATTTGAGGTAAAATAAGCGAAAAGGTTTTTTAAAACAACGACTCGAATAGAAAATTCAGACGCGGACACATTTCGATAATCTGCCACTTGGGAGCAATCCGAAAAATCGTTGTCCATCAAAAAAACGGATGTTTCAATAGGAGAAGAATACCCTGTGTTTATTTAATAAACGTATAGTTACTTTAAAACAGGTCAGGCTCTACCTTATAGCAGGGTAGGGATCTATACGAGGAATGCGCAAGGAATGCAGGGAGTATCTATATAGGAGGTACGGACTTTGAACGGACTTGAATGAACTTTTTTTGTTTATCGGGAGTGAATTTGCCTTATTTCAGAATAATAATCCAGTTGTATTATGAAGATCAACAATATACTAAACAGCTTCTAAAATCACTTAAAATGATATTACTTTAAATTAGCATTCGATTTTTAACAAGGTTATAGACAATAACTCGCTGATATAAAATCGTTCAGGATATGGTTCAGGGCTTGAGGAGTGTTGCATTTTTCCTGTACAGGTTAGCCCAATTTTCCACAAACTCAACATGTTAAACATGATCTGTCATTTCTCGACAGATTTAAAAAATATCGTAATTTATAACACAATTCAGGCGATCTGTACAGATCGCCTGAATATTGAAAACCAACGCTTTTTAAACTAACTTAATTTAACTTACAACAAATAACTATGTAAGGTTTATTTGGTCTTCCAAACTTAAACACTTAATCGACTCAAAACCAGGGTATATTTCCCCATTATCTACCGTAATTACCTCCTTTTACCATTATATTTCAATCGTTTTAGCCGCTATCTCCGGTTTACTTTAAATTCATTCTAAATTGTCTGCAAAACAGATATTAAAGTTTGTTAATGAATGAATGGTACAGTATTTTTGTTTTTCAATAAAAATAATCTACTAATGAGCGGAATTTTAAATTCATCAATAGCAAGAAAGGTTGCAATGGCACTTTCTGCTATATTCTTATTAATCTTCCTTTTACAACACTTTTTAATAAACTTTACATCTGTTTTCAGTGAAAACCTGTTCAATGAACTCTCTCATTTCATGGGTACGAACATTTTAATTCAGGCGATCATGCAGCCTGTTTTGATTTTTGCTGTAGTTTTTCACTTTGTAATGGGTTTTATTCTGGAAGCCAGAAACAAAAGTGCTCGTAAAATCAAGTATGTTAACTATAATGGTGGTGCCAATTCATCATGGATGTCGAGGAACATGATTTACAGCGGACTTGTAATCCTGGCTTTTCTTGTTTTACACTTCATCGATTTTTGGATTCCTGAAATGAACTATAAGTACATTCAGTTCAATCCTGAAGACCCTACCCGTTACTATGGAGAACTGGTTCATAAGTTCGAAAGCCCAATAAGAGTCGGTGCTTATGTTGTGTCTTTTGCCTTACTTGCACTGCACCTGTTGCATGGGTTTCAGTCTGCATTTCAATCTGTAGGATGCAATGGCAAGTATACATCTGCTGTAAAGGCATTCGGGAAATATTTTGCAATCTTGATCCCATTAGGATTCATTTTCATTGCACTTTTCCATCATTTTAACCACTAAAGATCAATTCAAATGGCAACATTAGAATCTAGAATACCACAGGGGCCTTTAGCCGACAAGTGGACAAATCATAAAAATCATATCAACCTGGTAAACCCGGCCAATAAGCGTAATATTGATGTTATTGTAGTCGGAACCGGTCTTGCCGGAGGTTCTGCAGCAGCTACATTGGCAGAACTAGGATATAACGTAAAGACATTCTGCTATCAGGATTCTCCTCGCCGTGCACACTCGATTGCCGCACAGGGAGGTATCAATGCAGCGAAAAACTACCAGGGAGACGGCGACTCGACTTACCGTCTTTTCTACGATACCGTAAAAGGCGGCGATTACCGTGCTCGTGAAGCTAACGTATATCGTTTGTCCGAAGTATCTGCTAATATCATCGACCAGTGTGTTGCTCAGGGAGTGCCGTTTGCGCGTGAATATGGCGGTTTATTGGATAACCGCTCATTTGGTGGTGTATTGGTATCCCGTACTTTCTACGCTAAAGGCCAAACAGGACAGCAGTTGCTTTTAGGCGCCTATGCAGCGATGAATCGTCAGATCAATCGCGGTAAAATAGAGTCATTCAACCGTCACGAAATGCTGGACATTGTGATTGTTGACGGCAAAGCCCGTGGGATTATTGCCAGAAACATGGTAACCGGAGAAATTGAAAGACATTCTGCTCACGCAGTTGTAGTTGCTTCCGGCGGATACGGGAACGTGTTCTTCCTTTCTACCAACGCCATGGGAAGTAACGTAACTGCATCCTGGAAAATCCATAAAAAAGGAGCTTATTTTGCTAACCCTTGCTTTACGCAAATTCACCCGACTTGTATCCCTGTTTCTGGAGACCATCAATCGAAACTCACATTGATGTCTGAATCACTCCGTAATGACGGCCGTATTTGGGTGCCCAGGAAAAAAGAAGATGTTATAGCCATCAGAGAAGGCAAATTGAAACCTGTTGATTTAGCTGAAGAAGACAGAGATTATTACCTGGAAAGAAGATACCCGTCGTTTGGTAACCTGGTACCTCGTGATGTAGCCTCAAGAGCAGCTAAGGAACGTTGTGATGCCGGATTTGGTGTAAACGCAACCGGAGAAGCTGTATTCTTAGACTTTAGTTCTGCCATTATGAGATACGGAAGAGAGCAGGCTGCAATTCACGGTAACCACAATCCAAGCGACAAAGAAGTAAGAGAATTAGGCGAAAAGGTGGTGGAGAACAAATATGGCAACTTGTTCCAGATGTACGAGAAGATCGTAGATGAAAACCCGTACAAAACGCCAATGAAGATTTATCCTGCCGTACACTACACCATGGGAGGCATCTGGGTCGATTACAACCTGATGACAACTATCGAAGGATGTTATGCCATCGGGGAAGCCAACTTCTCTGACCACGGCGCAAACAGATTAGGAGCTTCGGCTCTAATGCAAGGCCTTGCAGACGGTTATTTTGTTTTGCCTTATACTATAGGCGACTACCTGTCAAAAGATATCAGAACCGGAAAAATACCAACCGACACTCCTGAGTTTGATGAAGCCGAGAAAAATGTCAGAAATCAAATCGATGCTTTGATCAACAACAACGGAACAAACTCTGTCGATCATTATCATAAGAAACTTGGTAAGATCATGTGGGACAAGTGCGGTATGGCCAGAAACGAACAAGGTCTGAAAGAAGCTCTTGAAGAGATTAAAGCGCTACGTGAAGATTTCTACAAGAATGTTCGTGTGACCGGAAGCGCCGAAAGTAAAAATTCTGAATTGGAAAAAGCGCTTCGCGTTGCCGATTTCTTAGAGTTAGGAGAACTATTCGCTAAAGATGCGCTGCATAGAAACGAATCTTGCGGCGGTCACTTCAGAGAAGAATACCAGACTGAAGAAGGTGAAGCGTTGCGCGATGATGAAAACTTTAAGTATGTTGCTGCATGGGAATACAAAGGAGATCCCCGTGAAGCAGTTCTTCACAAGGAAGACTTGGAGTATAAAAATATCGAATTAAAAACAAGAAGTTATAAATAGATATCAGTATTGAGATAGGAGATGTTAGACTAACTGCTCAAAACTCAATACTCAATACTAAAATCTAAATATTATGAATCTTACATTAAAAATATGGCGTCAGAAAGACGCAAACACAAAAGGAAAGATCGTTGATTACCCAATCAGTGATGTATCTCCCGATATGTCTTTCCTTGAAATGTTAGACGTCCTGAATGAACAGCTTGTTGCCAAAGGTGAAGAACCGGTTGAATTTGACCACGATTGTCGGGAAGGTATTTGCGGAACTTGTTCATTACAAATAAACGGGGAACCGCATGGTCCGGACAGAGGTGTAACCACTTGTCAGCTCCACATGCGTATGTTCAAGGATGGTGACACTATCTTTATTGAACCTTTCAGGGCAAATGCTTTCCCTGTAGTAAAAGATTTAATTGTTGACAGAAGTGCTTTTGATCGCATTCAACAGGCAGGTGGTTATATTTCTGTTAACACTTCCGGTAATACCATTGACGCTAATTCAATTCCGGTAAACAAACACGATGCAGACAAATCATTCGATGCGGCTACCTGTATAGGGTGTGGGGCCTGTGTTGCAGCCTGTAAGAATGCCAGTGCCATGTTATTTACCTCGGCTAAAGTATCTCAGTTTGCCTTATTGCCGCAAGGGCAGGTAGAAGCTACCGATCGCGTTATGAACATGGTACGTCAGATGGATCTTGAAGGTTTTGGTAACTGTACCAATACCGGGGCTTGCGAAATTGAGTGCCCTAAAGGAATTTCTTTAGAGAATATTGCCCGTATGAACAGAGAATACCTGAAGGCTTCTGTAAAATAATTGAGATTTTAAAACTCTTTATATAAATCCCGGACTATTCTGTTCGGGATTTTTTATTTTTAACCAATGCAAAGTACCATTCTCCAAATAAAAGATCTCTCCATTGCTTTTAAAGCAGATAAAAAATACAATTCCGTTGTAAAGAACGTATCGTACAGCCTCAATAAAAATGAGATCCTAGGCATTGTTGGGGAATCGGGGAGCGGTAAATCGGTGAGCTCACTGGCTATTATGGGCCTATTGCCTGCAAAAACATCAAAAATCGACAAAGGCAGTATTCATTTTGAAAGCAGAGAAATAACCGCCCTAAAGAACAAAGAATACCAAAAGATCAGGGGCAAGGAAATAAGCATGATCTTTCAGGAGCCCATGAGCTCTTTAAATCCATCCTTAACCTGTGGATTTCAGGTTATGGAAATTCTTTTACAACACACATCATTATCGAAAGAAAAAGCCAAGGCACAAACCATACTATTATTTGAAAAGGTAAAACTACCAAGACCTGAATCTGTTTTCGATAGTTATCCGCATCAAATAAGCGGTGGTCAGAAGCAACGTGTTATGATCGCCATGGCAATTGCCTGTAAACCAAAAATACTGATTGCTGACGAACCAACGACCGCTCTGGATGTAACAGTTCAAAAAGAGATCATATCGCTCCTGAAGGAAATACAGCTGGAAACCGGCATGAGCATCATATTTATCTCACATGACCTCTCTTTGGTCTCTGAAATAGCCGACAGGCTTATCGTTATGTACAAGGGCGGGATCGTCGAACAGGGATACGCGGAAGACATTTTTAAGAACCCGCAACATCTATACACAAAAGCACTCCTTAACTCTCGTCCTCCACTGGATAAAAGACTTAAAAAGCTCCCTACCATCAAAGATTATCTGGAAGATACTTTTGATCCCGTTATAATCTCAAAACAAGAAAGGGAGCTACTACATAACGAACTTTACAGCCGGCCACCATTATTAGAAGTCGTTAACCTCGAAAAAGAATACTTCTCCAAAGCCGGCCTTTTTAAATCGTCATCTTTCAAAGCCGTTGATGACATAAGCTTTAAGCTTTATGAAGGTGAAACGTTGGGCCTGGTAGGTGAAAGCGGTTGTGGAAAATCAACACTGGGCAATGCTATTCTCCAACTGGACAAAGCAACTGCAGGAAAAGTTTTCTATAAAGGAAACGACATTACCCGACTCGGTAAAAATGACCTGAGGGCATTACGGAAAGAGATCCAGATCATTTTTCAAGACCCGTACTCATCGTTAAACCCGCGCATCCCGGTCGGCAGAGCGATTTCTGAACCCATAAAAGTACACGGACTATACAAAAATCCGAAAGAGATCAAACAAAAGGTTTTAGAAATTTTAAAACGTGTCGGCTTATCGGAAGAACATTATTATCGTTATCCACATGAGTTTAGTGGTGGACAGCGACAGCGCATCGGTATTGCAAGAACTATCGCACTCCAACCCAGGCTTATTGTCTGCGACGAGTCCGTTTCTGCTTTGGACATCTCTGTTCAGGCACAGGTTCTCAACCTTTTAAACGAATTGAAAGAAGGCTTTGGATTTACCTATATATTCATTTCACACGATCTCGCAGTGGTTAAATTCATGGCAGATCAATTACTGGTAATGAACAAAGGAAGGATTGAAACTATAGGCGAAGCCGACACTATATACAACAATCCTTCCTCCGAATACACCAAAAAGCTTATCGACGCAATACCTAAAGGAGGTTAAAGCATCAATAATTTTTTAGCTCCCGCAAATAAACTTTTAATCAACACCTGCGTAGAAATAACTTTGGTGTAAAAATTTTTAATCAAGGCAGAAAATGTTCTTCGTTTCCTGCCTTCAAGTGAATAGATCATACTCATAACGCTAGGCAAATTTGGGTTGTAATGTTAATATACAAAACAAACTCTAATTCATCCGCTAAAAGCATAAAAAATCGATAAAACACATATTATACTTCCATTTCAGGAATGTTTTCACCTGCCATGAGCCTTCCTTCTGTTGCCTGTCTGATCTCATCAACAGACACTCCCGGAGCCCTCTCCAATAACTTAAACCCTTCATTTGTTACTTCCATCACAGCAAGGTTCGTCACGATCTTTTTCACACAATGCACACCCGTAAGGGGAAGTGAACATTTTTTTAACAACTTGGATTCTCCTTTCTTATTGGTATGCATCATTGCAACAATAATATTCTCCGCTGAGGCCACCAGGTCCATCGCTCCCCCCATTCCTTTCACCATTCTGCCGGGGATTTTCCAGTTTGCTATATCGCCATTTTCTGCTACCTCCATAGCGCCCAGAATCGTTAGATGTACATGTTTTCCCCTTATCATCCCAAAACTCAACGAGGAGTCGAAGAAGCTCGCTCCGGGCAATGTGGTGATCGTTTGTTTTCCTGCATTTATAACATCTGCATCTTCCTCCCCTTCAAACGGGAACGGCCCCATCCCCAGGACACCGTTCTCACTTTGAAATTCAACAGAAATATCGTCTCTTACATAGTTTGCTACCAAAGTTGGAATTCCTATCCCTAGATTAACATAATAACCATCCTTAACCTCTTTAGCTATGCGTTGTGCTATTTGTTCTTTCGATAAACTCATAATCCTTAATCTCTTTTTCTTACAGTTCGTTGCTCAATTCTTTTTTCGAATTTATCTCCTTGGAAGATTCGCTGTACAAAGATTCCCGGAATATGTATCTGATTAGGATCTAACTCCCCGGCAGGCACTAATTCTTCAACTTCAGCAACAGTAATTTTTGCGGCTCCACACATTACAGGATTAAAGTTACGTGCTGTTCCTTTGAATATGAGATTACCGGCTTCATCACCTTTCCATGCTTTTACAAAAGCAAAATCGGCTTGAAAAGCATGCTCAAGAACATACATTTTACCATCAAACTCTCTCGTCTCTTTACCTTCGGCGACCTCTGTACCATATCCTGCCGGTGTATAAACAGCAGGCAAGCCCACTTGTGCCGCCCTGCATCGCTCTGCTAAAGTCCCTTGCGGGATTAATTCGACGTCGAGCTCACCGCTTAACATCTGTCGCTCAAACTCATCGTTCTCTCCCACATAAGAGGATATCATTTTTTTGATCTGATGTTTTTGCAATAGTAGCCCCAGCCCAAAATCATCTACCCCGGCGTTATTGGAAATACAAGTAAGATCCTTGATTCCCAAAGCTACCAGTCTGGATATACTATTTTCGGGAATACCACACAAGCCAAAACCTCCAAGCATAAATGTCATCCCATCGCCAACTCCTTCGAGAGCTTCGGACACTGTATTTACTTTCTTTTTGATCATTCGTTAAAATTTTACAGGGAAATTACGAATATTTCAAGAAATTGCCATGTTAAAGGAATAAAATCAAAGGTCTGTTTGTTAACAATAACCGATGGCAGCTCAGAGAACTATACAGATGTAGAATCTGTCAGGATACAACCTGCCTGCTGCATAGCTGCTAAGGCCTCGTTACCGTCATCAGGATCGATGTTTACCGCTTTAACGGCATCTGTCAGCACATACGTTGTAAAACCTTTTTTAACAGCATCAATAGCAGATGACTTTACACAGTAATCGGTGGCCAGACCGGCAATATATAATTGATCGATATGATGTTCTTTAAGATAATCGGACAGGTCAATATTATCTGCTTCAAATGCAGAATAGCCATCATCTGAAGTCCCTGTTCCTTTCAGGAACACCTGTTGGATATGACTTGTATTCAGTGACGGATGAAATTCGGCCCCTTTAGAAAACCGAACACAATGAACCGGCCACTTTTTAAAATGTGCTGTTCTTTCAGGATGCCAGTCTTTTGATGCAATTACCAGATCAAATCTGTGAACCACCCTATTAATATTCTCTGTCACGCTCTCCCCGTCCTTTACCTCGAGGGCTCCTCCTGTACAAAAATCATTCTGAACATCAACTATCAATAAGGCTTTCATGAAACTTAATTTAAAAATCTATATCGATTTCATCTTCCGGTTTAGTTTGATCGCCTTCCTCACCGGCTTTATTACAGTCTACCCTAATCGTAAGCTCTTCAGGCTCTTTAAATGCGGCCTTCGAAACTCCCAAATCTTCATTTTCATAACACTTCCTCATATAAAGCCCCCATATAGGCAATGCCATACTGGCCCCTTGTCCGTAGGTGATGGTTCTGAAATGAACAGACCTGTCTTCTCCACCGACCCAGACAGCAGTTACAAGGTTAGGCACCATTCCCATAAACCAACCGTCACTCTGGTTGTCTGTCGTACCCGTTTTTCCGGCTATCGGATTTGTAAAGCCATATGGATATCCGGTGATAACTTCTTTGTATACCGGGGTGTTTGTTGCCCATTTGTGTCTCAGGCGCGTACCAGACCCTCCTTGAGTAACGCCTTCCATCAGCTTAACGGTTGTATAAGCCACTTCATCGCTGACCACGTCGCGGGTTTCAGGCACATATTCATAGAGAACCGTTCCGTTTTTATCTTCTATCCGGGTTACCATAACCGGTTTAACATACACTCCCTGATTTGCAAAAGTACCATAAGCCCCTACCATGTCATAGATCGAAATATCCGGAGTTCCCAGACCAATGGACGGCACCGCCGGAATCTCTGCTTGAACCCCCAGTTTTTTAACAAGGTTAACTACAGGCTGAGGTCCTATTTTTTCCATCAGTCCTGCTGTGATCGAATTTTTAGAATTAGCCAGACCGCTCTTTAGGGTCACCATCTCTCCTGAGAACTTCCCGTCGGCATTTTTAGGACACCAGGGTTCGGGGTTCCCAAACCTGTCCTTTTCTATACATACCTGTACATCCGGCAATGAATCACAAGGCGAGAGATGTAACTGATCTATGGCGGCAGCGTAAACAAACGGCTTAAAAGTAGAGCCCACCTGGCGCGCCCCCTGTTTTACCTGGTCATACTGGAAATGCCTGTAATCGATCCCCCCTACCCAGGCTTTCACATGCCCTGTCTGGGGTTCCATCGACATCATCCCTGTACGTAAGAACTTTTTGTAATACCTGATCGAATCAAGTGGTGTCATCAGTGTATCAATCTCACCTTCCCAGCTAAACACGGTCATCTCTATCTCTTTGTCGAAAGACGCCCTGATCTCTTCATCTTTCTTTTTAAGGTCGAATTTCATATGCCTCCAACGCTCAGATTGCTTCATAGAACGCTCTAAAAGATTATCGATCTCTTCGTTTGTAAGACCTAAGAATGGTGCCGTTTTATTTCTATCCGGCGTATTCTGATGAAAAAATTCTGCTTGCAATCGTGGCATATGCTCATGTACTGCTTCTTCTGCATATGTCTGCATACGAGAATCAATAGTGGTATAGATCGTTAAACCGTCGAGGTAGATATTATACTTTTCTCCATCCGGTTTAACGTTCTTAGGGTCGCCTGCCCATTTCTTCAACCAATCCCTTAAATACTCTCTAAAATAAGTGGCGATCCCTTCTCTATGCGATTCAGGGTGAAAATTTATTTCTAGAGGAATTTGCTGAAGAGAGTCTTTTTCTGTTTCGGTAAGAAGATCATTTTTTTCCATCTGACTCAGAACTGTATTTCTACGATCTAAGGTCAACTGTTCCCTTCTAAAAGGATTATATAATGATGAATTTTTTAACATCCCTACCAGCATCGCTGATTCCTGCACGTTCAGATCTTTAGGCTCTTTTCCAAAATATATCCTTGCCGCAGACCTAATTCCGTCACCATTGTACCCGAAATCATATTGATTCAGGTACATGGCAACAATTTCTTCTTTAGTATATTGCTTCTCTAAGCGAACAGCAATAACCCACTCTTTCACTTTTTGGATAACACGTGCTACGATGTTACTCGACGCTCTTTCTGTAAATAATAATTTGGCGAGCTGTTGTGTAATGGTACTTGCCCCTCCTTTACTCCCCATATAGACAAGGGCCCTGAGGGTACCCCGGGCATCGATCCCCGAGTGTTCGTAATAACGTTCATCTTCCGTTGCTATTAATGCATGTACCAAATGGTCCGGCAATTCATCAAAACTCACCGGTGTTCTGTTAGCATCTAAATAAAATTTCCCCAGAGTTTTCCCGTCCGAAGAAACTATTTCTGACGCCAGATCGGTTTGCGGGTTTTCTAACACTTCAAAGGTTGGCAGTTTACCAAAGACTCCCCAGGAAGCCAGTAAAAAAATCAATATTGCACCACCAATCGCTCCTGCAAATAAAAACCAGAACCATTTAATATATTTCAGGAAACCATTATTTCCTTTTTTTTGTTTAGCAACAGCCTTTTTTGCCATTTTATTTATTGTTTGCTTTTTCTATTTTAATTCCTACGTCTGTTATTCCTTTCAGGCTTTCTATCCCCTCTACAGAACCCATTTTACGCATGGCCTGCTCAACCGAAATACGGTATGTTCCGCTATCTGGAAAAATCACGTTCTCTTTATACCACAACTTGCTTTCTTTTAAAGAACTAAATCCTTTTCCCAACCATTCTCCATCCGGCCTGGCCATTTCATATTCTAACGTATCGGTTATACTTTCATTGTTCGGAAAATCAAGATTCACTATTAAAAACAGGTTGCTGTATTTATAATTCTCATTATTCCTAAGGTTGAGAAAAATATGATACGGCCGGATCGTATCCGGAGCTTTAAAAGTAAACACCTTTATATCTTCTTTATCCCAACCTCCTTCAACTGACCGATATTCTGAATACACTCCGGCAGGGTCGCACGCAACGAAACAAATGAAAATGAGGAAAAACAAAGAAATCCTAGCCATTTTTAGATCTTTTCCTGTTGCTGTTGTTTCTTCGTCTTTTATTTTTCTTTTTGGCACGAACATTTTTCGGCTTATCGAAACGCGTAAGGCTATCCTGTCCGACCACGTTTTCATAAGAAGCATCTTTATTATCGTCTTCCAGCAATTCAGCTGCATACTCTTCCAGGCTTGCCACAGGCTTCCTCTTCTTACTCAACTCTATAATTTCGTTGACCTGCTGGACGGTTAGCTTATGCCAGGCTGCCGGTTCATCGAGATAACAGAACCACATCAGGCCTTTAAAAATATCTATTTTCTGACATGCCGCAAGACCTTTCTGGGTTTTGATCCTCACATCCTGATCAGGAAAGTCTTTCAACGCATCCAGATAGGCGTCCAGTTCATAGTTTAAACAACACTTCAGTTTACCGCACTGACCTGCCAGTTTCTGAGGGTTTAGCGATAACTGCTGATATCGGGCAGAGGCCGTATTTACCGACCTGAAGTCTGTTAGCCAGGTTGAGCAGCAAAGTTCGCGCCCACAAGACCCTATCCCTCCGAGGCGTGCGGCTTCTTGTCGGTATCCGATCTGACGCATTTCGATCCTGATACCAAATTCACGTGCCATGTCTTTGATGAGTTGACGGAAATCAACCCTGTCTTCGGCTGTATAATAAAATGTGGCTTTAGATCCGTCGCCCTGAAACTCTACATCAGAAAGCTTCATCTGAAGCCCTAAGGCCAAAGCAAGTTCCCGGGATTTTTTTTGAACTTCCGGTTCTTTATCCCTGGCTTCATGCCAGATATTAATATCTTTTTGTGAGGCTTTGCGATAAACTTTAGGCAACACCTCACCCCCCCAATCTACCTTCTTTTTCTTCATCTGGACCTTAACCAGTTCTCCGGTAAGGGTAACGATCCCTACATCGTGACCCGGGGCGGCCTCGGTAGCCACCACATCTCCAATAGATAAAGTGAGATTTTCAGGATTTCTGAAGTATTCTTTCCTGCTATTTTTAAATCTGACCTCTACACAGTCAAATCGTTCTTCGCCTGCCGGGAGCGCCATATTAGACAACCAGTCAAAAACAGTAAGCTTATTGCAACCATCATTTCCACACGTTCCATTATTCTTACATCCACGTGGCAGCCCATCCTTACCGGTGGCACAACTGCTACAACCCATAATTTTATATCGTTGATCTGCTAATCCCCAGTAAATGAGTGCTAACAGAGTAGGTTCATAATTAATTACTCAATGTTGTAAAGATACAATTAATTATAACTGAAGCAAAAACTAGCTTTCAGCTACATTCTTCTTAAATCTAAGTGCCTCTGAGCGGCCTTTTTTAAAGATTGCATTGCTTTTATACTGCCCTTTACGCAGCTTTTTTTGTGCTTCGTAAGGAAGAGCTACAATCTCTTTACAGCTTTCTGAACAACAACTATCCATTTGAGAAGCACATTCCTCACATTGAATAAACAAAAGATGACATGCCTCATTAGCACAGTTGACATGTGTATCACATGGTTTTCCGCACTGATGACACTGGGCAATTACATCTGTTGAAATTTGCTCGGACCTGCGCTCGTCGAAAACAAAATTCTTTCCTATAAATTTATTTTCAAGTCCTTTTTCATTCACCTGCCGGACATAATTGATGATCCCTCCTTCTAACTGGTACACATCCTTAAAACCTTTGTGCTTAAAATATGCGCTGGCCTTTTCACAACGAATACCCCCGGTACAATACATCACGAGTTTTTTATCTTCTTTATGCTCACCCAGATCTTCTTCAATGATCGGTAATGAATCACGAAAAGTATCCACATCAGGGGTCACTGCATTTTTAAAATGTCCTATCTCACTCTCATAATGATTCCTCATGTCGACCAAAACCGTATCTGGGTCTTCTATAAGTTCATTGAATTTTTCAGCATTTACATGTGTACCAATAGCCGTCACATCAAAAGTGTTGTCATTAAGTCCGTCTGCTACTATTTTTTTACGGACTTTCACCTTCAACTTTAAAAACGAGAAGTTATCTTGTTCAACAGCAATGTTCAGACGAACGTTTTCAAGAAATGAAATAGAATCTAAATGATTTTTAAACGCTTTAAAATGATCTGCCGGAACCGACAACTGAGCATTTATACCTTCGTTAGCCACATATATTCTACCCAAAACATCCAACTCATTCCACGTAATAAATAAATGGTTTCTAAAAATTTCAGGATTTCCAATGTTGGCGTACTTATAGAAAGAGATTGTTAAACGGTCTTTTCCCGCTTCTTCAATTAATGCAGCTCTTTCTTCAGCACTTAAATTATTGTACAGTTGCATGCTATACTATTTTTAAGTTAAAAGAATCGTTTTCTATATTTTCTTGGTAGAAATGATTTTAACAGGACAGGCTTTTTGAGCTTCAACACATTCTTCAAAGATACTGTCATCATGCGATTTTAAGGTAAAAAACCCTTTTTTGTCTGTTGAATGCAATAAAACAGATTTACCATCCTTTTTTGACATCTGAAATTGCCCGGGTGCCATTTCCACACAATAATTACACCCTATACATTTTGCCCTTTGCAGCGTTACAACTACCATCAGGCCTGAACTATTTTATACAACTTATCAGATAACCGGACTCTGAACTTCGTTGGGAAAGTACAGGAATCTCCTTTTTTAGCTACATCCAGTTTTGCATCGTTCACCATCATTTCAGTTAACTCAAATTCTTCCACCCCTGTCGTAGGCCCGGTAATTAAAAGCTTATCACCGATTTTAATGTCATAAGCCTCAATTTTAAACTCAGCCACACATGCCTTTGGGAAATAATGCATCCCTTTACCTACATAAACTTTCTTCTGTGTTGCCTGAGATCCGGGTCCGTCGCTCCACTCTCCAAGCTTCTGCCCAAGGTAATAACCACTCCAAAAACCGCGATTATACACTTTTTCCAAAGACTCCATCCACCCGGCAACCTTTTCACTATTGTAAGTCCCTTCATAATAAGCATCAATAGCCTCGCGATAGGTTCTAATAACGGTTGCCACATATTCAGGTGCCCTGCCCCGGCCTTCAATTTTCAATACCTTTGCCCCGGCGTCGATTACCTGATCTAAAAAATCAAGCGTACAAAGATCTTTTGGCGACATCATATATTCATTATCGATCTCTATCTCAAATCCACTTTCCTGATCAATAACCGTGTATTTCTTTCTACAATTCTGCTTACATGCCCCTCTGTTCGCAGATGAATTATGAGAATGCAAACTCAGATAACATTTTCCTGATACGGCCATACACAACGCTCCGTGACCAAATATTTCAATTTCAACCAAATTACCCGACGGCCCTTTGATCTGTTCTTTTTCTATTTGTTCTGTAATTTTCCTGACCTGCCTCAGACTTAGCTCCCGGCTCATCACCATTGTATCGGCAAACATGGCATAGAACCGAACCGTTTCAACGTTGGTGATATTAATCTGAGTCGAGATATGAACTTCCATCTCTATCTGCCGCGCATAAGCGATCACAGCCTGATCCATTGCTATTACAGCAGTAATTTCAGCTTCCTTTGCTGCATCCAACACGGTCTTTATAATAGAAAGGTCATGGTCATACACGATCGTATTTAACGTAAGATAGGTTCTCACCCCGTACTCCTTGCACCTTCGGGCTATTTCCGGTAAATCTTCCAGAGTAAAATTAATACTGGCCCTGGCCCTCATATTCAACTGCTCCACTCCAAAATCTTACTTATCAGCACCATTCACAATTGCTGCCTGCAACGATTCAAAGTTACCTGCGGGTGCCATAAGTTCTATCCTTCCAGAATCTGTCATTACACTGATTATTAAAATCTTACTTTCGTTTTGCGCGGCAAAGATAATCATTTAGAAACAAAAAGCGCCTCATATACATGAAGCGCTTTTCACAACCGGCCTGTTACTTTAAAAACCATCTTACCTAACCATCAAACATCTTAGCCTTAAGAGCAACCCGACCGGTTGACAATCTAATTCTTATAGTCGGGTTAATTACATATACCTAACACAACTTTAAACCTTGTTATAGTTAAATATTCCTTAAAATAAATCTCTTGACCAGCTACTAATAAAGATAAGAAATTCTATGTTTAAAAACATTGAAAAACATGTTAATGTTTATACTTTACCAACAACATCACTCACTGACAATGAAATGTTCATTTATTGTACTGCCGGCTTAAACATGTATAATTTCAGGGGGTGTATTTTACCGATAAATAGGATTAAATATTCATCGGTATAAAAAGAAAATAGTATTTTAGCACGATTCATTAATTCACAGAAAAACACAATCATGGGTTCAGATAAAGAAGCAAAATTAAAAGCGCTCAAGCTTACGTTAGACAAGCTGGATAAGGCATATGGGAAGGGTGCTGTAATGAAGTTAGGAGATAGTGCTGTTGAAGAGGTAGAAGCCATCCCAACAGGATCATTGGCGCTAGATATTGCATTAGGGGTCGGCGGTTATCCCAGAGGAAGGGTTATCGAGATATTTGGTCCGGAATCTTCCGGTAAAACAACCTTGACACTACACGCCATTGCAGAGGCACAAAAAGCTGGTGGAATTGCCGCTTTCATTGATGCTGAACATGCATTCGACAGGTTTTATGCCGAAAAGCTGGGAGTAGATATTGATAACCTTATCATATCTCAACCCGATCATGGTGAGCAGGCCCTGGAAATTGCCGATAACCTGATTCGCTCGGGAGCCATCGATATTGTAATTATCGATTCGGTTGCAGCATTGACACCAAAAAGCGAAATAGAAGGGGAAATGGGAGACTCTAAAATGGGACTACACGCCAGGTTAATGTCTCAGGCTCTCAGAAAACTCACTTCAACGATCAGCAAAACCAAATGTACCGTAATCTTTATTAATCAGCTGCGTGAAAAAATAGGGGTCATGTTTGGAAATCCGGAAACCACCACCGGGGGTAACGCACTGAAGTTCTACGCCTCAGTTCGATTAGATATCAGGCGTTCTACGCAAATAAAAAGTGCCGATGGCGATGCGGCAGGACATAAAACACGTGTGAAAGTAGTTAAAAACAAGGTGGCTCCGCCATTTAGATCTGCCGAATTCGACATTATGTTCGGGGAAGGAATTTCGAGAGTTGGCGAAATTCTCGACATGGGAGTTGAATATGAGATCGTTAAAAAGAGTGGCTCTTGGTTTAGTTACGGAGACACAAAACTAGGTCAGGGCAGAGACGCAGTAAAGACCCTGCTACAAGACAATCCGGAACTAATGGAAGAACTGGAAGAAAAAATACGAGAAGCTTTAAAAGCCCTTCAAAATTAAAGTCCCGATCACTTCGGGATTTTTTTATACCCTAACGCAACCTTTTTCCCTCCCCTTCATCTTAAAAGAAAAAACATTTATCAAAAAGCAGTTTTATTAAAAAGATGAAAAAGATTAAATTTTTGGTTGTTGCATTAACGTCTTTGGTTTTAACTTCGTGTTCACTGGATGATGATGAATCGAACTTTCACTTTGAAGCTATGTCAATTACTGAAATTGACCTGCCGGAAAGTTTTGTCTATGGTGAAAAATATGAATTCAAAATCACTTATGAAAAACCATCGTCATGCTATCAATTTCTAACGTACGATTACGTACACAGCGGAAATCTGGAAAGAACTATAACGGCTGTTGCTTCGGTTTACGACGACAGATCCTGTACCGAACAGGTTTCTTATGAGACAACGGTATTGCCGTTTGAAGTCAGGTACAAAGGAACCTATACGTTTAGGTTTTGGACAGGAATAAATGATGAAACCGAAGAAGACGAGTATATTATAGTGGAAGTTCCTGTTGAGGAAGACTCCACGGCAGAACTTTAAATAATAATATAATTAACACCTCAATACTTGAGTTTAGAAGAACTCATAGACCGATGTAAACAAAGTGACCGGAAGGCACAGGAAGAACTTTACAGATTGTTTTGCAATAAGCTATATTCATTGTGCCTTAAATATTCGCGTAATGAAGCTCAGGCCCAAGACAATTTGCAGGATAGCTTTGTCACTATTTTTAACAAAATAGATCAATACAGTTTCAAAGGTTCTTTTGAAGGCTGGCTAAAACGAATAACCATTAACACCTCGTTACAGAAGTACAGAAGTGAAGGTGTTTTCGATATTGTAAGTGAGGTAGCAGAAGAAGACGGCACGGTAGAGATTGAAGACAACGATATTAGCCTTGATTATTTACTGGCTATTATCCAGGAACTTCCGGATCGTTACCGCATTACGTTTAACTTGTATGTACTCGACGGTTATTCTCATAAGGAAATTGCCGGGATGCTGAATATAACCGAGGGTACCTCTAAGTCGAATTTAGCCAGGGCACGTGCCAACCTTAAAGAGAGAATAGAACAGGACCATTTAAAAAAAAAGGTGAATTCAATATAAAGAATGAGCAATAAAAGAAATATAGATCGACTGTTTCAGGAAAAGTTTAAAGACTTTGAGGCTTCGCCTTCGAAAGATCTGTGGAAAGACATTGAAGCTCAGCTGGACAACAAGAAAAAAGACCGGAAGGTGATTCCTTTTTGGTGGAAACTTGGTGGTATCGCTGCCGGCCTGGCTCTCTTAATTACAATAGGCTACACTGTCAGACAAACAGATTCTTCTGCGAACCCTGTTGAGGTGACTGATACCGAGAACAAAGCTTCCGATTCCTTTGTAAACGGTTCCGAAAACACCGAAGGTGCTATCGTAAATACAAATAACGACAGCTTGATAGATAACGTTAACCCGGCCGACAAAACAGAGGCCCGCACCCCTGTTCATGACAGCAATACAACAAATTCTTCTATCTCTAAACCTTATAAAAAGGAACAGGAAGAAGCCTATGCCATACGTCAGGACAAAGAGAACCACATCACCAACAATACAAAAGAGGGTATAGCCGCAACCCAAACACAGTCAAACGATGTGCTCCAGAATAAAAAAACAGGGAGGAACATAAATAAAGAAGATTCCAAAACGTTAAAGAACCCTTTAAACAAACCAGAGGAACAAAAAGAAGTTGTTGCCGTAAATGATACCAATGATGGGAAAATGTCAATTTTTGATGCTATTGAAAAAGAAAAAGAAGTAGTTGCCAATCAAGGTCGAAAAAACAAATGGAGCTTGAATCCAACAATAGCTCCTGTATATTACAATTCGTTTTCCGGCAACTCCCCGATACATTCTCAATTTGACGGCAACAACAAATCGGGGAATATTAACATGAGTTACGGACTAAATATAGCTTATCAGATCAATGATAAGTTATCTATCCGGTCGGGCCTCAATAAGGTAGACATGGGCTACAATACTAACAATGTTGAGTTTTCTCCGGCCAGTTTTAATGCAGAAGTTATCACAAACATTGCTTTTGCCAATGAATCGACAAGACTCAATGTTAGTAACGATCTTAATAAAAGTATGATTTCCACGGCTCTGGAAACGCCTTTAAAAACCAATGCCGTTTACGACGGATCCATGAATCAGCAATTTGGTTACATCGAAGTTCCTTTGGAATTAAAATACAGGGTGTTGGATAAAAAACTGGGTGTAAACCTGATAGGAGGGGTAAGCTCTTTATTTTTAACCGACAACAACATATCCCTTGAAGGTACAGATGGATTAAGAACCAAAATGGGAGAAGCAGTCAATCTTAACAGCACTAATTTCAGCACCAATTTTGGCATAGGTTTTGATTATAAATTTTCGAACAGGTTCCTGATTAATATGGAACCTATGTTCAAATATCAATTGAATACATTTTCTAGTGGAAATAACGGCTTTAAGCCTTACACACTAGGTGTTTATACAGGTTTTAGTTTTAGGTTTTAGTTGGTTAGGTTTTATTCATTGCTTTTCAAGCAATGGTATGCCGCAAAAAACGCCTCGTGGTTGGGGCGTTTTTTACTTTTACCGGGACGACTACAAATTAAAAAAACCTTTTAATCCGGACAGCATGCTTTGGGCTGCAAATGAAGCCAGGATCAATCCCATCACTTTACTGATAACGGTTATTCCGTATTCTCCGATCCGTTCCTGAACAAACCGGGCCGCTAAAAGCAACAAACAGGTAATAGCCAGAACAACCATTACCAATACTGAAGTCATTGCCTGCTGCTCTATCGAATACAGGTTGTTATCCGTCATCATTACCACCGCCATAATAGCACCGGGTGATGCTATAGAAGGTATGGCAATGGGGAACACAATTACATGTTTATAGTCTTTTATGGAGTGCTTTTCCCTTTCCGGCTTCCCCTCGCCAAAAATCATAGTCAACGCAAAAAGAAACAAGATAACTCCCCCGGAAACCTGAAAGGCATCTAACGAAATGGTCATTGCCTCCATGATAACCTGCCCTACTATGATAAAGAACAAAAGCACTCCTGCGGCAATAACAGTTCCTTTTACGGCTGTTTTCTTCTTTTCCCTCACGCTAAATTGCTTGGTAGCCTCTAAATAAACAGGCACAGAACCCAACGGGTCTATTACCGCTATCAGAAAGAATATTGTTTTTAAAATATCAGGCATCAATTTTTCAGTTTAATTCCGTTTGTAGTAAAAGACAAACCCTGCTGCCCTTTTGTAGATATCATCACCGCTTCAAAAAAGGGATCATTCACCCTTATATTTTCAGTAGCCCATTCAAAAATAAAATTACCTCCGACCCCTCCAAGGTTATCGGCTTCATCTATGATGATCTCTACAGTTTCTAAAGGCTTCAGGGAAATAGGTTTTTCAAAATACGATCTAATACGTTTACCATGGGTATCGAAGTAATCTGCCCGGGTAATATACACGACATCATCGGTATTTATATTTCTCATACTGACGGTTACAGTCAAAAAAGTAGTCTGGGATTCAGAAAAACTATAGATCTCAGAATAGACCGGCAAATATGTTACCCCTGTTAGAAGACTGTCTTTGTCACTCAACCGTACACTCCGCTTTTCCCAGTTTTCTGAACTCACAGAACTTATAGGACGTTCTTCATTACATGCCGTCAAAACAAAAAGAACGCTTATAATAAACAAACTATATTTCATAAATTATGATACTTGAACAATAAAGATATAAAATTAGGCCATTTATCCGGCCAGCTCTTGATGAATAACATCCCAACACTTTTTCTTTACAGCATTCTTATCTGCTGCAGTCAACCCGTCTGTTTCGATAAAACCCAACTTTTTAACACGCATGCTTCCCATACTTCCTTTAAAGAACTCATATGGGAATCGCTTCTTATTGTCATAAAACACTATTGGCACGATCGGAATCTGATGTTGTATTGCCAGTCTAAAGGCCCCGTCTTTAAAATTGTCCAGCAAAACATCCTCGTCCGGCACCCCTCCTTCCGGAAAAATACAAATACTTAATCCTTGATGTAATCTTTTTTGAGCTCTTTTGTAAACTGCCGACCTGCTCCCGGCACTATTTCTATCTACCATGATACATACCCTTTTGTAAAAAAAGCCAAAAACAGGGATTTTCACCAATTCTTTCTTCCCTACAAACACAAAAGGATTCGGAGATGCTTTTAACATAAGCATTATATCCGTCATACTCGTATGGTTTGCAGTTAACATATAACTCTTTCCCTTTTCCATTTTTTGCAAACGATCGATCCGGGGTATGAACCCCATTCCATACAGGATGATATTCGCCCATATATTTCTGGCCACCCAGAAAAACTGCGGGTATAACTTATCTGACGAAGATAGTACCAGCAGTACAGGAAACATAATAACAATCGGAACAGCAACCAGCACATAAAACCATATGCGCCATAATATGACCAGAAATTTTCTTAGCAGTATAATCATGAACCCAAAAATACACAATTTGTCAGGTTGTTTAGCACAAACCCTTTACCTTTGTGCTTCGTTGAAAATTTAAAAGATGGCGAGAATACTAACAGGAATTCAAAGTACCGGCACCCCGCATTTGGGGAATATATTGGGAGCAATTTTGCCGGCTATCGAAATGGCTCAGCAAAAAGAAAATGATTCATTTCTCTTTATAGCGAATATGCATTCGCTTACGCAAATCAAAGATGCCGAAACATTACGTAACAACACATATGCCGTGGCTGCTACCTGGTTAGCATGCGGGCTAGATATCGACAGGGTTGTTTTTTATCGTCAGAGTGATGTTCCTCAAACGGCAGAGCTTACCTGGTACCTGAGCTGTTTTTTCCCTTTTCAGCGGTTAACACTTGCACACTCGTTTAAAGACAAGGCAGACAGGCTTGAAGATGTAAATGCCGGATTATTTACGTATCCGATGCTAATGGCTGCGGACATCCTATTATACGATGCTGATATTGTTCCGGTAGGAAAAGATCAGTTGCAACACCTGGAAATCACCCGTGATGTGGCTTCCCGGCTTCACAACAAGATGGGAAAAGAAATTTTTGTACTGCCGGAAGGGAAAGTCCGCGAAGAATCGATGTATATACCCGGTACTGATGGTCATAAAATGAGTAAATCCAGAGGAAACCTCATCAATATCTTCCTGCCTGACAAAAAGTTACGAAAGCAGGTTATGGCAATTGAAACAGACAGCACACCGCTTGAAGAACCTAAAAACCCTGATACCTGTAATGTATTTGCATTATACAAAATATTAGGATCATCTGAACAGGTCGAACAAATGAGAGCTCTCTATCTGGGAGGAAACTACGGTTATGGTCATGCAAAACAAGCTTTGTTTGAATTGATCGTAGAAAGGTTTGCTGATGCCAGGGAGAAATTTAACTACTACATGGAAAACACCTCCGAAATTGACGAAGCTCTGGCCATCGGCGCCGAAAAAGCAGCTAAAGTAGCTGATAAAACACTTGAAAGAGTTCGTGAAACCCTCGGATACTAAACCAGAACACATATATTATACAAAAAAGCCTGCTTAAATGTTTAAGCAGGCTTTTTTAGGACTAGTCAAGTATTATTTTTAGAAGTTTACAGTATAAGTTAAGCTTTCAGCCGTTCCTTCTTCTTCAATTGTAACTTGTTTTTCCGTTACTTGCTCACCATCTAAAGCGATATACAATGTAACGCTATAAGGTTCAAAAACGGATCCATCCGCACTGGTATCATCCGTAAAATTCAATGTCATTACTGTTTCAGATGCTATATTCTGATCTATATAAGCTTTAGAATAAGGCAAATGTTCATTGCTATACGACTGGTCTCCCGCAGAGATGCCCTTCCCTTCTATCGAGCAACTGATATCAGACACTCTGCTGTTGTCAGAAGAAATGACATTAAATGTAATATCTACATTTTCTACGGCCCAGGATTCGCTGTTATCGTCAGAAGAACAAGCGAACATTACCATACTACAAATTAGCAGTGTTAAAATTCTTTTCATAATTTTTGGGGTTTAGAATAATTGCTTTAAAGCATCAAATGTAAAAATAGTAAAAAGTTTATTCAGCGATCAAGGTCTCCTCAAACAGTTTATAGATCCGGCGGTACTCATCAGACCAGCTTGAGGCCTCTATAAACCCATGATCTTCCATCGGAAACACAGCCAGATCCCAATTTTCCTTTTTCAGCTCAATCAATCGCTGAGATAACCTTACCACGTCTTGAAATTGTACGTTGCGGTCTATCATGCCATGCAGCATCAGCAAATTTCCTTTTAGCCCTTCGGCAAAATAAATAGGAGAACTTCGCTTGTATGCTTCAGGGTCATCTACCGGAGTGTTTAAGATATTGGCTGTATAGCCATGGTTATAATGCGCCCAGTCTGTTACCGAACGTAAGGCGGCTCCACTTTTAAAAGTATCAGCAGCAGTAAACATGGCCATGAGTGTCATAAAACCTCCGTAAGAGCCTCCATAAATACCCAGGCGATCTTTATCTATATCCTGCTCTTCTATTAAATATTTAGCACCATCAAGCTGGTCTTCCAGATCCTTGCCTCCCATATGACGATATATGGCTGTACGCCAATCGCGCCCATACCCTTCACTTGCCCTGTAATCGATAGCCAAAACAGTATAGCCGTTGTCTGCAAGGAAGTTGTGGAACATATACTCGCGATAATATGATGGCCACCAATAATGCACATTTTGTGTATAGCCGGCTCCGTGCACAAAAACAACGGCCGCTCCATTTTTCTTGTGAGCCTCAGGTTTATATAATGTAGCCGGTACTTTAACCCCATCTCTGGCCGTAAAATGAATGATCTCGGAATCCATCCAGTCATAAGCTTTAAAATCATCGGTAGTAGAATTTGTCAGCTGAACCATTGAAGCCCCTGCCTTATTAGGCATTACATACAACTCCCACGGTTTATTTGTATATGAATAACGTACTGCCAGCTGTTTTTCATCAGGAGAGACGGTTACTTCATGTCCTCCTTTTAAAGACGTGATCTGTATCAATTTGCCCCCTTTCACCGAAAGGTGATAAAAATGATGCTCATGAGGACTTACCTTATTGCTTGTTATATAAAAAGTTTTTTTATCTCCGGATAAGTTCACGTCAAGGATTTCAAACTCCCCTTTTGTCAAGGCTTTTATTCTACCTGTATTGACATTTGCCAGATACAAATGTGAATAACCGGTTTTTTCCGACTGGAACCATATATTCTGATCATCCAACCATCCTATTTCCGGCCTTGAAAACCATCCGACACCGGGACCGCCGATCCAGGCATCATCATGCTGCCTGTCGATTTGTTTTAAATCACCATTGGTAAGATCCAGAAGCATAATCCACCGATCTTTATAATCTGCAGAAGTTACGTTTACAACAGCTTTTCCGTCTTCAGAGAACACCGGTGACCCTACAGATACATTTCTGGGCTCTTCATAAACGTCTTTATATACAGATGGTTCTTCAGCGTATTCCTTCAGAAATGTAGGCTTATCAAAAACACCATCTATACCGTCAGTTTTAATTTGGTAACTATCGCCCGATTCGAGGTTTAATATCCAGGTCTCTGAGGTCGGTTGCGGACTCCCCACTTTGCTTCTGGAATACAGGTCCGTAGTATAACCGTTCTGTGTTACATAACTGGGTACAATCGTTCTTTTATCTTTCGGATAAGTGTACAGATGATAAACGACATAATTCAGGTCGGGTGAAATTCCTCCGATCCTCAATCTTTTATCCCCGATATAAACAGTCTCAGGCCGTTCAAATGCCATTTGTTCCCTTCTGTACTCTGTAGCAGCAGCTTCATCTTTTCGTTTCTGAAGAATTTCGAAATGTACTAATTGATCATCTTCCAGCCATTGATCCTGTTCATTCAAACCGGGTTCTTTTTTCCCGTTTCCGCTCTTGAAATCGGTAAGCTGGACAACAGCTCCTGTTTTTATATCCCATGTAAAAAGATTATTGTCTTTCTGATATACAATTGATCTTTGATCTCCTGAAAACCGAGGATTCGATTCTACAGACAGGGTATTTGTTACACGTTTAGGTGAATATGTCGCTAAATCCATCAAGAACAGGTCTCCTCCTTTTTCATAGACCTTCCATTTGGAATCTTTTGAATAAACCCCGGCATTTGATCTTTGCTTTAGGTCTTTAAAAGAAAGTTTTCTGATCGCTTTTGACCTTACATTAACCCCGTAAGCAGAACGGATGGTATCGTTGTCAGGGTTCCAGCTAAAAAAAATATTCTTGCTGTCATCAGACCATCGTATCCCTGTAGGGAGGTACCCTACAAAATCTTCTCCTTTCATTATTCGATCTATGGAGAGTTGAGATTGGTTTTTATCTTGTCCGAAACAAGCAGCAGATACAAAAACAAAAAGGAGGAAAAAAAGACGTTTCATATTAAATTCTAAATAGGTTTGAAATAACGTTTTGGTCTGCCAATTTAAAAGATTTTACTTTAACCCCGAAATCCAATAAACGTTAAACTGCTTCAAACAGCTTTCCCGGCAAAGGACGGACAACCCCTTTCATTTCCATTCCAAGCAGCGTTGAAGATAACACATGAACCGGCAAATCACAATTCAGGGCGATAACATCCAGCAGTTGTTTTCCATTTTCTTCGAGATATTTATAGATGTGTTTTTCCGTATCATCGAGCTCTACAAAGAGTTGTTTCTGCACCACAGGTTCGGGCCTTTGTTCTATATCCCAGTTGAGGATATAAATTAAATCGGCCGCTGATGTCAACACATGGGCTTTTTGTTGTTTGATCAGGTTATTGCAACCAACACTGTATTTGTCTGTAGTTCTGCCCGGCACGGCAAATACCTCACGATTGTATGACTGGGCAATATCGGCCGTTACCAGGCTACCGCCTCTTTCAGCCGATTCGATGACGATCGTTGCTTCGGATACACCTGCTATAACACGGTTTCGTTTCAGAAAGTTGTTCCGTTCAGGCTTGCTTGTGCTCCAGAAATCAGTATAAAAGCCGCCATTTTGTTCTACCTGCGGCACATATCTTTTATGGGTTTTCGGATACACCTGATTGAGTCCGTGTGCCAGGCATCCAATGGTTTGAAGACCATGCCTGATTGCTGCCTTCTGAGCACAAATATCGACCCCATACGCAAATCCGCTTACTATTGTTGGATTAAGCACAGCCAGGTCTTCGATCAATTTCTCGCAAAAGACCTTTCCATACATGGTCATCTGCCGTGTTCCTACGATACTGATTACCCGTTGCTGTTTTATCTTTATCGCCCCTGATGAAAACAATAGGATCGGAGCATCCATACAATGTTTTAATTTCTGGGGATAAGTAGCGTCTGAATAATAATGACAATCGATGTGTTCTTTTTTAATGAATTGAAGTTCTTTCTCGGCAGCGGCCATGTGCTTTAAATCTTTCAATTCATCGAGGGCATTTTTTCTTATGCCTCCCAGCTTTAATAAATGACCGGGCCTGTCTTTAAAAACAGCTTCGGCACTGCCACATTGCTGAATAAGTCTTTTGGCAGTAATATCGCCTATCCCCGCACAATGCTGCAAAGCCAGAACATATATTAAAGAATCATCGTTCAATATATAAGAATTTTCATCGTTAAAAATAAATAAAATATTTAAGAAATAGCTCCGTTAGCAAAAACATCTGATCATTTGATTTTTTAAAAGGTGAAAAAAATGTTTTTATAACTTATTGGCGTACAACTGTAAAATATACCCCTTGTGAAAACTGTTAATAAAATGTTTGATAACTATCTTCCCCGTAAATCTTTTTTTACAATCTTTGTTTTATGAGATTAGAAAAATATATCAGCGATTTATTATACAGGTACCAATGTATTACTGTGCCTGGCTTTGGTTCTTTCCTAACACAAAACCAGCCTGCCGCAGTAGATACTCATACAAATACTTTCTATCCGCCTACCAAGCTGCTGTCATTTAATGCACAGCTTAAATCTAATGACGGGTTATTAACAAAATATGTCTCGGAGGTTGAACATATTTCATATGAAGAAGCCGCCAAACAGCTTGAGGAAGTTGTTATACGCTGGAAAAAATCACTTGAAAACAAAGAAAAAATCAATCTCAAAAACATAGGCGATCTCTCTTTTTCTGAAGACGGGAAATTTATATTCGACCCTGTTAATGAGGTTAACTATCTTACCTCATCCTTTGGCTTGTCGTCATTAGTTACTCCAAGCATCACCAGAGAAATATTCAAACAAGAAGTAGAAGAACTCGAAGCGCAAACTCCGATTTTATTTACTCCCGAACGAAGAGCCCGAAGATCATACCTGAAATATGCTGCTCTATTCTTACTGGCAATATCTGCAGGGACCATAGGGTACCAATTGATGAACAATCAGCAGGTTAAAAACTACCAGGTCGTAGCACAGGAAGCTCAAGAGCAAGTTCAAAAAAACATACAGGAGGCTACTTTTTTTAATACCACTCCGATCGAAATGCCTTCGATTACACTCGATTTGGTTAAAGAGCCGTTAAAATACCATATAGTAGCAGGCGCATTCAGAGTTGAAGAAAATGCAGACAAAAGGATTGTGCAATTACAAGACAAAGGCTACAAAGCAGAAAAAATTGGCGTAAACAGATACGGTTTACATCAGGTAGCTTATGCCAGCTTTGCAGATGTCGATGATGCATTGAACTTTTTAAGAAAAATCAAAACCAAAGAGTCATCAGAAGCATGGCTGTTGGTCTCAGAATAATTTTTTCTACAGGAGAAAAACCTTCGCATGTGCTTGCGAAGGTTTTTTATTAAATTTCTTGCCAATTTTACGGCATTTATAATTACCCGTTGCTTTTCTCATTGGTTCTGCCATTCAAATCGTACGAATTCTTCATTTTTAACGGGTTGCCACAAATTCTTTTTTCGCTTAAGTAAACAGCCCTTATCTTTGTTAAAAACATTACGCCATGGACGCAAAGACGCCTAGTGAATCGAGAACCACAATGACTGATCTGGTTTTACCCAGTGAAACCAATCCCTTAAACAATCTTTTCGGCGGGGAATTACTAGCCAGAATGGACCGGGCGGCAAGTATTGCTGCGCGCAGACACAGCAGACGTATAACCGTTACGGCTTCAGTGAATCACGTTGCTTTTAACCGGGCTGTACCTTTAGGAAGTGTCGTTACGGTAGAAGCAGCCGTTTCCAGGGCCTTTAAAAGCTCTATGGAAATCTACATAGATGTGTGGATAGAGGACAGGGAGAGTGGCAGCCGAACCAAGGCCAACGAAGCTATTTATACTTTTGTTGCTGTTGATGAAACGGGAAGACCCGTTGCAGTACCTCCGTTAAAACCTGAAACTGAACTTGAACACCAACGCTTTGACGCTGCGCTCCGCAGAAAACAATTAAGCCTGGTACTGGCAGGAAAAATGAAACCAAATGATGCTACCGAATTAAAGGCACTGTTTACAGATAATTAAAGAGCCTGTCTAAAAAGAGATAAGCGTTGTCAGTTCGGGCATTGCTGAAATGAAAGTATATTTTTATTGAAAATACACAGCATCGTTATCGGGAACCAACAGCAATTGACGATCAACAGTTTTCGACTTTAGTTTATCCTGAGCTATATAGCCGAAGGGTTCAAAACCTGGCATCCGGTTTAAAAACACCTTTTTAGACGGCCTCTTTTACATTTTATTGATCCAGTTTGACGGGTTTTCAAATTTATCGTTTCCGTATATATTAAATTTAATTACGGTTTCGTTCGTAGCTTTGTTGGTAAATATAACCCCCAGTTCTTGTTTTCCCTTAACACTTTGCCCTTCTTTTACAGACACCTGATCCAGGTTATTATATACGGAAATGTAATCGCCATGCTGTACGAGTACAGATTTATTCCCTCCTTTAATTATTTGAACCGCCAGTACCTTCCCATCGAAGATAGCTCTGGCTTTGGCTCCTTTTTCCGTCGAAATACGCACTCCTTTGTAGCTAACATAAACCGATTTTACAACCGGATGTCTTTGTTTGCCAAACCTGCTTATAACGATTCCTTTTTCTACCGGCCACGGTAATCGCCCTTTATTAGCCTGAAAATTATTGCCTATCAGTTTAGCCTCAGGGGTTAATGCAAAACTTGAAGCCTTGGTTGTCGTTGTCTTTGATGTGGATTTTGCAGTATTGTTTTTAGCTGCTTTGGCCTTGGATCTGGCTATAGCCTCACGAATGATCCTTTCTATTTGAGCATCAATCGCATCGGCCTCCTTTTGTTTTTTACGGATCTGTGCAGCATACTGGCTCTCTTTCTTTTTAATACTTGCTATCAACTCCTGCTGATCGGCTTTTTCCTCTTCAAGTTTTTTCTGCTCTTCACGGTTTTGGGCCACCAGCTTATCTTTCTCTTTTTTCTGCACCACCAAATTCTTATTTAACTCTTGAAGTTCTGTTGTCTTGGACTGAATTTGTTCTCCCTGTTCTTTCCGGTAATCGGTATATTGTTTCATATACATGAATCGTTTATATCCCTGAAAGAAATTATCTGACGACAATAAAAACATCAACCTGCTTTCTTGCGACTTGCTTTTGTATGATTTTTGGATCATGGCTGCATAGTCTTCTTTTAACGACTCCAACTCATTCCTTAAACGGGAAATATTATCCAGGTTGGTATTGATCTGTCTGTTTAAAAGATTTGCCTGACTATTTGTTACCCGAATGAGTTGCTCCCTGACTTTTATCTTTTGATCAAGGCTTTCCACCTCACCCAACACATTTGCTTTCTCTTTTCTCTGTTCAGAAAGCAACGAATTGATTTGTTTGATCTGTTGCTCCAAGCGTTTTTTCTGAGCCTCCAATTCTTTTTGCTTTTGAGTTTGAGCATATCCTCCACAGCATACAAAAAATGCTGTTAGAAGTACTAAAACTAAATTTGATCGCTGTTTAGTAGGCATATTATTTTACGGTAAGCTGTTTAAACCCTTTAGGGATTTTATATGGGAATGAAACTTTTTGATTAAACTCGATATTCTTATACTCAAGGTCTATTTTCGTCTGATTGCTTCCCTCGTTGGCCAATATAGTAATCTGCCCGGGGAAAGGCCTCCCGCCAATCTGATCATACTTATCGTATGCAATCATCAACATCCTGTTATTAGCTGATTGTGTTAAACGCTGTACTGCCATCTTAAAGTTGAGCGGATCGATCAGGAATAATTTTTCGAACAAGGTTATATCTTGTCTGGGTTTGAGCTGATACTTGTTCTGAACAACAGCAGCATCATATTTTTCATTTTTTAAATCGAACAGCGCCTGTCCTAACAACATATTCTGAACTTTTTGAAAATCCAGAGACGTACCTAACAACTGACTTAAATATGAGAAATCGCCATCAAAATAGGTGTTATCAAGCTTATTATAAAAACTTACCCTATCCGGTGTTATATAGACCTTCACCACTCCTAATGTTGCACTCAACCATATAGCTTTATCTTTTTCCATTCGCAATGTAACAGAGTTCGACATGGAGGTTTCTTGATTTTCAAATCCTATTTTAATCCGGCCCCTTATAGTGTTAAAGTCAAGCTCGTTTTTATAGTGGTTTTTAATTATGGTTCTTGCCGACAGCCCTTCAATGGCGTCTGTAGACACCATAGCCTTTTTACTGCCACATGACTGCATCGTAATTGCCACCGGAAGGAACAGAAAGGCTATATATTTTTTTATCTTCAATTTCATTTATTTTTATCCGTTAAGCTTGCTCTTATATTGATTTTCCTTCTTCACATTACCCAGTGCCTTATATGCTAACACCAATTGTTTGTATATATTGTTTTGAAGTTTCATGTCGTCGATGATATAATTCAATCCCATTTCTAAATACTCAACTGCTTCCTCATGCCTTTTTAAGCCATTTAAAGCAACTCCCTTACAATAATAAGCCTCAGGATGGGAAGGATAATTTTCTAATGTCTGCGTTGCCATCGATAATAAATCAGCATAACTCTCCACCTTTATTAATCCGTACATTTCAATAATGGCCTGATCTATATCTCCAGGAGCTTCCACCCCCCCTTCTTCTTGCCTGTCTTCAGATGTGTCATTTTGTTCCAATACCGAATTCAGATGTCCTCTAAGACTATCCAGAAGATAACTCTGTCCATACATCTCCTCAAGTTCATCAATCAAGGTCAGTACCTCCTTGTATCTTCCGGTTTGAGAATATAAAAAGGCCAGGTTTTGCTTAAAGTAAGGTTTTTTTTCTGCTAATTTAACAGCAAGTTCAATAGCTTTTTCTGCATTTCGCTGTCGCTCGTACACTTTTAGCAAAGCTTCAAGATACCATATGTTATCCGGATTGCTATTAACAATCGGCTCCAGATAGGATACCGCTCTTTCGTACTGCTTAAGGTCCGTATAGTTTTTCCCTAACTCAAAGTCAATCACCAAATTTTCAGGGGCTATCTCCTTACACTTTAACAGATGGGTTACCGCCCTGTCAAAATTTTCAATCCCCCTTTGTTTCATGGCCTCATAAAAATGTTCCTGAAACTCGTCTTCAACAATTTCATTCGTTGTATCGGCATTTACCTCTTCCTGAGCAGTTGTTAGCTGCAGAAAAAATATTCCTGCAAACAGGGTCGCTATTTTGAGATAATGCTTCATGTTCAACCTGTTTTTTTATTCCAATACAGAGTAATCGCCTATACTGACATCGGTAAACTCTCCATTAAACCTGGCATGATTCCCTATCATAGCATTATCTAAGTTAGCATTTTTTATACTTGCATTTGTTTGAACGAGGCTATTTTTTATAGTTGAGTTCTCAACTACACACCCATCTCCCAAGGATACGTTTGGTCCTACGGTGGCATTAACAAGAACAACATTTTCACCAATATAACAAGGCTCAATTATGCTTGCATTTTGCAAGCTTACACTATTGGCTATTAACTCTTCGCCATCGCTATGTACAAATCCCAAAACTTTTCCATTCGTTTCGACAGTAACGTTTTTATTTCCGCAATCCATCCATTCGTCTACCTTACCTGGTACAAACTTCATGCCTTTATCCATCATGGCTTTAATACCGTCGTTGATCTGGTATTCGCCCCCATGAATAATATTATCATCCAGTACTTTTTGAAGTTCATTCCTTAAAACCCCTGCATCCTTAAAATAATAGATTCCTATAACTGCCAGATCAGAAACAAACTCTTGTGGTTTTTCCACCAAACCTACAATATTATTGTTATCTAAACTAACAACCCCATAGGCCTCAGGGTTTTCTACCTGTTTCACCCAAATAACACTGTCTGCCGATCCGTCGAGGTTAAAATCAGCCTTGAACAAAGTGTCTGCATAAGCAATTACACATGGCCCGGACAATGAATCCTTGGCACACATGATGGCATGTCCTGTTCCCAATGGTTCATCCTGATAGTAAATAGTACCTTTGGCATCTAACTTCCCTGCAATTGCCAAAAGATCTTTTTCCACTTCCTTTCCAAAACTTCGATGAATAATAAATGCAACTTCGTCTAAGTCCTGTTTTAAAACCTGGGCGATATCTTCAACCAGACGTTGCACAATCGGCTTGCCTGCTATAGGAATTAAAGGTTTCGGTACTGTTAAGGTATGTGGTCGTAAACGAGAACCTCTTCCCGCCATGGGTACTATAATTTTCATTATAAGGTGGTATTAATTAATCAGTTAGTATTATGTGTCTTACTTAATTCCGGTGCTTCCAAAGCCCCCTGCTCCCCTGGTTGTTTCATTCAGCACTTCAACTTCTTCCCAATGTGCCCGTTCATGCTTTGCGACTACCAATTGCGCCACGCGCTCGCCATTCTCTATCACAAAAGGTTCGTTAGACAGGTTTACGAGTATCACTCCAATCTCCCCTCTATAGTCAGCATCTACAGTTCCCGGGGCATTTAATACGGTAATTCCTTTTTTAGCTGCAAGGCCACTTCGAGGTCTAACCTGTGCTTCATAACCTACCGGCAATTCAATAAATAAACCTGTTTTTACGATTGTACGTTCTAACGGTTTCAATGTAACCGGCTCTTTAAGATTAGCCCTCAAGTCCATTCCCGCTGAAGCCTCAGTTTCGTATTCCGGTAAGGCGTGTTGTGATTTGTTAATAATCTTTATCGTCATGATCTTTTCAATATTTTTTTGAGTTCGTTTTTTTCCAAGAGAATTATCATCAGCAAAAATAATAAAACAAACAGGGTGCCGATGTATAGGTTTCTATCAAATACATAAAACGACAATATAGCCATAATTATAGATGTTAACAGATATGCTCCTATCTTTTTAAGATTGTATGGAATAGGATAATGTTTCCTTCCGTAGTAATAAGAAACCATCATCATGGTAGCATAAGCAGATAAAGTTGCAATAGCTGATGCTTTATATCCTATTTTATTTATTAAAAGAAAGTTTAAAGCCAATGTAATACAAGCACCTGCTACCGATATATAAGCGCCATATCTTGTTCTATCTGTAATTTTATACCAAACAGACAGGTTGTGATATATCCCTAAACAGAGATTCGCCAGTAAAATGAACGGAACGACCCAAAGCGCTTCCCAGTAAGCAGCCTTAGGCATTAATATATACTTTAACAAATCTGAGTAAGCTACTACAGACAAGAGAATAAATGACCCGAAAATTGTAAAATACAATAAGATGCTGGCGTAGGTCTTTTTAGCATCATCTTTGTCAGCATTACTGAAGAAGAACGGCTCAACACCCAATTTAAACGCTGTGATAAACAGGGTCATAAAAACTCCCATTTTGTAACATGCAGCATAAATTCCGACTATTTCTTTTGCCGTGTCTTGTGGCAATAGATAATTTAATATTATTTTATCAGCCACTTCATTTATTGAGAATGCTATCCCGGCTATTAAAACAGGCATTGCATATTTCATCATACGTCTCCATACTTCAATATTAAACTTGAGGCCTATTTTCCTGTATAGAGGCAACACCGTTAAAAGAGTTACCAAGCTTGCTATCAGATTAGAAATAAAGATATAATTCACTTTATCTTCAAACATATAGCTTCCCGGAAATTCTGATTCTTCTAGTGAGATTTGAGAGATTACAAGAAACAGAATTAAATTCATACTGAAATTAATACTAACATTAAGTATTTTTATAACTGAATATTTAAGCGGCATCTCCTGGTTTCTCAGCCATGCGAATGGGATTACCACTAATGCATCCAATACCAAAATACCTATAGCTAAAAGGACGTAATCTAATTTAAGTTCAAGCCATTGTGCTATATGGCGACTAAAAGTAAACGCTAACACCCCAAAAACAACAGAAGTAATTGCCAAAGAGGTTAATGCAGTTGATTGAACATCGGATTTACGTTGACCTTTATTCATAAACCTGAAAAAAGCGGTCTCCATTCCATAAGACAACACCACATTTCCAAAAACAATGTATGCAAATATTACAGAAAATTTGCCAAACTCAGCTTCAGATGGAAGCTGGTCGATATAAAATGGCGTCAGGATAAAGCTTAAAATACGAGGTAATACGGTAGCTACCCCGTAAATGAATGTATGCTTAAAAAGCTTTTTAAGTGCACTCAACTAATGAATTTTTATTTGGGTTAAAAGTAAGGCTTTAGTAACGAGCTACAAAGTTTTAGTTTTTTGTTTTATCAGGATACACGATGGATGTTGTTTCTTTAATACCGGAAACCTTATAATATTTTGTTTCCCCATTTACCATAAAACTAACAACCGCTTCGTAGGGACTTAACTCAAAAGGACTCCGTTTTATTATAACCGGAGGTTGATTTATGCTTTCTTTTTTCGGATCGGCATGCATGATAACATCTCCCGGCTCTTGTTTATTCATAAAACGTGCAACGTACACTACATAAGAGCCTCGTTTAATCTTTTCTGGATGTACGATCCGACCTCTGAAGTGAACACTGTCTATAACTGTATCGACATCGTTCTCTAAAGGGAAAAATAAATTTATTCCTGTCTCCTTACTGTTTTCTCTTGTCCAGTTTTCTATTGCAATTTCTCCGAAACGAAAAGGGATTTCATCTTGTCCGGCATATTGCTGTGAACTGCCGCATTGAGCAAAACTGAAAATTAAAAACCCACCTAAAATATACCTGCTAAAACTTTTCATGATTTTCTTCTTATGTGTTGTTAAATATACTCTTTTCAAATTTGATGCCATATAAATCAATCCTGTGCCGTAGCTCTCAAAAATAAAACTTTCAGACAGCTATGGTATTTATATTTATTAGACTATATATTTACCTCATAAACCCAAATCTTATAATAAATGAAATTATTATTTAAATCTTTCGTTTGCTCTTTTTTAATTCTATCATGCAGCGACAGCGAACACATCGCTGATATTCAGGTTAAAACCTATTCTTTTGATTCTGAAAGCAATTCTAATCTAATGTTTCAGGACGATGAAGAACAAGAGCTAATGGTTTCTGAATGGAGAACATACGAAATCAGTAAAGTAATCAGAGTTAAAGCTGTAGACCATAAAACAATTGAAGTGGCCAATTTTACACCTGTCGATCTTGAGGATGTTACTATTTTAGCTAACATTGAAGGAGTTGAAGGCTCCGTAAACTTGTTTAAGATATCAAAAATAAGGGCACATGGAAAACAGGAAATCGACTATCCCTTTACGGGAAACACATCCTTGTTTTTAAACAGCAGAAACGAAGAGGTAGATCTTTCCATTTATAAAGAAACCGGTATAGCTCCTGATAAGATTACATTTGATTTTTCCGGAGACAGTCAGATAATCCAGCAATTAAAAAGCCTGGGGAAACTTAACTGGAAAATAAAATACCATGATTTTGATCCGGATAATGATCCCGGAAATAATTGGGCAGAAGATATTAGCCCTAAAGATGTTCGCCGATTTACCGGGTTAATGATTAATCTGGGGATGGTTTTTGCCTCAGATGCATTCAAAAATGAATTTATTGATGAAATCATTGTAGGTAATGACGGTGTCACTCAGTTGACAAAAGGAGAAAAAGAAGCTGCTTATAATGCTATTCTAAACAAAGAGCGTTACAACTGCGGCAAGGTAGTTAATGTTTCAGGTCTGGGAGGAGGCGCTACACTTGGTTTTGCCGAACATATCCTTAGAGATTATATTAGAAAGGAGACCGGTTTTATCACAGCACATGAGATAGGACATACTATCGGCTACAATCATTCGTCTAACATGACCTATCCGCATGAAATAAACGGAATAAGCACCGGTATAAGTCCTGTTACTACACGAATTATGAACCGGTTTTTTGAAAGCGGATCATTTCCTGTAACCCCGGAAAATTATTATATGCCTTCAGACTTTGAATAGGTTCAATAAAAAAGGGCGTCTTTTCGACACCCTTTTTTTATATAATTACTGTAATCAGTCTTAATTATTCAATGCTTCAGCACCTCCAACAATTTCAAGGATCTCTGCAGTAATAGCTGCCTGACGAGCCTTGTTGTATGTTAAAGTAAGTTCAGCCTTCAACTCTCCTGCATTATCAGTTGCTTTATGCATCGCAGTCATACGGGCACCATGCTCTGAAGCAAATGAATCGCGTATTGCTTTATAAAGCTGTGTTTTAAGTGATTTAGGAATCAATGTCTCTATGATTTCGGCCTTACTAGGCTCATAGATATAATCCAGCGATACACTTTCATCAAAATCAGCAGGTGCAATTGGCAAGAAATCTTCAGCTAACACTGCTTGTGTGGCTGCATTTTTAAAATGATTGTACAACAACACTATTTTATCATAGGTTCCTTCGGCGTATAAATTCATCAACTGCTGCCCGATCTCCGCAACATTATCGAAGGTGAGATCATCAAAAACAGCATTGTTATTTTCAATAACCGTAAAACGCTTTTTAAGGATATCGTTTCCTTTTTTACCTATCGTAATAAAGTTAACTTCCTTTCCGGCATACTCTTCAGTAGCTAATTTAACAGCACCTTTAATAATATTTGTATTGAAAGCACCACATAACCCCCTGTTAGATGTAATTGCTACTACCAACACCTTATTAACTTCACGCTGTTCAGCAAAAACACTTCCTGAATCGCCTTCTAAAGTAGCACTTAAGCCTTGTAGCAATTCGGTTAGCTTATCTGCATACGGACGCATTGCTGTAATTGCATCCTGGGCTTTTTTCAACTTTGCAGCAGATACCATTTTCATAGCACTTGTAATCTGCATAGTTGATGAAACCGAAGTTATTCTACCGCGTATTTCTTTTAAGTTCGCCATTTATTCGTTAGTATTTAGTATTGAGTATTCAGTAGCGGGCAAAGCACCCACTACTCAATACTAAATCTTGATTATCCTTTATACTTTTCAGACAATTCTTTAGCCACCGTAGTTAAGGTGTCTATAACCTCATCTGTTAATTTACCCGCTTTAAGCGTATCTAAGGTATCTCTATGCTTTGCATTCAGATACTCTATATAATCTCTTTCAAACTCTTTTACTTTCTCTACAGGAACCGCTCTCAATAAGTTCTTAGAACCTGCATAGATAATAGCCACCTGGTCTTCTACCGTATAAGGATCGTTTTGAGCCTGCTTTAAGATCTCAACGTTACGCTTCCCTTTTTCGATTACATTCATGGTAGCTGCATCAAGGTCAGATCCGAACTTGGCGAATGCTTCCAGTTCACGGAACTGTGCCTGGTCTAATTTCAAAGTACCGGCTACTTTCTTCATTGATTTAATCTGAGCCGATCCTCCTACACGGGACACCGAAATACCAACGTTAATTGCCGGACGCACACCTGAATTAAATAAATCTGATTCTAAGAATATCTGTCCGTCAGTAATTGAAATCACGTTTGTCGGGATGTATGCAGAAACGTCACCGGCCTGAGTCTCAATAATCGGAAGCGCCGTTAAAGAACCGCCTCCTTTTACAACAGCCTTTAAAGATTCCGGTAAATCGTTCATGTTTTTGGCAATATCGTCATCAGCGATTACTTTCGCAGCACGCTCCAGCAAACGAGAGTGAAGGAAGAATACGTCACCAGGATATGCTTCACGGCCTGGAGGACGACGTAATAACAATGACAGCTCACGATATGCAACCGCCTGCTTAGATAAATCATCGTAAATGATTAATGCCGGACGACCGGTATCGCGGAAATACTCACCGATGGCAGCCCCGGCAAACGGAGCATATACCTGCATGGGAGCAGGATCTGAAGCGTTAGCGGCTACAATAGTCGTATACGCTAAAGCTCCTTTTTCTTCTAATGTTTTTGCAATAGCTGCAACTGTCGATGCTTTCTGCCCTACAGCCACATATATACAATATACAGGCTCACCTGCATCATAGAATTCTTTTTGATTTAAGATGGTATCGATACAAACTGTTGTTTTACCAGTCTGACGGTCTCCAATCACCAACTCACGTTGTCCTCTACCTACAGGGATCATTGCATCAATAGACTTGATACCTGTCTGTAATGGTTCGTTCACCGGTTGACGATAGATAACCCCCGGAGCTTTACGCTCTAATGGCATCTCGTACAATTCGCCTTCAATGGGTCCTTTACCGTCAATTGGGTTTCCTAAAGTATCAACCACGCGTCCTACAATTCCTTCACCGGTATTAATAGAAGCAATACGTTGTGTACGTTTTACCGTGTCTCCTTCCCTGATCTCTTTTGAAGGCCCTAATAATACGATACCTACGTTGTCTTCTTCCAAGTTAAGAACGATTCCCTGCATCCCGGTTTCGAACTCTACCAACTCACCATACTGTGCGTTAGAAAGACCAAATACACGGGCAACACCATCACCTACCTGCAAAACAGTTCCTACCTCGTCTAATTTAGCGGTAGCATCAAAATTTGATAGTTGCTTTTTTAATATTGCTGATACTTCAGCAGCTTTAACTTCTGCCATCTTAATTAAGTATTTAGATTAAAGGCGTTTTACTTAATTCGCCTATATTTTTTTATAAAATTTATTATAAGCTGTTTGAAAACGATCTTTTCAGAGCATTTAATTTATTAGCCACGCTTGCGTTGTACTGAATATCTCCCATGCGTAAAATAAATCCTCCGATGATGTTTTCATCTATTTTGTTCTCTAGTGTAACATCTTTACCGCTTAATTCCTTAACCTTTGCCAAAACCTTTTGTTCAAGCTCGCCGGTTAAAGGAATTGCCGTCGTCACAACTGCTACTTGCTTTCCTTTTTGCTCTTCGTAAAGAATTATATACTTCTCAGCTATAGACCCCAGGATATCAACTCTTTTATAATCGGACAACAGGTTAAACAACCCCTCACTTACCGTGTTGATTCCTTTAAAGATCTCTTTTAATGCTGCTACCTTTACATCAGATTTCACAATAGGATTTTCTAGCAAAGCCCTAAGATCACCACTTTCTGCAATTGTATTCTTAATTAGCTTCATATCGTCATTAACAGCTTCGGCTGCATTCTGATCGTTTGCCAATCCTATAATTGCTTTTGCGTAACGTATTGCTGCTCTGGATCCTGCCATCTGTTTCTTAATTATTTAAGGTAGTTACCTCTCCTAACATGTTTTCTACTAATGCGAACTGCTTGTCCTTATCGGATAATTCCGTTCTCACTACCTTCTCAGCAATCTCTACAGATAAAGAAGCTACCTGATTCTTAAGTTCGCTAAGTGCAGCTTGCTTTTCACTTTCAATAGCTGCCTGGGCCTGCTTGATCATTTTATCAGCTTCAACCTGAGCTTGCTCCTTAGCATCTGCTATCATCTTCTCCTTAACTTCACGGGCTTCTTTCAGGATCACCTCTCTTTCAGCGCGTGCCTCTTTCAAAAGCTTTTCATTATCGGCTTTTAAATTCTGCATTTCTTTTTTAGCCTCTTCGGCAGAAGCTAGTGCACTGTTAATAGATTCTTCCCTGCCTTTTACCGCTCCTAAAATTGGTTTCCAAGCATATTTGCGCAATAGCACAAAAAGAATCACAAAAATGACAAGTGACCAGAAGATCAAACTTTCAGGATGTGTAATATTCATTATAATAGATATTAAATAACGTTTCTTTACTTTCTTTTTAAGATCATGCTACAACCAACCGTTGCAGCATGGTCTTTTTTTGTCAAAAATTATTTTGCGATCAACGCAACAACCACTGCGAAAAGTGCAACACCCTCGATAAGTGCAGCAGCAATAATCATAGCAGTTTGAATTTTTGAAGCTGCTTCTGGTTGACGTGCAATTGCATCCATTGCAGAACCACCGATTTTACCGATACCTAAACCTGCACCGATTGCAGCTAATCCAGCTCCTATTCCAGCTAAAATCATAATAAAAGAATTTATAATAGTTATTAAATAAAACTCATTTTTAATGGTGGTCTTCTACTGCCTGCCCGATAAACAAAGCAGATAGCAACGTGAACACATACGCTTGTAATGCAGCTACCAACAATTCAAGTCCATACATAAATAGTGAGAACCCTATTGAGATTGGCGAAACCGCTGCCGATTCAAATATAAATATCAATGATACTAAACTCAGGATGATGATGTGTCCTGCTGTAATATTCGCAAACAAACGAATCATCAGTGCGAAAGGCTTTGTAAACATCCCCAATACCTCAACCGGTATCATAATAGGTAATAACCATTTTGGCACCCCCGGAGTTGCAAATATATGCCCCCAGTAATGCTTGTTACCATTAAATATAGTGATCAGGAATGTGATGGTTGCCAACACTCCGGTAAATAAAATATCGTTTGTTAATGTTCCCTGGAACGGGAAGAAAGGGATCAACCCGAATAAGTTTCCGATCCATATCAAGAAGAATACCGTCAGCAAATACGGCATAAACTTCTCATACTTTTTCTCACCGATGTTTGGTCTGGCAATATCGTCTCTAACGAAAACAACCAAAGGCTCCATAAAACCGGCCAGCCCCTTAGGTGCTTTATCATTCTTCTTGTATGAACGTGCTACCGGAATAAAGATCAACAACATCAATGCTGCTGTTATAAATAGCGTAAACACGTTTTTGGTAATTGAGAAGTTTAGAGGTCTTCGGTTAGTCGGATGATGGTTTTCATCATAAGTAACTCCACCATCTGCATTTAAATAAACAATCTCATCATGCACACGAACAAATTTTTGTCCTTTACGCTCTACAACAACCTTCCCTTCTTCATCATGATGAAACGCACTCGACATAAAAGTAACCAAGCCATTATCTGTCCATAAAATAACCGGAAGCGGCATTGAGATAGCATGCCCGTTCCAATCGGCAATATGAAATTCATGCGAATCTTTTATGTGGTGATCAATAAGCTCGTTAGCATTAAAAACTTCCTCTTCCTGAGCTTTTTCTCCATGTGTTTCTTCTTCGTGCTGGGCAAAACCAGTAAATGAAACAAACATTAACGCTAAAAGTGATAAACTCTTGATAGATTTCTGTGCTATCATCATACCTTTTCTTGATAAAAATAAATGGTCTCCAAAAATTTGGTGCAAAGGTACATTTTTTATTCACATTTTGAAGTTAACAACTATATTTTTTTAATCATTCTCCATTCAACGATGGATTCCTGATAGCTAAATAGTTAGTACCGCTATTTCAGCAATTTAACCGCGAACACCGTTTCAAAAAACAAAAACAGGAAATACGGTATAAAAAAAGCAGCTACATCGGCAATGGGTTCAGGCGCTTTTCCTTTAATCAGCGGCACTAAAAAAATTACTGCCGCAAACATTTTTAATCCGCTGCAAGCTAAAAAAGCAAAGCCGGTCTTTTCAGGCAGGTTTTTACTGACTGTCAAGACCGCAGTATATATAAGAAATGTTATTATAAAATGAAATGCATATATACTCCAGACACTATAATAGAATGTATATGATCCCGAGAGCTCTCTTACAGCAAAATAATGCAAAACTAAAAGTACGACGGTAAAAGGGATAAGTATCTTTAAAAAGTAGAGTAACTGATGTTTCATTAATTTCCGGGATAAATATGTCTTTTAGTTTTTGTCGGAATCGTTTTCTTCCTTTTTGTTAAGGGCCTTAACCTGTCTTACCACATTGTACAAAGCGGCAAAAACACTCAACAAGGAAAAAACAATGGTAAATGCTGAAAAATTATTAGGGTATTTTTCATCGAGCCAGACACCCAAATAGGTTCCGGCACCGATGACGATGGCCATCTGAAGGCCTATGTTAGAAAATTTTATCCAGTTATTAAGCTGATTTTTCCGATTCATTCTTTAACGATTTCACAGCATGCCCCTTCATGGCGCATGTAGCATTGAATGACGCTCCGGGTTCGACAGAAAGCTTCCCGATAATTACTTCACCCTCTATCAAAGCCGTAGCTTTTAGGCTTAATACCTCATCGACTTTTAGCGTTCCGTTAAACTTTCCTTCTATATCAGCATTCACACTCTCTGCTTTTCCGGAAATGTATCCTGTTTTACCGATCACCAACTTCCCTTTGGTCTTCACACTTCCTTCCAGTTCTCCGTCAATTCTGATATCTGAATCAGAGATAATATCTCCTTTTAACTTTGTGTTTGGAAGGATCCGGTTCGTTAATCCTGTTGGTTGTTCGGTTCTGTTTTTTTTCGATTCTGCAAACATGGTCAATATGGGCTTATATGGTTATTATTGATTTGGGTTAAATATCGCTCTAAACTCTTATGAATTTGTATGCTTTTATAATTGGGGGAGGAAATTACAAAATTTTCGTTTTCTATTAAATATAATTTATTGATTTTTAGCAACTCTGCAAATCCTTCCGCCCTAAGCTTTGAAATTAGTCCGTGAACGACTACAAACGACTGATGACGATCATAAATATCTTTTGAAACAGATAACTTATCATATTCGAGATCGTTTAAAGATTTTACAATCACCTTATACAACTCATTTATTCCTACGGTATCTTTTCTGGAAAAAGGATATATCAGCTTCCATTTCTTTGCAGTAGCATCGTCGTCAACCAATGTGTCTCTTTTCAATCGAGGAATTAAAGTTTCCAGCAATTGCTGCGCACTTTTGCCTTCGCTGTGACTTGGAAAATTAAGCGCAATGGTACTTAAACTTTTTTCGTACGTGTTAACACCATATAAACGCGCTTCTGCATGTGCTTTCAGCATGCTTAATTTCGGCACAATGTCGTCTCCGTTAAATTCACTAATATACCTGTCGGTTTCCACCAGCACTTTTTCATACTGTTCGTTTTCAAACGCTTTATACAGCCTGGCATATATATCTTGAGGACTATTATTACTTCCCTTTAAAACCGCCCTGGGATTCTGTAAAATTTTTGCATATCTCGACTCCGGATAGTGAAGAATAACATCGTTCTTGACTTCATCTGCCAAAACAGATCCATTCATCTCATAGATTTTATACAGGTTATATTTTGCGGGTAATATTAGTTTTTCTTCAGGTTGATTGCTTAATAATGATTCGAGCCTGTTTACCGCCAAACCATATTCCTGAAATTTTTCTTTATAGATCAGTCCTAACTGGTAATATGCAAAGTTTTGTTCGGCACGGATGCTATCTAATTCTTTTTCCCCTTTTGGCAGGCGGTCTGTATAGTAAACCGTTGTGTAAACACTTAAAGAGTCCGAGCCCGGGCTTGGAGTATCATTGCCAACAACAGCAACAGCAACGGCACGATCGCTCAGACGCCAGTTATCTTCAAGAGCCCTTGCCCCCCAATTCTTTCTGAATTCATTTTTACCATAACTGACCGTAAGATCATTATAAAAATAGAAAGTGGCTGCTTCCGACCTTTTAAATGTTCTACCCAGAAGACCCGTAGCCTTATTTTGGGCAGCTCTCAAAGCGGCAGTGCGTACTTGTTCTTCTTGTGCTTGTTCTATTGCCTTCAATGAATCGATATGCTGCTGATAATAAGCCTCTCTTTCTTTTTCCGGCAGCGAGACGACATATAAAATGCTATCGTTTCTCGAGAGGATCCTCTCATATTTGATAACATCATCAAGGTTCGCCCGCTTTTTTGACAGTATTCTGTGTTTTTTACTGGTTTCGGGAGTATTAACAAGTGTACTGTCATAATAAGCCCCGGCTTCTTTAAATTTATTGTCGTCAAAATTCAATTCAGCCAAAGCTTCGTAGTTGATTGAATTCAATATCTTATCAGGGCTGTTGGTTCTCAATGATTTATTAAAATAATGCGCCGCAGCCCCCGGAGCCCCCTGCTTCTGATAAAATATTGCCAACTGATGGTAAATCTTGTCCAGATAAGGTCTGTTCTCCCGGTTTTCTTCAAGGTCTTCCAACAAAGCGAGTACTGCTTCCTTATTTTCGGCAGTGACTTCCGTATTCTTTATTTTTTCGATAAACGCATTTATATAATACTCACGGGGTGTCCTTCGATTTAAATCAATTATCTTACCGAAAGCTATGTTTGCGCTGTCTTTATCACCTATAGTGTTGTACAGCTGACCTATAATAAAATTATATCGCCCTCTTTCTTCATTACTTCTTGTGTAATAAGACGCCAGCTTAAGCTTTTGTACTGCACTGTCCTTTTGTTCCAGGTTGATATATGCCTGTCCCATCATGGCATAGATATCCGCATAGTCCTGGTCTTTTATATTAACACTTTTTAAAAGACGTTTAAAATTTTTGAGCGCCAGTTCTTCGTACTCCATTCTAATATTGGTTTTCTCTCTCCAAATCTTAGCCTGGTTAATAATGTCGCTTCGGGTATATTTAGAAATAACATAATTGAAAGCCTCTAAAGCCGGCACAAAACGCTGATCGTAATACCGCGCCTTTCCCAATAGCAGATATGCTTCATCAGACTGAGGATTCTTTTCAACACCGTCAATATACATCCCGTGTTTCTGAATTGCTTTTACCGCTTTTTCTTCTGCCCTTTGAAAATCAGGGTTTATGGGTGCTCCCGTTAACCTGACCTCTTCAATAATCTCCATACGCTCTACAGGAAGAATATCCCAGTAATTATCGCGATAGCCTTCCTTCAGCGAACGAATCCCTTTTTCTAAAGCTACCTGGCCGTTATAAATAGCATTAAACTCGGCATTAAGTGCATGCCAGTTTCTGTTCACGAAAGCATCTTTTTTTGTTGAACAGCCAAATGCGCTTATTAAAATAAAAGATATGAGGTATTTAGAGTAGTCGTGCTTCAAGAGTGGGTGGTTTAGTTGATTAACTTGTTTTTAAACCAAATATTGTTAGGCTTGTAAAAATACATTTCTTTTTCATATAAATAAAAAAAGCCCGAAAATCGGGCCTGAATTAAAAGTAAATATCTAAAAACCCGGTTGATTTCTCTCCGGCAAACCATTCGGGAGTCATACGGAACCCCTCAAAACGTTTGTGCACATCCCGATTATCGGGTAAAATACGTCTCTAACTCTTGCAGGGTTTCTGTAGATGTTTTTATATCTCTTACCTTTTCCCCTTTATCCAAAACAACGACTCTTTCACAGACTTCAGTGACATGCATCAGATCATGACTGGAAATCAAGATTGTAACTTCTTTCCCGAAGGCCTGTTCTTTAATCAGTTTTTTTAATCGTATCTGGGTGGTTGGATCTAGATTGGCAAAAGGTTCGTCTAAAATAATCACCTCAGGATTCCCGATAAAAGACGCCACGATACCTGCTTTTTTCTGATTTCCTTTTGACAGGTCTCTCAGGTATTTTTTCCCGCCTAATATTTCCCCGTTGAAAAAATCTTCAAAAGGAGCCAGGAATGCATCAACATCGGCTTTGTTTTGCCCTCTTAATTCTCCAATAAAATAGAAATACTCTTCCGGCGTGAGGTAGCCGATCAGAAAACTTTCATCAATAAAAGCCGCTGTAAAAGGCTTCCATGCTTCGCTTTCATTAACTTTTATCTGATTATTTTCCACATACCCGGTGGTAGGTTTTATAAGGTCTAATAATAAGCTGAAAAAAGTAGTTTTACCGGCTCCATTATTTCCTACCAATCCAAAACTTTGCCCTTTGGGTATTTCGAGAAAGTCTATATTCAGAACGGTCGTCCCCGCATATTTTTTTGATAGCTCATTAACTATGATCATAACGAAAGTATCTTTTAGTTCTTCTGCTTGTAGGCAGCTATTGTTTTATATTTCTCTGTTTTGTATATCTTTTCGATGATATCAAACACCTTTTCCTTAAATGCAAATCCGAGCAACCCGGCAATGGCTACCAACAAATAGCCCAACATGGGTCCAACGGTATAATGTCCTGCAGCATATAAGGCCATAGGCAGCAACATTTTAGGGATGGTCAGTAAAATCGTTTTCAGGTTAAACGCCTGCTTATCTCCGAATGCCTTTTTATTGGAGGTGAGGTCTATCGGGGTTTTCACATAAGCACCTCCCCACAAAACCATATGACTGTTGACACCGATATTGTATATCGCAGCTACCAGAATAGCCAGGTACACTTCCAGTCCAAAGTATACGTAGAACGATGCCAATACTGTTGTGATTATAGTTGCAATTACAATCAACCACCATTTGGCATTAAGATAGTCGCGATACATTATGTTCTGACTCATCATGAGCTGGTAGTACGAGCTATCCCAGCTTGGAACATATTGCCCGAAAGTGAACAGAAACCCACCAGACACGAACAATCCTGCAAAGATTCTCCAAACGGGCCCTTCATAGGCTTCAACGGCTCCTGAGAAAAACAAGAGTCCGTAAAAAATGAAAGCCACACTCATTATTACGGCTGTTCTGGATCGTTTATTCCTCTTAATGAGCTTAAGGTCATTTTTCAGGAAGATAGCAATGCTCCCAAAACGGTTCAACCAATCGAAACTCTCTGTTTTAGCTTCTTGTTGCTTTTGTTTCAAGCCGCCATCTAAATACAATATGTTCTTAAAATACCTGAAAGCCGCCACATACATAGCCACCATGAACAAAACAGGAATTACTGTCAGATAAGGGGTACTGTATAATGCGTTGAAAACCGGCGCCGTATATATGGTAACATCAAATATCTGGTAATATTGTAATCCGAACAACAATACCAACAAGCCTAAGAACGAGTAAAAAACAGTATCGATATCGTTCAGAAACACATTTATAAAGTTATTGCAATATATTATGGTCAGGGCACTGACGGTCCACAAAATTACCTGTAACGGTGGATAGCCCTCTATGATCAATACAACAGCAAAAGGAATAAAAAAGAAATAATGAATAAAATTAAAAAACGATAATACGGTTTTCCACAAACTGAAGTGTACTATTTTTGCCTTACTGAAAGGCAGGTACAAAAGCGGTTTAATATTAACCACAGGCATTTTTTGCATCATATATTTAAATACCAGATCGACAAAGAAGTAGTAAATCAAAAAATGGTTGATGATCTGGAAAGGGTCTTGTTGTATCTTTTCTTCCAGGATATAATAGATCCCCCCGCCCAATACGGTAAACATCACGATCATGTACAGGGCAAAAAAGATGGTGATGATCTTGAAAAAAAGATTGGAACTCAGGGAGGCTGACCTGAAAAAAGACTTCCACTGAAGGGTAACAAAGTGCTTTAGCATTAGAAAATGGTTCGTTATTTCGATTCATTAGTATAAATAAATCTTAATCCGTTACATAAAAATACCAGGTTTATTATTTTTACCAAAAAATTAAAGATATGAGTCACTTTCACCCACTTAGGGTTAAACATATAGAACATATTACCCCCAATTCGGTAACTGTATCATTTGAAATACCAAATGACCTTAAAGATGAATTCAGATTTACCCCGGGTCAATATATCAACATAAGGAAAGAACTGAACGGAAAAGAACTTCGCCGTTCGTATTCTATCTGCTCTTCTGCCGGTAATGGAGATCTGACTATCGGAATTAAAAAAGTAGATTCAGGCTTGTTTTCACAATTTGCAAACAACGAACTTAAAAGTGGAGATGTTCTGGACATTTATCCTCCATTAGGACATTTTACATTCGACCCGGCTGAAAGCCGGAATAAGAACATTGCCGCATTTGCCGCCGGGAGCGGAATTACACCCATAATGAGTATTATGAAATCGGTTTTAGAAGAAACTGACGGCAACTTTATATTGGTATATGGTAATAAAAGCGCTGCCGAGACCATGTTCCACAAGGAGATCACAGAACTTATTGCTGAATATCCGGAACGGCTGAAGGTTTATTTCATCTATAGTCAGGAACAGGATGGAGAGAGCATGTTTGGCAGGGTAGAACGTTCGACAGTTAATTTTATTATTAATAATAAGCACAAAGACACTACCTTCGACGCCTATTATTTATGTGGTCCGGAAGCCATGATCCATACGGTATCTGACACCCTAACTGAAAAAGGGATCACAAAAGAGATGATCAGGTTTGAATTGTTTACTACTGCTGATGCAGATGAAGAAGATCTTTCTTCAATTCCCGAGGGCAAAACGAAGGTAAAAGTGATCGTTGATGATGAAGAGTTCGAATTTATTATGGACCACAAAGAACGGGTTCTGGATGCCGCTTTAAAAGAAGATATCGATGCGCCTTATTCATGTCAGGGAGGTATTTGCAGTAGCTGTATGGCGAAGTTAAAACAAGGAAAGGTTGAAATGGTGAAAAACCAGATCTTAACGGACAGTGAACTGGAAGAAGGCCTGATACTCACCTGTCAGTCTCATCCTCTTACAGATACCATTGTCGTAGATTATGACGATATATAACTAAAAAAGGACTTTTCTCAGTCCTTTTTAGTTATATTATTTAATGCTGCCCCAACACTAAACCTCCTATACCGGTATCATTTCCTCTTCCGCCTTTATAATTTTTGCGGGTTAACTTCCCCTCTATACAAAGTTCTTACTAAGGTTATGGCTCCAGCCCCCTGATTAAAAAAGTTTTAAAGATATTTTTTTAAAAAACACAGGCCTAACAAGCTCATTACAAGAACTCTGTACATTTTATGATATTTTCATTAAACAGAAATGAAGAAATGATCATGCTTCTTTATATTTTTGCAGTAATAAAACGGGATGTGGCGCAGTTGGTAGCGTACACGCATGGGGTGCGTGTGGTCGCTGGTTCGAGTCCAGTCATCCCGACTAGCCCCATTTCTAATGGGATCTAAACATCTTATAAACCCTCATTCATCACCTCACAACCCATAGTCTCCCGGCTTTGAGAAATAACCATTAAGTTACCACCTCCGAAGTCAGGAGGCTTCGGAGAGCACATATAACCAACATTTTCATGATCAAAACATACGTTGTGGACTAGGCAAAATACGATCTATTTTTAGTCCATCCACAAGTTTTGAAACTGATCCCCTATTTTCTACTCACACATGGCATTAAGATAAAAACTTAAATTTTGACCGCTTTTATTCCATTTATCCATTGCTTTTTCTCTTGAAAATGCTGTATGAATTGGCGAGCTTGCTGTCGCTATTGCAAAATATTTACTCTTTTCATCCGTTTTTACACTTTCAAGCCATTGTATGGTTACTGCTATTTCTTCAATGTCTTCTTTTAGATAGATATCATAAGGTTCTAAATCAACTTTAAACCATCCGTGAAAATTATCTTTAATTTCAAATACAATATTTTTATGTACTATTATTTCTGTAGGTATTCCATCTTCAATTTTATAAAAATTCACTCTGAACTTTAGGGATTTAAAGTTGTTTGAGGTGATATTAAAATTTAAATCTTTTATATGGCAGTTTCTTCTTAATTTAAATTTCATCCCCTTTTCTTTACTCAATCTATCATCTACATCTTTTTCATTGTATGAGTAAAAATTTGCATGAAACAAACCAATCCCTTTTGATGTCCTCCCTATTTTTTTAGACTTATACTTTACTTTTTCAGCACTTAGCACAACTTCATCCAGTTCCATGTTTTTAGATTGAAGGAGAATAGATCCTGTCAGGTTTTTCAAATCTGAAATCAAATATTTTTCCGCTTTATAACCGATATAAGAGAATATAACAGTGTCATTCAATCTCACTTTATGGTCTAAGTAAAGTTTGAAAACACCATTCTCATTAGAAACAGTTCCAACACTTTTGTCTTTAATGCCAATATTAACATAAGGAAGTGGTTCGTTATTTTCAGTACTAAGAACTTTTCCTGATATTATTTGTTCTTGAGCCTGAATAACCAATGTAAACATGATTAACAAAAATGTAACTTTTATTTTCATTCTTTTATTTTAAGAGGTTTATAAAACATTAAGGCTATTGACATCCTTTTACCTCTATTTTTAATAGAGAAAGGCAAAAGATTTTTTTACTTATCATCTTTACAATTACGTTCAACTACACTTTGAAAGTAAAATAAGACAATAAATAATAGTTTATAATGTTAAAAAAAGACAATTAACATATCTTTAATCAGACCCGACACACCTAGACAGGCAACGCTACTAAACAAAAGAGGGCTCGTACGAGCCCTCTTTATTCTTATTATTTATTCGGTATTACCTCCAATAGTCTGCAATCCATTTTGCCGGTCTCACATAGCGATACCACTTACCGCGGCCTCCTTTAATGGCCTTCGGAGGATTAATTTCACCGTGGAAAATAATTATTTTAGATCCCTCAGGAATGCTTGGCTTTTTCCATACCGCTAACGGGAACTTCGAAATACAATCGTATTTATAACTGGGACACCAAGGCTTCGGCCAGTAGTTGAGCATTCCTTTTTCGTGTACCGCCCAGGTTAAATACTCCTGCTCATTTCTATGTTGTTTTCTAATAGAATCAAAATTTTCAACAAAATAATCGAACACATAACCGTGCTTACCTATTTCGAATCTGTATACAGAAGAATTCCCGGTAATCCGCCATTGCTTTCTGTAGTCTTTAATAATCATAAACGGATTATCGTCTTCAAAGAAACAATCGATATTATCGACTATGACCACATCTAAATCTAAAAACAAAGCTGTTCCCTCCAATCCGTACAAATCCGACTTCAGCGTGGTCAGCTTTTTCCACATCCGCTCCGGAAGGTTTCCGGGGATATCAATTTCTGGAATGGGGAAACATTTAATATGATCATCTATTCCTTTTTCGTCGTCAGTAAAACAAACCATGGTAAAAGACAGATTCAAATTCCTTTTTACCATGCTATATAATCTGTTTACATAAGTGGCATCATAAAGTGTTCCCCACTTCATGCAAAATATATGAATGTCTTTATGCATCTGATCTTTTTTAGCATTCGTATCATTAACGATACTTTGAGTGCAAATATACCTTTTATTACTTATTTTTGAGGGAGATTCTCTTTATTGTATAAACGAACGCCATATGGAAATACATCATCTTGCTCAAAACAACTCTGTGCTCAAACACTTTCTGGCCGAGCTTAGAAATGTAAATATCCAACAGGATCGAATGCGGTTCAGAAAGAATATGGAGCGGGTCGGAGAGTTGCTTGCATACGAAATGAGCAAATCTTTTCATTATAAAGAAATTAATGTTGAAACGCCTTTGGGTTCAAAACAAACTCACGAAATTGATGAAGAACTGGTTATTTGCGGTATCTTCAGAGCAGGCCTGGCACTTCATCAGGGGTTCCTTAATTATTTCGATAATGCAGATAATGCTTTTATATCTGCTTACAGAAAGCATCATAAAAACAGTGATGCATTCGAAATAGAGGTAGAGTACCTTGCGTGTCCTGCGCTTGAAAACAAAACCTTAATACTTGTTGATCCGATGCTCGCAACCGGTCGTTCATTTGAAGCTGCTTACAAGGCCATTGAACAAACCGGTTCTCCAAAAAACATACATATAGCAGCTGTTGTCGCTACTCCCGAGGGGATTGAACATTTGGAAGAAACATTACGCCCGGACACTAAAATATGGATCGCAGATATCGATGAAAGATTAGATGAGAAGGACTATATTGTACCCGGTCTTGGAGATGCGGGAGATCTCTTATACGGATCTAAATTACAGCACTAATGCCAAAAACGGCATCAGAACAAATATCCATAAAACAGCTTCTTTTAACCACTTCGATTTTGTTGTTTGTAGGTAATTCGCAATAACCATTGCCAGCGGAAAAGCAATAAATATAAGTTCAGAAACATTTATATCTTCTGAAAAAACCGAAATCCCTATTCCTATGGTCAAAGCCACTACTACCAATGCCATTGCTTTTTGTGCCTTTGCCGAACGGATTTTTATATTCACCAAATACCCGATTAAAGCAAAAAAACCAATTACCAAAGTTGTTATTACCGGAACAGAAAAACTCGGGTTCTTATACTTGTCTATGTTAAACTCTATACGAAATGTAAAAATTTCTATCAGGCCGGTAATATTGTCGGTAAGAAAGTAGTATGTAAGAACAAAAAACAACACCATACCGCCCCCTACTATTGGCACCAGCCAGTTCCTGTAATCTTTGGCATCGTAAAACAGGACCCCTATGTAAACAAGCACCAGAAACAAGGCACTCCATTGATACCATAAAAAGGCCAGACCAACCAATAGAGATGCATCAAAAAGTTTTTGTTTAATCGCCAGGTTGGTTCGGAGGCTCATAAGTCTCCTTATCACTAATAGTATAAAAAAATTAGCGATTACAAACTTACCGCTTTGCAATATTGGCGGGTACATACATAACAACAATACATACAACAGGATAGGGTATGAGTTATTTCGGGATAGATTGTTCTTCTTACTGATAAAATCTACTAACAACGCACTCAGAATAAGCAATAGACACAGGCCGGATTTTTCGAGCCATTCAATCCCTTTTAAAGCATGGTGAAAAACAAATAACTGAACACCCCAGAAGTACAGAAATAAAAAAATTCCAATAAAAATTAAATTTATAGGTTTTGTTTTTCCAAAAATGCTTGAAATCATGTTGTGTTTTTATACTTTTGCAATGTAAAATTAATATAACTTTTTACTGATGAGAGATTTTTTTGAAGGTATTCAATATTTGTTTGAAGATATTTTATTTGTTCCTTTAAACAGTTTACGTTTTATGCATAGCTGGTGGGGTTCTAACGCCATTAACTGGATCTTTATCATAATAGGCATGGTAGCCCTTGTATATTGGGTTCTTCAATTGAAGAAATTTAACGACAATAACGAAGAGAACAAAGACGTAACGGCACATTCGTACCTATAAGTCTTTTCCTTTTTAAAATATTTTACCGAAGCAGATCGCTTCGGTTATTTTCTATGATACCCTTTCGATGTCGAAAGGGTATTTTTATGAATATGAGGTACCAAAAGAGGCTGAATTTTAAGTTAAAACCTAATCATTCAGCCTCTTCATTTTTCATGTATCTAAGTTAAAGATTACAGGTCAAACCCCAGATCGGTTCTGTAATACATCTTATCAAAATCTAATTTCTTCACATTGCTATAAGACTTCTCCAGAGCCTCTTTAAAGTTGGTCCCATAAGAAGTTACAGCAATAACACGCCCACCGGAAGTGAGCACTTTATTTCCTTCCAGTTTCGTTCCGGCATGGAACACAACGGAATCTTCAATAGTATCTATCCCTGTAATCTCTTTTCCTTTTTCATAGGCTTCAGGATATCCTCCGGACACCACCATTATAGTAGTTGCAGATCTATCGTCTATTTCTAGTGTTACTTCATCTAATCTTTGTGTTGCAACTGCCTGGAACAGATCAACTAAATCATTTTTAACGCGCGGTAAAACTACTTCGGTCTCCGGATCGCCCATACGTACATTGTATTCAATTACATAAGGCTCATTATCTACTTTCATTAAGCCGATAAATACAAAGCCCTTGTATGGAATACCGTCTTTACGAAAACCGTCTACCGTTGGTTTTACGATACGATCTTCGACTTTCCGCATAAACTCATCATTTGCAAAAGGAACCGGCGAAACAGCCCCCATGCCTCCTGTATTTAATCCTGTATCTCCTTCACCTATGCGTTTGTAGTCCTTTGCATTAGGCAACACTACATAGTTCTTACCATCGGTAAGCACAAATACGCTAAGTTCTATTCCTTTTAAAAACTCTTCAATAACCACCTTCGTGCTCGCAGCTCCAAATTTGGCATCGACCAGCATATTTTTAAGTTCTGCTTTTGCTTCTTCGAGCTTATCGATAATCAGTACCCCTTTTCCGGCAGCAAGCCCATCTGCTTTTAAAACATATGGTGGTTTTAAACTTTCTAAAAAATCATACCCTGCTTCCAGGTTATCTGCGGTAAAACTTTGGTATGCGGCTGTCGGCACTTTATGGCGTGACATAAATTCTTTGGCAACTTCTTTACTTCCTTCTAATGCTGCCCCTGCTTTTTGCGGTCCGATCACCGGAATATTCTTTAAAGCCTCGTCCTGTAGAAAAAAGTCTGCTACTCCTTGTACCAAAGGGTCTTCCGGGCCTACTACAACCATGTTCACATCATTGGCAACTACAAACTCTTTTATAGCCTCAAAATCGGTTACCCCAATATTTACATTCGTAGCTATTTGCGCTGTTCCGGCATTTCCCGGAGCCACATATAAATTACCGATTTTAGGACTTTGTGCTATTTTCCAAGTAAATGTATGTTCTCTTCCTCCAGAACCTAGGATAAGGATATTCATGTCTTATTTAATTAAAAATGAAAATGATTTGGCAAAATTAAGGCTTTATAGTGTGATAGCGTAATTTAATTTTGCCCTATTATCAGAAAGCTTACTTTTTGTTATGCATAGAAAAGTCTTTATGTTCTTTTTTATAAAGCTCTTCAGAAGACAGGGATTTAAAATACTCATAGGTAATCCGCATGCCTTCCTCTCTTTCTACTTTTGGTTCCCAGTCTAAAACCTCCTTGGCCTTCGATATATCGGGTTGTCTTTGCATCGGGTCGTCTTGAGGCAGCGGCTTGTATACCACTTTCTGGCCTGTTCCGGTAAGTTTAATGATTTCTTCAGCAAAATCCTTGATGGTAATTTCGTCCGGATTTCCGATATTAACCGGAAGGTGCTCCTTGCTCATCAGCAAGCGATAGATACCTTCCACCTGGTCGTCTACATAACAAAACGATCTTGTCTGCAATCCATCGCCGAAGATCGTCAGGTCTTCGCCCCGAAGGGCCTGGCCTATGAAAGCAGGGATAACCCTGCCGTCATTTAAACGCATCCTCGGCCCGTAGGTATTAAAGATCCGAACAATACGGGTATCCAGACCATGAAAACGATGATAAGCCATCGTAATAGATTCCATAAATCTTTTAGCCTCGTCATAAACTCCACGCGGGCCAATAGTACTTACGTTCCCATAGTAATCTTCTGATTGCGGATGTACCAGCGGATCTCCATATACTTCAGAAGTTGAGGCTATCAGAATCCTGGCATCCTTTTCTTTTGCCAATCCGAGAAGGTTATGGGTGCCTAAAGCTCCTACCTTAAGAGTCTGAATCGGTATTTTCAAATAGTCGATAGGACTTGCTGGTGAAGCAAAATGCAGAATATAGTCCAGTTTACCCGGAACATGAACAAACTTGGTTACATCGTGATGATAGAATTCAAAATTCTCCTGTTTGAACAAGTGCTCTATATTTTTAAGATCGCCGGTAATAAGATTATCCATCCCTATTACATAAAACCCTTCCTTGATAAATCTATCACACAGATGTGATCCTAAAAAACCGGCTGCGCCGGTAATGAGTACTCTTTTCATTAGTATTATTTATGCTCCTTCGCCTATTTTGTAATATACAAAGCCTATTTCTTTTAATTTTTGCTTGTCTAAGATACCTCTTCCGTCAAAAACAAAAGCAGGTTTCTGCATGTTATTATATATCTTTTGCCAATCATAGGTCTTAAATGCATCCCACTCGGTAAGTACGGCTATAGCGTGCGCTCCCTTACAGGCTTCATATGGATCTTGATGTACTTTTAATCCTTTTCTGTTTTCTTCTGAAGCCCTGGTATTTAAATAATCGAGGTCGGCATACATCCGCTCTTCCACCACTTTAGGATCGTACACATGTACTGCTGATTGTTCGTTCAACAGGTCGTCGGCTACATAAATAGCCGCTGATTCCCTGGTATCGTTGGTATCTTTTTTAAAAGCCCATCCGAGGAAGGCGATCTTCTTGCCTGAAACTGTATTATACAAGGTGCTCACGATATTATCGGCAAAACGTCTTTTCTGGTGGTCGTTCATCATGATCACCTGCTCCCAATAGTCTGCTACTTCATTCAAACCATAGGTTTTGGCTATATATACCAGGTTAAGAATGTCTTTCTGGAAACATGATCCTCCAAATCCTACGGAGGCCTTTAAGAATTTTGGTCCTATACGGCTGTCCATTCCGATAGCCTTGGCCACTTCGTTTACATCTGCTCCTGTTTTTTCACATAGCTCCGACATCGCATTGATAGAAGAAACACGTTGTGCCAAAAAGGCATTGGCTGTGAGCTTTGACAGTTCGGAAGACCAGATGTTCGTCGTCAGGATCTGTGCTTGCGGCACCCAGCTTGCATACACATCAACCAACGCCTGAATAGCTTCCTCACCCTCAGCAGTAGTATCTCCACCGATCAATACTCTGTCCGGGTTCATCAGGTCGGCTATAGCCGTCCCTTCTGCTAAAAACTCCGGATTGGACAGTATCTGAAATTTTATTCCGTTTCCGTTGCCTGTGTTATCGAGTATATTTTTAATAGCTGATGCCGTTCGTACGGGAAGGGTAGATTTTTCTACTACAATTTTATCGTCTTTAGCTACACGTGCAATCTGACGTGCGCATAGTTCTATATATTTCAGATCGGCTGCCATCCCTTTTCCTTTACCGTAGGTTTTGGTTGGTGTGTTTACCGATATAAAGATCATTTCTGCCTCATCGATGGCTTTATCTACTTCGGTAGAGAAGAAAAGGTTTCGGCCACGGGCTTCAGCCACTACGGTATCTAATCCTGGTTCATAAACCGGTAATTTAGACAGATCTTTATCGTTCCACGCAGCAATACGGGCTTCATTGATATCTACAACCGTTACTTTTATATCCGGACATTTCTGTGCGATAACCGCCATGGTAGGGCCTCCTACGTAGCCGGCTCCAATACAACAAATGTTTTTTATTTTCATGATTTTAAATATTTTTATTTACTATATCTCAACCAATTAAAAACAAAGGAGGTTATAAAATCCTTTTTTGGTCAGATCGTCCGATCGACCTAAGTTTCCTGATGTCCGTTCCTTCTGAACAAGATTTGAAACAGCTTTATAATTTACGGCTGATAAAAGTACTATAATTCTATTCTACTACAAACAAAGCTGATTAAAGGCAGGAATTTTCTATGAATCGTTTTTTATTTAACTGACTCTGTTTGTTGCTTTTAAAACACTGTATTCCGGTCGCTTAGCTAACGTTCTAAACGATCCTTTTCTAAGTGTTATCTTGTTTTCCAATTGGTGTTCTTTTAAAATGGAAAAGGCAAAATCGAACCAGGTCATTACCTCAGCATCAGCAAAATGACAGACTCCATAACTGCCGCCGGATTGTATCAATTTAAAAATATACCTGCATAAACTTTCCGTATTGGTAGGGCTTCCGGTTTGTTCATCGGTTATTATCAGCTCTGATCCGGTTCGCGCTTTATTAAGGATTGTTCGATAAAAATTCTTTCCATACTTTTTGCTGTACAACCAGGATGTTCGGACAATAAAAAACTGATCGATCATGCTTTGAATAATTTTTTCACCCTCGAGTTTGGACTTTCCGTAAACGTTTATCGGATTGGTTGCATCAGACGGCAAATACGGAGTACTTTTTTGTCCGTCGAAAACATAATCCGTAGATATATGAATCAAGGATGCACCGGTATTTTTGCATGCCTTTACAACATTTTCAACCCCTTTTACATTCACCGCATATGCTTTTTCAGGTTCTCTTTCTGAATTCTCCACATCTGTGTACGCCGCCGTATTTATACAGATATAAGGCTGTTCGCGAGTGAAAGCTTCCAATACTTTATTTTCATCAGTAATATCCAGCTCTTCAGAAGAAAAGAAGGCAAATTCATAACCGGAACACTCATCCTGTAATTCCCGGATGGTTCTTCCAAGCTGTCCATGACCCCCGGTAACTAAAATCTTCCTCATAGGCGGGCATCTTTTAATTTAGGCAGGGATGCATCGCGGTCAGAAAGTATGATCTCATCTTTCGGCAACATCCAGTCAATGTTAATATCCGGATCATTATATACAACTCCCCCTTCGGCTTCCTTCTGATAAAAACTATCACATTTGTAAAAGAACTCAGCCGTTTCACTGAGTGTTATAAAGCCATGAGCAAACCCTTTGGGAATAAAAACCTGCTTTTTGTTTTCATCGGATAACTCGACAGCTATATAATCTCCAAATGTCGGTGAATCTTTTCTCAGGTCTACTGCTACATCAAGTACTCTGCCTCTTAGCACTCTTACCAGTTTGGCCTGTGCGTATGCTCCGACTTGATAATGAAGTGCCCTGACGACCCCTTTATACGAACACGACTGGTTGTCCTGAACAAAATCTACTTTTTCCCCAATAGCCGCTTCAAATTCCTGTTGATTAAAGCTTTCAAAAAAACAGCCTCTATGGTCATGGTATACACGGGGTTCTATTATATAACACCCTTTTAACTTCGTTTCCGTAACTTTCATTATTGATGTTAATCGTTTTCTTTAAGCATTCCTAACAGGTTCTTCCCGTACCCGCTCTTTAAAAGCGGCTCTGCAAGCTTTTTGAACCGGGTGGAATCGATATACCCCATTTCGTATGCCGCTGCTTCTATGGAGCCTATTTTGAGTCCCTGACGTTCTTCTATAACCTCAACAAACTGAGAAGCCTGCATCAGCGATTGAAAAGTACCTGTATCTAACCAGGCTGTCCCCCTGTCTAAAATACTCACTTTAAGTTTGCCCCTTTTTAAATATTCTTTATTCACATCTGTAATTTCCAGTTCCCTGCGTTTACTCGGCTGAATATTTTTGGCGATGGCCACAACATCATTATCATAGAAATAAATTCCGGGAACTACATAATTCGATTTCGGATTTTCCGGCTTTTCTTCTATCGAGATAACCTTCCCTGTTTTATCAAATTCGACCACGCCGTATCTATTTGGATTGTGAACATGATAGGCATATATAATCCCTCCGTCGGGGTCGTTATTTTTCTGTAGCAATTCAGATAACCCGGCTCCGTAAAAGATATTATCTCCTAAAATCAGTGCCACTTTGCTGTTTCCTATAAACCTTTCACCAATAATGAAGGCTTCTGCCAGTCCGTTGGGTTCTTCCTGTACTTCATATTCAAATGAACAGCCAAACTTTTTACCGTCTCCCAGTAATCTTTTAAATAAAGGGAGGTCGTCCGGTGTTGATATGATTAATATTTCTCTTATCCCTGCATACATAAGCGTAGACAACGGGTAGTAAATCATGGGCTTGTCGTAAACAGGCATCAGCTGTTTGCTAACACTTAGTGTTATCGGGTGTAAACGCGTGCCGGAACCTCCTGCCAGAATTATTCCTTTCATTTATAGTGATGGTGTTATCGAGTTATGCTGTTATCAAGTTATGGTGTTACGCTGTGATACTTCCTGGTTTAGAATACATTCATAATTTTAGTTCTTTATAACTTCATAACCTGGTCACTGCATAACATCGTAACTGTTTTCGTGATGCTGTTACCTTGTTACCGAGTTATGGTGTTACGCTGTGATACTTCCTGGTTTAGAATACATTCATAATTTTAGTTCTTTACAACTTCATAACCCGGTCACTGCATAACATCGTAACTATTTCCCATACTGCTTATTATAGTACTTCTGATATTCTCCCGAAGTAACATGAGTTAACCACTCTTCATTTTCCAGGTACCAATCGATGGCCTTATCGAGTCCTTCTTCGAAAGTTACGGATGGTTTCCACCCCAGTTCTTTATTGATCTTTGTAGCATCTATGGCATACCGAAGATCGTGTCCGGGTCTGTCTTTAACAAAGGTGATTAATTTTTCCGAAGTACCTTTTGCTCTTCCCAGTTTTTTGTCCATCAATTTACAAAGTAACTTAACCAAATCTATATTCTTCCATTCATTGAAACCGCCAATATTGTACGTTTCTCCATTTTTTCCTTCATGATAAATAAGGTCGATAGCCACTGCATGATCCATAACATACAACCAGTCGCGTGTATAATTTCCGTCTCCATATACCGGGAGAGGCTTGTTATTAATAATATTATTAATGAACAGGGGAATTAATTTTTCCGGAAATTGATTAGGTCCGTAGTTGTTTGAACAATTAGATATTACATAAGGCATCCCGAAAGTTTCTCCATAGGCCCGCACAAAATGATCCGAACTGGCTTTAGATGCAGAATAGGGTGAATTTGGGTCGTAAGCTGTGGTTTCCGTAAAAAAACCTGTCGCGCCCAGGCTACCATACACCTCATCGGTACTGATATGGTAAAACCTTTTCCCTTCCCAGCTATGCTGCCACAAAGCTTTAAAAGCGTTCAGCAGAACCATCGTGCCCAAAATATTGGTTTTCGCAAAAGCCAACGGGTCTTTTATAGATCGATCTACATGGCTTTCGGCAGCGAGATGAATAATGCTGTCAAACTTATATTCAATAAAAAGACGGTTTACAAAAGCTTCATCTGTTATATCTCCTTTTACAAACTTATAATTGGATTTGTCCTGGATATCCTTCAGGTTCTCCAAGTTACCGGCATAGGTAAGTGCATCCAGGTTAAAGATCAGATCGTCCGGATAGGTATTCACAAAATACCTTACTACATGAGAACCAATGAACCCCGCCCCTCCGGTTATCAGGATCTTTTTCGTTATTGATTTATTTATATTCGAGTTATTCATCTTTTACTTCTTGCCTGTGAAATAAGATTTGAGACGATTCCTCAAATACATTTTCCCATAATATGTTTTTAAATACTTTTCACGTTTCAAAGCATCTTCTTGATCTATACATCCTTCAAAATATATTAATTTAAAAGGTCTTCGATGTTTGGTTGAAGTTACTTTACCTCTTTGATGAGCTTCAAACCTTTTTGTTTTAGATTCATTTCTTCCATTCGAATTTTAATGGCTTCAATCGGATAGATAATATTAATTCTCATGGTTATCTATTAACATTGTTAATATTTCTGCTTCATCTCCTTCTTTTGTATCCGACGTTGCGTCAAAGATAATTTCAAGCCTTTCTAATACTTTCTCGTAATCCTGTTCTGATTTTATAGGTTTAATTTTCATCTGTTTATCCTATTGTTCTTAAGAAGAGGGATTTCTATTCAATCCAAATGGATTTAATCGTTGAATATTTGCTCCAGAATTTTAATGGTGATCAGGTAGGTAGGCTTGACACCTGTAATACCTAATCCTCCGGAAGCCAAGGTACTACCGGTCTCTAACGGATTATCAGAGGCATAATAAGCATAGCGTACCTTTACATCTTCCCTGATACTCTTCCTGATCTTTGAAGCAGACTGAATAGCCTTCTGATAATGTGCTCCTTCCATTTCTAACCCTATAACATTCCAGGTACTATCGTGGAAAAATTTCAGCAGGTCTCGGTTTTGCAATGATGTTCCCAATACCGTAACCATAGCACCTTCAAACACTTTCAGGCCATTTCCTTCAAAATCTGATATATTTAACTCATTATGGAAAGGGTAGTTGTCGGCGGTTCCTTCAAAAATGTGAGAAGTCGGGATCATCAGATCTCCTTTACTTCCTTCCAAGATCCCTGCTTTCCCCATAATGGAAACAGAAACCACATTTAAGTACTGTGTTTTGCCCTTTCCTTCTTTATAGGGTTTCAAAAGTTCATCTATCGTCTCGTAGGCCTGTTCACCAAAGGCATAGTCCATAACAAACAACACCGGTTTTTCTTCATCGCTATACCGATCGTCAGGTGTAGTAAAGTGCGACCTGGAAAAATCGATTTTTGAAGTATCGAAAATCTGTACGTCTATGTTTGTTCCGGAAGTATCGGGGATACTGATCATACCGTGTTTTTCGGCATATTGTTTTACTTTATTCCTAAGGATCTCATTTTTTGGATCACTCAACATTCCATATACTTCATACGCTCCTTTTGAAGTCATTTCTTTATTTAGAACTACCGGCGCATATATGGAATTCATCACACTGTGCATATTAGCACTGATAATGTGAATCGGCCTGTGTAAAAGCTGCTGCTTTTTCAGTGTTTTCTTGATGGTATTTGCCCAGATCTCTCCATGAATATGATGTCCTAACCTTTCTCTCAAAATCGGACTAAAAGTAATGCTACGTTTGTTCCCGTGTATCACTTCTTCTATCCCTAACTTTCCTAACCAGTAAATAATAGACAGAAAACGCTCCGGATTGTCTTTGGTTGCAAAGGTTTTGTGAGCTTCCAGAAGTTCGTTGAACGTCCTCCCTAAAATATTTGACAGGTGAATGAGCGCATTCTCCCGTTCAGCAAGTGTTAGTTTCTTTCTGGCGACTGTATTCTCAATTTTAATCCAGTCTCTTGTAACCTCTCCTGTTTTATTGATCAGCACATTTTTACTGATCTTATGCGATTCAATAAACAGAAATGTAAGATGGGTTAAAATATCATAGATATCCGACCGGCCCCTGGTTATTTCTATATTCATCTGTTCGTCGTCTACACGATAACAGTTTCGACGCCGCTTGGGCGGGACAATTACTTTAAAATGCGATTCTTTATACCCTTCATCTGAAATAAGGTTGATATACCTGCATTCTTCAATCCCGACGGGCAATCGGTCTAAAACATACATAAGGCCGTTAAGTTCCGCTTTATCATCGGCTACAGAGCCATATATTTCAGGCCTTAATTCCAATAATGCTTCTCGCAATGTGTCTCCGGAAACGCCGGTTGGTTTGTAAAATCCCCGGTTAAACAGATGTCTCATCGTTATATACATCCGTTCGATGGCGTTAGTAGATTCTTGTGCCCGGGTTCTTCCTTTAATTGTATTCATAAAGATTTTTACTAAACAAAAATACGAGTTCTTTTCTAAATTTGTTTCTTTTTAACCATGATTCTAATATTTTAACTGAAGGAAAACTACGATTAAACCATTATTTAACAATCACTTATTCTTTTTCATTGATGAAAAAGAATCAAAAAATCTAGGCTTGACTGTTCGGTTACCCGCTATTATTTTGAGAATTTGTCTGTACGGTCATCTGTTACTCCCTTTATCGACTATTGAGGCTGATAACCATAGTACGGCAGGGGATCGATGAAGTATACAGGGAGTATCGGCAGACTTTTTAATTGATTTAGAAGCAAGCTTCTCTTTTCAGATGTTTACTGTACTGCTTCTCCAGTACAAGCAATATACAAACGAACTGCTAAAACCCTATGGCGTCAAAAAAACTTTTACCTGATCCGCAACTTTTTTACAAAAGCTTCATTCATAAAATGAAAAAAGCACCTGAAAAAGGTGCTTTTGTTCTGAGGCATCGAGCGGATTCGAACCGCTGTACAAGGTTTTGCAGACCTCTGCCTAGCCACTCGGCCACGATGCCGTTATTTTGGGCGACAAATATAAGCGTTTATTTTATTTATTTGCAAAAATTATCGCTTCAAAGTCATTTCAATGGTTACCATCTCTACATTTCCTCCTATAGGTGGATTGATCTTTGAAACCTGAACAGTAGTTTCGTCGGCTATTGTTATTTCATCGAAAATCCTTTCTATGATCCTTTTAGCAACATGTTCAAGCAATTTAGAACGGATTGCCATTTCCTGCTTAACAATCCGGTTTACATGTACATAGTCTACGGTATCTGTTAAAGCATCACTATTTGCAGAAGGCTGTAAATCTGCTTTCACTTCAACGTCTACCCTGTAGTCGCTCCCTATTTTCCCTTCTTCTATCAGGCAACCATGATAGGCATATACCTGAATATTTGTTACTCTTATAATTCCCACGCTGACTTTTTAAGCAAAATTAATCTTTTATCTGTTAATGATAAATAATTTGGAAGTTATGTTGTGATGGTGTGATGGAGTTGGCAGGGTATCAGCGCGATTTGTTTCTAGAATTTGAGCCTGTTTAAAAAAGTGTTTCATTCGTATTAATTAAATATGTATACTTTGTCGATATTCTAAACAGAGACTTTAAAAATTTAAATAACCGATCCATAGCTAAACTGTTTTACTGAAGGCGAAATTTAATCCAAAGAATAACGGGACTATTGTGACCCAAGCTTTTTGCAACTCCTTTAATCTTCATCTCCGGATTGATATAGGGCAATGCCTTTATCTACAACCAGTTCCTATGAAAAACCACCAGAGGAGCTCACAGGTTCCGTCTGAGGTCGTTCCTACTGGTAGCTAAAGAATCTAATATTTTTACCCGACAATAATTTTAACAGGAATGCTAAAATATTGATTTATCGGTTCAGGATAGTTGATTTGTTTTATAAACAACTTTTCCAAAGTTCAGTACTTTGGAAAAGTTACGGAAATCGTCTAAAAAACCTTAGAAGCGCTTCCTTTTTTCTGTGTACACGGACATTCGCTTATTCCTTGGAAGAAGTCGAATCCGATGGTTATCATGTGTGTTCCTGAGTTATACCCTATCAATTCATTAAGGGTTACCTGATATCCGTAAGCAAAAAAGAAATTTTTAATATTAAGACCAACCATTGGCGTAATATTCAAAGGGTCTAAAAACTGGTCGTTTAAGAATCGGTATGAGATTGCCGCCCAATAGCTATTCTCAAGGTCGTATTGTCTGAAGCGAACGTTAAAGTCTGTGTTTGATCGTCCGTCACTTTCGAACAGTTGGAGGAAAACAGATGGTTCGATCTCAAATTTACTGGTTCTGTGGGGTCTCCACTTATACCCTGAATAGATATAGTAATTCCTTAATGCATTAGGCTCATTAATGGCGAATAAGTCGAGATCTTTATTCAGAAGGTTCGATGCATTCAAACTAAAATAAAAGTCTTGTAAACGATATAAAAAGCCCACATCGAAGTTGTGGTTGTTTGTCTTTCTATCATTAACCGCAGGGTCGTTAGGGTCGAAGGTTTCCGTATCGATCCGAAACTGATTAAAATTATAAGAAAGTCCGAACGACATAAAATGGTTTTCAAAAGCATCGAATGTGAGGTGATGAGCAAACGACAATTTTGCTCCGCGGGTATGGGTGAAACCGTTTCTGTCATTGAATAAAGTAGCTCCTATACCCGATCGGTTGCCTACCCGCATATCTATCGCCAGAGACTGTGTATCGGGAGCGTCTTTAACCCCTACCCATTGGGTGACTCCATTTAGCCGGGTTCGGATATGATCTCCAATACCCGCAAATGTCGGGGATAAGATAAAAGGGTTATCTGCTAAATATTGTGTGTATGGCGGCAATGTTATTTCTTGTGCTTTTGATTGATAAACAGACATCAAAACACAAAAAATACTGCATAAATAGGTTACAACTTGTTTCACTAGTTTTAGTTTTTATAATTCTTTATTAATCAATAACGGGGCTAATTGTTTCGTTTAAAAAATTATTGCTATTCTATTTTAATGAGCCTTCTATAATCAGAGTTATCTTAATAAGGTGAAATGCCCCATGAACTCACGTTCATCACTTCCTTCCAACTTCATTACATACCAGTAATCTCCGGTTGGTAACGGCGAACCATTGTATCTTCCGTCCCATTTTTCACCAACACGAACCTCGGCAACCATTCTTCCGTAACGGTCATAAATCCTGGTACGGATCTCAGGGAAACCTTCATCATTGTCAGGCCCCCAGGTATCGTTATAATTATCTCCATTAGGCGTAAAGTGGTCAGGGATATCGATATCTATAAACTCTTTTTCTGCCAGTATTTCATGGCTACATCCTAAAGCGTCTGTCACCACCACCCTGATCTGTTTAATCTCAGCGCCGGATGCATCTGTGTAACCGGGGTCTGTATTGCTTACATAATAGGTATTGTCACTGCCCTGATTCTTATCGTTAAAATAATACGTATAAGGTGGCACTCCGCCTGATGCATTTACTTCTATCAGGTTCATTATATTCGGATCGGAAGCATCAACAACTGTTACCTGATCAATCTGATGAACCGTAAAACGCTGATCATCGGCAATCATTTTGGCACAGGCCTCATAGAACAATGTTATGTACTGATCTGCTCCCGGAGCGACGTTTTCTATGATTCCTCTCTGACCGTCTGTATAATCAAATGCTACGGCCTGATTAATATCGGCCGAATTCAAGGCATACAACACATCGTCGGGCGTAATACCAGACTGGTTTAGCAACGTTACCTCCACGCGGTTTTGCGCAGCATTATCAACACATTCTTCAACAACTTCGATTTCGGCTCTCAGGTCAGGACCTGCTTCAACAGGCACCACCAAATTAATCTCACATCCATTGGCATCGCGTACAAAGATGATGTGCGATTTGCCTCCTTCCAGATTATTAAATATATATTGATCTTGTACAAAGTCGTTATTATCCTGCGAGTTCAGGCTTGTATAATAAGGGGCGGTTCCTCCGCTAACATTAATTTCTATATATCCGTCATTTTCTCCGGAACAGCTTTCGTGTACTACTGCCTGGGTAGCCATCACCAAAGGATCAGGGGCTTCAATCCTGAAATCGAGTACATATGGTTCGCATCCTTTACTATCCTGGGCGATCACCGTATAGTCTCCCGGTAATAATTCTGTAAAGTCTCCTTCGTCAAAAAACTGATCAAGATTCGGAGAAATCGCATATTTATATACTCCTGTACCTCCTTCAAGCCCGACATTGATAGCTCCATAGCCATCGACACATAAAGGATTCTGAACAACCGGTGTTTTAAGGCGTAATTCATTACCGTCTTTTATCTGAATATCTGTCCTTGTCTGACAATCTTCACTTTCGACCACCACATAGTAGTCGCCGGCTTTTAATCCCTCGAAATAATTGGCTGCCTGCGGTGACACTAACTGATCGTCACTGCTGTTGTACAATGAATACATATACCTTCCTAATCCGCCTGTTGCTTTTACTCTTACATAGCCTGTTGCGTGTCCGAAGCAATTTACGTCAGTAGTAATTTCAGCATCAAGCTTAAGTTCAGGAACAGGGTCTATAGTAATCGTATTAGATACCTGTGAAATACAACCGTTACCGTCTTGAACATAATATGAATACTGTCCTTCGCCAAGACCTGAGATCGTAGCTGAATTACCACTAAAAGGAATGAAAGTCCCCGATCTGTCCGTACTATATGCGTATGGCGCTGTTCCTCCGGTAACCCTAAGTTCTAATCCTGCATTATTTCCGGCACAGGTTAATCTGTCGGTTATTACAAGACTTATATCCATCTCCTGAGGCTCATCGATAAATACCCGGCCTGAAATAAAATCACATCCCCAGCCATCAGAAACCGTTACGGTATAATAACCTGTAGGCAGAAACTCAAATACAGGTGATGTTTGCGGCGGGAATTGCGACAGGACATTCCCTGATGCATCTGTAAAGCTCAGTGTATACAGGTACGATGCATTGCTGTCTACAGCAGGTCTTCCTCCCTGGATATTCTGAACTGTAATAGTTCCGGCATAGTCATCAAAACAGAAGTTATCGGATGCACTTACTGTTGCGGTAATCGGATCCGGCTGTACGAATGTAATGACATCTGACGCTATACAACCACCGGCATCTCTTACGAATACCTCATAGCTGCCTGCACTTATGTTCGGGAAGATATTAGCCGAACCATAATCTGACGGGGCAGGGGTTGTTCCTTGTACTACCAAAGCGTATTCATAGAACCCATACCCACCGGTAGCGGTAACTGTAATTTCACCAGGGTCTGTACAGGTAAGGTATTGCGATGCTTCTACCTTGATATTCATTGGCGTTGCCGACTGATTGATGCTGAAGTAGCTCCTGTTCTCGCAGAATGGCGTACCGGTTTGATTTACTACCACATAGTAGGCTCCTGCAAACAGGTTGATATTTGTATGGGCAGCTTCGGTTCCTGATTTAACAGGGGCATCATTTGCCGCATTGAATATTTCCCAGGTAAATCCGCCACTATAGGAAGCATCTATCATGTTTATATCTACTATGCCGGTTTCGGTACCATGGCACAATACATCCTGGTGTTTGACCACTTCGATATCGAAGGTATTCGGGTCTTTTAATTCGGTTGTCGTTGATAATTCGCAACCTGTATTGGTGTTGGTTACCGTTATGATATAATGTCCGAAATCGAGACCTGAGAACGTATGGTCTGTCGGGCTTGCATCTGTATTGTTTAATGTAACAGCATCGGTGTATGAACCATCGGCATTGCTTATGTTGTATTGCAGTGCTGCGTTTCCTATAGGTGCATCGAGGGTTACGGTTACTTCAACTTCGCCATCGCCTCCATTACAGGTTGGGTCGACAGGGGTTGCAGTAATATCGGTAATTCCGGCAAACGGATCGATATTTATAGTATCGGTTACAAAGCAACCATCGGCATTGGCATCGTATACATTTACGGTTACCGTTCCTCCCAGTACATTCGATACATAAAACTCATTGGCGGCAGATCGTTGGGTCTTATCGTCTGCCGGGTTCCCATTGGAATATATGAACTCATAGATATAGCTGCCGCTTCCGCCGCTAACTCCATTGGCTGTTACTTTGGCTATACTGTTGTTGTTCGAGCCCGGTGTACAGACAAATTCTTCAGCAGCCAGTGTAAGACCTGTAATGGCCGCAGGCTCATTTACCGTTACCGTTTGGAGTGTTGTACAACTGTTTGCCCCGGTTGCCGTTATCGTATAAGTTCCTGCTATTAATCCGCTGAATGTTGCTGTATATGCAGGAGTTGTATCATCTGCCGGGATCGGTGTTGTAATCGGGTTGCCATTGGAATCGGTAGCATCGGTGATCGCGAAGGTAAACGGTCCGCTACCGTTATCGATCGCATTTACACGAATACTTCCGGTTCCTCCGTTACAAAGTGCATCGACAGGAGTCGCAGTAAAGTCCGGTTCGAGGGCAGGTGCTACGGTAACAGTTTTTGTTATAGAGCAGCCCCCTTCCATATCGTATACTATTATCACATAATCTCCTACTGAATCTGCTCCATTCCAGGTAATCCCGGTAACAGGTAAAGCCGTTCGAACTACATTTACAGGTCCGTTTATCTCATACTCATATGTACCCGAGCCTGATATATTGGAAATGGTGATCGCTGCATTTCCGCCCGGCGGGGTTTCGCAGTCTAACAACGCTGTAACCTGCGCATTGAAGTCGAGAGGCGTAATGGTCGTTGTGTCTGTCGCATTGTCGCTACAGCCATTCGCATCTATAATTTCAATGTTATATGTTCCGGCTGCCAGTCCGCTGATCAGGTATTGGTTGCTAACATCGAAAGTTACATTTCGAGTTGCTCCATTAACTACCAACGAATAACTTCCGTCTGCATTTGGAATACCCGCCTGATCTAAAGTGACCGTTATATCGAAGCCTCCCGTTATATCGCAGTTATCAGTAACTGTCAGTGATATCTGAGGTGTTGGATCGGTACCTACTGTAGCTGTTCCGGTTACTGTACAACCTAGGGCCGAGCTAACGCTAACATCATAGGTTCCTGCATCGAGCCCCGTAAAGATTCCGTCGTTATTTGTTTGAACCGGAGTACCTCCCTGGCTCAACTCATATACATAAGGAGGATCGGTTTCTGTTGCAGGGTCGAGGGTCACTGTTACTGTACCATCGCTTCCAACACAGGTAACATTGGTGGCTTCTATAGTATCGATAACCGGAACAACAGGAGCTTCAAGATCGGCCTCAATGGTTTCTATACAACCTGTAGTTGTATCTTCAACAGTGAAGGTATACGTTCTTACGGCATCCAGATCGGTAAAGACATTCCCTGTCTGGGTTGCAGCGGCATAGTCTATACTATAGTCAAAGTTCCCCGAACCACCGGTAGCTGTAATTGTGATTTGTCCGCCTACCGGAGCCGCACAGGAAATCTGTTTATCGATATTATAACTCAACGTAAAGACGTCGTATAAAGTGACTGGACTATTGAAGTTTTCATTACAACTCCACTGGTCACTAATTGTAACCGTATAATCCCCGGCTCCAAGCCCTGTAAATACGGCACTCATTCCCGTTTTTGGTGCGCCGAGGTTTACACCGTCTTTTATCAGCTGTATGGTATAATTACTTCCTTGTCCGCCGGCGATGTTATTTACTGTAATCTCACCATTATTACCATCGCAATTGGCATTGCTGGCGATGATATCGGCTGTAATAGGCAGGGGATCTTCAAGAAGCTCTGTTCCTAAACTTGTATAACAGCCATTTCCATCCATTACATAAATGTAATAAGTACCCGGAGCCAATCCTTCCCAACGTGCCTGACCGGCAGTGTACAAAGTTTCATCTGTTGGGTCGGCAATGTCTGTTGCAGACACATAGTAGCTGTAATTGCCCCAACCGCCACTAGCTGTGATTTCTATAATGCCGTCATTACCGGCACAAGTGATCGGGCTTGCCTGAGCTGTGGCATTTAACACAGAATCAGGCCCTGAAATACTGAAGTTTTGCTGCTTGCTACAGGCAGGAGCACTACTTTGGGAGATCACCACATAGTAGTCACCTACCGGTAAGTTAACCACAGGCGTAGGACCCATATCCGGATGAGTGGCCAGGCCGGTTACCGGATTGTTGGTAAGTTGTTCAAACACCTGATAATCGAAACCACCGCTATAAACCGCATCGGCAATCGAGAACGTAACGGCACCGGTACTGGTTCCGAAACAATCCACGTCATTTATAATATTAGTGCTTATGGTAAAGGTATTCGGGTCTGTTAATTCAACCGTATTTTGTACCAAACACCCTGTAGTTGTATTTGTTGCCGTTACCTGGTAAGTACCAATTCCTAAACCTGTAAAAGTATGAGTAGCGACATTTGCTGTAAAGGTATCGTTATATGCTACATCCAATCCAACAATGTCATATCGTATATTGGTGCTTCCAAGCCCTAAACCAAATGTAACATCTATTTGTACTTCTCCGTCATTCCCCGGCATACAAGTAGGGTTGGTTGGTATTGCAGAAACATTTATTTGGTTATACGGATCGATGGTAACTGTTTCACTACCAACACAGTTATTATCATCGTATACGTTAACAGTATAACTGCCACCTGTAAGGTTGGTAACGGTATAACTTGTATTTGTGCCTCTTTGAACTGTATTGCCCGAAACGTCTTCAACAAACTCAAAGATGGTATAAGTACCGCTTCCTCCTGTTGTTGCCGAAGGATCTATAGTAATCACAGCATTGCTTACATTGTTTCCAGTTGCACAACCAAATTGAGAAACCGATACATCGGGCACAATTATGGCAGGTTCATTAATGGTGACTGTTTCGGTATCCTGGCATCCGTTGGCTGCTGTAACCTGAATGGTATAGGTTACTCCCGAAGCTCCTGTTCCGTCTAAACCGGTAAAGGTTGCCGTTGTTGCACCTGAACTGGTTGGTGCTATAGGCAACGTTATAGGATTGGTGGCTCCGGCTGCTGAAACAATTTCAAAGGTAAAAGGTCCGGTTCCATTATCGGGCACTGAAACCGAAACAGTACCATTATCGGCACCAAAACAGGTTTCGTCGGTGGAATGGTTAACCGCTATAACAGGCTCTAACCTATTTGGAACCTCTATGGTAAATTCCTTTTTACACTCTGGTGTTGTGGTATTGTTATCGTAAATAGTAACCGTATAGGTTTCAGGAACTGTAATCACGGCATCAAAAGGATTTCCAGGCAATGCCTGTCTTAAAACTACAGTACCTAAACCATTGGTAATCTCGTAATCGTAACTGCCTGAACCATTTAATACCTCGATAGTGATTTCCGCATCAGGAGAGATCGAACAATCAATAAGCTTTGTCAATAAAACAGAAGCTTCTAAAGTAGGGTATACGGTTACCGAGCTTGTAGCGGTACAGCCATTGCTGTCTATAACAGAAACATCGTATGTCCCTGCCGCTACATTGGTAAATACCCCGCCATTATCGACATACGTAACCCCATTATCTATAGAATATAACAACGTAGCACCTCCACTGGCTGTGGCATTGATAGTTACGGTATGAGAAACAGCACAATTATCGACATCAACAGACGTAATAACCGGAGGCTGGGCAATATTTAATATTACGTCTCCAAGGTTCTTAGGACATCCGTATTGGTCTTCTACGCTTACGGTTACTGTTATAGAAGATGGGTTAGGAGTATTGATCTGTGAAATCGGAACTTCTATAGGGTTATCGGTCGTATTGCTTATCGGTGCAACGAAGTCCGGGCTGGTTAAAGTGTAGTGGTAGGTACCCCCGCCACCTGTTATATTGTTTATTTGTACCAGTCCGGGCGTATCACAGGTAATATCCCTGATTGCTACAGGGGTTCCTGTAATATCATCTAATTCATCTAAGAAGAGGTTCTCGGTTGCTCCTACACACGAGTCTATTCCTCCGTCTACTTCAGTTACCTGTATAAAATAATTCCCAGGAGCTAAGCCTGTAACGGTTATATCTTGAGGGGATGCATACGGTTGATTCCCTCCGCTATTGGTTACAGGAACAGGAGTTCCAGAACTCATGTCAAAAACTTCCCATCTAAATTCATTCCCAAAAGGTAATTCATTATCGGTTACTGTGTAGGTTATCGTTCCGTTATTAGCACCGAAACACGAAGGAGTATAAGTAGATGTTATTTCTAAAGGTACGGTAATCAAGTCGTTAACATTCACATTACTCTGCCTTACACAACCTACTGCATCCTGTACATAGAACACATAGGTCCTACCGGGCACCAGGCCTGTAAACACATATGGCGTAAATTCATCTTGAGCCGGACTCGTCCAGGTTGCAGTAGCAGGATTAAAACTGGCCGGATCATCGGTATAAGCATAAACATAATCGGGTGAGCCTTCACTACCTTGTACAGAAACTTGTAGTTCGTTACAATTTACCACAATAGCATGAATGGTAATATCCAAATCATCAAGAGGGTATGGTATTACAAATGGAGGGAAGTCTGTTTGACAAACGGTATTCCCGGATCCGTCAACCGTTCTCATAGATGGATTTACGGTTGTACCTGATACATATCCCGTTAATTGATCAGTGACTCCCGGATTTGAATTATCACCGATCCATGTATTACCACCATCGATACTAAACTCAATAGTTCCGAGCGTTGTAGGATAGTTTTCAAATCGCAATCCGAACAAATTAGGATCTCCTGAACATGAACTTGGTGTTACACCGACAACATCTGCTGTTAACTCTTCAGGATTGTTAATAGTTACCGGGGTATCGGTTACCGTACATCCGGTGGCATCGGTAACATTAATGGTATAATTCCCCGGAGCAAGGTTATAATAGGTTTTGGTGTTATTAATAACATTATTCGTTGTTTCATTGGCAGCACCTCCATTATCCAGATCTATTATTTGATAGGTATAAGGTGCCATCCCTGAAGTTACCGTTATAGTTATTTGTCCGGTACCATCATGGCATTCAGGATCGGCAGGCACGGCTGTAATCGTTAAAGGAGTAGCCGGGTTTACAGTAACCGTTTCCATATATTCACAATGCGGATCGTTTGCATTATTATCCCATACATACACATCGTAAATACCATCATTCCCGGTAGTAACCGTAAAGGTATTCGCAGTACTGAAATCAGCTACGGTTACAGTTGTTCCGGTTGACACAAAAGCATATTGCAGTGTGCCTATTCCTCCGCTTGCCGTTACGGTGATCTGTCCGTCGGAACAGCTGGTTAAATGGTCAACAGCTACAGTTGCCGTGATTTCCGGATTAATGTTGATGGTTTCTGAGTCTACACATCCGTATGCATCCCTCACTTCAACCGTATAACTACCATTGACCAAATCGGTAAAGGTATGGGTTGTTGCGGTTGCCGGTGTCGGGGTTATCCAGGCACCACCATTAATTCTGAACATTAAATTCCCGTTGTTTCCAGATACATTTGCAGTAATCGTTCCATCGTTATTGCCCGTATAACAAGCTGTAGCATTTAGTGTCACTGAAGGGGAGACCGCTGCGTTAATAACCACCGGGGCAGCCGTTAAAGCCTCACAGCTATTGGCGTCCCTTACCCTGATATTATAGGTTTCGGCCGGGAGGTTTGTAAAGGTCGTATTCGTGCCGTTAGCAGCGAAATCGTATCCGGCTACAATGCCGTTACTGTCTTCCAGTTGGTAATGATAAGCCGCTGTACCCCCATAAGCAGATGCGGTAATAGAGGCCCCTGTAGTACAAGTTAAAGGAGAGTTCAACATAGCGGTAACCCCTAATAATGCAGGCTCTGTGATCGTTTGGGTCAGCACAACGGTACACCCGGCTATAGGATTATCGACATCTCTGACAGTAATTGTATAATCTCCTGCGGTTAATCCTGTAATCGTTTCAGGAGAGGTAGTAGCTGTGTTTACATATCCGGCGCCATTGATATCGTATTCGAAACCACCGGCGCCAAAATTTTCAACCTCAAATGTAATACTTCCATCAGATCCTCCATGACAGCTTACATGGGTACTTGCCGTAATTGAAGCCATGAACTCGAATCCGGCGGCTACATTTGCAGGAACCGTTGTTGTACAGGTCGTTCCTAAAGCGGCATTTCCGGTACCGTAATTTACACGTATGACATAATTTCCAACTGCAACATTGGCAAAAACATTATTATTTCCCTGAGTTGCGTATTCGTATCCTGCAATCGGATTCCCGGCAGTGTCTTCCAACTGATACTCATAAGTACCGGCTGGTACCGCAGTAACTGTTAAATTACCCGAACCGTCACAACTATAAATAATGGATGTACTTAATATTGGTTCTACAGGAAGTGGATCGATGATTACAGGTGTATCGAAACTACACGTAGTGGTGTTAAAATCCCTTACGCGAACCGTATATGTGCCATTTGTAAAAGTAGGGGTAAAGGTATAGTTTGTAGCAGTAGTTCCTCCGGCTGGTAACCACCCGGTCTGCCCATCTATGCTATACTGATAAGTTCCGGAGCCTCCGGTAACATTCGCTATCGTAATCTGGGACTCAGCAGAACAGGTATAGGCCGTAGCACTCACATCAGCACCTAATTGACCCGGCTGATTAATTGTAATGGTAGCTGTATCGGGACATCCGTTATTATCGGTTACCGTAACATTATAAGTGCCTGCCGGCAAATTACCAAACCCTCCTGTGGTATTGGTAATATCTATCCCTGCAATTGCATTTACAATACGATACGTGTATGGTGCGGTTCCTCCACTGCCTGTTAATGTAATGGAGCCATTAGTATCTCCGAAACAAGTAACATCGGTATGCGCTTCCGTAAAATCTACCGGGGCATCCTGGCCTATAACAACCTGAGTCGTTGCCTCACAGTATTCAACATTGCCATTGTTATCCCTTACGTACACATCATAAGTTCCGGTTGTAGTTACTGTAAATGTATTTCCTGCCTGGAAATTGGTGCCATCTATACTGTATACATAACTACCATCACCGCCGCCGGCAGTAATTGTAATATCGGTACTTGCAGGCGATCCACAAGCCGGGATTATCCCTGCTACAGCAGCTATTGTTAACTCATTATCAATAATTATTTGCTGCGTATCGGTACAATCTAAATCATCGCGTACGGTCACCGTATATGTCCCGGCACCTACGCTAAACGTATTTGTCGTACCAAAGGCACCTCCGTTAATACTGTATTCGTAGGGAGCTGTTCCTCCTGTAGCTGTTGCAGTAATAGTAACATTATCAGTGCCGTCGTAACACCCGCTACCTGCCAGTGTCAATGCTGGTGAAGTAGCCGGTTGCAGATCAAAAGTACGGTCGACAGAACAACCTCCTGCATCAGTAACCGTAACAGTGTATGTTCCTGTCTGGGTGAGTCCGTTAAATGTATTCGTTGACTGTGGCCCTTGTGTTGTACCGTCAGGATATGCTATTGTATATTGATATCCTCCCCATCCGGCAGTAGCCGTTATAACAACGCTTCCTGAAGGCGTAGAACACGACATAGGCGTTACATCTAATGTAGCGTTCAAAGCAGCCTGTGGTTCTTCTATATCTATGGTAACTGTTGTTGAACAGGAGTTTTCGTCAGTAATCACTACGGTATGTGTTCCGGAGGTTAATGCGGTTAACGCAATAGTTCCGCTATTCTGACCGGTAACCGGAGTTCCTCCAGCTACTGTATAACTATACGACCCCTGAAAATCATTTACCGTGATGGTAGCTTCACCGTCCGTATTCCCTGAACATGAAATGTTGGTCTGTGCCGTTACTGAGGCCGTTATCTGTTTGTTAATGGTAATCTGCTTTGTAGCTTCACATCCATAACCATCCTTTACATATACGTCGTAAGTGTCCGGAGTTAAGTTGTTGAAGGTATATTCATCTGGTGCTGCCGTATTGGGATTGAACCAGGTAGATCCATCGAGGCTGAACTGGTAGTCACCGTTTCCGGAAGTTACTGTTACTGTGATTGTACCATTGTTGAGACCGACATTATAGCAATCTGTTGCGGACAAACCAAAGTCTATGGCCTCCGGAGCAGCTATTGTTACTGAGGCGGCAGCAGGAGCAGCGCAATCGTTAGCGTCTTTAGCACGAACTACATAACTACCCGCATTGGCAGCCCCTGTAATTGTGAAGACATTATTACTGCCATTATTATTATAATCATATCCTGCAATCGGATTCCCGGCAGTGTCTTCCAGCTGATATTCATAGTTTCCTATGCCTCCCCCGGCATTAGCCGTGATAATAGCCGTATAACTATTGCTGCATGTCATTTCCTGCGTTACCTCTGCCGAAACCGTTACCGGCTCCGGAGCTGTTACTTCAACATCGAATTGGGCGGTACAGTTTGCCGTATCTCTTAAATCCCTTACATAGACCGTATAAGTCCCTGCTGTTATCGGGGTCACTGAATTGTTTATCGTTACCGGAGAGCTTGTTGCTGTATACCAGGTGGTGCCGTCTATGGAATATTCAAACCCCTGGGCAGCATCAAAATTGCTAATACTGAATTCTATGGCACCGTCATTGCCCCCGTTACAGCTAACCGGGCTAACATCTATTGGTTCGGCTGTAAAAACTTTTCCGTTTATTGTAACAGGAATATCAACCGTAAGATCACACTTTTCCGGAACCTGATAAGCATGGATATCATCTATAGCTATGTCGTTGCCACTTATTACTGTACTTTGGGTTCTGATAACAATATCCAGAGCCGTATTATTTCCCGGGTTTAGGTTTACGGTATACTCGTGCCAGTCGTCAGCATTATTATTTTTTGGTATTTCACTCGTAGATGTTTCTGCTATAACCCCGCTACTGCCCACCAATTGAACCACCACATAGGGGTCTGCCCCCGACGTGCCTGTACGCAACAGGTTAAAGGCATTGAGAGATATTATAATGTCCTGATTTGGAATAACATCCTGAACACTTTGAGTGAATATCACCCCATTAGGCCCGGCCACATCGCCTACATTTATGGCCATAAACCTTCCGTTTGCCTGTCCGGCATGATCGTTAGGTGAACGCCAGGTTCCGTGGGGATAGGCTATACGCGAAGTTACTGAATACTCCCCGTCGTTTAATTGTACATTATTTATTCCTTGAGGGTCGCAACTATTAGGAGCTGCCATGCTTTGTGATTCATAGCAATATACCGAGCCTATGTTCGGGCTGGTGGTATTGGCTCCTGCGCCAAAATCTTCTTTTAACAGGTTGGAATAGGTTACATAATTCGGGTTGTTATAATGTATGGTAATGGTATGTTCGCCGTCTGCCAGATCATTTACCGTTAAGCTGCTTCCGGTACCTGAAGGTGTTCCGTTCACATCGTAGGTGTACTCATACTCAGGGATGCTAGGGGTAAGGACAATGTTTCCTGTTCCGTCGCAATTATAGGTATAAACCACATCGGCCGTTGGTGCTTCCGGCAGGTCCGGAATTTCTATTTCCATCGGGAATATACAATTTCTGCTGTCTTTAATGAACAACGTATGAGTATCGGCAGACAGATACCCTACAGGATTGTTACTGTAGGATGTTCCACCGTCAAAACTGTATTCATAAGGCGGTGTACCTCCCAACGGATTGGTAATGCGCACCTCTGCCAGTGTTTCATCGTTGGAATCACAACCCGGAAGTTTGGACACTCCTGCAGAAGCCGTTAAACGATCGGGTTCTGTAATCGTAACCGTTTCAGAAGAAGTACAGGTTTGGTCGCCATATGTTTGTGTTACTGTTACTTCATAATTTACACCGGCACTTAGGCCCGTAAATTCCCCTGTCTGGGAATTCACCGTGGTACCGTCGGGTTTTTCCAGAACGTAACTTAAAATATAAGGTGTTGTAGGTGTCGTATGGTTTACCGTTATACTTCCGTCGTTCGATTGAAAACAACTTAGATCTGTTTTACTCCAGGTCCATGCTATAGGTGAAGCGTATTCTATTGTTATTTCCTGCGAGGACACGCTACAGTTATTCCCATCTACCACTACAAAAATATAGGTGCCCTGTTCTCCGGGTTGAAAGGTAAATTCGTTTTCCTGCTGATAATTACCGGCCGGAATGTTATTTGCATCACCGTAGTTTACGGCCGGTGCCGTTGCACCGGTACCGGGTATATATTGCAAAATGGCATAAGCATGTGTTCCGGTACCTCCTGACGAACTAACTTCTATTAACCCATCGTTACAGGTTATATTTTCGATAAGTCTTGCTTCTATATCGAGATCGTACGGATCTATGGTCACTTCTCTTTCAAAATAACAGTTCACTTCCTGCGTACTCCCGTCTGCCGATGGTTTCTGCGTAAAGGCTTTTACCGTATATGTCCCGGCATTCTGATCTTCAAAAACATGTTGTTTTTCGGCTATGGTATGCCCTTCAGCGCTGGCTATAAGAGTTGTTCCCTGCCATAACTCAAAATAATATACAGGGTCTACGTCGTTGATGGTTACAGTTATATCTCCTTTTCCTTCACAATCGGCATCGGTGGTGCTTGCTGTACCGCTAAAATTCCTTTCCCTGATCCCAATTTCTTGTGATGTAAACACACATGCATTATCTACATTATATTGCCTGGTCTCTACGATATAAATCCCGGCATGGTCTATAGCAAATGTCTGATTGAAACTCCAGTCCTGTACCGGCTGGTATGTTCCGTTTATGTCTTCCAGCAACCTGATTTCGTATGTATTATTACCCGGCACATCGTTCACCTGTATTTCTCCGGGCTGAGAACACATAATATCCCTGGAAACATAGGTTGGGTCGAAAGGATTGGTATATACATTAAAATAAAAACGGTCTACGCATCCTCCATCGAATTGCGCCACCAGTCTGTATTCACCTGCTTCACTAACAGTAAAGGCAGAGCCTGACCCTACGTTATGCCACTGGCAGGTACTGTTTTTATTGGCACAGGTATCGTGGATATCAAGGTTTTCACAACCCGCATCTATTTTTTCCCAGGAAATAGATTGTGCTCCAACAATATTTGTGTTGATCGTTCGACTGGCATTGCCACCACATAAAAATAGTTTCACAAGATCGTCACCGTCGTCCGGGCAAGTAACTACGTCATCGGCATAGGATAATAACGGGTTTTCCAATCCGCTGTTAAAGAGCTCCACTTCGAAAAACTCTTCAAAGCTTAAACAGGTACCACCGGTATTTTTCTTGATCACTTTATAGTTTCCGACAGTTGTAACTGTATAGGTTTGAGAATTCGCCCCTGCAATATCCACATAAGTTCCGGAACCATTATCCTTCTGCCACTGATATGTATCGAATCCGCTTCCTGCAACAAGTTCGGTACTGCTACCACACAGAACAACGGTATTCGGCTTATTACAATCGTCTATATCTACCAAAAAGTTGGTCGATCCGGGGGCAGGGAAGTCACATGCCACATAATCTGAATAACTGGGATCATCGGTTACCGGAGCATCATTCAATTCGCCACTATATGAAGAATAGGCCTGGTTTTTTATTTCGTTTGAACAGGCATCGCGTAACTCGCTACAATCTTCTACTACCTGAACATCGATCCGAATATCATATTCGACCCCTTGTTCTTCTCCATCTTGCTTTTTGGTAACATATTGATCAGGGATCTGTATTATTAGTTCACGGGTATTGGCATCATATGAATATGTAGCTCCCGGAATCCCTGAAAGATCTATACTTTGAAAAATCACATTGGTAGGGAGTACATCCCTGATCGTATACCCTACAGCATCGTCGTTCCCGTCGTTTCTGAAAGTAAGCACATAGTCGATTAAATCTCCAAAATGCACGTCCTGCCCTTCTATATCCGTTCCCGACTGATCTTGAACATTTTTTAAAAGAACGATCTCCGGGCCTATAATCTCAACATCAAAGGAAGTAAAGAAAATATCGTATTTATCCTGGGTAGATATAGCCCTTAGGGTTGCACTGGTTGCCCCATTGGGAATAACTCCGTTATTACTGTTATTAATGCTAAGCAGGTCGACATCCCATCCAAGGGTATTTTCGCTATTCGGGTTCCGGTCGGTGAGCAATGCTCCCCCCCTGGAAATACTCCCGTTAAAAAAATTATTTGACGGGTTTACTGCATCACTCAGATTGTAAAAACCATTTCCGGCATCGATACGTAACTGATCTCCGCTAATCCCCCTATCTCCTTCAAGCACCATAACGCCCATTTTAGCCCTTACGGGTTGGGGCGAAGGTAATGTCTGGAATCCCTGAATATCCAGATTATCCAGGGTTTCTCCACTTTTAATCCCGGCATACCCGTCGAAAGTAGTGATCTTTCTCCCCGGTTCTTTTGGGTTTTCGTATACGACAACAATAGACCATCCTCCGGAAACACCTCCTGTAATATCATCCCCTGAACTGGCCCTGACATTAGCTACGGTATAAGTACCGTTCGGATCGGCAAGTGAAGTGATGATACCGGTAATATCTTTATAACATGCATAAGGTTCATAAGCTCCAAAATCGGAATCTCCATCTCCGTCAAAAAGTATTTCATCTGCTGTAATATCTACATAGCTCCCTCCCGGCGTTTTAAGTTTCACCTGATTAAAACCACTCCTGTTAGATTCCTTGAACACAGCTCCCCAATACAAGCCGGCATAAACTACTTTAGGACATCCTCCAACATTATTTGAGATGGTTAAACCAGCACTACTTGAACTAAAAGTATTGGAATCCCCGTCAATATCGATATACTGCATATTCAGATCGTCATTTGCAGTACTTCCATTATATGGATCTTCCGGATCATAATTCCTACTGTCCCTGTTTACTATATTGTTCCCTATCAGGATAATATCACCACGAAGGTTTTGCTGAAACCTGACATCAAAATCATTCTTAACCTGGGCATTACTGCTAAAAGCACTTAACGACAGGTATAATATAAGCAAGTATAGTAAAGGGTTGGCTGCGTAGTTTTGTTTCATGATATCGGGGCTAATTGAGTTTTGTTTTGAGTTTTTTGAGTTACTATGTCTTTACATGCATGATCCAAAGGTCAAAGGCATATTCCTTGTCTTTATTTTGGTTGTATAAGGTTTTAGCACTTTGCAAAGAGATATCCTGATTCAGATATACATAGCTATAATTGTTATTCGGGTTTACAAAATAATGTGCTTCGATGCCCATAGACCTCAATTGATCGATAAACCTCGATGCATTCTTATGCTCAGAAAAAACATTGGCTATCAGGTAATATCCATTTTTCATTTTATCATCCAGCATTTTCTGTAATGCCTGATGCCCTCTAAAGCCTTTAAATGTAATCGAATTAAGTCTTTCGATATTCTCTTTTGTACACTCCATCAAGCCGGCATTTGTCCACCGGTCCCTTGCCCCTCCGTATTGATTATTGCTGTTATCTATTTGCTGTCTTAACACCCAGGTTTTATCATTATACCGGCCATTCAAGCCATTTTCAGATGCCACGGATGCATCTGTCCAATTGCTATATTCATCTAAATAAACATAATGCAGGCCGTTTTTAGAAAATGACCTGGCATTCATACCCTTTGATTGCATCTGTTCTATAAAACGGGCTGAATTTTCGCGGTCTTTAAACACATTGGCAATCACCAGGTACTTGTTGTCTTTATTTGTCTTATTGTAAATAACCGGCTTGCTTTCGGTTTTTGTATAAGACCGTTTTTTTATGCCTGTTCCCGTTGATGGTATATTTGCCGGGTTCGTTTCTGCTACCAATGTTTCAGGTTGATCAGCAATATCAAGTTCTTCTTTTAATTCGGCTATTTGCTGTTGATATTGTGGATTTTTTTTCGCCTTTTCGGCTATTTGATCCATGTATTTTTCGACATACTGTCTTTTTCTATCCTTGTTCGCTATTATTTTTTTCTCCAGTGTCGTATCCCTGCTTCCAAGAATGGCATCGCGTTTCTTTTCTATCAAATCTGCTATAGCCGTTTCATCGCTTTTATACACGATAACGGTATCGTTTTCCACGACTATCGTATCTCCTTCTTCCAGCTCCTCGTTTTCAGCTAATGATGCCAGTTTTTCTTCCAGTAAAACATTATCTTCTTCTTCCTGTAATACCATGTTGTCTGTTAAATGAGGCTGGAAGGAATAGGCAAAATTAATTTCGTGGGTAGACCCGAAATTAGAGATCGGATTTTTTAATCCTTTTTCATATACGTAGCCAATTGAAATTCTTTTTGAGATATTAAAACCAACGCCTGCGCTCGCTCCATAGTAATCGTCATAACCCGTTTGAAACCAACCGACCGGCAGGTCTAAAATAAAGCTGGCAGATGGCGAAATATCATCATCTCCACGCATTCTGGCTCTGGCCAGGATGCTATATCGACCGTCTTTCATTAATCCGGTTCCGTTTGCAATTTCCCTGGTATACATTAAATGTCCGGAAAATGTCTTTTCATTGAATTCGGTTACGGACTCACCTGTATTCAGGTTGAAATCTACCAGGTTCTCGGCATAGATACCCACATCAAAATTTCCAATTGCCAAGTTGAATCCGGGCTGAACGGAGAGTAAGGAATTACCGTTAAGTTCCTGAATTATAGGATCGATATCGACCGTTTGCGCTTCGCTTCGATCGAAACCGCTATTGTAGTAAGATAAATTTACCCCCAGGTGCATATTTACATTTTCGCTTAGGCGCACACCATAGGTATAGTTTCCCATCAGGCCAAAATTAGAAATCACTCCAAATTTTTGATGGTACACACTCAAACCAAGTCCCGTCCGGTCGTTAATCCTTCCGGAATAACTCCCTAAATAGGTCTTATTGCTGTTATCCCACTCACTTCGGTGGAATAAGTTAAAATATGACTTGGTTTCTTTTACTGTTGAAAAAGTAGGATTGATTAAAAACCTGTTAAACTTCAACATATTTTGCGACGGTATATCGATAGAGATATACGGATCCTCTTCCTGTGCATTACTCAAATGCAAACCAATAAACACAAATACAATCGCGAGTAGGAGGGGGTGTCGCCTCATATTTTACTTTATTATTGTTATTGTTCCTTTTTTAATTGTTTCTCCGCTTTTAATGATCCTGTAATAATACACAGGATTTCTGCCTGAATACCTGATGGTACTTTCCGGCCAGTTATTCTGATAATTGGCGCGGGAAAAGATCAGATCTCCATTTGATGTATATATCTCAACTTTTACTTCCGGCTTGTTCAGGTATTCTGCTGGTATAGCCCAGGTATCATTTATTCCATCACCATTTGGGCTGATCACATTCGGAATAATTGTACTTTCCTCAAGTACTGCCTCCACCGTTTTAACGAGTTCGCAACTGCCAATTGTAGCAACCAAAGTATAAACCCCTTCTTCTGAAATCGTTATACCGGCTGTGGTGCCTATCACCTGATGTGCATCATCATACCATATATACGAATCTGCTCCACCGGCTATAATTTCTTCTGATTGTCCTTTTTGGAGGTATATAATTCCTTCTTTATTCAATGTAATCAGATCGGAGGTATACGGCTCGATCGTAAGTGGATCTGAGCTTACTTCGCATCCGCCGTTGTTTACTTTCAGCACATATGTCCCCGCCTTTAATGTTTTTAAGGTAGTTCCTGTTTCTTCCAAGAGGGTATTATCCAGGTACCAGCTATACGTATATTCGGGAGCTGTAACCGATGATGTAATGGTCAGCTGCTGAATATCTTCACATATATACGCTGCATCTGCCGTAATTTCAGGAGCGGGAACTCCAACTTTGATATCGAGAGTATTAGATTCTGCTACAAAAGACGCTAAAATCCCTTTTAAAAAATACGTTCCGTTTAAGGTGGAATTGTCGATAGTAATTTGTTGTGCCGTTGCACCTGTTACCCTGTTTCCATTCAGGTACCATTGAAACTGAAACTGGCTGATAATACTTTCGTCAACCGGAATAATATCGCCATTATTGGCTAAGGCATTCAACTCATTAATTTTCAATATAGTACTTGAAGATGAACATGCCGTATAATTATCCGCAACTATTGTTATTTCGAAATCTGACGGATCTGATACTGATACAGGGGTTGATTTTTTCGTGAAACCACAAGCTGATGTCTCCCTGACCGAAACAGCATAAGAACCAGGGTTATCAACAGTTAATATAGCTGAGGTTTCGCCAGAAATCTCAACGCCGTTTTTAAACCACTGGTATACCGGGTTTGATGCGGTAGTCGTCGCCTTGATGGTTTTTGTCTGCGAAGGCATTAAAACCACACTGCCGGCCGGCTCTGTCGCTACTTCAAAATCATTAATTGAGACTATGACCGAAGGAGATAAAGCCAAACATCCGGAACCGGGATCAACTTCAACATAGTATTCTCCGGCAGCATCACCATTACTGTCTGTGATCGTATAAGTATCAGAAGCCGTAGAAGCTACCAATGTCTCTCCTTTATACCAATTATAAGTAAAATTGTCATCCGCGGTAATATCGGTTGTAACCGTCCATGTGTAAGAGTCATTTGCACAAAGTTCGATATTGGGTTCTCCCGATAAGGTTACACTAAACTGATCGTTCTGGGAAACACTTATCAGGTTTGAGGCTGTGTCAATAGAGCAATAGAGGCCATAATCGACTTCTACAAAATAAAGACCCGGCTCCGTAACTTCGAGGTAAGCATTTTTCTCTCCGGGAATCAAGTTAAAATCCTTATACCAATTATAATGAGGCTCGTCAGGATAATTATTAACTTCTAACAGCTGAGGGCCATTACACAAAACGACATCGCTTCCATTGTTGAGTAATAATGGTGAATTAACCGTTCTGTAATAGGCGGCGAAACTTTTAGACACAGGACTGGTTCTGGCCGGATTTGTGCTACGTACCCTGATTTTATAATACTCACCATAGGTGTCTTCCGGGAAACCGAATGTAAACGTGAAACTTAAAGCGGTATTTTTATCAGAAAGGGTACTGAGGGTTGTCGGATTATCAAAATTTCCATTGGCATCTGATAGTTCGAGAATAAATTCGTTATCGTTCTCTACCAAAGGTATCTCCCATTCAAAATCTACTTCAAAAGCGTTGAAATTTACAGATGGACAAGGATTGGAAAAACCTAAAACCGGTTGTTTTAAAGTTTGGGCAATAGCAAACTGCGCGCTAAGGAGTAGCACCATAAGCATAATAGGATGAATAGCGTTGGGGTGTAACTTTCTATCCATAATTCGGTTAGGTTCAATTAGTTGCTAAAGTTCCTGAAACTCTGATAAAAGTGTTTGGGGTGACTCTTATCAGGCACAACAAGGCCTTTAACAAATCTAAAATAAGACTTTTTATTTAATTATTAATAAAAAGCTTACAATTTTCGATAAAAAAATCCGTTTCGCCCAGTTTTATATATTCGGTCTTTTTAAAAAATTGCCATTGATTACCTCGTGGATTTCACTAATTTTGCAATCTTAAATAAGCTGCAAAATGTCAGAAGAGAGATCATTAAATTTTATAGAACATATTATTGAAGACGACTTAAAAGCGGGGGTTAAAAAAGATCAACTTCGATTTCGTTTTCCACCGGAGCCTAATGGTTATTTACACATAGGGCATGCAAGCTCGATATGTTTGAACTTTGGCCTGGGGAATCGTTATAACGCTCCTGTTAATTTAAGGTTCGATGATACGAACCCGACCAAAGAAGAGCAGGAGTATGTAGATGCCATTAAGAGAGATGTGGAATGGCTTGGTTTTGAATGGGACAGGGAATGCTATGCTTCCGATTATTTTCAGCAATTATACGATTGGGCTGTAACCCTGATTAAAAAGGGAAAAGCTTATGTTGACAGTCAAAATTCTGAGACGATAGCCGAACAAAAAGGAAGCCCGACAAAGCCAGGTACACCAAGCCCTTACAGAGACCGATCGGTAGCGGAGAACCTCGAAATTTTTGAGGGAATGAAAAATGGTGAATTTGAAGAAGGTGCTCATGTATTAAGGGCTAAAATTGATATGAGTTCTACGAATATGCTCATGCGAGACCCGGTAATGTACCGTATTCTGAACAAAGCACACCACAGGACAGGAAACGACTGGCACATTTACCCAATGTACGACTGGGCTCATGGAGAAAGTGATTATATAGAGCAAGTGTCTCATTCATTGTGTACACTCGAATTTTTACCACACCGAGAATTGTACGACTGGTTTTTGGATCAGGTTTATGATAAAAATAAAGTGCGGTCAAAACAACGGGAATTTGCCAGAAGAAATTTAAGTCATACGGTTGTTAGCAAACGGAAACTTCTTCGTCTGGTTGAAGAAGGGGTTGTTTCGGGTTGGGATGATCCGAGAATGCCTACTATATCAGGCTTAAGAAGACGTGGATACACCCCGGATTCTATCAAAAAATTTGCAGATACGATTGGTATTGCCAAACGCGAAAACTTAATCGATGTTTCCTTACTTGAATTTTGTATCCGTGAAGATCTTAACAAAAAAGCCAATCGTGTAATGGCTGTTCTGGATCCGGTTAAGGTTATCATCACCAACTACCCTGAAGGAAAGGAAGAATGGCTTGATGCCGAAAACAATCCGGAAGAAGAAGTAATGACTTACAGAAAGGTGCCTTTTTCGCGTGAGATCTATATTGAAAGAGAAGATTTTAAAGAAGAGGCCAACCGTAAATTCTTCCGTTTAACCCTCGGGAAAGAGGTCCGCCTTAAAAATGCTTATATCATTAAAGGGGAAAGTGTTGTAAAGGACGAAAACGGAAACATTACCGAGATCTACTGTACCTATGATGAAGACAGCAGGAGTGGAAGTGGTACCGAAGCCAGTATGAGAAAAGTGAAAGGTACTTTACACTGGGTATCTGTTGCACATGCAAGGGAAGTCGAAGTAAGAATCTACGACAGGCTCTTTACGGATCCGGAACCTGATGGTCATGAAGACAAGGACTTTTTAGAATTCATCAATCCCGAATCGCTTAAAATCGTAAAAGGTTTTGCCGAACCCAGTTTGGCAGAAAGTAAACCGGGCGAACAATTTCAGTTTCAACGTCTGGGATATTTCTGTGTTGATAAAGATGCAACAGAAGAAAATATCGTTTTTAACAAAACAGTTGGTTTAAGGGACACCTGGGCAAAACTTCAAGATAAATAATATTTTTCCAGCATAAAAAAACCCGAAGTGATCGCTTCGGGTTTTTTTATTTAAAACTACATTCTGATAGTTAAAACTTATTATAGTTAATTTTTATAAAACACCTGTTTCGCTATCAGATTAAACTATAAAAAACGAGCTTAAGAAGCGTTCTTTTTTAAACGATCTTTTGTTGTTACACTGAAACCCTGGGCAACAAATAAAAAGTCGCTTAAAAGGCTTTATTTTCGTTTCTAGCTCTCAGAATCCCCGTCTTTCTTCTTTTGTTGTTTTTTCATCGCTTCTCCGATTTGATTACTGGCAACAAAGCTAGCCACCATATCATTTAACATATTACTGCCGGCCTGAGGAGAGTTTGGCAACAAAATCAAATTACTGTTTGTTTCTTCCCCGATTGCCTGCAATGTATCGTAATGTTGAGTAACCACAATCAGGGCAGAAGCTTCCTGCGAATTGATACCGACCCTGTTCAGTACCTCTACAGATTCTTCGAGTCCGCGCGCAATTTCCCTACGCTGATCGGCTATACCTTGTCCTTGCAGGCGTTTACTTTCAGCCTCGGCCTTTGCTTTTTCTACAATCAATATCCGCTGTGCATCTCCTTCGAACTGTGCAGCAATCTTTTCGCGTTCGGAAGCATTGATCCTGTTCATGGCCGATTTTACCTGAGCATCAGGATCTATATCTGTAACCAGTGTTTTAATAATATCGTATCCATAGTCGAGCATAGCTTCTTGTAGTTCCCGTTTTACGGCAATGGCAATGTCGTCTTTCTTTACAAATACGTCATCCAGTTTCATCTTGGGTACTTCTGCACGGACAACATCAAACACATAAGAGGTGATCTGGTCGTGTGGATATTCAAGCTTATAAAAAGCTTCGTATACTTTATCCTTAATAACTACATATTGTACCGAAACTTTAAGCTTAACAAATACATCATCGAGGGTTTTCGTTTCTACAATCACGTCTAATTGCTGAATCTTCAAACTCAGGCGCCCGGATTTACGGTCTACAATCGGAATCTTCATCTGTAGTCCTGAATTACGTATGCTCTGAAAGCGCCCAAATCTTTCAATTACTACCGCTGTTTGCTGTTTTACAATAAAAAAAGAGCTAAATAGAATTACCAACCCAAAAAATATAATGGGATACAATAAAAAGTCGAACATGGAAAATTAGGTTTATGAATTAATGAATGTGAATTTACAAAAAAAGAAAGTTCGAAAGAGGAGAAAATTACAGGGAATGAATAAACCTGGTAAAAATCAATTGAAGCGCTATCGGAAACCGGCCTTAATTTGCCGGCAATAGATTTCGATGGCGCTTCAACTGAGATCGTTAAATATCGTTATGAAAGATTGCTTACGGCGTTTTGAATTCGGCTAATTGTTTCGTCTTTGCCTATAAGTGCAGCAATATCAAAGACGTGCGGTCCTTTCATTTCGCCAACCAAAGACAAGCGGAAAGGCGGCATGACCTGTCCAAAGCCCAGTTCTTTTTCTGCAATCCATTCTTTTACTATCGTTTCTGTATTTGAAGAGGAAAATTCGTTTATACCCTCCAGCACATCTATCAGCTCGTTCATGATTGCGGAAGTATTATCCTTCCATTGTTTTTTAGCGGCTTTCGCATCGTATTCCCGAGGGGATTTAAAGAAATAACTGCCCAGATCCCAAAAATCTGCCACAAACGAAGCGCGCTCTTTTATCAAACGAACAACGTCAGTTACATAATTAAGTGTTAAAAGCGTATCTGGTTTCTCGACAGCACTTAAAATAGCAGCATCAGCTTCTATATGGTTTATAAAAAGCTTTGCAAGCGTCTCATTGTTTTTAAGTTGCAAGTATTGCTGGTTATACCATTTGATTTTTTCCGGATCGAAACGAGCTCCTGATTTATTGACACGCTTCAAATCAAAAGCATTTGTTAATTCATCTATACCGAACAATTCTTGTTCAGTACCGGGGTTCCAGCCAAGGAAAGCCAGGAAATTCATCAGCGCATCCGGAAAATATCCATCTTCCTTATACCCGCGTGAAACATCTGATGTCTTAGGGTCCGTCCATTGCATAGGAAATACAGGGAACCCTAATTTGTCGCCGTCCCTTTTACTAAGCTTTCCTTTACCAACCGGTTTTAAAATAAGCGGTAAATGTGCAAACTCCGGTGCATTCCACCCAAAAGCGCGATAAAGCAAAACGTGCAGTGCCAGTGATGGCAACCATTCTTCTCCACGAATTACATGTGTGATTTCCATTAAATGATCATCAACAATATTAGCGAGGTGGTAAGTAGGCATCCCATCACTTTTATACAACACCTTATCGTCTAAGAGATTCGAGTCGATCTTAATATCTCCCCTGATACTATCCTGTAAGTGAATAAATTCGCCTTCGGGTGATTTAAACCTGACCACATAATTCTCTCCGGCTTCAATCTTGGCATTTACCTCTTCTTCTGATAAAGAAAGGGAGTTACTCAAATTCATACGGTTGTGCCAGTTATATATAAAAGTCTTCCCTTCTGCTTCGCAATTCTTGCGTTGTTCATCTAATTCCCCAGCAGTATCAAAAGCATAATACGCCCAGCCGTTTTCAATAAGCTGATCGGCATATTGCCTGTACAAATTTTTTCGTTCACTCTGTCTGTACGGTCCAAAATCTCCTTCTTTTCCCGGGCCTTCGTCAAAAGGAATTCCGCACCAACTCAATGCGTCTATAATGTATTGTTCTGCTCCTTCAACATAACGATTCTGGTCGGTATCTTCGATACGAAGTACAAAATCACCACCATTTTTTTTAGCAAATAAATAGTTGAACAGAGCCGTACGAACACCACCTATATGCAGGGGACCTGTAGGACTCGGAGCAAACCGAACGCGTACTTTCTTAGTCATTTTCTTAAATTTTATGCAAAAGTATGAATTATTATAGTGGCAAAAGAAATCAGTTTTAACAATCTATTCTCTTGACTAATCTAACATAATTACGAATTAATTGTAACTTTATTAGTTATAATCAATGCTAATGAACAATTACGAACATATACAACATAAATTAAAGCAGTTTATTAAACGATACCATACTAATGAACTGATAAGAGGCGGGATATTATTTCTTTCGATATTCTTGCTTTACGGTCTTATTACCTTGTCGTTAGAACATTTCATATGGTTCAATGAATTTGGGAGAACCGTTTTATTTTGGTTGTTTGTTGCCGTTACCCTGTATTTGATTGTCCGCTTCCTGGGAATCCCGGTCATTAAACTATTAAGGCTGAATAAAGGTTTAGACGAAGAGGAAGCATCAAAAATTATTGGAAATTATTTCCCTGAAGTGGGAGATAAGCTTACGAACTTATTGCAGCTGTCAAAAAATAACACAAAATCTGATCTTCTCCTCGCCAGTATTGAACAGAAATCACTGGAAATCAACCCAATTCCTTTTCACCTAGCTGTAAATTTCAAACAAAATATAAAATATCTAAAGTATGTATTTATTCCATTATCTATTATTTTACTCGTTTGGATAAGTGGTAAAACACACTGGTTTTCAAATAGTTATAACAGAATTATTCACTACCAAACTGCCTATGAGCCGCCGGCACCTTTTAAGTTTTTAGTTCTTAATGATCGCTTAACTGCTATAGAGGACACACCATTTACACTGCAAGTGCAGGTTGCGGGGAATATAATTCCGGAAAATGTAAGCATACAGATAAAAGACGAAAACTATTATTTACAAAAGAAAAGCAACGGCTTGTATGAATACAAGATAAATCAGCCTAAAGACAACTTTGAATTTAGAATTTATGCTTCGGATGTGTATTCTTCAACCTATAAAGTAAATGTGATTAAAACTCCGAAAATAAATGATTTCAGCCTTCAGATAGATTATCCTTTATATACACATAAAAAAGATGAAGTTTTAAAAAGCACAGGGAATATGAATGTTCCTGAAGGAACTAAAATCAGATGGATTATTCATGCGAAAAACACAAATTCCATCCATTTTATCACCAAAGACACCATTGAGGATTTTATTTATGACAATCAGCTCTTTAAGCATGAAAAACTTATTTTCTCTGATATTAATTACAAACTAAGTACAAATAACGAGCAACTGAAAAACTATGAAGAATTAGGTTTCTCGGTTAAAATGATAAAAGACGAACATCCTAAAATAAGTATCAGGCAAGCTGTCGATTCGCTAAACAGTGAATTAGTATATTATATGGGACAGGTATCGGACGATTATGGTTTAAAGAAACTCGAACTTGTATATTACCCTGCAAACAATGAAAAGGATAAAAAGGTTCTGCCTATAGCTGTTCAAAAAACAACATTTGACCAGTTTTATTATTCGTTTCCAAATGGCATTGAACTTAAAGACGGACTCGTGTATTCCTACTTTTTCCGTATCACAGACAACGATCCTTACAGAGGGGGTAAAAGCACTAACAGTGACATATACAATTATAACAGGCTTACGCAGAGCGAAAGAGAAGAGCATCAGTTAGAACAACAAAAAAACAGTATTGACAATCTGGACAAATCGGTTCAATCAACCGAAGTTCAAAAACAGGAACTAAACAAAATGCTTCAGTTGAACAAGGAAAAAAACCAATTGAATTATTCGGATAGAAAGAAGCTGGAAAACTTTATTCAACGTCAAAAACAACAAGACGAACTCATGAAAAAGTTTTCAAAGAATCTCGAAGAAAATCTCGATGCATTTGAGAAAAGCGAAACAAATGAATTATTGAAGGAACGGTTGGAAAGACAACAAAAAGAGCTGGAAAAAAATGAAAAACTGATGGAAGAAATCGAAAAGCTTTCTGAAAAAATACAAAAAGACCAACTTTCTAAGAGACTTGAAGAACTTTCAAAAAACAACACAAACAACAAACGGAATTTAGAACAGCTATTGGAACTTACCAAGCGCTATTATATCGCTGCCAAAGCAGAAAAGCTTAGCAACGATCTGAAAAACTTAGCTAAAAATCAAGAAGATTTGATTAAAGAAAACAATGATAGTATTGCTAAGAATAACCAACAAAAAATTAAAGAAGATTTTCAGAATACAAAAAATCAATTAGACGAATTACAAAAAGAAAATGAAGAATTAAAGGATCCGTTTAAACTGGAACGCGACAAACAGCTGGAACAAGATGCTGACAAAGAAATAAACAAGGCCCAAGAATCATTAGATCAGCAAAACAATGAGAAAGCCAAACAATCACAAAAAAACGCTTCTCAAAAAATGCAAAAAATGGCCAATAAGCTCTCTATGTCTATGCAAGCGGGCAGCACTGAATCCCTGAACGAGGATATAGAAATGCTCAGGCAAATTCTGGATAATTTATTGCAATTTTCTTTAGATCAGGAAAATTTGATGGATCATTTCTATAATATTGACGACAATAATCCAAACATTGCTCAATACATTAAAAAACAAAATGATTTAAAGGCGCTGTTCAAACATGTAGATGACAGTCTTTTTGCACTTTCACTAAGGCAGCCAAAAATGACTGAGGTCATTAACAAAAACATTACCGATGTATATTACAATATCGATAAAAGTCTGGAAGCTTTTGCAGAAACAAATTATTATATCGGGGTTTCCAATCAGCAATACGCTATCACAGCTACTAATGAATTATCAGATCTTTTGAGTGAGATTCTAGACAACCTTCAACAATCCATGTCGCAGAGCTCCGGAAACGGAAAAGGCTCAGGGCAGGAAATGCAACTACCCGATATAATTCAATCGCAAGAGCAAATAAATCAACAAATGCAAAAGGGCATGAAGCAACAGCAAGAAGGCAAAGAAGGTGAAAAAGGTAAAGAAGGGGAGGTAAACGGAAAACAAAACAGTTCAGAACTGAACGAACAAATGAGCGAAGAATTATTTAATTTATTTCAACAACAGCAACAATTACGTCAGGTACTGGAGAAACAGTTGTCAAACAAAATTGGCAAAGGGAACCCTCAGCAAAAAGAAAGGTTATTGAAGGAAATGGAGCGTATCGAAAACGATCTTATAGAAAAAGGTTTTAATAACGAAACATTACAACGAATGCTACAATTAAAGCATCAGTTATTAAAGTTAGACAACGCAGCTTTTGAACAAGGTCGGAAAGATGAGCGCAAAAGCGAAACAAACATCAAGAATTTCACCAATAACATTCAAAACCAAACTCCTGACATACAACAATATTTTAATCAGGTTGAAATTTTAAACAGACAAACCTTACCTTTGCGGCAAATTTACAAACGTAAGGTTCAACAGTATTTTAAGAACGATGATTAATTTTCATTACGAAACAACATTTCAATTAGATCAACCAGCGTTGTACCAGGCATGGATAGAACAATGCATTAAGTCTGAAGAATGTCAAACAGGAGAACTAAATTATATTTTTTGCGACGATGATTATCTTCATAAAATAAATGTTAAATACTTGGATCACGATACCTTAACCGATATTATCAGTTTCGATTATACAGAGGGTAACGTGATAGGAGGAGATATTTTTATATCTGTCGAAAGGGTCAAAGACAATTCAGCGGAATTAGACATTCCTTTCGGAGATGAGTTAAAAAGAGTTATGATTCACGGCGTGCTTCATTACTGTGGTTATCCGGACAAGACCAAAGAAGAAAAAACATTGATGCGTCAAAAAGAAGATGAAAAAATATCAATGTTCCACGTGAAACACTCTTAATTAAATAACAGAAAAAGACAGGTTTATGTTTGATAAAGAATATGATGTAATTGTTGTCGGGGCAGGACATGCGGGTTCTGAAGCTGCTGCTGCTGCTGCAAATATGGGTTCAAAAACCTTATTGGTAACCATGAATCTTCAAAATATTGCCCAGATGTCGTGCAACCCTGCCATGGGAGGTATAGCAAAAGGGCAGATCGTCAGAGAGATTGATGCGTTGGGCGGATACAGCGGTATTGTTACAGACAAAACGGCCATCCAGTTCAAAATGCTTAACAAATCCAAAGGTCCTGCCATGTGGTCGCCAAGAGCGCAAAGCGACCGTATGCGGTTTGCAGAAGAATGGCGATTGATGCTGGAGCAAACCCGGAATGTCGATTTTTACCAGGAAATGGTTGCCGGACTAATTATAGAAAACGACCGAATAAAAGGTGTCAAAACCAGTCTTGGACTGAGCATCTATGCTAAAACCGTTGTGCTTACCAACGGAACTTTTTTAAATGGTTTGATTCATATTGGAGACAAGCAATTTGGCGGGGGCAGAGCAGGAGAAAAAGCAGCAACAGGAATCACCGAAGAACTTGTTCAAATAGGCTTTGAATCAGGCAGGATGAAAACAGGAACTCCACCGAGGGTTGATGGAAGATCATTAAATTATTCCAAAATGATTTCTCAGCCGGGAGATGATCATCCGGAAAAATTTTCTTATTCCAAAAACACTAAACCATTAGCAGCTCAACGGGATTGTCATATGACCTATACCAGCGGTCTGGTACATGACTTGCTAAAAGAAGGCTTTGACAGATCTCCGATGTTCAATGGTAGAATTAAAAGCATCGGCCCGAGGTACTGTCCGTCTATAGAAGACAAAATAAACCGCTTTGCAGACAAGGACAGGCATCAGCTTTTTGTTGAACCGGAGGGATGGAATACAGTAGAGGTCTATGTAAACGGGTTTTCAACCTCACTTCCGGAAGACGTTCAGTTTAAAGCATTACGTGCTGTGGAAGGTTTTGAGAATGTAAAATTCTTCAGACCCGGTTATGCCATCGAATACGATTATTTTCCGCCGACTCAATTAAAACACACCCTGGAGACAAAACTTGTTGACGGTCTGTTTTTTGCCGGACAAATAAACGGTACTACCGGATACGAAGAAGCAGCGAGCCAGGGACTCATGGCCGGGATCAATGCCAGTTTAAAAGCTCAGGAAAAAGACGAATTCATACTTAAAAGAAATGAAGCATATATTGGTGTTCTGATAGATGACTTGATTACAAAAGGCACCGAGGAACCTTACAGAATGTTCACCTCCCGCGCTGAATACAGAACATTATTAAGACAAGATAATGCCGACATCAGACTTACCCATAAATCATTTAACATCGGTTTGGCAGGAAAAGACAGAATGGATCGGGTAGAAGAAAAACTATCGAAATCTAACCTGTTGGTAAATTTCTTTAAAGACACCAGTGTAAAACCAGAAGAAGCTAATGTCATTCTAGAAGAAATCGACTCTTCTAAAATGAAACAATCCGATAAAATGTATAAGTTGTTTACACGCCCAAATGTTACATTAGATCATATGCGTCAGTTAGCAGGTGTGAATAATTTTATAACCGACAATGAATTAGATAATGAAATCCTGGAGCAGGCAGAAATCAAGATCAAATACGCCGGATATATTGAAAAAGAAAAAAACAATGCCGATAAGCTAAACCGCCTGGAAAATATCCGTATCCCTCATAATTTCGATTACGACAAACTCAAGTCATTATCTTTTGAAGCTAAAGAAAAATTAAAGAAAATAAAGCCTGCAACATTATCACAGGCATCACGGATCAGCGGAGTTTCACCAAGCGACATCAGTGTGATGTTGGTTTACATGGGCAGATAATTAAATTGTTCCACGTGGAACAATTATAGAAAAGCAGGCTATAGCCTGCTTTTTTTATACCATACCAAAATAAGTATTACCTTGTGCAACTATTAAAACAATAAAACCTATATGGCCAATACCAAATACTTATCATGTAAGGACCATACAGTGTCTGGTGAAGAATTCGACTTACTGCACAATGAAGCTTATGATATGTTGATCACACAACCGGTACCGTCATTAGACAAGCTTCACGAATACTATAAAAGCGACGCCTATATATCTCATACCGATGCTAAAAAAAGTATGGTCGAGAAGATATATCAAAAAATAAAACACTTAAACCTCAATAAAAAAATCAGTTACATCAATGCAACGAATCCGGGTAAAGGCGCGCTGCTTGATATTGGTACCGGAACCGGAGACTTTTTGCTGATCGCCAAGAAAAAAGGCTGGGATGTACACGGAACAGAGCCCAATAAAAAAGCAAGGCTTTTAGCAAAAGAAAAGGGGGTAAGTGTCTCTGAAGAATTAACTGTTGAAAAAAAGAAATATGATGTGATAACCATGTGGCATGTATTAGAACATGTGCCCGATCTTAAGGAACAAATAAAATCTCTATCAAGGTTGTTAGCTGATAATGGAACCCTATTTATCGCTGTTCCAAATTTTAAATCATACGATGCGAAATACTATAATGAGTATTGGGCTGCCTACGATGTTCCGAGGCACCTGCACCATTTCTCTAAAAGATCAATAAACAAACTTTTTAAAGAAGAAAAAATGGTTGTAGTAAAAATCTTACCTATGATCTTTGATGCTTTTTATGTGAGCATGCTTTCTGAAAAATATAAAAAATCAAAACTCAGCTTTGTCAGGGGTGCTTTAACAGGAATGATCTCAAACCTGAAGGCAAATAGCAGTGGTGAATATTCATCGCTTATATATATCATCAAAAAGGCAAAATAATTATTTTAAGGGCTTTTCAGAACACTTAACCCTACAAAACATCCGTTTACATTGTTTAAAGACGAACAGCCGTTAAAACGCTTTATGCAGCGTTGATTTTTATAAATTAAACTTATGATACTCGCGACTTATGATAAAAAATATAAATACCAAATAATTTTACAGATATGACGGCAACTTTTCTATTTTTGCTGTGCATCTGAAAACTTAAAGAAGAACATAAATTAAAGAAAAATGAAAAAAATTGTATTAGGTATTGTTATGGCCGCCGGTTTTATTTCCTGCCAACAAGATAAAGTGGCTTATATTGATAACACAAAAGTTATAAATGAATATCAGGAGAAAAAAGATATCGAAGCTAAATTTAAAACTAAAATAGAGGTCTTCGATAAAAAAGCTGATAGTCTTTCAAGAGCGTTTCAGGGAGAAGCTCAGGCTTTTGAATCTGAAGCAAAAAGGTTATCGCAAAAGGTAGCCCAGGAAAAATATAATGTTTTGTTACAAAAGAGACAAGCCATGGGGCAACAGCTCCAGATGGAAGAGCAACAATTATCTCAGGAAAGCCAGAAAGAAATCGACAGCCTGATCAAAAAAGTGAGATCCTTTATCAAGGATTACGGAAAAGATAACGGCTATACCTTTATCTTAGGAGCTAACGAAGCGGGTAGCGTACTTTATGGTGACGAAACCAAAGATATCACTGAAGAAATATTACAGGCCCTTAACGACGGTTACAAAAAGTAAAGAGAATCTTAACATTTTAAAAGCGCTGATAAATCAGCGCTTTTTTTATTTTTCAAAACCAAAATATCACACATGAACTCGGTATTACAGATGCCTTTTAATTATTTAGCGACCAGAAAAGCTAAACTTACTTATGTAATAACGGCTTCCCTATTTACTCAAGTCTTTTTACTGTTGTTTCAGCCATATGGATTGAATACCGAAATGGTAAACCCTCAAAACTCCATCCTTAATATCGTGTTGTTTTTTCAAGGGATTATGGTAAGTACCTTTATAGGGATTTCCTTATCGCAGTTCGTACTACGTCCTCTTTTCAATATCAGGCAGGTTAGTATAAAGAAATATGCCCTATGGTTTCTTTTTGAGGCCGTTCTGATCGCTATGATCTATTTCGGGCTGTCGTTTGTTATTCCCGATTTGGGAAATGATTTTGAAGAAGAACTCACGATCGTATTTCAGCTTAAAAATGTGTTCAGAGCTATCGTTCTGCTCTTGTTTCCTTTTATGTTCTGCATTGTTTACGAAAACATCCAAACCCTGTCTAAAGAAATACGTGAATTAGAAAATCAGCTTGTAAGTTATAAAAAGAATGTACGTAAACACCTCACAGAAGAATTACTGAATATAGAAGATGAAAACGGTAACAATGAACTCTCTATAAGACTCGATCAGTTTCTATATGCCGAAGCAAGTAATCAGTATGTCCTGGTTCATTACGTATCTAACAACGAGCTTAAAAAAAGAATCATAAGAACCCGTCTTAAAAGTCTGGAAGAACGTTTTGCAATGCTACCCATTAAGCGGTGTCACAGATCCTACCTCGTAAACCTGATAAATGTAAATTATTTGCAAAAAAAAGGCGGTGCTTACGCAGTGGTTATTGAACACGTACAAAAAATAAATATTCCGGTATCGAAATCATATCTAATGCAAATCAAAGAAGAAATAAAATCCTAGATCGTTCACTCCAAAATCTATATCATTCACTCCATTGCAGTCTGAACACTTACCATACCATAAGAAAGCGATGTTACTTTGCGGTAAACAAAAACGATCATCAATCACATAATTACAATGAGAAAAATCTTTTTTTTACTGATTATCTGTGTTGGCAACCACTTGCTTGCACAAGAGTACACCTTAAGTGGTACCATTAAAGATGCTGAAAACGGTGAAACTTTACTGGGTGCCAATTTGTATCTACTCAATACTACCTATGGCGTTACAACGAACGAGTATGGGTTTTACTCGTTAACAGCTCCATCAGGCAGCTATACACTCGTCGTCTCGTATATAGGGTATACAGAAATGCAGTTGCCGGTAAATATCGATGCAAATAAAAAGCTTAATATCGAACTCAAAGCATCGTCTACACAACTCAACGAAGTTGAAGTCGTTGCCAAAGAAACCGATAAAATAAGCTTGCGGTCTCCGAAAATGAGTATAAGCAAGATGAGTACAAAAACAATCAAACAGATACCTGTCGTGCTTGGTGAGGTGGATGTATTAAAATCTATACAATTACTTCCGGGAGTTACCAACAGCGGAGAAGGAACTGTCGGCTTTAATGTAAGGGGTGGTGCTGTAGATCAAAACCTGGTGCTGTTAGACGAAGCTATTATCTATAATACATCTCATCTCTTTGGCTTCTTTTCGGTATTCAACGCAGATGCCATCAAGAATTTAAATCTCTACAAAGGAAACATCCCGGCACAGTATGGGGGCAGGGTATCGTCTGTTTTGGACATCTATCAGAAAGACGGTAACAATAAGAATTTTCAACTTGATGGGGGAATTGGTCTTATTTCAAGCAGAATAGCAGCCCAGGGACCCATAAAGAAAGAAAAGAGTTCGTTTCTGATTGCAGGGCGAAGCTCGTATGCGCACCTGTTCTTAAAAGCTGCCGATCAGGATAATCTGGCCGGTTTTTACGATTTAAATTTTAAAACCAATTACCAGCTTAATAAAAACAACAAACTGTATTTATCGGGGTACTTCGGCAGGGACTTCTTTGAATTAGGGAATGCGATTGAAAACAATTACGGTAACCTCTCGGGCAATTTACGCTGGAACCATATTTTTAATGAAAAGCTCTTTTCCAACCTGTCTCTTATATACAGCAAATACGACTACCAGGTAATATTGGATTTTATTGGGTTGGACTGGGTTTCGAGTATACATAATTACAACATTAAATACGACCTTAAGTATTATGCTTCTCCCAATATAAAACTCAATTTCGGTCTGAGCAGCATTCATTATAATTTTGATACAGGCGAAGTAAAACCAACTAATGAAACCTCAGAGATCAACTATCTTAAACTCGATGAAAAAAGAGCCTTGGAAAATGCATTATACGTTAGTGCAGATCATACACTTTCTGATAAGCTAACCGTTTCGTATGGATTGCGAACAAGCTTTTTTAATCGTCTCGGAGGACAGACACTGACCCATTATGCAAACGACCAACCTGTTGTTTACAATGAGCAACTGGGTATTTATGAAGAAGGAACCCCCATTTCTGAAACCTCTTATAAAAAAGGAGAAAATATTGCTGCTTTCACAAATTTTGAACCCAGAATCGGGTTAGCGTACCAGGTCAATGAGTCAACAGCAATAAAAGCAGGTTATTCAAGGGCTGCACAATACCTGCATTTGATATCCAATACGACCTCAGCCACGCCGGTAGATGTATGGGCTCCAAGCGGAAAATATATAAAACCGCAATTGTCGGATCAATACGCTATAGGGGTATTTAAAGAAATTGATAATAATGCATATGCCTTTGAGCTTGAAGCTTATTACAAAGATGTTAAGAATAGAATTGACTATATAGACGGATCCAATCTGATAGGAAACAATACCATCGAAACAGAAATACTACATGGCAAATCGAGAGCCTACGGGTTAGAAATGTTGCTCAAAAAGAATCAGGGTTCGCTGACCGGATGGCTGGCATACACACTTTCTAAATCAGAACAACAAACCCCGGGAGGCATTGCCGGCGGACCAGGTATTAATAGCGGAGAATGGTATTATACAGGCTATGACAGAACACATGATATTTCCTTGACAACAAATTACAAACTGAATGACAAATGGAGTCTTGGTACAAATTTTATCTTCCAGACAGGGCGTCCGGTCACATATCCAGATAGCCAATATCAATACGAAGGTTTGTCGATCGCAAACTACGGACTCAGGAATAAAAACCGGTTGCCTTCATATCACAGAATTGATATTTCAGCCACCTATGTACCTAACAGAAAACCTGCAAAAAGATGGAAAGGTGAATGGGTGTTTGGCATCTATAACTTGTATAATCGCAAAAATGCCGCATCAATTACCTTTGGTCAGAACAGAAAGAACGGAACAAATGAAGCCACCCGTACGGCAATCTTTGGTATTGTACCATCAGTAACCTATAATTTCACTTTTTAAACAGCATATCCATGAAATCTATATATAAAACACTCATAAACATAATTATTGTTTCGGCTACATTGACCGCTTGTACAGACGTCATAGATGTCGATGTTCCTACAGCAGCTGCACGGTTGGTCGTGGAAGCCTCAATTGATTGGGAAAAGGGGACAGACGGCAGCCAACAAACGATACTGTTAAGTACTACTACTCCTTATTTTGCAGAAAATAAAAATGAACCCGTAACCGGTGCTACTGTAAAAATCACTGACAACACCAATAATGAAACGTTTACATTTACGGATAACAACGACGGTTCCTATACTACAAACGGATTTATACCACAACTGGAAGCCACCTATTCTCTGGAAGTTATACATAATAACGAAGTGTATACAGCAACCGAAACCATGACAAAAGGAGTTGATATTGCATCTGTATACCAGAGCAAAGAAGGGGGTTTTGACGATGAACATCTGGAAGTAAACATCAGCTTTCAGGATCCGGAAGATGAAACAAATTACTATTTGATCAGGTACATAGAAGAAGGAGATCTGTTTCCGGAATTAGAAGTTGATAATGATGAGTTTTCAAATGGAAACCTGAAAAAGGACTTCTTTGAAAAAGAAGACGATGAAGACATCAACCGGAAACCTTTTATTCCAGGCGACAAGGTATATATCTCTCTGTACGGAATCTCTGAGCGTTACCACAATTATATGGCCATACTTATCGAGCAAAGCGAAGTTGCCGGAGATCCTTTTTCGGCCATACCCGCTGCCTTAAAGGGGAATGTAATCAATACCACAAATCCAAAGAATCAGGCCCTAGGCTATTTCAGGTTGACCCAGGTAAGTAAGGCTGTCTATACATTTAATTAAAGTGTTGATTGATTTATTATAAATTTTAGGTGTTATTCGTCGGGTGTGGTTGCTTTGATATAAAGTCCTGATCATACCCGACCTTACATTTAACGGTAAGTAACGGATTATTTATCAGGTAAACTACCTCGGAGCCAGCTCGCGCATGGGCAAACCATTTCAATACAGATTCCGTGAAATTCCTTCAGTAACATTTCACAAGGACAGGTCGGCAACTCCTGATAGTTATACCGGTATTAAATTTCACTTAGCGAGTAAATAGACAGCAAAAACAGCTACCATAAAATAAATAGCTATCGTTCTGGCCCCATCGTAATCCTTTGCTATTCTTTGACCGAATAACAGTGCAAGCAGTGCCAGACAAGACACTATAGCTCCCCACATAGCAAAAGTAGGATCATTGCTGCTAATAAGCTCAAAAATTCCAACAACACATAAAACTGTTGCTATGAGTTCAATCACTAAAATTTTAAAGACAGCCAACGGAACATAATTTTTTAAAAAGGTATTCGCAAAATGTTGTTTAAGCCAACTTACATTTCCTTTCCAGTCGGCAATTTTATCATATCCGCTTTGTCCGAAGGTAATAATCAAAAAAAGTAAAAGCAGGATCTCTGTAGTATTTGATGTAAGATTGTGCATTTTATAAATTTTAGTGTGTTATTTTTTATGCAATAGCCTGGTTAGTTTAATAGATAAGTCCGTAAAAATAATCTTCGCATTCCCATTTCTTTCAATATGATATGCGGCATCTTGTATTTCTTTCGAAATCTCCATTATATTATTCCCGTGTACAAAAGGAGCAAATTTTTCAAGTTTAAAACCATCATTTGTCATTTCCATATAAACCAGTTCATCAGCCTTGTAATTAAGCAACAGTGCCTGCCTGAATACATCGAGACAGTAATTTAAAAACTTTTTCTGGGTTTCTCTGCCTGTTTTGGCTACTTCCTCACTCCAGTTAATCAGATCGTGTATAACTTTCTTGTTTCCTTTAGCTTTAAAAGCACTGCGTACCCAGGCAATAAACCAACGTTCAAAAACCAGATCTTCCGAGTCTTTATTTACAAGATCAATAGCTTTATTGAAATTACCATTAGCCTGATGGGCTATCCTGACAGCTTCATTGATTTCTATACCTCTGTGTTCTAAAGCCGTCACAATATCTTGTTCTGCCAAAGGGGGGAAATGGAGTATCTGACATCTTGATTTAATGGTTTGTATAATTTGTTCTTCGTCTTCAGCAATAAGCAAAAACAAGGTTTTATGAGGTGGTTCTTCAATGAGTTTCAGTAATTTATTAGACGCCGCAATATTCATTTTATCTGCCATCCATATAATCATGACCTTATATCCTCCTTCATAAGCTTTTAAAGACAGCGATTTAACAATATCCTGGGCTTCATCGACCCCTATCTGGCCTTGCTTATTTTCTATTCCCAATAACTGATACCAGTCAAACAGATTACCATAAGGCTGTTCCTTTACAAAGGTTCTCCATTCTTCTAAAAAATGGTTGCTTACCGGATGCTGTTTCACTTTGTTTGTACCCGCCACCGGAAAAGCAAAATGCAGGTCAGGATGTGAAAGGTTATTGAACTTCATATTACAGGAACTGTTTCCTGTATTATTCTCACCATCATTATTAGCACATAAAATATACTGGGCATATGCTATGGCCAAAGGTAAAGTACCACTTCCTTCGGGACCGATAAATAGTTGTGCATGCGGTATACGGCCATGATCTGCACTGTAAACTAAATGTTTTTTAATGTGAGCCTGCCCTAATATTTCTGAAAACAACATTTGGTAATGATAAAACTTGAATAAAGCAAAGATGAAGAATTTTATAAGAATACAATAATGCTTGCAAATTTTTCTTATTTCCACACCAAAAATAATGAATACAACAAATTAGTGAGATATTTAACGATTTAAAAGAAATCGGATTTCTCATCAATCAATAAATAGTTAACTTTGGGCTTCAATAACATAATCTGTATGAAGACAATTGACAATTTTAACTTTTCAGGTAAGAAAGCTCTGATCAGAGTAGATTTTAATGTTCCACTGGATACTGAATTTAACGTAACCGATGCCACCAGAATTGAAGCTGCAAGACCAACCATCATAAAAATATTAGAAGATGGAGGAAGTGCTGTTCTAATGAGCCACCTGGGTCGTCCCAAAGGTCAAGTTCATCCGGCTATGTCTATGGAACACATAGTCAATAAGGTATCTGACACTTTAGGAGTTAAAGTAAAATTTGTAGAAGATTGTGTAGGTGTTAAAACGGAAGAAGCTGTCGCTAATTTAAAGTCCGGAGAAATCCTTTTACTGGAAAACCTCCGCTTTCATAGTGAAGAAGAAAAAGGGGACAGGGATTTTGCTGAAAAATTATCAAAACTCGGTGATGTATATGTAAATGATGCTTTCGGGACTGCTCACAGGGCACATGCATCAACTGCTATTATTGCTCAGTTTTTTGATGATAATAAGTGCTTTGGCTATCTAATGGCTAAAGAAATAGATGCTATCGAGAAAGTACTCAAAACAGGCGAAAAACCAATAACAGCCATACTTGGCGGTGCCAAGGTATCATCTAAAATCACTATTATAGAAAACATCCTGGATAAAGTAGATCATTTAATCATTGGCGGGGGCATGACCTATACTTTTGTAAAAGCTCAAGGAGGTAAGGTAGGTGATTCTATTTGTGAAGACGATAAGCAGGAACTTGCCCTAAATATATTGGCCGAAGCTAAAAAGAAAGGTGTTGAAATCCATATTCCTGTCGATGTTATTGCTGCAGATGATTTTAGCAACACTGCAAATACACAGGTTGTTGATGTAGATAAAATTCCGGACGGATGGCAAGGGTTGGATGCCGGTCCGATTACTCTTGAAAACTTTAAAAAGGTAATCTATCAATCAAAGACCATTTTATGGAATGGTCCTGTCGGTGTCTTTGAAATGGGAAGCTTTGCCAAGGGAACTATTGCCGTCGGTAATTTCATAGATGAAGCTACTCAAAATGGAGCCTTTTCTTTAGTGGGAGGGGGTGACTCTGTTGCTGCGGTTAAGAAATTCGGCTTTGAAAATAAAGTAAGCTACGTTTCGACAGGTGGTGGTGCAATGCTCGAAAGCCTGGAAGGTAAAAAATTACCGGGTATAGCTGCCATATTAGACTAAAAAAAGCCAAAATAACATATTTAAAAGCGATGCCTTTTTGGGTATCGCTTTTTTATTAAGTCAGTTATCACATCACTTTACATGTATTTTAACATTTGGAAACAGCTAAATAACCAAAAAAATGCGATTTTTGGCAAATTCCATTTATTTTCTAAATAAATTATTACTGAACGATGAAAAGGATTTTGATATTGATAGGCTGTTTTACGCCATTTATGATGTTTTCGCAGGAACCGACAAAGGTTCAACAACCTGATACAATTGGAAAAAATCAAAAAGAAATAAGCGTAGAAACATCCCGTGATTCTATTTCCGATGAAATAAAAAAGTTATTAAAGGCTGAAGGCCGCTATCAGTTAAAAGACCATGAAACTGCGGCAAAGTACGACAGCCTTTGGTTGCAGGAGCTATATGAATCAGAACTTTTTGACACCCTGTATAATGACATAAGTCATTTAAACTACGAAGAAGTTGAATATAAAGAACTAAGTACCGATACCCTTAAAAAACGACTTGAAAAACTAAATCAGAAAACACCTTTTAATGTAGCTTACAATCCTGCTCTTGAAAGTGTTATCAAAATGTTCTTAAAGAACAGAAGAGGGTTTATTCAACGCATGATCAATAAAAGCAGTTTTTACTTTCCGCTTTTTGAAGAAGAACTGGATAGAAATGATATCCCGTTGGAAATGAAGTACCTGTCTATAGTAGAATCGGCATTAAATCCAAAGGCTAAATCAAGGGTGGGTGCTACCGGATTATGGCAATTTATGTTTCAAACGGGACGAATGTACGGTTTAGAAGTAAACAGTTATGTAGACGAGCGTTGCGACCCGATACAATCAACCGAAGCTGCATCTAAATATCTTTCCAGGCTCTATGGAATCTTTGGTGACTGGGATCTTGCTTTGGCAGCCTATAATTCCGGACCCGGAAATGTGTCAAAAGCCATCAGAAGAAGCGGAGGATATGAAAATTACTGGAATTTACGACCTTTCCTCCCAAGAGAAACGGCAGGTTATGTACCGGCCTTTTTAACGATGATGTATATATTTGAATATGCAGAAGAACATGGCTTTAAAGTAGATCCGAGAGGAGAGGTGGCTTATTTTGAAACAGATACCATACAGGTGAAAAAAATGATTAGCTTCGATCAGATCTCAGAACTCATAGATATCGACGTAGAAGAAGTCCAGTTCTTTAACCCTTCCTATAAAATAGATGTCATTCCATATATCGAAGACCAGGTTCATGTTTTAAGGTTGCCAACCAAAGATATAGGCAAATTTGTGGCCAACGAGAAAGCCATTTATAAACATATTGATGAAGAACTTGCCAAAAAGGAAAAACCTTTACCTCAACTCTTTAAAATGGATTCACAGGTTACGCACAGGGTAAGGAATGGAGATGTTTTAGGCAAGATAGCCCAACGCTATGGAGTACGTGTTAGTGAAATTAAACGTTGGAACGGTTTAAGGAGTAATACCATCAGGGTTGGTCAGCGACTAAAAATTTATCCTAAAAAACCGGTAGCTGTAAAGAAGACTTCAAGTAGTAAAAGCACTGTGAACACTAGTGGTTTAAAAGAATATGTAGTTAGAAAAGGTGACACTCTCTGGGGAATTGCGAATAAATTTCCGGGAATTTCTGTTAAAAACTTACAAGATTGGAACGATATTAGCGGTAAAAGTTTAAAACCAGGCATGAAAATTAAATTATGCCAATGTTAAACCTAAGCTAAATCGAAATATAAAATGAAAAAAATCCTTGTATTAATTGCTGCAGGAGTATTAATTCTTTCCTGTAAAGAGAAAAGCTCCGGGAAATATTTACCACAATCGGTAGGAGCTATCAATACATTGTCTGTAGTGATTGATAATACCTTATGGAAAGGTGATGTCGGTGACGAAATAAGAGACTATTTTGCTGCACCTGTAGACGGATTACCCTGGGAAGAACCTTTGTTCACAATTCATCAAATGCCACCTGAAATATTTACGGATTTTGCCAGAAACAGCAGAAACATACTTTATGTAGTCCAAGATTCTTCTAATGTTACTACCTTAAAAGATGATGTGTATGCCAAGCCTCAAAAGGTTGCCTTTATTAAGGGAAGTACTTCAGAAAGCATTATTGCCGCTATAAAAGATAACGCTCCCAAAATAATAGATGTTTTTAAAGAAAACGATCTTAAAGAAAGCCAGAACAGATTTAAACAATCTCTCAATAAAGAAACTGACCTGAAAGATAAACTCGGCGTTTCGCTAACCATTCCTTCAGTTTATAAAATTGTAAAAGAAGAGGAAAATTTCTTCTGGATAGAACGTCAAATCCCGAAAGGTACCATGAACATTATCGTTTATGAAATGCCTAAGGATTACTATCCTAAAGACAGTTCGCGCGTTGATGAAATTATAAAAATGCGCGATTCCATTGGTAAAAAATACGTACCCGGAAGAGATCCTGAAACCATGTGGATGATCACCGAACAAGCTTATGCCCCATATGTCTTTGATGCAAATATTAATGGCTATGAAGCTATTGAGACCAAAGGAATGTGGGAGGTAAAAAACTTCTTTATGGCCGGCCCGTTTATTAACTATATCGTAAAAGATCCGCTAAATGACCGCACATTGGTTTTAGAAGGCTTTACCTTTGCGCCTTCAACCGATAAAAGAGATTATATGTTTCAGTTAGAATCTATACTGAAAACCCTGAAAATAGAAAAGAAAGGTCATATTTAACCTCATAAAAAAACCTCGCTAAATAGCGAGGTTTTTTATTTATAGCAGAACTTATTTCTTTTCTTCTATCTTATTATCTTCATCTTCATTTTTAGTAGCGTCTTTAAATTCTTTTATACCACTACCAAGGCCTCTCATTAATTCCGGTATTTTCTTTCCACCAAATAATAATAAAACAACGACCACTATAATAGCTATTTGTGGCCAACCTATCATTCCTAGAAAAATTTGTAATCCAAACATCTTGATTCGTAATTTTATTAAAACAAAGGTAATAAGAAAACTTTAATACCGACGTTATTTGAGAATATTTTAGGATAAATAGAAAGTTTAAAAAACTATATTTGTTTCCAGATGGAAAAAAAGAAAAGCAAAAGAAAACAATTAAAGAAAAAGTTACTTCATAAATACAGGCTTGTAGTTTTAAACGAAGATACTTTTGAAGAACGGTTTTCGCTTAAACTGAACAGGCTCAATGTATTTGTCATTGGTACGCTGTTTGCTATTTTTTTAATTGCCATTACCACTATGCTTATAGCATTTACCCCTCTTAGGGAGTACATCCCGGGATATGCTTCGACTGCTTTAAAACAAAAGGCTACACGTTTGGCTTTTGAAGTCGATTCATTAGAAAGTCGTCTTTCATCCAATGAAATTTATTTTGAAAGAATTCAACAAGTATTAAGGGGTGATATCAAAATGGAGAAAATGGATAAGGACTCCCTGTTTGAAGAATTTAAAAAAGATACTTCCAGTTTAAATTTACTGCCAAACAAGCAAGATTCTTTACTTCGAGCAGAAGTTGCTCATGAAGATAAATACAATGTGTTTGAAACTGCTTCATCAAGTATGGATTTTGTATTGTTTCCACCCATTAAAGGAACTATTACAAATACTTACAATGTAAAAGAAAAACACTTTGCTGTTGATATAGTTGCACCGGAAGGCAGTCCTGTAAAATCAGTAGCTGACGGTACCGTTATATTTTCAGAGTGGACAGCTGAAACCGGGCATGTTATTATATTAGAACACGGGTATGGTCTGATATCCGTATACAAACACAACGCTACCCTAACAAAAAGGCAAGGGGATTTGGTTAAATCGGGAGAGGTTATCGCCAATATCGGTAATACCGGCGAACTGACTACCGGACCCCATTTACATTTTGAATTATGGAGCGAAGGTAATCCCGTTAATCCACAAGAATATATTGATTTTGAATAATTGACTATGTCTATAAAAGCATTTGCTGCCAGAATATTTGCCAAAAGAGTACATAAAAAAATACAGAAGTGGTCCCGAAATCCGGTTCAGGCACAGGAAAAAGTTTTTCAGGATCTGGTTGCTACAGCTACAGCTACTGAATTCGGAAAAGATCATAATTTTATAAGTATCAATAATCACGATGATTATACAAAACGAGTACCTGTAAGAGATTATGAAGCCTTGCGCCCTTATGTTGATAAAGTGGTAAAAGGACAAGAGAATATTCTCTGGCCGGGAAAACCCCTGTACTTTGCTAAAACTTCGGGTACAACTTCCGGTGCCAAATACATCCCGATTACCAAGGCATCAATGCCTTATCATATTGAAGCGGCCAGAAATGCTATTTTATGTTATATACACGAAACCAAGAAAGCAGGCTTCGTTAATGGTAAGATGATCTTTTTACAGGGAAGTCCTGTTCTAAAAGAAGAAAACGGTATTAAATTAGGCAGGCTTTCAGGTATCGTGGCTCATTACATTCCAAAATATCTACAAAAAAACAGAATGCCAAGTTGGGAAACCAATTGTATTGACGATTGGGAAACCAAAGTAGATGCTATTGTTAAAGAAACCCTTAAGGAAGATATGACCGTTATCAGCGGTATCCCCTCATGGGTTCAAATGTACTTTGAACGTTTACAAGCAAAAACAAATAAAAAGGTAGGCGATATTTTTAAGAATTTTCAGTTGTTTATTTATGGTGGGGTGAATTATGAACCTTACCGGTCAAAATTTGAAAACCTGATAGGAAGGAGTGTAGACAGTATTGAACTGTTTCCGGCCAGTGAAGGTTTTTTTGCCTTTCAGGATTCTCAGAAAAAAAGGGGAATGTTGCTTTTATTAGATTCAGGAATATTCTATGAATTTATAAAAGCTGATGAATTTTTCGGGGAAAACCCAAAACGCTACACTATTAAAAATGTGGAAACAGGAATCAATTATGTGATGATTATTTCTACCAATGCCGGGCTGTGGGGTTATAACCTGGGAGATACGGTACAGTTTACTTCAACCGATCCTTACCGGGTAATTGTCAGCGGACGTGTTAAACACTTTATTTCCGCCTTTGGGGAACACGTTATAGCCAAAGAGGTAGAAGAGGCGTTAAACGAAGCCTTAAATGCATCTAATGCCCGGATAAACGAATTTACGGTGGCACCTCAGATAAATCCTGAAGGAAATGAGTTACCATATCACGAATGGTTCATAGAATTTGAAAATGAACCTGAAGATCTTAAATTATTCGCCAAGATTATTGATGAAGCTTTACAAAGACAAAACAGTTATTATTTCGATCTGATACAAGGCAATATTCTCCAGACACTAAAAATCACCAGGGTAAGAGAAGCCGGCTTTACCTCATATATGAAATCTATCGGAAAACTAGGAGGTCAGAATAAAGTTCAGCGTTTATCAAATGACAGGAAACTGGCAGACGGCCTTATGGATTTTATCATAAACTAATGCTCGTTTATTTAAAATAAGCAGTTAACGGTTTCTGATATCTTCTATAGCATCTTTTAATTTTTCCTTTTCATTCGGAAAAAATCCCTGCACGATTAATGCAAAACCGAAAAACATTAAAACAATACTAATTACTCTTTTGATCTTGAAGATCCGGTAAGGAGTCAGTTTATTCTTAAGCTGTTTAGCTAATAATATTTTAATACAGTCAACCAGTACATAAGTAATTAATATTGTGGAAATAAAGGCAAAAATCCTGTTTGGGTTCATATCCAGCTTAGGTCCGAAAACAATTATCACGCCCAGCCAAAACCCCAAAACCCCAATATTGATAAAATTCAGTACAAATCCCTTTAAAATTAAGCTGAGGTAATTTTTTTTTGGTAAAAAGTCATCGAGTTCATCATCTTTAACCCTTCTGTAATTACGTCTGTTCTTTATAAACGAAATAACCCCGTAAGCCATTAAAATAAGTCCCCCAAAAATAAAAAGAGCAGGTTCGTCCTTTAATCTTTCCAATATTTTGTTTGTACTGAAGTAAGCGATTAAAATAAAGAAAATATCACCTAACACAACACCAAAGTCCAGTGCCAGGCCAGCTCTGAATCCTTTTAATGCACTTGTTTCCAACAAGACAAAAAACACCGGTCCGATAGTAAAGGCAAGTAAGATACCCCAAGGAATGGCAGAAAGTATGTCTTGAGTCATTTAAAAAGGTTATTTCTGGATACTGAATATTTTTATATTTTCAAAAATAGTGAGATAAAACAAAAAAATCAGCATATCGCTTTCAATATACTGATTTCTTAAAAAAATTTTCAGAAAATTATTCTTGTTCTATAATTTTCCCTCCTATAAATTTTTGTTGATCAATAACTTTCGGTTTTCCGAAAATACGAATGGTACCACCTGCCCTTACTTTAGCCTCCACCAACTCAGATGCATTTACATATGCAGTTCCGCCCGCATTCACATCAACTTCGGTTTGCTCAGTTACCAAACGGTCTCCTTCGTATTGTCCTCCTGTATTGATACGAACCACCTGATTTTTAGCTGTACCTCTTGTTTCAATGACGCCACCGGTAATCGATTTTGCATTCAGGCGCAGCACTTCTAATTCGAGGTCTATTTCACCACCTTCCTGAGCCCTTAATTCTAGCGTCTCCTGTTTTATTTTATCCTTAGAACCTATAAAGGCATTTTCATTAACATCAATCGTTTCAATTCTGTCTTTGTATTGTACTTCAACAAAGGTTTTATAACCGCTGAACACTCTATCTATTTCCATACGGATCTTAAGTTTGTTACCGGAATTTACAATAACAACCTTGTCTTTATCCTCGCCGGAAATAATAATTCTGTTAACATCTGATTTTACCAGATTAACTGAAATTCCGTCATAGACCTTAATCTCAGAAAACTCGTCTGCATTTTTAGTTATTTTATGCTGACCAATGGCGGTTATAGCTGTAAAAAATACCAGTGCTGAAAATATCTTCTTCATTTTAAAACAATTTTTATGTGATAAATAACGCTTCAGAACACAATTATTGTGCCTGTTTAAACTGTTCATAAAAATATTTAAACTAAAACATCTTCTTTTTTGCCAAGTAATTCAAAATCAAGATGACGCTTGATAAGATCTGTATTTTTAACTTTCACTATCACCTCATCACCCAGTTGATACATGCTTTTAGTTACTTCACCAACCAAAGCATATTGCTGATCGTCAAATACGTAATAATCGTCTTTAATATCCCTTATCCTAACCATGCCTTCGCATTTGTTTTCTATGATCTCCACATAAATACCCCACTCGGTAACACCAGAAATAACTCCGATAAAATCCTGGTTCTTATGGTCTTCCATAAATTTAATCTGCATATATTTTACCGAATCCCGTTCAGCATTGGCTGCCAGACTTTCCATTTGTGAAGAATGCCTGCATTTTTCTTGATACTCTTCCTCTTTGGCAGATGCCCCACCGTCGATATAATACTGTAGCAACCGGTGTACCATTACATCCGGATAACGTCTGATCGGAGAAGTAAAATGGGTGTAATAATCAAAAGCCAGCCCGTAATGCCCTATATTTTCTGTGGTGTACTCCGCCTTGCTCATACTTCTGATGGCCAGTGTATCTACGAGGTTCTGTTCCTTTTTACCCTGTACTTCTTCGAGTAACTGATTTAGAGAGCTTGTAATGGTTTTTCTGCTCTTCAGGTTAACACTATACCCAAAACGTGATATTACGCCGTTTAACTGTATTAGTTTTTCGTCGTCCGGTTCGTCATGCACCCGGTAAACAAATGTCTTTTTTTGCTTTCCTATAAATTCGGCCACCTTACGGTTAGCCAACAGCATAAATTCTTCAATAAGCTTGTTAGAATCCTTAGCCTCTTTAAAATAAACGCCCATCGGATCGTTCTCTTCATTTAAACGAAACTTTACCTCTACCTTATCAAACGATATGGCTCCGGCATCCATGCGTCTGTGCCGCATCTTTTTGGCCAGATCATCTAATACGAGTATGGCCAGCGAAACCATCGGGGCTACCTCATATTCTTTTTCCGTTATCGATAAATCTTCAGGAATCATGACTTTTGCAGACCTCTCGTCATCATTAGAAAAAACCTTAAGCGCACCTTCTGTCTCCGACAAGTGATAGTTTTCAATAATATGCTGAGCTTCTTCATAAGCAAAACGCTGGTCTGAGTATGTTACTGTTCTGCCAAACCACTGGTTGATAACTCCTGCATTTTTATCCATTTCAAACAAGGCGGAAAAAGTATACTTCTCTTCATGAGGCCTTAACGAACAGGCATTATTCGACAGAATCTCCGGTAACATGGGTACCACCCTGTCTACCAGATATACAGAAGTAGCGCGATTATAAGCTTCATCATCTAAAACCGAACCCGGTTGCACATAATGTGATACATCGGCTATATGAATACCTATTTCATAGTTACCATTCTCTAAAACCTGAAATGATAAGGCATCGTCAAAATCTTTTGCATCTCTTGGGTCTATCGTAAAAGTCGTAATTCCACGCATATCCCGGCGTTTCTTGATTTCAGTTTCCTGAATGGATGTATCTAACTGATTAGCAAAATGTTCTACATCTCCCGGAAACTCATAAGGCAATCCATATTCAGCCAGAATAGCATGCATTTCGGTCTGATGTTCACCTGGCTTTCCTAAAACTTTAATAATCTTACCATAAGGAGATTCAGCTTTGTCAGGCCAATCGGTTATTTCAACCAATACTTTATCACCATCCTCAGCATTGTTTATTTTGTTCTTGGCAACAAAAATATCGGTATACATTCTAAAATCACCGGGCACTACAAAAGCAAAGTTCTTTTGCATCTGTACGATACCGACAAAAGTGGTTCTTTTTCTGTTAATCACTTTTGTTATTTCACCTTCCAGCCTTTTAGAACCTCTTCTTCTTGGAAACACATACACTTCAACCTCATCTCCATGAAGTGCCTTGCTTAGTAAGGAAGATGGAATAAAGACGTCATTTTCAAGATCATCGCATATTACGTAAGCATTTCCCCTGCCGGTAATATCGACAATACCGGTATAATAATTTTGCGATGGTATAACCCTGTACTTTCCTCTCTCTACTTCTTCAATCTTCTCTTTGGCCTTTAACTGGCCTAAACGCTTAATCAATAAATTTCTTCCGCCGGTATCATTTATACCAAGTTTAGAAGCTATTTGTTTATAATTAAGTGGCTGATTTTTATTCTTTTCTAATACGGAAAAAATTCCTTTTGTGATTTCTACCTTCCGCTGCTTATCAGCTCTTTTCTTTCTTTTTGACATATATAAAATTATAATTGCTGTAAATTACAAATAAAAAGACGTTATTCGGTCGTCTTTAAAAAAAGTTAAAATTTTATTAAAAAAAGTGTAACGATTCCCTTTTTGTTTCGTCTATATGATACAAAGCAATCCGTAACTGTGAAACGAGTTTATAAAATAATCATCTTTTTTGCTTCCATATTTATTTTGGGAGTACTCTCTTTTGCAGGATATATAAACTATTCTTTAGAGAAAAAGGAGAATCTACACGCTGTAGACAGCAACAAATCTACACAAAAAGATAATATAAGAACCATATTCAAATACTAAATTTAGTAAATAGCCTTTAGTCCTGTTTCAATTTGCTAAACAATCAGGGGTGGATTCAAAGTCCGTTTCTTCTGTATAAACACTTCTGCCGTGATCGGGTTCTTATTCTCATATTCAAATCTGTAATCTGGGCTTTCAGCCAGGGTGAACTAGCTTATCAAAAAACAATTTTTTACTTTACAAAGATCAAACTTGTTTTGTAGCCCTGCTTTTCATGGGGATCCAAAATAATTTTCGCTTCAATCAGATAAATTTAAAAAAGTTCTTGGTATCTTTATTATAAGGCCAATACAGGGCATATATGAAACATTTTGTAACAGTTGCTACGTTTACCTATCCGCACGAGTATATCGTACTGAAATCCATCCTTGCAGATGAAAACGTACCTTTTATATTCGAAAATGAAACCATTATAAGCGTTTCTCCATTCTATTCATTTGCACTGGGTGGAATCAAATTAAAGGTTCACAAAGCATATGCAGACTTCGTAAGGGAAATAATTAAAGATCTCAATGAACCGGATTCACATCTTAAACTGGTTTAAAGTTTATTCACATTTTAAACAATATACATTTATATACTTTTTCTTTTTTTAAAATTTTTAAATCTATTATGATTGTTATTATTGCTTGTGAATATGTAGAAAAACTTTTTTGAGATTTATTTTTTTATTGAAGTTACAAAGGATTATAAACAGTAATTAACAATGCTATTTAATGTTAAATAATTGTAAATAAGCTTCTTTTTAAATTTAATTAACAACCGTTGATAACTGTAAAATGGTTTTAAATTTTAATAATTTGGCTGTTAATTATTGTTGATAACTGCAAAAAACGATCTTGATAAAAAAGAAACAAAAGCAGAAAACTTTAGTTGCATAGTTCAATTAAAAAATCATTATCTGATTATTATTGAACCGACCAAATTTTTAATTCTTTTTTTAAGCAATAGTTATTAACGATTATGTTTATAACCAATATCTTTATTTCTAAGTGATTTAGCTTCTTCATCAACACCATTGTTAATAAGTGTTTAATTAAACTTTATTTAATTGATTTATAGTATTTTAAATAGTTTACAATAGATAGATTCACTCGATAATTGAGAAGCTATCGGTCGAAATGTTTTGCCCATGCGCAGGCTGGCTTTATCGTAACGATCCTGAACCGGTCTTGTATCAAAGCCGGCTTTTGCCGAAATGTTTTTAAGTTTTTTTACCAGTAGCGCTGTGAACTTGTTCCAAGCTAGTTTACTACCTTTGTATCATTATAAAACAACACATTCTAAAGAAATGAAAATAGCCATAGGAAACGATCACGCAGGTACTGATTACAAATTTGCCATTGTTAAATACTTAGCATCTAAAGGTATTGAAGTAAGCAATTATGGAACTGATGAGACCTCAAGTGTAGATTATCCGGATTTTGTACACCCGGTGGCAAGCGATGTTGAAAATCATAAAGCGGATTTTGGTATCTTAATTTGTGGCAGTGCCAATGGTGTTGCCATGACTGCTAATAAACACCAGGGTATAAGAGCAGGGCTTTCGTGGACCAAAGAAATCGCCGAGTTGACAAGAGCCCATAACAATGCTAATGTATTGTGCATTCCTGCCAGGTTTACAGCAGTTCAGCAAGCTATTGAAATTGTTGATACCTTTTTAAATACTGAGTTTGAAGGCGGCAGGCATCAAAACAGGGTAGATAAAATACCTGTGAGTTGCTAAAATAAATGAGAAAGGAGCATCAATACTCTCATCAACATAATCATGTTAGCGGTACGAACCTTTTAATATCGATAGTATTAAATATTGTTATTACCCTTTCACAGGTTATTGGCGGGTTTATCTCCGGGAGTTTAGCATTACTGTCTGATGCTCTTCATAATTTTACAGATGTCGTTTCACTGATAATCAGTTATATAGCAAACAGGTTATCGAAACAAAAGGCATCTACACACCGAACTTTTGGATATAAAAGAGCTGAAATAATTGCTGCATTTGTAAATGGCGTTACCTTAATGGTTATCGCCATTTTACTTATAATAGAGTCTGTAAAACGTTTTTTGGAACCCCAGGAAATAGCTTCGGACCTGGTGATCTGGTTATCTCTTTTAGGTATAGTAGCCAACGGCCTCAGTGTTTTTATATTAAAAAATGATGCCAAAAAGAATATTAATATGCGTTCAGCTTATTTACATCTGCTAACAGACATGTTAGCAAGTGTGGCTGTATTGGCGGGTGGATTGTTGATGAAGTATTTTCAGGTGTATTGGGTAGACAGTGTTTTAACTTTTGCTATTGCGGTCTACCTGGTTTATGTAGGCTTCGATCTTTTAAAAGAATCTACCAAGATGTTAATGCTTTTCACTCCTGATCACGTAGATGTAAAAGCTGTAGCCAGGGCTATACATCAAATACCCAAGGTAAATAAGTTGCATCATATTCATATCTGGTGTTTAAATGATGATGAGATGCATTTAGAAGCTCATTTGGATTTCAAGGAGAATATAACACTTACCGAATTTAATGATGTCTTACATCAGATAGAAATCATACTAAAAGATGATTTTGGTATCAACCATGTGAACATTCAGCCTGAATATAAAAAAGACGATCCTAAAGATTTTATTGTACAAGACTAGTCAAGTTATGATAGCTATTTATGTTAAGCGATTTGAAGAACTTTCAATCGATGAATTATACGAATTACTCCGGTTGCGCAGTGAGGTTTTTGTTGTAGAACAAGATTGTGTTTATCAGGATATCGATGGTAAAGATCGGAAAGCACTTCATGTAATGGGTATAAAAAATGGCAAAATAGTTGCTTACACGCGTTTATTTGATGCGGGAGATTACTTTACAGTTCCAAGCATAGGAAGAGTTGTGGTAAAACAAGAAGAGCGTCAATTCGGATATGGTCACGATATTATCAAGGCTTCGATAGCTGCTATAAAAGAGCATTATAAACAAACTTCTGTTAAAATATCTGCGCAGACCTATTTAATAAAATTCTACGAAAAGCATGGATTTGCTCCCACAGGTGAAGAGTATCTTGAAGATGGTATACCACATATTGCTATGGTAAGGCTTTAATCTTATTTTTATTGATGAGAATCAGTACCAATCCTGCTATTATAAAAGGAAGGCTTAACCATTGCCCCATATTGAGTGCCATTTCATTTTCAAAACCGACTTGATTCTCTTTAAAGAATTCAATGAGCAACCTGGCAGAAAACAACAACATTAAAAAAGAACCGAATATAAGCCCTTTGGTGTATTTTAATTTTTCAGACCGGTACAAGGCGTATAAGATCCCAAAGATGGCTGAATATGCAAAAGCTTCATATAGCTGTGTCGGGTGCCTCGGGATGAGGTCATCTTTTACAAACACCACACCCCAGTTACCGTTGGTAGGTTTGCCGTAGATTTCGGAGTTCATAAAATTTCCTAGCCTGATAAATGCAGCTGTGATGGGAATAGCAATGGCAATTCTGTCTAATATCCAGATCAGGTTTGTATGGTATTTTTTACAATACAGTAAAATAGCTATGAGAACCCCTAATGCTCCTCCGTGGCTGGCCAGACCCTGAAAACCCATAAATTTATAGGAAACCCCTATTTTTTTAATGGGTAAAAATATTTCCAACGGATGCGTAAAATAATAAGCAGGTTCATAAAACAGACAGTGTCCCAGCCGGGCACCAGCTATTGTTCCTATAAAAATGTAAAGGGAAAGTTTTTCAAGATTTTCAATAGGTATATTTTCTTTCCGATAGATACGTTTTACGACATAATAACCTAATAAGAGGCCTGAAACAAACAATAAACCATAGTATTTTAACGGAAAAGTATCGGTAATCCAGAATATTTCCGGATGAACATCCCAGTTTAATATAGTTTTATTCATATCTGTTTTAATAAGATTACCGTGAGTTCTATTATAATTAAATTTAAAACACCGATTATCATTTACCCGATAATCGCGATTTATCCCGTATAACTATCGATCGGAATATTTTGCCCATGCGCGAGCCGGCTCCATTTTTACGTTCTGTCCTCTCCTAATCTTGCTTCGGGCTGGTTGCTGTTCTCACACCGCATTAATTGAGATAAAATATGTTTTATCAGGAGGCCTCTGCTGCGATCAACCTGACAATATCATCTCATTTCTCAATGCTCTGTCTAATATCTAAAGTGCTTTTTCCATCACATAATCCTCCATTAAAAAACCTTTGCCGATATCTATATCTTCGGCATACATTGTTTTAAAACCCAGCTTCTCATAAAACCCGATGGCTTTGTTATAACGGTTTACGTTCAGTGTCAGGATATCATTGGTTCGTTTTTTAGCATCATTTGAGATAAAATCGATTAAAAGTTTACCAACACCCTTCCCCTGACTGTCAGGGAGAATATATATTTTGTGGATTTTCGTTCTCAGCTCATTTTTATAATGGAACTCATAAGCAGCAAAACCATAGTATTCACCGTTGTCTTCGGCAAGGATAAACTGTATGCCATTTTCAAATTGTTCCCTTAGAGCATTGGCGCTATACATCCATTCGAGCATATAATCTATTTGCTCCGGCGATAAGATGTTTTTAAACGTATCGGGCCAAGTTTGTAAAGCCAGTGTTCTTACGGTTTTAAGGCCGTTTTCGTCTGCATAAATAACGTTCATTATAAACTTATTTGATTTTCATATACTTATTTTGTTGAATTTCATCCATTCATTTACGGTAGATATCCAAAATCTCAAAAAGTCCTTGCTCAGAAAATGATTGGTAAAGTCATTAAATCTTTCCACATGAATTCCAGTGTAATGCAACCATATAGCCAAGCCGGCATAAGGCATTAACTGTTTTTCTTCATCTGAGATTTTAGCAATGGTTTCATACCCTTTATAGAAAGCAGCCATTTTCTCTTCAAAAATTTCCTTATCGGGTTCATTTTTAAAAATCAACATCAGGCTATAACCGATATCTAAAAATAAATATCCGTTGCCTGCATTATCAAAATCGAAGAAAGTTATTTCAGATTCATTTTTAACAGCCATATTATCATACCACAAGTCCAGGTGAACAATACCGTGTCTTAATTGATTTGAATCTGCTTTTCCGAACTTTTCTGATATTAATTTTTTAGCCCGGTTAAAATATTCCATTTCGGGATTTGATTCCGGAAAGAAACTTTTAGAAATATCATAAGCCCAACCAACTAAAGTATCGGCATGATAGTTTTTTCTGCTTATTGATCTGTTTAGAGTCAATACATGCATTTTCGCCATCGATTTGCCTAACAACCGACAAATATTTACGCAAGGGTTTTTTATGTTTACCCCGTTTGCATAAGAAAACAATACAGCATACCTGGTACCTTCCGGGGCATTTATTTCCTGAATATAATTGTTTTTCAGATCTTTTATCGGATGGGAAACCGAAATATTATTTTCATCTAAAAAATTGAGCAGGTTTAGCTCTTCCTGGATTTCTTTTTTGGTTTTCCAATTTTTAAAATATACCCTCAGTACATATTTTTTATCGTTTGTTTCAATGGCATAATTATGGTTTATACCTGTTTTCAATATACGAGTATGGGGATAAGCTGAAAGGGCATACACCGTTTCTGTCCACTTAGCTAAATATTGTGGACAAAGGATAGAGCTCAACGCCGGAAAAGAATTCATTTAAACGGGTCCTGATTTTTTAAAACTTCTTCAATTGCATTCAGTTCAGATGGACTAAAATGAAGATTTTTAGCTGCATCAATATTATTTTTCAATTGCTCGGCAGTACTAACACCTACCAAAACAGTAGTAATCCGGTCGTCTTTTAACAACCAGGCTATAGCCATTTGCGCCAGCGACTGCCCTCTTTGCTCAGCAATATGGTTTAATTTCTTTACTTTTTCGACGATTTCATGGGTTATCCGATCGGATTGAAGATACCTACCGTCTTTTACAGCCCTTGAGTTTTCAGGAATACCGTCGATATATTTATCGGTAAGGATTCCTTGTTCGAGTGGTGAAAAAGCAATGGCTCCGATACCTTGATCGCCCAGCACTTTCAGTAATCCGTTTTCTACCCATCTGTCGAACATATTATACCTTGGCTGGTGAATTAAACAAGGGGTTCCGAGATCTTTTAGAATTTTAGCAGCCCTGTCAGTATCTTCGGCATTGTACTGTGAAATACCCACATACAGGGCTTTGCCTTGTCTGACGATATGATCGAGAGCACTCATGGTCTCTTCCAGGGGTGTTTCAGGATCAGGTCGGTGATGATAAAAGATATCGACATAGTCTAACCCCATGCGTTTCAGGCTCTGATCTAAACTGGCGATAAGATATTTTCGTGAACCATAATTTCCATAAGGCCCGGGCCACATATCCCATCCGGCTTTTGAAGAGATTATTAGTTCGTCGCGGTAGCTCTTTAAGTCCTGTTTTAAGATACGTCCGAAAGTTTCTTCAGCAGCTCCGTATGGAGGACCATAGTTGTTGGCCAGATCGAAATGTGTAATGCCATGGTCGAAAGCCGTACGAATTATAGACCGTGCATTCGTATAGTCGTTAGCATGTCCAAAATTATGCCATAAGCCAAGAGATATCAAAGGCAGTAAAATACCACTGCGTCCGCATCTTCTGTATGGGATGTTTTCATACCTGTCCGGGTTTGCATTATATAAAGGCAGAGGATTGTGATCGTTTATGTTCATGTTTAATGATTACTGGAGTATGCTGTTAAATTTTGAGGAGTCGGCTAATAATTTCGATGAAGTTACAATGGCTTCATCGTGGTTTAAATAATAATTATAAAGTCCGTCCTGATAGAAATAACGCTTTATAAGCTCATCTTCTATTTCTTTTATAATATTCTTTTTATAAGAATCAATAGAAGCCATTTTACTTTGCCTGATATCATTTAACAGCTTATCGTAATCAGCTTTTACATTTAATCCGAAATCATCGGTTTCACCGGATACCATTAATTTTTTGAGCTGTTTTTCTGTCTGGGTTTCATATTCAAATCCGGCCTGGTTAATAAAAGACTTAAAGTTGTTATAATCAGATTCGGTAAGCCTGAAATTATCGATATTGGTGATATTATGCTTATAATAGTAATTGGTAGCATAATCAAAAACCACATTGTTCTGTATCAAAGCACGGGTAACAGCATTGTTCTGAAGCGCTTCAATTTTAATATCGGGTATTACGCCTCCGCCATCGTATACCTTACGACCGTTTTTAGTTTTAAATTCATTGAATTGGGTGTTTTTAACAGCATTTCCCTGTTCGTCCCTGTGCCAGTAATCAAGCGATTGAATACATCTGCCGCTAGGTGTATAATAACGAGAAATAGTAACTTTCAGCTGTGTTCCATAAACCAACTTTAACGGCCGCTGAACCAATCCTTTGCCAAAGCTTTGAGAGCCGACGACGACAGCACGGTCGAGATCCTGCAAAGCACCACTGACAATTTCACTGGCAGAAGCACTTCTGCCATTAATAAGCACTACTAATGGTATATGTTCATCGAGGGGTTTCTTTTTGGTGTAATAGGCCTGATTAAACTTTTTAACTTTCGATTTTGTACTTACTATAAGTTCTCCTTTCGGAACAAAAAGATTACAAACCTCGATAGCTTCACTTAAGAGCCCTCCCGGATTTCCTCTTAAATCAAGTACAAGCCGCTCTATGCCCTGTAATTTTAAATCTTCGATCGCTTCTTTGGTTTGGGCAGAAGCCTTTCTGTTAAACCGCGACAATACTACATAGCCTGTTTTAGCATCAACCTTGCCATAGAAAGGTACGGCATCGATCTCTATTTCTGCTCTTTCTAGAGTCGCATTTAATGTTTTTCCTTGTCTCTTGTATATAAGGCTTATATTGCTTTTATTGGCTCCTTTTAGGAGTTCTGACGCATCTTCATTATATTCGGATACATTGATATCATCAATTTTAATAATCTCATCGCCTGCTTTTAATCCGGCTTTATCAGCAGGGGAGTCTTTGTAAGGTTCAACTATTAGAATTTTATCCGGATAACTTCTTACTACGGCACCGATTCCTGAATATTCGCCATTCTTTCTGATCCTGAATTCTTCAACATCCTGTTCGTTCATAAATTGCGTATACGGATCGAGGTCGTCGAGCATATTTTTAATGGCGGTATCCATTAATTCGGCAGGATTGGTTTCATCTACATAATTCATGTTTAATTCCTTAAACATGGTGGTGAATATCTCTATCTGCTTAGCAATTTCAAAGAAATCGTTCTTAAATGAACTTGCTGAAATTAAAACGAAGATCGCTAATACCGGTATTAGCATTCTGTTTTTTAATAACTTCTTCATAACAGTAGTATTTTATGAGTTTGATTCTTGTTGAACCTTACTTATGAATTTATTTAAAAGTTTCTGCATGGTGGTATTTAATTCCTGAAAATCGGGAATTTCCTTTCCAAGGTACAAAAACATAAAGGCATGACTTGTTTCAAGATTGTTAAAAATCAACTGTTTGTTAAGTCGATAGGTTTCACGTATGAGACGTTTTACCTTATTGCGGTCTACCGCTTTTTTAAAGTTTCGTTTAGGTACGGAAAAACCTGCCTGAACCGTAAATTCTTCAAACCAGTCATCATTTTTTATATAAACCACCCTTAAGGGATATTTAGAAACAGAAGCACCCTCAGAGAACATACGTTCTATCAGTTTTCTGCTTTTTAGCTTTTCTTTTTTCGGAAATGTATTATCCATTCGGCAAAATATCAATCTGTGTAAAAATAGAAAAACCTGCTCACATACATTCTAAAAACCAAGGTCACTTAAATAATTGATTAGTTATTGTATCTTTCAGCTGGTATTTATCCCTTTAATCAATTAAATAATAGTGAAAAAATTACTTATAACCGGACTGGCTATTTCGTTTATAGCCGGGTGTAAAACAGAAAATAAGGAAACGTCTCCAAAGGAAAATAATATTACAGCCGAATTTTATGTAGGTACATATACCGATAAGGAGAGTAAAGGAATTTATAGTTATTCCTTGTCTGAAGATGGAAGCTTAGTTAAAAATAAATTAGTAGCCGCTTCAGAGAACCCGTCATTTTTAAGCTATTCGTCCGGTAAGAAGTATGTATTGGCGGTTAACGAAAATGAGAAAGGTACGGTTGAGTCGTATAAAAGAGAAAAGGACAGCCTGTTATTTATAAGCAGAAGTACTTCCGGAGGTGCACATCCTTGTTTTGTAACGGCTACGAATGACGGTTATGTTTTAACTGCTAATTATACAGGAGGAAATACAGGATTGTTACAGTTAGGCGCTCATGGCGAGCTTTCTGAATTGTTGGATATTCATCAACATTCAGGGAAGGGTAAAGATGCAAGACAAGACAGCGCTCATGCACATTCGGTTTGGATTCTTCCTGACCAGAAAGGCCTGATAGAAGTAGATCTGGGAACCAACCAACTCTGGTTTTCCAGTATTGAAAATGGTAGTATCTCTCCCGGAGATCCGGCAACACTCGATATGAATGCCGGTGACGGTCCTCGTCATATAACACTGCATCCTGCCGGTAAACGGGCTTATGTATTGAATGAATTAAGCAGTACTATCGTAACAATTATGTTGAACGACCAGGGAATATGGGAAAAAGGAACAGCGGTCAGCACCTTGCCTGACGATTATTCCGGAGAAAGCTACGGAGCAGATATCCGTATTTCTTCAGATGGAAAATTTATATATGCTTCCAACAGAGGACACAATTCAATTGCTATTTTTAAAGTAGGGCCGGCCGGTAATTTAACAGTTGTAGGTTACGAACCGGTAAGAGGTAACTGGCCACGTAATTTTTCATTGTCGCCCAAAGAAGATTTTTTGGTAGTAGCCAATCAGCATTCGAACAATATCGTTTCATTTCAAAGGGATAAGACAACCGGATTGTTAACATATACAGCATCGGTTAATGCCCCTTCTCCGGTCTGTATTTTATTTTAAAACCAAGAATCTGCGTTGTAAAAAAAGATTTTTAAAGAGTGTGTCTTGATTGCCTTTTGCCAGATTCTCGACTGCGCTCGAGCCGACATTTGTAATACTCTTTAAAAATCTTTTTTTATTATTAATACCGCTTAAATTATTTCGAATACGAGTTATTATCCTTGTTTATATCTGCCATAAACCCATTCGGGTCAATTACGATACTTTTAATAGCAGACTTTGATTTATCGATGGTAAAATGATAGGCAGGGTGTGCCCATGCCCAATCAGGCAATACGATTCTTTTAACACCTTTATACGGATTTGCCTTTTCACCTCGCATCATACGTAAGGGGACATAAAAGTATTCCTGAGAACCATCGTTGTATGTTACCAAAACATCTATAGGCATCGGCATTAGTCCGATACGTTCCATAGTAACATCCGTTTTATTCTCGTTCGCTTTTACATCTTTAATACCGTAATCGATAGTATTCGTTGTTTGTGTCCAGTCCGTTAAATACCAATCGAGGTGGATACCCGATACTTTTTCGGCAGTGCGCTTAAAATCGTTAGGAGTCGGATGTTTAAACTTAAAATCGTTATAGTAACGTTTGATGGTTTTCTTTAGATTATCCTCTCCTATGATATAACCCAATTGCGCTAAGAACACAGCTCCCTTGCTATAGGCAGATGCACCATATGCAGCATTATAGTTAAATCTGTCAGCGTGTGTTGTTTGTGGTTGCTCAACACCTGAAGCAGCCAGGCGATAGTAACTTTTGTAAGAACCCAAAGTTGGATTTTCAGGATTTTTACCCTCGACAAAATTTTCTGCCAGGGTAGACATATAAGAGGTGAATCCTTCATCCATCCATTCGTGTTTAGATTCGTTGGTAGCGAATAAATGCTGGAACCAGGCATGAGCCATTTCATGTGCTGTAGTTCCAAAAAGGCTATTGTAATTTTTACCACCGGCAATGAGCGTACACATGGCGTATTCCATTCCTCCGTCACCTCCCTGAATCACTGAATATTGCTTCCAGGGATAAGGACCGATGTTTTTATTGAAGAAGTCTAAAAGCGCTGCGGTTGGTTTTTGTACTTTTTTCCAGTTATCGGCAATTTCAGGGTCATTCTGATATAAGAAATGTAGCGTAACGCCGTCGGCTTCCAGTTTATCGTGAATAAATTCCGGGTCAGCAGCCCAGGTAAAATCATGTACCTCAGGGGCTTTAAAATGCCATGTTAGTTTTTTACCACGAGGACGATTGACCTTAGTACCTTCTTTTTCGTAATTATACCCGATTTCATTCGGGTTTTGAAGGTAGCCGGTACCACCGACCACATAGTCTTTGTCGATAGTAAGTTTTACATCAAAATCGCCCCAGACACTATGAAACTCTCTGGCTATATATGGACTTGTATGCCATCCTTCAAAATCGTATTCGGCCATTTTAGGATACCATTGCGTCATAGATAATGCCACACCGTCTTTACTGTTTCTTCCGCTTCTTCTGATCTGAACAGGTACCTGGCCGTCAAAATCCATAGTAAAGGTTACTGTTTCCCCGGGAAGGATATGCTTGTTGAGAGTTACCTCCAAAACAGTACCTTCTACGTTGTAGTTTACGGATCTTCCGTTTTGTTTTAAGCTGTTCACTTTAATATACCCTATCTCAGAAGGTGTCAATTTCGCAATACGGCTTTCGTATACCGGATTTTCTCTGGTTCCCAGATTATTTACCATTCTTCCGTCCGGATCGGGAATACTTTGTAAACGGGCATCCATTTCACTTCCGGGCTGAAAAGCATTGAAATATAAATGATAATAAACATTTGTAAGTGTATCGGGAGAATTGTTGGTGTATTTCAGCTCCTGAAAGCCTTTATACTGATATTTATCAACATTCATATCAATTTCCATTTTGTAATCAACATGCTGTTGCCAATAGGAAGTATTGTTTTGGGCATATGATACGAATGCACCGAACATCATTAAAAGTACTGATGAATAGATTGATAAAAGAGCTCGTTTCATAAATTAACTGGTTTTAAAAGGAAGAGGCCTGTAAAAACAGACCTCAGATATATTGTTTTGAGGGTTTATAAATTGATGTCCCCTCGGGATACTTTATCAGCAAGGATAACAGCATTGTACAGATTTGTCATTTTTCCAGACTTGGAGATGTTTCCGAAGGCATCCTTATCGCCAGGATTCCCTCCTAAGATAACATTGGTTTTTGAAGCAAGACCTGAATTCATGATGATTTGTTTTACCTGTGCTGCACTCAGTTTTGGATAATAAGACCTTATTACGGCAGCTACTCCCGCAACGGCCGGCGATGCCATTGAAGTTCCCTGAAGGTACTCATATTTATTTTCGGGTGTAGTGGCCCATATTTTAGTTCCGGGAGCAAATACATCTACATTAATTTTTCCATAGTTGGAGAATGTAGCGATCATTTCCGGACCGTATTCGTAATGCAAGGCACCTACGGTTAAGAAATTATCGGAGATTTCAGGACTATTATCTTTGGCATCGTTAGGATACACATTGGTTTCATCTAAATTTTCTCCTTCATTACCGGCTGCATTAACGATTAATACATCCTTCTCAGCAGCGTATTTGATGGCATCCCACACCCATTCCGGATTAGGTGAATAGTACTTTCCGAAACTGGTGTTGATAACTTTGGCGCCATTATCTACTGCATAGCGGATAGCCAGTGCAATATCTTTATCGTACTCATCTCCGTTGGGTACAGCTCTTACAGCCATGATTTTTACGTTATCGGCAACACCGTCCATACCGATATTATTGTTTCTGGTAGCAGCAATAATACCCGCAACGTGTGTTCCGTGTTTGGCAAGATCACTATCTGTAATTACATCCCCGTCGCCATATCCGGTGTCGTTAATGTCGTATGGATCATCACCAACGATTGCTCTGCCGTCAAATTCGAGATTTAAGTTATAGTTAAGCTGGTCAGTGAAATGTTCTACACCACCTTTAATTTGTTCTTTTAGATCTTCTACGCTATCTACTCTGTTTAAGAATTGAGATAGCATTCCTTTCGCCTGAAGGAGTTTCTGATCGTCTGTTTTTATGCCATTCAGCTCTTCTTTCGAATAACCTTTTTTTCCTAAGTGACCGGCAATAGCATCGTCTGCATTTTTAACGGCCTGATAAATTTGCTCGTATCGTTGTTTGCTTTGCAGGGCTTCCTCCTTTTTTTGTTCAAATTCAGCTTTGGCTTTTTGATATGCTTCAGTACCGTCATCGCCTCTTTTTACGATTCGGGTAAGTTCGAGGTTCTCCTCTACAGCCTTTCCTAAAAAGTTCCATCCGTGTACATCGTCGATATAACCATTTTTATCATCATCGATACCATTGTTCGGTTTCTCACCTTCATTAGTCCAGATAACATCTTTTAAGTCTTCGTGGTGAATATCTACCCCGGAGTCTATAACACCGACAATAACGGTTTTTCCTTTGCGTGTGCTTAAAATTTCGTGATATGCTTTTTCTACAGACATCCCGGGAATGGTATCTTTAACCAGGTCCAAATGCCCCCAGTGTTTAAGTTGGTTATCTGTTACTTCAGTAACTTTTAACGGGATATTGTCTATGTTTTCAATTGGGGTCGATACTAATTTTGGCGATCCGCATGCAGCCAAAATAAGCGCCATAGAGGCGGTACTTAAAATAGGTTTAACAATTCTCATTTTTTCAATATTCAATTATAATTCTATTAGTGATTTTTTAATTTCAGGAACTATTATTTAAAAAGCTCTTCAAATGTATAGGTGTCTTTTAACCGGACTCCTTTTTCGGTGTGTCGGAGGGTACATATTTCATGGTGAGCGTCGTGCTCCAAAAAAATGTAATAATCATGATCAACAGCCGTATTCAAAAAGGTCATTTTTTCGTCTAAGGTTAACAGCGGACGCGTGTCGTACCCCATCACATACGGTAGAGGGATATGCCCGGTAGTTGGTAGCAGGTCGGCTGCAAAAACCAGTTTTTTTCCTTTGTAACTGATGTGTGGTATCATTTGTTTGTCCGTATGGCCATCAACAAAAAGAATGCCGAAACCCAGTTCTGAAGACTCCAGGTACGATTTGCCGGTATTATCGATAAAATTCAACTGACCGCTTTCTTCCATCGGCAATATATTCTCAGGCAGAAACGAGGCTTTTTCGCGGGCATTTGGTTTTACCGCCCATTCCCAATGATCTTTATTGGTCCAGAACGCAGCATTTTTAAATGCAGGTTCATATCCGGTACGATCGTTATTCCACTGTATGCTCCCTCCGCAATGATCAAAATGCAAATGTGTCATAAACACATCGGTAATATCATCGCGATGAAAACCTGCTTCTTTAAGAGACCTGTCAAGGTTATGATCTCCCCACATATAGTAATAACCAAAGAATTTTTCAGATTGTTTGTTCCCCATTCCGGTATCGATAAGGATGAGTCGGTTTCCGTCTTCAATCAACAGACATCTTGCAGCCATATCGATCATATTGTTCGCATCGGCCGGATTGGTTCTGTTCCAGATAGATTTTGGTACCACGCCGAACATGGCACCACCGTCTAGTTTAAAATTTCCTGATTCAATGGGGTAAAGTGTCATAAAATCAATTCGCTATAATTAAAAATAGGATGTGCAAATTAATAAAAGCAATGCTGAAAAGGCATTAATACCTTATTTTATTAGGCGTTTTTTAACATTTTCCTATATTTAGGAATTGAAAAAATGTAATATTCAACGTATATGTTAGAGCTTGCAGGAATTGTAATACTTGGTATTTTGGCTCAATGGGTAGCATGGAGATTAAAAATACCTGCGATACTTCCATTAATTTTAATAGGTCTTTTTGTCGGACCTGTATCTACTCTATTTACTGAAGACGGAAGTAAATGGATAGAGCCGATATGGAATGGCACACATGGACTTTTTCCTGAAGATAGTTTATATTATTTCGTATCCCTTGCCATGGGGATTATTCTTTTTGAAGGGGGGTTGACTCTAAAAAAGAATGAAATTTCAAAAGTAGGCCCGGTTATTTTAAAACTTATCAGTCTTGGTGCGGTTATTACTTTTTTTGGAGCTGCTGTTGCCACTCATTACGTATTTAAATTATCGTGGCAGATTTCATTTCTGTTTGCAGCGTTAATTATTGTTACAGGGCCAACGGTAATTTCTCCGATACTGAGAAATATACCCTTAAAGAAAGATGTATCGGCAGTTTTAAAGTGGGAGGGAATCCTTATTGACCCCATAGGAGCTTTAGTGGCCGTACTTGTTTTCGAGTTTATTAATGTCGGGGGATCTGCAGGATTCACGAAACAGGCATTTATTGAATTCGGAAAGATAGCCATTGTTGGTTTTTCGTTTGGTGTTTCGGCAGCTTATGCCCTGTACTTTGCAATGAAAAAAAGACTTATCCCTCATTATTTACTGAATGTAACGGCTTTGTCGGTAGTATTACTGGTATTTGTTGAGTCGGATGTATTTGCCCATGAATCAGGGTTACTGTCTGTAGTTGTTATGGGAATGGTACTTGGAAACAGCAACCTTCCTAATTTAAAGGAACTTCTTTATTTTAAAGAGTCGCTTAGTGTTTTACTGATTTCGATATTGTTTATTTTACTGGCTGCCAATATCAATATTAGCGATCTCCTGCTGGTTTATAACTGGCAAACGGCAGTATTAATGGCAGTTATTATATTTGTACTCAGACCGCTATCCGTATTTTTCAGCACACATAAATCGAGTCTTAAAACCAACGAAAAACTTTTTATAAGCTGGGTTGGGCCAAGAGGTATCGTTGCCGTAGGTATCGCTTCTTTATTGGGAACCAAGTTAATGCTTAATGGTGTTAACCAGGCAGAATACATTACACCTTTGGTGGTTACCCTGGTATTGGTTACGGTTATGCTTAACGGTACCACGGCGCGTCTGTTTGCCAAACTGGTTGGTGTATTCTTAAAAGAATCGAACGGAATCCTTATTGTGGGAGCATCCAAAGCCTCCAGGTTAATTGCCAAGTACCTTCAGAATAACGATCGCCATGTAGTGCTGATCGACAGTAACAATGATAATGTGGCCAAGGCAAAAGCGCTCAATCTCGATGCCATGGAATCAAATATTTATTCAGAAGATATTTCTACGGATGTCGAGTTAAGTGATATAGGATATTTGTTGGCGCTAACGGGAAGTGATGACGTTAACAAACACGCACTCATCAGGTTTAAGAAGTTTTTAGGAGAACATGGCGCGTTCAGGTTGATTACCCCTGAGGAACTAAGAACCCCCGACAAATTACCGATTGAGGATTTGTTTTCTAAAAAGGATGATTATATCAATTTAAGTGAAGTTGCCAGAGATTACCCTACCATTAATGAATTGGAACTGGAATCGACAAATCATTATTTAAAAGAGATAGATCACCTTAATCAAGAACAAAAGGCCGTTCCTTTATTTGTTAAAGACCTTACCGGAGAACTCCACATAATTTGTTCTCTTAAGGAAGATTTTGTAATAAAGAAAGGGTTTAAACTGGTGTATATGGGGAAACCCGTTGAGTTAAGAGCGTCTAAAAAGACTTCAACCGCGCCTCAGGAGGCCCAAAGCGAGGCCTAAGCCGGCACCTGTTATAGCGCCTAGCACAAAATCGATCCAGTTAATTTCATTTGATGCAGAATGATATACTGCAGAGGCAATCATTCCAAACATAAAGATGATGATACCAAAAAGCCTCAGAAAACGCATTTTAAGTGGTTTAGCTTCACTCATAAAAAGTAAGTTATTTGTTATGAATCACTTAAAGATATAAAAAACTTCGTCTTTAAACGAGATTTTTTACGCGATAATAAGGATTTAATCCCGGGAGATTGCCCTGGAGGAGCTGACTTGTTTAGTGAGATTTAAACACTACATTTCCACAATTGTTTAATTATTCCGGAGCTATTGTTATATAGCTCAGCATATCCATTTCTCGTTAAAAAACTTTGTCGGGCAGCCGCTCACAGACTCAATAGCCAATCATAATAGAAGCACATAAACCAAGACCGATTATCAGGTAGGTTACTGCCAGAATGTAAAAAACTTTAGCTGCTTTTTTATTCTTTCTGAGGATGATCCCGATCAAAGTAAGCATAACGGGCGGACCGAACATAACGAGAAATATTAAAACAAACAGCCCATCCAGGTTACCCACTTCGAGTGCTATATTTTTCATATTATTAAATGTTATTTCTAAGTTCGTTCAATAATGTTTGTTTGTCATCCCTGTAAAAGAGGTTCATCGTTTCAAACGGAATGATCTTATAATCTTTGTTAACGATATGTACACAAGATTTTTTAATAGCCCTCACATCAAAATTATGGGCATCTATAAACTGCATGATAATGACTCTGAACAAGTTATCATATGTTAAGTTAGGGGCATCGATTTCGGGCAGACAGCACATGATTGATTTTAAGTTATCTTCAGCTACTTCAACAGAATTTCCGGTACTGAACAAATCGATCATTTTACCGTGAAGTGCTTCATCCTGTTCATATACAATCGTGTTTTTACTGTTGTCTAATAAATCGGTAGGGTTGATATAGCGGGTTAACGGAAATACTTCTCCCCCCAGTTTTAACGCATAACCCATGACCAGGGCATCCGGATTGCAGGGCACGGGAATCAGGTCGTCTTCGTTGAATACCTGACTTTGTTCGAGTATTTTTCTTCTGGTTTCCGTAAGGGTAATGCGGTTTAAACCGGCTTCAAAATTATCTAGTCTTCCCGCTATCTGGGTGGGCTGAAAAGTAACACCCCGCACACATTTCTGTTGCAAACCATAGTCGATGATCTTACCCGTTTCATGATCGTTCAGTCCTTTCTGGAGCGTTACAACCAGTGTTGTTGACAGGTTGACCTCGTTTAAGTTTTCAATAGCTCTCTTTCTGATTTCAGTAAGATCGGCCCCTCTGAGGGTCACCAGGTTTTCTTTTTCGAAGGAATCGAACTGAAGGTAGATTTCAAAATCGGGAGCATAGCCTTTTAACCGGCTTACAAAACCCTTGTCTTTCGCTATTTTAATACCATTGGTGTTTACCATCAAATGCCGTATCGGTAAGGTCTTAGCGTAATCTAATATCCGAAAGAAGTCGGGGTGGACTGTGGGTTCTCCCCCACTGATCTGCACCACATCGGGCTCTTTTTCGTTTTTAACGATGGTATCGAGCATTTTCTTCACTTCCTCAAAAGAGCGGTGTCTTCCATAGTGTGGAGATGATTCCGCATAACAGGTAGGGCATGTTAGGTTACAACGATCTGTAATCTCTATAATGGTGAGGCAGGAATGCTGCTCGTGGTCCGGACATAAGCCACAGTCATAAGGGCAACCGTAATGCGTTTTCGTGTTAAACGTATAAGGCATTTCAGAAGGCTTATTATAGTTCCTGATATTCTTATAATATTCGATATCGTCGGCAATAAGTACTTTAGAATTTCCATGTTCCGGACATCTTTTCAGCATATAGACATTATCGTCTTCAAACACTATTTTAGCATCGATACGTTTTAGGCATTCCGGACAAAGGCTGAGGGTAAAATCGTAATAGTTATATTTTCTTTCGGGCATAGAAGAGGTATTTTATAATGGTTTTATGGTAATAAAGCAGGCAAATAATACAAAGCCATTGTATGCTGCTCAGCCCTATCACAAAAAACAAATTAGGTTTTAAAAATTCAATAACAAAGCGGAAGGCAAAATAAGCAATCATAAAGAGTTTAAAGAGCGTTCCTGAGTCAGTTGCCAGCCTGGGTTTTACTTTATAAAAAACTATAAAAAGCAAGGCAAGAAAAAACAACTCATACAGTGCCAGTGGGTGTCTGTACAGGTTATCGCCAAGATTCATTCCCAGAAAAGAAGTAGTTTCTTTACCATAGGTAAACTCATTGGTGCCTGATAAAAAACATCCGATCCTGCCGATAAAAATTCCAAGAATAATTGGAAGTACAAACAGATCGCCGGACGATTTTTTTTCGCCGATTATTTTCTTTGTCACCTCTACCCCCAAAAGTCCGCCAAACAAACCACCCATAATGGTTTTAAGGTTGAACAGCTGAAAGATCGATATGTGATTACTGTCGAATACAGGGTTTTCCAGGAAACCCATCAGGCGCGAACCGATAAGGGCTCCTATGGCTGCTCCCAGTATGATACTGAGCCGGTTATTCGTGTTTATAGAATCTCCTTTGCTCCTTAAGTAGATATAATAACGGAAGGCTATAAAAAAAGCCAGGTACTCGAAGATTAAATGTATGTTAATGGCGTAGCCAAAAGGTTTAAAAACAAAAGGGAGTTCCAACAAAAGTTTTTTATAAAGATAGCAATTCCTTTAGGAATATTTCACAAGGACAAGCGTCGGAGCATTTAAATCCCGATGATCGAGTAAACTACCTCGGAGCAAGCTCACGATAGCTATGCGCGATAAATTTCGATAATCGGGTAAAACAAAAAAGGGAAATGAATTCATTTCCCTTTGCTGTCGTTATAATGCAAGACTTTCTTAGTCGTTTAGTTTTAATACAGCCATGAATGCCTGCTGAGGTATCTCTACATTCCCCACCTGGCGCATGCGTTTTTTACCTTTTTTCTGCTTTTCAAGAAGCTTACGCTTACGCGAGATATCACCACCGTAACACTTGGCCGTAACATCTTTACGAAGAGCTTTAATGGTTTCTCTCGATATGATTTTTGCTCCGATAGCAGCCTGAATCGGAATATCAAATTGCTGACGTGGTATAAGCTCCCTAAGCTTTTCACACATCTTTTTACCGATGTTATGGGCATTATCCATATGTACAAGAGCCGATAGCGCATCTACAGAGTTGGCATTGATCAGGATGTCTACCTTAACCAGTTTGGAAGGACGCATGCCAATTGGAGAATAATCGAAAGAAGCATATCCTTTAGAAACTGTTTTTAACCTGTCGTAGAAATCAAATACGATTTCTGCCAGCGGCATATCAAAACTCAGTTCAACACGTTCAGGTGTTAAATAAGTCTGGTTTGTTATAACCCCTCTCTTTTCTATACAAAGTGACATTACAGGGCCGATAAAATCAGATTTTGTAATGATGGTAGCTTTAATAAAAGGCTCTTCTACACGGTCTAGTTTAGACGGATCAGGAAGGTCTGACGGATTATTAACAATAATTACTTCGTCGGGTTCTTTTTTAGTAAAGGCATGGTAACTAACGTTTGGCACTGTAGTAATTACTGTCATGTCAAACTCGCGTTCCAGTCGTTCCTGAATAATTTCAAGGTGTAACATTCCCAGGAAACCACAACGGAAACCAAATCCTAATGCCGCAGAACTTTCGGGTGTAAACACCAACGAAGCATCATTCAACTGGAGTTTTTCCATGGCGCCTCTCAGTTCTTCATAATCTTCCGTATCAACAGGATAGATACCGGCAAAAACCATTGGTTTTACATTTTCAAAACCTTCGATAGGCTTATCACAAGGGTTTTCAGTACTGGTAACCGTATCCCCAACTTTAACTTCACGGGCATCTTTAATACCCGTAATAAGGTAACCTACATCTCCTGATTTTATAACGTTCTTGGGTTGTTGTTTTAATTTAAGGGTACCGATTTCATCGGCGAAATACGACTTGTTTGTAGCCATGAATTTAATCTTCTGGCCCTTTTTAATTTCACCGTTAATAACTCTGAAGTAGGTTTCAACACCCCTGAAAGGATTGTAAACCGAATCAAAGATCAATGCTTGTAATGAGCCATCAGGATCTCCCTTCGGAGCCGGTACACGTTCTATAATAGCTTCCAGGATTTCTTCAATCCCAATACCGGTTTTGGCACTGGCAGGAATTACCTCAGAAGGATCACAGCCTATAAGGTCTACAATATCATCGGTTACTTCTTCCGGGTTGGCAGATGGAAGATCTACCTTATTGAGTACCGGAATAATTTCAAGGTCGTTTTCTAAAGCCAAATACAAGTTAGAAATCGTTTGTGCCTGAATACTCTGAGCAGCATCAACCACCAACAAGGCACCTTCACATGCAGCAATAGAACGCGAAACCTCATAAGAGAAATCTACGTGTCCGGGAGTATCGATTAGGTTTAAAACATATTCTTCCCCTTTGTAGGTGTACTCCATCTGGATGGCGTGACTTTTAATGGTAATACCACGCTCGCGCTCAAGATCCATGCTGTCTAAAAGCTGGTCTTGCTTCTCACGCTCAGTCACCGCTCCCGTAAAATCCAATAAACGGTCTGCCAGAGTACTTTTACCGTGATCAATATGTGCTATTATGCAAAAGTTTCTAATGTGCTTCATCTGCTGTTTTTTATTGCTATTCTGATTTTTACGGTATTTTTAATAAATCTTTCTATTCGTTTTCAATTTCAATAAACCTCCGCAAAAATTAAAAAAGCATACTATGGTTGAATCTGCAAATATACATTATTTTCAAGAGGAAAAATAGTGGGTTACCGGTATAAAAGAATTGCATATAAACAGCATGTCTACAGAAAATTCTTAAGACTTTGTTTGAGCGATGATGAAATATTATTATTTTTAGTCAAAATTTGACAACCCTCATCTTAACCTATGCTTAAAAACGTAACGAAACTGATAAGTTATATCTTTGTTTTGTCATTGTACCACGGCTATGCCCAGGAGTTCTACATAAGTGGTAATATTACTGCCGAAGACCATGAACCACTGGTCTATGCCAATGTTTTTTTGTTGAGTAGTACTGATTCAACTATGGTGAAAGCAGTATCTTCAGACGCTAAGGGAGCTTTTGTTTTAGAAAAGCTGGAAAAGGGAAACTATATTTTAAAATCCAGTTATGTCGGGTATAAGGAACATTTTTACGATTTGTCGCTTGATGGGTCAAAAAAAGGAATAAACCTTGTTTTGGTTAAAATAATTGAAGAGTTAGAAGGAGTCGTTGTCAATCGGCCAACCATAGAAAGAAAAGCAGACCGGTTAACCTTCAATGTAGCAAATACATCCCTTTCAAATGTATCTTCTCTCGACATTATCAGGCAAACACCGGGTGTTATAGTAAACAATGGTTCTATCCTTGTAAAGAATACATCGGCCAGCGTTTATATCAACGACCGCGAAGTATACCTGTCCGGAGAAGAATTAAGCAGGTTGCTCGCCAATTATTCAGGCTCGAACATACAATCGGTTGAGGTGATTACCAATCCTTCCGCAAAGTACAATGCAGAAGCCGGTACAGTAATCAATATAATCACTTCAAAAAGTATATCAATAGGATACAAAGGAAGCATTGAAGGGCGATGGACCCAGGCAGTGTTCCCTAAATATGCACTCGGAACCAGTCATTACTACAAAGGGAATACAGTAGATGCCTTTCTTAACTACAGTTACAATCCCGGAAAAGAATATAAGCACGACGACAGTTATGTAAACTGGTTTGATGGAGATAATCCGGATGGAAGCTGGGAATCGGATTTTAAAAAAATCACACATTCATATGCCCATCAGGTAAATGTTATCTTGGACTTTAAACTGAACAAGAAAAGCCATTTAAACCTGAGCTCTCATATATGGTATGCACCAAACACCACTTTAGAGAATAAGATGAGGACCCGGGTTCTTGATGTAAATAAGAACCTGGATTCTTATTTCCTGACAAACAGCGATATTAACAATGATAAGTCGAATATGTCATTTACCGGGGATTATGAATTGAAAATAGGACAAAACGGTACAAAGATGGATTTGGTCAGTGAGTATATTTATTATCAGAATGATCAGGATCAATATTTAGAAACAAATTATTTTAATCCTGATGATAGCCATAGTAATATGAGAAGCTTCGATTTTACAGCAAAGCAAAAAAACAACATCTTTACCCAGGGAGTAGATTTTTCGATTCCCATTAAAGAGGCGCTCATAGAAACCGGGGCTAAATACAATTCTCATAACAGTAATAGTTATGTGATTTATGCCGGAAATGTCGTTCCGTTAAATGTAGTTGATGATCATTTTAAATATAAAGAATCTGTTTATGCCGGTTATGCACAGTACAGTAATGACTGGGACAAATGGTCATTGAGCACAGGAGTCAGGGGAGAATATACAGATGTAGAAGCAAACTCTATCGCTCTGGGCGAGATTAATACCAGAAAGTATTTTGAACTTTTTCCAACGGCAAACGTATCTTATAGCCCTTCAGAGAACCATCAGTACAGCGTTATGTATAAGAGAAGCCTGGAGCGTCCGAAATATAGTAGTTTAAATCCGTACAGGTATTATTCTAATGAAAATCAGTATATAAGCGGAAATCCCCGTTTAACACGCGCAATTGATAATAAAATAGCTTTTGATTATACTTACAAGGGGAAATACATCTTTTCGTTATACTATCAGAATATTAATAATAATCTTTCGAGACTGATCTTTCAGGATAATGAAAACCGAACATCATTGGAGTCTATTTATAATATAGAACAGGAGTTTCAATATAGTTTGGACTTTACTTATTATGGCTACATAACCGATTGGTGGTATTTATATACATATATGTCTGGTTTTTATATAGAAAACGAATTTACAGCCATTCAGAGTGGTCATACGATGCAGAGAAATCATACCTGGGGTTATTTAGGACAGGCTTATAACCAACTTAGTCTTTCTGACGATGGAACACTTAATACAAATTTTACGTTGTATTATTTGTCGAATTTTATAAGCGGATCGTATAAAATGAAAAACCAGTTTTATATAGATCTGGGGGTTACCAAAACATTGTGGGATAAAAGAGCCGACATAAGTTTAAATATTACAGATTTGTTCAATACAAATAAGATGTGGCTTCGGTCGCGGTATTTAAATCAGGATAATGGATTTATAGCCAGGCAGGAGAACAGAAGTATAAGCCTGGGTTTTAAATATAAGTTCGGTAATTTCAGGCTGTCTGACAATAACAGAGAAACCAGATCGCAGGAACAAGACCGACTGGAAGAGAAATCGGTATTGTAAATGCAGTTCCTAAAAATCAGCAATTCAGCCTTTTACATTTTAAAATAAATACATACCTCCCTGCTATAGAAAACTAAAATTTTTCAGAAAGGATACAAATGTTGTTTTCACCCCGGGAATGTCTGCAATTTTTATCATGGAGTGTAAGTATAATTTCCAACGAAAAAATTTTATGTACCTTTGCACCTCTTAAAAAAGAATGTAAGATACTGTGGCTAAGATAGGTAACATAGAATTAGGTGATTTTCCATTATTGCTGGCACCCATGGAAGACGTGAGCGACCCTCCTTTCAGGGCATTATGCAAAGAAAACGGGGCAGATGTGGTATATACTGAGTTTATTTCTTCTGAAGGATTGATCCGCGATGCCGCCAAGAGCGTTATGAAACTCGATATTTATGAGAAAGAACGCCCGGTGGGAATTCAAATCTTCGGGGCGGAAATGGATTCTATGTTAGAAGCGATCGATATTGTTGAAAAATCTAATCCCGATATTATCGATATCAACTTTGGATGCCCGGTTAAAAAGGTGGTGTGTAAAAATGCCGGAGCAGGTATTTTAAAGGACATCCCGCTTATGGTGAAGCTTACCGAAGCGATGGTTAAACGTACAAAACTGCCCGTAACCGTTAAAACCCGGTTGGGGTGGGACAGCGAATCGATTCAGATTGTAGACGTTGCCGAACGATTGCAAGATGTGGGCATACAAGGTATTTCGATACATGGCAGAACCCGGGTACAGATGTATAAGGGTAATGCCGACTGGAAACCGATCGCGGCAGTAAAGAACAATCAGAGGATGCATATCCCTGTTTTCGGGAACGGCGATGTAGATTGCCCGGAAAAGGCCGTAGAAATGCGTGATGAATATGGATTAGACGGAGCTATGATCGGGAGGGCGAGTATAGGGTATCCGTGGTTTTTTAATGAAGTAAAGCATTATTTTAAAACCGGTGAGCACCTCGCGCCACCTACTATAGCCGAACGGGTTAAAACAGCCCGCCGCCATTTGGAGATGTCTGTTGACTGGAAAGGTGAAAAATTAGGAGTCCTGGAAACCAGGAGACATTATGCTAATTATTTTAAAGGAATACCAAACTTTAAACCGTATCGTCAGCGATTGGTTACATCAGACGATGCCGTAGATGTATTTGCTACGATGGATGAGATTATTGATACTTTTTCTGATGTAGAATTTATGGTTTAACGCTACTTTAGTCGATCAGCTTTTTACTGATTCGCAGCGATGCTATTTTAGCAGCAAGATAGCCCAGAATAATGATGGTCAGGAATACCACTACAAAATTCATTATTGTCAGGTCCATCGGATAAGGTAATGAAGGCGTGATCATAAACCAGCCAAAGGTTTTTTGTGTCCAGGTAAGCATAAACCCGATCAGAATCCCAATACAACCACCAACGGCAGAAACCAAGACCCCTTGATAAAAGTATATTTGCCGGAGTTCTTTTATGGTAACACCAAGGCTGTATAGCGTTTTAAGGTTCGCTTTTTTGTCTAAAACCATCATGATGATGGCTCCGACTAGGTTAAAAAGAGCGATAATGAGGACTAACGTAAATATCAGGTAAATAGCAAGGTTCTCCGTATTGAGCATTTTATACAAGGTAGCATTCAGTTCGGCTCTTGTTTTAACCTGTACCTGGTTGTTAAAAATCGCTGTAATCCCGGCTTTTACCGTTTCAGCATCAACCCCGTCCTTTAGCTTGATGTTTATACCACTTACCTCGTCGGCAGAACGTTCTAAAAGACTTTGAACGGTGCTGAGGTGTGCAAACACATATTTTTTATCGAGGTCTTCATTAATAGCGTATACTCCGCTTATAGAGGTATAAGCAGTATTGTAGGGCTTTTTTTGTGATGCCCTGATGGGGCCCGACCCGGGTTTCGGAGCCATAATAAGTAAGGAGTTCAGCCGATCGTTAACAGCTAACCCCAGGATGTTTGCAATTCCTATACCGGTAACTACCTGATCTGGATAAATATTCAGCCACTCTCCTACATAAAGGGTACTGTCGGTTTTGGTAACCGCATTGTAATTTTCATCGACCCCTTTTATATAGGCTACGTGGTTTTTTTTGTCATGCATTAAAAAAACCCGTTCTTCTAATTCTTTCGAATACGAGGCAATGCCATCAACAGCACTCAATTTATCAGTAGTTCCTGTATCAAAAGACAGAACCTTTCCGTTGGCTGGTACAATTTTAAGATCAGGATCAAAAGCATTAGTAAAAGAAAGACTAAAAGTCTTCAGTCCCGAAAAAGCAGATAAAACGATAAAAAGAGAAGCAGCCCCGATAACAATTACCAAAAAAGTAACCATATTGATAATGTTTACAGCATTTTGACTGCTTTTAGATATCAGGTAACGTTTTGCTATGTAAAAAGGGAAAAACAACTATTATGATTTCTTTCTTTGTTCTAAAAGGTCCGGGTTCTGTAGCGGATTATCTTCACCTTTTAGAGAACGGTCAATCTGATCGATATATTCTAAAGAATCATCAATAAAAAATTCGAGTTCAGGTATTCTTCGTAATTGGTTTTTGGTTCGTTGAGATAATTCATGCTTTACCTTAGGTTGAATAACGCGAATATCGGCCAGAATCTCTTTGTTATTAGTATTCGGAAAAATACTGAGATATACTTTGGCAATAGAAAGGTCTACCGTAACTTTTACTTTAGTTACAGAGATTAAGGTTCCTCTTAGTCCGCTGTCATTAATGGCTCGTTGTAAAATATCGGCCAAATCTTTCTGTATAACCCCTGCTATTTTTTTCTGTCTGTGTGATTCCATACTGCAAAAATACAACAATAAAGATTACACTATAAAAGTATTAACTTTGAGATTGGAAAAGAAGTTTAAAAACAGATGAAAAAAATAGAGCATTTAGGGATTGCAGTAAAAGATTTAAAGGTTTCGGGTCCATTGTTTGAAAAGCTTTTAAATACGGAAGCCTATAAAACAGAAGAAGTGGAGTCAGAAGGAGTAAAAACGATGTTTTTTAAAACCGGCGAAAGTAAGATAGAGCTTTTAGAAGCTACAAAAGCAGACAGCCCGATTGCTAAGTTTATAGAAAAGAAAGGAGAAGGAATTCATCATATCGCTTTTGATGTAGAAAATATTGAAGCAGAGACAGAGCGGCTGAAAAACGAAGGGTTTATTGTTTTGAATGAAATTCCTAAAAAGGGAGCTGATAATAAGAAGGTTGTATTTTTACACCCTAAATCTACCAATGGCGTGCTGGTAGAGCTGTGTGAAGAAATTAAGTAAATTACCTCGGAGCAAGCGTCAGAGTGTATTAAATCTCACTTAGTGAGTAATTATTAAAAAAGGCTTGCAGTATTATAAAAATAATAGTAATATTGCACTCCAATTTTAGCCGGTCCTATAGCTCAGCTGGTTAGAGCACCTGACTCATAATCAGGGGGTCCCTGGTTCGAGCCCAGGTGGGACCACTGGTAATAAATGTAAACCCTTCACTATTAGATAGTTGAAGGGTTTTTGTTTTGGTGTGTACGTTCAAATGAGCGTATTTTTAAATAAATGTAAGATAGTTAAGTGATTATTTTATATGAGAAAAATCCCTTGGTTTATAGTCATTCATTTTATTTATACCTAAGTAGTTTTTATTTGATTTAATATTTTTTTTAATAAAATTGTTGCACCTTTCCTCTGTAAATAAACCTGTCTGGTATGCTCTATATAGAAAGTCTGCGGTAGTCAAATAAATTATGTTATGGAGTTGGCAGTAATTACCAATATCACTTAAGTTATTACTTGCGAGAACGTTTTTATTATATCTGGCAACAGCCATACATGCGCTTTCTCCTTCTCCTTTAAATAATACACTTTTTATGTACAAATACTCTTTTCTTATTGAAGTATCATGCTCTGGAAAAGGGATAACATCTAAGAGATTGAAATTAATTAAGTTGTCAACTTCTGTTTTTTTCTTAGGCCATCTTTCTAATTCAGAATAAACTTTATCTAGAATTTTAATGGGAGTTTTAAATATTTTACCAAGTAATAAAATTTCCCCGGCATTAATAAAATGTGAAACAACATCAGCATCTATTAAAATAATATTTTCATGCTTCATATTCTTCACCGTCAAAATCTTCACTTAATTTTTCTATACTTTCAGCATTTAAGCCAAGGTCAAATAAGAGACTAAAATAATGACTTTCGGATATAGCGTTTGATTCAAATAGTTCTCTGGCTAAACTTCCATAATCTCCAATGAAAAGATTATGATTTCCTTTTTCATACAAAGTTGTGTCATAACCATATTGGAAAGCACTTAGTTTAACATTAACTCTTAACTCATCATAATACTTTTGGGAGATATACCCGAGTTTAAAAAGTCTATAAAGTAGTGCTGCTCTTGAACAACCAAAAAAATGTTCAATTTTAAGTATAGTCTTTAACTTTATTTTATCCTTTACTATTTCAGTATCTGGAATCAAACTCTCAATACCGGAGGTTGGTAATAAAAGAAAAGCAGCAAACCAATCAGCGTTAAATTCTTCAGGATCTTTTGTATTAAATTTACCAGTATTGCAAAATCTGGAAGTGAATTTTTCTTGAACAAAAAGATGATATAATTCGTGACAAACTGTGAAATGTTGCTTTCCAATGGGGTGATTACTGTTAACCAAAATGAATCTGAAAGGTGATGACTTATCTTTTTCAATTTTAATAGCCATACCAGAAAAACCATCACCAAGTGGTTTAAAAATTGTAATAACATTGAGTTTTGTTAAAACACTTCTTAAATGGATGGAGTCATCTAAACCTACTCCAATAAAATTTCTAAATTCATTAGCTCTTTTTTCAAGAACCTTAATATTACTTCTCATTGAATCTTTCAAAGAAATTTTTCATATTGACATAGTTCTTTACAATTTTTTTGAACTTCGCAATTTCTTCCATGTCAGATTTGGTAAAATCATCTGCTCTAAAAGCAAACGATAAATCTGTAACAAGGTTTTCACGATTTTCTTCAAAAAGGATATACTCGTCTACACCAAAAAAATCGGCTGCCTTTTTTAAGATATCAAGAGGAACAGTTCTTTTTCCATTCTCATAATAACTTACCTCTTCTCTTGTGATACCAAGGTAATTAGAGAACGTTTCTTGGGTCATATCAAATTGTTCTCTGAACAATTTGATATTCGTCCCAACTACAGAATTTCTATTCATAGACATTACACATGATTGGTGTTACAAAATTATACATTTTTTTCAATTGTACTTATAATGTAACAAATTTTGTTCCAAATACAAAAGGATATTGATTAAATTAGATGAGATATAATTGCTATTATATCAATTAACTAACCAGTATTAAATCAAAAATTTTCAAGTATAATTACAAAAATATACTTCATTTCCTGTATTCTGTAGGATAAAATTTATAAATTTCAAAAATTTTTGATAATTAGACAATATGAAGGTGTTTCAATATGTAAGTACTGATAAATTACTTTTAATTATTTCAATAACAGTTATATTAATACTTATTATATATGTTTATAAGTCATATAAAGATTTAAGGCCGGTAACATTAAAGGTAATGCGGTTTTTAATTAAAAACTTATTTTTATTTCTATTGATTCCTGCTATAGTGTTTTTCTTCTATGACTATTTTTTTGGAGAAGAAATTACAAATCCATCCCACAAAAGGGCACATGAATTTTTATTGGATTTATGTAAAATTTTGTTTAGTGCTGGGGTGTTTTCAGTGGGTTTAAACTTTTTGGATAGTTTAAATGTTTTCAAAAGAAATTTCAAAAAGATAGTAATGTCAAATGAGTTTGATGAGCTAATGACTAATAAAATAGACGCTCTAGCTTATTCACCTTCTCATTTATTAAAGCAAAATAACATTGAAGAAATTTGGCAAACGGTTACATTGTGTAAGTATAAGAAAGAGTTTCCGGAATTATATGATAAATTAAAGAGTAAAATAAGAAATGATCTTTTCACTAAAAATAATATATCATATTATTATAAAAATTTTCAAGTAAATTATAAGATTAAGCTATTGGAGGATAAATATTTGGAAATAAACGAAAGAACATCATATACTATAATTCGACCAAATCGGGATGAATTTGAGTTTGATTTTTCAACCTCATTTAACATTGAAGATGAAAACAATGGTGTGGATGTCAAATTTTATATCAAAAATGGTGAACAACGTGATTTTGAGGAAATAGAATGTGTGGAAGAGACAATAAAAAAAATTAAAAAGAAAACATTTTCAAAAATGCTTAGTGGACATAAAGAATATCACATGGAAAGTGATGTTGTATTGAAGCAAAACATAGATGAGGATAGGCACTTTGCTTTTGGAAGTGCGAGATTGATGGATGATTTAACAGTTTTTATTGAACATGATAAAAATATAAATGTTATATTCAAGCCCTTAAACAATAATAAATTGTATCATAACGGTACTCATCATGATGATAAGCACTCGTATATTAATAGGGATGTTTTGTTGCCTGGAGAAAAATTTATTATGTTCTTTTATCGAAAAAACCAGGAAATACAATAGATTTGCATAAAAATTTTGTATATTAAAATATAAATAATAGAAAATTCAACTATAAAACATGAAAACACAAAACAGAATACTTTTTGGAAGTACTTGGTACGGATGATTTGAAGAGCTTTATTTAAACAGATATATTAGGAGGTTTTAACCTCCTTTTTTTATTTTAAATAAGTAATAATGTAGAATTTTGTATCTTTGATTCATTCCTTAGTGGCCTGACTTACCGGAATTGTACCGGATAGTAACGCACTGAGGGATTTTTTTTATTATATAGATAGATCAAAAGTTTTGACAAGTAAATCAAAGCATGGGTTCTTCTTCCTGAAGTGTTCGACGATTGTTTCTTTTTTTGTTTTTAATATAATTGGTTTTTTGGATAAATAGTTATTTGTAGAAATTTTATAGTCATTAGACTGAATTTCTTTTATAAAATAATCGGCTATATCGAGTCCTTCTTTTTCTTCTTTTTCGGTTGCTATTTTATATAGTAGATTGGAGGTTATAATGTTGTATCCCTTTCTGATTAATATCTGTGCCTTGTTTTCCCATTTGTCGAATGCAGTTTTGTAAGACTCCCCTAAATAGAAGCACTTTCAAATATAGTATTTTTCCATTAAGTGTTGGTCGATTATAAGGGAAGCAAAACGCGTTTTGCTTCTTTGCTCTACAAAATTGACTGGGGTTTTATATCCCAAGGACTTGTGTGGCCTAATATTATTGTAATTCCATAGCCATGTTTGTGTTTGATCTCTTACCTGATTTAATTCAAAAAATAAATGTGCATCTAAAACCTCTTTTCTATAAGAGCCATTAAATCGCTCAATTAAAGAGTTTTGAGTTGGTTTACCGGGTTGTGTGAAACAAATTTTGATACTGTGTTTGCGTGCCCAGGAGTCGAATACAGCTGAAGTGAACTCTGGGCCATTATCCACTCGTACTACTTTAGGAGTCCCTCTCCAACTAATGAGTCTGTCCAGATCCCTCACAATACGTCTGGCACTCAGTGAGGTGTCAATCCCTATCATAAGAGCTTACCTGTTATGGTCATCAATCACATTAAAAGTTCTAAAACTCTTCCCGCTTATCAAGGTATCCTGCATAAAATCCATACTCCAGGTAATATTACAGTCCACCGGTATGATATGTGGTGTTTTAATACGTGCAGGGAGCCTTCTCTTGCGTTTTCGCCGAATGTTCAGGCTCATCATCACATAAACCCTATAAACCCGTTTATGGTTCCACAGATATCCTTTGGACCGTAACAAATAATACATCTTTTTAAAACCATATGTAGGATAAGCCTCCGCCAATTTCTCTAATTCATCTATGATATGCCGATCCTCTGTCTTGGCTTTAAAACGATAATAGTAAACCGATATGCTTAGACTGAGTGCTGTACAGGCCCGCCGGATGCTTAAGTGTTCCTCTTTGACTAAATATCCAACTGCTGCTCGTTTATCGACAGGCCTTAGAGCTTTTTTTCGATCAGGTTTTTTAATGCATTGTTCTCAAAAGCAAGATCGGCATACATCCGTTTGAACTGGGACAGTTCTGCCTCCATCTCTTTCATCTTCTTAAGTTGGTTGGCATCCATACCTCCATATTTGCTCTTCCAATTATAAAAAGTGGCCTGGCTGATCCCTTGTTCCCGGCATAGGTCAGTCACGGATTGTCCGGATTCCTGGGACTTTAAGATCTTGATGATCTGTGTTTCGGTGTGTCTTGTTTTTTTCATTACCCTAAATTTAAACGTTTTTCTAATTTATAACGCTTCGTTTTTTAGGGAGCCTTACATTATTATACTTTTCGTGTATTTTTGTACATTAATAATGTAACGTATTATACTTTTAATATTATTATGAACGGTTTTAAATCTGGAACAGATGTTAATCAAGGCTATTACAAAAGTTTTCAGCCTGACCCTATAAATAGAGAATGGATAGTAAATGATATGGAAGTTTTTAACCTATTGAGTAAAGCCGATAGGCAATTGGGAAGGTTAGATATGTATTCCGAATATGTAAATATTGATTTATTCATTAGTATGCACATAGCTGGAAAATTCGGTTAAAGTGAGCCACCCGTGCCGGATGAAGGTGAGCAGTGTAAATGAAGAACCAAAAATCGTTTCATTTGAGTGCTAAAATTAGTGATTCTTTTTTAATTTTTTTCTCATGGATTCTCCTTTAAGGTTAATGCGGTGTGCTGAGTACACCAATCGATCCAAAATGGCATCGGCTATGGTCTGTTCTCCAATAATTTGATGCCATGCTTCTGTTGGCAGTTGTGAGGCTATAATGGTGGAGTGTTTACCGTGCCTATCTTCAATGATTTCCATAAATATGTGTCTGTTAACACTATCCAAGGTTTTAAGCCCAAAGTCGTCCAAGATGAGTAGGTCCTGCTTTTCCAGTCGGTTGATCTCCCTTAGGTAGGAGCCATCGGCCTTGGCCGTTTTCATTTTAGTGAAAAGTTTGTTGGTATTAAAATACATCACCCTGTACCCTAATGTGCAGGCCTGGTAACCAATGGCAGAAGCAATGTAGCTCTTGCCCACACCGGTACTCCCTGTAATGAGTATATTGTCTTCATTTTTTATGAAATCACAGCTCGCAAAGCGTTGGATCTGGTTTTTATCGATATTTCTGCCCAGGTCATAGTTGATGTTCTCTATAATGGCCTTGTACCTAAACTTGGCGGCCTTGGTAAGGCGCTCAATTTTTCTGTTGTAGCGGTCATCCCATTCAGATTGTATCAAATGGGCAATAAGTTGATCGTTGGTGTACTGTTCACTGCCTGCTTGTAATGTTTCATTAAAGGCCCTGTGCATACCGTAGAAGCGCAAGTGCTTCATCTGTTCTAAAGTTTGTGTGTTCATAATGGTGTTTATTTATAATAATCTTTTCCTCTGATGTTGGTATGATTGGGGACTTGACTCTGTTCTTGGGGCATATCTTCTATGGCATCCCAACCTTTCTCCAAGATGTTTACGATGACATTGTAATTGTAGGCGCCGTAGTCCAGGGCTCGCTTACAGGCGTTGTTCAATCGGGTGCGTCCTATTTTATTCTGTAATTGTAAAATGCCCATACAGGATTTATAGGACTGCTCGGGGTGTTGTTTTTTGTCCAGTATCTTGACGATGTAATCTTGGCAATCGTGCCCGATACTCCCCGCCCAGCTTATAAACTTTTCGCTGCTCCATTCACTTACAAAATGATGGTGTGAGGGCATATGTTCTTTAGTAGTGGTATAGGCATACTTTTTTCTGTGCCTTGGGTGTATTGCTATACGGTTGTATATGTAATAGATTTCTATGGCACTCTCTGAGTAAACGATACGTATGCGCTTACCTATGTGTTGGTAGGGAACACTGTAGTAGTGCTTGTCTTTATTAAAATAGATGTGGCTGTTTTTATGCACCGTGCCATTGGCATACTGTTTTAGCTCATAGCGCTTTACGGGAAGTGACTTAAGTTCTGGGCGTTCCAGTTCTTGGAACAGGGAGCTTCTGGTATATTCACGCCCCCTAAATGACATATTGTTATGTACTTCTATAAGTTCCAGGATGCGTTTATTGATTTCTGCTTCGCTATGAAAAGTTTCTTTTCTAAGTTTGGCAAATACCCGGGTATATATAATGCGCACGGCATTCTCTACGATGGCTTTGTCCCTAGGTTTGTAAGTTCTTGTAGGTAGTATTGTAGTGTCATAATAATCTGAAAAATCAGAAAGGGTCTCGTTAATTTTTGGTTCATAGCGGCTACTTTTGGTTACTGCCGCTTTAAGGTTGTCTGTAACTAAGGCCCTGGACACACCTCCATAGAACCATAGTGCATTTTCTATACACCGTATAAAGTCTTCTTTTTTATGGCTCTCGCAGGCTTCTACATAGGTGGATTGGCTAGCCCCCAAAACACAGACAAAGACCTCTAAACCTTTAAGCTCTCCTGTATATTTATCTACAATGGTAAGTTTCTTGCCCGTAAAGTCTATAAAGAGCTTATCACCAGCTTTGTGGTTAAAATGCATTACTGGCGAGACTTCTTTGCGCCATTCCAGATACCAATATCTAAACTGGGAGAACTGAAAGCCATCGGGATGCCGTTCTTTGTACTCTTCCCATAACAGGCGTTGCGTAACGCCTGTTTTCTTCATCTCTTTATCAAAGTACGGGAAGTACTGCTCCAGGGTTTGTAATTGTCCGCTCTTGGGTTTTGTCTTGTTTAGAAAGAGCTTGTCAAGCTCTTCTATACTCAAAGCGGATACTTCGTAAGCCGTTAGTTTATAAGCTTTAAAAAAGCTAATGTACTTGCTCGCGGTATTGCGTGATATACCAAGCTGTATGCTTATCTGCCGCTTACTGACACCTTGGGCGTGTAACTTGAATAAGGTTTTTACTTTTCGCATGTCTATTTGTTTGTTTGCCATAATTTTTTCTTGTAAAAGAAAGATTATTTGTAAACTCAAATAGAAACGATTTTTAGTGGCTCACTTTGCTCCGGCAAGCTATGCTCAATTTAGACCGGCACAGGTGGCTCACTTTGCTCCGAAGTTAGTGGTATACTTTGTCCGAATTTTGCACTATGGCCAGCAAAATGAAAAAGCTCGCATCCGCATTGCAGATAACGAGCTTCTTAGTCTTTTCAATAAAACGCAGCAACTGCCAGATGACCAAAAGAAAACGGTAGTAGACTTGCTGTCTGCTTTCCTGCTAAAAGCTAACCTTAAACAGCAACTTTCTTAAAGCAAAAAGCCTCAATTAAATCGAGGCTTAATAAAATTTTCAACTTTTTTCATGTACATGATATGCAACATTTGTTAACTATCTAGCACATTGATTTCTATTCTAAACTACCCACCAAAGGATAAGATTCTAAAGTTGTTTCAAGCTCTCCAACAAAACGGTCTAAAGTTGCCAAGTCTGTTTGGAACTTAAATTCCAAACTATCTCCGCTATCGGTATTTGCTTTCCCCTTGCAGTTTACAGAGCCATTAGACTCAACTTGAAAATGCAAATACAACCCTTCTTCCATTGTTGTAAACTCACTCTCTTTAGTAGTATCGTTTTGCAAGGCTGTCAAAGATTTATAAAACCTTTGTAAGTCGTCAACCCTTAAATTAGTACCATACAATGTATGTATGCCCTGAACATCTATTTTGATTTGTGATTCAAGCCAATTACCGTCCCAATAGTCGTCTGTTTCAGAATTGCTTCTTCTTAAAACACTTATCTCTAATTTTCCTAAATCTCCTGTAAGTCTCATTTTTCAAGTTTTTCTATTGTGGGATAACTGTAATAATATCACCTGCCTTATTAGTAATAATCTTTAAATTATCCCTAATGAAAACAGAAGTACCTGGGGTATTACCTGGGAATGTTCGGGCTGGATTATTAATTACATCAAGTACAGTTCTTGGTGAAATAATACCCCTTGATTGCATTTGATCAAGAGCATGACCTGTGAATTTTCTGCCGCCAATTGTTGCAGGAGAGTTCTTTGTTAGAATTTTCATCACATTACCACTTCTACCTACAGGAGTCTTGGCTATGTTACTTACCCCCTTAACGGCAGCAGTACTACCTCTAATTGCTGTTGCAGTTCCTTTAACCGCATTCACTGCCATACCAGCACCTTTTGATACAAAAAAAGTTTCTACAGCTTGTTCAAAAATATAACCAAGATCATAGCTAACCTCATATACAGACATATTAGGTATATTGGTCACATAGTCATTAATAGCCATCCCCATTTCGACACGCATTAACATACCTTCTGGTGAGTACATGGTACCCATCTGTGCAAAGTTAACAAATCCTTGCCCAAGATTTTTCCATCCTTGAGCAGTACGTAGACTTTTTATAAAACTCCAAGTGCTTTTGGCTCCTGCAATGAAACCTCTTTTAAAGCCTATATTAAACTCCACATAAGTTTTTAGTATCCTCAGACCTGTGTCGGCTTGCCCAATCCCTGTGGTGGCTGTAGGTGCATATTCCAAACTGGATCTTGCTAAAGGATCCATTGTTAGGTTTTGTGGATTAGACACTTCTTTTACGGAATTGTGTTTTTTTCCTCCCCCAAAAAGTTTCTTGAAAAAACGGCCTACTTCTCTATACGGTCGAGCAATAGCATCTCCAAGACCCTTCCAATCCCAGGATTTGATGTTTTCCCATGAATTGGCGATAAAACTGCCTAAGGCAATAGCTGTTCCAATTATAAAGTTACTGTTTATTGAACCGGTTTCTGTTTGCTCTCCGGAAGGATCCCAATACATTAATGGATTATTAAGTACATAGCCATAACGATTAAAATTTTGGGAGCTGGTTATATCCTGAATATAGTTATCCGGACTTAAGAAGCGTCTTAGATTGGGGTCATATAATCGTCCATTCATGTGGATAAGTCCAACACTGCTTAAATGCTCATGACTTGTGTACCCTCTGTCTATAATTTTAAAGTCTTCAAGATCATTACCATTACCATCGGTTAGTTTGACAATATTTCCCCAGGCATCAAAATGACGCTTTTCAGCGATAACTCCATTTTCCTCCGTTATCATTAGAATGCTATTCATATGATCTCGATGCAGGAAATAGAACTTGTTTGAAGAGCTGGGCCCTTGCTCTGATCTCCAAATGGCAGGTGCATCATAAGCATTTCCTCCAATAAAAGAAACAAAGGTTGTTTTATCAGTAGCTATGTCATGGCTAATTTCCATACTACCATCAAAAGCATAGTGTTTACGATTGTTTCGTTGTAATAGATTATCTTCAAAACCTCCATAAAAACGATGTGACCGACCCATAAAGGCATTGTATTGAAACCCAATTCGGTCTTTACCATCTTCTTTTATTTCGTGAGGACTTTTAAATGCGTTAAAAGATATTTGTTGGAGACTATTATTTTGATAATAAAGATCTCCCTGAATATTAAGATCAATTTCACTTAATTGGTAAGAGGTGCTTCCAAAATAACTATACCCTCCTACAGCGCTATTTTCTGTAATTCTACCGAAGGCATCATAAGTATGGTTTTTATTACCGTCATTATCATTAAATGAAACAAGCCTGTCCAGATTGTCATAACCAAAAGTTTCCGACCAAGAGAACATGCTATTGGTGCGACTATTTAGTGTGCCTCGTTGTACATCAAAATCGTATGTAAGGGTCATCAAGTTGGCATTATCCGATGCTTTGTTAGCTTTGATACTTGTAAGATAGCCAAAAGGGTCGAACGCATTCAATGATTTAATTTGACCGTAACTGGCATCTGTAATTTGTCCTCGGGCATTAAGACTGTTAACCTGCCATAATACTGCGTTATTATCATAGTTATTTATTTGTTTAAGTCCCCCATTCTGATAAATATTCACAATTTTCTTCTGACTAGTCCTGCTATTGGATAAAAGCTTAGCATAGTAATCTTCAGTACTCACCCTACCAAAGGCATCATAGGTATAACTCTTTTTAAATTGTGCGTATGGATTGTTTTCGGTTACACTGGTAAGCCTTACTTGAGTATCATAAGTATAGGCATAACTACTATTATTTCCATCGGCACTCGTCATTGATATGTTGGTAGGAGATTTATGGGTAGGATGGTAGGTGTAACTGATAGTCATATCAGTATTGTCTCCTTGAATTATTTTCTGCTGTAACTTCCCTACAGGAGAATAATCATAATTTGTTGTTCCTTTCGGAGTAATTTCTTTGGTCAATTCACCAAATCCGTTGTACTCATATTCATATGTGCCAGCTGAAGGATCAATCAATTTAGTTTTTCGCCCCCAACCGTCAATTTCTGTTGAAACCAGTACACCGTTAAAACTAGCGGTCTTTAGACTTCCATTTCCATGATAAGTATAATTGATTGTACCTCCCGGATCGGTTACTTTTTTAGTATTACCCATAGCGTCTACAGTAGAACTTACTGTTTTTACACCGTCATTTACAGTCGTAGTCAACCCACTATAACTTATATTAAACGTTCTGCCAGTATGCAGAGTTTGCTCTTTAGGTCTTCCGTAAAAGTCATACAAGGTCTCATTCCATTGTGTTGGGCTAGAGCCTGTATAAGGTTCACTCACTCTTGAAACGCGATCAAATTTATCATATTCATATTTAGTCTTTATCCATTGTCCCAGGATGTCTTTTTCATGCACTTCGGATAGTCGTTGTAAACGGTCAAACTTAGAAATCATTCCACTCCCATCATCTCCATTACTTGTTACAGTATATTGGTTTGAATATTCTTCATAAGAAGTAGTTAGCGCTTTTCCCAAATAATCAGTTTCCTTAATTTGTCTATTCCAAATATCATATTCATAACTCGTTGTCTGCCCATAAGCATTAGTCATTGAAGTTAATGTCCCCGTATCCGCATTGTATTGATAGTTGGTCACAAGTCCCTCTATATCTGTATGTTTCTTCAAAAACCGCCCACTGTCATCATATTCATATTGCACTATACGTGAAGATTCTCCACTAGGAGTAGTAGTTTGCTTTTTAACATTCCCGAAAGGATGATCATATTCAAAGGAAACTGTATTAAATGAGGTTCCATTCCCTTTTGATTTTATTTGGGTAAGCTGGTATCCTGAATATACGAATTGTTGTTCTGTGCTGAATGAATTTCCTCCGACTGTAGTTGTTTCTACTCTTTTAGTTGCTCTACCAATGTAATATGTAGAACCAGTACTGTTTGCGTACGTATAGGTCACATTGGTACTCCCATGGTTATAGTAGTCCGTGACAATATTGGTGGGGCTGTTATAGCTGTCGTATTGATAACTAGTGTTAATGTTAACTCCTTGAAGAGCGTTTTGTACGAGCTTAGAGTTAACCCACGATTTAAAAACTTTTGTACCTGAAAGGGAATGGCCATGCTGGTATGTAGTTTTTAAAATGTAATTAGACGAAGGGATGCTAAAATTAAAATTGTTAGGTTGAGAATATTCTGCAACCATAGCACCTCTTAAATTAACATCATACTTAGAGGTGTTAAATATTCTATCACTATACCCGGTATGCCAATTACTTTCTACAAATCCCTGAAACCCTAAAAAACTAAGCCCCTCCACATTATAAACACCTCCCTGATATGCAAATAATTGTTTCAAAGTAGGAGTGCCTGTACAAACACGTTTAAACATAGTAACTACCTTTATATCAGGTGCAATCCTAACATCTACATTCGGATAAATCTGATCATATCCTGAATGATAAATTTGTATTCCATCTTGATTATATATGGTTGGATCAAGATTCTTATATTCAATTTCATAGGTCACTCCATTATTACTGATTTCCTTTATAAGAGCATCTTCTCGCAGGTCTGAATTAAAAGAAAATTTCTTGATCCAATTATGACTTATCGCCGCAATTTCTAAATTTTTATTCTCTTGATCTGAAGAAAGAAAAATAGGTATTGGGTAATGCTTTAAATTTCCGGTTGTGCTTCTTGAGCTTCTTTGAGTAAACCTAATGTCCAATACATTACTTAAGGATCTTAGTCCTTCATTTTTATACATATAGATATATTGCGTTCCGTTAGAACTGTCATTGTAGGTTTTGGCTCTGTGCATTACCACATCTGTTTTACCATCCCCATTAGCATCTATAGAAATATAATTATATGTATTCAATTCTGAGCCACTCCATGTGCTGGTATGAAAAGTAAAATCCATGGTTCGCGTTCCCATCTGAAAACCTGTACCAGTAGAAAGCCCCATCACAAAATTTTTGCTGTTCTTTGCGGTAGGATGCATAAAGTCTGTTTTTCCATCACCGTTATAATCACCCAGTAAAAAAGGCCAGTTTGGATCCGGATTATATGTTGAGTACAGATTAGTAGTCCATAACAGTTGCATATTACCACTATTGTCAAAAGTATATACATAAACTTTTTTTCCTTCAGTAATATGCATGACATCTGTCCTTCCATCCCCATTAAAGTCACCTGTGAGAAGTTTATAATTTCCGGTTAAATGTTCTTGTAGGTAGCCGGAATATTTAACATAGCCAGAGGAGACATCCCGTTTTAGATCAATTTTATATACACTTTTGTAATTGGATGTTGATGAATAACACGAATAGTTACAATCACCAATTAAAGTTGTTTCAACATCAAATGGCGCTGTAACTTCTAGGGTATTATCTACAGAAGCATTTTTGCCCACACTAAGAAAGTTTTTGTCAACATTTTGATTTTCACGCATCTGTCCTGATTTTTTCTGAAATTGCTCTAAACAATCAATAGGTCCTTGCGTTACATCACAAGGATCAGGATCATTACAATCGCCGTGATAATTACAATATCTGCTAGTGTATGGCATTCCAATAGCTAATACCTCCGTCAACCCATCACCATTGAAATCCCCTGAGACATATTCAAAAGGAATTCTCTTTTCCGTAGAGTTATTAGGAGATAAATAATATGAGTAAGTTGGTTGATTCCATGTTTTTGTATACTGATAATAGATGGGAGATGTAGTTCCATTGGAGTATACTTTAAAGTTGACTGTATTATTTGTACCCTCTTGAACAACACCAATTCCCTGACCTTCAAGTATCTTTCCTTGATGATTGAGCCAAGTTACAGGAAATAATGATTTGAAAGCACCTGTGTTGACCTCATAAGGGTAATTATAACTTCCATTTTGTACATCTTTAAATAACCAAAACTTATTTTTTGCATTAGGGTAAACTAAATAATCCATTTTCCCGTTTCCAGTAAGATCTAAAGAAGCAGTTTTTGCATTACGTTGCTCCACATTATTAAGGCCGGTAGTTGTCAACCCTTGATAAGAAATCACATCAGAACTTGTGTCATATTGAAAACTTATCCATGTATGTTTTTGACTAAGGTCACTGCTATGTTCTTGTATATGATTAAGTCGGGCATATCCAGACAAATTGGTATGACTAAGTGTATATCTTCTAAATCTAATATTGTTAGAGTATGATTCAATTTGGGTTAACAATTTATCCTTAATGAAGGAAATGTTGTTAATGTAAGCTTGTTGATAAGAACCGTATCCTGAACTCGAAATATCTTTATATGTAAACCGAATCTCATTAATAGGCGCAGTACTACTTCCACTTGTAGTACCATATTTAATCTTTGATATAAAAAGTGAGTTATAACTTTGAAGGTATTCATAATCAATTTTCACTCCTTTATGATCCTGCCAATATGAAATTGCATAAGTAGTTCGAGACTTTGAACCTGAATTAAAACCGTAATATGCTTTTGAGCCGTCAGGATAATAAACAATGAAATAAGACGGTCCATAACTTGCCCCATATGGAGAGGTTCCATATGAAATTATTTTTAAATTAGAGTAATTTTCGGTTTCATAAACAGCTCCATTTGCTCCATAAGTACCGCTTTTTAAAACTAATCGTTGACCATCCAAAGAAAAACGATCTGAAGAATCGAAATCTACACCGTCTATATTACTATCATGGTATTTAGTTGATGGAATTCTTGATATTACAGACAAACCTCCAATATTCCACCCATAGCCTGCAATACCAACGCTAGCTTGACTATTATAGCGTAATGATATTTCGGGAGCAATACCCCTAACACCTGGAGGAGTGGCAATTGGAACCTCATAAGTAGCAGCCCCCGTAAGAGAAACTGACAGAAATCCCGGAGTTTCTCCAATCCCTGAACTAGAAGATGATCTTGCAAGTTGAGGCGATTCATTTCTTAAATATGAATCCGAATTTTTGGAATCATCTTTTTCTGTTTCTAAAATATCTAACCTCTTGTAGGTAAAAGTATCTCCTTGGCTTGGAATATTCTCTTTTTCTTGTGCTAATAGTGTAAATGAGCAACATAGCGCAATAGTGTATATAACTTTTTTCATTAACGGCCGATTTTAGTTTTTGATAATTTGCTGGGTAGTTACAGTTCCATTTGTGAAATGCATATGTACGAGATAGGTTCCAGAAGATAAAGTACTAATATTAAGTTCGATTTGGTTTGTCGGACTATTAACTTGAATACTTTTTACAAGTGATCCATTTGAACTATAAATGTTTATAGAGCCTGTTAAATTATAATCAACACCTGATAATTGAATTGAAACTCTACCATTTGTTGGATTTGGATAAATAGAAGGGTAATATTCTATAAGATCCTTTTCTTCTTCCTCTATAGTAGGGTTAGGAGCTAACTGAGCAAGCTCTTCTGTTGTTTCTGCAACAATCATGTCCTCAACTTTTCTACTGGTAGGAGCCTTAGGTGAACAAAAACCTTCTTCTTCACAATAGAATCGTTGCTTTTGATTTCCTGCAATATCATAGCTAAGAATCAATTTGGAATTTTCATTTATTTGTAAGAGTTCATTTATGGTTGGCTCATTGCCTGTGACTGGATCAATTCTAGGTGCCCAGAAATATTGTCTGTCAGATGTATTCGTATCATAATATAAGTACGATCGATGTCTAACATTAATAGCTGTATTTTTAAATTTATAGTCGGTTATTGTTTTAACCTCTTTACCGGTGACACCATCATAAATACGGCCAAGATTCGTAGTAGAAGTATAGCTGCTTTTATGCACGTACCCGACAATTAAATACCATCTATTCAGTTTAGGGAGATCTCCAGCCCAGAAATAAGGATTATTATTTACTGTCCCATTTAGTTTCAATATGTTGTCGGTACTGTTACAACCTAAATATGTAGAGCCATTATTAGAATTTAATTTCTTTATCCATACACTAAATCGGTAGGTTGTGTTATGATTGATATTATGATAATCTGAATTCCATCCTCCATCAGCATTATTATTAACATCGGGTGTAGCCTCCCAAAGGATTACATCATCACCGACATGGTTTTTCCCAAAAACTCTACTATTTTCTGAAGTAGCCCCATTTTGATTAAATCCAGAAACAGAACCTGTGCCAACTTCCCACGACGAAGTATTCAAAAGGTTTGTGTCCAAATCATTTGAGCCAAGCAACTCTCCTATTGAAAGTTCGTTACCATTAACTTCGTCGATTCTGGGAGCCCAAAAATACTGCTTGTTCGATGTGTTCGTGTCATAATAAAGGTATGAACGATGCCTGACATTTACCGCTGTTTCGGCAAATTTAAAATCAGTGGTGTTCGCAACCTTCGTGCCTGTTTGTGGGTCATATATACCACCATAACTCATTGTAGAGTCATAATTGCTTCCATGTACAAACCCAATAATTAAATACCATTTATTTAATTGAGGTAAGTCGCCATGCCAAAAGTATGGATTTGTATTTATTGCTTCATTATTTAAGTTTAGTATATGATGGGAGTTATTACTATAGCTTGTAGTTCCAAAATATGTCGTTCCAGAATTAGAGTTGGTTTTCTTGATCCATACTGAAAATCGATAAGTCTTGGTGTGATCAATATTATGATAACTGGAATTCCAACCACCATCTGCATTACTTTCTGCGTCATTACTAGCTTTCCAGAGTATCGAGGATTCACCATGAGGATCAATACCATATTCTCGACTGTTTTCAGTCGTTGAACCATTTTGACCAAAACCAGAAACAGAACCATTCCCAATTGTCCAACTAGAGGTATCTAATAAATTTTGTGAATTAATCTGTCCAGTATTAAATAATGTAATAAACAGAATGAAAAGTAGTTTTATTTTCATATTTTTCATTTTAACGTTGATATGTATAACATGTATTTAAAAATTAAAATCTGTGGAAATAGAACAGATTTTATCTTAATAAGGTGTTTTATTCATTTTGTTTTGAAAAACTCAACTTGTTATATTATAATGCTTAATAAGCATAAAAAACATAATTATCCTGTAAATTACTTACATTTATAGTCGCAAATAAAATCTTGAATATAGAATATATCCACAAAATGTTAACAGGGGATTTTCCCCCTTTTTCAAAAGAATTAAAAAATGGTGAACTATCATAGAGTCTTGCCACAGGACATCAGGACTACTTTATTTAATTGCTTGATGTCTTCTGATTTAGCATGGTTTCCGACATAATATTCTATGAAGTTTTTAAATAAGAAAAAGAAATTCATAAGTTTAATGAACTGGGGATTTTAGTTGATTCTATCAAAAAAAGTCAATAGTAATAGACTAGAATGGTTATATAAATGAAAAAAATCTTATTCGGCATTAATATTTTAAAGCTTTTACATTTTTTATTCATCTAAACCTTTACAACAACAACTCACAAGCATCATCCAAAACAGAACTGTCCAATTCTTTTAGATAGGCTTGGGTAATAGTGACATTTTGATGCCCCATGGATTCACTTATAATGTCAGTAGCAACCCCTTTTTGCTTTAAGCAATTGGCAAAGCTATGCCTTGCAACATAGCTACTGATAGCCTTATTGATTTTGCATATCTTGGCAATCTCTTTTAAATCTTTATTGTATTTCTTAAGAGTTTTGGACGTCCGGTTTTCTACTTGATTGGGAGTCATTTTATCCTTTAGTAGGATAGGAAAAACATATTTGGTCTTACTAAACTGACTATAATAATCCAATATTTCTCGGACAGGTGGCAATATTTTAATGATGAAATTTCCTTTTGTCTTTGATCGTATATAGAAAATCTTATCTCCAGAAGTATCAGAGCATTTAAGTTTCATCATGTCGGCGAAGTTCATGCCTCTGGTGTAGAAACTGAAAAGGAAATAATTCCTACTATCTGCCAAATGTGGACATTTTGAAATGTTCATATTAATGATACTCTGAACTTCATCAATGTTCAATGCCCTTTTTATCCCTTTTCCTTTCAATTTGGATATTTTATAAGCATCAAAGGGATAAAGCTCCTTCCTCACAATCTTTCTTTCAATGGCCATATTGTACAGAGCCCTAATGGCACGCATACGAACCCCTATACCTCCATCTGTCCCTCCTCTCGACCTTAAGAAAACTTCATATTTGTTTAAAAAGGGTAGTATCTCACCAAGTGTGTGAAGTTTAAAAACAGATGGATTTCCGGTATAGAGCAAATTGTGTCTATGGTAAATATAAAAGAAAATAGTGTCAGTATGCATCAGGAGCTCCTCCGTTTAAAAGTGCTGATTTTGTATTGTTTTTAGAAAATTAATGGCTTAGACAATCAACTATTGGCACATTGTGCTTTTTTGTTTTCCCTTTTAAATTACTTTGTTGAATATAACTCAACTGATTTTGATGCTCCTTCTTCGTTAAACTTTATTTTCAGGAAAATCATTTCCTCCGGGTCAGTGTCTGTTCCGTATTTTTCCTGAACAGGAAAATACTTTATGTTTTCAGATTCTCCGTTATTTAATTTTGAAGGTTTATCTATAAGGTTAATTATTTCCGATTCATTCTTGTTCAATAAAGTTCCACTTTCAATCAAGTCAGCAACCATATTTGCTCTAATTTCAAGGGTAATATTTTCTCCACCAGCGCTTTTCCACTTTTCCGCATCAAATTTCAAATCTTTATTGCAAGAAATAAGCACAAAAAACATTAAAACCTTTATTCCGAATCTAAATTTCATTTTTCCAATTCTTAATTTTCAACATAAAGTACGATACAGGTACAGAAACCCTATGGGGTCTATCTCTGTTATAAATATAAAAGAATATATGCTTAATGGGGTCGATCAATGCACAGGCTTTTACCCGACACTATTTTTCTGCAAGCTCTTTGAGCTTATTCAGAGCCTTTTCCCACGTGGTGTTAAAATAATCAAGATAATCGTCTGTTACATCGCTTTCTACTGTTACTGTTGTTATACCATTATGCTCATGGAATGAATAATTTTCTAGTGAGTTTGCCCATTTTTCGACCTCAGTACCCTCGGTAATTTCCTTGTCCCCATCTATAATTCCGTAATGTCTGATAGAAACAAACCTGAATGGAATGTTGTCTGCAATTTCAGAAACCATTCCGCCCCTTTTTCCATTTTCATCCGTTCCGATAAAATAGATTTTAGATCCCTTTTCCCAGCTTCCTTCATAAGTAGAGGTTGGATTAAATTCGGCGGTCCATTGTTCGTATGTTTCAATATTGCCAATACCGAGCATCGTGTTATATACCTTCTCGGCAGACGCCTTAATGTCTTTTTTGAATTGTAGTTTTTTCATAATCTCTGTATGGGTTAAAAAATGGGTTTTTCATAAGGTTTAATAATTAATACACACCGTACAAGTTTATATAACCTAAGAAGTCTAAGAGACTCATTTAAAGATACAAAACCAACGGAACTAAACATTAAAACGGGTATTTTTTATGATGATCCGGGCAAGAGTATTATTTTTCAAAAATAAGATTCTTATAGTTCTGTCCGGATAATTTAAAACTTTTAACGAGTCGGTTGGAGTCAATAATAAAATCTAACCTTCCGATTTCTGATGAATAAAAACTTTCGGGGGTAAGAGGATTCAATATTATATTGTTTCCAAATGCACGTTTTAAAATAAGCGTACGATCCTTAACAATTAGCTCATAAGTGATTTTGTGTTCTTTGTTTCTGAAAACTCCGGATAAGTGATCTAAGTTTATCTCATCCAAATTTGGTGACGTTAGGCTTGTTTTAAAACATTCATAAGTAAAATCGGCAATGTGAAAATCAAATTTATTGTCGTAGAAAGTAAATTTAGAATAATTAATATAAGGAAACTCAAAAGTACTTCCTGTAATGTAAGGCAACGGATTCATCTCTTCTGTTCCATATTGCTGAAAATACAAGCTGTCATTTTTTGCCAGAATATTAAAGTAAAGGCCGGGTTGAACTTCATAAGTTCCTTCATACTTTTTTAATTGCCCGGTAGTGAGTTTGCTTTTTACTACCGTTTCCGTTTTTAAATAATCGCTTAAAAGAATGTCGACAGTCGTATATACCACATCAAGAGCAGAAAAGTCGTTTGTATTGGCCAATAGAACAACAGACAACCTATGTTTAGGAATATGTAATATATAAGAGCGATACCCAACATCACCCCCACCATGAAATACAATATCCAATCCTTTATAAGTTCCAAACTGCAGTCCAAGGCCATAATTTATTTTTTTACCGGAATTTAAATAAGTTGCTTGCTCCATTTTATCATAAAACGCTCTGCTACCAACCAACGGATTCTGATAGTTTTGAGCCCATAAGCTCAGATCATTAATAGTGGTATTAATACCCGATGAACCCATAGCTGAAAATTTTAAGCGATAATTTTCATATACACCATTAGTTAATTTATAGGAGTACGCCTTGTTTTTAACGACGATGTTATTATCGCCAATCGCCTCAGAATGGTACATCCCGAGAGGCAGGAATATTTTCTGTTTTAATTGTTCTTCAAACGGTTTTTTACCCACCCGTTCTATAATTTCTGCTAACAGGGCGTAACCTGTATTATTGTACTCGTATGTATCACCTGTATTAAAATTCGTATGGTTAATTTTCAGCAGCATTTGTATAATTTGCTGATGCGTCATGATATCTTTCCCTTTTAAACCAGCTAATTCATGTAAATTAGGCAAGCCATGGGTGTGGTTGGTTAAATCTTTTATAGTAATGCTATTTTCCAAATGTTTCAATTCCGGTAAATAGGTTTTAATATCATCTTCAAAAGAAAGCTCCCCTTCTTGTTCTAAAAGAAGTGCTAAATAAGTGGTAAATTGTTTAGATACCGAAGCAATATGAAATGCTGTAGTGTCGGTTATCCGAATACCATGTTCTATGTTAGCCAATCCTTTAGCGTTTTTGTAAACGATCTTCCCATTTTTAATGATGGCAAAAGCCGCTCCTGTTTTGTTTGCCTGATAGACCGAGTTGAATAAAGAATCAACCCCGGTATAGAGGTGTTGTGTTAGAGTATTCGTTTGGGCTAAACCAAATTGAGACAAGAATATTAGAGACGATAAAATGCAGAAAACCGGATGTTTCATTTTAATATGTTTTTTGTTCTCGACAAAAGTGGAACATATGGTTAAATAAAGAGTACGAGTATCGAAAACCGGACTATTTTATAATAAAAAAACAGTTCGATTTAAAGTCGGACACCCGGTATTTTATGATGCCCTATAGGCTGTAGGAGTTTGGGAAGTTTGTTTTTTAAAAGCAGTGTAAAAAGATGATTTTGAATTGAATCCTACTGCATACAAGACCTCCAAAACAGTTAAGTCGGGGTTTTCTTTTAACAGCACCTTGGCCTCATTTATTCGAAACGCATTGATATAGTCAAAAAAGTGTTTTCCCATATGTTGATTAATAAGTTTCGAAAGCTGTTTTTCCGGAATATTGATCAGCAATGCTAACTTTTGCAGGCTAAGTTCGGAGTCCAGATACGGTTTATTAGAAACCATATAGTTTGATAGTTGCTCCAGAGTTTGTTCGACTTCCGAATCGATGACTTTTACAGGTTTAAGGGGAGTTAAGTTTTTGTCTACCCCCAAGAACAAACCAGGTTTATAAAGAGCTTTTAATACAAACCAACAGATAACAAACAGTGCGAATGCAATTATTAATAAGTTTAAACCCGTTAGTAAAATATCATTTTTTCCATTTGGGATAAAGCTTCTGAGTAACACAAAGCTACTTCCGATTAAAAATAAAATAGTGATTTGTAACAGCCACTTATAGATGCTGTAATGATTGGCAGAATAGTTTTCCTGGTATAGTTTTTTAAAATGACTTAAAGTGTATAAGACGGCTATCATATAACTATAGTACTGTACTTTAACCGTTATTTCATAAACTATATAGTATTGGTCAGAAAGCGAAGTGACCATTAATAGTACAAACATGCCAAAAAACAAAAGCGTATGCAGCAGGTGCTTTGTTTCTAGTTTGAAGTTAAAATAACACACAGATTGTACATACAAATAGTATAATGGCATTTGTAGCAAAACCGAAGCGATTTTAAGACTTTTCCAGGCGGTACTTTCAACAGATAAAAACAGACCTGTAAAGTCTAAAGCGGTAACCAAAAGAAAGGCCGTAAACAGGTAGTTAGATCGTTTTTTTGAAGCCTTGACAGTAAGCAGGAAAACGGACATTAATATCATTAAAAAAACGATAATTTTTCCAATGTCACTTATAAGTTCAGGAGTGTTCAAGTTCGATTAAAGTTATTATTTGGCTATGGCTACAAACGTATACATAAACAATACACCATGGTAGTTTTCAGTATATAAATATAAAAGAAAATATCTTCTATACGCTTGCTTGACCACACGCCACCACATGCCCTCTGGCAGTTGAAAGCCATTTGTAGTAAAAAATCGACATGTGTAATTATAAATTATAAGCTTTTTATTACTTTTGTAGAGTAAAAACATCATTATGAGAGAAAAGAGCAGAAAATTAATTAAGAATCCGGCGGTTATAGTAGCAATTGTATTGGTAGCCGTTTGTTTGTATTTATTCATAGGAGAAAAGATTCACGAATTAGGAGAAAGCCTGGGCAGTCTGTTAAATAATAATGCCTAATAGATAAGCGTGTTAAAAGACAGCATATTGAGAGTTGTCATTTATGGGGTTGTGTTTTAATAAAAATATTTTGATTTTATGAAACTAAATATTTACCGGATTTTATCCATTTTCTTCGTCTTGAATATTGTATATATAATATTCAGTAATAAGGAAAGTTACTCTTTATTTGGATTTAGTATTAGTTTATTTATGTATACCTCATTTAATATCATGATGTTAACACTTTGTGTAATAGGCTTATATAGAAAAACAAATAAAAAGATATAGAGGATGCCTCTTCTGTAGTAAAATTGTATTAGTATGAAAGAAGAAGCTAAAAAATTAATTAAGAATCTGGCTGTAATAGTGTTACTTATATTAGTAGCGATATAGCTTTATTCATTGGGGGTTTGACAAAATTCACGAATTGGAGAAAACCTGGCAGTTTATTAAATAATAACGCTTAAAAAAGAGTCGAGTTAAAAGCCTGCATATAAAAAGGGATGCGTTATAGGCTTGTGTTCTAAATTGAAAGGGTTGTCTAAAAAGGGATGAAAGTTGTCAGTTCGAGCGTTACTGAAATGAAAATATATTTTCATTGAAAGTACCTGGCGAAGCTATCGAGAACTAATAGCAGTTGATTATCAATAGGTTTCGATTGCGCTTAACCTGACATTCAGTATTCAGAAAGACTTTTTAGACACCAATAGTACGATACATACTTTTAGCGTGTTAATCGCTTAATGCTTTTTCTACCTGATTAATTAAGATTTCTCTCTTCATCGGATACCCTGCTTCAGACAATTCGAATGTTCCGTCTTTTTTGATAATTACATAAGTGGGAAACCCTTTTCCTTTTGTTTCTTGCATGATGTTAGCAGTAAGGTTTTTATTGGCTAAAAGATGCAAACCGGTTAAATTATAATAAGAAATTAACGCTTTCCATTTGGCCTCCTTCCCCACATCGTAATTGGCTATATACAGATAATCTAATGCTTTGTCTTTAAAATGACGTTTTATAGAATCTGAATTTTTTGAAATCTCAGAACGACATGGGCCACACCAGGTTCCCCACATGTCGAGTAAAACGGTTTTTCCTTTTACTAATTTCAATATGTCGTCGAAAGTTTGATAAGAATCGGGATTTTCGACGAAAACCATTTTGTCTGTCAGCGTACGTGTTCTTTGTTTTTCTATTTTTTGAATGGCAGGTTCAATATATGAAATATACTCACTCTGAGGATACTTTTGTTTAAACCGTGAAAATATTTCCGGTAGATTATCCTCTTTTTGATGTATTGATCCTTTAAAAAGTGTTCCGTATAAAAACTCAGCGGTTTTACCTGTAAAATGCTTTTCAATAATTTTCTCTCTCAATAGGTTTTCGGGATCATCACTGTTCATTTTAACGGCCTCTTCCTGAGTCGCTGTTCCGTAATATTCTTTTAACAATTCCGGGTGTTTCCAAAGCCGCTCTTTAATTCTTGTAAGGTACATAGACAGAAAATAATTGTATTCATCAATACCCAGCATTTTACTGTTACTAACAGGGGTGGCTTTAATAAGTGAATCTTCTATAGCCTGCCATTTGCTTTCGTTTCTTAAAAAAGGTTCTCGTATATTGAAAATTTGATCGCCTTTAAAATCAATATAATTCCACATGGGAAAATATTTTACATAAAGGGCACAGATGTCTTTAAATTCATTGGCAGGATGATTCTGTGAAATATAGTCGTTAAGGATATTTTGGTTAATGACACTTCTTTCTTTTATAGCATTAAAAACATTATCGGGTAATGAATCTTGTGTATATGCTTTAAGGTTTAACCTGTTATTGATGAGTTTTTGAATAGAAGGCTGGTTGTTTTCGCTTCCATTGCCTTTTACTGTATAGGTTTTTTCAGGATTTTTTGAGTCAAAAGAAAAATTCAGTTCATTGCCTGGCGATACATAAAAAACATAGCTGTAGTATTTATCAGCAGTACTATCATGGTATGAAGCGGTTACAAATGTAGGTTCGGAAAGCGGATACGACCAATTACCTTTCCCGTTGATTAAAGGAACTGAAACGTCCCCTTTATTTTCGAATAGCCTATGGGCATTTGTATAACGATCTTTTATAATCCAAACGCTATTAGCATTTGAATTTTCGATGTTAAAATTGATGAAGGCTTCCTGTTCTTTTTCTTTTTGAAGACATCCAGTTAGAAGGAGCCCCAAGACCAAAGCCGACAGCATAAAACTTAATTTCCTCATTCTTTATTTTTTTATAGAAAAAGGCTGTTACAATAGCCTTTAATGTATGATAAACACCATAATGTGTTTATTTTCAGTATATAAATATAAAAGAAAATATCTTCTATACACTTGCTCTTTAAAGTTTCCTAAACCTGAGGAGTATTATTTTGAAACAGTTTCGAAGTGGAATTACCATTCGGAGAATGGCTATCCAATTATAAGTTTTTGGTTATTGAATAATGTCTGTAGGTTAACTCTAGTCTGTAATATATTCTTTTACCAGCTCTAATTCTAAACCTGAGCAGATAGCAAATTCATGAATAGAAACTAGTTGATGCGGTTCTTTTTCGAAATATTCTCTTCCTGCTTTTTTGAGGTTCTTTGATAGAAAGGAGAAAAGTCTCGAAGTAAATAGAAGAGGTTTTAAACTTACAGCAGAAAATAACAAACCGCTGTTAAAAGTTGGTATCTCGAAATTTCAAGCAGATAAACATACCCGAAAACCAGTAGAAAAAACCCCTTTATTTAAGTGATTGACTATCGAATCGCTTTCTCATAAATTTATTTTTTTATAAACATTTTTACAAAAAACCTTATAGATATAAAAGATGAAAAGTTGTATATTATTAGTTGTGAATTGCTTACTGATAGCTACTTCTGTTTCCGCACAGCAGGGCAATAGAAAAAATGTTTTTCCTACAAAAAGTCAATTCAATGCCGAAAGCACAAAAGCATTATTAGATTATGGAGAGGTTACCATTAACGGAGTGGCATTTACAAGAGAATATACAGATGCCAATAGCCTAAACAATTTTTTAGGTGTAAACGTTGTCGGAAAAAAACATCTGGCAGCAGAAGGAACGAAAATAGTGCTTTTTCCGGTGACAGCATATTTTGAAGAGTACTTAAAGCTGAGAAAGAAGTACAAAAGAAGTAAAAAATATAGAGCAATGCTGTCACAAGAAGCATTTAGCCATCGAATAGAAGTATCAGTAGGTACAGAAGGGAAATTTACATTTAACGAAATGAAACCCGGAAAATACTATTTAGAAGCATTAATTAAGTTTAATGGTACTGATATTGCTTCAAAACAAGTAGGAAGGTCAGACTATTATAACGGTTTCGGACATTACAGAGGTTCATCCCCTATTTATGAACATTATGTACTTAATTATAATGGCGCACATTTAGAAACAAAAATAATCGAAGTAAAAGAAGGCGATTCTGTAATTGATATAAAGTTGTAAATAAAAAGTAGGGTGTTATCGAGTGATGGAGTTATGGTGGGATGGATAGATTTAACCCCGCCCCAGTTTAAAACCCGGCCTTCGAACATACCATTTATGGAAATCATCGACAGCCTAGATTTTTTTGGTTCTTTTTTTATCAATGAACTGCACAGCACATCATGAGACTCTTTGAAAACCAATAGACAAGGTATCGAATACAAATGCTTAGCATTCATGAGATCTTTATCAAACAATAGAGATGAATGCATAAAGAAAATGGCCTTTAACACAATGCCCCTTCCCATAACCAAAAAACCTAACGCCTCACCTGTAACAAAAAGGCGCTTTAATAACAATCCATTTTTAATTGCTGTCTTTCCCGGTAAAACTCAAGAGGCTTGTCTAAACGATCCTTACAAATCGTATCTAAGGTTTTTAGCACGTCGTTTTGCATATTAAGCGATCCGCAGATCATAACAACATTCCGGTTCTCTAAAGCATTGGCAATAAAAGCCGCATCTCTTTCTAAAAGATCCTGTACATAGAGGTTTTCTTTTTCTCTGGAAAGAGCAAGGTGAATATTCGTTAGCTTACCGCTTTTCAGATAATGGTTAATTAGATGTTGGTATAGCTCAAAAGACGCTTCCGTTCGTAACCCGAGGTACAAATTGGCAGGAACTTTCTTTTTGTTCTCTTCCAGCATGCCTAAAAAAGGAGCAATGCCGGTGCCATTTGCTATAAGGATAACACGGGGTGCTTTTTTGGGGAAGTGAAACTTAATATTCTTTATAACCCTTGCTTTAAGAATATCATTCGGAGATAAATTGTTTAGATAATCCGAGCCCAGACCTTTCTGGTGGTGTTTAACGCTAAGCCGGATTGCTTTTCCTTTCTTACCGATAGAATAGAGGCGTTCCGTATGGTCGTTTTTAGGATAGATGGCGAGGAGGTCTCCTGAATTTATTCTTTGCATGCCTTTTGGCCTAAGCTCAATCATAAAAGTGGCATCAGGATTTTTGTGTACGCTGGTCTTATAGGTTACCTCGAACGATTTCGTTTTTTTAGCTTTCAGAACATCTTGTTCTTTTGGAAGCTGTATGGGAACATTCATTTTAGAGCTCCATACAGAAGCCCATTCTAAAAAGGAAGCAAACGATTTATCGTTTATTTTGTAGAGAGGGACAGACCGGAACCCGAATGTTTCCAGGTGCTTGTCCACGTCGGTTGCAAACTTGCAAAAATCAGGATAAGATAACGATCCGAATCCGACAGCTGAATAAGAGAAAGGCTGCTTGAGTTCTTGCTGTGCAATCTTTAAAAACCTCGATGCATTGGCAGGGGCATCACCCTTTCCGTAGGTTGCAGTAAAAACGATAAGGTGTTTTAGTTTTTTATATGGACTTACGGTATTCAGTTCATCGATGTAGACTTTTTGCCCGGCTTTTAGCAATGAATTGTAAAACAGGTTGGCAAAGCCCAGGGTACTGCCGTTTTCCGATCCGACCAGGATAACGTATTCACATTCATCTTTCCGGTATTTGTTTTTGATGCTGGATTTTCTTCGTACAAGGGTCATTTTAAAACCGGAATAAACAAAGAATAATATATTGAGGCTGGCCAGTGCCAGGATCAGAGACCAGCCGATGCTTCCCTTTCCCGTATGAAGGCTTAAACTCAGGCTCGATAAAAAGTTAGTGAGCGGATATGGCATTTCACTCTCGATACCACCGGTTTGCTGGTTGATCTTTAATTCTGATTTTCTTGTTTTTATAGTATAAAAGTCCTCTACATCTGTTGAAAAAGGAAATTCAATATGTTTAATAGCAGACAGGGGTGTAGAGTTAAAAAAAGGAAATTCGTGAAAATTTAACGGAGGAGTCCCGGCAATGTTGCCGTAATCAATCTCATGCTGCAAATTTTTATGCTCCGGAATAAGACGGAATTTTTCGAGAGAAAGGTACGTCCCCGTTAGTGTTATTATAACAATAGGGATTAACGATATCCTGCCTGTGACAATATGGTAATATTGTGAAAAATTCTCATTGATAATTTTGGAAAAAAACTGTTTGAACCCACGTTGCCTTTTTACAATCAAAATAGCGCCGCTAACCGCAATTAAGAATAACAAAAAAGAGCACAGGCCTACAAAAAAGCGCCCGACCCCTTTTAAGAAAAGAGACCGGTGTAAGGTGGTTACAAACTGAAATAACCGGGGGCGTTCCGGTTTTTCTCCCAGGAACACACCCGATTCCGGGTCGAAATAACCGTTGAGGTTGTCGCCGTCTTCGGTAAAAACCGATGCACTGAAAAAATTATTGGCATCAACTTCCATTTCAATAACTTCGGGGTACTTGTTTTTAAAAGTACGTATCGTCTGGGCAATGGTTATGCTATCGAGATCACCAACCTTGTATGGCCGTGTTTTTTCTGAGATAGGCTCAAAAGCCAGGATAATCCCCGTAACGGCAGCCAGGACGATAAATACAAAAGAAGATACAGCCAGGGCCAAGTGACTGTATCTCCAGATTGAAATGGTCATTATTATTCTAATTTAGTTGGGTAACATACGGATATAACGTATAAAACCTTTTCCTTCCTGTTTGCTTTTAATGCTTGTAGAGGTTAATGGAAACTGAACATCTTCAGTATAATATTCCTGGTCTTCCACAGCAGTCTCAAAACGGATGCTGTAACCGGTGTCAATTTTTGAATCTTCAATTTCGATAACATTAATGCTTCTTTCCCCTCCGGATATAGTAGCTCCCGTAATAGCATCTATATTGCTTCTTTTCTTTCCATAGAACTTCCACCATTCTGTAATGTCGTGGTACCATTCGCTGTCATCACCTTGTACATACAAGGTTCTTTCGTAATTTCCATCAGGGGCTATTAACGAAATAACCACATAAGCACCTTCACCGGTATAGTTCTTCATCTGAACCATGCACTTATATTTGGTCGTTTTTACGCTGTTAAAAGAATAAATGCCTAACACGGTAGCTGATAATGCTAACAGAAATAAAATCTTTTTCATCTGTTTAAAATTATATCTTATTAAAAATCAATTAAATAAAAATTATATACATAGACGCAACCGCTGCGCTTGTCGGGTGGTATGCAAATAATTAATTTTGTTTATGCTTATCTCATAACAGGATCAATTTATTTTAGAAAATCCAACGGAACTTTATTTTTTACTAATAGTTCATTTTCGGAAGCAAGATCGAATGCCGACTCTTCAAAATCGGTAACCATTTTTGTGTTAGCCCCCCGGGCAATAAGATACTTCAGTATCTCATTGTTTTTAGACACCATGGCAGACAAATGCAGGGCGGTATAACCTTCTTGGTTTTTAGCATTAACATCAAGGTTAAAACCTGAGGCCCATTTAAGCAAGTCAATATCATTTTTCTGTACCGCCAGGTGGATAAGGGTGTTGCCATCCTGTTGTGATTTCAGTATGTCTGTACCGTGTTCTTTCAGAAACCCGGCTTTATCCCTGAAGCTGCTTTCGTGTTTACTGTTATACGACTCAACAAGGTAATAAGCAATGTTATTCCCTTTAGTATCGGTAGTATTCAGTTTAGCTCCTTTACCGAACAGGTATTTTACAATTTCGGGTGAATTATGGGCAATTGCAAGCATAATGGCAGACGCCCCCTTTTTATTCTTCAGATTAATATCGCTGATACTTTTAGAGAACAGCTTAACAACGGCAAGATCGTTCGATCTGGCAGCATTCAGAAACGGAGTGTTCCCCTCCTCATCCCGGGCGTTTACATCCAGGTTTTTATTTAAAAAGAACTGAAGTGTTTCAATATCTTTTACCCTCGATGATAGTATGTGCAGGGGGGTACGGCCGTCTTTTCCGCTTACATGGGGGTTTAACCCTGCCGTTTCAAGATACTTATAATAAGATAAGGGAGTAGAACTGCCCCTCATTCCCATGCTGGCGAATAAGAAGGCATTATCATTGCCTTTGATCCCTTTGGAAATAAGTTTTTTTGAGAGTTCTATATTTCCGGATTTAGCAGCATAATTAAACAACCCGTTTCCATGGCTGTCGGTACTGTTAACAGCCAAACCTTTCGATATAAAATAATCAGAGACTTTAAAGTCGGTATCAAAAGGGGCTGCCAGCAGCAAAGCGTTTGCCCCATCGTGATCTACATCTTTTAACAGGTTGGCCCCATTCGATAAACAGAGATCAAAAACTTTAGTGTTTTTCTGTCCTGTTGCCGCGGCAAAGTTTAAAACAGTATATCCGTGGTCGTCGCGTATATCTGTTTTGGCACCCTGCTTTAGTAAATATGCCATTAAGCGGTCATTGCCTATATAGGCGGCCCAGAATAAATACGTTCTTCCATCATGGGTAAGCTTGTTGATATCGTTCCCATCGAGGCTTAATAAATACTCAATGGTTTTGTCAGGAGCTTTTTCCAGGATAGCGTAGACCACCGGGTCAAACCCGTTTGCATTGAGCTGCGTGGGCTTATTGTATTCGTCAATTTTACTTTTAACGGTTTCTGTATCGGGTTGCGTTTTCCAGAAATCACGGGTTAAAAAAATATTCTCCTGCGCATATGTAAACGTTGTGGTAAGCACAACAGATACAAATACAATAAAATGTGTAATGGCCTTCATTATTTTTTATTTTACAAATGAATCGATAAGCGCATCTATCTCAGATTTCTCTTGGTATGCATTTTCATCGAGTAAATATTTAAAAAGTACTTTATTGTCTACTTTTTCTTTTAATTCCAGGTCTGTATTTCTGGAGAATACCTCATCCCATTTTGCACGTACCAAAGCCCATTTGTTCTTGTTTTTACTCCAATAGTCCTGTGCTGCCTTACACTTGCTGTCGTCTACTTTTACATAAGTATTGAACCCTTTTTCCTGTGCCAGGACAATGTCTTCTTTGTTGTCCTCACGGATCACCTTATCGTTATCCTGCTCATGTATCCAGCCATTTTGTGTGATTTCATGATGGTTTCTTCTTGTCGTTACATTGTAATCGCTTCTTTGGGTGTATTCCCTGCGGGGTAGCGGGGCAGAAGTGGTGTTTTCCCAATAACTCTTTCCATCGATGTGTACCCAGCTTGCAGAACCTTCGTAACGGGGGCTGTCGTCAACCTGGAATACTTTTTGGGTCCACTGTCCCTTTATCGAACTCTTGGGAAGTTTTTTGTAGGTCCACTTATTGTCGTGATCGAATTCATACAGATCGGTATTCTCGTATTCCCAATCCTGTCTCCAGTGTTTTACAATATATGGATGCTCTTTGGGCCCGACAATGAGAAGATGTTGCAGAGAGATCTTATCTTTTGAGTCATCTACAAGTTGTACCCATTCCAGTCCTTTGTCGTGTTTTACAGGAGAAGGAACATAAGTAGAGTCTCCCGAATATTCAAAAGTTTCTGCAAAATTGAAGGTTACTTCATAACAGCCACACATATCCTTGATGGCTTTCTGGTCTTGTTTCTTTTTGTTTTGGGCGTTAAGGCCGGTACCTATTGCAAGTAGCGCAATGAATAGTAAAGATCGTTTCATAATATATATACAAGAATTTACTGTAAAAAATAATTTCCCTATTTAGATTGATTTTAAATAAAGATCATATATTTGCACGACAAAAATAATTAGAATGAGTCTAAATAAAAATAATTTTATTATTTATTTTTTTGCACTGATATCGGTTCCGTTTTATTCGCAAAGTGAAAAACCGGTTCCTGACTCTCTTCAAACCGAACGCCTGGAAGAAGTTATAGTAACGGCAACGCGTACTAAAAGACAGCTTTCTTCATTGCCTTTGCCTGCACAGCTTATTTCTAAAAGAGAAATAGCACAAATAAACTCGATGCGTTTAAACGATGTGTTGAATGAGCAAACAGGGCTGATAACAGTGCCTGATTTTGGCGGAGGCGAAGGAATTCAGATGCAGGGACTAGACTCACAGTACACACTGGTATTAATTGATGGGGTGCCCCTGATAGGAAGATCTGCCGGTACTTTAGACATAAGCAGGATTGCTGTGGGAAATATAAAGCAGATTGAAATTGTAAAGGGAGCTTCTTCCAGCTTGTATGGCAGTGAAGCTTTAGGAGGGGTGATTAATATAATTACAGAAGATCCCGGATCGGGGGTTAACGGAAATATAAGTTCCCGATACGGTAGCTTTAATACAAACGATACCGGTGCTTCCGTAGGATATAGTAACAGGCAGCTGGCAGCGAGCTTTTTTCTTAATAGGTATAGTAGTGAGGGTTATGATTTAGATAAAAGCGATGCATTAAAGACAGTAGACCCTTTTACAAATTATACGTTCAGTTCAAAAGTAAAATACGAGTTGAACGATAAAAGTTCCTTCATGATCTCCGGGAGGTATTATACCCAAAACCAGGATTATGTAGCATCAGAAGAACTAAAAGGAGAGAGCAATATTGATGAATTCAATACCCATTTGAAACTTGATCATGATTTTAACACTAAATGGAAGGGCTACCTTGAACTTTATGCGACAAATTATAAGGCGAACGAATATCTGAACGATTCGAATCAGAGCAGGTACAGTGAAAGTAATTTCGATCAATGGTTATGGAGACCCGAAGCACGAATATTATTCAAGCCTCATAAAAATGACAGTTTTATTGCCGGAATAGGGACAAATTATGAAACCTTGGATCGCACAGATTTTTCAGAAAATCCAAAATTTACTTCACCTTACATCTATGCGCAATACGATGCTAACATTACTGAAAAACTCAATGTGATTTTAGGAGCACGATTCGACAATCATAGCGAATACAGTTCACAATTTAGTCCTAAAGCAGCGGTCAGATATGAATTCAGTAAAAAATTAGCGGTAAAGGGGTCCGTTGGATATGGGTTTAAAGCGCCGGACTTCAGGCAGTTGTATTTCGACTTTTCCAACGCAGCCGTCGGCTATACGGTTTTAGGGTATAATGCTGTTGTTACTGCCATTCAAAGAATGGAGGAAGAAGGGCAGATTAGCAAGATAGTAGTACCGCTTTCCGAATTTGAAAATGAGTTAAAACCCGAAAATTCAATAGGGATTAACCTGGGGCTGGATTATAGGTTTTCTTCAACCGTTAAATTTAATATGAACCTCTTCAGGAACAATATTGAAGACCTTATTGATACCCGGGTAATAGCCGGTAAAACCAACGGACAGAATGTATTCAGCTATTACAATGTCCATAAAGTTTATACACAGGGACTGGAGTTTAATGCCACATGGATGCCTGATAACAACCTGAAATTGTCAGGAGGATATCAATTGCTTTTTGCAAAAGACAAAGAAGCTGAAGAAGCGTTTAAAAACGGAGAGGTATATGCCCGTAACTCGAACGGGTCGTTTAAACTTGACAAAAGTGATTATTTCGGACTGTACAACCGCTCTAGGCATATGGCCAACTTTAAAATATTTTATCAAATCCCGGCTTGGAGTATGAACATGAATATCCGGGGTACTTACCGGAGTAAGTATGGCTTGTACGATTCGAACGGGAATGCCTATCTCGATAAATACGATGTTTTTGTTGACGGGTATTCGGTATGGGACATAGCGCTTAATAAAACCATCTTAAAGAATTATACCCTCGGAGTCGGAATAGACAATGCATTCGGGTTTACCGATACGCAAAACATCAGCAATATCTCCGGAAGGATCTTTTACGGAAAACTAAATATTAAATTTTAAATATATACTTATGAAATCTATCAAACTATTATTTTTAACGGTGTTTTTTATAGGGTTTACATCATGTAGTAGCGACGACGATGGTGCATCCCTTTTAGATGTTGAATCAGAGTCTGTTTCAAACCTTAAGGCCACACAAAGTGCCGATTATTCTACGAATCCGCCTACCATCACTGGCGACTATATTAAATTTTCTTTTGAATCCGGAACTACGGTTACAGGAGATAACTGGGATATCGCTTTTAGAGGGACTACAATTTTAATAAACGGCGGGGCATCGACAGCAGATGATCAACCAATCAGAAAAGGAAACGGAGGCGCTTATATAGCAAATGGAACCCTGGCTGAAGTGAATACTGTAGATTTGTCGTTATTTACACAAGATAGCGAGACTAATGGGTTGGCTATACCCACAGGTTCGGGGAACGGTTGGTACAATTACAACCAAACCAACCATAATATAACACCTATAGCAGGGAAGGTAATTGTGGTGAAAACACATAATGGCAGGTACGCTAAAGTAGAAATATTAAGCTATTATGAGGATGGCGAGCCTAATGAAGATTTAAGCAATTCTCAGTATTACAGCTTCAATTATGTATACCAGCCTAATGAAGGAGAGACCGGGTTTTAATAATAATCAGAGGGAATTCCTTTTTTAAGACACATGAGGAAATTGGCCCTGAGTTGCCAGTTCCGTGAAATTCAAAGAAAATGCTCCACCGGAACAAGCTCACGAAGCATTAGATAAAATACGGAAAGATTATGGCGTAAGTCCGTCGAAGGATTAATTCCGGATCAAAGAGAAAACCAAAGCCTTATAGAAATATAGGGCTTTTTTCTTTGTTAAATTTTGTTACCTTGGCGCGATCGAAATTATAGCAGAGCTTTTTGTGTTTATGACTTCCTCTCAAATTCAGGAATCGTTTAAAAGGAGACCCCGGACTCTTTAACCCATACCATATGTAATTACAACACCCCGTTAATATAATTTAGAAAAGAGAAAGCACTTTCTATGCATTTAACTTCTAATTAGCACACACATAGCATATTTCGAAACTGAATCCTATATTTGTAAACGTGTGCAAACTACTACAAACTCTATCGTACCTCTTGCTAAGCTGCTGGTTCAGTTATAGTCAGGCAACACCCTCAGCTATAGTCGCTGATAATAAACTGACAGAGCAACTGGACTCCCTGCCTAATGACCATGACCGGGTTTTGTTTCTTGCCACTTTCTTAAATACTCAAAAACCCGAAGACGAAAACACAGTAGCCATTGTCAGATCCTATAAAGAAAAAGCAATAGAAAACGAGCAATGGCAACCGGCACTTACCATGGTAAATGCCCTCGGCAACTATTATATATACCAGGAAATTAATCACAAAGCAGCTTACCGGATATTAAAATCTTATAAACAATATCTCTCTCATAACAAGGATTATAAACAGGTAGCCGGTTATTATATCGCCTATGCCGAAGCTGCTACCTATATGCAGTATTATCACGAATCCTTAGAAATACTTAACGAGACGATACAATACCTGGAAGAAAAAAAAGACTCATCGCTGTATGAGTACGGATATGCCTATTTAAAAGCGGGAGAAAATAACGATAAAATCAATAAAATATCTGAAAGTGTTACCTATTTCGAAAAAGCGAAGAAAATTTTCACCCATCAGAAGAACCACCTAATGTACCTCTGGGCACAAAACGGACTAGCCCAGTTGTTTAGTAAAAATGCCCTGTACGAACGCGCACAGGAAGCACGGCAGGAAGTTTTTCAGAAGGGAACTGCCCTTAAAGAATATCAGTTAGTCGCTATAGCACGTCTGGGAGCATCTAACGACGCCAACCGGCAAGGAAACACCTCCGAAGAATTTTATCATATCAGAAAAGCACTCAAAGAACGTAATAACCAATCAGATATTCAGGGTATTGTAGACCTCCTCACCCTGTCGTATGCAGTATCAGCATATGCACGAAACGGTATTACAGATACCTCAAACATTTACAAGAAAGAATTAAAAAGTAAAATAAAACCACATTTAAACAATCCCTTCCTCAAAACCTATTACCAGCTAGCACTCAGCCAGAATGCCCTGTCCGGCGGAAGACCAGATGAAGCAGAAGGGCTAGCACAAGAAGCCCTAAACCATGTAAAAGCATCGGGAGAAGTACAGTTGCAGATATATTTAGAAAAGCTGTTAGGAAATATCAATGAAGAAAAAGGCTTATTGAAAAACGCAATACAACACTATAAAAACTATTCCAGGATAAAAGATTCTGTAAGCGATGTAACCTCCCGCAGAAAATTTGCTTATGTACAAACACAGTTCGAAACAGAAAAAAAGGATCTGGAGATAGCACAACAAAAGCAGGAAATACAATTACTAGACGCAGAAAACAAAGAGAAAACCTATTGGTTTGTAGTTGGTGCATTATTACTGATTGGAGGAACGGGGTTTTTATGGATATACAGGTCGAGGCATTTTGCCCGGCAGCAACAATTACTGAATGAAAAGTATTCGCAGGAGCTCCTGATAAGCCAGGAAAAAGAACGAAAACATATAGCAAGAGATTTACACGACAGTATCGGGCAACAGTTAACATTACTGACTAAAAAAATAAGAGACCTGAAGCTCGAAAATTTGCTTCAATTGTCTCAGGCAACATTAGACGAGGTCAGAACAGTTTCCAGGGGCCTACACCCCCCTGTGCTCGATAGCCTGGGAATAACGGAAGCCATCAGGCAGCTTATTTTTGCATTTGATGAAAAGTATAATATTATATTTACAATCGATATCAACCAGATAGACGGGTGTTTTACTAAAGATCAGGATGTAAATTTATACCGTTTTATGCAGGAAGCACTCACCAATATTATTAAACACGCACAGGCTACAGAGGTAATTGTAGAAGTTAAAAAAAAGAATAAGAATATTGAAATTGTCATCGAGGATAATGGAATCGGTTTCGACCACAGTCATGTTTTTACAAAGCAAAGCCTGGGACTTAAAACGATGAAAGAACGTATTAAAATACTCGGCGGAAAATTAGAAATGACCACAAAACCAAATATAGGAACTACTATAAAAGTTATGATACCGGCCAGGCTATGAATAAAAAACCAAGCATACTGATTGCAGACGATCATCCGTTATTACTGAAAGGATTAGATGAAGAACTGGTATCTAAAGAATATAATGTGATAGCCACAGCTATAAACGGAATGCAGGCGCTTGATCTTATATTGAATAGAGAACCCGAAATAGCGATATTAGATATAGAAATGCCTTTACTCTCAGGGATAGAAGTCATTAAAAAATCGAAAAAAGAAGGCAGTAAGACAAAGTTTATCGTGCTCACTTCCCATAAAGAGCAAGGACTTATTTATATGTCTACCCAATTGGGAATCGACGGATACTTACTCAAAGAGGAACCCATGTCTGAGATCGAACGCTGTATTGCCAAAGTAATGAAGAACGAAACGTATTTTAGCACTACGTTTAGCAGGGTTTTGGAAACCGAAATAAATCCGCAACTCGAAAAGCTAAAACTATTATCGCCTTCCGAACGTACCATACTCCGCTTGGTAGCCCAGTCAATGACATCAAAAGAAATCGCTGATCACTTACTCATATCGGTCAGAACCGTTCAAAAGCACCGGAGTAATATCATTCAGAAACTAGATATCGAAAACCATGATGATCAATTAATCTCATGGACACAAAAATATAAAGAACTGATATTGTCTTTGTAAAATTATTACAATGCAATCTGCCAATTAGATCGATTGTTTTCGGTCGAGTCCAGATATTATCGGTATGAACACTTTTTATTAATGTAACGTGAGTTCGATATCAAGTAAAGTTCAAAATATTGATGATACGTTTTTTAAACGAAAATAGTGTTGTCTCCTCGATCTGACATAAATAAAGCTAAACACCCATGAATGTGCAAAATACAAATAGAACTCACGTTAATGTATTAAAATATTTATGAATGCTTTGCATTTCCTCAATCTAAAGATTAGTTTTAAACGGCCTACGAAAGTGTTCCGTAAAACTGGCAGTAAGATGGCTGAAAAAATTAATTTACTGACAAACAACGAAATAAATTTTCCCGGCTGAGTACCCAACCCAGACGGGCTTATCCGCCAGGTAGCTTATATTTTCAGTCGGATATTGCGTTTCTCCATCCATCCGACAAAAAGAATAATTACAAAAGAAAATAACAACGACTTTACAATTCCCGGAAACCCCGACGATATCGCAGAAGGCCACTCAAAACCAATAAGTATAACCATCGGATAAATAAAATAAGGCATTAAATAACAGCTAAGAGTGCTGGTGCCGGCAGGCTTTAAAAGGTCAGCCCATTTGTAAAAATGAAACTTGTCTGTTACTATGTAAAAAAGAACATACAAAATATAACTGATGCCGATACACAGAGCACTCCAGGTAGGAGTTGCCTGTATTTTAGATATTGGAAAGATCGTTCTGAGCGCAAAACCATAGAGAATAAAAAGAAGTCCTGCACCAAATACAACGCTTAAAAAAAGATGCTCTTTTTCCTTTTCCCTGAAATACAGAAACAAACTAGTACACAATACGCCTGCCATTACTAAAACATAATTAGCAGCACTGACAATAAGCTTAAAAGCAGGAATGTTTTGAAAGTAACCGTTTTCCTGTATATTCATAAATAAGAAAAATAAGAAAACCAGAAACAGGTATGGGCGGTGCTTTCTAAGAAGTAAGTAAACGATACCGCTAAAAAAATAAGCCCACCCTATAAGTCCGAGTATGCCCCACCAGCCGGGACGCATCCATACTATCGAATCGGCACTGCCCCCTTTATATATAATTCCCAGAAAAACCAATAGTAGCACACCGATTACCCGGATTACGATTTCAGTATTTTTATCAATCCATGAAATTCTTTTATAATCCAGCCATATCAGGCAGATGGCCAGGGCCATCAGGATTTCCCAATAATGCTTGTTAATAAGCATGGTATCGTCATAAATAGTTTCAAAATTCACCATATAAAAACCCATGGTTAAAAGGGCTATGGTACGGAAGATAATATGTTTGAATATGCCTGTAACAGTATCTCCCTTTTTTAGCCGGGTGTGAATAGCAAGCGGAATTGACAGCCCTACTATAAAAAGGAATAAGGGGAAAATAATATCAGAAAACCCCATGCGGTCTTCGTTAGCAGCTGCATGCTCCAGCCATTCAGGAACTCCGGTGAGAGACCACAGGTCATTCACAAAGATCATAAAAAACATGGTTAAGGCACGAAAGATGTCAATAGAACGGATTCTTTTACTTTTCAAGACTGATGGTTTATTGGTTAATCAAATTGCTCTGAAACCAATCCTGTATAGCCCATAGCACATTTAACGGGATAAGCTTCGGAGGATTTAAATCCCGTAATCGGGTAAGAGTTAAATATAATAGAATTTAGAATAATTGAAACCATGTCGTTTAATTATTTAAAGTCAGAATGATGAGGCGGTGTATTGCTAATAGGGTTTTCGGACCAGCCATTTTACCAAATGGAGTTACCGGTGCCGGGTGTAAGAATTGCTGATTTTCAAAAAATAACATACTTTAGTAACTACGTTCCCTTGGAAGATTTAAATTCCGGGAATAAATAAACAAAACCCAAACACCATGAGAAAAATCAAACGTAAAACAATGCTGTGGCGAAACAACAAGTCTTTTTTCTGCGCCTTCATGGCACTCACATTAACCATGAGCTCTTGTAGTAGCGATGACGGAAACGACCAAAACATTGAAATTACAGAAGAAACAGCGGCCAATGCCATTATAATGGCGGCATCACCTGAAGCCGGAGGTGTTCTGGCCTATACAATGGAAGGAATATCAATTTTAGAAGGTAATGCAACCGCCGGGAAAGCGGAGGCACCTGCAAAATCAGCAGCATACGAATGTGGAGTAACCTACGATGAAGCGTTTACACATAACGAAGTTTCTGAAGATATTTCTGTATCGATGAATTATACATGGACATGGATGTTGCATTGTGATGAGATGCATATGCCTTTGAGTGCCGAACTTGGATTGAATGGGCAGGCAAACATTAAAGCGCCGAACCTGGATGCAGCTACTTCGATGGAGGCTGATATGACGATCAGCGGACTTGAAGAAAATTCGGATAGCTATAGCATAGACGCTAACCATACGGTGGAGGGAGCTTATGAATTTACTGCTGAAGAAAACACCTATAAATTTACGAGTGTCATTAGTTTCAGTTCTCAAGAACTCATCGTCTTAAAAGAAAACCATGGTATTACCTCCGGAACTACAACGATCACTTTTGCAGGAGCAGGTAACGGAGGCAAATATAGCTTTTCCGGAACCCTGGAATATCATGGAGACCAGACAGCTACACTTACTATGAAAAGCGGGAACAAATATCCGTTAAGCTGGTAACTGAAAATAAAACAAGACAAAGAGAGGAAGGTATCTAAAAAGAGGTGAAAAAGACTTTTTAGATATCCTCTTTTTGATTTTTTTTCGTCAAAGAATTACGATGCGAACCGATAAAAGCAAAAAAACGGGCCTTCGTAAAGAAAGACATTTTCAAAACCATTACGATCAGAAGGTATTAGCTCCCGGAGAAGGGGTCTCAAATAAATAAGAGTATATTACTTTAAATCCCCGGTTGTTTTTTGTAGAATCACTAAATAGCAAAGTCGCGGAAAAAAAGAATAAAGTTCTTTAGTGTTCTTCAAAAATCAACAGACCATTTTCTACATCGCTAACACTTATATATCCCGACGCTGAAAAAGGGTAAACCCCAAAAGCGCCTAAACCTGGAGAAGAACCATTGGTGTCGTATTCATAAAGAAGCTCAGGAGCCGATGGAACCGAGAGATCATAGACTCGCAAGCCGGCCTTGTAGAAAGATGTGTAAGCTCGGTTTCCTTTTACATACAGGTTATGAATCGTGTTGTTTCTGTCGTGAATAGAACCTACCATAAAAGCAGCAGCAGGATCTGATATATCAAGTATAATAATATCTTCGCCGGCAGCACCTTCCTCCAGACATACATAGAGGTATTGTTCCGAAGTTGAAGGCCACCCACTATGGACTTTTTGGTTATTGGTAAATTGATATGTTCCTAAATGTACCGGGGCATTTCGGTCGATAACATTATAAATGTCAACTTTAGACAGTTCGATATCAAAGACATAAAGCTTGTTATTGACAACCGCCATATCATGAACAGGAACCGAAGGTTGATCGTTATCAGGTGCGGTCCATATCAATTCCGGATCATCAGGCGTGTTGTTAAGGTCATAGATGCTGACATTCAGACCTTCAGAACCGGGAATAGCGGCATTTGGATGATATCCTGAAACATACAAATATCCTAAACGGTCTATAAAGATATTATGAAAAGCAGGAAATGTTCCGACAAAAACGGGTGTTTCGGGGTCCGAGATATTATATATAGCACTAGGGGGATCTCCTTCGGTAATACCTCCTTGGGCAATATACAGGAAGTCTTTCCATAACTTTACATCTGCTCCTTCTGTTAAAATAGTAGAAACAACATTAGGATTAGAAGGATTACTAATGTTGATGATTGTTGTATTTCCGGCTTCACTTTCGTTATTCTTTCCGGTTATAACAGCATATTCTTCACCATTTTTGGTAAATCCCCAGATATCGTGAATGTTTCCGGGAATGTCTGTTTGAGAAATAAAAGAAAAATCAGGAAGAGGATTGTCAGGGGCGATAGTATCGGAAGGGCTGCTTTTAGAACACGATATAGTGAAAGTAAGCAGACAAACAAAAAAGAACGACTTACATTGTTTATAGGATTTCATGAATACCTCTGTTTATCAATTAACATCTATTGTTGACCTTTGCTTTAATTGTCGACAATTCTTCTATACACGCTAAACATTGAGGTGTTGTATAACGTTGATTATCAGGTGCAAATATACGGTAATATTTTCTGAACAGGAATACAGAGGGCTCAACGCGGCGGTTAATTTATATAATCTGTTTAAATTACGATAAATACATCATTCGTAGGGAAGGCCTACTTAGGCAACCTCACGAAGAGTTATACATACAGTTTACCTTACCTCATTTAATTTTACATTAACATAATGCCTTCATAAAACCAAAATGTTTCGAATAGGATAATTTAGCCACGCTGTTCAACTAACCAAAAAATTTACAACGCAGTGGGTAAAGTGCTGAAACATAATAACAATGTTACTGTAAATTCTGCTTTTGATGCGCTGTATACAAAATACTGGGAACCTCTTTTCTTATATGCCTGCAAAATTTCCGGATCTAAAGAACTTTCTCAAGATATAGTTCAGGAAGTGTTCTTCTCGTTATGGCAGCATCAGCATATTTCGGATATTAAGAATATTGAAGGGTATCTTTTTCAAAGCGTTAAGTATCAGGTTTTTAAATCATATAGAGACAAGAGGTTTGATACGTTACAGTTAAATGAAGATTTTGAAGCTTACCTTATAGACCAGATTGAAGGAGATACAAATGAAGAAGTTTCAAATAGTATCTTGTTGAAACTCCTGGACGGACTACCCGAAAAAAGAAAGGAGATCGTTTATCTCAATAAATTCCAGGGACTATCGGTATCTGAGATTGCCAAAGAGCTGGATATATCTTCGCAAACGGTGAAAAACCAGCTTCACCGGGCCTTAAAACACTTAAAAACATCACTGAAAGAAGTGTATTTTTTCTTCTTCTGAAACACGCAGGGGTTCTGATCAAAAACAAAAACTCTGAAGCCGGCAAAAAGATTTTATTTTTTACACTTCCGTAACGTTTCCTTAATATTTTTTAGTGGTACCATTTTAAGTTTCCGACACTTTATGGTGTAAATACGTTTTAATGGAACAAAGAAAAAAACTTCTCTTAACGGAGTTAATAGAAAAATATAATAACCAGATGCTCTCCGATGAAGAAGAACAGGTTTTGGTACAGTTTCTGGAAACCTATAGAAGGCCACAGGAATGGGATGCAGAATTGGGAGACAAGGAAAAAGTAAAACGAACTATTCAGACCCGTCTATATCAAAGAATAAATAAAACGAAAAAGAATAATTATAGGATATATGCCATAGCAGCGTCGCTGGCATTGCTGGTAGGTTTATTGATCTTCGTAAAAAATTACAATGGAAGAACCGGTGCAACAATGATAATGGCTCATACCGAAAGTCAAATCGATTCTCTGATGCTGGAAGACGGAAGTACCGTTTTTTTAAATAAGCACACAAGTTTTGAATATCCCGCACATTTCAACGGAGCGACCAGGGCCGTCAGGCTTGTAAAGGGCAGTGCTTTTTTTAAGGTAGCGAAAGATAGCAGTAAGCCTTTTATAATTACTTCCGGAGATTTAAAAACAAAGGTGTTGGGAACTTCCTTCAGCATCACAAATATCGATAGCGTTTTAAATGTGACGGTAAGTACCGGAAAGGTAAACGTCAGTACCGAAAAAGAAAATCACGATTTACTCCCGGACGAACAGGTTTACTTTGATAAATCAGATATGCGCTTGTTAAAACGAAGGGTGAACCCGGATGTTTATTCAGGTTGGAGGTATCATGATGTTAATTACGATAATATCTCTTTGGAAGAACTGTCTACCGTTGTCGAGCTACGCTATGGCCTGCCTTTTCATTTTGATCAGCCCCACTTAAAACAGCAGAAAGTAAAAGTATCATTTTTAAAAGGAGATACGCTTGAATCCGTAATCAGAAAACTCAACTTTATAACCAATGTTAAACTTAAAATAAAAGAAAATGTAATCAACGTAACCACCGACGAACCCAAGATCAAAAAAAGTTCAGGCCTGTGGCAGCAGACCCGAACGAAATCAGCATTAAATGAATCGTAAAAACCACATCATCTAACACTATGAAATTTATAAAGCAAAAGAACGCAATACTCCGGTTCTTTGTATTTTTAGTTCTGAACACCTCTGTTTTTGCAGCAGCGAATAACAGTATGGGTGTAGGCTCAAAAGTAAGCATTAATGTGAACAATGCTACCCTTGGGAAAATATTTTCCCTTCTTGAAGAAAAAACAAAATTACACTTTAATTATGGAGAAGAGATTCTGCATGACTCCAGAACATTTTCTGTAGCCTACAGCGGAATTCCTTTAGAATCAGTTTTAGACGATATAGCTTCAAAAGCAGCATTGTCCTATAATATTAACGGTACCACGGTATTGATAAAAAAGAATGCCGGAAGTTCATCTTCCCCACAGCAACAAACTATAAAAGGTACCGTAACAGACATGTCCGGACAGCCAATGCCGGGAGCCAATGTAATGCAAAAAGGAACCACAAATGGGGTGGCGACAGATTTTGACGGTAATTTTAGCATAGATATTACCGGTGCTAAAGCCGTATTAGTCGTTTCTTATATCGGGTATATCACTAAGGAGGTGCCGGCTCCTGCTTCCGGAAATATTACCATACAGCTGTCGGAAGATGCCCAGGGGCTGGATGAAGTTGTAGTAACAGCTCTGGGAATTACCAGGTCAGAAAAGAAGATCGGATACTCAACCCAGGATATTGAGTTAGCTACTATAGAAGAAGTAGTAGCGCCAAATGTCGGGAACCTGTTTACCGGACAGGTGGCAGGGATGCAGGTAACCAACCCTACAGGACTTTTTCAGGCACCGGAATTTTCGCTGCGTGGAAAAAAACCTCTAATCGTAATCGACGGGATTCCTGTTGAAACCGATTTTTTCGATATCTCTTCAAACGATATTTCTAACGTGAATGTTCTTAAAGGAACAACAGCATCGGCGTTATACGGATCGAGAGGTAGAAACGGAGCCATACTCATCACTACCAAAAATGCCAGTAAAGAAGGCCTGGAAGTTTCTTTCTCCCAAAGCACATTGGTAACAGCAGGATTTACGGTATTTCCTGAAACCCAGACCGAATACGGAAACGGATCTAACGGAAAATACGAATTCTGGGATGGAAAAGACGGAGGTATCTCAGACGGTGATATGATCTGGGGGCCAAAATTTGAGCCCGGAGTAATGGTTCCGCAATGGAACAGTCCGATAAAAGATAATGTTACAGGAGAAATAATCCCTTGGTGGGGAGACGTTTCAGATACACAATACGACGATAAGTCAAGATATTCAAGAGTTGCAACCCCCTGGAAATACCATAATAACCTTAAAGACTTTTTAGAATTAGGATATATCGCAACTACAGATTTTGCAATAGCTCATAAAGGAGAGAAGGGGTCGTTTAGAATTTCAGGGAATTACAGCAACCAGAAAGGAAGAGTTCCCAATACCAATTTAAAAAGTGGTGGATTGACCTTTAAATCTACGACGAAACTCACCGATCGCCTTACCCTGGACAGTAAACTGGCCTATAATAAGGTGTATTCTCCTAACTATCCGCGATACGGGTACGGCCCAAAAAACCATATGTACACCATTTTAATCTGGATGGGAGACGATGTAAATGGTAGAGACCAGCGTAAACATCTGTATATCCCGGGACAAGAAGGATACAGACAGGCAAACTGGAATTATGCCTGGTACAATAACCCTTATTTTGCTGCTTATGAATTAAATCAGGAATACGACGCCAACCTGATCAACAGTCAATTGAAATTAAATTACAAGGTGACGGACGAAATAAACCTGCAGGCAAGAGGATCGGCAGTGATTAAAGATATTTTTGAAGATCGCGAAAGTCCGAAGTCTTACCTTAACTATGGAGATCCGCGCGAAGGAGACTATAAAACATGGAATCAGGAAAGGACTACGGTAGATATGGATTTCCTGGCTACCTATAATAAGGAGTTCAGCGATAATTTCGGATTGAACTTTAACCTGGGAACATCGACTTTCTACAGAAAATATCAGCAGGAATACAATGCTACCGACGGATTGATCGTACCTTTTGTTTACAGCCTGAACAATACCCGGGGTAATGTAAAAGGAGAGACCTATCTGGAAGAAAAAAAGATAAACAGTGCCTATGCTACCATGGAATTGAGTATTTATGATGCCTTGTTCCTGAACTTTGCTGCCCGTAACGACTGGTCTTCAACCTTACCAAAAGAGAACAGGTCATACTTTTATCCATCGTTTTCGGCAAGTACCATTGTTTCTAATTATGTAACAATGCCTAAAGGAATTGATTATTTGAAGTTATTTGGTTCATGGGCTGAGGTTTCCAGCGATTTGAACCCTTACCAAATTGCTTCTTTTTATGATAATAACGGAACCTTTGGGTCAACCACAAAGCTTACATACCCAGGAGGTATTATAAATCCGAATATTGAACCGGAAAAGTCAACCTCTTTCGAATTGGGAACTAGTGCTTCTTTTATAGACGGGCGTATAAAACTAGACTTTACCTATTATAACGTAATCGATACAAATCAGATTATCGACCTGCCAACATCGGTAGCCTCCGGTTTTCAAAACAGAAAAGTAAACGGAAATGAGTATACAACCAATGGTTATGAAGTAGTGCTGAAAGCAACACCGGTAAGGAATGATAACTTTAGGTGGGATGTACTGACTAACTGGAGTAAGCGCGAAAAGAAACTGACTGAAATATACGGCGGTCAAGATCGATATGGCGACTTGTATTTAAACGATAGAGCAGATAGCTATTACGCTACTGTTTGGCAAAAATCTCCGGACGGACAAGTAATCTTAAACGATAACGCACTTCCGGTAAGAGATAATTACAAGCAAAACCTTGGAAATAAAGCACCTGACTGGATTCTGGGGCTTCAGAACAGCTTTAAATATAAAAACATGTCCCTCGACGTTGGTATCGACGGATCGTGGGGAGGTCTAATGAGATCCTTATCAGTTGAAAAAATGTGGTGGGGAGGTAAACACCCGAACTCAACCCTGTATCGCGATGCTGAATATGCAGCAGGAGCACCTGTATATGTGCCTGAAGGAGTACAGATCGTAAGCGGAGAATTAGTAAGAGATCCAAACGGAAATGTAATATCTGATAATCGCGTGTTTAAAGATAATACTACAGCAGTAAGCTGGCAGACATGGAGCCAGAACTATCCTTACAGAGCTCAGGTCACTGAAGAAGAAAATAAAACGTTTGCCAATGTGTTTGACAGAACTTTCTTTAAGTTGAGATCTGTTACGTTTAAATACGATTTTACGGAACTTTTAAAACTGAAAGGGATCAAACATATCGATATGAGCCTTAACGGATATAACCTGTTAATCTGGAAGAAAGCAGATATTATAGATCCGGATTACGGAAATGATGATAACCTTCAAGATCCATCATCAAGATACATAGGAATGGGAATCAACATGAAATTCTAAAAAGAGAAAAGTCTAAAGAAATGAAAAAGATTAAAATATTTTTAATGTGTCTGGGAGCTGGTACAGCCATCGGATGTAGTGACCTTTCAGATATCAACGAAAATCCAAATAATGTAAGCGCTACACACCCGCAGTTATTACTTACAGAAGCAGCGTATCGTGCATTCCAGGTAGAAGGTACAGGGCCTATGTACGCATCGCGTATGTTGGTACAAACGGACGGAGAGAATAATTACCAGTACTATAACTGGAATCAGGGAAGCTTTGACGATTATAATCGCCTTAGAGATATTACCAAAATGATGGAAGAGGCCAATCGTATTGAAAGTAATACCTATAAAGCACTGGCTAAATTTCTCAGGTCGTATTACTTCTTTAATTTGACCCTTACATTTGGAGATGTTCCTTATTCAGATGCATTAAAAGGAGAATCAGAACAAGTATATACCCCCGTTTATGATACTCAAAAAGATGTCTTTACAGGAATACTCAAAGAACTAGAAGAGGCCAATAACCTTTTAAGAGATAATAATGAAATCATAGCAGGAGATATTATCTATCATGGAGATCCCGCTAAATGGAGAAAACTTATTAACGTATTCAGGTTAAAAGTTTTATTAACCCTGTCCGGGAAAGTATCAGATACAGAACTAAATGTGAGTAATACCTTCGCAAGTATCTTTAATAATCAACCCAGAATAGAATCTAATGACGACAATGGCCAGTTGGTTTTTATAGATCAGGACGGAAGCCGTTACACAGAATTTAATTCAAGCAGTTACGGATCCGGAATGTATATGGACTCTACTTTCGTAAAAAGCTTACAAGACCGTAAAGACCCGAGATTGTTTATTTTCTGTACAACAACTAAAAATGCGAAAGAGGCAGGCCTGGGAGAAGACGACTTTAATGCCTATGAAGGAGGGAATCCCTTAGCCCCTTATGCAGAGGTAAATGACAAAGCAGCACGAGGAGATGTATCTAAAGTAAACCTTCGTTACAGTACCGATCCCACTACCGAACCACATAACATTTTAAGTTATTCCGAAACAGAATTCATTCTGGCCGAAGCAGCATTAAGAGGGTGGATAGCCTCTGATGCCAAAATGCATTACGAGAACGGAGTAAAAGCATCTTTTGAATTTTATAATGACTATGCAAAAGGATATGCCTCATATGTAGACTCACAAAGTGCTGAAAACTATTTATCAGAACCATTGGTGAGTTTTGATAATGCCACTACCTATGAAGATCAGTTAGCATTAATTATAACCCAGAAGTATCTGACATCTTTCCTTCAGTCGGGTTGGAGAGCCTATTTCGATCAATTACGAACCGGGTATCCTGAGTTCATATATAACAATGGATCAACACCTCCGACAAGATGGATCTATCCGCAGAGCGAATATATACAAAACACCGAGAACGTATCAGAAGCAATTACACGTCAGTTTGGAGGCGGAAATGATAAGATACGGGAAACACCTTGGTGGTTACAATAAAGTTGTTTGTTCAACTTGCTTTAAATTCTGTTAAAGAGCGCCGTTGAGAATTCTCAACGGCCTCTTTTAAAAGCAAAAGTTACCATGAGAAAAATTTTAAGTATTTCCTTTACTATATGTGCCTGTCTTTTTGCCAAAGCACAAAAAATAGAAATCAAACCCTATTTACAAGATGCCACGCCAACCTCTATAACAATCATGTGGCAAACCGATAAAGGAGAAGAAAGTATCGTAGAATGGGGAACCACACCCAAGCTAAAAAATAAAACAAAGGGCGAAGCCTTTGACATTAATTTTACAGAAGCCAGAGTACATAGCGTAACATTAACCGGACTCAAAAAATTTACTGAATACTATTACAGGGTCAAAACCCAGAAGGCAGTATCAGACACATACCAGTTTAAAACACCACCCTTTGCATCAGATAACGAGTCGTTCAATCTTGTAGCAATGAGCGATATGCAGTACGATCATAACAACCCCGATAAATATGGAGAGATCATAAACGAAGGAATCCTGGCATATCTCGAAAAAGAATATAGCGGAAATGTGCCGGAAAACCTGGCTATGGTCTTAATTCCGGGCGACTTGGTTGAGAACGGTACGAAGTATCATCAGTGGAAAGATCATTTTTTCAAGCCTTCCGAAAAGCTGTTTGCCGAAGTGCCTGTTTACCCTGCAATCGGTAACCACGAAGGCAATTCGTTATTCTATTTCAAATACTTCAGCCTGCCTGAAAACGGCAGCCCCGAATATGCTGAACATTGGTGGTACAAAGACTACGGCAATACCCGGATATTAGGGCTCGATTCCAATAAAGGATATCGGGATATCAAACAACAACTGGAGTGGCTGGATAAAGTATTGAAAGAAACAGCCCAAAATAAAGACATAGATTTTGTTTTTGCCCAAATGCACCATCCGCACAAATCCGAATTATGGATTCCGGGAGAAGAAGACTTTTCAGGAAAAGTGGTAGAAAAACTTGAAAAATTCACAGAAGAATCAGGAAAACCAAGTATTCATTTCTTCGGTCATACACACGGATATTCCCGTGGGCAATCAAAAGACCATAAACACCTTTGGATTAATGTAGCAACAGCCGGGGGAGCCATAGATAACTGGGGAGAATTTGAAGGTCGGGATTATGATGAATTTACCGTTACCCAGGATGAATACGGTTTTGTGATGATTGAAGTAGACCCCAATCAAGGAGATCCTAAGTTTACAGTTAAAAGGATCAGCCAGGGCAATCAATATCAGAAAAAAAACAACGAATTAACAGACAGCATTACGGTCTGGAAATACACTAAGGAACCCCATGCCCCACAGGCATTGACTCCGGATAAACAAGAGGTAACCCCTAATGAAATAACCTTAAAGGCATCACAGTTTAAAAGCGACCGGAAAGAAGCTTTCCATGCAGCCTCGAACTGGCAGATTAGCCTGACCCCGGATTTTCAAAAGCCCATAGTAGATAATTGGAAGCAATTTGAAAACTGGTATTACAAGGAGAACAGGCAGGCAAATGACGACCTTACAGACGAAAAGGTCTATAAACTCCTTAAAACAGGAACAACCTATTATTGGCGTGTCAGGTACAGGGATCAAAACTTAAACTGGAGCCCCTGGTCTGAAGTAGCCACATTTACCACAAAAGAACGTTTAGATTAATTTAGTTTGGTTTTGCAAAAACACCTGACCTCATTGTAGTGAAGGTGTTTTAAATTTTAAAAGTCGGGGCTTTCCCGACTTTTTTTGTGACCTTAAAACAGAAGCCGTGTCTAATAAAAACAGAAGAAAGAACAAATAAACCTAAAACGATTTTCAAAATCGTTTTGTGTTAAATGAACTCAAAAAAATCAAATACCATGGCAAAATTTGAAATGTATACCGATAAAAGGGGTGAATTCAGATTTAGATTAAAAGCGGCTAACGGGCAGACTATTTTAGCGAGTGAAGGCTATAAAACAAAAGCCAGTTGCAATAACGGAGTTGAATCGGTGCGTAAAAATTCGCAGGAAGACAAAAGGTTTGAACGGCTTGTGTCTAAAAGCGGACAACCGTATTTTAATTTAAAAGCAGCTAACGGTCAGGTTATCGGAAATAGTGAGATGTACACTACTGAAAGCGCTATGGAAAATGGGATTTCTTCTGTAAAAAAGAATGCTTCTGAAGCAGTATCAGAAGATTTGACATAAGGTTTAGGGGTAAATCTTTATAAGGCAATAATAAGTACCGTCTGGGCTGTTATTGCCTTTTTATTTTAGTTTTTTTAAGGTCGAATACTGACACAAATGTTTTGGTAATAAATTTTTATTTACATTTAAAAAGCATTTGCCGGGCAGATAAATGAATAAACTAAAGAAAATACTGAATAGAGAAGTCCCCTTTTTAAGTTCCGTAAAGAACCGGTTATTATTAATCGGTTTTGTCGCTACCTATGCCATCCTGTTTATAGTATTGTATGAGCCCTTTAATATTAACCAGTGGGGCAGTAACTATTATTGGCAGTTTATTATCGGCGGTACGGTTATTCTTTTTATTACTCAATTCGGATTACGCTGGCTATTCAAAATAAAAAAATTCAGGTATTACGGGTTATTTTTATGGTACGTCCTCGAAGTAATCCTTATTGCCTACGTTTTTTATGTTTTGTTCGGAGATGAATTGTCTGCTTATAAAGAAAAAATAAAAGAATACCTGCTTACATTCAGGTATACCGGATTGGTAATGATTGTCCCTTACGCATCTTTTGTCTGGTATATGGAACACCAATACAGGTTACAGGGGTTAAAAGACAGGCAGGAAGAATTGATATACGCATCCGGTAAGGATTCCGAAGAGAAGTTGCTTACGGTGATGCGTGAAAACGGGCATATGGCATTGGCCGTTAAATATTCTCAATTGGTTTATATTAAGTCCGCCGGAAATTATTTAGAAATATTTTACCTCAAAGGCGATAAGCTCACAAAAGAACTGGTAAGGGGGAGCGTAAAAGATTTTGAATCGAAGATCATCGACAGTCAGCACATCATAAGGGTACACAGATCTTATTTAATAAATATAAACCATCTTTCCTCTACGAAGAAAACCAAAAAAGGCTATGCTCTGATAATGCGTTTTGTTCCCGAAGAAGTGATTCCTGTATCTTCATCCTATAAGCCTGCATTTGAAAATGCATTGAAATAGATAATTCCCATTGGTACCAGCATAGGGTATTTTCATCACAAAACCCATATAATTAGAAGGTACATATTATATCGCTGCTTAATTTTCCCTTAGACGTTTAACCGGATCACTCCTTCTTACAAACAGGATCAGGTTACAGTTATAATATGATAAATGAATAAAAAAGGGATCATTTTAAAAGGTGTGGTGTTTGTATTTTTTACAGCTGCGTTATGGTGGTTATTGGGTTCTTCTGCCCGAATGGAATCATCGTATTATGAAGTACCCCGGCTAAATTGCGATTGCCCGCCTGGTTTTAAGCTTAATGAAAACAACGAATGTATAGCCCAAAATCTATATATGGCCTATACGACCAATAACGATCCCGGGGTGGGAGGTTTAAAAACAGCCCTTCCTGAAATAAGGGATGGATTTTCTCCCCAGCAGATAGATCTGGGACGTTATTTATTCTTTGATCCGGTACTCTCAAAAGACGGAACCATTTCATGTGCCACTTGTCATGATCCTAAAAAAGGGTTTAGTGACGGCCTGGCAGCGAGTATTGGGATGAACGGACATGAGCTTACCCGATCGGCACCGTCATTATGGAATGTAGGTTATTTAAAACTATTATTCTGGGATGGGCGGGCAAAATCACTTGAAGAGCAAATGAAAGGGCCTTTATTCTCCGAAGAGGAAATGGCAAATACCCCGGAAAACCTACTGAAAACTTTAAATGGAATAAAAAACTACCGGATGTTGTTCGCAGAAGCATTTCCGGGCAGGGAAAAAGACAATGAGATCACCCTCGATGAGATATACAAGGCAATAACCGCTTTTGAAGCATCGCTGATCTCATTGAACAGCAAATACGATCGTTATGCACATGGCTACCCCCAGGCCCTGAATGAAAAGGAAATAGAGGGACTTAACGTCTTTCGCTCTTTTGTGGCTCGTTGCGCAGAATGTCATACGCCCCCTCTTTTTACCAATCAGCAAATAGCCGTTATAGGAAGCCCTGAACCAGACGGGAAACCTTTAGATCCCGGAGCAGAAGTTCCATATAACGATACAACCATGCGCGGAGGGTTTAAAGTACCCAGTCTTAGAAATATAGAAAAGACCGCTCCATATATGCATTCAGGAAACTTTGCCACTCTGAGGGAAACGGTACAGTTCTATACAGATGGCAGGGGGCATGCCGTTCCTGAAAATGAAACCTTGAGAGTTCACTGGCATATTTGGGAGCCGGAACTGACAGGCTACGAGTTAGATCGCCTGGTGGATTTCCTTAAGACGCTGACTGACGAATCATTTATCCCGGAAGAGCCTGCCTCACTCCCTTCCGGATTATCTAATACAAACCATAACTCATAATTTAAAGAACCAATGAAAAAAAGATCAGGCTTTCTTAAAGTTATAAGTGCTCTGGCACTTTTATTAATAGGAGTATTTTTTGGAAGCATACTCTTTAAACCCAAAAAGGTAGAAACGGTGCCAATTCCTTCCACCATGAATTACTGGAAAGTAGGCGCTTCAACCGATACGTCTGCAACGGACCGGTCAAAGCAGTTTACAGGAAACATCATAAAGGTAGAAGACGGAGGGTCGATACGGGAAGCTGTTCTGAAAGCACAGCCCGGAGATCTGATCCGGGTATATCCGGGAACCTATTCCGAAACGGTATATATCGATAAAGACAACATCAGCATACAAGGAGTTATCGAAGAAGGAAAATGGCCCGTAATGGACGGAAAAAAAGAACTCAATGATGCCATCCTGTATTCCGGTAACGGTATTACCGTCGAAAACATGAAGATCATCAAGTATAAAGGAAATGGCATTATGGGACAGGCCGGTAATAATTTTATTATCAGGAACAACTGGATTATCGATACCGGAGTCTACGGAATCTTTCCGCAGTATGGTAAGAACGGAATCGTATCACATAATATCCTGACGGAAATAGAAGATGCGGCCATATATGTCGGAATGTGTGATAATGTAGATGTAAAACATAATGAGGTTTTCGGAAATGTAGCGGGAATAGAAATTGAAAACTCACGTCATTGTCTTGTAGAAAGTAATTATGCACACAACAATACAGGAGGGATCCTCGCTTTTCTTACCCCGGGTCTGCCGATTAAAACGGTATTCGACGTTATTATCCGAAACAATTTTGTTATAGGAAATAATCATGAAAACTTTGGAGCTCCGGGTTCTATAGTAGCAGGAATACCTCCTGGTACAGGAGTCTTGATCATGGCTGCCGATGATGTTATTGTAGAGAATAATATAATTGCCAATAATGATAATGCCGGGATAACGATTGTTGATTTGCCTACGGGAGCCCCGACGGCAAACGATCCTAATTCAGAACCGAATCCGGACAGGGTTGTACTGTTGGATAATTTCATGTTTGAGAACGGGAATAACCCGGTAGGAGAGATCAAGGCATTAATGCTGTCGCAGTTAAGATCAAAAGGACCTGACATTCTTGCCATGGGCGGAGGAACAGGAAGTACCATCAGAGACAAGAACAGGTATCGTACGTTTGGGATAGATCATTATGGTCCGGCCGAAATAACGGATACCAAGCATATTACAACCTTTACTTTCGACACTCCGGTAGCTCCACGCTCCGTATCGAAGCAGGAGCTGGGAGAGCTTACTTACTATGGAGTATGTGCCGGTTGCCATGCATTTGATACCAGATTGATAGGCGTGCCAACGAATATTATTCAGGCAGTTTATGAAGGAAATCCACAAGGAATAGTAGACTATATCAACAAACCGTGGAACCTGCGGGAAGACTATCCTGATATGCCTTCTCAGGCCTATCTGCCCGATGATGCTAAAATGGCGGTAGCGGAATATATCCTTTCCATGAAGAGATAGGATATCGGTCTTCCAGTGTACATAGTGGAGTAAATAACTCCGGCACAAGCCCGGGAGGTATTTGTATAACGGAACATTTACATCTCGATTATCGAGTAAAACATAACCAAACCAAAACTTTATGAATAAACTATTAATGACTATAGTTCTATTGGGTTTTGCCATAACTGTCTCTGCACAAAAGTCAGTTAGCGGTAAGGTATTAGAACAAGGAACCAACGTTCCTGTACTGGGAGTAACGATTCTGGTAAAAGGAACGAACAACGGGACTTCAACCGACTTTGACGGTAAGTTTATGCTACAGAATGCAGGTGTTAATCCCGTTCTGGTATTATCTCATATTGGGTATAAAACCAGAGAGGTTGTTGTCGGTAACCGGAATAATATCACCATTTTACTGGAGGTCAATGCGGAAGAAATGGATGAAGTGGTGGTAACAGCCCTTAATATTGAACGGGATAAGGAATCACTGGGGTATTCGGTATCGCAAATTTCATCCGGAGAAGTAAATGTAGCCAGGGAGAATAATGTAATGAATTCCCTTTCGGGAAAAGTCTCGGGATTGCAAATTACACAGGCTAATACAGGTGTAAACAGTTCAAGCAGGGTATTGCTTCGTGGTATTACCACCATATCAGGGTCAAATCGTCCGTTGGTGGTTATAGATGGTATTCCTGTTAATAACGGATCCGGGGGGGCATCCTCCTGGGGAGGTGTTGACAGGGGAGATGCATTATCCGATATCAATCCGGACGATGTGGAATCGATCAGTGTTCTTAAAGGGGCGGGTGCCGCAGCTGCTTATGGATCATTGGGGATGAATGGTGTAATCCTGATTACGACTAAATCGGGAAAAAAACGAAAAGGGATCGGTGTTTCATTGAATTCCTCATTCACTTTGACGGAAGCCTATTTAACTCCTGATCTCCAAAATGAATATGGAACCGGTGCATTTGGAGGTTTTGCCCCGATAGCCGGCAACGGCAGACCTGTATTAGATTATCCCTATTCCTGGAGCTGGGGACCGAGATTGGAAGGACAGGAATATACGAACTGGCTTGGAGGGCAGGACAAATACATTTCACACGGGAATCCGTATGAGCAGTTTTACGGAACAGGCTATTCTTTGTCTAATTCGATAGCCTTCGAAGGCAGTTCGGAAAAAGGATCTTTCAGAATGTCAATAACCGATGAAGACGGGCAGGGGATCATAAGTAATAATACACTGGCAAAGCAAACGATCAGTATAAGAGGTAAATCGAATCTTACCGATGATTTTAGTATTGAGGGAAAAATGACCTACCTGACTTCTAAAACTGAAAATAGTCCCGAATTGGCTGAAGGAGCCGGAAACACAGCTTTACAATTATCTTTAATGCCCAGGGATATCCGTGTATCAGATGTGGCTGACAATACCGTTGACGGAAGCGGAAATGAAATAAAATGGAACCTGGATAATACCTTTAACAACCCTTATTGGGCCTTGGAAAATACAGGGAACCTGGATAAAAGAGACAGGTTTCAGGGATTTTTATCTGCCAAATGGGATCTGAATGAAAGCCTGTATGTTACCGCCAGATCAGGGATGGATTATATCGTTTCCGATTATACAAGTTTTGGGGCAAGAGGATCGCAGGCGGTTGAGAATGGCCTGGGGAAATATTCGCACGACAAGGGAAAAGAACGCATCTGGAATTCTGATATTTTGGCTACGTATAATACCAGTATCAGGGACTTTAAAATTTCGGCCAGTTTGGGAGCTACATACAGAGACGAAAATAGCAGTTATGTTTATGTATGGGGGAATGATAGTAAGGTTGACAACTTCTATCAAATAAATAACTACAAGAACACCTATAATGATGAACATATCAGCAGGAAAGGAGTGTATTCATTTTATGGTTTAGCCCAGTTTAGTTACGGAGGGTTTTTATATGTTGATGCAACACTCCGGAACGATAATTCATCGACCCTTCCCAAAGATAACGACTCGTACTGGTATCATTCGGAGAATGTGAGCCTGTTGTTTACCAAAATGCTTGGGATGGGTACTGATGTACTGAGTTATGGTAAAATAAGGGGGTCTTATGCCCAGGTGGGGAATGATACCAGTCCGTACAGAACACAGGCGGTGTATGACATCGATCAGACTCTGACCTTGCCTTATACAGTAGCATCTGTTCCGGGAAGCCTGCCGTCATTTAACCTGAAGCCGGAAACATCCGTTTCATGGGAAGTAGGAACAGAATTGGGCTTTTTTAACAACCGTATCCAGATCGATTTTACATATTATAATACCGAAACGACAGATCAGATCATGGCAGTACCGATATCAGGAGCAACATCCTACAACTCCAAAGTAGTAAATGCTGGAAAGATATCAAACAAGGGGGTCGAACTACAGTTCAATACGATACCTGTCGATACCGATGATTTTACATGGGATCTAGGCTTTAATTTCACGAAGAGTGAATCCAGGGTTGAATCCTTAAATGAAGGGCTTGAGAGCATTACACTAAATACGCTATGGTCGGTTTCCGTAGAAGCAAGGCCCGGAGAAGAATTCGGCAGTATATACGGATACGATTTCAAACGTGACAATTTCGGACGTAAATTAATTACTGATGACGGAATGGCACAACGTGGAGAACGTGTTAAACTGGGAAGTATTAATCCTGATTGGTACGGAGGGATTACCAGTAAATGGCGATATAAAAACTTTTCTTTAAGTGCCCTTGTGAGTATACAGGAAGGGGGCGAATTCTACTCTTACGGAAGGGCTTACAGAACATTCTTCGGAACGGATGCCAAAAGCCTGGAAGGGAGAGAAACAGGTTTTATTGAAGAAGGAATCAACGAACATACCGGCTTTGAAAATGAAACACCGGTAGATCCGATGTTAAGACAATATAACAATATTTTCACCAGTGAGATTTCAAAAGAGCAAATTCTCGATGCCAGTAATATCAAACTCAGGGAAGTAACACTAACCTATAACTTCCCACAGAAGATGCTTAAGAATACCTGCATCCAAAATGCAAGTTTATCGGCTATCGGCAGGAATTTGTTGTTTTTCTATAACGCGGCAGAAGATATAGACCCGGAAGCAACATATAGTAGCGGACCGGCATCAACGGCCTTTGAACATTCGTCGTTGCCATCTGTCAGATCTTATGGAGTAAACCTAAAAATTGATTTTTAATGCTGATCATCATGAAAAACAAGTATAGAATTATCAACAGTATAATAACAGCTCTCATACTGGGGTTTATGGCAATATCATGTGATAATCACCTGGACGACCTTAGGGAAAACCCGAATGCAGTTACTGCCATCGATGATGCGGCACTATTTACAAAAGCAGTAAGGAGTTTGTTTTTAGGAACCACAGACCAATCCGTATATCGTTTTTCCGGACATTACGGGCATTATTTTGTGGCCGGGAGTACGGCCCGTATCCCAGATCAGTATGGAGACGGTTTCGATGCGCAATACAATGAAATGTTTACGGGTATGTATGGAGGAGTTATCCGGCATATCGAAGAGGTACTTGAAATTACAGGATCCGGAGATACAGCAAATAAAGTACGTTATGCCATGGCCGATATAATAGCAGTACTGGGGTATGCCAAAATAACGGATGCCTTTGGTGAAATTCCATATGTAGAAGGAGGGAAAGGGAAAACGCAGGATATTATGCAACCAAAGTATGATACACAGGAGTTTATTTACAAAGACCTGGTTGCCCGTTTAACCGAAAGTATAGAAATCCTTACATCCGCCAATCCGGCGTTGGGATATCCCGGCAGCGATCCGGTCTTTGATAATGATCTTGACAAATGGGTTCGTTTTGCGAACAGTATACGTCTCCGGCTGGGCATGCGATTGCGATATGCAGATAATACTTATTCAAGGACGGTGGTTTCTCAATGCTTGAACGATCCTTTTATGGAAACCAATCTCCATAATGCAACTATGATCCAGACAGAAGGCAATGGTAACCCCTGGTATAATTACCGCACAGGATTCCCCTCTATAAAAATGTCTGCGAAGTTGACAGATCAGTTACAACAGACCGGCGATCCCCGTCTATCGGTGTTTGTCAGTATTGATGGAAACGGAAACTATACAGGAATGACCAATGGGCTGAACGATGCTGCTTTCGGAAACTCTGATTTTGCAGCTAGATCGGATATGGGAACAGCATTGTCCTCGCGAGATAGTGAATTGTATGTAATGAACGCTGCAGAAGTATGGTTCTTGAGAGCTGAGGCTGCTTTGGTATATGACCAGGAGCCGGCAGAAGCCAATGACTATTACAGGAAAGGAATTGAAACAGCTCTAGGACAATGGAATATAGCTTCGGATGTTATAGCCGATTTTATGGCTTCGCCAACGGCAAGCCTTACAGGATCCGGAGATGAAGAACAAATCGGCACACAGTTATGGCTGGCATTCATACCAAATTATTTTGAAGGATGGTCCCATATACGACGAACGGGATATCCTGAGATTGCTCAGCGGACAGAGCCCGATCTGGCCAAAGGAGTTACCAACGGGATACTGCCTAAGAGATTCTTGTATTCTTCGTTCGAACTAAGTTCGAATTCCGATCACGTAACCGAAGCCATATCGAGGCAGGGGGATAATAAAATAGATACAGCCGTTTGGTGGGATCAAAATGATTAATCTTTTAACATATGAAAACATTAAAAATATACGGGTTAGTAATATTATCGGTTTTATTAACCAATTGCAGTAGCGACGATACAGAAGTCCCCTTGGCTGATTTTCAGTTTTTAGTGGAAGGAACCTTGGTAACATTCAACGGAACGATAGCAAATGCTGAAAGTATATCCTGGGATTTCGGCGACGGGCAATCGAGCTCGGAAGAAGACCCGGTTCATGCTTATCAGGCCGCCGGAACTTATACGGTAATAATGAAAGTGTCAGGACCCGGGGGGGCTTTTACAGAAACCAAGGAGGTAACGATATTGCCCTCTTTGGAAATATTACTTACCGGAGGACAGGCCAAACCGGAAGGAAAATCATGGAAACTCAAAAAAGCATATACTTCCGGTAAAGAAGGAGCCGGATTGGTAGAGGATGCCCTGGGGTTATTGCTCCCTTCAGAAGAAAACCTTTTAGAACTGGTAGGTTTGGGGGCTTCTTATGAAGATACGTTCACCTTTGTCTATGACGGAACATACAAAGTAAACAATAAAGATGGTCAAAGTTTAATGGGACTCGTATATGCCAGCATAGAGCATCAGGCTAATATTACGGCAATATCGTATGATGTAAATAATGTGCCACTGGCTCATGTGTTATACACCCCGAAGCAAGATGCCACCTGGGAGCTGGTCGAAGGAAATTTTACAGTTAATGCTGCTGCCGGTCCGGTAGAATTTAACAATAAGAAACAATTGGTACTGGATGAATATTTCGGGTTTAAAGACAAGAAAGTACTGGTGATTTTAAAAGAGATCAATGAAACGACTATGAATGTTGCTCTCGGTATACATACGGTACCTGAAGCCTATGAGTATCCGACCTTATTATTTCATTTATCTTTTGAAGCCTTATAAACAGATATGTAACGTGAGTCCGGTTTGTTTTCGGCTGATAATCAGTTTTTTGTTTTAAGGATGGCCCTTTGGCTGCCACTCAGGATAAACAAAAGTCGGAACCTTATTTTAAAAGCACCGGTATGACAGGGTATTATATTAATGATCATTTGTGTTGTATTGAACTTACGTTATGTAAATATATTTTAACTTAGAGCAGCTATAAAGTACAGAAGATATGGATGATGGTTTGTTAAAGAGACAAGAGGTGTTTTTTTCCTCCCGGAAAACGATGAGTGTAACTTACAGGAAGCAAATGTTGGAGGCTCTTCGTCGGCAGGTGTCGAAGTATGAAGAAGTTATATGTGAAGCCGTTTATGCCGATTTTAAAAAGCCCCGGTTTGAGACGATGGCTACTGAAACCCAACTGGTATTGGCAGAAATAGATCATGCGATTAAAAATGTAAGACAGTGGTCAAGGCCGGAACAGGTGCGTTCTAACTGGTTGAACTTTCCCTCTTCTGACCGGATTTATAAAGAGCCCTATGGAAAGGTTTTAATTATTGCTCCCTGGAACTATCCGTTCCAGCTGGCTATCGCCCCTTTAATAGGCGCAATAGCTGCGGGAAATACAGTTGTAATCAAGCCCTCTGAGCTTACACCGAATACTTCTGCTGTCATTGCTAAAATGATTATGGAAGTTTATCCTGAAGATTATATAGCTGTTGTTGAAGGAGGCGTCGAAGTGTCTCAAAAGTTGTTAAGCTTTCAGTGGGATTATATCTTTTTTACGGGAAGTACGCAGGTCGGTAAGATCGTTTATGAAAGCGCTGCAAAACATCTGACACCTGTTACCCTGGAATTAGGAGGTAAAAACCCGTGTATTGTTGATGAGACGGCCAAAATAGATTTGGCTGCAAAACGAATCGTATGGGGAAAATTTATCAATGCGGGGCAAACCTGTATTGCTCCGGACTATATCCTTGTACATAGCTCTGTAAAACAGCAATTAATCGATTCGCTAAAAAAACATATCGAAAAAAGTTACGGATCGCAGATAGAAGCATCACCCGATTTTGCACGTATAGTGAATGAACGTCATCATCAGCGATTACTGAGCCTGTTGGAAGGGCAAGAGGTTATTTACGGCGGGGCTAACAATAAAGAGGATAATTATTTGTCGCCTACGCTTGTGCTTGAACCTGATGTGGAAAGCAACTTGATGAAGGAGGAGATATTCGGGCCTATTTTACCTGTTATAGCTTATGATACCGAAGAAGAGATCCAAAGTTATATAACCAGGTACAATAAACCGTTAGCAACATACCTGTTCTCGACCAGAAAGCGCTATCAGCAGAAATTGATAAACACGTTTAGTTTTGGGGGAGGCGCTATAAACGATACGGTGATACATATAGCCAATAAAGACCTGCCGTTTGGCGGTGTGGGGAGTAGTGGGATCGGGGCTTATCACGGAAAACTGTCATTCGATCTTTTTTCACATCATAAATCGGTGCTGAAAAAGGCCAACTGGATAGACATTCCACTGCGATACCCGCCTTACACACTTCCGAAAAAACTAGCTAAAAAGATTAAGTGGATGTTCTAAGCAGGAATAATCTTTTGTAATATAAACAAGGTCTGATAATTGTTTTTCGATGACAGTTCAGGTACATAGTCTGGCTATCGAGAACTCATAGCAGTTATAGGCAGAAGAATACCCCCGAAGCTTCGGGGGTATTCTTCAGGTAAGAATTATAAATTAAACTTTATGCCTTGGGCTAGCGGTAATTCAGTACCGTAGTTCACCGTACAGGTCTGTCTTCTCATATAAGCTTTCCAGGCATCAGAACCACTTTCTCTGCCACCACCGGTTTCTTTTTCACCTCCAAAGGCTCCTCCGATTTCTGCTCCGGAAGTCCCGATATTTACATTGGCAATACCACAGTCTGATCCTTTTGCGGATAAGAAAGTTTCGGCTTCTCTGATATTTAATGTGAAAATAGCCGATGACAGCCCTTGAGGAACTTCATTTTGTATACTGATTGCTTCCTCAAGCGTTCGATACTTCATTAAATAGAGAATCGGTGCAAAGGTCTCGTGCTTTACAATTTCCATATCTCTTGAGGCTTCAATAATGGCAGGCTCTACATAGCATCCGGATCGATACATGTCCCCTTCCAGTACATTCCCACCTGTGCATATTTTTCCCCCCTGTTCCCGGGCAATCTGTATAGTGTTTTGATAGTTTCTAACAGCATCGGTATCAATAAGCGGACCTACGTGATTATTTTCATCAAGAGGATTCCCGATGCGGATTTGCCGGTAAGCATCAACCAGTTTATCTCTTAAGGTATTGTATTGGCTTTCATGAATAAGAAGTCGCCTTGTACTGGTACAGCGTTGACCGGCGGTGCCGACTGCTCCGAAAACAATGGCAGGAATAGCCTGAGTAAGATCGGCATGTTCTGTTATTACGATGGCATTGTTTCCCCCCAATTCCAGGATAGTTTTTCCTAATCGTCCGGCTACGGTTTCCGCTACATTTTTTCCCATTCGGGTAGATCCTGTTGCAGAAACTAAACTGATATTGGTATCGGAGGCCATTAATTTACCAATAGAACGATCACCTATAATTACACTGGAAACCCCTTCGGGTAAATCATTACGTTCTAGAACTCTCTTAAAAATTTCCTGACAAGCAATTGCCGAGAAAGGAGTTTTTTCAGAAGGTTTCCAGATGCAGACATTTCCACAGATCCAGGCAAGTGCTGTATTCCAGCTCCAAACAGCTACGGGAAAATTAAAGGCAGATATAATACCAACGATACCCAGCGGATGCCATTGCTCGAACATTCTGTGGTTAGGGCGTTCTGAATGTATTTGCAAGCCGTAGAGTTGGCGCGAGAGCCCTACGGCAAAATCGCAGATATCAATCATTTCCTGAACCTCTCCATAGCCCTCCTGTAAACTTTTTCCCATTTCATAACTTACCAGTTTACCCAGGTTTTCTTTTTCTTTTCGAAGCTCTTCTCCGTACTGGCGTACAATTTCACCACGTTGAGGTGCTGTTAGCGATCGCCATACAGGGAAAGCCTCTTTGGCCTTGGTAACGACAGTTTGATAATCTGATGCTTCAGCAAGGTTAACAGTACCGATAAGGCTCCCGTCCGTTGGAGAAGAAATCTGAATGGTTTTCCCGTTGCTGATTTGCTCTGTAACACCGGTACTGAAACTGTAATATGGTTGATGTATATTTAAATTTGTTAATATGTTGTTGTTCATTTTCTAAATTTTGGTTTGTTCATTGTAGGTGCTTTCGAAAATTTTATCGGCATTGGCCGATTCGAAACCATCTCTTCTGTGTTTGCGTCTGACATCCAGAGGATCCAAATGTTGATATTCCGGTAAAACCAGGCGTTCGGCAAATTCTACATAACTGCCTGAGATTTTCATTTTCTGACCGTTAGCAAATGTGGCCTCGATAACTTCTGCCACAGAACTACTCTGTTTTAGAAGGCCGTCGTTACTTATTTTTATTTTTCCCCCGGCCGTATTAAGGGTGATGCCGATATTTTCCAGGAAAGCATTAAACTTTTCAATAGTGTTATATTCTTCAGGAAACTCGTGAACACTGAGGGTGTAATGGTTTAAATAATATCTGTTGTAAATAACCCAGGCAGCATATTCGCTTTCATTGCCCAAAGCTTTATAATCTTCTATGCTTGGTAATTTCCAGAGAGGTTTATAGAAGAAATCGCCAACAGCTTTCGGATCATCCAAATCGATTTTGTCTAACGGATCATTAATAATGGGATCGGTATATGAACTGATAACATCCTGTGTTGTTTTTGACAGGTCTCCGACCCTTAGTTCGCTAATGAAGATTCTCGGATAATGTTCTTTTGGAGGGGCATACCAATGGGCGTTTAGCTTTTTTTCTTCAAAAAAATAGTAATCGCGTTTCTCGTATCCGTAATGAAGGAATATTTTTTCAAAGGACGCGATCCCCAGGTTTGGAACACCTAAAGTTCTGAAAGCAATATGGTCATTTACAATATCGTTTTCAGAAGCAATAACTCCTTTTTCAATCATTGCTTTGTTTATTTTAGACACATCTGGAACGCTGTCTAAATAGGGGTCAAAAAGGGCCTTGAAAATCCGGTCTAGCTTGTTTTGTAACATTTTTATAGTGTTTGTGTTGTTTTTATAACAAGGCGAATTTAAACAAAACACCCGAAATATTCCGGGTGTATTTGTCAACTTAGCTAACTATTAAAAAGGTCAATACTAATTAACTTCCGGATTTGCCTGAATTTCTGTTAAAGGAACCGGGAAATACGAATGTTTATCAGCACTGAATCCTGTTCTTCCGGCCGCCTGCATTGCTTCGTCCAGTTTTCCCCATCTTCGCAGATCAAAGAATCTGGTAGATTCCAGGGTGAGTTCCATGGTGCGTTCATGCATGATTTGGGTGCGGACTTCTGCTTGTGTAGTAGCAGAGACAGCAGGCATATTTCCATGAATATCCCTGATGTTATTGATGATATTAACGGCCTCGGCAGTATTTCCCGTTTCGTTCAGCGACTCGGCATACATCAATAAAACATCAGCATAGCGCATTAATACAACATTAAGGCCGATATAACTGTTGTTCCAGACATAATTAGGGAGCCATTTCCTGAAATAGGCAGCGTTATCCTTGGCGTCTGCAGATCCATAAGTATCGGCCACCAGCACATCCCATGTGTATCCTTGCATCTCATTGGTATCTGTATTGTTGTAATAAGGGTCTTTAAAATACAAGGTGCCATATAACCTGTTGTCGTATAAACCGTTATTGGCAATTTGCCCTTCTTTTTTCATTTCGTTAACCAAAGCATAAGAAGCTTCCAGGCCTCCCCAGCCTCCGATACACCAATCACCGATAAAGGCATGTAGCCTGGTGGCATTCCATGAAGTCGCGTCACCACTTTTGAATTGAAGTTCAAAAACAGACTCCTGATTGTTTTCATTTTCTCCGTTGAAAATGCTTAAGAAGTCCGGTTCCAGCTGATAGGTTCCGGCATCTACAATTTGCTTAAAAGCGGCGGCTGCATTCGAAAAATCGTCGGCTGTTGATGAGGTTGGGTCTCCTGCCTTGTATAAGTAAGCTTTACCAAGGTATGCTAAAGCAGCGCCTTTGGTCGCTCTTCCCAGATCTTCCGATGCAAGGGTTTCAGGTAACATATTTGCTGCAGTACTGAAATCGTTTAAAATTAATTCCCATACTTCCTGTCTTGTTGCCAGGGGCTTATCGATGTTATCAAGAGTTACCATGGCATCCCTTAATACAATTTGTTCGTACAGAGAAAGTAATTTGAAGTGATAATATCCCCTTAAAAAAGTAGCTTCCCCGACAATACGTTTTTTATCTGCATCGGAGATTTGTCCTGATGTCATCCCGCTTACATTAGTAATCACCTGATTTGCAAAATTCAGGCCCTTATAATTGGTAGACCACAATACATTAAGAAAGGTATGGGCATTGTCATAAGTAAAATTGAATATAGACATCCAGTGTGCATAATTACTGGCATCCGGCCCCGGTAAAGCATAATCAGACCTGAAATACTCAACAACAGGGCGCCCTTCCTGCCATCCGTCCCAGAAATTACTTCTCGATTCCAATTCGGAATATGCGGCAACCAAACCGGCCTCGGCATCATTCACATCTCTCCAGTACACATCAGAGGTTAAACTGTCCGGAGGGGATTGATTCAAAAACTCTTTGTCATCGCAGGAAATCATACCCAGCAATACAATTGTTAATAAATAGAACTTATATATAGATTTCATAATATTTCAGAATTTAAAATTGTAATTGAACACCCAAAATGAACGATTTGCTTCTTGGATATAAACTTCTGTCGATACCTCTCGATAAAATGTTTCCTCCGACTTCCGGATCCAAACCATCGTAATTACTAAATGTAAAAAGGTTTTGTCCGGTTACATAGAGCCTGGCTTTATCAACCATAATAGCATTTAGAACCTTTTGAGGTATTGAATATCCCAACTGAATGGTTTTGATCCTTAGGTAGTCACCATCATGTAAAAATCTGGTAGAAGCCCTGTTGTTACCATTCGGGTCTCCTAAAACAGCTCTTGGAATACTGGTATCGGTGTTAGATGGGGTCCATGCATTTAAGGTTTCACTTCTGAAGTTACGGCCGCTATCCATTCCCAGCATTTCAAAACTGTTTCCGTTGTAGACTTTGTTTCCTCCGACTCCCTGAAAGAATATATTGAAATCGAAGTTCTTATAACCGGCGTTCAGGTTTAAGCTGTATTCGAATTTAGGAATGGCAGTTCCCTGGTAAACAGCATCGCTATCGTCAATAGTACCATCGTTATTCTGGTCGATAAAACGAATATCGCCCGGTTGCGCATCCGGCTGGATCGGAGTTCCGTTCAGGTTATGGGCATCAATTTCCGCCTGATTCTGGAAAATGCCATCAGCCACAGGTAAAAAGAAAGCTCCGGGCTCGTGCCCTACTTTGGTCTGGTTAACAAAATGGTCAGATCCGAATTTAAGACCTACACCGTACAGCACCTGATTTTGGTCGCTTAGTTTTGTCACTTCACTATTAATAGTAGTAAAGGTAGCATAAGCACCATACTTAAAGGCATGTTCTTTATTGTCGTATCCGAGTTCGAATTCCAGGCCACTGTTTTCAAATTCTCCGACATTAACTACCGGACTTAAGATACCGGCAGATGGCTGTATTACTTTTGTAATCAATAAACTTTCTGTAGCGCTTTTGTAGTAATTGATGGCTCCCTGCAGTTTATCTCCCAAACTTCTGAAATCTATACCAATGTTGGCAGAGGTATTGGTTTCCCATTTTAAATAATCATTTTGCAGTTCTCTTGCAATACTTCCCTGATGAGAGGTTTGCGGGTTTCCGAACACATAACCTCCGTCGTCCTGACTCTTACCGGATGCAATCAATGCAACAAAATCATAATACCCCAGGGCTGAATCATTACCTGACTGTCCCCAGCTATAGCGCGCCTTTAAGAAATCGAAGATATCCTGGTTTTTCATAAAGTTTTCCTCGCTTATTTTCCACCCTAATGCAAAAGAAGGGAAGTAGCCGTATTGGTTCTTTTTACCGAATTTGGAACTACCGTCCCTACGGATACTGGCTTGCACCAAATAACGATCTTTCAATGCATAATTAACACGTCCGAATTGTGAGGCTAATCTATATTCTGCATTGGTTCCGGAAGCAGAATACGTTCCGTCGGAAAATGCATTTAATGTATTAAAAGAAGGATCCAATATATCGGCAGGCACTTTCATCTCGTTACCATCTTCATCTTTTTCTATTTTATAGCCTTCCGCCTGGGCATAGGTAGTTCTGTACGGTTCTCTAATTCGCTGGTACCCGGCCAATAGACCAACAGAATGATCTTTTACGGTAAAGTCATAAGTCAGAAAGAACTCCTGGTTAATTCTTCTCGACTCACTATTCTGTTCAGAGATGAAAGCAAATTCCCGGCCTTCTTCCTGTACATCCCTGGCTCTGAAAGGTCTGTTAAAATTAAAACCATAAGTGTTCGTATTCGAAACAGATAAATTGGCTTTTGCGGTTAATCCTTCTATAATTTCATAGCTCAATCCGATATTTCCTAAAAAGTATTTGGATTTGGCGTAGCTGTTTAAGTAAAAATCTTCAGCTATCGGGTTTCTGTGATCGGGAATATCTCCGTCTCTGTATCCATATCCCGATTGCTTGTTTTCGTCATAGACAGGGATCAGGGGGGATATCTGGTATGTTTCACGTAAAGAGAATTTATAATTTTCCCTGTACGTTTCACTATAGTTCAGGTTGGTGTTTATCTTTAATTTTCCTTTGGTTACCCCGATATTAGCTGTAAGCCCTTTTTTTGTGAATTCGGACCCTATTAAAAGTCCGTTCTCATCAGCATAATTTCCGCCAATGCTATAGTTGATATTGTCGGAAGCCCCGCTTATCCTGGCATTGAAAACGTGCAAGGCGCCGTCTCTGTGCGTAGCATCTATCCAGTCGGTATTTACTGCAGGAGGATTGGTGATATATTGTGGCAATGCAGCCCCGGCATTTTCATACATTTGCCGGTGTACACTTACATAACCCTCCGCATCCAGAAGCTTCATCTTTTCACTCGGACTATTGATACTGTATGAAGAATTGATCTCGATTCTCGGTTTTCCGGATTTTCCTTTTTTAGTAGTGATAATAATAACGCCATTGGCTGCTTTGGTTCCGTAAATGGCCCCTGAAGCAGCGTCTTTCAGAACTTCCATGGAGGCAATATTATTAGGGTCTATATAATAAGGATCTGCCTGAACCCCATCGACTATGTACAAGGGTTGATTATTCCCAAAAGAACCAAACCCCCTGATAGTAACATCTGCGGTAGAACCCGGACTTCCCGATGAAGTTACGTTAACTCCGGAAACCCTTCCTTGCAATGCATCCGTCGGACTGGTGGTTACCACCTGGGTCAGATCTTCACTTTTTACAGTGCTGATAGCTCCTGTTACATCGCTTTTCTTTTGAGTTCCATAACCCACCACAACAATTTCATCCAGGCTTTGTGCGTCTTCTTCAAGAGAGATATCAATAACGGTTGAAGAGCCGATGGCCACTTCTTGCGTTTTAAAACCCAAGAACCGGAATATGAGGATCGTATTGTTATCAGGAACTTGTAGCGAGTATTTACCGTCAAAATCAGTTTGCGTTCCTACAGATTCATTCCCTTTAACGGATACCGTCGCTCCGGGTAAAGGGGCTCCTGTATTATCGGTTACCTGACCGGAAATAATGAGTTGAGGCCTAATAGCACTCGTAAAGGACTTTTTTTCTAAAAGGATAGCTCCGTTCGAGGTAAAGGAATAATTAAAATTTCCGTAAGACAAACTCTTTTCCAGAAGAGTTTGTGTTTTAATCGTTCCCTTTTTAACCGTTACTTTAGGTGCATTCTTAAACAGATCAGACCTGTAAATAAAAGTATGTTCAGTCTGATTCTTAATAAGGTCAAAGACCTCTTCGACGGTAAGTTTCGAATCGGCTTTGATAATGATCTTTGAATTCTGAGAAAAACCTGCTTTAGTACTAAAAGCAAAAGTCGTTAAACAACATAAGAAAATAAATGCTCTCATCATGTTCATTAAAATGTTTTCCCCATATCGCATAAGGAATTCGTTAAATTTAGATTTCATAAATTTACGCGTTAGTTAGTTAAATACTTATTTAATTGATTAATCTCACGGGGATGGAGATTTAAATTGTCCAGGTCTAAACTCCATTCCCTTTTCTATGGTTACTTCATAATGATTTTGTTTTCTATTTTTTCAAATTTTGCTTCATTCGTGTTTTCTATGATTAAAAGAATATTTTCCAGGTGTTGGTTTTTGTTGAAAACACCATTAAATTTGGTTCTTCCTGCTTCAGTGTTTTCAATTTCAATAGCTACATTATACCACCTCGACAGCTGTAACATGATTTCTTCTAAAGTCTTGTTTTTAAAACTAAACAGTCCTTCTTTCCATGAAATTTCATCCTGGATGTCTACAGGGGAAATTTGAATAGTGTGTGTGGCCAGGTTAAGTTTTGACTGATTTCCGGGAGTTAGTTCTTTTATTAGATCCTGATGTCCGACAGTTACCTTTCCTTCTACCAGCGTGGTGGCTATATAGGAATCACTTTTGTAGGCTCTGACGTTGAATTCTGTTCCGAGAACTTCAATGTTTTGATTTTGGGATGTAACTAAAAATGTTGAGCCGTTATGTTGAGAGCCGGGAGATACATCGAAGTATGCTTCTCCATAAACCAATTCGACTTTTCTGGGTTTCCCTTTGATAAAGTTTACCGGATATTTGAGTTCTGTTTCCGAATTAAGCCAGACTTTGGTTCCGTCGGCAAGCGTTATAAAAAACTGTCCTCCTCTGGGAATTGTTAATGTATTATATGTAATTACAGGTTCAGGAGTGCCTGCGGGGTCATAAACAAGTTCACTACCGTTGCTCGATGCATTATTGCTTTTATAACTCGAGCCTTTTTCCAAAGCAACACGGGTACCGTCATCAAGCGTGAGAACGGCTTTGTCCGTGCCTATTTTTATCTGGCTTTCAGTTTTGGTAACAGGAACCGATGTTTCTATGTTTTCTTTTTGAACAAAGAAAGGAATCGCTATTATAGCGGCTATAACAGCCGCTGCAGCAACGGCGGTATAGCGCAAAAGTGTTTTTCTTCCGGTAAGTCTTGGGATTATTTTATGGTAGGCTTTCTCTACATCGATCTTACCGGGGGGCTTTCTGTAATTTTCAGAAACATTTTTAAAGTATGATCTATGTTTCTCAGATTCGGCATACCATCTGTCAAATTCAACCTGCTCTTCAGCAGTAAGCTCATTATGAATTTTTTTTATGATGAGTTTAAACTCCATGAATGTCTTTTTTGTATACTATTTGTCCTTATGACAACACAATGATAAAAAAGGGTGACAAAAATTGATAAAAAAACAAAAAAAATGTAAAAAAACTGATATGTGGCTGTTAGTGAAAGCTTTGTAACAGGAGGATCAAAAGAGGTGTAATGGAAGCTGAAATCTTGGTCTTGGCTCTTTTTAATTGTGTTTTTACCGTATTGACAGATATCCCAAGTTCATCCGCAATTTCACTGTATTTATAATTACTTATAAAACGCAAACGAACGATCTCCTGCATTTTAAAAGGCAATTCTGTGATTACCTTCTGAAGCTGAACCTGGATGATTTGTCTGTCGTGCTGTGAGAATGCATCCAGATCATGGTTGCCTATTATAACGGTATTTAGGTCGAGAATGTGTAAGGAGTCCCGAACTTTGATCGATTTCAGATAGTTGAGGCATCTGTTGCGGATCATAACATACATATACGATTTAATAGAATCCCTTATATGCAGATTTTCTGCCTGCTCCCATAAATAAATGAATGCTTCCTGAACAATATCTTCACTTGAGTTTTTATCAAAGAGGTATCCGTTGGCATAAACAACCAATTCTTCATAGAGATCACTGAATAGTTTCTTAAAAACCTTCTGATTCTTTTTCTTTATTTCGGTTAAAATGAATCGTTGACTCAAAGGAAAAAGATTGGTTACTATTAAATTCTTAAAACTCGGGATGGGTTATTGGCAAATATATTTTTTTTTGCGTAATTATTTAATTAAACTGAAAATTTCGTTTTCTTTTTGCGTAATGGTCCCGTCCAATAAGACAACAATTTTTCTTTGTTGTTACTTCATAATGATTTTATATCAGGAAGTTTTACTTCTCTTTTAGATTCTATTTAAAACAATAGAAATAATATTTTATCATGTATAGAAACAAAGTACTTGCTTTGGTGTGCGTTTTGCTTTTTGCCATAGGATGTAAACAACACCCAAATAAGCAGAAGGAAACGACAAAGCCTAAATTGAACTACCTTTATAATACTGCTAATGTGCTTAACTATAAGGGAGTGCCCGTGAATAAAAAAGACAGGAATGCCCTTATGTTCTCAGATCAGGGAGCGTGGTTTGCTTACGGATTGCCCGATGGGCGGGGAAATGGTAACGGTTTTTCGGGCCCTTTCCTGTTAACACAACAGAACGGGGTGTGGGCCGGAAGATCATTATCCGAACTTACCCTGGTAAACGGAGAGAGCGATACATTGGTAGACTGGCAAGAGGATCTGATAGACCAGAGTAGCTATCACAGCCATTTGGAGCAGACCTTTGAAAACAAAAGGCTGAGAGTAGAACAACAATTGGTGTATATGTCTGCGCATACGGCCCTGCAACGTACAAAAATCACCAATCTTTCAAATCAAAGTATAGCATTAGGGATAGAGATAACGGGTAATGTTTTTGACAGTCTGGATATTAATGTGCTTAAGGAAAAAGGCGGAATTAAATTGGTGTCCGACAGATCCGAAGCAACAGGGCATTTAAAACTATTGAATAAGAACAATGAGATAAAGACAACAGGAAACACATTTTCTATTAAACAAACTCCTTTTGTTTTACAGCCCAAAGAAACGAAAGAAGTAATAATGGCACAGTCATTTATTTTTCCCGAATATTCATGGAAAGAAGAAGAGGAACTGATTGATGAAGCCGATTTTGAAAGTGTACTTCTAAAGCGAAAGATAGAAAAAGAAGGACAACTGGAAAGCCTGATCGATAAGCAAAGGACAGGTTTTAAAAAACAAGAGTACACCAATGTACTGGCAAAAGCATTGCTGACGTTACAGAACAATTGGAGGGTTCCGGCCGGTGAGTTGAAACACCAGGGGCTTTTTCCGAGCTATCATTATAAATGGTTTCATGGTTTTTGGTCGTGGGATTCGTGGAAACACGCGGTGGGATTGGTATTGTATAATGAAGATCTGGCAAAAGATCAGATCCGTGCGATGTTCGATTTTCAGCAGGAAGACGGATTTATAGTAGACTGCATCTATAGGGATACCACTATAGAAGCTCATAACTACAGGGATACCAAACCACCATTGGCAAGTTGGGCAGTTGCTGAAGTGTTCGGAAAATCCGGTGATACTGCTTTCGTAAAAGAAATGTACTCTAAATTGAAAAGGTATCATGAGTGGTGGTATGCCAAACGCGACCATGATAAGGACGGGCTCTGTGAGTACGGTTCTACCGACGGTTCTCTGATAGCTGCAAAATGGGAAAGCGGTATGGATAATGCCATCAGGTTTGACGATGCTGAGATCTTAAAGAACTCAGATGGCGCATATTCCCTTAATCAGGAAAGTGTAGACCTGAATGCTTATCTGTATGCAGAGAAATTGTATTTGGCAGCATTAGCGAATGTGTTACATAATGAAACTGATAAGAAGGACTTTGAAGATGATGCTCAACAGTTAAAAGACAGGATTCAACATCAATTTTATAGTGAGGAAGACGGTTGGTTTTACGATACTTCGTTAGACGGTGAACATTTTGTGAAAGGAGCAGGTAGTGAAGGCTGGATTCCTTTGTGGACAAATGTGGCAACCCCAACCCAGGCCGAAGCAATAAAAAATAAAATGATGAATACGGAAAAGTTTTTCACCAAAGTGCCTTTCCAGACCATGGCTAAAGATCATCCGAAGTTTGATCCTATGAATGGATACTGGCGGGGGCCGAATTGGCTGGATCAGGCTTATTTTGGTGTTAAAGGACTTCGCAATTATGGTTATAATAAGGAAGCAGACAGTGCTACAGTTCAAATTTTAAACGGAGCGGAAGGTTTGTTGGATAAGGGAACTTCAATACGGGAAAACTATCACCCGATTACCGGAAAAGGGCTTAATGCTAAAAACTTTAGTTGGAGTGCCGCTCATATTATGATGATGCTAACCGAAGATAATTAGCTTACTTGTTCATGTTATTATGCATAGTGTCAAAATTCAAAATGTCACGTTGAGCATTGGTTGAGATGAAATATATTTCATAGAGAGCACCTAGCGTAGCATATCGAAATGTGTTTTGAATTGAAAATACAGAGCGAAGTTTATGAAGAGGTTTTTATTACTATAACACCAATACATTTTAGTTTCTTGAAATGAATTATAAAACATTACAGATATCGCCACAACAAGCCGAAAATATAGCTTTCGAGCTTTTTGAAGTAAAAGGAAATGCAAAGCCTTTGCCCGGAGAGATCGATTTTAATTTTAAAATTGATGCCGATAATGAAAGTTATATTCTAAAAGTATCACGTCCGGATGAAGATCCGGGATATTTGGACTTTCAGCAACAATTGTTGAATTATGTATCGCATGCAAATCTTATTGCTCCCAAAGTAATAAAAGATAAAAGCGGGAACGATATTTCAGAAATAACCGATGATTCCGGACAAAAAAGGAAGGTGCGATTGTTAACCTGGATCTCCGGCAGGGTGTGGAGCAGCGTAAACCCTCAAACAGATACCCTGCGCTTTAATCTGGGCGAACAATGTGGAGCGCTTGCCAAAGCACTTCTACATTTCGATCATGCTAAAGCCCATCGCAGTTTTGAATGGGACATAGCGCAGGCCGATTGGACGTACGATTATGTGTCGTATTTCAATAAAGAAGAAAAGGATATTATTTCCTTCTTTCAGCAACAATTCAAAGAAGCACAGGCGGGATATAGACAACTTCGAAAAGCTGTGGTACATAACGATGCTAACGATAATAATGTAATTGTATCGGAAGATCTGCAAAACCCCGTGGTTGTTTCCTGTATAGATTATGGCGATGCGGTTTATACGCAAACCATTAACGATCTGGCCATTGTATGTGCGTATGCGATTATGAATCATAACAATCCACTGGAAGCCGCTTTGCCAATAGTGAAAGGATATCACAAAAACTTCCCGTTAAAAGAGGAGGAACTAAGGTATCTGTATGTGGCCATCGCCATGCGATTGGTGATATCAGTTACCAAATCGGCCATTAATAAAATAAAAGAACCCGATAATGAATACTTGCTGATCAGTGAAAAACCTGCCTGGGAATTGTTAAGGAAATGGTATGCTATTAGCGAAGATTATGCACATTTTAGTTTCAGGGATGCTTGCGGTTTTATTGCCCATCCTAATGAAGTTGACTTTAAAGATTGGGCAGCGCAACAAGCATTTTCTGTGGCCGGCCTTTTCCCGGATCAACGTATCGGGAAAGTAACGCCAGTAGATCTTAGTGTATCGAGCAAGTGGCTAGGGCATGAACAGGATTTTAACGATCATGATCTTTTTGAATTCAAGCTTAAAAGACTTCAAAAGCAACATCCGAATACACTTATTGCCGGAGGATATTTAGAACCAAGGCCTTTCTATACAAGCTCTTTGTTTGAACGGATAGGAAACAAAGGAAAAGAACATAGAACCTTTCACCTGGGGGTTGATTTTTGGCTACCGGCTAAAACTCCGGTGCATTGCTTTATGGAAGGGGAAGTGTTTACTGCTGTTCTAGATGAAGGAGAAAAAGGTTATGGCGGACTCATAATTTTAAAACACAAAACCCCTTCTTTTGAGTTTTATTCCTTGTACGGACACTTGTCCAAGGATAGTGTTCAACATTTCAACGTTGGAGATGTCCTTAAAAAAGGAGATAAAATTGGCGAGTTGGGTACCTCAGCTGAAAATGGGGGCTGGGTACCACATTTGCATTTTCAGTTGCTACTTTCCATGCTCAGCTATAAAAATGATTTCCCGGGAGTAGCTTACCATAGCGAACTACCGGTATGGGAAAGTATTTGTCCCGATCCGGGATTGTTGTTTACATCACAGGGATTAAACAGGCATAAGGAGATGCTTAACAATGAAATCATCACCTATAGAAAAGAACATTTGGGGAAAAGTCTGAGCCTTCAATATAAAGTGCCTATAAAAATGGTGCGGGGTGCGGGGCAATACCTTGTAGATCAATACGGCAAAAAATACCTCGATACGGTAAATAATGTTGCCCATGTAGGTCACGAACACGCCAGGGTGGTAAAAGCAGGACAGGAGCAAATGTCACTCATCAATACCAATTCAAGGTATCTGCACGAAAACATAAATCAACTGGCAAAAGAACTCATAGAAACATTACCTCCCGAATTGAATGTTTTGCATTTTGTGAATTCGGGAAGCGAGGCCAACGAATTGGCGATACGCATGATGAAAGCCGCAACCGGAGAAAGAGATATCATAGCTTCGGAGGTTGGGTATCATGGTAATAGTAATATGTGTATAGATATCAGTTCGTACAAATTCGATGGCAAAGGAGGAAAGGGAGCCCCCGAACATACCCATATTTTTCCGCTTCCGGACAGTTTCAGAGGGAAATACAGAGGAAGAGATGCCGGTAAATTGTATGCCGATGAAGTTAAGAAGTGTATTGAACAGGTGCATGACAAAGGCAGAAAGGTAGGAGGCCTTATTGTGGAGCCGATTATTAGTTGTGGCGGACAAATAGAATTGCCTGATGGGTTTCTAAAACAAGCCTATGCATACATAAGGGAAGCCGGAGGAATCTGTATTTCTGATGAGGTTCAGGTTGGCTGCGGACGTGTAGGTAAGACCTTTTGGGGCTTTCAGCTGTATGATGTAGTTCCCGATATTGTAACCATTGGAAAACCATTAGGTAATGGTCACCCGCTGGCAGCAGTAGCTTGTACACAGGAAGTAGCCGATAAGTTTGCCAACGGGATGGAATATTTCAACACATTCGGCGGCAATCCTGTTTCGTGTGCCATAGGAACGGCCGTATTAAGAGTAGTTAAAGATGAAAAATTACAGCAAAATGCACTCGAAATAGGAGCGTATTTAAAGACTACTTTAAATGAGTTAGCCGAAGAGTTCCCTATTATTGGAGATGTTAGAGGCCAGGGACTTTTCTTAGGGATAGAATTTGTAGATAAAGAAATGAGACCACTCGCTGCTCATGCCGATTATACAATCAACAGGATGAAAGACCATGGCATTTTGATGAGTACCGACGGTCCTGATAATAATGTATTAAAAATTAAACCCCCGATTGTATTTACAAAAGACAATGCCGAAGAACTTATCTTCTACCTGAAAAAGATTCTTGCAGAAGATTTTATGAGGGCTTATTAATATTCGGAGGTTGCTTGAAAAGTAGAAAAGTTAGTCAGTTCGAGCACTACTGAAAAGAAAATATATTTTCATTGAAAGTACATAGCATAGCTATCGAGAACTATTGGTAGTTGATTTTTATACAATCTCTTACAAGTGTTTAATTTTAAAAGAACAAAATGAAAAAAATATATATTACTTTAACAGCAGCTTTGGCTTTGCTGAGTTGCAAACATCAGGATCTCGAAAAGGTTCCGGAGCAAACCTATTACTATAACCACGAGATTTTTGAAGAAAATAAATTGCCACCCAGGGCAACATTCTTCGGACTGGAATCTCCTGAATTGAATAATAAAGAACAGTCAAAACGTTTTCTAAGTCTTAATGGCGATTGGAAATTCCACTTTGTGAAAGACCCGAAACAACGGCCGACTACATTTCAGAATATAGCTTATAACGATGCTGATTGGGATACTATTAAAGTTCCTGCCAATTGGGAAACCGAAGGTTATGATTACCCTATTTATTTGGATGAACGTTATCCGTTTACAACCAAATGGCCCGATGCTCCAACCGATTATAATCCGGTAGGTACCTACAGAAATGAGATTGAGTTAAGTGCAGAACTGTTGAAAGAAGATGTGATCCTGCATTTTGCGGCTGCCAAATCGGCTATGTACCTCTACATAAACGGAAAATATGTAGGATATTCGCAAGGGAGCAAAACACCGGCCGAATTCAACATTACACCTTATGTACACGAAGGGAAAAACCTTATTGCCATGCAGATGTTCCGGTGGAGTGATGCCAGCTATCTGGAAAGCCAGGATATGTTACGAATGAGCGGTATTGAGCGCGATGTTTATATCTATAGCCAGCCTAAAGTATTTGTGGCAGATTACTACGCCAAAACAAATCTGGATGATAGTTATACCGATGGAATTTTTAATATAACCGTTACCATTCAAAACAATACAGCAGAAGAGGTGTCCCGAAATATAGCTGTTCAATTGGCTGATAATGACAGTGTATTGTTTGCTGTGTCGGAAAAATTGATAATTCCGGCCAATGGTAAAAAAGAATTTAAGATTGAAAAGAGCATATCAAAAGTAAATCAATGGTCGGCCGAAATACCAAACCTGTACGATCTGAATATTACGCTCGAAGACGAATCAGAAAAAGCGAATAATCAGTATATAAAAACCTATACCGGATTTAAACGTGTAGAAATCAAGAATAGTCAGGTATTGGTAAACGGACAACCAATTTATATTAAAGGAGTAGACCGGCATGAAACAGACCCGATTACCGGACACGTAGTTTCAAAGGAAACTATGGAGAAAGATATCAGGTTAATGAAACAAAATAATATTAATGCGGTGAGGAGTTCGCATTATCCTAACGATCCGTATTGGTTGGAATTGTGCGATAAGTATGGACTTTATATTGTAGATGAAGCCAATATTGAAAGTCACCCGTTGGCAATCGATGAGAAAACGCAGATCGGCAATGAGATGAGTTGGTTGCCTGCACATATGGCGCGTACACAACGTATGTATTACAGGGACAGGAACCATGTAAGTATTTATTCGTGGTCATTAGGAAATGAAGCCGGGGAAGGGGAAATATTTAAAACTACCTATAAATGGCTTAAAGATCGCGATGCTAACCGAATTGTTCAATACGAGCCGGCAGGCAAAGAAGATTATACGGATATCTATTGCCCCATGTATCCTAAGTTTAAGTATTTGATTGAGCATGGAGAGTCGGATTCAAACAAACCTTCCATTATGATCGAATATGCCCATGCCATGGGGAATTCGGTAGGGAATTTACAGGATTATTGGAATCTTATAGAAAAATATCCGAACCTTCAAGGTGGCTATATCTGGGATTGGGTAGATCAAAGTCTGGAGTATAAAGACGAAAATGGAAAACCGTATTTTGCCTACGGACACGATTTTCATCCCGATCTCCCTACAGACGGAAACTTTTTGAATAACGGATTGGTAGGCCCGTACAGAAACCCGCATCCTCATTTATCAGAAGTGAAAAAAGTATACGAACCGGTACAGTTTAGTTATTTGGGAGATGGTGTTATACAGGTAGAGAACAAAAACTTTTTTGCAAACCTGTCCGATAAAGAGGTCGTATGGAAACTGCTCGTTGATGGGGAGGTTAAACATAAAGGGGAAAACATTTCGATTGGCACCCTGCCCCGACAAAAAGAAAAAACGGTTATGGAGGGATTCCCAAAAAGCCTGGAAAAAGGGAAAGAATATATTCTTGAGGTAAGCCTTTTACAAAAAGACGATTCGGAGCTTATATCAAAAGGATATGAAGTGGCATGGGATCAGTTTTTGATTCAGAAAGGAAAAGTAAAACCATCGGCAGATGAAGCCGGAGAGGCATTGGAAATTAGTTCGGATAACGAATTTATAACGATCAGTAATAAAAAGACATCTTTTAAGATTAATAAAACTTCTGGCGAGATTGTACAATGGAACTATACCGGATCGGTAATTACAAACCATCCTGTAAGGCCAAGTTTCTGGCGGGCTCCTACCGATAACGATCTGGGTAACGGAATGCAAACCCGGGCTAAAACATGGCAGGATGCAACTTATAATTTAAAAGCAGAACTTGTAAAACAACCTGAAAAAGTAAATGCCGGGGTGTCTTTTACGGTAAATTATTTGTTGCCGGAGAATCAAGCCAAAACACAAATAGTATATACTTTGAAAAAAACCGGTGCATTACAGCTGGATTATTCGTTTGAAGCTAATAAAAAAGACCTTCCGAATATTCCGAGAATAGGTATGTATATGACCTTACCAAAATCGTTCACCGATATGGAATGGTATGGTAATGGTCCCGGAGAAAGTTATTGGGATAGAAAGACAGGAGTTAAAGCGGGAATTTATGATTCAAAGATTACGGACGATTTTCACAGGTATATGCGTCCGCAGGAAACAGGGAATAAAACCGATGTACGTTGGATAGAAATATCATCTCCGGATATATCTTTAAAAGCTGTTGCGACTTCAAATTGGTTAAATTCGAGTGCATGGCCGTTTGCCATGAAAGAGATCGATTTTATTGCAGGGGAAGACGGAGCAGAATCGGCATCAGGCCTGGTTCCCGTTACAACAAAACACGGAGCCGATATTAAAATAGGAGATAAGGTGCAATGGAATATAGATCATCTTCAAATGGGAGTAGGAGGAGATAACTCCTGGGGAGCAAAGGTACACGATGCGTATACCATAAAACCCGGGAAATATCAATATTCGTTTTCGATAATTCCTTATAAAAAATAGAAATAAAAAAATCAGCTGGCTTTCCCAAAGTGGAAAATGTAGGCAAAGCCAGCTGATTAATTGCCCTCGAATAGGTTACTATTAAAGCAAAGCCTTCTTTATAGCTTGTTTTACCAGGGGTTGTGTTATTTGCACAGGTGTTTCAAAAAATTGAAAAAGGATAAAACGAACCCTGATATGAGGGTAATATTTTTCATTAGCTTTCAATAATTTCGATCTGTTTAATGATCTGGTCTTCGGTAACAGGATAAGAATCATCATGCCTGATGGTATTGTATACATCATCAAAAACTTTCAGATAGTTCCCTCTTTCAGCTTTGACATCTTTTCTGATAACAGTGCCTTGTTCATTTGCTAAGGTCAACTTTCCGGAAGTGTCCTTCGTTTCAAGTCCATATGCAGGGTCGGAAAGAGAGATCCCCTTTAACAACTGCTCTTCCTGAACATTAACCCGTTGCTTGATGTATGACCCTTTAGTGCCATGAATGATAAAACCCGGTTGTGGGTCGGCAACCAACATACTGGTACTTACAAAAACCTGTTTACCATCGGCATACGATAAATGAAAATGAGCATAGTCGTCTACTTCCGTTCCTGGTCTGAAATAGCCAACCGTTTTAGACCATTGCCGGGGAATGCCAAAGAGTGCTAAAGCAGCATCCAGTACATGCGGGCCAAGGTCGTATTGAATGCCGCTGCCTGGGCCCGGTTTCTCCTTGGCTTTGTGACTGATGGTATAGCGATACCTGTCGAAATGCAGGTGTATCTCAACAAGTTGTCCAAGAACTCCGGAGTCAATTACTTTCTTAACAGAAAGAAAGTCACCATCATACCTTCTGTTTTGATAAGGAAGCACATATAGTTTCCGTTTTCTGGCTTCACTAAATAGTTGTCTTGCTTCCAAAGACGTACAGCAAAAAGCTTTTTCCAGTAGTACGTGCTTCCCGTTTTTTAAAGCCTGCATGGCAAAATCAAAATGGGTAGCATTGGGAGTATTAACGATAATGAGTTCAATATCATTATCATTGATGATGCTTTCTACCGAGTCAAAGCTTTTAATATCAGGGTAGTCGTTATTTGCATTCTTCACGGAGCGTTCCACGACGGCTGCCAGCTCGAAATGTGGATGCTTGTCTATAAAAGGGGCATGAAAGATCTTTCCTGATGTGCCGTATGAAAGCAATCCTGTTTTGATGAGTGAAGTCATAAATTATAACTGTTAATTGAATATAAATCTTCCGAAAGTACAAATTAATTACTCGTTACATATAATCCTTTGGCATTTAGATTTTTATCGATGTGTTATTTCAGACAAAATAGCTATCTTTAAAAAGAAATAAAAAGAAAGAAATTATGTTACAAATACCTTTGTTTGAAATCAATTGGCGAAGAAAGTTAAAGGGACTATTGATGTTTTTTGGATTTACGACCTTCTTTGGGGTCGGCGCGGGGTTGGCTCAAGAAAAAGTGACAATAGATTTTGATACTGAAAAGATAAATGAATACAAGTATTTAAAGGGGGTAAAAGGAAGCGCATTGGAAATTAGACCACAAAGTAAACCATTTGTGATAACAGAAAGTGATAAGATCAATTTTGACTATAAAAGTGATTTTACAGTTTCGTTTTGGATCCGTACCGGAATGAATGCGTCGCATAGAACTGTTCTGTTAAGCCAGAAGCCTTATGAAACCTCGGGTTTAAAAGCCCAGAAGAGATCAGGGTGGGTGTTTTATATGTCCGGAGGTACTTGGGCGTGGAATATTGGTTCGGGATCAAGAAGAATTACATATGAACGCGATAATGGTAAATTCATGCCGTTGAATAATGGAGAATGGCACTTTCTGGTTATGACTTATAGTGCGTTGAAGGGAGAAGTCCGGTTGTATTATGACGGGATAAATAGGGCGATTTATAATTTGAAGGACAGCAAAGGGTTTCCGTTTGAAGGGGAATTCCCGGTAATGATAGGATCGCATTTAAAAGGAAAGACATTTAAAGGCTCGTGGTTAGATGAAATTTCAGAAGGGCAGGAATTATTGCAAAACCTGGTAGATGAGTTTAATAGTCTTAGTGTTTCTTATAATGGGAAGGAGCTATATGCGGATGAGTTAATAGACTTGGTTGTTGATCCAAAAGGACTGTCAGAGAACAAGGGGTTAAAAGGAATTGATAAGCGCCGTATGGAGAGGCTTTTATCCTTACAGAAAGAATTAAAGAAGAACCCGTATACGATTTATCAGGTTAAGGATTTTATGGAAGTAGCTCCTTTAGGAGAAATCTATGTTCTCGATAAAGGAGTTATTAAGATCAATAAGCGTGTTGCCAAAAAGTATTCAGATCAGGTGGGGTTTAAACCGCCCTGTTTTGAGATAGATGAGGTTGTGTTTACTCAGAAAGCTCTTTCATCAAAGGAGGTCGCTTTAGACTTTAATAAGTATGTGGATGCGAATATCGGGCACCGGTCAGGTACAAAGGAATCAATAACCGCAGCAGTATGGAATATCCACCACGGGGGAAAACATAATACTTTGGAAAAAGACGGATGGGACTCAAGAAACAGGATTGTAGAAATGTTAAAGCAAAAGGAAGCAGACGTGGTTATGATGCAAGAAACATATTCCTCAGGCGACTTTATTGCTGCCGAGTTAGGATTTTATTATGCCACGACGATTGATTGGGATTATTTAAATCAGGGTAGTAATATCTCTGTATTGAGCAGGTATCCGATAGAAGAGGTTGATGTTCCGGAAGAAAGTCCATTTATGAATGTTTCTGCCAAGATTAGAATTAGCGATTCACAGTATATAAATGTAATGTCTAACTGGTACGGAATGAACTCTTTTTTAAATGTTTTTGATTTCCACAAAGAACGTTTTTATAATGCAGACCAGGTGCCGGTGTTGTTCGGTGGTGACTTTAATGCTGTTCCCCATACAGACGGAGGTGAAAGCCTGGCCTCTGAAACCTTGTTGGAATTTGGTTTTAAGGATGCATACCGGAGTTTGTATCCGAGTTTTAACGATCATCCCGGGCATACTTTCGAAGATGGTATTAGAATTGATCAATTGTATTATTTGGGAAAAGGCTTAAAAAATACGAGTACAGAAGTGATTTCTAAAGAGAATGATAAATTTCCATCTGATCATTTTATGATTCTGTCCAGGTTTAAATTATACTAAAGCCGGGTGTTTCAGGTTTCATTCGGAATATAGATGTTTCTTACCATAGGTCAATGTGTAACAGTTGGTTGACCTGTAGATTTGCATTATCGTTCTATGAGAAACAATAAAAACTAAAAATTTACAGGTATGGAAAGCGTAGTAAAAACATTGTGGGCAATAGATACTGCTCATTCAGAAGTGTTATTTAAAGTAAAACATATGATGATCTCGACCGTTACAGGTCAGTTTGATGAATTTGAAGGAACTGTAGCGGCATCGGATGAAACCTTTAAGGATGCCGTGTTTAACTTTTCCGCAAAAGTAGATTCTATAAACACCAAGAACAAAGACAGGGATACGCATTTAAAATCTGCTGACTTTTTTGATGCTGAAAACCATCCGGAATTAAGTTTCGTATCCAAATCATTTGACGGTGAAACCTTGATCGGAAACATAACGATGAGGGGGATTACCAAAGAAGTAAATTTGAATGTTGATTTCAATGGGATAGCAGTAGATCCCTACGGACAGACCAAAGCAGGGTTTGAAATGGAAGGGCAGATAAACCGCAAGGACTTCGGATTGAGCTGGGGTGCGGTTACTGAAGCAGGAAATGTTGTGGTTAGCGATAAGGTAAAATTGGTTATAGCTGTGCAGTTTGTTAAACAAGCCTGAGGATCATTAAAGAGGCCGTATGAAAATTTATTTTCATACGGCCTCTTCGATAACTAACTAACCTAAATAAATATTTAATGAGAAAAAGTATTGCATAGATGTGTGCTATGCGACAAGAAGCGGATTATTTGCTTCCTGTTCTTTTTTAATATCGTTTAACAGACGGTCTATTTGCTGTTTTGAGATTCCCGGGGTGCAGATCACATGAGAGATCGTTTCCTCCGAAGCCAACTGGTGTTTGACTCTCAATGCTTCTGATAGCTTAGGCATCACAACAGTAAGGGCATTCGGGTTTCTCCATGCTTTTATTCCAAGCTTTTTTAATTCTGTTTCAGTGTATAAAGCTAATTCCAGTGCATATGCAACGCGATCTCTTAACCCGTCGATACCATGTTTTTGAATGAATGACCAGATGAACAACGGGGTCAATCCGTTTCTGGAACCGGTGATGGTCGTATCCATAGTACCTACGTAAGAAATTGAGTTGGCAATGCGGTCTCTGTGCTTTCTTTTTACTAAAACAATACCACATGGAATCGGGCCTCCAATAAACTTATGACCCGAAACAGAAATGCTGTCTACCCCCTCGGCAAAGTCAAATTTTGGTTTTGGATCCAGAAAAGGAGCTACGGTTCCTAAAAAAGCCGCATCGCAATGGATGTAATAATCTTTTATGGCGTACTTTTTTATGATCCTTTTTATTTCGTCTATTTTATCAATAGCTTCAGTCATGGTAGTGCCAATATTCAAGAAAAAGATAGCAGGCTTGTCACGGCGAAGCATAATGGTCTGTTCCAGGTCTTCATAATCCATCTCACCATTTTCCTGACTACGGATAACAATGTTAGGGATGTTTAGCAGGTGGAGGTTCTTTTTAACACTGTAATGGGTGCTTTCACTGTAATATACCATCGCATTCGGGAAGCTTTCCCTGGCTACATAAAGCCCGTATAAGTTCCCTTCTGTTCCACCATTGGTTACATATCCCCATACTTCTTTGGTATTGGTTGAAAACATTTCAGCAAAATAGTTCACGCACTCCATTTCAATATCCTTGGTGTCTATTGCCAGTGTAGAAAGGTTTTCAGGGTCCCCTACATTGTTTACGCAAATATCCAGGAAAGGAGCAAATTCACTGTATGAAAAATCTCTGGCCAATGGATATCCCAGCACATTGTCTGAACGCTCTTGAAGTCTTTCGTAAATTTTTTGAATATTGCCGTTTTTCATGAGTTGTTGTTTTCTGATACAAAGGTAGTTATCTGTGAATATATTTTATTAATAATTAATAAATAGGGAAAATAAACTTATATTTGAATTTATTTTAGAATAAAATCCTGTTTGGGATTGTTTTTTAAACCTCCGCCAGAAAAAAATACTATGACCTCATTAGATGCTATAGATATCCGACTTTTAGAGGCCTTGCAAAAGGACGCTAAACAATCCATAAAACAGTTGGCAGAACTGGTGAATCTGTCGGTAACACCTGTTCATGAGCGCATCAAGAAAATGGAGAACAGCGGCCTGATAAAAGAGTATGTGGCGGTTATTGACCCCGACCTCTTGGGGAAAACATTGGTGGCCTATTGTCAGGTGACTTTGGTACGTCATAAAGAGGACCAGTTTCAGGAATTTGAGGCTTATATGAATACGCTGGATGAAGTGATGGAAGTGTCATATGTGGCGGGAAATTATGACTTTCTGATCAAGGTATTGTTAAAAGATATGGACGAGTTTCAGTATTTTATATTGCACAAGCTTTCAAAATTAGAGGTTATCTCCAATATTCAAAGTTCGTTTGTAATTAAAAGTTTTAAGAACAATTCGGCTATTAAGATTCGCAAATAAGCTAAAACAAATCGATTTGCAGTACTGTCTTGCCGTCGAGGTCTTTTAACGTCCGAATCTCCATTACTCCTTATTGTTTTTCCGGGGCTTCTCTTCTTTCTTTCAATACCTCCGTGTTGAAAAAACATGAACCGTTTGGTATTTTGTTTTTAATGATCCTGACCGTCGTTATATACTCGATAATCGAGATTTAAATGCTCCGCCCCCTGATGTTTTTATCGGGTTTAGATCTTACTTGGGGAGTAAAAATTGGTGAGAAATCAATAAAATGAAAATGGGAGTAAATGCCTGTTTGATGGGTTGTTTCCGTCAGCTGATTTAGGTATATTTAGCTAGAAAACTCTAAATGTTGTTAAACTGCTGAGATGATTAGGTTTTTTGTATAAGTACGATCATTAATCTGGGCAGGGGTGTTTAATTGACAGGTTGTTGGTGTAATAAAGAAATTAAATAAATGAAAAAAGTTAGCATTTTAACTCCTGAAACTGCTGTTCCGTCTGCCGTGTCAGGCCCCAGATATATGTTTACCACGGCTAATCAATTTTTGGAAGCCTCAGGGAAACGCCCGTTATTTGATGTACAGTTGGTTGGCTGTAAAAGAGAAGTAAAGCTTCTGGATGGTGTCTTTTCGGTTCATCCCGATAAAACGATCGATGAGGTTTCTGATACTGATCTCGTTGTTATTCCTGCGCTTTTTGGTGATATGAAAGAAGCTGTTGAGCTGAATAAGAAAGCCATTCCGTGGATCGTTGAGCAATATGCCAAAGGGGCCGAGGTGGCTTCGCTGTGTGTGGGGTCCTTCTTGCTGGCGGCATCGGGTTTGCTCGATGGTAAGAAATGCTCTACGCACTGGGCGTATTATAACGAGTTTAAAGAAACGTATCCCCTAGTGGAAGTTGCAGATGGAGGGGTGATAACGGAAGATAACGGTATATATTCGAGCGGGGGGGCAAATTCGTTATGGAATTTGCTGCTGTACCTGCTGGAAAAATATACTGATAGAAATACGGCAATTTTAGCATCGAAATATTTTGCCATCGATATTGACAGGGATAGCCAGTCTGCTTTTATGATTTTTAAAGGGCAGAAAGAGCATAAGGACGAAGGGATATTAATGATACAGGAGTTTATAGAGAATAATTATCAGGAAAAGATCACTGTAGACCGGTTGGCAGGAATGGGAGCGATGAGCCGCAGGGGTTTTGAAAGAAGATTTAAAGACGCTACCGGAAATACAGCAATTGAATACCTGCAAAGAGTAAAGGTTGAAGCCGCAAAAAGAAACTTTGAAAGTACCCGGATGAATGTAAACGACGTTATGTATGAAGTAGGGTATAGTGATACGAAAGCTTTTAGAACCGTTTTTAAACGATTAACCGGATTGACCCCCATAGAATATAGAAACAAGTATAGTAAAATGTGATTTTTCTGATTATATTGGCTTATTGTATAGATCAAAATTCTCAGACCCTGAGTAGAAGCCTATAGTCATGGTATTACAAAGAGCGTTTCTTTTTTTTGTTTGTTTCTGCTGCATGTATTCGGTTTTGTCTCAAAACCGAAACACCATCGAAAGTGCTTTAGGAAACCTCGAAGGGATTACTTATAAACGTATGGGGCCGGAAGATGCCTCAGTTCATGTGTATGAGTTGAAAATAAGGCAGCCGATAGACCATAACGATACGTTACAAGGTTTTTTTCAACAGAAGGTCTTGCTGCGGCATACCAGTTTTGACAATCCTGTCCTGATGAGTACCCAGGGGTATGAGATGTATGCAGTCTCAAACGAACTGGAACGGATATACAATGCTAACCATATTAATATTGAACACAGGTTTTATGGTGAGTCCGTCCCTGTAGGGAAAGGGTTTGAATACCTGACGTTAGAGCAGGCAACAGCAGATTTACATGCTGTTAACCGGTTGTTTAAAAAATTGTATAAAGGTACCTGGATCAGTTCGGGAATTAGCAAGGGAGGACAGCTGACTTTATTCTATAAGTATTTCTACCCGGACGATGTTTCCGTTTCAATCCCGTACGTAGCCCCTGTAAACAATGATTTGAAAGATAAGCGTGTATTCAGGTTTCTCGATACAGTAGGCACAAAAGAATGCCGTAGCAAGATTAAAGAATACCAGATTTATTTACTTAAAAATAAAAGCGATATTCTTAATAGGTTAAAATGGTATGCAAAAGGGGCCCGGCTCGCATTTGATTATCTGGGTTCTATGGAAAAGGCGTATGAGTATGCGGTATTAGAGTATTCTTTTTCCTTCTGGCAGTATGGGTATTCTTGTAATACCATTCCGGAATTAAATAATATAGACAGGGTTACCGAGCATTTTTTATCGGTATCCGATATTGCTTTTTATAGCGATAAATCCATAAAGAAATATGCTCCGCACTATTATCAGTCCGCTACTCAACTCGGATATTACGGCTATCAGATAAAACCATTCCGGAAATATTTAGATTATTTTGAAAGCGATCCGTCAGCGGTATTTGTGCCCAAGGGGCTGGAGGCCTCTTATTCGAATGAGTTGAATAAGCAGTTGTTAAAATGGCTGCATACAGACGGGAATAATATCATCTATATTTATGGAGGAAATGACACCTGGAGTGCCAATATGGTGGAGCCTTCCAAAAAAGTAAATTCAAAAGCATTTGTGATTCCTGATGAAGATCATTTTGGGGCAAGAATAAAAAATATGAGTCCCCGGAAGAAAAAGGAGGTGGTGGAACTGATCGAAAAGTGGACAGGTCTGAGAGCCGACCTGTCTAAGCTGTAAACGACCGATTAGCTGAGCTCGTGTAGTCGTTTTACATATTTTCCGATCACATCAAATTCCAGATTAACCTGAGTGCCTGTCTTGTAGTTCCTGAAATTAGTGTGTTCGTAGGTGTATGGGATAATGGCCACGCTAAAATTGTTCTTACCCGAATCAACAACGGTCAGACTGGTTCCGTCTACTGTTATTGAACCTTTTTCTATGGTGATATTGTTCAATTTGGGGTCGTATTCAAAAGTAAACCGCCAGCTGCCGTTCTCATTCTCTATGGCAATGCACGTACCGGTCTGGTCAACATGCCCCTGAACAATATGTCCGTCCAGCCGGTCGCCAAGTTTCATGGCCCGTTCCAGGTTTACGGATTGTCCCGTTGTCAAAGAGCCTAAGGTTGTTTTGTCAAGGGTTTCTTTTATGGCCGTTACGGTATATTCATTGTTGTTGATGTGGACAACGGTTAAACATACCCCGTTGTGAGAAATACTCTGGTCTATCTTGAGTTCGGGAGTTAAATTGCTTTTTACGGTAATGTGTAAGTTATCGTTTTCCTGATGAAGGTTTTTAATAACTCCTAATTCTTCTACTATTCCGGTAAACATAATTAGAACGAATTAATTAATTTTGTTTTTTAAGGATTGTGCTTTAATTAAGACAAAGGTACTATAATACCTATCTAAAAAGAAAACAAAGCACAAAGAGAGCTATTAAATATTGAATTTGTAATGAAGAAAGAATCTTTGATAAAAGTTGGGATATCGATTGGAGACCTTAACGGAATAGGAACAGAAATAATTTTAAAGACTTTTGAAGATGCAAGGATGCTTGAGTTCTGCACACCGGTCATCTTTGCATCGAATAAAACCATTTCTTTTCAACGCAAATATTTTAAAATCCAGGCCAGTTATAACGGTATAGATGATATTTCGCAGGCGGTAGAGGGAAAATTAAATGTGCTGAATGTCTGGAAAGATGCTCCGAATGTCGAGTTTGGGAAAGAAACCAAAGAGGCGGGGAAATATGCTTTTCTTTCATTAAAAGCAGCAACCGGCGCATTAAAATCCGGGGCTGTTGATGTGCTGGTTACGGCACCGATCAACAAGCATAATATTCAGTCGAAAGATTTTAAATTTCCGGGCCACACCGATTATCTGGCTAAAGAGCTGGGAGGAGAATCATTGATGTTTATGGTTTCCGATGAGCTTAAAGTAGGGCTGCTTACAGACCATGTGCCGGTAACTGAGGTGAGTAAGCATATTACCCCTGAACTGATTAAAACAAAAGTGGCCAAGATAAACGATTCGCTTATTCGCGATTTTAGAATCAGAAGGCCGAAAATTGCTGTTTTAGGGGTGAATCCGCATGCAGGCGATCATGGTGTTATCGGAAAAGAAGACGATGAGGTGCTAAAACCTGCCATTAAAGAAATTCACGAAAGCGGTGTGCTGGTATATGGCCCGTATTCGGCAGACAGCTTTTTTGCTACGGGGGCTCATAAGAAGTTCGATGCCGTATTGGCTTCTTACCACGATCAGGGATTAATACCTTTTAAAACGCTTGCCTTCGGACACGGAGTTAATTACACGGCAGGGCTGAACAGGGTCAGAACCTCACCGGATCATGGTACCGGTTATGATATCGCCGGAAAAGGAAAGGCTGATGACAGTTCGTTTAAAGAGGCACTGTTTACGGCAATACATATATTTAAGAACCGACTGGAATATAATGAGATAACTTCGGACCCCCTGAAAAAGTTATCTTCTAAATTATAAACAAAAAAATGTTGATAACATGATGGTCGTAAATAAAAATTTATATCTTTGCACTCCCGAAATTTGTCGGAGGTAAACTGATGTCTAAAATGAAGAAGTTCAAGGAGTTTGATATTCCGTTTGTTGGATTAAAGGAAGCAAAGCATCAGTTTGATTATCAAATTGAAAATGCGTTCTTTGAATCTTTTGATTACGATGAGTTCAATAAAGCTGCCATTCAGGTGAGTCTTGAACTGGACAAAAAGAGCAATATGCTGGAGCTGAGCTTCCTTGCGAAGGGAAGTGTGAATGTAGATTGTGACCTGTCTAACGAACCATTTGACCTTCCGGTAAACGGAAAATTGCATTTGGTGGTGAAACACGGGGAAGAATATAATGATGAAGATGAAGAGTTGTTGGTCATCCCTCATGGGGAATATCAGATCAATGTGGCTCAGTATGTCTATGAGATGATTGTTTTGTCGGTGCCGGTAAAGAGAGTGCATCCGGGTATTAAAGACGGAACATTATCATCTGAGATCGTCGAAAGATTAGAAGAACTAAAACCAAAAGAAGAAAACGAAAACAATAATAAAGAAATAGATCCTCGTTGGGATACTTTAAAAAAGCTATTAACGGATAAATAAGATTGAAAAATGGCACATCCTAAAAGAAGACAGTCAAGCACTAGAAGAGATAAGAGAAGAACGCATTACAAAGCGACAGCTCCTCAGATTGCTGTAGATAAAACGACAGGTGAATCGCACCTTTACCACAGAGCACACTGGCATGAAGGTAAACTGTACTACAGAGGAAAAGTGTTAATCGACAATACAACTGAAGAAGTTGCATAACGCGATTTCATAGAGAACTTCAACTCTCACTCCAAAGGTGAGAGTTTTTTTTGTTGAAAAAACTTTTCTAAAAGTTAAAATCAACCTATTTTGCAACAAAAATCGGGCAGAAATTAGTATTTTAAACCAATTTTTGCACATTTTTGCACGTTTAGTAATATAAAACTGTGTTATGAATAAAATAACAGCAGCCATTACAGCTGTAGGAGCGTATGTACCGGAGCACGTGTTGACCAATAAAATGCTTGAAGAGATGGTTGACACAAATGACGAATGGATAACAACCAGAACAGGTATTAAAGAAAGACGTATTCTTAAAGAGGAAGGTAAAGGAACTTCTTTTCTTGCCATTAAAGCCGCCGAAGACCTTATTCAGAAAAAAGGCTTACACCCGGAAGATATAGATTTAGTTTTAGTTGCAACAGCTACTCCCGATTTGCCGGTAGCAGCTACCGCAGCATTCGTAGCAAGTAGTATTGGGGCAAAAAATGCCTTTGCCTACGATTTGCAGGCAGCATGTTCGAGCTTCTTGTACGGAATGTCGACGGCTGCCAGCTATATAGAATCGGGAAGGTATAAAAAAGTATTGCTGATAGGAGCAGATAAAATGTCTTCTATTATAGATTATACAGACAGGACTACCTGTATTATTTTCGGCGACGGGGCCGGGGCTGTTTTATTTGAACCCAACGAAGAAGGATTAGGGTTTCAGGATGAGTTTTTAAGAAGCGATGGCCAGGGGCGCGACTTCTTAAGGATAGAAGCAGGCGGATCGATACTTCCGGCTTCTGAAGAGACAGTGAAAAATAAAAAACATTATGTTTTCCAGGATGGCAAAACCGTATTTAAGTTTGCTGTTTCAAATATGGCGGATGTATCTGCCAAGATTATGGAAAGGAACAACCTTACCAGAGAAGAGGTACAATGGTTGGTGCCACATCAGGCAAATATGCGTATCATTAACGCCACTGCGAACAGAATGGGCGTTGAAGAATCAAAAGTGATGGTTAATATTCATAAGTACGGAAATACGACTTCTGCTACACTTCCGTTATTATTGAATGATTACGAGAAACAATTGAAAAAAGGAGATAACCTGGTTTTTGCAGCCTTTGGAGGCGGATTTACCTGGGGGTCTATTTATTTAAAATGGGCATATAATTCTAATAACAACTAGAAACTAACAAAACCTACGTCATGGAGTTAAAAGATATTCAAAACTTAATTAAATTCGTAGCGAAGTCCGGTGCAAGTGAAGTGAAACTTGAAATGGATGACGTTAAAATTACAATTAAAACAGGATCAGAAGAAAAAGGAGAGACCACGATTTTGCAACAAATCCCAATGGGAGCTCACCAAGTGGCACAACCGCACGCTCCGATTGCTCAGCAGCCTACAGCTCATACACCTGTACAGCCGGTAGAAACTGCCCCAGCTAATAATGAAGAGGAGAATAGTAAATACATTACGGTTAAATCGCCTATCATCGGTACTTTCTACAGAAAACCGGCTCCAGATAAACCTGCTTTTGTAGAGGTCGGGGATTCTATTGGAAAAGGAGATGTGCTTTGTGTGATCGAGGCAATGAAACTTTTTAATGAAATTGAATCTGAAGTTTCCGGAAAGATTGTAAAAGTATTGGTTGACGATTCTTCACCTGTTGAATTTGATCAACCTTTGTTTTTAGTAGACCCTTCTTAATAGTTAAATCACAATTCCCAAACTCCAGATCCCAATCCTTTGGAATTTGATTTTTGAGATTTAAAATTTGGACACTATGTTTAAAAAGATACTAATAGCAAACCGAGGTGAAATAGCACTGCGCGTTATAAGAACCTGTAAAGAAATGGGAATTAAAACCGTAGCTGTGTATTCTACCGCAGATGCCGAGAGCCTGCATGTTCGTTTTGCCGATGAGGCTGTTTGTATAGGACCGGCACCAAGTAAAGATTCTTATTTAAAGATCCCCAATATAATTGCAGCAGCAGAGATTACAAATGCTGATGCTATCCACCCCGGTTACGGGTTCCTTTCTGAAAACTCAAGGTTTTCCAAGATCTGTGAAGAGCATGATATTAAATTTATCGGTGCTTCAGCAGAGCAAATAGACCGCATGGGAGACAAGGCTACGGCAAAAGAAACCATGATTGAAGCAGGAGTACCTGTTGTACCCGGTTCGGAAGGATTATTGGGTTCTATAGAAGAGACTAAAAAACTGGCTAAGGAAGTAGGTTATCCTGTAATGCTGAAAGCTACCGCCGGTGGAGGTGGTAAGGGAATGCGTGCTGTCTGGAAAGAAGAAGATATCGAAAAAGCTTTTGAAAGCGCCAAGCAGGAAGCTGCGGCCGCTTTTGGTAATGACGGGATGTATATGGAGAAGCTTATCGAAGAACCCCGCCACATAGAGATCCAGGTCATCGGAGACCAATACGGAAAAGCGTGTCACCTGTCTGAAAGAGATTGTTCTATTCAGCGACGTCACCAAAAATTAACGGAAGAAACACCTTCTCCGTTCATGACCGATGAGTTGCGTGATGCTATGGGTAAAGCGGCTGTAAAAGCGGCAGAATACATTAAGTATGAAGGCGCCGGAACCGTTGAGTTTTTAGTTGATAAGCACCGTAATTTCTATTTTATGGAAATGAATACCCGTATTCAGGTAGAGCACCCGATTACGGAACAGGTAATAGATTACGATCTGATTCGCGAGCAAATATTGGTTGCTGCGGGAGTGCCGATCTCAGGTAAGAACTATACGCCAAAGCTTCACTCTATGGAATGTCGTATCAACGCCGAAGATCCATATAACGATTTCAGACCATCACCTGGCAGGATTACAACCTTACATGCACCGGGAGGTCATGGAGTTCGCTTGGATACCCACGTCTACGGAGGTTATGTGATTCCGCCGAATTATGATTCAATGATCGCAAAACTGATCACAACGGCTCAGACAAGAGAAGAGGCTATCAATAAAATGAAGCGTGCACTCGATGAGTTTGTTATCGAAGGTATTAAAACTACAATTCCGTTCCACAGGCAACTTATGGACGATCCTGATTTTATAGCAGGGAACTATACCACCAAGTTTATGGAAGACTTCAAAATGAAGCCTCAGGAATAAACAGGATACAACTTATTTTTTACAAGGAGCTTTTTTAAGCTCCTTTTTTGTTTTTAAGGGGTTTCAAAATATATTTATAAAATGATAAAGAGAGATGTATACAGGGAATGCACGTTATTTGTTAATCGTAGGCTTTCGGTGCTTACAAGGCAAATACATGAGCTGGAAGAAGGTTTACAGTCCGAAACCAAAAGCAGTGCCGGAGATAAGCACGAAACCGGAAGGGCCATGATGCATCTGGAACGTGAGAAAATAGGACAACAACTGGCTGAACTGGAAAAACTTAAAGCAGTGCTGGCAAAGATCGATCCCGAAAAAAAAAGTTCTCAGGCATCCTTGGGCAGTATAGTCTATACAGATAAGGCGAACTATTTTCTTAGCATCAGCGCAGGCCTGGTTAATGTTGATGAGACCTCTTTTTATGCCATTTCATTACAAACCCCCGTCGGTCGGTTGTTACTTAACAGGTCGGTAAACGATACCGTGTATTTTAACGGAACGCCGATAACCATTCAGAAAATAGAATAAATATAAATTATCTAACGGTTGAGCGTATTATTTGAATATTTGCCTACATTTAATAAACCACCTCGACGCAAGCCCCGTGAAATTCCTTTAGGAACATTTCACAAGGGTAAGTGTCGGAGCATTTAAATATCGATAATCGAGTAAACCACCTGGGAGAGTCGGGAGACTTTGATCACCGGGTTAAGCGATGTGTAATTGATACCGGTTGAAATATGAACTATAGCTATTGGGAAATAAAGCAGTGGTTTTCTAAAATTGATTTTATAATCGTTGGTAGTGGCATCGTAGGACTGAACAGCGCCTTAATGCTACGCAGCTTATACCCGAAGGCTTCTGTACTGGTGTTGGAAAAAGGAATCTTGCCCCAGGGAGCAAGTACCAGAAATGCTGGTTTTGCCTGTTTTGGAAGCTTATCGGAGTTGTTGGACGATCTGAATTTCCATACCGAAGAAGAAATGCTTCAATTGGTGAAAATGAGGTATGAGGGGCTAAAGCTTCTGAAAAAGAATTTAGGCTCAAAAAATATTCGCTATAAAAATCATGGAGGATACGAGGTTTTTTTAAAACAGCAAGGAGAGTTCTTTGAGTCGTGCCTTGAAAACCGGAAACGGATAAATAAGTTGCTTAAACCTTATTTTAAACAAGGAGTGTTCAAGGTCAGGAAGAATGACTTCTGCTTTCGGGGAGTTCAGGAGTATCTGATCTTTAACCGGTTTGAAGGGCAGATAGATACCGGCAAGATGATGGATGTATTGTTGAAAGAATGTGCCAAAAAACATATCCATATCTTGAATTCAATAAAAGTATCGGGCTTTGAAGACCAGGGCAATGAAGTAAGTGTGGTTACAGATCACTTCGCCTTGAGAACAAAAAAACTTTTAATAGCCACCAATGGTTTTACTGAAAGTCTGCTCAGTATAGATGTAAAACCGGCCAGGGCTCAGGTACTCATAACCAAACCGATTAAAGCTCTTCCTTTTAAAGGGACCTTTCATCTCGATAAAGGGTTTTACTATTTTAGAAATATCAACGGAAGGGTATTGTTCGGTGGTGGCAGAAACCTGGATATGGAAGGTGAAACAACAACATCCTTCGGAGAAACCCCTCTTATCCAGAATAAGTTGGAAGCACTTTTAAAAACGACTATCTTGCCTGAAACACCTTTTGAGATAGCGCATCGCTGGAGCGGTATAATGGGAGTGGGTCCCGTTAAAAAACCTATCGTCAGACAGCTTTCGGACAATGTGTATTGCGGAGTGAGGTTAGGAGGCATGGGGGTTGCAATAGGGGCTCAAATAGGTGCGGACTTGGCTAACTTAACTCAAATCAATGATTAAAAAATTTTTCAGGTTTCTTTTCAAGACACTTTTATGGCTTGTCGTGATATCCGTGTTCTTTGTGCTTGCATACAAATGGTTGCCCGTGCCTGTTACACCGTTAATGGTGATACGGAATATAGAACAAAAACAGGCGGGAGGGGCAGTCGTATGGAAACACCAATGGGTACCCATCGAAAGTATATCCGAAAATCTGCAGCTGGCAGTTATTTGCAGTGAGGACCAGAAGTTTTTAAATCATAACGGTTTTGATATGGAGGCTATAGAAAAAGCCTTCAAAAAAAATAAAAAGCGAGAACGTATAAAAGGAGCCAGTACCATAAGCCAGCAAACAGCCAAAAATGTTTTTTTGTGGCCTAAGCGTAGCTGGGTGAGAAAGGGCCTTGAGGTCTATTTTACATTTTTAATAGAATTATGCTGGTCTAAAGAACGTATCCTGGAGGTATACCTGAACAGTATAGAAATGGGCGACGGGGTGTATGGAGCCGAAGCCGCCAGTTGGTATTGGTTCAATAAATCGGCCGGGAAGCTTACCAGGTATGAAGCTGCGGCCCTGGCAGCAATACTTCCTAACCCCCGAAAGTACAGAGCCAGTCCGGCAACTTCTTACATTCGGTCAAGAAAAGAATGGATCGTTCACCAAATGGAAAATTACGGTCCGTTCAGCCTCGAAAAGAAAAGCGATAAATAAGGAAGTTCTTGTTATAAATGATTGTTTTCGACGGTGGATTAAATTAATTTTGCCCACCAATATATGAGGATCTTTCTTATGGGAATTACCCGACATGTGCTATTTTCTGCATTGATTTTTCAAATGTTTTCTGCTCTTGCTTTTCAGACCACTATTGAAAAGTCCTTTGCAGGGATTCAAAAGCGTGGCGACAGCCTGATGAGGCTCGGGAAATTTCAGAAGGCGGCTGAAGATTTTAATACGGTCTATCAGCACGGGCTTCAGCAAAATGATTCAGCTTTGCTGGCTCTGGCCTGCAACGGACTCGGGAGTGTCCGTCTGTATAAAAAGGAACTTGATTCCGCAGTGCATTTTTATTTTAAAGGCTTGTCATATCTCCCCACAGGGACAAGGGGCATGGAAAGGATCAAGATATTAAATAATCTGGCCATAGTCCATTCTCATTTAAAGCAGTACGAAAAAGCGAAACAATTCTTTGAAGAAGCACTCCCTGAAGCCGAAGGAAACTTACTGCTGAGCATTCTTAGCAATAGTTACGGGGTGTATGTAAACCTGAACGAAGATCAAAAAGCGGAAGCATGCCTAAACAAGGCGATACAATTATCTGACGAATTGCAAAATCCCTATGTAAAATCGGTGCTGTATACCAATCAATGTGATTTCTATCTTAGGCAGAAAAGATGGGATAAAGCATTGAAATCCGGATTGGCGGGGCTGGCCATTAAAGAAGAGATCCAAAGTAAAGAGCATACAATTGTATTCAACAATATCGGTTATGCTTATCATCAATTAGGTAAATTTGAGAAAGCAAGGGTTTACTATCAAAGGGCATTGGAGGGGGCTTCATTGCAGGAAAAAGAACAACTGTATAAAAACCTCAGGAACCTCTTTGCCGACATAGGAAATAATAAGGAAGCACTGGTATATTTTGAGAAATATGATGCAGTTAAAGACTCGATCAAAGCGGAAGATTTTAACGGGAAAATCGCAGAACTGGAAGAAAAATACCGGTCGGCTCAGAAGCAGTTGGAAATAGAATCTCTGGAGGTAGAAAATAAATTACAGAAAACAGTGATCCGGCAACAAAAATATCTGGGTGCTTTTGTGCTTGTACTGCTGTGTTTAATGGCAGGGATCGTTTATGTGTGGTTAAAGCAGAAAAATGCCGGGCAAGAGTTGCAAAGAGCCTCGTTACAGCAAAAACTGCTGTTAACCCAATTAAGTCCGCACTTTATATTTAATGCCCTCCAAAGCGTGCAGAGCTTTCTTTTTCTTAATAAGGTCGAAAGCTCCATGGAATACCTGCACAGCTTCGGCAAACTGATCAGGGGGGTGCTGGAAAGTTCGGACAAAGAATACATCTCCCTGGATCAGGAAATAGATATTCTCGAAAATTATTTATTGTTACAGCAAGCAGGTACGAAAAGTGGTTTTCAATATAAAATACGAACCGAAAACATCCCTGAAGAAGCACTGCCGGACATAGAACTGCCGGGAATGCTCATCCAGCCGTTTGTCGAAAATGCGGTGATGCATGGTATTAAGAACAAGGAAGGCGGGATGATATTGGTGAAATTTGAATTGATGACCAATGATGTGCTGGCGGTTACCATAGCAGATAACGGCAGCGGGATATTTCCGGATCAAAGAACCGGCAAAAACGGAATGTACACTTCTATGGGGATGGATATAATCCGGAAGCGGATACAGACCTTTAATAAAACACATAAGGAGAAACTTCTTCTGAAAATTGATAACCATTCCGATGACAGCTTGTATCCCGGAGCCCGGGTTTCAATTAAAATACCTTTATTGAACTGATGAAAAACACCATGAGAACTATTTCGTGTTTGTTGCTTGAAGACGATGCTGTTTTACAGGAAGGCATAAAGAAGATCTTAAACGAGCAGTACCCCGAAATGACTGTTTATGTAGCAGGAAACCTGAAAGAAGCGGCTTTGATGTTTTATAAGCATCAGCCCGAACTGCTCCTGTTCGACATAAATTTACCCGATGGTAATTCTTTTGAGCTTTTGGAAGATTTTTATACCAATAGGGAGAAAGGGTTTAAAGTTATTTTTATAACGGCACATGCACATTATGCCATTGAAGCCTTTAAATACAGTGCCCTCGATTTTCTTTTAAAGCCGTTTCTGCCCAAACAGCTGTGCGAAACGGTCAATAAGGTAATGCAACAGCTAGAAGAAGAAGCCTATTTTAAAAAACTGGAAGCCTTTTTTCAGAATACTAAGGAGACAACCGTAAAAGAAGATAAGAAAATTGTATTGAAGACCCAGGATGCCATTCATGTGGTTAAACTAAGCGAGATATTATATCTTCAGGCTGATAATAACTATACGATACTTTATCTGGCCGATGGCGAAAGTGTCATGATGGCCCAATCACTGAAAAAATTCGAAGAAAACTTGTCTGCTGCCGGGTTTTTAAGAGTACACCAATCGTACCTGGTCAACCTTTCTTATGTAAAAACCTTCAGGAAAACCCAGGATCACCTGCAGCTTGTCAATAATGAAAAGATCCCTGTTTCAGGAAGGAAGCGTTCCGGATTACTTGCGTATTTCGATACCCTGTAAGCCGATTTCTCGGCAGGTATATTCGTATTCTCAGTAAACACTCCCGGATTCTAAAATAGGGATTCACGGTACTGTTGAGGCATGTTTTATGCAATAATTTTGTTCGTAAACTTTAATGAAATCAATGATGAAACGTATGAAAAAAACTACCTTTCTAACTATAGGCATGATAAGCTGCCTGAGTTTTTTCAGTGTGCAGGATATGCAGGCTCAGCTTTGGAAGAAAATTAAAAGCAAGGTCGAAAAGAAGGTGGAAGATAAAGCCGATGAGATCCTTAACGGGAAAAACACTTCCTACGGAGCCACGACTTCAGAAAGTAACGATAAAGGCGGCGTGCCGTATATAGAAGAGGTATTTTCTTTTATCCCCGGGAAAAAGGTAGCCTTTGAAGATAATTTTGAAGGAGAGAGGCAGGGACTGATGCCTTCTAACTGGAAGTCCTCAGGAAACGGTTCTGTTGTTACGATAGATGGACTGGAAGGAAACTGGCTGAAAATGGAACCGAATTCGACGTATAAATTGGATAGCCTGATGGTATTACCTCAGAACTTCACTATTGAATTTGATATTGTGACCCGAAGTGATGTCGCTTCTGACATGGGAGAAATGAGTTTTGGGTTTGCCCGCGATAACAGCGTAAGAAGAAGCATTACAGACGGGGTTAACAATGGAAGTGTTACCTCTACAAGATTACATTTCTGGAACCAGGATATAACACACTCCAGTAGTGATACTGACAAATATAATACATTAGACTTTCCTCTGGCAAAGTATTCAAATGCAGTTATTCATGTGTCGATCGCTGTCGAAGGTGAACAGATGAGGATTTATTTGGATAAATCTAAACTTCTCGATACTCAAATGTTTTTAAAGAACACGCCCAAATATTTTTATATAACGGCTCCGTATGATTATAAAAAAGGAGCTAAGGCATTCTTCGGGAATTTTAGAATTTCTGAAAACGAATAGACGTTCATTATCAGGGTGTTAGTGTGCTATCGGCATTTTTTATAGATTTTTTTGAGCTTATTACGCAACCTTTTACCGGTTCAATAGTCTTGTAAGTGAATAACAAATCTTAAAAATTGCAATGATGAAATTAAAAACAGTATCCTTACTTTCACTACTTATGCTTGGCGGAGTTATGTTAAGCTGTAATTCGAACGACGATGTTAGTTGTCCGGAAGATTTTACAGGTGAATTAACAGCTTCAGAAGGAACCTTGGTGGGTGACTGGAGCCTTTCGGCAATTGTTGCTGAAGAAGAAGTTGACCTGACCGACGATGAGGAGGACAACCCGTCTACAGACATTTATGCGCAGCAATCAGACTGCCAGAACGATGCATCGTATACCTTTGGGACAGACAGAAGTTTTACATTTCAACAAGGGAACAACGCTGAAGAATGTTCTAACAAAGGAAAAGTTGAAGGTAGCTGGAAGTTAGAAGGCGAGCAATTAAGCCAGGTTTATTATTGTTCTTTACAAACGGCCAATATTGATGTTGATGCTGAAAACAACAGTATATCGTTTACGAATACAGTAAAGATTACTGATGTAAGCGGAAAGGTTGTGGAAACGACAATAACCTACACCTATACAAAACAACTTGAAAATTAGTTGAAGGTATAGTTAGCAAAAACATGTGTGAATTTAAAAAGCTGCCGTTACATGGCGGCTTTTTTTATATGCGGTTTTTAATAAGTCCGGCATTTACAGCCAGGTTTATTTCTTCTCCTTTATCTAGTTCAGAGTGGTGTTGAAAATAGATGTCAATGCCTTCACAGACGGCTTTTACAAGGTATTCCGGCCCCTTAAAGAAGCTGTTTGCCACTTTTGCCCGGATTCCGGAGCCATCAGTGGCCTTTATTTCATGCGGGTATAACAAGATACGGGCTCCGTTGTTGTTTGCTTCAAACAAAGAAAGAGGAAGTTCATTCACGTCGCCAAATATAGAAGCGGTATAATAATCCCCCGGGTTTTTATAAAGGGCTTCGGGCGATCCCTGGGCTACGATCTTGCCCGATTTTAATATAATCGTTTTATCGGCATAACTTAACGAATCGTCATTGTCGTGGGTAGCCACGATACAGGTTATCCGATGTTCTTTAAAATAACCGAACAGCTTTCTTCGCAGGTTGTTCTTCCTGAAATTATCGATGTTGCTAAAAGGTTCATCCAGCAATATAAGTTCTGGTTTCCTGGCTATGGCCTGGGCCAGAGCCACCCGCTGCATTTGTCCGCCGCTTAAAAATTTGGCTTTGGTTTTGGCAAACGGGGTCATCTCTACCAGCTGCAATAACTCTCTGGTACGTTTCTTTTTCTTTCCGGGATAGAAATTCGACAAGAATTTTCCAATATTCTCTTCCACGGTTATAAAAGGCATCAGGTCGAAGTCCTGTGCTACATACTTCATAAAGGGTTCTCCCGGTACCAGGTTATAATCAGGGCCCAATAATTTTTTGTCATTCCAGTATATTTCCCCCTTTTCAGGCGCTAACAGCCCATAGATCAGTTTGAGTAAGGTGCTTTTTCCACAGCCGCTCTCTCCGACAATGGCTATATTCTCGCCCTTCTCAGCCGTGAGCCTGATCCCTTTCAGGACTTTTTTCTTTTCGTAAGCAAAAGAAATGTTCTTTACCGCCAGCATAACAATTTTTTGCAAATGTATCGAATATTATCCGGAAGCCATTTCAAGCAGTTTCGTCATCGTTTTCCAATTGCGGGTCGTGGCATATACTTTTAATTTTTGCTCGATGAACGGATTCGCTATTTTGGCTTTTCCGTAGCCGTTGTGGTAACAGAAATACAAGATGTTGTCCCGGTCGATAAATTCATCGTCTTTAGCTTCAACGGCTTTTAAGGTCTCCATTTTATCAGGTTCAGGATTATCAAAAAGGAAAGTACAGTACAGTTTATTAATATCTTCGGATCTTGAAACAAAAGGGTTTTGGGTGTATATTTCCTTCAGCTTAACTAGGTCTATAATGTGAGTCTTCACCTCGAAGCCAAAATGAGTGGCAATACTTCTTTCAATGGCAACCTGGAGTACATCGGCTTTTTCAGCCGACCTGAAAACCACATTGCCGCTTTGTATATAGGTTTTTATATCCTCCAGGTGTAGTGTGGCAAGCAGTGTTTTAAGCGCAGCCATTTTAATTTTCCGATGTCCCCCGACATTGATACCGCGTAGTAATAAAATATATGTGTTCATGCGTTTAAATTATGAAAACTATAGGACTCTATCCCCATAGGATTCTTATTTTTGAAATCTTTAAATTAACAAACAAGATTTAATGATGAAGCATATACTTTTTACAGCAACACTTTTGTTGTTATCAAATGCAATGACAGCTCAGAACGATATTACCCAACCGGAGCTGAAAGGGCATATTGAATTTTTAAGCTCTGATAAAAATGCAGGGAGATACCCGGGAACAAAAGCTAATAAGAGGGTAGTGAAGTATATCATAAAGGAATTCAAAAAATCCGGGATAACGCCTTATGGTAATTCGTATAAACAGGGGTTTACCGCCAGGTTAAGGGTTAAAAAGGACGTGGCGCCCAGGCCCGATGTAAATACATGGAATGTTATCGGGTATATAGAAGGAAATGACCCGGTACTAAAAGATGAGTTTATCGTATTAGGCGCGCATTACGATCACTTGGGAATGGGTGGCCCTTCATCTAAATCAGACCATGAAGGAATACACAATGGTGCAGACGATAATGCCAGCGGAACTTCGGCATTGTTAGAGATAGGCGAAAAGATTGCTGCCAACCGGCATTTATTAAAGCGAAGTGTATTATTGCTTGCCTTCGGAGCTGAAGAGCAGGGACTATTGGGAAGTAAATATTTTACAGAAAACCCCGTAGTGCCATTATCGCAGATCAAACTGATGATCAATATGGATATGGTCGGTCGGCTAAATAATGAAAACCATGTGTATATGGGAGGTGCCGGAACATTCCCGGGAGGTGTAGAGCTGATGAAAAGCCTGGGAGAACCTTTAGGGCTTACCGTTTTTGCACATGCAGGGTCTGTAGGCGGTTCAGACCATGTTTCGTTCTATAAGAAAGACATTTCAGTAATGGGAATCCATACCGGAGGACATCCGCAATATCATACGACAGAAGATACCATAGACCTGATTAATTTTCCCGGACAGGAAAAAGTATGTAACTATATCTATAGCGCCCTGATGAAAGTGGCCACAACAGATTATAAAATGGAGTTTATCCGTCAGGATTAATTAAAAAAGCCCATCAGGGCTTTTTTTGACTTGTATAAGTTAGCTGTTTACGGAGACTATCTATTTTAACCTTTTCCCCGATTGTTTCATAGATTCTGTTTTTAAATAGAATCGTAGCGGTGTTGTTTTTAGCCTTTTTAAAGAGTATCCGGGCAAACATGTTTTCGAACTGATAGGTGTTTTTATCAACCTGGAATAACTTTAACTTGCTTCTGTTGCCCAGTTGACTGTAAAGAGCGTTGTTCTCAAACGATATGGTTCTTGTAGAACCATCATCAAAGCTGTAGGTCCCGGCAAATTTTGCTGCAAAATCCGAGTTGATTTTAGCTGCTTTTGAAGGGGTGTCCGGGTAAGGTTTATTGAGTGCGATAGCAGCCATTTTAGTCGACACAAAATCAGTAGCGCTACAAACACAATTAGAGAGCACCACAACAAAAATATCTTCTTCGGGCAGGTAAATAGTATTGCTTAAAAAACCAAAAGATCCGCCATTGTGTTCTATGGAAGGAACCCCGTTTACCCCGTCTACAGCCCAGCCATAGCCATAGTTCGCGTACTTTCCGTTTGACAGTTTATAATTCGTAAAGGCTTTTTTCTTACTTTCTTTACTTATAAGGGTATTGTTTCGTATGGCCCTGTTCCACAGGTACAGGTCATAGGTTGTAGATAAAATGGCTCCGGCGCTGTACGCATGTGTATATAGCATTTCATCCGCTTTAACGAATTCATCTTTTATCTTATCATGTCCGGTGGCCCTGTTTGGTATAATTTTATGTCTGGACATAAAAGAAGAGTTTTTCATGCCTGCCTTGTCGAAGATGTTTTCTTCAATGAATTCGCTATATGATTTATTTGATACTTTTTCTATAAGCATCCCTAAAAGATAATAGCCTGTATTGCTGTAATGGTATTTTTCACCGGGAGCAAAAAGCATTGGCATCTTTTTAAACAAGGTCATAAGCTCCTCCTGGGTCATTTCATTATACCTGTTATTATACCATTCGTCAGAGGAGGTAAAACTTGCAAGCCCCGATGTATGCGACAATATTTGATCTATAGTTATGGTATGTCCGTGGGTTGGGTAATCCTTAAAGTAGGTAGTTATATTGTCATCAAGATTTAATTTCCCTTGTTCGGCAAGCATCATTATGGCAACGGCAGTAAACTGTTTGGTAACCGACCCGATTTCAAACACACTGTTAATTGTGGCGTCAGCATTTAACTTCAAACTGGCTTTACCGAATGATTTTTGATAAATAATTTCTCCGTCGACGGCAATCGGGGCTGAAGCAGCAGTTGCTGCATCCGGATATTCCTGATGTAATAGTCGATCGAATTGTTTTTCTGGTGATTGAGAAAATGTATTCGATATCGTAAATGTAAATAGTAATAAGGTTGCGATGAGTTTTTGTATCATGTTTTGATGATTGTTAAGTTTTTTGATTGAATTGTCATTAATGTTAATTATAGGTATTGTTGAAAAATAAGCTGTAAAAAACAATTATGACTTCCCAAATCTACAATATGAAAATTAGAAGTTATAGCAACAAAATTATACTTGCAAGGATATTAATGAGAACAGTTCTTTAATTTATCAGTCTATACGGACGCTGAAAAGTAACTGCTTCGGCGCGAATTCAAGAGGTTTCAGAGTAAATATCTCAGGTCCTTCGAGTTAAGAGGAAAACCTGAAAATCATTTAGCGAAGGTCTTGTAAAATTCCTTTGGAACATTTCATAGTCATCAGGATTAGTGCCCTAATCTAATCGGAATTTAACCTTAATTACCGAGTAAACCCGAGTTTGTCTGTGTATAGAGCAAATGTTGTTTCTCGGGTTTTCCTGTTATTGGTAAAGATGTGTTTTATATCTGTTTAATCTCTTGATAGATTTTTAGTTTGGAGCTTTCAAAAATGTCCCCACCAAATTCTTCATTATCTAATGATATGGTAGTAATATCTTCAATACCCATGATCCCGAATACAAATTTTAAGTATGTTGTCTGGAAATTCATATGCTCATTCTTTTCATTTTCCCCATATCCCGTATCTCCCCGGCTCGATAAGATAAATAACTTTTTATTTTGAAGGAGCCCTATATAATCACCGTCAGGTTTGCCAGAACGAAATTTCCATGTTTCATTAATTCTCATAAGTTGATCAATATAAGATTTTAGTCCGCTCGGAATAGACCAATTGTACATGGGAGTTCCGATAACATAAATATTATGTTCTTTAAATTCTTTAACCAAATTGTCACTTAAGGTAACGCCTGTCTGGTTCTCTTTATTCCTGTTTTTCGGACTGATAAAGGCACTGGCTATCCATGCCTCATTAATAGGAGGTATATGTTCCAGTCCGACCTCTCTGAAGGAAATATGATCTTCAGGATTTTTCTTTTTCCAGTTTTCAACAAATAGATTTGTTAGTTTACGACTATGAGATTTTTCGCCTCTGACACTTGCATTAATAATAAGTACTTTATTCATTTTCTTGTAATTTAAATTGCATTGCAAAGTTCGTTACCCGAAAAATGAAAAAAATTGATCTGGTTCAATGTGGTTTATGTTTTTTACGAATTCTACTCAAAAACTCAGCAGAAATACCAAGGTAGGAGGCGATCAGATACTGGGGAACTTTGTCTGCTACCTTCGGGTATTCGTTTAAAAAGTTAAAATAACGTTGTTCTGCATCAAATACGTTGGCAAGAATTATCCTTCTCTGCAGACTTCCAAGGTATGATTCCAGAATAATTCTGAAAAAACGTTCAAGTTTTGGAATTTGTTTCAACATTTTCTGAAACGAGAGATGTCCGATTTGTAATAATACGGTCTTTTCAATAGCCTGAATATTATAGATAGATGGATTTTGTTTTTGAAAGCTGTCAATATCTGTTGCCCACCAGTTATCTATAGCAAAATACAGAATCTCTTCTTTACCAGTTTCGGAATCTATATAAAAAGCTTTTAATGTACCTTGAACAACAAAATTATCTGTTCTGCAGATTTCACCATTTCTTAAAAGATAATCTCCTTTTTCTAATGTTTTTTCAATCCAGAAACTTTCAAATAGGGTTTGTTCTTCGGAGCTCAGCTTTACATGCTTGGAAATAGAATTTACTAACAGCTTTTTCATGAGTTTCAATCCTGAGAATCAAAGATAATATTTCGTATTACACAGGCAATGAGAGTCTGATAAATTAAAACCGTAGTTGTATAGCAATTGGTATATAATTTAAGAGCGATCCCCCTCAATTTTTATGCTATTCTTCGTGAGTTCTTGATCAGACATGGTATGATAGTCTTAATTCTACAAGGACCATGTAGTATTTCAAACAAGTTTAATGCTTTGAATATGTTAATAGTAAAACTCCATTATTGTAAATTTTTGAATCGATTGACTTTAAGGGGATCCCCTCATTTAGTTGTCTGAACAGCGATTTACCTCCACCTGAAATTAAAGGGAAAAACAAAATTTTATACTCGTCAATTAATCTCCTTTCGGTTAATTCCTGCACAATACTTGCACTTCCTATAATCATAACATTTTTTCCTTCTACCTCTTCAAGGAGTTTTTTTGTTGATTGCCTTGAGTTTTTCCATTTCAAATCGGTAGTTGTTTTAGAGAAGACAATTTTACTCATATTATTCATTAAATCTGCTAAAGGCTCCTCTTTTATGGTAACATTTGGCCAATAATTAGAAAGGCTCTCATAGGTAACCCGGCCAAATAAAAAAGTGTCTACATCTTTATATTCCTTAGCAATATCAGACTCCATTTCGTTCAAGAAATTTCTGGTAACAAAATCCATTTCCTGTCCTTCCCGTCCTGCCATATAGCCATCTATGGTAAGGAATTCATAAGCTATTATTTTTCTCATAATGTTTTTTTCAAAAATACAAGATGAGATGTTGGTTAATACGAATAAATAACGACAGCTTTAAGGGGAGTTTACGGCATTATAAATATTCAACCATCTGGTTTGACTTTTCAAAATGGTTACAAATCTTATTGCAAACATTCATATTTTCCGTCGTCGTCTATTAGGTACAATTCTTCTAAAATCCATTTGTTTCCTGATAATATGTAATGGTATTCATAGTCATGAGTTAAAAAATCAAAATGCTTGTTAATAAACCTGGTTTTAACTACGGTAAAAGAAAGCTCCGTCGTTTCTTCAATTATTTGTTCTTGCTCCGGACAATGCGATGAGTCACTTCCGTATGAAATTCCCTGGTATTTTTTTCAGCACTATAATATTTTAAAATTAAATCATCATACTTCTTTTCAATTTTATGGTCAGATTCATCATCTTCCGTTTCACTTAAGTTATAAGCAAAGTCATTCCAATTTTGGTAGTCTGTAATAAACTCCTTTGTTAATTCAATAGGCTTTTTCATGTGTTTTTTCTTAAATCCAGTTAGGAGAATTGGGTTTTTAATATGTTGATTAAAAACAATGAACTGTTCTAAAAACTACTCATTGTTTTGGCAATATTTAGTTTTTTACCATTTCATTACGGGTTCGTCTTTCCAGATAATTAGCCGGAAATCTTCATAATGATTTCCGTTGCCTATGGTGTGGTTGTCTCGAAACCCTTTTCCTAGTTGTAATTTATGAAGCATTCCCGAATATGAGCCTACCCATAATGTTTTTTCATCATCAGATATGGTAATTCCGCTGATTGTAGAACCTAAAAAGTGCCTCCAGATACATTCCCCTTTTTTATTAAAAGCTTTAATATACCCATAGGCATCACCGAGAATATAAAGATCTTCAGTCGCAAGCCCGACATACACTCTCATTCCTTCGTCTATAATATTATAAGCGTCGCTATCTGCATAGGCTTCAATATGCAAATCATTTAGGTTATCGGTTGAAACCCCAATAGTTATTCCATTGTAAAAATGACAAGAGTTTGTTATTAACTGATCGTCGTTTTTAGAAAAAAGACAAAAATGCGGATAGGATGACTGGGGGCCTATTTCGCCAATTTGTTGCCCCTCCTGATTCAGTATTCTATGATCGTTACACTGATCTCCTACTACAATATATGCATTATTATTAGACAAGGTAGCATTTTCCATGTCGATATAAGAGTCCCATTCTTCGTCTTGCAAATCCGGTTCCGGGTGAATCATTTTCTCTGCATTGGGTGATACTATATATATGCCCTCAGAGGTGATTACAAGAACTTTATGTCCGTCATTGAATGGGATTAGATTGGTTATACCCAGATCTTTTGTCTCTGTTAACGGAAACGTCCGAATTATCTCCCCTTGCCAGCCTTTGGTTGTAGTAATTTTGTTGTCCGACAAAATAGCAAAGACATTATTTCTAGGCGATTTCCCGATGGCATGAATAGATGGATCGAGTTCGATGATCTCTTTTGCATCAAGCACATAAGCTTGTCTTTTTTGATAAGCAGTACCTGTAAGGAAAACAATTTTTTCATTTTCTATAAAATGGAGCTGGCCAATATTTTGCCCTTTAGATTCAAAAAATTTTAGCAATGGTGAATGAGCAGGAGGGAAGTGCTCCCGAAATTCATCAATGGTGTTGGTTTTATTAGCCTCTTTTAACAAGCGATAAATCTCATCAGCCAGGTGATCCCTTTTGTCTTCCGGCTCTTTTCCTTTCCAATTCTCCCACCCGTTCTTTTCACCAAATTCAACCATTTCATTAATCTCTGTTGCATATTTGCTACCAAGATTATTCCATTCCTTTTTAATGTTCATAGGTAATTCTTTATTATTTAAAAACCAGAAGGTTTTATCCGATTAATTAGTAAGTCCAGTACTTTCAGTATCTTTTACTGTTTTTAGTTGAGCAGTAATTTCAGCTTTTAGTGTTTTGATATAACAATTGCTACAGTCTAACTCTTTTAAAGAACCCTCTAAAAGATAGTCGATATATTTCTGAAATATTTCTTTAGAAATGTTCCGGTTTAAGCATACAAAGTAAAATTTAAAGGAATTGTCGTAGAAGTCTTTATAGTATGGTCTTAGTATGGCAGCGCTGTATCCGCTGCTTTCTTTTAAATTTTTAAGATGTCTTTCCTTGTATTTAAAACTACGTATTTTAAAACTATCTACCTTCTCGGAGTGGGTCTTAGAAGCGCTTTTTATGATGGGACGTTCGTTGTATTCCGGAGTAGGCTTAAAGTATGTGATTAATTTAAAAACTAAAGAATCGTTTAAATTCCTGTAATGTTTTATTGTTAAGGTATGATTTCCTTTTTCAATACTCCCAAAATATCCCAGGCTGTCTTCATATTTTAAAAACGAACTGATCTTTTCCACGATTTCTTTATTTCGCGTTAAAAGCGAATTCCCGGGAGCGGGAGATGATTCATATTTGCTGAACTTTATATTTGGTGATAATGAAAAACGGTTTATACTGCTGCTATCATTGGTAAAAACATAAATACTTTGATTAGCTTTTACGGTGCTGTCAACTACTTTCTTAAGCGCAATTACTTTTTTATTATAGAGTTCTATGGAAGCTTCAGCTTCCTCCTTGCTGCCTCCGTAGATAATGAACTCCATTTCTTTTTTCTGTTTGTAGTAGCTAATTAGTCCCGGGCCAAACCATTCAAACAGGTAAACGGAGAGTGTAAAAGTTACCACACCAAAGACAATAAGATAATATCCCCAATCAATTCTTTTATTGTTTTTCATCAGACGATTTTTCAAAGAGACTAACTAGGATCGTATGTCAATTTATATTGGTGTATGTGTTTTTATTAGAAATTTCTCAATAATGCAATGTAAGAAATTCCGATCGTATAAAGCTAAAGTCTTTGACAAAGAAATTAGTTGGAAAATAAAGTCCTCCCGACTCCGGTAGCCGGCAAGGCGTGGTACTCCCCTTGGGTTAATGATTCCCCGTTTGTTATCGTATAATGATCCTGAAGATTGCCGCGGCTGTACCTTTCTTTGTTGTGGCTTTGCAAAACAAAGAGTAGGTTTTCGTCAAAAATTGACAAAAGCCTGTGCCGATTACTTCCATTTTATCAATATCGATAATGTCCAATAATCTTATATTCCAATAAGCAGTCTTCTAAAACCTGTCCGGCGCCGATATTATGAACAATCATGTTTCTTTTTCCGTCTTTAGATTTTTTGTTAACCACAATTCCAATATGGGTTAATCCTTTTTCCAGATTCCAGGCAACAATGTCTCCCGGAATATAATCGTTTGGATTTTGTGTTATCTCTTTTTCTGCACCCTGCCTTCTGAAAAAGGTCATGAGGTTCGGAACACGTCTGTGGTCAATATTTTTGTCAGTCGTTTTTAGTCCCCAATTTTTCGGATAACTTCTGAAGTTAGCCTTCATATCCTCGTGAACCAATTTTTGTAAATCAACTCCTAACTTTCTGTAGGCTCTGATGATTACATCAGTGCAAACCCCTTTGTCACTTGGAACATCCCCATTAGGGTAATCAATGGAAAAATAACTGGGATCGTATGTAACCTTTTGTCTGGTCAGTTCTAAAGCACAATCAGATAAGCTTTTTTGTTTAATTTCCGGCTGTGAAAAACACAGCATGTTAGATATCAGGAATATTATAAAAAGTACTTTTTTCATATGTGGTAATAGGGTTATCTGCTTAATAGTAACTAAATCATTTTAAAAGTAGTAGAAATTTCTTGGCAATGCAATGTGAGAAACTCCGATTCAAACAACATTTTTTTCAAATGGCTATAAAGTTTGTTCATGCAATGTTTTATTTGTTGGTATCATCTTTCCAATAGATTCTGGCAACTTCAAATGTCTTTTTCGAAGTATTTAGCCTGTAGGTTATTGAGTTTCCCTTAAAGCAATCGGCATGTTCATTTTTATTCAGTAGGATCGAAGATATCTCAATAGTATGTTCATTGCTGAAATCATATGCAAACGTCAGCTCGTTTTCTTCAAACAAATTTATACACTCATCCGAATGACTCAAAAGCAATTTCACATAAAACTCACGAAACCAATTTGTCATTTTGGTTGGCGTTAGTTTATTGTCTTTATAATTAAATGTCTGAATATCGTTTCCGTCTCCTGTCATATCATTGGTCACCACAAAAAAATCGTTTTCATCAAACTTGTAAAGCGATAATGTCCAGAATCCGTCAACCACTTGTATTCCGATTGTGTTTGGTTCAACGTATTTGATGGTGTTGTACATTTTAGTTGTGTCGACGATAAAGTTGTTCTTTTCTATAAATGCTACGGTCTTTTCTCTTTCCGGCCGGCTCCATGTCCAGGTACTCATGGTGCTTTCAGGTAACGACTTTAAAATATCGAGCAGTTTTTTGTTTTTGAGGTAGTCAATAGCAATGGTATCTGCATATATCACTTTCTCATCTGTCGGGTTCGCGGTATCTGAAACAACAGTAGCATTGTTTCCCGCCTTATTAGTTTTGGTGTCTGAATCACCCTTGGACTTACACGAAAAGAATGCGATTGAAAATATTAGTAATATGTTGGTTTTATAGTTTTTCATTCTTTTAAAGCAACCCGTAACGACCTCGTTTATGCGGGGGTATCAGTTTATTCTTTTAAATAATCTATTGGGTTTAAGTAAAACATCTTTTTCCAGCCTTGTTTGTCTGAATCAATTTTCCAGATGTATGGAATCATTGTCAGAATAGAGTAGTGCAGGTGTGGTGATTTGCCAACGGCATTCCTACTCGATCCGACGGTGCCTATGGTTGTGTTTTTAGTGGCAAAAGAGAGGGAAGACGATTTTATTTCATCTAAATGAGCATAATAATGAAGTCGCCATTTAGGTCCGAGTATCAGTACGACTTTACCTCCCATGCTTATTTCCCCAGCGTATAGTACCAGACCGTGGGTAGACGAATTGATTTCGGTTCCCTTTTTTGCAAAAATATCAACGCCTTTGTGTGTAACTGATTTTCCCCACGGATAAAACCAAAACGATTCCGGATGATAATCAGATTTAGAAGCTCCCTTTACCGGCATTTTTAAATTTTGGGGAATTAAAAAACCGATAAGCAGAATGCTTAATAAACAGGCTAACATTTTCTTTCTTTTCTTCAATATGGTCCGGATTTTAGCTTATGAGTAACGTATTTAGCATTGATGTTGTTTGTAGTCTCCTGTAGATTCATACCTAAAATCAAGAACAATAGCTATATGTGGTTTGCAATACCCTTTTCATAGCCCCGCTTTCACTGTATAATACCTGTCGAAACTCGTATATATCCTTGTTTCTTTAAGTAGGCCTTTTTTATAAATTTCAATCTTTTTTATATCAGATGATTTTAAATCAAAATATCGAATTTTTGTCAAACGTCTTTTCCGGTCGAAATGTTCTGATTTATAATTTCTGCCATCTTTCATATAGTGTATGAGATCTAGATTTCCGTTTTTTCTATAATAGTAATTTTTCGAATTGTAAAAATTACCTGTTTTCGTTGCCGCATCCGGATAAGTGTAAACATAGCTATACCGACCTTCCAGGATTAATTGCTGTTTATCATTGTAAATAAAATAATAAGCACTATCAACCGGATTTATCAAATCATATCTAACTGCTGATTCCGGGTTACTGCAAGGGCGGGTAATTATTACATCTTCCCGCTTAAAAGCGGTGGTGTCGTTTTGAGACACCCAAAGGGTATCAATTTCTGAAGAGTTGCTTTTGTACTTTACCTTTGAAATAAAGGTGTTTTTGTTTTGTGAATTTTCACCACCCGTTCTGCAGCTGCTATTTATAAAACTTAATATTAAGAAAATGAAAAGAAGTTTAGGTTTCATTTTTTCACAATCCCGATAGATAGTGCCAAGAATATGACTCCAATAATTAAGTAAATCCATTCCGGCGATGGTATGAAAAAGCCTTACTTTATTTAACAGTTCTTCCATCCTGTTTTGGAATTGATTGTTGCTTGCTAACGGGTTTTAAAGGAGTAATGACAGGCTGTGTAAAAGTCTATATATAAACCATATAGGTGTTCAAGTGGCCGACAACCAGTGATGTTTTACACATCACCTGCCATTACTAATCCAAAACGTTATGGGTAATTCGTGCTATTTATTTTATTTGCTCCAATAATGCATCAATTGTTTTTGCCATTTCTACGCCAGGTAATTTAATCGGAGCAGCTACTTCAGCCAAAAAGGTCCCCGAAACCTGACCTTTCTTATAGGTTGTAAACCCTACACGATATAAGCCAACTGTTAGTGCCTTTAACGGATCACTTATTTCACTTTTATATCTTAATAACGAATTATACTTTCTTCCTGCCGGATCTTTTGGCATCTCACTGTTATCATCATTCCGTTCTAAAGTAACCCAATTAGCATTTGCTACTGCTTCGGTAGAAATATCCTCTTTTTTAAGAATATCTGAACGCTCAAGTGTAATATAAGTGTCAAAATAATCTTTTGAGTCCTTATTATCAAGATACTCTTGTGATTCAATGGCATTTTTAATCTTCATATTACCAACCGGCGATACCATCCGAACACCCAATTCAGGAGCAGCGGCCGGGATCCAGACATAAATATAGTGGAATTTTTTTCCATCTTTTATCTCATCTTCGTTGCCTTGAGCGGCATACCCTAAATAACTCACAACATCTGTATAAGGAACCCTTACTGTTTTTGGACCTATTTTTTTCTCAGTAGAGCTTCCGAATTTTTTAAGCTTCTGAGCCTCTGCTTGTGAAATTGACAAAATAGTCATTCCTAAAACCATTATTCCTTTAAGTGTTTTTTTCATAGTGTTTGTTTTGTGTTTAATAATTAATTGAATTGTTTTTTCCATAATGGATGATTTGTACATAAAAAATTCAGAATTTAATTTTACCCATAACAATTATTCTCAATACCGTTATACTTAATCGATACTGTTATATTTGAGTTGTTCTTTGTGCTGCAACCGAGAGCTAAATACTCTAGTGTTTGTGTTGAAATGTTTAATAGATAGAAATGGAGTATATTGAGTCGGGATTAATAATCCATTTTAATAAAATCTCCATTTAACTTATAATTAAAAGTGAATGTTGTACCGCCGTTTGGAGGATTCAACATCACAACATATTCTGCTTTATTAATATCACCGTTTTCCGGGAATTTGATAAATGCCATGCTTAAGGCAGGATCATTGATGGCCTTTTCGGCAGTTAATTGCTTGCTCGATTTTTCCACTAATTCACCTAATTTTGAAAGGGAGACGGTATTGTTTAACTGAAACATAAAGTCGGCTGCTTTGCTTCCCTTAGGCACTTCTAAAGTGATCTCTGATTCTTGTACCCAATTCCCTTGGATCGAATTCCATTCTCCCATTTTTAATGATTCAGGGTTTTTGGTAACGGTAACACTGATAATATTGCCTGTTGCTTCGTCATGGGTAATCGTTAAATCTGTAAAAAAAGCATTTTCACCAAACTTGCTTTTAAGTTCTTTTTCTATGTCTGTGAACCCTTCTTGATTTGGCGATTCTTTGCCTCTAGACCCTCCACAGGAAATCAACATAACAACTACGATTATGCTAACAATGAATTTAAATGTTTTCATGCAGGTATGTTTTTAATCTTTTACATCCACAAAAGTAAATAGGAAAAATATGTAGAAGAAGAGGGAATCTATTTCCGAAGCCTTACAACAAATAAGTGAGGAGTTTTATAAAACATCCGTAAAAGGGATAGTTTAACTATTGGTCCCAATTTAGGAAAGTAGTTGAAAATTGTTCATTTTTTGGAGAGGACATAGGTGTTTTTTACCATTCTTCAGATTCTTTTTAAGACGTATGATATGTTCTTTCTAAGTAGTTATAAAGATTACTTTTAAAGTTAAGACCTTCTGTTTGTTCCAAAAAAAAATCAAATCCGGTACCATCGGTAAGGAAGATATCCGAAAATCAACACAGAGTTACGAGCATTGGCAACAACAACCGCCTCCTTTACCGATTCGTATTCATTCAGTACCGTTTTTTATATAAGGAATAACTAATGTAACAACGGAGCCTTGTTCGTTATATTTTTTTCTGTCTTCAATGGTAAATGAACCTTTCTTTTTAAAGTCCTTAGATAATATTTTTAATCGTTCGGAGGTGATGGTGGTGGATAATGATTTTTTATTTTGATTTTTACGCTCCGTTAAAGAGTCGATACCAATACCATTATCGGAAATGATACAGGTTAACTCTTGGTGTGAGAAGTTAAGTTCTATTTTTATAATTCTATCTTTGCTTTGATTAACAAAAGCGTGTTCTATGGCGTTTTCAACAAAAGGCTGAATAAGCATTGGCGGGATTTTAAACAGTGAGGTGTCAATATTCTCTTCTACAGAAATGATATAGGTATACCTTTCATTTTCTAAATTTTGAAGTGCTAAATAATTTTCAACAGCCATTAATTCCTGAGAGAGCAACACGGTTCTGTCTCTTGAATTTTCTAAAATAATCCGGAGGAGTTTTGAAAATCTCGATAAATAGGAAATCGACTTTCTATTTTCTTTATTTAAAATCATGCCTTGTAAAACGGAAAGTGAATTAAATATAAAATGAGGTGTCATTTGTGAGCGTAGAAGCTTCTGTCCGATGATTACATTTTGTGTTTTCGATTTGGCATTTCTTAGTTTTAAAAAGAAAATAATAGCGACTAATATTAACGTCGTGACTAAAAAAGCAATGATGCCAAGTAGTAAATTACGTTGAGACCTTTTTAAGTTCTGAGAAGTATCCAGTACTGTTTTTGTGAGCTTTAATTCCCGAATATTGGCAGAATCTAAGGCTTGTTTATACTTGTATTCATATTCTAATTGGGTGATTTTTTCAATATTTTCTTTATTGAAAATGCTGTCGTTCAGTATTTTGTATTGTTGGAAGTTTGTGAGTGCCTTTTTGTAGTCACCCCTATTTTTATAAATTTCAGATAGGATTCTTGAGGCCTTTTTTTGATTTTCTAAGAGTTTAAGTTTTTCCGTGATTTTTTGACCCTCTATAGCGTATGAAAGCGATTTTTGATATTGTTTTACAAGTAGATATGTTTCAGCAATTCCTAAAAGACTGGCAGATAAAATACGCCCATCATTTATTTTTTCACTAATATCTTTCGCTTTTACATAATTTTTACGTGCAATTAATAATTCGTTTTGGAGTAAATGAATATTTCCAAGCTGTGCATAGCAAATAGCGATTTGTCTTAGATTGTTTAACTCTTTACTTACTTTTAATGACATTTCAAAATATTCCAGAGCCTTTGTATACGCTCTTTTTTTCAGGTATATAGAGCCAATATTGCTATTGTTTGCTGCTATAAGGGTTTTGTGTGCTGTTTTTGATAAAAAGGTTAGCGCTTTTTCATGATACTCTAAAGCTTTATCATATCTCTCTATAGAAGCGTATGACTCTCCCAGATTATCGAGTCTTTTTGCCATACCCAGGATATCGCCTGTTTTTTTATCATAGGATAAACTTTTGTTATAATACTCTATAGCTAATGGATAGTTTCCTTGCCTTGAGTATAAAACACCCAGGTTACCGTGAACAAAAGCAGTACCGCTTTCGTCATTAATAACCTCACTTAATGTTAAGGCTTCTTTATAGTTAGCAATAGCCTCATTAAATCTTCCTGTTTCAGAATATATATTTGCCGTGTTAATCAGGCTGGTAACAAGTTCTCTTTTGTCATTCAATACCTTATAAATTTCTATAGCCTTTTTATAATTTTCCAATGCTTCATCATATTGCGATAAATCATAATTTGTAATACCGAAGGCGATGTAAACATCAGCAATTCCTTTTTTATATTGAATAGATTCAGAATAGTCTAGTGATTTCTTAAAAAAGTTTAAACTTTCGTTATAATTTGATTTTATGTTTTCCAGTATTCCTTTCAGATAAAATACCCGTGCTTTACCTTTTTTATAATTTAAAACATTGTTTAAATGTTCAGCTGCTTCAAGATACAAATTGGTTTGTTCTACATCCCTTTGAAAGTGAGCATAGGCTAAATCGAATAAAATGTCTGCCCGGGTGGTATCTTTAGCCTTGTGATTTTCCAATTCAATTTTAAGGCTATCTGTATTTTTGGTTTGAGCTTGTAGATTTATTACAAAAAGTAAAAAAACAAATAAAGAGAAAATGTAATTCCTAGTTGAAATCATACAATTTTTTTGATTTTGGTATTGGCGAAAATACCTGCGAATCTACTGTTTTTTGGATTAGGAAAGGCTTTATGAAATAATCAGGAAAATTACGATCGTTTCTACGAACGCTTAAGACAGGCGGTTTTGCTCTCGAAAAGACTTGAAAGAAAGTCCTCAGGAGCCTTTCCATAACAAGGCGTGGTAATCTCCCTGTGTTTTGTAACCCCTTCGCTACCTTAAGATTGTATCGTGTGGGAAAGTTGAGGGTCAGGCCAGCAAGGAGTTTGTTTTTATGTAATTAGGGGGTTGTACAACAATTACCATTGTCCTGGGTAGTTTTTTATTCCAAGTTTTTATTAATTAGTTCAATCCCTTTTTCAAGAGTTTCATCTTTTTCAGATGTTGATTGCTTAACGTAGTTAGTTGGTACATACTGCTCTCTTGGCGTTCCATTTACGTGAAAAAGCTTAGCGGTTGAAAGGCGATAACCAAAAGTTTGATTTTTAAATGAAAATCCGCTCATTTCGCCAGCCAGTCGTTCCATTTCAGAACCGACTATTTCTGCTCTTTCCATTCCTTCAAAGCCAATTGCAAGTCCTTCTCCCATACTTCCTGTCCACCGACCAACTAAAATCACCACCGGGTTTTTGTATTGTTCTTTTCTTGGACTTACATATTCAGTCCAACTTCTTTCAATTTTTGGATTTCCGTCATATTGTTCAACGGTCCAATGTTTTTGATAAGGCTTGGTTTCTTTAATAAACCTACTCATAATGCCGCGGGCAACATAGGAATTTCCGCCGTCAACCGTGTTTCTCAGATCAATTATCAACCCTTTAGTGCTCATCAAATTTTCAAGAGCATTGTCAAATTGATTGATCAAACTATTATTTCCTAATGCATTGTTTATTCTGATTATTCCAATACCGTTTTCTATAGTTGATGTCAGAAGTTCTGTAGTAGGTTTAATCTGGAGTTTGTTTAAATCAATTTCAATAATATTGCTCTCTGATTTCAAAGTTAGAATTCTTGGCTGATTGTATCGTCCTGCTAAAATCTTATTCACGATCCACTCTCTGACGTTTTTGGATTTTTTGTTACTGCAATGCGTTGGGAATTGTTCAATTACTGTGTTAATAGCAGTGCCGTTCACTTTTAATAACTCCGCTCCAATTATATTTTGTCCGATATTCTCTAATTGGCTTTGCCAAACATTCGAAACAATCGGTTTCCCTTTTTTTATAGTTACATATATTGGCGAATACAATCTGAACGATGAATTCCTGTTGGTATTTAAAATGAGGTGACTGTCATAAAATTCGTTCAACAGATATTCGAAGAAAAGTACGGTTTGTTCATCCGTTTGTATGTTCGGAATTTGTTTCTCGTAAGATGCTCTAATACAATTTAAATCAACATTTTTCTCCTGTAGATAAACGTAATACTGTGATAAGTTATTTAAGATTTCATTCAGGTCTTCTTTAATCTTGACTTGGTCTATGCTTGTGTTTTGTGAATAAGCACAAGAAAAATTCAGAATGATGATAAAAGATAAAATCAGTTTTTTCATTTATTTTTTTGATGGTTTTAAAAAATTGGATAGAACGGATGGACTATGAGTAATTGAGTAGTTCGATAGCTTTCGGGTTCGCACATAACTTTACAACTATGCATTGTAGCCTTTCCCAAATTTTTTATTCAGGCTCTTACTCGAAACAAAGTTCAGATTCGATAACTTTTCGTAGTATTCTGTTTTCACGAGAATACTACTCAAAATCATCCCGATAATCCAGGATATAAAAGATATAGATATTCCAAATGTCAAATATTTAATCATAAGCGTGTTCTTGTTCTATTAATACTGTAGCCTACAATTTAAATGAACAGTTGTTTTTAATGCTGTTTGTATGCTGTTATGAGCTTTATTATTTCATCCTTCCAGGTTCGGTTATATGTATACCGTCCGCTTTTGTCTTCCAGTACAAATGTTCCCATAAATGGATTTTGTTCTGATTCGTATTTTACAACTTTGAAGGTTTTTGCGTCTAAAGGTATTTGATGCTGATAATGAAAAATATTCTGCTCATCATAGATAAATCCATGTTTGTTTATGTTGAAGTGTTTTGCATTTATCGGAATAACTTTTTCACAGAAGTAGACATGGTTTTTGTCTTTTCCAAATCCAAAATTCAACTCTTCAAAACTTTCCCTATCTGCTTGAGACACTTTGATTAATTCTACCCCACCTGATTCTCTGCCGTAGTATATCGCACATTTATCTTTCCAATAGGTAGTTTCGTATTTGTATTTTAATGGTTTCATACTTTTACCATCTATATCTTTTATAATTTGATATTCCCAAATTAATTTCAGGAAGTTTGTGTTGTTTGGGCAAGGAGAATCAGGGGCTATTCGCTTTATAAAAACATAATTTTTATCTGCGATTAGCTGTAAACCAATCTCTCGAAGAGAAAATGGATCTGCTTCCGGAATTTCTCTGAATATTTTGTCTCGGGTTCTGTAAAATACAGCGTTGTTATACGCATACAGATCATCAAACAAAAAATATGGGTTTTCTTTTGTGGCCTTAGCAATTTTTTTTGGCTTTTCAGCCTCTTCTACAAAGGCCAGATATTTTTTAAAATAATTCTTGAAATTTTTATAGAAATAGTTCCGTTTGTTGAGCGCTACTTGTGGATTGAGAAAGCATTGATCTTGACTAAAGGAATAGAACTTATTCATTATTTGTTCGACAACATCTTTTGGAAAACTATCGGGAGATTGTTCCTTAACCTGATTGGGGTTTAAAAGATAGGCATTAAATAGATCGGGAAATGTAGATGCTACTATGGCATAATTTGAAGAGTTACGTTTTTTCAACGAACTTATCATTTCAAGTATTTTTGGAAATAACGAAACGTCAGTGTCTGAAAAATGGTTAACCAGAAATGCTATAAAACAGGATTTAGATTTTTTGTCGTAGTTGAAAATAAATACGGAGTCTGATTCATCCACATAAGAGCGATATAAAAGTTCACTAAAATAGTATCCCAATTTGTTACCAAATTTAGGTCTTTCAAATTTTTGATTCAATAACCTTTTTAGGTCTGTTTCATCAATCTCTACATCAATAAAAATTCCTGTGGGCTCTGCCATTCTTAAATGGTATTGTTTATATAGCCATGGTTTAACTGTGTGGTTTAGTAATTACTTTTAGCCATGGTGACTGTTGCACAAGTTAGCAAAAAATTGACATAGCGTTGATAATCTCCTTTCATTAGATAACTATATTGTAGTATGCAAGGCAAAAATAATATCAGGAGAAGCTCCTCCATTATTTAAAAAACACACTAAAAGTGGAGTGGCAAGCTTGCAAGGTGTTTGTTTTGTTTTAAAAATTATCATACAACAGATTTTACTTCTTTATAAGCCTTTCAATTTTAGTTTACAGTTAAACTATACCACAAAATAAAAGCCCATAAAAGGGCTTATTTGTATCTTGTTTTTATACAATTAGTGGGTTGCGCAACAGCTACCATTGTTATGCAACGGTTTTTATATTTTTTTCTTATTAGGGTTTTTTCTGTTTGAAAATAAGGAAACAATCTCAATTGAATTTTTATTAATTCGATAATAGAGATTGTTATGTTTTTCGACTACAGCTTTCCGAATATTCTTTTTCTCTAATGATGTTGGAAAAATTTCGGGAGATTTTGAAATCAGTTCAATTGTGTGGTCTAATTTTGCAGAAAAGGTTCTTAATTCTCTTTCTGTCCAATTGTTTTCCAAGTATTCTATAGTTTCTTTAAGTTCAGATATTGCATGGTCAGTCCAAAATACTTTATAACCACTTTTCATAAATTCCTTTTACGTTCGAGTGAGAAGTCAGTTTTCCATTATCAGCATCTTGAATCCCTCTTTCGATAGATTTTTTTTCGCTTGCTGAAATTTCATTCCACCAGTCAGTTTTCTCTTTTTCTCGTAATCTCATTAATTTATCTATCAATGTCTTATCGTTCAATGTTGATAGCCACTGAATTAATTCAATTTTTTTATCTTCTAAACTTAAATCCATAATATCAAAGTTACAAATTTAATCTTATCATTTGGTTTTATGCACAATTTTTAACTGTTGCATAACGCTCCGGCTATGCGGAGTGCGGGATTAAATACCACAGCCCTTTCTGCAAGAACATTGATTTGTTAAAGTTATTAAGTTTCGATTTAGCACCAAAACCCGTATTACGCTTATACAATGTGCCTGTTGCACAAGTTAGCAAAAAATTGACATAGGGTTGATATTATCTTTTGATAAGAGGCTTACCTTGTAGTTATGCAAGGAAAAAAGAAGTATCAGGAGAAGTTGTTCAATCAGTTTCAGTTAAGTGAGCGCGTACCTATAGACAATTTCTATCGGCGGTTAAAAGAGGTGTTGGATTTAGATTACTTATACCCACTTACCAAACGATATTATGGTAGTAGCGGACAAAAGAGCATCGACCCGGTGGTGTTCTTTAAACTTTGTTTGGTAGGTTATTTAGAAAACATTATCAGTGATCGAAAGCTCATAACGCATTGCAGTATGCGATTGGATATTTTGTTCTTTTTGGATTATGATATCGATGAAGAACTGCCATGGCATTCTACCATTAGCCGCACCCGACAGTTATTTCCTGAGTCAGTGTTAGAAGAGGTCTTTACCAAGGTGTTTGAACTATGTGTATCGGTCGGGATGGTCAGTGGCCATACTCAGGCTATCGATAGCGCCCCTGTAAAAGCCAATGCTTCTATGGATAGTTTGGAACTGAAAGTTCCTGAAGCCGATTTAGAAACGCATCTTCGAGAAATTCGTCACATTAGTAAAGGTGATAAAGACAAACCACTACGTCAAGCCAAAGGGAATAAAGCAGACAAAGATCAGCAAACCTTATCGGCCAGTAAAAAGGAGCTACAGGCCATAAAGAGCAGGAACAGTAAATGGGCAAAGGATCAGGATCAGCGCCCGGGAGCAGGCAATAAAGGCTCGAGATATACCAGCAATAAGACCCATTACAGTCCTACCGATCCCGATGCCCGTATCAGTGTCAAACCGGGCAAGGCCAGGAAACTCAATTACCTATCTCAATTAACAGTAGATACCTCCAATCATGTGATAACCGATATCAAAGCCTACCATGCCGATGGCAAAGACAACCAACAACTGCCAGACATAGTGAAAAGGGTACAACGCCGATTGTGGAACTCAGGACTGCTATGGGAGAACTGTGTAGCTGATACAGGATATAGCAGTGGGGAGAACTATGCCTTTTTAGAAAAGAATCAGATCAAGAGTTTTATCCCTCCCCATGGTACTTACAAAGGAGGGCCGGGAGGATTTACATATATTGAGGCAGGCAGCTATTGGTTATGCCCTCAGGGCAAGAAAGTTACTTTCCGCAAACAAAAATTAGAGAAAGGGACTCTAAAAGATCAGTACTTTACCAAACGGAGTGATTGTAAAGGCTGCCCGATAAAACAACAATGTATTGGTAAAAGTTATGAGAAACGCATAAACATTACTGCTTATCGCAAAGAATACGAACGTAATATAGCAAGAGTGAATAGTCCGCAGGGACGGTATATGAAAGCCAAGCGGCAAAGCACGGTAGAACCGGTGTTTGGAACATTAACACAGTTTATGGGACTTAGAAAAGTGAATACCCTAGGCATTAAACAGGCAAACAAATGTATGCAGCTCTCGGCCATAGCCTACAACTTGAAGAAGTACCTGAAATTCATTGAAAACCACACAAAAAGTGGAGTAGCAAGCATGCAAAGTATTTACTTTTCTTTAAAAGCTATCATACAATACATTTTACGCCTTTTTAAGCCTTTCAATTTTAGTTTACAGCTAAACTATACCACAAAATAAAAGCCCATAAAAGGGCTTATTTGTATCTTGTTTTTATATAATTAGTGGGTTGTGCAACATCTACCATCTTAAGTTTACAATCTATTAATTTAGAGGTATTAACCAGAAAGAACAAAAAGAGCGGAATAAGGTTAGGTCTACCGTAGGAACTTTTGATTCCGTCAACATTGATAATCCCCGCTCTTTTCTACTTAAATCCGTTCAGTTCTGTGAGACTTTGATCTCGATTTTAAGTTGGTGGAATATAAGTAGTGGCGTTCTTCCCTTAATTCAATTATTATGAATAAATATAATGAAATTTATGGTGTGGATATCAGCAAAGATGTCTTTGATGTTATTGGAAGTCAAGGAAGTTATTATCAATTTGAAAACAATCCCAAAGGTTTTAAGTCCTTTATGAAAGTATTGAAAATGGATAGTTTGGTAGTCATGGAAGCTACAGGTTATTACCATTATCGTCTGGCCCAATTCTTAAACCATAACGGCTTTACAGTATCAATAGTAAACCCTTTGTCTGTAAAGCGGTTTATACAGATGAAACTGTCTAAGGTTAAAACGGATAAAAGCGACGCTAAGGCCATATGTGAGTATGCTCAGGTGAACCCGGTACCGATATATTCTTCTTTAGATGATACTCAAGCAGAATGTCTCCAGTTGTTTCGTCTTTTAGATATCTATCTTAAGCAACGTTCTGCCATTAAAAATAAGCTTCACGGGGAAACTGTTTTAGGAGTTCCTTCCAAAATGGTTTATCGTTCTTTAGAACAAAGTTTAAAGCACTTTAACAAACATATAGAAGCTCTTGAGCAACGATTATTGGAACTAGTGAAAAAGGAACAACAACAGCAACTAACCAATTTAAAAAGTATCCCTGGTTTAGGTACTAAAACAGCCTTATTCCTGATTGTAATAACAGATGGATTTTCCAAATTTGAAAGAGCCTCTCAACTTTGCAGTTATGTAGGAATCACACCCATTATACGGATATCGGGTAGTAGTGTCAGAGGCAAAAGCCGAATCAGTAAGGTTGGCAATAGAAAATTAAGAAACTTGCTGTTCTTGTGTAGTTTTTCAGCCTGCAAGCATAATAAAGCATGTAGGGAACTCTACAATCGATTATTAGCCCAAGGAAAAACTAAAAAACAAGCTCTGATAGCAGTCTCCAATAAGCTATTAAAACAAGCCTTTGCAATAGCTAAATCAGGGATTCCATATAATGAAAATTATGTATCAAAATTAGTCTAAAAATACTTGATTTTTAACTCAGTTCTTTGTTGTGTACAGTACTTTTTCTTTCCATTTTTTTAAGTCGATTATCCTCAAAATATACTCTATAAGTTTTTGTTTTTTCTTGTTCAATAAATTGCTGAATTGCGACGTCATAATTTCGGTCGGTAAATAATCCATAGTATATTCCAGTCAATGAATTTTTAATGTTCAAATAGCAATAACTGTCTGAAATAATCAATAAACGTTTTTCATATTCTTTTCTCCAATAGTGGGATTTTGACAGAAAAAGAGCCTCATAGTCACGTTTTATGTGTTGTTCAATATTTTCCTCTTTAGTCATATTTCTGTTCCAATAAACCCATTCGTTTTTTTTCGGATTGTAATTTATATCTTGAAACTTGAAAATATCTATGTGTTTATTTTCCTCAATAAATAAATCAGTATCAATTTCAAGGCAAATTCCTTTGTGATTTTCCGCATATTGTGCCCACATCATTTCATTTTCATATCCTTGATATTTGTCCGAATAAACAAAACAAGTAGCTTGGATTTTTGACTTTATTTCCTCTCCAAATCTGTACATACTGTCAAAATGAGCTTTATCCGAGTCCGCTTCGTAATCCAAATCCGAATACAGAGTTTCGTATGGAACATTTATTCCTCCAAATGACCATTTCTGATTTTCTTTCGGACCATTCATTTTATTCAAAAAATTGGTTCGCAAAGTCATTGAAGGCAAGATAAATTCTATTGCTGTACTTAATTTTGTGTAATGATAGATTTTTGGCATTTAGTGGTTTGTTCTCGATTTTGGTCGTATTGTACACAACGGTTTTGTGTATGGCTTCGTTGCGGGGTTTAAGGTACGTTTTTGTCCGATAGTTTTGAAGTTATTTTGTAGGAGAATTATCAAACTTATGAATCAACCGCAATAAGCTATACACGGTGTTGTATAGATAACTCACTCCTTTTCCTCATTTTTACATAAAACCCTTTATTTACAGTGCTTTCAAGCTTTTAGTTAAAGCAGAATAATGCAATAAAATACTATATAATGCATTGTTTGTTGTACCCTTTGTTGTACCTTAGCACTCGGTTGCACCCTTTTGCATACCTTAAATACCAGTGCTTTATGTCATCAATAAAACTAATTTTAAGGAATAATAAAGTCGATAAAGCTGGTGAAGCACCACTTTATTTGAGAATCATCAAAGACCGTAAAACCAAGTTTATTTCTTTAAGCCTAAAGCTGAAACCTGCTGAATGGGATGAAGATAAGCAAAAAGTCAAAAAGAACCATCGTAGTTCTGCCAGGCTTAATGCTTACATAGCGCAAAAGGTTGCAGATGCCAAAGGGGAAATAGCTGATTTGGAAAGACGGAACCAATCCACATCAGCACGGAAATTAAAAGAAGCTATTAAGGGCAAGCCTCTGACTAATTTCTTTGAGTATTCCGAAGCCCGATGTGAGAAGCTAAAAGATACACTGGCATACTCAACCTACAACAACTACAAAACATACCTAAAGAAGTTTGAAAACTTCGTAGGACACCGCGAATTAATGTTCGAGGATATAACAGTAACCACATTACAGGATTACGCATCGCATTGCAGTTCTACACTTGGTAACAATAATACGACCATTAATTTTTCATTGAAGATTCTGAAAATCATGTTTCGTGAAGCACAACGAGAGGATTTAATACCTCTGGATTTGTTCCCATTCAGTAAGTTCTCAGTAAAAAAAGAAAAAAGCACCAAGCTTTATTTGAATGCTGAACAGTTCGAAGCCTTTATGAATTTGGAAGTGTCCAATAAGGACAAAGCGGAAGTAATTAAGGATATGTTTATTTTCTCTGTCTTTTCTGGAGGTTTAAGGTTTGGTGATGTATTAGAACTTAAATGGAAAAACTACGACAAGCAAAACGCCAAAATCACAAAGGTTATCAGAAAAACCAATCGACAGCACAGCGTTAAAATTGGTCAAAAGGCTATTGATATTTTAGAAAAGTATTGGAGTGATGATAAAAACCAAAATGATATTGTATTTCCATTTGCTAACTTAGATGAAGCCTATTTCAAGGACAAAGAGTATCGGAATCAAATTTTAAGACGTGCAGTAGCACTAAGTGGCATGTATTTAAATAAGATGGGGAAGAAATTAGAGTTGCCTTTTAACCTATCTTTTCACATAAGCCGACACACCTTTGCTACCAGAGCATTAAATAATGGTATGCGTATAGAACACGTTTCAAAACTTATGGACCATACCGATATTGGAATAACACAAGTGTACGCTAAAATTATAAGTAGTGAATTAGATAACGCAGTAGATAAATACATCAATTAATTATAATGTTAAATAAACCAATCAACCACATAGTTAAAGAGCATTTTATCAATATCAGAAATGTTGCAAAGCGTAATGCTGAATTAGATTTTAAAGCGAATGTAAAAGACAAAATTAAAGGCTTAGATGATTTTCAAAAATTGTCCTTGTGCTTAGTAGAAGATGAAAGAATTAAAAAATTAAAACAAGAAGATCCACATCCATATTATTTTAATCATGGTGATGATTGGTTATTAAATCAATTTGCAAATCGCCATTTTTTATTGAATGTAGATGAAACCGACGAGTTTATTCAATCGGTGAGTTTAAGTGATTACGACAAACTACTTTATAAGGAAATAAAAGTCATTGGAGACAAAATACCGAAATTAACTTATGAAGGTTTTTTAAAGGGTGTGCGTTGTAAGTATTATGAAAGTTTTGATTTTCAATTCAACATAGAGGAAAAAGACTATTACCAGATTGCCGATTGGCAAATGAAAGGTTTATTGGATATTGTTGAGTATGATACAACCAATGTTATAAAAGCATACCAAGGGTATTGCAAGACTTTAGAAAATCCAATTGAATTTATTGAAAAGCAATTAGCGATACTGGAGGATGAACTATCCGAAAACTTAAATGATTCGGGAATCATAAAGCAAATACTATCAAAACTGTACATTTTCTTTGGTTTTGATTTTAATACTTATAAAGATGAGCTTCTATTACTCAATTTGCCAATATTTTATACTGATGAAAATAATTTCAGAAAATTAAATCCTGAGACATTAAAAGAGCCTTTGTTTAAAATGGCATCCAATATCACGACTGTTGTAGGTAATGAGTTTACCATTTTTTACACCCTTGATATTTTACAAAAATGGATGCAAAAAATTATTAAAGGGCATTCTTTAGATACGCCATTTAAATTTATTGATACCGACAAAGAATTGGAAAAGGCTATCCAAGAAGCAGAGTTAGAAAGCCAAGAGGTTATTGATGAAATAAACGATTATTGTTTTAACGATACTGCTAAATCAGATAAACAAATAAAAAAATATTTGAGGACTAAGTTTGAAGAAGAAATGCACGCCTATAATAAAGTGCAAGACGAAAGGGTGTTTTTTCTTCTACGTGAGGAAAATAAAGAATTACAAAAGGCAAATGTAAAATTCAACTACATTATTAATGATAAGTTGCAGGAGGTTCTTCAGGAAATAAAAATTGCCTATAAAATTCAAAATACAAGTTGGCAGATTTCGTTCATTTTCGAGGAACTATTCAATAGCAAAACCATGTATTATAAAAGAGATTCTGTTTCTCATATTACAATTCAATCGTTAATGAATAAAATGGTAGTCGATAAAGAATTGCACAATGAATTAAAAGGTGCATTGGATACGTTTTTTAATAGATTTTATCGTGATTCCATGCCGTTAGATATGCACTTCATAAATCATCGAGAAACCTATATTAGAGTGTTTGAGAAAAGCATGGAAAGGTTTCAAAAGATTTTGGACAATGCTGAACCAAGTAATAAGATACTTTATATACAATCCAGGTTAAAAGAGTTAAAGCATCGCGAATTGCAGTTTAGATCATCAATTAATAAAAAAGGGGATTTTAAAAATAAAGAGGATAAGTATCCTAATCTATTTAAAGACTTCTTATCTATTGAAGCGGAATTTATTAAAGAAACTGCTGCCATATCACCATTAACCTATTTACCTGTAACCTCTAAAATATTAATTGATAAACCGAAGTTTGAAAAGTTTGAAGAGTTTTTATCTACTGAAAAACAAACTTACGTTCTTCAAATGTTAGAAGACTTAGCAATAACGGTTGATGGTTATTATGCATTATCGCCAAAAAAATTAGGTGCTATAAGAGGCGTTGTAGAAGCTTTAAGAGAACAGAAAATTATATCCCATATGGGTTTACATAAAATTTGTGTAATGTTTGCCGATAAAATAAATGCAACAATGAAATCAGAATTAGATGCTTCTACCACATCTGAAGATTATAAAAAGGCTGCAATAGAGTACATAAAAAACAATCCACTGCACTAATATTCAAAAAAGATAAGGGGTTTATAAGGGTGTTAAAAGGTTGCCCTTTTTACCCCCTATGCCTTTTTTCAGATTTGTTGGAGTAATTCAAAAATTATTTCAGCAAATGGAAGCAATTATTTTATCAAAAAGCCAATACGAGGTACTTCTAAAGAAAATAGATGACCTTAGAAATTCATTAGACGAAAAACAAAAGAGTCCTAAAGATGTTTTTGTAGACAATCAGGAGTTTTTATTGCTAATGAACATTAGTAAGCGTACTGCTCAAACTTGGAGGGATGAGGGTATTGTATCATTTTCTCAAATCGGCTCAAAAATCTACTATCGTATGAGCGATGTAGAAAAACTACTTGAGAAAAATTACAACAAGGCGTTTAAAAGTGTAAAAAGGTAATTGTTGTACGATACATTAAAAATCAAGTATCAAGTTTCTCAATTGCCTAAAGTTGTTGTCAAACAAAAAGAAAAGTCCTTCTATTGGAAGGGTGTTAAGTGGTGTCCTGTCTACAATAAGGAAAACAAGAGGGTTAACGGTTACGAAACAAGAGTTAACAATCTGGATTTACGCTTAAAAGGCAATACTATTTTTTGCAGCAATTCTTTACAAAAGTGGTATATGGGGAATAACTATGAAAGCTTCAACTATGCTCAGGTAGTAGAGGCTTTTAAGTGCTTAAATACTGCATTGCCTTTTAATGTATATGACGCCCAAGTTTATTATCTGGCTGTTGGTGTTGTAATAGAAGAAGAGACAAAGCCTATTATAGATACATGGTTAGGTTTCAATGGTAAACAACCCTTACCAATGTTAGGTAGCAATAAGGTGTATGGCAAAAAATTCTATTTAACAGATTATAATATCAAAGGTTACGATAAAACTTTTGAAGTGAAAAAACACAATCAAATCAACTTAGATAAGCAACTCTTTAGGTTTGAATTGGAAACCTACACACGTAATTTAAACAATCGTAAAAATCCAATAGTAATCTATACCGTGAAAGATTTGATAGATAAAGCTAAATATCAGGAGTTAGCTTCCGAATTATTAAGTAAGTATCAAAAGATAGAAAAAAAGCAGAGTGTTCCACTTTCAAAGCTTACCAATAAAGAAAAGGAAACTTTAGCCCTATTTCAAAATAAAGATATTTTGGCACAGTATAAAATAGATCATTATGAAAGCTTTAGGAAAAGAAGAACCGTTTATAATCGCCTTCAAAAATTGAGTAATAATACGTTTCTGAATGCCTTGGAAATAAAGCTGAAAGCCAGTATTGAAAGTTGCTTGTTTTAAAGCTTGTAATATACCCTAAAACAGGGGTAAAAATATATTTGATTTTGAACAAGATTAACTATCTACAGAAATATTTAGGATGAAGCATCAATTATATATACATTTAACCTTTAAAGGACAAGTCATAATAGGTTAAGTATGGGGGCAACTAAAAGCCTTAAAGTAAAAGAGGACTACTCACTTTACAACAGATTGCTTGAAGAGAGAAAGTCAATATTTACAGAAGTTATAGAAGTAAATAAGGTTGGTAATAATGCAAATACATTAAGCCAGGCAGAAGATGTAGAGCAAGAAGTGATAACAGAACAAGTGATATTAATTGTTGACGTAAAGCTTAATAATTATAATTTCTTTCAATTCAAACTTCGTTGTAAGGACTATATTCCTAATCCGTTCTTTAGGTTTGATAGTGATGGCGAAACGCATAGAAATCGTATAGAAGGTATTCCTTTTGAAGAACAAGCTGTTACCCCGCCACATTTTCATAAATTTAACGAAAATGGTATTGAAATAGCTTATAAAACTGATAAGCTGTTGGATGAAAAAGAAAGTAAAGCACTGGAAGAGATAAACTTATGCATTATTCATTTCTTTCACGAATCTAATACACGGTTAAAACAAGATGATTTTCCAGAAGTAAAAATATCGTCTAATTCATTGGGGCTTTCATTTACAAGTGATGACCCAAATGAGAATATAGATTATGTATGAATATAGAATCAATATTTTTTGATATTAAGAATAGTTTCTCTGGTATTTGGTCAACAAAACAACGTGGTAAATCTCTTGAGATAATCACACCTTACGCAACGACCAATAATCGATTTGTGTCAGTGTTTCTATTACAAAGAGATGGTGTTTACATTATAACAGATGGGGGTTGGATTAACTCTGGGATGTATGATAACAATCCATTTAATGATGAATCTTGTTTTCAAAAAGTATTATTTCATTTTCAAAATGCTTACGACGTCAAGGAGACAAATACCCCAAATAAATCTAACCATGCTGTAAGCCATTACTATGTGAAGGCTACAAGCCAGGTAGATATTGCTTCTAAAATATTTGATTTAGCAACATTCATACAAAATGTGGCGAGTGTATCTCAAATTACATTTGAGGATAAAGAAGAAAAAGAAACTAAAGAAAGATTTGTTTCTTTAGCTAATGATTATATTAAGTCGATTGTGACGCCTGAACAAATTAAATTTAATAGTTATTTAAATGCTGAAAAAAAAGAAATTAAGTTTAATGCGATATACTATAGAAGTAATAATGAAATTACATTATTGAATTACGTAACAGGTAGTACAGTTTCATATTTTTCAAATAGTATTTTCAAGGCTAATACTTTATTTGAAATGGCTGATGAATCCATTTACAGTGGTCATGTAAGAAACAAGATAGCTCTTGTAGATACTAATGCATCTGGATTTGTCAAAGATAAAATTGCACACTATTTAATTCACTTACAAAAGCATACCGGTACTCAAACTTTAGAATGGGTGTATAGAGATAAATTAGCTTCAATACTTTAAAAATTAAGTTATGCCAAATCTTATTAAGGACTATTCTTTAGGTAAAAGGCTAAAAGAATTAAGAGAGTCTCAAGGTATTATGCAACGCGAGGTTGGTGCAGTTATAGGTGTTGATGGTGCATTTATTAGTAAAATAGAAAGTAGTGAAAAGCGTATAAGTAGGGACCATTTAAAGAAACTGAGTTTGTTTTTTCAAATAGATGAAAAAGAGTTACAAATATTATGGTTAGCAGATAAAGTAATTAACGTTTTAAAAGATGAACCATATAAAGAACAAGTAATACGCCTAATTAATAATATAAATTAATCAATGTCAGAAGACCATAAAAAACAATTAGAACAACAACTTTGGAATATAGCCAACACCCTTAGAGGAAAGATGAATGCCGATGAATTTAGAGACTATATATTAGGCTTTATTTTCTACAAGTACTTGGCTGAAAAAATGGAAATCTATGCCAATACCATTTTAGAACCAGATGGCATCCACTTTACCGATATTGACGAAAATACCCAAGAAGGGCAAGAATATATAGAAGCTATTCGAGAGGAAGCTTTAGAAAAATTAGGCTACTTTTTAAAGCCATCAGAGTTATTTTCCTCAATCGCAGAAAGAGGAAATTACAATGCAGATGAAAACGCTTTAGACCAAGCAGCGGACACTACTGAAACATACAATACCAAGCACAATTTCATTATTGAAGATTTACAAAAAATCCTAAATAATGTACAGAACAGTACAATGGGGACAGAGAGTGAAGAAGATTTCGATAATCTCTTTGAGGATATGGATCTAAACTCTACCAAATTAGGTAAAACCCCAGAAGCAAGAAACGAAGTTATTGCCAAAGTATTAGCACACTTAGATAAAATCGACTTTAAGTTAGAGCATACCGAATTAGATGTATTGGGTGATGCCTATGAATATTTGATTGGTAAGTTTGCAAGTGGTGCAGGTAAAAAGGCTGGTGAGTTTTATACACCACAAGAAGTAAGTATGGTATTGGCTAAGTTGGTAACAACCGGCAAACACAAGCTAAAATCAGTATATGACCCAA